>NZ_FNJL01000011.1 GCF_900104515.1 Paracidovorax cattleyae
CTCAGCGGACTGCATTTCCTGGTGTTTGCAGTGCTCATGTTGCCCGCCGCCGCGCGGGTGCTGGCCGCAGCGGGAAGTTCATAACACCCTCTAGACACTTCAGTGGCAAAGCTAGTCATGCTCGGGGATTAAGTTGAGCGAACAGGCGCTTTAGTTCATCGATATTGGGAACCGCGATCATGAACACCTCACAATGTCCAAGTTCGAGGCCTTTGGCCTTCGCTTGACGCTGCAGGTTTTCCTTGAATCGCTGGTGCTTGCCGGCGTATAGCGCCTTGAAGTAATCCTCGTGAATGGTGATTCCCTTGGTCCGATCCAACGGAATCTTCTCACTGTAGGCCTCTTCCTCGTATACAAGACTTCCCACGTGGACATCTCGCCTTAGAAGGTGGTTGCCACCTCCCGCGTAGTCATTGAAGAAAGACTTCGCCGCCTCCCTTTGTTCGCCATGGAGCACTTCAAAGTTGGAGAAATCCGAGGCCAGTCGCAACTCATTCAGCTTGCGTCCTCGGCTCGCGCGGTACTCAGCGACAGAAGCCACCATGTCCCTCGACGCATCGGCGGCCGATGGAACCAGCTTGGACTCCAAGAGGAAGAAGGTGACCGTGCCGTCCTCGTTGGCTAGCACGTGCAGTCCGTCTACGCCATGAACTGGCATCCCGGCCGACGTCTTGAGCGCCATCCTTGAGCCAATCTGCGCGGCGCCTAGGTAGTGAACGGCGATCGCATAAGAAAGCAGCTCACCCAACTCGCCATAACGCGATTTGGTCTCGTCCTCAAACTTCACCAGGATTCGGCGGGCCTCAAGCGTCAGACGACCATGTGCGAAGGTGCTCCCGCCAGTTCTGGATGCCACACCCGTCGCGTTGGCTTTCTGGCGCTTTGCCAGAGGGACAACGTAGTCCACCAATAGTGCGGTCAAGAGCTCCACCAGGGAGTGGACTTCGGGCTCGTCAACATGCATTCTCAGGAAGAGCAGCCTTGGCTCCGTCAGCGGCGGGTCCGCTGCCACCGATCCCACCACATTATCAAAGCCGTCGATCGGGTCCAGGAGAGCCCTGAACACCTCTAAATGAGCCTCAGTCACCGAGCCTCCTCAAGTTTGCTGCGCCTGTATAGGCACTATTGCTGGTCGCTTTTATAGTCTTTCCGTCTGCTTGGAGGCCAACACCTTAATTGCGCATCCGCTCATATACAAACGGACGCCGAACTCTAAATCCAGCACCGGCATTGGCCGTGATTGCCGCTTTCTTCTCGAAGGCCCCTAGCACAGGCGGCTTCTAATCGTGCTCACAGCCCCAAGGCTTGAGCAGGCGGTAATTGAAGCATAAGCGACGCAGGATCTTGTGCACTTGGTCCGCCACCAGCGCATCCCGTCAAAGAGTTCGTCCACCGGTGAAATGGCTTTGCGCTGGACGTTCTCCGTCAGGCTGACAGCGCGGGCCGAGGCATCCGGCACCAGCAGGCACGGCACAGGATGGTCCTTGGCCAACTTGCGGCGCTTGACCAAGAGCTTGAGCGCAGCCAGACGCCGCCGGCCCGCAACCACCTCGAACTGCTCGCCTTCCGGCGAAGCCGCCACGGTGAGGTTCTGCAGCAGCCCCACCCGACCAATGGACGCGGCCAGCTCGGCAATGGCCGTGCCGCCGCCCTTGCGGACATTGCGGGCCGAGGTGCGCAGCCGCGACAGCGGCACCATGAGCAGTTCGTACGGCGCCACTTCCGGCACGGTGACCGTGGCATCCACGGTGGAGCCAGCGGCGGCGACAGCCGCAGCGGCAGCCACGGCATGCAAGGCCCGGACTTCGAATTGGGAAACGATGTTCATGTGAAAAGCTCCTGTCCCGTTCGGGGACGTTGATCGATGAAGGAATCGGAACGACGACGCACGGGGACGGGCTACGGTGGTCTGGGCATGGGCTATCTCCTTGGAAGTTCGAGCTCCGCAGGGGCCGCGAAGCGCTTTCGCGGCCATGAGGGCCGGCTGGGGCCGGCGCGGGTGCGCCGTCAAGGGAGGAAGCGAAGGCGCTAGTGCGGCCCGCAGGCGCAGCCGAGGACACGGGCGCCGTAGCGGCCCTTGACGGGAGAAGCACCCGCAGAGGCCAGGCAAGCCGCCAGTGCGGCGCGCAGGTGGCGCAGAGCACCGCGCAGCGCCACCGGAGAGAACAGGATCGAAAGAGATCAGCCACCTGGGCCGCAAGCCGAATGCACGCGCGCAGCGCGCTGGCAGGACGGAACAAAGCAAAGGGCCAGCGGCCCTTTGCGTCAGAGCAGCCCGCGCTCGGCGAAGCTCAGCACCGTCGTGCCCGCGACGATCAGGTGATCCAGCACCCGGACGTCTACCAGTTGCAGCGCCGCCTTGAGCGTCTGCGTCAGGACCTCGTCGGCCCGGGACGGATCCGCCAGGCCCGAAGGATGGTTGTGCACCAGCAGGACGGCCGAACTGCTCTTCAACAGCGCATCCTTGACCACCTCCCGCGGATACACCGATGTCTGGGCCACGGTCCCACGGAACATCTCCACGTAGTCGACGACCCGCAGTTGCGAGTCCAGATGCACCACAGCGAACACCTCGTGCGGCAGATGCGACAGCCGTGCCCGCAGGAAGTCCTTCACCACCGCCGGCGAGTTCAGCATGTCGGCCCCACGCACCCGGGATGCCAACAGGCGTTGCGCTGCCAGCAGCACCTCATCGGCATCGGCCAGCCGGTAGTCGCCCGCCACGTCGCGGACCATCAGGGCCGCATCGGCAACGGAAGCAGAAGCGAAGGAATCGAGGGAAGAGAACAGATCGTGCGCCATGGCCAACTCCAGTGATCGGGCGGGATTGCCCGAGACCGGAACCGGCACGCCGCAGCGCAGCTGTCAGGGTTCAACGACGGCCGCCAGGACGCAAGCGCACCAGCTGCGCGCAGACCTCGACCGCGAGAACGGTGTGCAAGGATGAAGGGAACAGCAAGCCAGCCCCAAGCCACTCCACCAGCACCGGGCAAGCGCAGCGCGCAGTGGCACAGCCACGGAGGCATCAGCGATGGGAGCCGTAGGGTCGAGACGTTCAAACGGCTCGATGCGAAGCACGTACAGCGCGGCCCAGCGAAGCTTGGAGATGCCCAGCAAAACCAAGATGGGGTGCCCTGAGGACGAAAAAAAGCCTCTTACGAGGCATCTTTCTTTTCCGTACTTTTTCCGTACGGAAAAACAAAAATGCCCGCTTGTTAGCGGGCACTTCTGCTGCAAGCCCTGGTTTAGCTTGCATTTTTCTACCAAATCTTGGTAGGCGCGATTGGACTCGAACCAACGACCCCCACCATGTCAAGGTGGTGCTCTAACCAGCTGAGCTACGCGCCTGTGTGTATTCGAGAAACGAGAGTATAGCAGCAAAAAACCGGCCACCGGACAAAGCGGCGAAATCTCGCTGCCCCCACCTCACCGCCGCCGCGCGGAGCGCACCCCCTGCACGGCGGCAACGATGGAGAGCACCTTGTTCAGGCGCCCCGAGTCCGACACCTCCACGGTGAACGTCATCCACGCCGTGCCCTTCACCGACTGGGTCTGCACGCCGATGACGTTGGTCTTCTCGCGCGCGAAGACTTCGGAGATGTCGCGCAGCAGGCCCTGGCGGTCGGCGGCCTCGACGGCCACGTCCACAGGGTAGAGGGCGGCAGGTTGGCCGCCCTGCCCGCCGCCCTGGGCCCCGCCGCCGGATCCGCCGGCGCTGCCCCATTCGACGTCGATCACGCGCTCGGCGCTGCGGGCGGCCATCTCCCGGAAGTTGCTGCAGTCCGCGCGGTGCACGCTCACGCCCTTGCCGCGCGTGACGAAGCCGCGGATCGGGTCCGGCGGTGCGGGACGGCAGCACTTGGCCAGCTGGGTCATGAGGGAGTCGATGCCCACCACCAGCACGCCGCCCTTCGGCGCGGTCTCTTGCGTGCGCGACTTCTTGAGCAGCAGGTAGTCGTCGGGCTGCAGCACGGGCTCGGGCGGGCGCAGCAGGGTCTCGATCGTGCGCAGGGAGAATTCGTCCTTGCCCACCACCTCGAAGAGCGCATCGGCAGTCTTGAAGCCGAGCTGCACGGCCAGGTCTTCCAGCCGGATGGCGGTCTTGCCCTCGCGCTGCAGCAGCTTTTCGACGGCCTCGCGGCCGCGCGCCACGGTCTCGTGCGTGGCCTGGGCGTTGAACCAGGCGCGCACCTTGGCGCGGGCGCGGTGGCTGGTGAGATAGCCCAGTTCGGGGTTGAGCCAGTCGCGCGAGGGCCGGCCCTCCTTCACCGTGGTGATCTCCACCGTCTGGCCGTTCTGCAGCGGCGTGTTGAGCGTGACCATGGCGCCGTCCACGCGCGCACCGCGGCAGCGGTGCCCCACGCTAGTGTGCACCGCGTAGGCGAAGTCCACCGGCGTGGCGCCCTGGGGCAGTTCCACCACCTCGGCGTTCGGCGTCAGCACATAGATGCGGTCCTCGAACAGGCCGCGGTGCTGCACCGCGCCGGACATGTCGCGCTCCCACGCCAGCAACTGCCGCAGCACGGCGATCTTGGCGTCGTACTCGCTGCTGGCGGACACCCCGCCGTAGCCCTTGGTGCCGGCTTCCTTGTAGGCCCAGTGCGCGGCCACGCCATGCTCGGCATGGTCGTGCATGGCCTGGGTGCGGATCTGGATCTCGATGGCCTTGCCGGCTTCGTCGCGCACCACGGTGTGCAGCGACTGGTAGCCGTTGGGCTTGGGTTTGGCGATGTAGTCGTCGAACTCCGCGTCGATCGGCTTGAAGTGCGAATGCACCCACGACAGGGCGGCGTAGCAATCCTTCACCGAGGGCACGACCACGCGCAGCGCGCGGATGTCGAACACCTGGTCGAAGTCCAGCGACTTGCCGCGCATCTTCTTGACGATGCTGTAGATGTGCTTGGGCCGGCCCTGCACGGTGGCGCTGATGCTGCGCGCGCGCAGTTCGGACTCGAGCCGGCCGCGCAATTGCTCCATGTACACCTCGCGCCCGGCGCGCTTCTCGTCGAGCAGGCGGGCGATCTGCTTGTAGGTGTCGGGCTCCAGGAAGCGGAAGGACAGGTCTTCCAGTTCCCACTTCATCTGCCAGATGCCCAGGCGGTTGGCGAGCGGCGCGAAGACCTGCAGCGCCTCGCGGGCGATGGCGGGCGAGACGGGCCGCTTGGTGGCGGCGTAGAAGCGCAGCGTCTGCAGCCGCGAGGCCAGGCGCAGCATGACCACGCGCAGGTCGCGCGAGAAGGCCAGCAGCATCTTGCGGACGTTCTCGGTGTGGGTGACGGGGTCGTCCACCGCATGGCCGGCGAGCTGGGCCGCGCGCGCCTGCTCCTGCACGCGCATGAGCTTGGTGGTTTCGACGGCGAGCGTGGCGAAATTCTGGCCGAAGGCCTTGGCGATGACCTCCTCGGGCTTGTTCAGGTGCGAGCAGGCATGCACGAGATAGCTGGCGGCCTGCATGGCCTCGGAGCCGCCGATGGCCTTGAGGATGGCAGCCACGGCCTCCGCGTGGGCGAAGGTGTTCTCGCCCGTCTCCAGGGTCTCGGCGGAAAGCAGCGGCTCGGCGAAAGCCCGGGCGCGCGCCAGGGCGCCGGCCTGCTCCGGCAATGCGAGGGAGGTGGCGGCGATGAGCTGGGGCACGGCCTCCTGGCCGGCCATGCCGTGCGGATGTTGGGGCGCGGCGACGCTTTTCATGGGCGGGCCTCCGGCGCTCCCGCGCCACCGTGCCCGGCACCGAACAGGAATTGCTCCACCAAGTCCACCTGCTCTGCGGCCACCAGGGTGGGCGCATGGCCCACGCCGGGCCATTCGACCACGCGCGCCCGCGGACCGCGCTGCGCCATGGCCTGCGCGGTGCCGGGCAGCAGCAGGTCGGATTCGGCGCCGCGCAGCACCAGGGTCTGCGCGCGGATCGCGTCGTAGAACTGCCAGAGCTGGGCATCGCCGGCACGCGCGGACTCGGGCGTGAGGTGCCGGAAGTTCCCGGCGATGGCGGGGTCGTAGTGCAGGCGCACGGAGCCGTCCGGCTGCGGGCGCAGCAGCGGCTCGGACAGCGCCCGCCACTCCTCGGCGGTATGAGGCCCGAAGCCCGTGGACACCACGCGCAGCCCCTCCACCGCCGCCGCGGCGCTGGAGAACTCCACCACCCGGCCCACGTACTGCCCGATGCGCTGCAACGCCGGCCATTCCAGCGTGGGACCGACATCGTTGAGCACCAGCCGGCGCACCGGCGCGGGCAGCGGCAGCTCCGGCTGGCCGCACAGCGCCATGCCGATGAGCCCGCCCATGCTGGTGCCCACCCAGTCGAGCACGCCCACGGGCGCCCGCGCATGCACCTGCGCCAGCAGTGCGAGCATGTCGGCCGCATAGACGGGGATCTGGTAGTGCGAGGCATCGGCCAGCCAGTCGCTGCGGCCGCGGCCGGCCACGTCCGGGCAGACGATGCGTGCATGCCGCGCGAGGCGGCGGGCCAGCACGTCGAAGTCGCGGCCCTGCCGCGTGAGGCCGTGCACGCAGACGACCACGTGGGGATGCGCAGGGTCGCCCGTGCCGTTCCACTCCCAGTACGCCATGCGGTGCCCGCCCTCGCCCTCCCTGGATGCGCCCCCGGGGGATGCCGCGGCACCGGGGCAATGTACGTAGTTCAGCGTAGGCTCTGTCATGGGGGCAATCGTCTCTGGGCCGCTCGATAATGGCCCTTCGTTCATCCTAATTCATTCGGAGAGACCGGCATGCTTCTCACTGGCAAGACTGCGCTCGTGACGGGTTCCACCAGCGGCATCGGGCTGGGCATCGCCAAGGCCCTGGCGCGCGAAGGCGCGAACATCGTCCTGAACGGCTTCGGCGACGTGGACGGCCCCAGGGCGGAGGTGCTGGCGGCCGGGCACGCGGCGGGCGCGCAGGTGGCCTACCACGGCGCGGACATGGGCAGCGTGCCGGAGATCGAGGACATGATGCATTACGCGGCGGCCCAGTTCGGCCGGGTGGACATCCTCGTGAACAACGCGGGCATCCAGCACGTCGCGCGCGTGGAGGATTTCCCGGTGGAGAAGTGGGACGCGATCCTGGCCATCAACCTCAGCAGCGCCTTCCACACCTCGCGCCTCGCGCTGCCGGCCATGCAGGCCGTGAACTGGGGCCGCATCGTCAACGTGGCCTCGGTACACGGCCTGGTGGGATCGGCGCAGAAATCGGCCTACGTGGCCGCCAAGCACGGCATCGTGGGCCTCACCAAGGTGACGGCGCTGGAGAACGCCACCACGGGCGTGACCTGCAACGCCATCTGCCCGGGCTGGGTGCTCACGCCGCTGGTGCAGAAGCAGGTGGATGCCAGGGCCGCCGAACACGGCCTCGGGAACGAGGAGGCCACGCGCCAGCTGCTGGGCGAGAAGGAGCCCTCGATGCAGTTCACCGCGCCCGAGGAGCTGGGCGAGCTGGCGGTGTTCTTCTGCTCGCCCGCCGCGAACAACGTGCGCGGCGTGGCCTGGAACATGGACGGGGGCTGGGCGGCGCAGTAACCCGCGGCCGCCCTCCCCTGGTGCGCGCCCGGCCGCTGGGCACGGGCGCGCCGGTCAGCGTAGTTGCACCGAGCCGGAGACTTGGACCACCACCTGGGTCTTGCCGGCCTCGACCGGCACGCCCGAATCCAGCGATCCCATGAAGGTGACGGAGGATTTCATCGCCATCGCCTGCATGCGCGGCGCGGGGGCCATCTCGTCACCATTGACCGACACCTCGCGCAGCGAATAGGCCGAGAAGCCGAAATCCTTGGCCAGCGAGGCCGCGCGGTTCTTGAACTCCTCGATGGCCCGGGTCTGGGCCTCGCCTTGCACGCGGGCACGGGCCTCCTTGGACAAACCGAACCCCAGCTGGCTGATGGTCATGGACTGGATGCGGCCGGCCGTGGTGGTGATGCGGGCGAAGTCACGTCCCTCTAGCACCAGTTCGGCCCGGCCCTGCCACCCTGTGACCTTGCCGTCCTTGTTGTAGCGAGGGGAAATGCCGAACTGGCCGGTGCGCACCTCCATCTGCTCCGGCTTCGCATCGCGTTTGGCCTCGGCGAGAGCCGCGTCCACCACCTGGCGCAATTGGGTCTGCACGGTGGCGGCATCGGTTCCCTCGCGGGTGGCGGCAAGGTTCAGCACCATCAGGTCCTGCTGGACATCCACCGAGCCGCTTGCAGCGAGCTGCAGCACGTTTTGGGGCGCCGGCGTGGCCGCGTTCTGGGCAAATGCCGTGCCCGACACGGCGGCGATGGCGCAGGCGGCGGCCAGGGGGGCGAGGAATTTCATGAAGGGACTCCCTGTATGGAAAAAATCGTGTGAAAACCCGTTCGGCGCTTCGCGTCCGGGGTCGGCCGCCCACGGTAACGCACTGCACGGGCGCCAAAGATGAAGCCCGGACAACCCCGCTGATAGACGCCGCAAAATTTGTAACACTTGGTCAGACCCGCCGGAAAAACGCGAACTTCGGCCGGCAAGGTGGTCAGAATCGGCTCTGTTACAAATAGGACCCGGGAAACTCATGGCCTCTACAACCAACCGTACCGACAAGATCCTCGTGGTGGACGACGACGCGCGCATCCGTGATTTGCTGCGCCGCTATCTGACCCAGGAAGGCTTCGAAGTCATGGTGGCGGAAGACGGCAAGGCGCTCAACCGCATCCTGCTGCGCGAGACGGTCGAACTGATCGTTCTGGATCTCATGATGCCCGGCGAGGACGGGCTCTCCATCTGCCGCCGCCTGCGCGCGGCCAACGACCGCACCCCGATCATCATGCTCACCGCCAAGGGCGAGGACGTGGACCGCATCGTGGGCCTGGAAGTGGGTGCCGACGACTACCTGGGCAAGCCCTTCAACCCCCGCGAACTGCTGGCGCGCATCCATGCCGTGCTGCGCCGCCGCCCGCCGCAGGAGGCCCCCGGTGCTCCCTCGGGCGACAACGAGGTCGTGACCTTCGGCCCCTTCACCTTCGACCTGGGCACGCGCGCCCTGCAGAAGAACGGCGAGGAACTGCCCCTCACCACCGGTGAATTCGCCATGCTCAAGGCGCTGGTGCGCCATCCGCGCCAGCCGCTTTCGCGCGAGAAGCTGGCCCTGCTGGCCCGCGGCCGCGAGTTCGAGCCCTTCGACCGCAGCCTGGACGTGCAGGTCTCGCGCCTGCGCAAGCTGGTCGAGGTGGACGCCGCCGCTCCCCGCTACATCCAGACCGTCTGGGGCGTGGGCTATGTGTTCGTGCCGGATGGAGCGAGCTGATCCACGGCCGACAACCCCACGCGCGGGCACCGCGCCGGCACCCTGAGCAGCCCGGTGCCCGCGGCCCTTTCACGGCCTGCAGCGGCCCGGCTCTTCTCCTGACCTGACATGAGCGCCTCCCATGATGCGTCCACGGACGCCACCAGCCCTGCGCCACTGGAGACGACGCCGAACCGGCGTGCGTCCCAGCGCACGCGCGTCGGCCTGAACCTTTTCTGGCGCACCTTCTTCCTGCTCGCCCTGCTGCTGGTGGGCAGTATCCTGGCCTGGCTGCAGACGCTGCGTGCGCTCGAGTTCGAGCCCCGCACCCTGCAGACCGCGCAGCAGATCGCCTCCCTCGTGAACCTGAGCCGGGCCGCGCTGGTGCATGCGGACGCCATCGCCCGCGTCTCGCTCATCAAGACCATGGCGGACCAGGAGGGCGTGCGCATCCTGCCCCGCGAGCCCAGCGACCGCTTCGACCTCGTGGACGACACCGCGCTGGGCGTGCGCCTGACCGAAGAGCTCACCGAGCGCCTCGGCCCGGGCACCATCGTGGCCGGCAACGTGAACGGCGAGAGCGGCCTGTGGGTGGGCTTCACCATCAACGGCGATCCCAACTGGCTCCTGATGGACCGTTCGCGCCTGAGCACGGCGGGCGGCAAGACCTGGCTGATCTGGCTCATCACCGCGGGCGCCCTGTCGCTGGCGGGCGCCGCGGCGATCGCGCGGCTCATCAACCGGCCGCTCAAGCAGCTTTCCTACGCCGCCAACCGCGTGCGCGACGGCGACTTCGCGGCCAGCCAGCTCGACGAGGAAGTGGTCACCAGCGAGATCCGCGAGGTGAACATCGGCTTCAACCGCATGGCGCAGAAGCTGGCGAAGCTCGAGCAGGACCGGGCGGTAATGCTGGCCGGCATCTCGCACGACCTGCGCACGCCGCTGGCGCGGCTGCGGCTGGAAACCGAGATGAGCGTCATCGACGACGTGGCCCGCGAGCACATGGTGGCCGACATCGTGCAGCTCGACGCCACCATCGACAAGTTCCTGGACTACGCGCGGCCGGACCACGTCACGCTCACGCCGGTGAACCTGCACGGGGTCGTGTCGTCCTGCGTCTATGCGGTGCAGGACCACCGCGAACTGCAGATCTCCATGAGCGTGCCGGAAGACCTGATCGTGCTGGCCGACGAGGTGGAGCTGGCGCGCGTGATCTCCAACCTGCTGGAGAATGCCCGCCGCTATGGCAAGACGCCCGAGAGCGGCACGGCCTCCGTGGAGATCGCCGCCAAGGGGCGCGAGAAATGGGTGCTGGTGAAGGTGCGCGACCACGGCCCGGGCGTGCCGCCCGACCAGCTGAGCAACCTGACCAAGCCTTTCTTCCGCGGCAATTCCGCGCGCACGGCGGCCGCGGGCGCGGGCCTGGGCCTGGCCATCGTGGACAAGACCGTGCAGCGCATGGGCGGCATCTTCGCGCTCGCCAACTCCGGCTCCGGCGGACTGGTGGCCCACATCCAGCTGCAGCGCGCCTCGCAGTTGCCGGCCGGCAAGGACCCCAAGCAGCGGCTGCAGCGCCCGCAGATCAAGCGCCAGCTGCCGCCCGATGCCGCCAAGGGCGGCAAGCCCGTCAAGCCGGCGCGGGCCTGAACAGCAGCACCGCCGCGCGCGCCTCCATGGCCAGGCCCTGCCCCACGGGGCCCATGCGCTCGGCGGTCTTGGCCTTTACGTTCACCTGATCGGGCTGCAGGCCCAGCGACCGGGCGATGCCTTCGCACATGGCCGGGATGTGCGGCGCGAGGCGCGGGGCCTGGGCGATCACGGTGCTGTCGATGTTGCCGATCTCGTGGCCGCGCTCGCGCACGCGCCGCGCGGCCTCCACCAGCAGGACCATCGAATCGGCGCCCTTGAAGCGCTCGTCCGTGTCCGGGAAATGGCTGCCGATGTCGCCCAGGCCCGCGGCGCCCAGCAGCGCGTCGGTCACGGCGTGCAGCAGCACGTCGGCATCGGAATGCCCGAGCAGGCCCATGGTGTGGGGGATGTCCACGCCGCCGATCACCAGGCGGCGGCCCGGCACCAGGGCATGGATGTCCCAGCCCTCGCCGATGCGGAATGGGGGAAGCGTCATGGGCAGTCGCGCCTTTGTCAATCAGAAGAAAGTCTTGCCCGGCAGCGGCGCGCCCTGGGCGAGCGGCCCGCCGAAGCGTTCCAGGGTGGCCGGCAGCAGGCGTTGCGCCAGCACGGCCTCGGCCAGGGCGAAGTCGTCCGGGTAGGTGACCTTGAAGTTCTGCGCGCCGCCCGGCACGAGGCGCGGGTGCAGGCCCATGGCCTCCATGGCGCTGGCCTCGTCGGTGGCCTGCGCGCCGTACCGCACGAGCGCGGATTCGAGGGTGCCCAGGCGGAACATCTGCGGGGTCTGGGCGAGCCATTTGTCGCTGCGGTCCACCGTGGAGGCGACGCGCACGCCGCCCGGCCCCCCGCTGGCGGTCTTGAGCGTGTCGGCCAGCTTGTGGGCCAGCAGGCCACCCACGCTGTCGTGCTCGCAGGCATCGATGAGGGCGTCGATCTGCGCGGTGGTCACCAGGCAGCGCGCCGCGTCGTGCACCAGCACCCAGTCGCCCTCCTCCGCGCCGCGCTCGCGCAGCGCGCGCAAGCCGCCGAGCACGGTGTCGGCGCGCGTGGCGCCGCCGCAGGCGACGGCGAAATGCAGGTCCGAGGGGTGGGCGTCGAAGAATGCGTCGCCGGGCGCCACGGCCACCAGCGTGCCCAGCAGGCGCCGCACGCCCGCGAATGCCGCCAGCGTATGCAGCACGAGCGGCAGCCCGGCCACCGCCTGGTACTGCTTGGGCACGCCGGCCGCGGCGCCCGGCGCCACGGCGCGGGCGCCCGTGCCCGCGCAGGGCAGCAGGGCCCAGAAACGGCCCGGCGCGGCCGGTGGCGGAAGGGTCGGTCGGGGCGGCAGCAGGTCGCTCATGGGGCGGCCATTGTAGGAGCGCAGCGCGCCCTGGCCGGCCGGCATGCCCCGGGCGCCCCGCCGGAATGGCCGCCGCCCTAGAATGCCTGCATGGCCGCGCCGCACCGCGCGCGGCCCGCGGCGCTCCCGTGCGCCCTGCCAGTCCCCGCTTCCCATGGACCTCCCCAAACTCATCCCCGGCAAACGTTTCACCATGCCGCGCCCCGTGGGCAGCGCGGACGCCCTGCTGCTCGCGCGCGTCGCGGAGCGCGAGAAGGCCGCCCGGCGCACCACCGCCATCGTCACGGCCGATGCCACCGACGCGCAGCGCCTGATCGACGAGATGGCGTTCTTCGCGCCCGAGCTGCGCTGCGCGCTGTTCCCCGACTGGGAAACGCTGCCCTACGACACGTTCTCGCCCCACCAGGACCTGATCAGCGAACGCCTGGCCACGCTCTGGCGCATCAGCCAGAAGGACCGGGACACCGGCGCCGACGTGGTGCTGGTGCCGGCCACCACGGCGCTCTACCGCCTTGCGCCACCCTCGTTCCTCGCGGCCTATACCTTCCACTTCAAAGTCAGGCAGAAGCTGGACGAGGCGAAGTTCCGCGCCCAGCTCACGCTGGCCGGCTACAGCCACGTCTCGCAGGTGGTGGGCCCGGGCGAATACGCGGTGCGCGGCGGCCTGATCGACCTCTTCCCCATGGGCTCGCCCGTGCCCTACCGGGTGGACCTGTTCGACGACGAGATCGACTCCATCCGCACCTTCGATCCCGATACGCAGCGCAGCCTCTACCCCGTTCCCGAGGTGCGCCTGCTGCCCGGCCGCGAGTTCCCCATGGACGACGCGGCCCGGGCCAAGTTCCGCAGCCGCTGGCGCGAACTGCTGGAGGGCGACCCGACCAAGAGCCGCATCTACAAGGACATGGGCAACGGCGTGGCCACCGCCGGCATCGAGTACTACCTGCCGCTCTTCTTCGACGAGACGGCCACCGTGTTCGACTATCTGGGAGAGGACGCCACGGTGGTATTGCACGGCGACCTGGAGCCGGCCTTCCAGCGCTTCTGGCAGGACACGAAGGAACGCTTCCGCCTGGTGCAGGGCGACCCGGACCGGCCCGCGCTGCCGCCCGAATCGCTGTTCCTGGGCATCGAGCAGTTCTACACCCGGGCCAACGCGCATGCGCAGCTTGCGCTGCGGCCGGGCGTGGAGGACGTGGAGGGCAACCCGCACTTCCAGAAGCTGGGCGACCTGTCGGTGGTGCGCGGCGCAGAGGATCCGCTGGCGCGCCTGCGCGCCCACATCCGCAACACGCAGCACCGGGTGCTGCTGCTGGCCGAGAGCGACGGCCGGCGCGAGAGCCTGCTGGACTTCCTGCGCGCCTCGCAGCTGAACCCGCCGGCCTTCGATTCGCTGGCCGAGTTCCAGGGCCAGGCCGGCGAGCGGGTGGGCATCGCCACCGCCGGCCTGGCCACGGGCTTCGCCTGGATCGAAGAAGGCATCGATGTCGTCACCGAGACCGAGCTGTTCGCGACCGGCACCACCACGCGCCGGCGCAAGAAGCAGGAGCAGGTGAGCGATGTCGAGGCGCTCATCAAGGACCTGTCGGAACTCACGCTGGGCGACCCGGTGGTGCACAGCGCTCACGGCATCGGCCGCTACCGCGGGCTGATCCACATGGACGTGGGCCAGAAGAACCCCGACGGCACGCCCGCGATGCAGGAGTTCCTGCACCTCGAATACGCCGACAAGGCCGTGCTCTACGTGCCGGTGAGCCAGTTGCAGCTCATCAGCCGCTACACGGGCGTGTCCGCCGACGAGGCACCCCTGCACAAGCTGGGCAGCGGCCAGTGGGAAAAAGCCAAGCGCAAGGCCGCCGAGCAGGTGCGAGATTCCGCGGCCGAGCTGCTCAACATCTATGCCCGCCGCGCAGCGCGCGAGGGCCACGCCTTCCGCTACAGCCCGCAGGACTACGAGCAGTTCGCCAACGATTTCGGCTTCGAGGAAACGGCCGACCAGAACGCCGCCATCCACGCGGTGATCCAGGACATGATCTCGCCCCGCCCCATGGACCGGCTCGTCTGCGGCGACGTGGGCTTCGGCAAGACCGAGGTGGCGCTGCGCGCGGCCTTCGTGGCCGTTACGGGCGGCAAGCAGGTGGCGTTCCTCGCGCCGACCACGCTGCTGGCCGAACAGCACTACCAGACGCTGGTGGACCGCTTCTCCAAGTGGCCGGTGAAGATCGCGGAGGTCTCGCGCTTCCGCTCCGGCAAGGAGATCACCGCGGCCATCAAGGGCATCGGCGACGGCACGGTGGACATCGTGGTGGGCACGCACAAGCTGCTTTCCGAATCGACGAAGTTCCACAACCTGGGCCTGCTCATCATCGACGAGGAGCACCGCTTCGGGGTGCGCCACAAGGAGCAGATGAAGCAGCTGCGCGCCGAGGTGGACGTGCTCACGCTCACCGCCACGCCCATCCCGCGCACGCTGGGCATGGCGCTGGAAGGCCTGCGCGACCTGTCGGTGATCGCCACCGCGCCGCAGCGGCGCCTGGCGATCAAGACCTTCGTGCGCAACGAGGGCATGGGCGTGATCCGCGAGGCGGTGCTGCGCGAACTGAAGCGCGGCGGCCAGTGCTACTTCCTGCACAACGAGGTCGAGACGATCGAGAACCGGCGCCAGAAGCTCGAGGAGATATTGCCCGAGGCGCGCATCGCCGTGGCCCACGGCCAGATGCCCGAGCGCGAGCTGGAGAAGGTGATGCGCGACTTCGTGGCGCAGCGCTACAACATCCTGCTGTGCTCGACCATCATCGAAACCGGCATCGACGTGCCCACGGCCAACACCATCATCATGAGCCGCGCCGACAAGTTCGGCCTGGCGCAGCTGCACCAGCTGCGCGGCCGCGTGGGCCGCAGCCACCACCAGGCCTATGCGTACCTGATGGTGCCGGACGTGGACGGTCTGACCAAGCAGGCCGCCCAGCGGCTGGACGCCATCCAGCAGATGGAGGAACTGGGCTCGGGCTTCTACCTCGCCATGCACGACCTGGAGATCCGCGGCGCAGGCGAGGTGCTGGGCGAGAACCAGAGCGGCAACATGCTGGAGGTGGGCTTCCAGCTCTACAACGAGATGCTGTCCGAGGCCGTGAAGTCGCTCAAGGCCGGCAAGGAGCCCGACCTGCTCGCGCCGCTGTCGGTCACCACGGACATCAACCTGCATGCGCCCGCGCTGCTGCCCGACGACTACTGCGGCGACGTCCACCTGCGCCTGTCGTTCTACAAGAAGCTCGCCACCGCGAAGACCGCGGACCAGATCGACGCCCTGCTCGAAGAGATCGTGGACCGCTTCGGCAAGCTGCCGCCGCAGGTGCAGACGCTGATCGACGTGCACCGGCTGCGCGTGCTGTCGCAGCCCTACGGGGTCATCAAGGTGGATGCGGCGCCGGGCGTGACGAACATCACGTTCCGGCCCCAGCCGCCGGTGGACCCGATGCAGATCATCCACCTGATCCAGAAGAATAGGCACATCAAGCTCGCGGGCAACGAAAAGCTGCGCATCGAGCGCGAACTGCCGGACGCGAAGGACCGGGCGCAGATGGTGCGCGACGTGCTGCGCAGCCTGGGCCAGCCGCTGGGGGCCGCGCAGGGCGCTCCGGCCTGACGCTGCCCGAGCGGGGGCAGGGCCGCCGCGGACCGCAGGGACACCGGGATCGCCGGTTGCCGGAGCCGCCTATGGATGCCCCATGCCCCTCGAAGCCGCCATCGTCCTGATCGCCCTCGCCGCCGCGGCCGCCACCCGCCCGTGGCGCCTGCTGGCGGCCGGGACTGCCTCCCGCGCGACGGAGGGGTCCGGGGACGCACCCAGCGGGCGGCAGGCATCGCCCCTGCTCACGCCGCTGCTGGCCACGCTGGTGGTCCTGCCCTGGATATGGGCCCTGCCCACGCTGCACGCCATGCCGCTGCAGTTGCAGATGTCGGGCGCCTGCCTCGTCGTGCTGATGGTGGGCTGGCCGCTGGCGGTGCCGGCGCTCGTGGCCGTCGCGGCCGGCGTCGCGCTGCTCTCGCCTACGCTCTCCTGGAGCGAGGCCGTGGGCATGGCGGCCTGGCAGGGCGTGGTGCCCGCCACCTTCGCGCTGCTGCTCGGCGCGCTGCTGCGGCGGCTGACCGGCACCCACCTGTTCGTCTACCTGCTGGGCCGCGCCTTTCTGGGCACGGCGCTGTGCATGTTCGCCGCGGGCAGCCTCGCACATTGGGCCGGGCACGGCCTGCCCGGCGTGGGGCCCGAGCTGACAATGGTTGCGCGCTGGCTCATGGCCTGGGGCGACGCGGTCGTCACCGGCATGCTGTGTTCGGTCTTCGTGGCCTTCCGGCCCGAGTGGCTGGCCACGTGGTCGGACCGGCTGTACCTGCAGCGCTGAGGCAGGCAGGCCACAGGCACCGTGGCGGCAGGCTCTAAGATGCCGGCTTTTCCGGCGCGGCCGGAACCCTTCCCCACAGTCCTTTTCGCCGTTCCTCCATGTCCCACGCCTCCGAATTCGCCCCCGGCCTCACCATCCAGGGCATCCAGCCGCCCCTCCGCCTTGCGGATTTCAAGCTCATCGCCTTCGACATGGACTCCACGCTGATCAACATCGAGTGCGTGGACGAGATCGCGGACGCCGCCGGGCGCAAGGCGGAAGTGGCCGCCATCACCGAGGCCGCCATGCAGGGCCTGATCACCGATTACAAGGAGAGCCTGCGCCAGCGCGTGGCGCTGCTGCGCGGCGTGGGCGTGGAGCACATGGAACAGGTCTTCCGCGAGCGCCTGCGCTTCAATCCTGGCGCGAAGGAACTCATCACTGCCGCCAAGGCCGCGGGCCTCGCCACGCTGCTGGTGTCGGGCGGCTTCACGTTCTTCTCGGACCGGGTGCGCGCCGGACTGGGCATCGACCTCTCGCGTGCCAACGTGCTGCAGATCGAGGACGGCCGCCTTACGGGCCGCATGGTCGATCAGCCCTGGGGCGACATCTGCGACGGCGCCGAGAAGCGCCGCACGCTGCTGGAAGTGGCCTCGCTGATGGGCATCGACCCGTCGCAGGCGATCGCGGTGGGCGACGGCGCCAACGACCTGCCCATGATGGGCGTGGCCGGCCTGTCCGTGGCCTTCCATGCGAAGCCCGCCGTGCGCGCACAGGCCAGGGTGGCGATCAACGAAGGGGGCCTCGACCGGCTGCTCGAAGTGCTGCGCTGAATCATTCGGCAATGCATAAGCATCGGCCGCGTTATATGGGTATGACGATAAAAACGTGGTGGCGCCGCGGGAACCTGCCTAGACTCCGGGCCCATGGGTGACAGCCCCGGCGTGGCCGTGGCGCCCCACCAACCACCGAAGAAAGCCCTTGTTCCGATGCTGAAGAAAGCCCTCTCCGCCCTGGCCCTCACCGCGCTCGCCGTGTCCGCCCACGCCGCCGACACCGTCCTCAAGGTGGCGGCCTCCGCCGTGCCGCACGCCGAGATCCTGAACTTCGTGAAGCCGCAGCTCAAGGCCCAGGGCGTGGACCTGCAGGTGCGCGAATTCAGCGACTACATCCAGCCCAATGCCGCGGTGGAAGACAAACAGCTCGACGCCAACTTCTTCCAGCACCAGCCCTACCTGGACAGCTACAACAAGGACCGCAAGAGCAGCATCGTGGCGGTGCCGGACGGCAAGGTCCACGTGGAGCCCTTCGGCGCCTATTCGAAGAAGATCAAGTCCGTGAGCGAACTCAAGGACGGCGCCACCATCGCCATCCCCAACGACCCGTCGAACACGGGCCGCGCGCTGATCCTGCTGCAGAAGCAGGGCCTCATCACGCTCAAGGACCCGAAGAGCATCACGGCCACGCCGATCGACATCGTGAAGAACCCGAAGAAGCTCAAGGTCCGTGAACTGGAAGCCGCCCTGCTGCCCCGCGCGCTGCCGGACGTGGACCTGGCCCTGATCAACACCAACTACGCGATCGAGGCCAAGCTGAACCCGACGAAGGACGCGCTGTTCATCGAAGGCAGCGATTCGCCCTACGCCAACCTGATCGCCGCGCGCGCCGACCGCGCCAACGACCCGGCGATCGCCAAGCTGGTGAAGGCGCTGCACACGCCCGAAGTGAAGAAGTTCATCCAGGACAAGTACCAGGGCGCCATCGTGCCGGCATTCTGATTGCACGGCCTCCGGCGCTCTCCGCGCCTGCCAACCGAACAGGGCGCCGCATCCGCGGCGCCCTTTTTCATTTCACCATGACTCCCGTGCCGCATTTCGCTGGACTGCGCCAAAGCCTGATACAGCAGTTTATCAATGGCTTAGGTGCGCCCATGCTATGCCGGTGCTTTCCGAAACCTGCCCCGACTTTCCCGTTGAAGGCCCCTATGAGGCTCCTGGGATTCGTGGCTTTCCGAGGAGTCATCGTGGCAAAACTCAAGCTCACCAAGTCCACCGTCGATGCGGCGCAAGCCCAGGCGCAGGCCGTCGAACTCCGGGATACGCTGGTGCCTGGTTTCTTGTGCAAGATTACACCCGCAGGGCGCAAGGTGTTCATGCTCCAGTACCGCACGAACGCGGGCGAGCGCCGCAAGCCCGCCTTGGGCCAGTACGGAGAACTGACCGTCGAGCAGGCCCGTTCGCTGGCGCAGGACTGGCTGTCTCAGGTGCGCCGGGGCGGCGACCCTGCCGCAGACAAAGCCACCGCCCGCAAAGCGCCCACGGTCAAGGAATTGTGCGTGAAGTTCATGGAGGACTACTCCCAGGTGCGCAACAAGCCCAGCACGCAGGAGGGCTACCAGAGCTTCCTTGACCGCAACATCATCCCGCTACTGGGCCGCATGAAGGTTCAGGACGTGAAGCGCCCGGACGTGGCGGCGATGATGATGAAGATGGCGCACAAGCCCGCCGACGCGAACCGCACGTTCAGCGTCATGCGCCGCATGTTCAATCTGGCCGAAGTGTGGGGCTACCGGCCTGACGGCACCAATCCGTGCCGCCACGTTCAGATGTTCCCCAACGGTAAGGCGACCCACCTCATCAGCGACGAGGACATGGGCAAGCTGTTTCGCCATCTCGACCGGATCGAAGCGCAGGGATTGGAGCAATATGTCATTCCCCTGGCAATCCGGCTGCAATTCGAGTTCGCGGGTCGGCGCGGCGAAATCATCACGCTTCAATGGGCGTGGGTGGACTTCGAGAACCGGCGCGTCGTCTGGCCCGACAGCAAGACCGGTGGCACGTCCAAGCCCATGAGCGAGGAAGCCTATCGGCTGCTGTCGACGACACCGCGCCAGGATGGTTGTCCGCATGTGCTGCCGTCCCCAAGTCATCCGGGCCAGCACCTGACCACGGGCGAGTATTACAACGGCTGGAGCCGTACGCTCAAAGCAGCCGGCGCAGCGCACGTCGGCACGCACGGCATCCGCCATCGTTCGACCACCGACATTGCCAATTCGGGCATCCCGGTCAAGGTCGGCATGGCGCTGACGGCGCACAAGACCGTGGCGATGTTCATGCGTTACGTCCACACCGAGGATGACCCGGTGCGCCAGGCGGCCGAACTGGTGGCAAAGCGCCGCAAAACCGTCATCCAGGGCCAGCAGCCCGTCGTGCAGGAACACACCACTGCCACCTAATCTAGCCATCCCCGTCTGCATGCCAACGGCCCAAATTCCGCCCCTGTTTTGCGCACGCAAACGTGCGTAAAACAGGGGTGGCTCCATGTTAAAAACACGCCAGCCGGATGCATGGTGGTGTGCACTGCGACCGCACCCGATGAGGCCGCGACCCTGCATTGCAACGTGCCATCGGACGGTCATTGTGCGTGCATTCGCACTGTACTGCGAACGGCAGGCGGCGATCTGCGATGCGCCGACCAGCGCCAGGGCATAGCCGGCTGACACCAAGGTCAGCATCAGGTCGAGCGAGGCGACTTCTTCGGCCACCAGTGGTTCGATGTCCACGGCGCGCAGGATGCGCGCGATCTGGTGGCAGTAGCCTTCGCAGACGTGCGGGTCACACATCACCAGCGGATAACGCAGCACGTCCTCCAGCGGAATGCGCTTGTGGGTCAGCAGGGGGTGGCGCACGGGGACGGCCACCACCAGCGGATCACTCCAGGCCGTCGCCCACTTCATCGGACTGTGCAAACCCCACGTCGTGGAGGTCATCGCGCAGCCCTCTGATCTGCTGCGACAGTGGCACTTCGATCAGGTGGATATCGACCTCGGGATCGTCCCCGCGGCACTGCATCACGAAGGCACTCAGGCGCGGCGGCGTGATGCGGTCGGACAACGCCACGCGCAGTTGACCGTCGTAGCCGGCGGCGACGGCCTTGACACCCTCGCGGGCCTGCTGCAAGGCGGTGAAGATACGCGGGACGTGCTCCTTGAACACTTGCCCGGTACGCGACAGGTGCGTGTTGCGCGAGTTGCGGATAAACAGGCGTGTGCCGAGGTCTTCTTCCAGTTCCTTGATGGCGCGCGACAGCGGCGACTGCTCGATGTGCAGCCGCTCGGCGGCGCGGGCGAAGTGGAGTTCTTCGGCCACAGCCTGAAAGCATCGGAGGTGTCGAAATTCCATGCCTTTGCTTCGTCATGCCTTGGCACGATCCGGCTGAATGCCCAGCCAGCACAAGACACTGCCCAACAGAAGAAGTACCACGGAAATGCCGATAGACACATGCATGCCACGCATGAATGGCTCTAGTGCAGTGTCCCGAACCAGATAGCCAAAGACGGCCACACCCAACATGCCCCCAACCTGGCGCGCGGAATTGAGCACCCCAGACGCGATGCCGGCGCGTGACGCATCCACCGACGAAAGTGTCGCGTTAGTCATGGTCGGCACCATCAACGCAGTGCCGCTAGCCGCCAGCAGCATTGGAACAACCAGAAGCCAATAGCTGCCATCCACACTGACCGGCATCAGCAGCAGGTAGCCGGAGGCCGCAAGCGTCAATCCAAACACCATCAACAGGCGAGCCCCCATACGCATGATCAATCGCCCAGCCAGCACATTGACTGCCATCAGCACGACGGTCATGGGAAGAAAGGCCAATCCCGTCAACTGTGGTGAAAGCTGCTGCTGAATCTGGAAGAACAGACTGAACACGAAGATCAACCCGTAATAGGAAAAATTCACCACCACGCCAGCGACTGAGGCCACGGTAAACGTCGGAATGCGGAACAGTTCCAATGGCAACATCGGAGAATGACTACGTGCTTCGATCCAAATGAAACCGAGGGTTGCGGCCATAGCAAGCAGGAAACCCCCTCGAACCAAGCCATGTCCCCAGCCAAGCGGTGCGGCCTCCGTCAATGCCATGGTCAACGCGGCCAGCGCCAAGATGGCCGCTCCCTGGCCGGCCCAGTCGAGGCTACGCCGATGGCTGTCGTCATGGGGCGCCACGTAGCGCAGCGTCAGGTAGATACCGATCAGACCGATGGGAAGGTTGATCAGGAAAATGCTGCGCCAGCCCAGGTGCGTCACCAGTATTCCGCCTAACACCGGGCCTGCTGCCAGCGACATACCGCCAAACGCGCCCCACCAGCCCACTGCACGGCTGCGCTGCTCACGATCCGGGAATGCGTGCTGCAGCATGGCTAGCGAATTCGGCACCAGCAGCGCAGCCCCCAGTCCCTGGATCAGTCTGGCGGCAATCAGGATCGGCAGATTACCGCTCAAGCCGCACGCAGCAGATGCGAGCGTAAACACGACGAATCCCACAAGAAAGACGTGCCGCGCGCCAAAGCGATCACCGAGTGCACCGCTCGTCAGCAGCAGTGCTGCAAAGACCAGCGTATAGGCATTGATGACCCATTGCAGGCCAGCTACGTCGGTGGCGAACTCCCGGCGCAAGGCATCCAGGGCGACATTGACGACGCTGACGTCCAGCAGGACGACCACAAAGCCTAGCGCGGCCGCCAGCAGCGTACCGCGTGCAGAAGGAAATGAGGAAGGCACAGAAACACCCAATAGAAACAGATGATTCGCATGTTAGGGTTAGGACATGTCTGCGTAAATTCTCCAAAATTGCACTACATACTGGAGAAAACGCACATATGTTCGACTGGGAGAACTTCCGACATTTCCTAGCGGTCGCTCGTATCGGCACGCTGTCGGGTGCCGCCCGGTCGCTGCGGGTGGATCACGCTACCGTGAGTCGTCGCCTGACAGCGCTGGAAACGGAGTTGCAGGTTCCGCTGGTTGAGCGCTTGCCTCGCTCCTGCCGACTCACGCCCATGGGCATACAGGTCTATGAGCAAGCCAAAGCCATGGAAACTTCGGCTTTTGCCGTGGAACGACTGGTGCATGCCAGCCTGGAGCCACTCGCTGGAAAAGTGACGCTCAGTGCGCCGCCGGTACTGGTGGCGCACCTGCTGGCGCGCCGGCTCGTGGATTTCCGCGCCGAGTATCCGGGCATCCAGCTTTCCATTTCGGCACAGGCGCAGCAGGTTTCGCTCATTCGGCGGGAGGCGGATGTGGCCTTGCGGCTGGTACGTCCCAAGGAGTCGAGCAGCGTGGTCCGCAAGCTCGGGCAAATGCCGTTTGCCTTGTATGCCGCCCCGGAGTATGTGGCGATGCGCTCCCCTGAAGACTGGACCTTTGTTGCCTATGATGCGCAGTTCGCCGATATGCCCCAGCAACAATGGCTGCTGGGGATTGCCGGCAACCGAACCGTTGGCTGTGAACTGAGCGATATCAGCAGCCACCTGGCGGCGGCGCGTACCGGAGCCGGTGTTGCTGGTCTGCCATGTTTTCTGGGTGATGAAGACCCCGGCTTGGTACGCCTGGAACACAAAGGCCCGACATTCTCGCGCGACATCTGGCTGGTCGTGCACCGCGATTTGCGCCGTTCCGCGCCAGTCCGTGCCGTGATGGACTTTGCGGCCAAAGCTGTCACGCAGAAACCGGGACTTAGCCTGGAAACACTGGCTGCTGTGCCATTGCCTTGATCCGATGAGTTGGCAACGGTATTGCCAGACGAACAGCGTGGTTTAGATGACGGGGATCACGGGCGAAGCAAGACACCTGCACGTAGGACGGTCACGCAGAGCAGGCACCAAGGCTACGATGGTGGGGCCTCGCGCGCCGCAATGCCCCTGAGCTTGCCACCGCGAGGCACCTATGCCGCACTTAGCTCGAAAAGCGGGGGCAGCAAACAAAGGCTGCAATCTGTCCTAACCTGTTGCCCCGTCAGACCTTTTCACCGCTGCTTAGCTTTTCAAAAAACTTGACAGCGGACATTTTTCATTCCAGCCCCTGCCAAAGCCAGAACGACAGCGTGAGCATGATCGCGCCCGTGAGCCCGTCCAGCAGGCGCCAGGCCACCGGCTTCGCGAACACGCCCTGCAGCTGCCGCCCGGCGAAGGCGAGCATCAAGAACCACAGCAGGCTGGCCGACGCCGCGCCGGCCACGAAGACCCACTTGAGGCCGCCCTCCTGCCGGGCGCCGATGGAGCCCACGAGCACCACGGTGTCCAGGTACACATGCGGGTTGAGCAGCGTGATCGCGGCCAGCGTGCCCAGCACACCCAGCAGCCCCTGACGGGTGCGGTCGCCGTCGGTGCGCAGGCCGGCGCCGGTACCGAACAGGGCCCGGTGCCATGCGAACAGTCCGTAGGCCAGCAGGAATACGGCACCGCCCAGGGTGAGCACGTGTGCGAGGCCGGGGGCGCTCTCCAGCAACCGCGCCATGCCGGCCACGCCGGCGCCGATCAGCACCGCGTCGGCCAGCACGCACAGCGCCACGCAGGCCCGCACGTGCCGCCCGGCGACCGCCTGGCGCAGCACATAGGCGTTCTGCGCGCCGATGGAAACGATCAGGGACATGCAGACCGTGAAGCCGGCCAGCCAGGCGGCGGACGCGGCCCCGCCGGAGAACAACGAAGAGGAAGGAAGAAGTGCCCACATGCGGCAGATTCTGGGCGGGCGTAAAAATTATGTAAACTTAAAAACTCTAACCATCATTAAGCATTACTTCATGCTGGACTACGCCGGACTCGAAGCCCTCGCGGCCGTGGTGCGCGAGGGCAGTTTCGAGCGTGCGGCGCGGCGCCTGCACGTCACGCCCTCGGCCGTCTCGCAGCGCGTCAAGCAGCTGGAAGAGCGTGCAGGGCAGGTGCTGGTGCAGCGCGGCACGCCCTGCACGGGCACCGAGGCCGGACGCCGGCTGTGCCTGCACCTGGAGCAGGTGGCCCTGCTGGAGAACGAGCTGCGCCGGGCCCACCCCGCGCTGGTGCCTGACGCCCATGCCTCCGCACCCACGGTCAGGCTGGCGGTGAACGACGATTCGCTGTCCACCTGGTTCATGGACGCGATGGCGGCGTTCGCCGAAGGCGGCAACGAGCAGCTGGACGTGCGCATCGACGACCAGGAGCACACCGCGCAGCGGCTGCGCGAAGGCGAGGTGATCGCCGCCGTGACGGCCACCGCCGGCACCATCGCAGGCTGCAACACCTGGCCGCTGGGCTCCATGCACTACGTGGCGGCGGCCAGCCCGGCCTTCGTGCGCCGCCACTTCGGGCCGGACGCGGGCGGGGTGACCCAGGACACCATCGCGCAGGCGCCGATGATGGTGTACAGCCGCAACGACCGCCTGCAGGACCAGTGGCTGCAGCGCCAGGGCCTCGGCTCGCGCCGCCATCCGCCGCGGCACTTCCTGCCGTCCAACCAGGGCTTCCTGCGCAGCTGCGAGATGGGCATCGGCTGGGGCATGCACCCCACGGTGCTGATCGAGCGGCAGCTCGCGGACGGCACGCTGGTGGAGATGCTGCCGGGCACCGGCATGGATGTGGCGCTCTACTGGGCCCATCCGCGCTCGGCCCAGGCGGGGCTGGAGCGGCTCACGCAGTGCGTCATGGCCGCCGCGCACGACTGGCTGGGCACCGGCCGCGGCAAGCGGCGCGCAGGCGTTTCGCGCAAGCCCGCGAAGAAGTAGCGCGCGCCACCACCCCGGTAGCGGCCTGTAGGACCCCACCGCAAAAGCGCCCCGCATGGCGGGAATGGGGCCATGGCGCGCATTGGAAGCCCCGCTGCCGGGCTACCATGAATACGGCCCCTTTCCGGTGCGATGAAAGAACCCGCCTGATGTCCCACTACGACCTGATCGTCATCGGCAGCGGCCCCGGCGGCGCGAGCCTCGCGCACCGGCTCGCGCCGACCGGCAAGCGCATCCTGATCCTGGAGCGCGGCGACTACCTGCGGCGCGAAGAAGCCAACTGGAGCGCACAGGCCGTGTTCGTGGAGGGGCGCTACCAGGCGCGCGAATCCTGGATCGACCGGGACGGCCACCGTTTCGCTCCGCAACTCCATTACTGCGTGGGCGGCAATTCGAAGGTGTACGGTGCCGCGCTGCTGCGGCTGCGCGAGCGGGATTTCGGCGAGGTGCGCCACCACGGCGGCATTTCGCCGGCCTGGCCGCTGGCCTATGCCGATTTCGCGCCCTGGTACGACGAGGCCGAGGCGCTGTTCCACGTGCACGGCCTGCGCGGGGACGACCCGCTCGACCCGGGCACCACGCCCTACCCGTTCCCGCCCGTACAGCATGAGCCCAGGATCGCGCAACTGGACGACAGGCTGCGCGGCATCGGCCTGCACCCCTTCCACCTGCCGCTCGGCATCCTGCTCGACCAGAAGGAAGACGGCTTCGCCACGCCGACGAGCACCTGCATGCGCTGCTCTTACTTCGACGGCTTTCCCTGCCTGCTCAATGGCAAGGCCGATGCCCAGGTGATGTGCGTCGATCCGATGCTGCGCGACCACCCGAACGTCACGCTGCTGACAGGCGCCTACGCCTCGCGCCTGGAAACGGATGCCGGCGGCCGGCGGGTGGAGGGCGTGGTGGTCGAACGCGGCGGCCGCGAGGAACGCTACACCGCCGGCACGGTGGTGGTGGCCTGCGGCGCGCTGTCGTCCGCCCTGCTCTTGCTGCGCTCGGCGAACGAGCGGCACCCGAGGGGCCTCGCCAACGGCTCGGACCAGGTCGGCCGCAACTACATGCGCCACGAGATGTCGATCGTGATGGCGGTGATGAAGGAGGTCAACGAGACCGTCTTCCAGAAGACGCTCGCGCTCGGCGACTTCTACTTCGGCAGCGACGACTGGGAGCATCCGCTGGGCCTGATCCAGATGTGCGCGACCAGCCACGCGGACCAGATCAAGGGCGAGGCGCCGCTGCCCGGGCTGATGAAGCACCTGCCCGAGATGCCGTTCGAGGAAATGGCCCGGCATTCGATGGACTTCTGGCTGCAGGCCGAGGACCTGCCGGTCCCCGAGAACCGCGTGTACTACCGGGACGGCAAGGTGCACCTCGACGTGCGCGCGACCAATGCGGAGGCGCTCAAGCGCCTGCAGGCCAAGCTCAAGCAGGTGCTGGATGCGATCGGCTGGCCCGCGGTGCTGGTGGAGCGTTCGCTCTACCTTGGCAAGGACATCCCGCTGTCCGGCACCGCGCACCAGGCCGGCACCTGCCGCTTCGGCACCGACCCGGCGACCTCGGTGCTGGACCTCGACTGCCGCGCCCACGAGGTGGACAACCTCTACGTGACCGACGCGAGCTTCTTCCCCTCGATCGGCGCGGTGAATCCCACGCTCACCATCATCGCGAACGCGCTGCGCGTGGCCGACATCCTGAAGGGGCGCCTGTGACCGCCGCCATCGTGGTGACCTTCCTCGTGCGCTGCGTGATGGTGCTGATCTTCCTGCCCTTCAGCGCGCTCGACAAGGTGCTGGGCTTCGGCCATGCGGTGGGGCAGGCGCAGGAGGTGTTCAAGCCGCGCTGGCTGGCGCGCGCCGTCATCCTGGCCGGCCTGGCGATCGAGGTGGTGTGCAGCCTGGGCGTGGTCACCGGCGTGTCCGACCGGGCCGCGGCCTGCGTGATCGCGGGCTACTGCTTTGCGACCGCGGTGCTGTTCAAGCCGTTCTGGAAGCCCGGCGACTTTGGGTCGAACCCCGACGGCAAGGCGCGCGGGCTGTTCTGGGATTTCCTCAAGAACCTGGCGCTGGGCGCCGGCTTCCTGCTGCTGGTGGTCGGCACCGACGGTTCCGGCCTGCAGCCCTTCCTCGATGCGCCCTTCGCTTCGAGCCAACCCTACCGGAGCCCCTGAATGTCCGATCCCGGCCCCCGCCCGTCCGTGCCCTACCAGCACCTCTACACCGATGCCGATGGCGTCAGCCGCTTCCAGGCCTGCGCGCTCACCGGCTACGAGTTGCATCGCGTCGGCGCCGCCGATCCGCAGTGGAACAACTCCATGGAGCGCGGCGATTCGACCGTCGTCTTCACGGTGCAGCCGGTCGGCTGGGTGGGCGAGTGGCACGAGAACCCGGCCCCGCAATGGATCGTCGTGCTCTCGGGCCGCTGGTGGATCGAAGCCATGGACGGCACGCGCATCGAGCAGGGCCCGGGCGAGTTCTCGTTCGGGGGCGACCAGGGTTGCGCCGAGGTCGATGGCAGGAAGGGCCACCGTTCCGGCACCGTGGGCGACGAGCCCTGCTGCCTGATGACGGTGCAACTGCACCGCGCGCCGGTGCGCCACCCATGCGAGCTGAGCTGAGTCCGGGTATGCCGCCATTGCGCGACCACGGTGCGCAATCCGATGCAGGCAACGCGACCCGACGCCATGCAGCATGAGATAGCACTGAACCGCATCGCTGCCTTTTGCCTGGTGGCCCGCGATAGTGCGGCCTTGGTGCGGTTCTACAAGGCGCTGGGCTTTATCCAGGAAGCATCAGCACCTCAGCCGATCGCGGCCGACGAGGCGACGCGGCTCGGTCTCGTGGGCGGCGGCGTGCGGCATGCGATGCGCCTGGGCGCGGCGCGCTTGTGGATCGACCAGTACGACCGGCCCGGTCGGCCCTACCCGGACGGCACGGACGCCGCGTCGCGCTGCTTCCAGCATTTCGCGCTGGCGGCCGATGGCATCGCTGCCGCCTGGGAGCGCGTGCAGGCGGCAGGCGCCACGCCGATCAGCCGCGCCGGTCCGGTCACGCTGCCCGCCTCCACGGGCGGAGTCATTGCGGTCAAGTTCCGCGACCCGGAAGGGCATCCGCTGGAACTGATTCAGTTTCCGGACGGCGAAAGCCGCGGGTGGCGGGGCCACGGCATCCTCGGCATCGACCACAGCGCGGTCGCAGTGGCGGATGCAGAGCGGTCCCGCGCGTTCTACCGCGCCCACGGCCTGGCAGAAGGCGGCGCCACGCTCAACCACGGCCCGACGCAGGCCGCGCTCGACGGCCTGGACGATGTGCGCGTGGACGTGGTGCCGATGCATCCCGCGGGGCCGGGGCCGCATGTCGAACTGCTGCACTACCGGCATCCACGGGGCGCGCCGGCGGATTCCTGGGCGATCCACGACGTGGCCGCGACCCGCATCGTCTGGCAGGGCTCCGCACCCGCGCTGCTGCGCGATCCGGACGGGCATATCCACCAGGTCGATGGCGCGGCGGAAGCCGGCGCGTAGTCCGTCGCCCCCGAGGCGGCGGGTGCGGAACTCCCAGGCTTTCAGCCCTCGCGCAGGTCGATCGCGAGCAGCCGCGTGGATGCCGCGATGAAGAGCCGCCGGCCGCTGCTGCCGCCGAAGCAGACGTTGCATACCGTCTCCGCGATGGGAATCGCCCCGAGGTACTCCTGCTCCGCCGACCAGATGTGCACGCCGTCCGCCGCGCTGCACCAGACCCAGCCACGGCCGTCCACCGCCAGGCCGTCGGGGTTGCCCTGCGCGGGCGAGCAGAAGAAGCGCCGGCCGGCGAGCGCGCCGTCGGCGCCGACGGTGAAGGCCTCGACATCGTGCCGGCTTCCCGGGGAACCGCCGGGGGCCTCGCCCAGCGCCCTCGATGTGTCGGTCACGTACACCGTGCGCCCATCGGGCGCGAGCGCCACGCCGTTCGGCTGCTCGAAGTCGGCCATGCGCGCGAGAGCGCCGGTGGCGGGATCGAAGCGGTAGAGGCTGCGGTGCGCCAGTTCGGGCTCGGCGAGCGCGCCCTGTGCAGGCATCACGATGCCGAAGACCGGGTCGGTGAACCACACCGATCCGTCGGGTGCGATGGCCACGTCGTTCGGGGCGTTGAGCCGCCGGCCCTCGTAGTGCGTCACGATCGGCTCCGGCTCGCCACGCAGATCGGGTGCGGAGCGGCTGATGCAGCGTCGCCCGTGCTCGCAGTGGTAAACCCTGCCGTCCGCCGCCACGGTGTTGCCGTTCGGGAACCAGGCCGGGTCGATCAGCGCGTCCACCCGGCCGTCCTCCTCGTACCAGGCATTGATGCGCCGGTTGGGCACGTCGGAGAACAGCAGGCGCCGGTGCGATGCCTGCCATGCCGGGCCTTCGGCGTGAATGGCGCCCTCGTGCAGCACCCACAGCGGCGCGTCGGGCACGAGCACATCCGCGAGGCGTGGGGCCTCGATGCGGACGCCCGGGAAATCCGGATCGGCCATCGGCCTGCCCGGGCGGCGCAGCAGGCGGCCGGGCAGCAGGTTCTGGATCGCAGGGTTCACGTCGGTTCCTTCCTCCGGCTGGTCCGCGGGCCGGTGCGCCAGGATACGCAAGGAACGGCGGTCCGCCGGGAAGCCGCGGACACGGGGGTTCGCAGGTGCATGCCGCTTGCACGCGTCGGCACGGTCCTGCGGCGTGAGCGAACGCGCACAGGGATGCAGATGCCGATGCGCAGCGCTGGCTGCCTGCCTGCCACAATCCGTGCAACGCTCCGCACCGCGCAGGACGACGGATTTCTTGCCATGCCCGATCCGCACCAGTTTCCCCCCTCCCCCTCCCCCTCCCCCGCCACGGCCCCCGGCACGCAGCTCTCGCCAGCCCCGCTGGACCACCACGCCATCGCCGCGCTGGTCCACGGGTTCTATGCGGACGTGCGCGCCCATCCACTGCTCGGACCGGTCTTCGAGGAGGCGCTGCAGGACCGGTGGGAGCCGCACCTCGCGCGCATGGTGGATTTCTGGGCCACGGTGGCGCTGGGCGCGCGGAGCTACCGCGGCAATGTGCAGCAGCGCCATGGGGCCCTGCAGGGCGTGGCGCCCGCACACTTCGCGGCGTGGGTGGGGCTGTGGAAGCAGCACACGGAGCGCCGCTTCGCGCCGGACGTCGCCCATGACCTGCAGCAGGCCGCGCACGGCGTGGCGCGCAACCTGTTCCGTGTGCTGGTGGGACGGCTGCCGGATTTCGCGGAAACCGCCGGCCACGGGCACTGAGGCCACCCGGGCCGGCCCGCCTCCCGGTCAACCCTTGCGGGCCGCGCGCAGCGGTGCCAGGAGGTCCGACAGGCCGTTGTGGTCGATCTCGTGCATCAGCGCCAGCAGGCGGCCGATGTCGCCGGGCGGGAAGCCCTCGCGGGCGAACCAGTTGAGGTAGTTGCCGGGCAGGTCGGCGATCGCCGTGCCCTTGTGCCTGCCGTAGGGCATGACCACCGTGACGAGCCGCTCCAGCTGTGCCGGGTCCATGGCCGCCCTCCCCTCAACCGCCCGCGCGCCTGACTTGGTGGCCCAGCGCCTGGAGCGCCTGCATGACGCGCTCCACATGGTCGCCCTGCACCTCGATCACGCCGTCCTTGGCGGTGCCGCCCGTGCCGCAGGCCGCCTTGAGCTGCCTGCCCAACTGGGCCAGTTCGGCCGCGGGCAGCGCCATGCCCTTCACCACGGTCACCGCCTTGCCGCCCCGGCCCTTGGTCTCGCGCGAGACGCGCACGATACCGTCGCCCGCCGGCACCGCGGCCGCGCGCGCGGCGGCGCAGGTGCATTGCGCGACCGGCTGGCGGCACGCGGGGCACATGCGGCCGGATTCGGTGGAATAGACGAGGCCGCCCAGGTCGCTCAGGCGCATGGAAGCCTCCGGTGGAGGCCGGCGGCAGGGTGGGAATCGGAGGTCGCGGCAGGAATGGGCATGGCGCGATTATCCCGGGCATGCAGCGGTGCCGCACAATCCGCGGGGAGCACCCTCGCGCTCCCTCGCGTTTTCCGTTGTTGTGTCCATGGCCGCGGCGTCTTCCATGCCCGGCCCCTGCCCTCCTGCCTGCCATGCCTTTTGCCGCCCTCGGCCTCTCGCCCGCCCTCGTCCATGCCGCCGGGGCGCTGGGTTTCGACACGCCCACGCCCATCCAGGCGCAGGCCATCCCCGCCGTGCTGAACGGGGGCGACGTGCTGGGCCGCGCGCAGACCGGCTCCGGCAAGACGGCCGCCTTCGGCCTGCCGCTGCTGCAGCAGCTCCTGCCGCAAGCGCAGCAGGCCGGCGCCCGCCCCGGGCCGCGGCGCCCGCGCGCCCTGGTGCTGGTGCCCACGCGCGAGCTGGCCGCGCAGGTGGGCGAGGTGCTGCGCGACCTGGCGGGCCATCTGCCCGGGCCGCGGCTGAAGATCGCGATCGCGTTCGGCGGGGTATCCATCAACCCGCAGCTGATGGCACTGCGCGGCGGTGCGGACGCGGTGGTGGCCACGCCGGGCCGGCTGCTGGACCTCGTGGGGCACAACGCCCTGTCGCTCTCGCAGGTGCAGGCGCTGGTGCTGGACGAGGCCGACCGGCTGCTGGACCTGGGATTCGCCGAGGAGCTGCAGCGCGTGCTCGCATTGCTGCCGGCACAGCGCCAGAACCTGCTGTTTTCCGCCACCTTCGAGCCGGGCGTGGCACGGCTGGCCGAGGACCTGCTGCGCAACCCGCTGCGCATCGAGATCGCCGAGGCGCCCGGCACGGCGCCCGGCACGGCGCCCGACATCGCCCGGCGCGCCATCGCGGTGGAAGCATCGCGCCGCACCCAGTTGCTGAAGCAATTGCTCACCCAGGATGTCGGCTGGACGCGGGTGCTGGTGTTCGTCGCCACCCAGTACGCGGCCGAGCATGTGGCGGAAAAGCTCTACCAGTCCGGCATCTACGCATCGCCCTTCCACGGCGGGCTGAGCCAGGGCACGCGCCGGCAGGTGCTGCAGGAGTTCCGCGACGAGCGCTGGCAGGTGCTGGTGACCACCGACCTGGCCGCGCGCGGCATCGACATCGCCGGGCTGCCGGCTGTCGTGAACTACGACCTGCCCCGCGCCGCGGCAGACTACGTACACCGCATCGGCCGCACGGGGCGGGCCGGCGCCAGCGGCGTGGCAGTGAGCTTCGTCACGCCCGAGGCCGCGCCCCACTGGCGGCTGCTCGCCCGACGCCACGGCCTGCAGGCGCTGCCGGTGGAACAGGTCGCGGGATTCGAGGTGGCGCTCGCGCCCGTTGCGCAGGAGGCCGGCACCCAGGAGGACGCGCCTGCGCGCCCGGGCAAGCTGCCGCCGGGCACGGGCGGCATCAAGGGCCGGCGCCCGAGCAAGAAGGACAAGCTGCGGGCTGCTGCTGCGGCCGCCGCCGCGCAGGCCGGCGGCACCGGGAAACCCACGGCGGATTGAGGCTGGCGGACAGGCCAGCGGGCGGTGCCGGCAGGCAACCCGTCAGATGGCGTCAGTCCCCGCCGTCGCCTCCGCCATCCGCGCCGCCGTCGGCGCCGTCACCATCTTCGGCATGCGGGCCGTCGCCGCCGGAGTCAGCCGGGCGCGCGGCCGGCTTGCGGGGCATGCCTTCGCCGGGCCTGGTGACGATTTCCACGTAGAACTGCGTGTCGCCGGACTGCGCCACGCCGTCGATCAGGCGGGTGATGTCTTCCACCTGCACGCTGTGCGCATCGTCCTGCGAGCGGCCGAAGCGGCAGTCGAAGTCCCAGAAGCGTGCGCCCTCGGGCAGCGCACGGCGGCGCTCGCGGCGCAGGTAGCGGTGGATGTCGTGGCGGGCCGCGTCCAGCAGCCGGTCGCGGTTCTTGCCGTCGATATGGAGCACATAGGTCTTTCGCATGCGCCCATCGTAACCTGCCCGTGCCTGCGCACTATGATTTCAATAGCAACATGCGACGGATGGACCCGCTCCGCGGCGGCCTCGATCAGGCCTAGACGCGCGGCGGAGAGGGATAGGCCGGGTCGCTGTAGCCCGGCGTGGAAGGATGGCCCGGCGCCACCATGTCGTCCACCAGGGCTTCGTCCTCCGGCGTGACGGTGTATTCGAGCGCAGGGGCGTAGTCCTGCCACTGGGCCAGGGTGCGGGGGCCCGCGATGACGGCGCTGACCGCCCGGTGCGCCAGGACCCAGGCGGTGGCGAACTGGGCCAGCGTCACGCCGCGGGCCTCGGCATGCCGCTTCAGTTCCTGGGCCATCACCAGCGATTCGTGGCGGAATTCGGTTTCGGCGATGCGCCTGTCGCCCCGCCCCGCGCGTGTGCCCGGCGGGGGCGCCTCGCCCGGCAGGTACTTGCCGGTGAGCACGCCGCGTGCGATGGGGCTGTAGGGCACCACGCCCAGGCCGTGGTGCGCGCAGGCCGGCAGGATCTCGACCTCCGGCATGCGGTTGAGCAGGTTGTAGTAGGGCTGGCAGACCACGGGGCCGGGCATGCCGATGCGCGCGGCGCCGTGCACCAGCTCGGCGATGCGCCAGGCGCGGAAGTTGGAGACGCCCCAGTAGCGGATCTTGCCCGCGCGCAGCAGTGCATCGAGGGCGAAGAGCGGCTCCTCGAGGTCCATGCCCAGGAAATCGCGGTGCAGGTAGAGGATGTCCACATGGTCGGTGCGCAGGCGAGAGAGGCTGGACTCCACCTCGCGCAGCATCCAGCTGCGGGAATACTGGCTCTCGTTCACGCGGTCGGACATCCGGTTGCCCAGCTTGGTGGCCAGCACCCATTCGTGCCGCTGGCCCGCCAGCAGGTCGCCCAGCATCGACTCGGAAGCGCCCCTGGTATAGACGTCCGCCGTGTCGATGAAATTCACGCCGCGCTCCCGCGCATCGGCCACGATGGCCGCGGCCTCTTCGCGGCCGGTCTGGTCGCCGAACATCATGGTGCCCAGGCAGAGGGCGGAGACCTGCAGGTTGCTGCGGCCGAGGCGGCGGTATTGCATGGAACGGGCCTTTCAGGGCGAAGGAAGCGGGAACGGGAGGAGGCAGCGCATCCACCGCCACGGCCCGGTGCAAGGCCGCCGCGGCGGATGCCGGGGGTCAGTAATGCGGCGGGATGTCGTCGCGCAGGCTGCCGCCGTGCGGGGCGTCGCCCGGCTCGGGCAGTTGCTGCCGCAGCGCCGCCAGGGCGCGCTGCAGCGCATCGATCTGCTGCTGCTGGCGATAGACGGTGACGTTGAGCTGGTCCAGCAGGTCCTCGGCGTAGCTGGCCTTGATCTCCAGCTCGTCGAGGCGCTCGGATGGGGTGCGGTCGGTGTCCGGCATGGCTCAGCCTCGCAGGGCCTGGCCGAGGCGCGCCACGCCTTCGCGGATCCTGTCCACGTCGGCCGTCGCGAACGACAGGCGCAGCGTGGCATGGTCGGGGTTCGCGCAGAAGAACGGTGTGCCCGGCACGAAGGCCACGCCCTGGTCGATGGCCAGCTTGGCCAGCACGTTGCCGTCGGCCACCGCGCCGCCCGCCCCCGTGAGCCGCGCCCACACGAACAGGCCGCCCTGCGGCTGCACGAAGTTGATCGCCTCGCCCAGCTCGCGGCGCAGCGCATCGCCCATGGCGCCCGCGCGCCCGGCATAGACGGAGCGCACCTTCGCCAGCGTGGCCGGCATGCGGCCCGAACGCAGGTACTGCGCGGCCGTGGCCTGCGCGAAGGTGCTGGTGTGCGCGTCGCTGAACTGCTTGCACATGGTGGCCTTGGCCAGCAGTTCGGCAGGCGCGATCAGCCAGCCCACGCGCAGGCCGGGGCTCAGCACCTTGCTGAGGCTGCCGCAGTGCGCCAGCAGTTCGCGGCTGCCGGGCACCGTGGCCGACAATGCGAGCAGGCTGGGCGGCGGCGCCTCGCCGAAATACAGGTCGCCATAGGGATCGTCCTCGACGACCAGCACCTGGTGGCGCACTGCCAGCTCCAGGATCTTGCGGCGACGCTCCAGCGACAGCAGCGCCCCGCTGGGATTGCCGAAGGTGGGAATGAGATAGACGAACCTGGGGCGGTGCTCGACGATGAGCCGCTCGAGCGCGTCGGCATCGACGCCGTGGCCGTCCACGGGCGCGCTCACCAGCTCGGCGCCATAGAGGCGGAAGCACTGGATGGTGGCCAGGAAGGTGGGGCCTTCCACGATCACCTTGTCGCCGGGGCTGATGAGGGTCTTGCCCAGCAGGTCCAGCGCCTGCTGGCTGCCGGTGGTGACGATCAGGTCCTCGGGCCGCACGCCCTGCGCGCCCTTGGAGGCCATGAAGGCCGAGAGCTGTTCGCGCAGCGGGTTGTAGCCCTCGGTCGCGCCGTACTGCAGCGCCGTGCCGGGCTCTTCGCTCAGCGCCCGCTCGCTCGCCTCGCGGATGCCCTCGACGTCGAACATCGCGCTGTCGGGAAAGCCACCGGCGAAGCTGATGATTCCGGGCTTGCCCAGCAGCTTGAACAGCTCCCGGATGGCAGAGGTTTCGACGTTGTTCAGGCGGTCTGCGAATTGCATGGCGTGTTCACGGTGTGGTGGCGAAAGACCCCCATTGTCGCCAATGGCCGCGCATGTTTCATGCGTGCGGTGCACTGCGGGACAATGCACGGGCGAACCGCATTGAGAACGACGCCCCACACCACCATGAAGACCGCGCAGATCGAACCCTTCTTCGCCGCGCTGAAGGCCGCCAATCCCCAGCCCAACACCGAACTGGAATACACCACCGTCTTCGAGCTGCTGGCCGCCGTGCTGCTGTCGGCCCAGGCCACCGACGTGGGCGTGAACAAGGCCACCCGCAAGCTGTTCCCGGTGGCGGGCACGCCGCAGGCCATCCTCGACCTGGGGCTGGAAGGGCTGGAAGGCTACATCAAGACCATCGGCCTGTACCGCAGCAAGGCCCGCCACCTGATGGAGACCTGCCGCATCCTGGTGGAGCGCCACGGCGGCATCGTGCCGCGCACGCGCGAAGAACTGGAAGCCCTGCCCGGCGTGGGCCGCAAGACCGCCAACGTGGTGTTGAACGTGGCCTTCGGCCAGCCCACCATGGCGGTGGACACGCACATCTTCCGCGTGAGCAACCGCACGGGCCTCGCCCCCGGCAAGAACCCGCTGGCCGTGGAAATGCAGCTGCTCAAACGCGTGCCCGCCGAATATGCCGTGGATTCGCACCACTGGCTCATCCTGCTGGGCCGCTATGTATGCCAGGCGAGAAAGCCGCGCTGCTGGGAATGCGTGGTGGCGCCGTGGTGCGATTACCAGCCGAAGACGCCGGCGCCCTGAGGGCGGGCCCTTTCGCTCCCTCCCTTTCCTTTTTCTTGTTGCCGGGCGTTGCGCACCCCGAGTGACCGGCTTGTCCGCCTGGGGTTCGCGCGGGGGCAAGTGGTTGAGGGCAAAGGGAGTTTTTCCTGGGTGGGGGACGGGAAGCGCGAGCGGCGGGTCGATTGGGGCGGGTTCGCGGATGTATGCGGAAAATGGCTGGGGTGGCGCGGGTTTATAAAGGTGCCGTCGCGCCCTGTGCGGGCGCGTGGATTGAAACCCGCACCTACAACACGCGCACTGTCTTTTTTTGAGTCGCGCCCTGTGCGGGCGCGTGGATTGAAACGTGCTGTTCCTTGTGAAAGCCGCCGCGCGCCTCTTGTCGCGCCCTGTGCGGGCGCGTGGATTGAAACCCACTCCCACACCAGGGGCACACCGCGCCCACGCAGTCGCGCCCTGTGCGGGCGCGTGGATTGAAACTCGAGCATGAGCACGCGGGGCTTGCAGAGCGCCACGTCACGCCCTGTGCGGGCGCGTGGATTGAAACAGCACGAAGGCCGACGCATCGAACCGGCGCACCGGGTCGCGTGCGCTCCGGCGGGCGCGAGCATTGCGCCACGCCCCCTACCAGCCAGTTTCCAAAACAGGATTTCCTGTCGGGAAACTGGCCTCAGTACTGCAACGCCGGACGGTCCAGTGAATCCAGGCGCATGGCGTCTTCCAGGATCGCTTCCGTCAGCTGCGGCGTGCTGGCAGGTCCTTCGCTCATTCCGTAGGCCTGCTGCGCAGCATCGGCTGCAAGCGCATGCTGGGTTCGAGGAGAGTACTGTGCAAGCTCCTGCCGCGTACTCTCGGCCAAGGCAGGATCAATAACCGGCATCGTAGTGAAGATGGCGCCGGGTGTCGGATTGCGAAGACATTCGGCTTCCCATTGCTGCGCCGTGGCATACAGCGAGGTTCGCGGGTCCTCGATCTGCGCCCTGACGGCCTCCATCCGCGCCCGCGCGTGGGTGGCAGCGGGTTTGTCGAAGTGTTCGAGCACCGCAGTATTCTGCCCGTAGCCTTCGGCCCAGTGCGAATCCCGCAGCAGCACCGCCGGACCATCGCCCCACGAGTCGAGGACCACCATGGGCGGCGCTCCGTGATGCGCGCCGGTTCCTCTCGCGGGCGGCTGGTAGAGCGCATAGACATGTGCCTCTTCCATGTCGCGCACGGTCATCATGTGTCCGCCATCTTCCATGCGAATCGCATGCCGGCGGGCGTTGATCGCCCCATTGTGGTCGCAGTTGCCTGCACCCATGGCCAACGCGCTGCCCGCCAGTACGTCGTCATCGCCTTCACCCAGGCAATAGGACACAGCGGTGTAGGAAGCGCTAAGTCCGCCGCTGAGTCGCAGATCGCTATCCACATTGCCACGGCCACGCGTCAAAGCGAGCCGTGTTTCATGCACCGTTTCAGTAGCATCGGCCAGTCTCTGCCGGTCTCTGGCGCTGTCGATGGGCGAGCCGTTGAGACGCATGCCGAGCTGATAGGCCACCTGCTGAATCTGGTGCGGCTGCAAGGGCAGTTGCCCTGCCCCGGCCCGGTTGCGCCGGGGCAAACCCGACAGGTGTGATGAAGCATGCCCTCTTGAGATACCACCCGCTGCTGGCTGCTCCGAGGGCCCAAAACCATGGCGATGTGTGGTGGTCGGTGATGAGGCGAAATTGCTTTTTGACGAGACGCATCCCATTTTCTTTTCTACTCCAGTCCCAACTTGTATTGCAGCGACTTCCAAACGAAGCCGTGCAGGATTCCCTTGAGTATTTGCCATTCCTGCAGGACCGCTATCCTGACTACACGAAGCTTGAACCAGATGGGCGAAATCGGCGGTTGTGGCAATCCAATCGGCGATGCGGTGCGCAAGAGTGCCCAGCCCTGCATGCGGGGCTCTCAAATCAAAGGCCGATCGACCCCCATCCGCATCGCCACCCGCCGCCCCATCGGCAACCCATGGGTCGCCTCCACATCCATCACCCACTGCAGCCGCGGCCCGGGCGGCGAGATCGGGCGGAACCCCAGCCTCGCATAGGCCGGCGCGCTCCACGGCAGGTCGGCGAAGGTGGTCAGCGTCAGCGCCACCAGGCCCTGCGCCGCGGCATGCGCCTGCGCGGCCTGGATGAGCCTGGTGCCGATGCCCATGCGCTGCCAGTCCGCGTGCACCGACAGTTCCCAGAGATGCAGTTCCTGTCCGAAGGCCTCGGCGTCCAGAAAGCCGACCAGTTGGCCGGGCGCTGCCTCGGCCACCCAGACGGCGCCCTGCAGGATGAGCCGCTCGTGTTCCGGCTGCGCCATGCCGGGGCCGTCGGCCAGCCCTTCCAGGCCGGCCGCGCCACGGAACAATCCGGCCGCGGATTGCTCGATGGCCAGCAGGTGCGCCGCATCCTGCAGCGTGGCATGACGGATCCGCACGGCGTGCGGAGGCACATGGTGCGGAGCTGCGGCCGCCGCCATCAGGCCCGCAGTTCCTTCAGCAGCTTGCCCACGTCCAGGCCGCGGGCGCGCTCCTGGATCTGCGGCGCATAGCGCTGCTGCAGGCCTTTGGCCTCTTCGGCCGTGCGCGCGAAGGCGGACTTGAGCGCGTCCGTGCCCAGGGTACGCCCGCCGGCGTAATAGCGCTGCGCGACCTTGCCCAGGGCGTAGGTGGTGGCGAAGGAGAACGCGGACCCGGTGGCGGCGCTGCCCACGGCGCGGCCCAGGCCACCCATCACCTTGCCCAGCAGGCCGCCGACCAGCTTGCGGCCGAACTGCTCGACGTACTGCGAGGTGAGGCCCACGCCCACGGTGGCCAGGAAATCGGTGATGTGGCCCTTGTCGAGCTCGTAGCCATGGACCTTGCCGATGCGATAGACCAGCCGCGTCTGCAGCGGGATGATGGCCATGGAGGCGAGGGATTGCGGCAGCAGTTCCAGCGCGCCGTTCAGAATGGCGGCGTTGAGCACCATGGAGTCGATCTCCGCATCGCTCACCGACGCCGCGCGCAGGCCGGGGGTGCCCGTACCGCCTTGCGCGGATGCGGCCGCCGCGCCGGAGGCCACGGGCGCCGCGGCGACGGCCAGTGCGGCCGGGGGCACGTCCTCGCCCTCCACGGGCGCGGCCCGCACAGGCGCTCCGGCCAGGGCGTCGGCCTGCTCGGTGACGGCGCCTGCATCGGATGGGGCGATGGCCAGGGCCGCGCGCAGCCGTTCCAGGAACGCTTTTTCCTGGGCATTGCAGACGCCGTCGGCATCGCACACGCCCACCGCCATCTCGAAGGCCAGCAGGCGCTGCGCGGGCGTTTCGAGCGCGGCGACGGCGTCTTCCAGGCGCGCACGGCCGAGCAGCACGTCCTGGCAGGTCTTCATCAGATCGGCCCCGCTGGCGGCGCCCAGGGACTGGGCCAGTTCGCGGATGTGCTCCCGCTCGCGTTCGTCCTTGTGGTCGTCGGCGAAGGCGGCCATCAGGGCCAGGGTCATGACGGCGCGGGTCTGTTCAGGCTGCATGCGAAGGGATCCTTGTCGGTGACGGTGGGTGGTGGATGGGTGCGAAGGCCGCCGCGGCACGCGACGGCGGAGCCACGGCAACCTGCCCGACAGAGCGTATCCGGTGCCGTTGGTTCCCTCCGCAGGCAGCCTGCGCCGAAACAGCGTAGGCCGGAATCCCTTGCATCCACGCGGATTTACGCTACTCAAACAGTAGCACCGCAGTGCGCAGCGGCCGGGCCGGAACGCATGGGCGGTTGACTGACATCAAGCCTTCCGCATCGCTCGCACAATACCTGCCGGCCAGAAACAACATCACACACTCTGCGTGCCGGCCCTGCGGCGCGCGCGGCCAGAAAGGCATCTTCTCCATGAGCACGCACACCTCTCCCGCGGCCGGCACGCCGCACCCCGAACCCCGCGCCTACACGGCCGAAGAGAAACGCCACCGGGTCTTCTCGATCATGGCGGCCTCGTCGGGCAATCTCGTGGAATGGTTCGATTTCTATGTGTATGCGTTCGCGGCGCTGTATTTCGCGCCGGCGTTCTTCCCGAAGTCGGACCCCACTGCCCAGTTGCTGAACACGGCGGGCGTGTTCGCCGCGGGCTTCCTCATGCGGCCCATCGGCGGGTGGCTGTTCGGCCGCATCGCGGACCGCTACGGCCGCAAGACCTCGATGCTGATCTCGGTCACCATGATGTGCGCGGGCTCGCTGGTGATCGCCTGCCTGCCCACGTATGCGGCCATCGGGGCCTGGGCGCCCTTCCTGCTGCTGGTGTGCCGGCTGTTCCAGGGCCTGTCGGTGGGTGGCGAGTACGGCACCACGGCCACCTACATGAGCGAGGTGGCGCTGCGCGGCCAGCGCGGATTCTTCTCGTCGTTCCAGTACGTGACGCTGATCGGCGGGCAGCTGCTGGCGGTGCTGGTGATCGTGATCCTGGAGACGCTGCTGTCCGATGCCGAGCTCAAGGCCTGGGGCTGGCGCATCCCGTTCGTGATCGGCGCCATCTCCGCGGTGGTCGCGCTGATGCTGCGCCGCACGCTGCACGAGACGCAGAGCGACGAGAACAAGCAGAAGGACGACGCCGGCACCATCGGCGGCCTGTTCCGCCACCACAAGGCCGCCTTCTTCACGGTGCTGGGCTACACGGCCGGCGGCTCGCTGATCTTCTACACCTTCACGACCTACATGCAGAAGTACCTCGTGAACACCGTGGGCCTGCCGATCAAGACGACCAGCTACGTGATGACCGGCGCGCTGTTCCTCTACATGTGCATGCAGCCCGTTTTCGGCGCGCTGTCGGACCGCATCGGCCGCCGCAGCAACATGCTGCTGTTCGGCGCACTGGGCGCCATCGGCACGGTGCCGATCCTCACGGCGCTGCAGCACGTGACAAGCCCCGTGGCGGCCTTCGCGCTGATCGTGGTGGCGCTGGCCATCGTGAGCTTCTACACCTCGATCAGCGGCATCGTGAAGGCGGAGATGTTCCCGCCCGAAGTGCGCGCGCTGGGCGTGGGCCTGGCCTACGCGGTGGCCAACGCGATCTTCGGCGGCTCGGCGGAGTACGTGGCGCTGGGCCTGAAGTCGCTGGGGCACGAGTCGGCGTTCTTCTGGTACGTGACGGCGATGATGGTCGTGGCCTTCCTGGTGAGCCTGCGGCTGCCGCGGCAGGCGAGCTATCTGCACCACGACCATTGATCGATCCGCCAAGAAGATCCTTGGCGTGGCATTAAGGCCGGGCGCTTGTCCATGCCCGCCCCTGCTGTTCCAATGTCCCTCACTACAAGGTTCTGGAGAGGGAGAAATGGCAGAACAGCAGTATGCCGATGCCCTGCGCGCAGGCGGCAGGTTTGCGGTGGAATCGGGCAGGGAACGTCCGGCGTGTGCCGGCGGGCGGACCACGGCGCGGCGATGGGCCCGGTCACTGTGGTGCGCCGGCCTCTGCTGCGCCGCGGCCTGTGCAGCCGCCTCCGTGGAGCCCTACCGGATGCTCACGGAGCAGGAAGCGGCGGACGCGCGCACCGTCGTGCAGCATTTGCGGCTGTCGCCCGACGCCGCGTCGATGAAAGCGGCGGAACAGCTGCGGCGGCAGGGTGAACGGCAGATGCAGCGCCAGAACTGGCCGGCTGCCTTCAAGCTCTTCGGAAAGAGCATGGTCCGCTATCCTGCGCCCGAGGCGCTGGCGGGGTATGCCGACGCCGAGATCCGCATGCTGGCGCAGATGCACGCCCGGCAACCCCGCGCGGATGCCGCCGTGCGCGCGGATGTGCGGCATGCGGTGCGCTTCTATGAGTCGTCGCTCGCCGCCGACTCCGTCCTGGGATCCCTCCCGCACGACGAGCGCGCGCGGATCGAGCGCAATGCGGGCTGCCTGCGCGCGTTCATCCGGACGGGCGACAGGTCCGCGCCCTGCGAACCGCTGCAGTGGTACGCCTCCGGGCGCTGAACGGGCGTGCCGGCCCGGGCGTCAATCGCCGGACCGGCCCGTGCCCATCCGCCGCAGAGCTTCCGACACGTTCTGCCATGCCACGTCGCAGCCGGGTGCACTGCGCCCTGCTGGCGGTGGTGCCTGCAGGGCCCACCACGCGCCGGCCTCCACGCTGTCGATGACGGGCACGTCCACCTGGGGCTGCACGGCCTTCGCCATGCCCGCGAGCCCTGCCCCGCCCAGCACCACGGCCTGCACGCCGGGCTCGCGCGCCATGGCCTGGCAGGCCCGGGCGAGCAGGGCCCGGGCACCCGCAGGATCGGCTGCCAGTTCCGCGCCGGAAGGGGCCACGGTGCGCACACCGGCCAGCCGGTCCGCATGGCCCAGCGCCTGCGCGAGCCGCAGCAGCATGCCCTCCCAGCGCTCCCCGCCCGTGACGACGCCGAAGCGGCCATGGCGCGCGGCCGCCAGGAACGAGGCCTCGGCCAGCCCGGTGACCGGGACCGGGCTGCACTCCCGGAGCGCGAACAGGCCCGGGTCGCCGAAGCAGCCGATCAGCACGGCGCCGGGCGCAGGCTGTGGTGCCGCGAGGGCTTCGGCCCAGGCATCCAGGACCGCATGGCCGGCCACGGCATAACTGGCCTCGCAGGCAATGTAGGGCGCGCCGAAGCGTGCGGTCACGGTGCGCACGGCCGCATGGAGGCCGGCGGCGGCCTGCACGTGGTGCTGCAGCAGCGTGCTGACGGCGGTGGAGGTATTGGGATTGACGACCAGCAGCGTGCGTGTGCGGCCCTGCGGCGCAGGGGAAGCGCCGCTCATGCGCCGCCCCCGAGCAGTTCCACGAGGTCCGGGGCACCGGCGTCCGGCGGCTCGAATGCCAGTTGCGACTCGATGCGCGCGAGGTGGTCCAGGATGCGCCGGCCGGCCTCCGCAGCGTCGCGCAGGCGGATGGCGTCGATGAGCGCGCGGTGCTCGCGGCAGCCGCAGGCGGTGGCCTCCTCGCGCGCCTGGGCATGGCTGGGGCTGTAGGCCATGAGCACGAGCGAGGTGCGCGACACGAGTTCGCTGAGGATGCGGCCCAGGGTGGCATGCCCGGCCGCCTGGGCGATGTGCAGGTGGAAGTCGCCCGAGAGGCGGATGGCGCGGCGCATGTCGCCGCCACGGCGTGCCGCCTCTTCCTGCGCCACGGTGTCCACGAGGCGCGCCACGTCGGCAGGCGCGGCGCGCTGCACGAAGAGCGCGACGAGGCGTGGCTCGATGAGGCGGCGGGCCTCGAACACCTCGCGGGCTTCGTCCACCGTGGGGCGGGCGATGGAGGCGCCGCGCCGCGGCGTGAGCGTGACCACCTGCTCGCCGGCCAGGCGCACGAGCACCGGCCGCACGCGGGTGCGCGAGACGCCGAAGGCCAGAGCCAGCTTGTCTTCCACGAGCTTGGTGCCGGGCGGCAGGCGGTGGTCCAGGATGGCGGAGACCATGCGTTCGTACATCTGCTGGTCGCTCAGCCCCTCGGCGCCGCTGCCGGTCTCCGCGCCGGGTTCCTCGCCGGCCGGCCACGGCCTGGCCGGACGCGGTGCGGTTCTGGCGCGGGCCGCGCCGCCGGAGCTGCGCCGCCGTGGCGGCAGGCCGGTGCTCATCGGGCGCGCCCTCCGCGCCGCCGCAGCATCCAGGCCAGCGAGAGCGCCGCGCCCATGACTGCGAACGAGACCACGGTGGTCACCGTGCCCAGCGCGTAGATGGCGGGGGTGGTGACGGTGGTGGTGAGGCCCTGCAGTTCGAGCGGCAGCGTGTTCACGTCGCCGATGGCCTGGGAGGTGCGGGCGATCTCGTCCCAGCTCAGCGTGAATCCGAACATGCCGATGCCCACCACCGAGGGCGCGATGAGCGGTAGCACCACGTACCGGAAGCCCTGCCAGGGCGTGGCGCCCAGGTCGCGCGCGGCCTCTTCGTAGGCGGGATTGAAGCGGTTGAACACCGCGAACATGATGAGCAGGCCGAAGGGCAGCGTCCAGGTGAGGTGCGCGCCCAGGGCGGAGGTGAAGAGGCCCAGGGAGGTGCCGTAGCCCTCCAGCGCCTCCTGCCAGCCCAGGCGTTCCAGCACGGCCTTGGCGCCGGTGTCGATGAGCCGGAACTCCAGCCCGATGCCGAGCGACACGATGATGGACGGCATGATGAGGCTGGCCACCACCATGAGGAACAGCAGGTTGCCGCCCGCGAGGCGCTTGCGGAAAGCCAGGCCCGCCAGCACCGAGAACGCCACGGTGCAGGCCATCACGGCCAGGCCCAGGGCCAGCGAGCGGCGCAGCGCAGCGCCGATGTCCACCACGCCGAGGCCTTCGGCGAGCTGGCGGAACCAGTGCAGCGACAGCCCGCGCAGCGGGAACGTGAGGCCGCCCTCGGGGCCCTGGAAGCTCAGGATGAAGATCACCAGCATCGGCCCGTACATGAACAGCACGAACAGGGCGAAGACGCAGGCGAGCGGCCAGAAGCTGGCCGGGCGGGGTTCGCGGGGACGGGGCATCACAGCTCCTTGCGCAGGTCCACGAGGCGGGTGAGGCCCCAGATGATCATCAGCACGATCGCCAGCAGGATCACCGCGTTGGCGGCGGCGAGCGGGAACTGCAGGTACGAGGTCTGCACCTGGATGATCTTGCCCACCGAAGCGATCTGCTGCCCGCCCATCACGCCGATGGTGACGAAGTCGCCCATGACGATGGTGATGACGAAGATCGATCCGATGACGATGCCGGTGCGCGACAGCGGCACGACCACGTTCCACAGCGTCTGCCAGCCGCTCGCGCCCGCGTCGCCCGCTGCCTCGATCAGGCTGCGGTCGATGCGCATCATGCTGTTGAAGATGGGCACGATCATGAACATGGTGTAGAGGTGCACGAATGCGAGCACCACCGAGAAATCCGAGAACAGCAGCCACTCGATGGGCGAATCGATCAGGCGCATCTGCATCAGCGTCTGGTTCACCAGCCCGTTGCGCCCGAGCAGCGGCACCCAGGAGATCATGCGGATCACGTTCGACGTCCAGAACGGGATGGTGCAGAGTACGAACAGCAGCGTCTGCAGCCCCGCCGACCGCACGTGGAACGCCAGGAAATACGCCACCGCGAACCCCAGCACCAGCGTGATGCCCCACACCAGCAGGCTGAACTTGAGCGTGGAGAGGTAGGTGCCGAGCGTGACGCACAGCTGCCCCAGGTTGCCGCACCCTTCGAAGATGGACACGTAGTTCTTGAACGTGAACCCGGGCAGCAGCTCGTACTCGCTGAAATCCCAGAAGCTCACCATCAGCACCAGCCCCAGCGGCACCAGGAAGAACAGCACGAACACCAGCGTGAGCGGCGCCGCCTGCCACCAGGCGGCAACACCCTGCTTCGCCGGCATGCGGGCCGCAGGAGGAGGAGAAACGGCAGTGCCCATAGGACCCCAGAACAGAGAAGAAACAGGAACATCCCAAGACCGCGGCACCCGGCGCGCCCTCCGGAAAGGCAGAGCCTCACCCATCAGAAGGCCGCGGAGCAGGCCATACCAGCACACGCCGTGGAACGGGCTTCGCCCGGCCACCGGCGTGGTCCCCCTTCCCGCCGCGCCCAGCGCGGCGAGAGAAGGGGGAAGCGGCGTCAGCCGCTCAGGGGGTAGCGCCCTGCCCTATGCCGCAACGAACTCGTTCCACTTCTGGACCATGTAGTTGTTCTCGTCCATCACCGCGTTCCAGCAGGCGATGGCGCCCATGCGGGCCTCGTAGCTGCCGCCGTCGCGCACGGTGCCGGCCTTGGCGAGCACCTGGCCCTGCGGGCTCAGGATGTCCTTCTCGGCGGGCTTGCCCTCCATCCAGTAGGCCCATTCGTAAGGCTCCATCCTGGCCTTGGCAGTGTCGAGCACGGCGCTGTAGTAGCCCTGGCGGTTCAGGTAGGCGCCGGCCCAGCCGTCGAGGAACCAGTTGATGAACTCGTAGGCGCCGTCGAGCTTGCGGCCCGAGAGCGCCGCAGGCACGCCGAAGCCGGCCGCCCAGGCGCGGTAGCCTTCCTTGAGCGGCTGGAAGTTGCAGGCGATGCCCTTGGTGCGCACGGCGGTGACGGCGGGGCTCCACATGGACTGGATGACCACCTCGCCGGAGGCCATGAGGTTGACGCTCTCGTTGAAGTCCTTCCACAGCGCGCGGAACTGGCCGGCCTTCTTGGCCTCGATGAGCGTCTTGATCGTGAGGTCGATCTCCTTCTTCGTCATGTTGCCCTTGTCGGGGTACTTGTAGAGGCCCATGGCCTCCACCACCATGGCTGCGTCCATGATGCCGATCGAGGGAATGTTGAGGATGGCGGCCTTGCCCTTGAACTCGGGGTTCAGCAGCTCGGCCCAGGAGGAGATGGGGCGCTTGATGAGGTCGGGCCGGATGCCCAGCGTGTCGGCGTTGTACACGGTGGGGATCAGCGACATGAACTGCGTGGGCGATTTCGCGAAAACCTTGCTCTTCTCGCCTTCGAGGAACATCACCTTCTTGGGGGCCGTGCCCTGGTCGCCCACGGCCTTGCCGGCGACCGTGCCCTGCGTGAAGAGCGTGGTGATCTTGCCGGCGTTCTTGATGCGCTTGGTGTCGATGCCCTTGAGATTGCCCGTGGGCACGATCTTCTTGAGCGAGAAGTATTCGGTATCGATCAGGTCGAAGCTGTTGGGCGCGGTCACGGCGCGCTTGGTGACGTCGTCGGTGGTGACGGCCACGTACTGGATCTCGATGCCGGTGTCGGCCTTGAACTTCTCGGCGATGGCCTTGTCCTGGTTCACCGCCGTGCCGAGGTAGCGCAGCACGATCTTCTCCTGCGCATGGATGGCCGGGAACACGCCCGCGGCGAGGATACCCGCCGTGCCCTGCAGCAGCGTGCGACGGCGCAGCGCCGGGCCATCGGCGGAGGACGGGGAATCGGAAATCACGTCGGACATGGATCAGCTCCTTGGTTGGGGACGGGGACAGGGAATGCAGAAGGGGAAGGCGGGCCGGCCGGTCAGTGCGGCGCGGGGCCCAGCGGGTGGGCGATGTCGGCGGTCCAGTGCAGCAGGGCCGCATCGCCCACCTGCCAGGGGCGCGCGGCGAAGGCCTGCTCGGGCACCATGGCCGAATAGGCAGCGGTCGCGGTGGCAGGACCAGCCTGCGCGGCGGCGCCCGGCAGCGCGGGCGGAACCTCGTCCCGCAGGCCGATGAGCACGTGCGTGCCCTGGTATTCGACGTCCGTCACGCGGGCCGCGAGGTGCATGCCGCCTTCGGGCAGCGGCGTGCCGGGCGGGTCGACGCGGATGCGGTCGGTGCGCACGCCCACGAAGCCCGCGGGGGTGGACAGCACGTTGTGTCCCCCCATGAAGCGCGCGACGAATTCGCTGGCCGGGCGGTTGTAGATGTCGTGCGGGGAGCCGGCCTGCTCGATGCGGCCGTGGTTCATCACCACCATGGTGTCGGCCAGCGCCATGGCCTCTTCCTGCGAGTGCGTGACGTGGATGAAGGTCAGGCCCAGTTCCTTCTGCCAGCGCCGCAGTTCCGCGCGCATCTGCACGCGCAGGAAGGGGTCGAGCGCGGACAGGGGCTCGTCGAGCAGCAGCACGCGCGGCTCGGTGATGAGCGCGCGCGCCAGCGCCACCCGCTGCTGCTGCCCGCCGGAGAGTTCGCCCGGCTTGCGCTGCGCCAGGTGGCCCATGGCCACGCGCTCCAGCAGGTCCTGCGCACGCCGGTGGCGATCCGCACGGCCCATGCCTTTCATCTTGAGGCTGAAAGCCACGTTGTCCAGCGCCGTGAGGTGCGGGAACAGGGCGAAGCTCTGGAACATCATGGCCGTGCCGCGCGCGGCGGCGGGCAGGTCGGTGATGTTGCGGTTGTCCAGCAGCACGTCGCCGCTGGTGACCGATTCGTGCCCGGCGATCATGCGCAGCGTGGTGCTCTTGCCGCAGCCCGAGGGGCCCAGCAGGCAGCAGTAGCTGCCGCTCGCGATGCGCAGGTCGATGCCATCGACCGCGGGCTGGCCGGAGGCATAGCGCTTGGTCAGCGCGACGATCTCGATGGCGGCGGGTGCCGGAGCAAGGGTGGAGGCGTCCATGCGCTGGCAGTACGCAATCCGCATGCCAGCGCCGCATACGGTTTGCGCACCGTTTTGTATACAATTCACGCCGCCCAACTGCATGCCACGCACCAGGGTGGCGGGGGACGCACCGGGAATGGGCAGGAACAGGCGGAAACGGCGCCAGGCGGAGGCACCCCGCCGCTTCGCGGGGTGGCACGCGGCTTCGGATCGGGAACCCGGCGGGCAGGGTCGCGGGACGATCATGGCGCCCAACAGTACAGCGGGGGCGGCGTACCGCTCCTGCAAACCCGATTGGAGCCTTCGATGACCGATGTCCGGTTCAGACATTCCGCCGGCGTGGCGCCTGCTGCGGCACGCCACCCCACCTTCGCCCCCGAATCCGCGCCCGAGCGCCCGCGTTCCGTGCTGTCCAGCAGCACCAGCCTGTTCGGACGCGGCGGCATGCAGGCCGCGCACGGCGGCGCCGGCATGCCGCCCCGCTCCGCGCTGCCCGGCATGGCGCCGCACGGGCATGCCAGCAGGGGCTTCCACCCCGGAGCAGGCCTGCACGGGCCGGCGCATGGCTTCGGGCATACCGCCCACCTGCAGCCGCCCGCGCACATGCCGCCGCCGATGCACTTCCAGGCCTTCCAACCGCCCGCCTACGCCGCGCCGCACTACGGGATGGGTCACGGGAGCTACGGGGGCCCCGCGCCCTACCCCGCGGCGGGCCATGCGCTCCCGGCGTTCCAGCAATTCAACCCGCACCACCTGGCGCAGCAGAGCAGCGCCTTCCACTACCAGGCGCCAGCGCACGGCGTGGGGGCGTCGGGCGGGCGGTCGCTCAACTCCTTCATCTACGGCGCGTCGATGCTGCAGTCCACGCTGATGTCGCCCATGGCGGCGCTGGATTACTTCTCGCACCGGCTGAACCCGTTCTCCGCATTCAGCACTTTCGTGAGCTTCCCCCACTTCCTCTGAGGAAAGGCCCCGCCCCATGGACGCCACCACCACCGCGCCGGATGCCCCGGCCCGCGCCGCCCTCCCCGCTTTCGTGATGCCGCCGGACAGCCCCGGCGAGCCCTTCGACGCACGGGCGCTGCTCGCGCGTTACGTGCTGCGGGATTTCAGCCAGGCCGTGGCGGAGGTGGAGCAGGCACTGCTGTCCGCGCAGGACGATGGAGCCCCCGCTTCGGCCGAGGCGCCCGGCGAGGAAGCCCGCCGGGAATTCGCGCGCCAGTTCGTCGCCGGGGCCTGGCTCAACCGTCACAACCCCGGCTGGGACCCGCGCCGGCCCGAAACGCACCAGCCCCTGCCGGACGACCCGCTGGTGGCGCTGCTGCAGGAGATGGCCGGCCGCGAGGCCGGCGCCACCGCCTGATCAGTCGCGCTGGCGCGAGACGCCGGCCTGCTCGAAGCTCGCCATCTCGCGCAGGATCGCGCAGGCGGAAACCAGCAGCGGCCACGCCAGCGCCGCGCCCGAGCCCTCGCCCAGGCGCAGGCCCAGATCCAGCAGCGGCTCGGCGCCCAGCGCGGCGAGCAGGTGCGCATGCCCCGGTTCGCCGGAGCGGTGCGAGAACACGCAGCAATCCAGCACGGCCGGATCGATCCGGCTGGCCACCAGCACCGCGGCGCTGGTGATGAAGCCATCGACCACGACGACGCGGCACTCCGCCACGGCCTGCAGCACGGCGCCCGCCAGGGTCGCCACCTCCAGCCCGCCCAGGGCGGCCAGCGCGTCGAGCGGCGCGGTGGCTGCGGCATTGGCCTCCAGCGCCTGCCGCAGCACGGCCCGCTTGCGCGCGATGCCGTTGGCGTCCAGCCCCGTACCGGCCCCGGTGCAGTCCTCCAGCGCGATGCCGCACAGGTGCGCGAGCAGCAGGCTGGCCACCGAGGTGTTGCCAATCCCCATTTCGCCCAGCAGCAGCGCATTGCCCGGCAGGGAGCGGACGATGGAGCGGCCGTTCTCCAGGGCCTGCGCGCACTGCTGCGCCGTCATCGCAGGGCCCACCGACGCATCGGCGGTGCCGGCCGCCACCCGGCAATGGCTCAGCAGGCGCGGCATGCCCGGGGCGCCGTCGCGCGGCGGGACGGGTGCCGCCACGCCGCAGTCGGCCACGGTGAGCGCCAGGCCGTGCTGGCGCGCGAGCACGCTCACCGCCGCGCCGCCCGCCAGGAAGTTCTCCACCATCTGGGCGGTGACTTCGCTGGGATAGGCCGAGACGCCGCGCGCGGCGATGCCATGGTCCGCCGCGCAGACCAGCATCTGCGGCGCGCGCAGCTCCGGCGATTCGCTGCCGAGGATGCAGCCGATGCGCACGGCCAGCGCTTCGAGCCGGCCGAGCGCGCCCAGCGGCTTGGTCTTGTGGTCCATGAAGTGGCGCAGGCGCGCGGCCAGGGCGGCATCCTGGGGCTGCGCCGTGGCGCTGGCCGAGTTGGGGTTATTCGTGGTCATGGATGGCTTTCGGTTTCCAGGAAACGCACCGCGGCCGGGCGCGGTGCCGCGATCATCGTCGGCCGGCGCGCTGCGCCGCGCGCCAGGCGGGGTCGAACCATTCGTCCACGCCGCGCGCCAGCCGGCCGAACACCGCGTCCAGCGTCGGCACATCCGCGCCGAAAAGCGCACGCAGCGCGGCCGCATCCTCGAACAGGCCGTGCAGGTACAGGCCCAGCACGTTGCCGCGCGCGTTCTGCCACGCCAGGCCGGGGATGGCTTCATGCGCCACGTCGCCGGCCGCGGCCATGGCCGGGTGCTGCGCCGTGCGGCCGTGGTGGATCTCGTAGCCCTGCACGGCCACGCCCGAGAGCGCGCTCCAGGCGCCCTGCAACACACCGAAGGCGGTGCGCGTGCGGCGCACGGTCTTGGCCGGCTCGAACGCGGTGGCCAGCGGCAGCAGGCCCAGGCCGGGCGCATTGCCGTCCACGCCATGGGTGTCGATCAGCGCCTCGCCCAGCATCTGCAGCCCGCCGCAGATGCCCAGCACGCGGCCGCCGCGAGCGGCGTGGGCGGCGATGGCGGCATCCAGGCCCTGGGCGCGCAGCCAGGCCAGGTCGGCCGCGGTCGCCTTGGAGCCGGGCAGCACGATCCAGTCGGCGCCGGCCACCTCGGCCGGGCTGCGCGCCCACACGAGCCGCAGGCCCGGCACGCCCTTGAGCGGCTGGAATTCGTCGAGGTTGCTGATGCGCGGGTACGCCACCACCGCCACCGTGGTGTGCACCGCGCCGCCGGCGCCCGCGCGCGCGTGGCCGGCGTCGTCGAACACGCCGTCCTCTTCCGGCAGGCCGTGGCGCCACTGCATGGGGATGGTGGCCACCGTGGGCACGCCCGTGCGCTCGCGCAGCATGTCCGGCGCGGGCGCGAGCAGCGCGGCATCGCCACGGAATTTGTTGAGCACGAAGCCCTGGATCAGCGCGCGCTCTTCTTCGGGCAACAGCGCCCAGGTGCCGTAGAGGTGGGCGAAGGCGCCGCCGCGGTCGATGTCGGTCACCAGCAGCGCGTGCGCGGCTGCGTGCCGTGCCACGCGCATGTTGACGATGTCGTTGGCGTGCAGGTTGATCTCGGCCGGCGAGCCCGCGCCCTCGATCACCACGACGTCGTTCTCGGCCCGCAGCGCATCGAGCGCCGCAGCCACGTGCGGCCAGACGTGCACGCTGCGGCCGCGCCAGGGCATGCGCGTGAGTTCTTCGCTCACCTGCCCCATCAGGACCACCTGGCTGCGCGTATCGGCCTCGGGCTTGAGCAGCACCGGGTTCATGCGCACCTCGGGCTCGGCGCGCGCGGCCAGCGCCTGGAAATACTGCGCGCTGCCGATTTCGCCCTGCCCGCCGCCCGGCGCCGCGACCACGCGCGCGTTGTTGCTCATGTTCTGCGCCTTGAACGGCGCCACGCGCAGGCCCTGGTCGCTGAACCAGCGGCACAGCGCGGTGGCGAGCCAGCTCTTGCCGGCGCCGCTGGAGGTGCCGAGCACCATGATGCAGCGGGCGGTCATGCAGCCTCCGGCGCCGTGCAGGCGGCCCCTGCGCGGGAAGATGGACGGCACGCAGCGCTCGCGACCCGGCGTAGCCGTTCGGATGCGGGACGGGGATGGTATGGGGTGGGGATCACGGCACGGCAGCTAGCAGGGGGGGCCCGTCCGGGCAGGTGGCCGCCCGGATCGCGCAATATGCCTATTGTCCCCTGCGCCGCGGTGCCTCAAAGCGGATTGGCCGGCCCGGCCGGCCGCTCACCCCTGCGGCGGCTGCCCGTTCGATGCCGACACGCCGCCATCCACCGGCAGCACCACGCCGGTGACGAAGCCGGCGTCCGGGCTCGCGAGGAACGCGATCACGGAGGCGATCTCCCCGGGCTCGGCGCCGCGGCCCAGGGGGATGCGTTCGGCGAACTTGGCGAGCAGTTGGGGATCGCTCTTGATGTCCTCCGTCATGCCCGTGAAGGTAAGGCTGGGCGCCACGGCGTTTACGCGCACGCCGTCCTTGCCGTGGTCCAGCGCCAGCGCGCGGGTGAAGTTGGAGACGGCGCCCTTGGAGGTGTTGTAGAAGCTCATGTCCCAGTCGCCGCCCAGGCCCGAGACCGACGAGGTGTTGACGATGCAGCCCCGGGTCTTCAGCAGGTGCGGCATGGCGGCGCGCGCGCCATGGAACACGCCGGAGACGTTGGTGGCGAGGATGCGCTGCCAGTCGTCCAGGCTGGCCTCGGTGACCTTGCCCTGCACGGCGATGCCGGCGTTGTTCACCATGACGTCGAGGTGGCCGAAGCGCTGGACCGTGGCGTCCACCAGGGCCTGCACGTCTTCGAACTTCGAGACATCGGCCGGGTGCGCGAGCGTGCGGTCGGCCGGCAGGTCGGCGCGCGTGGCGGCGAGCTTGTCGTCGCTCAGGTCGGCGATGGCGACCATCGCCCCTTCCTGCGAGAAGCGGCGCGCGGTGGCGGCGCCGATGCCGGAGCCTGCCCCGGTGACGATCACGACCTTGCCGGCGAAGCGCCGGGACGAGTCGGAGGGGTTGGCGGAACTGGACTGCGAAGATGGGGATGCCATGGGACGTTCCTTTCGTGGGGTCTGCGTGGAAAGCAAACGTCCATTCTTCGCGCGGCCCGCCCCCGCGTCCGTGCGCCTTCGGCGCCGTATGCCTGTCGGAGGGCATCCCGCCAGCGGACCCGGCAGCGACCCGGCCGCGCGCGCCCGCGTATGGAAAGGCCGCCGGGCTCTTCAGCGCCGGACCATGCGGTCCATGATGTGCTCCAGCGCCATCGCGGCGTCCGTGCAGCGCCCGGTATGCACGGGCGAGGTCTGGATGATGGCGCTGCGCCGCGCAGTGAGCCAGTGGAAGCGCGCCCGGTAGGGCAGAGCCGCGATCGGGCCGCAGCCCGCGTCGCCCGCACAGATGGCCACGATGGCACGCAGGTGGCGCCGCACCGTGTCCATGTCCGCCTGAGGATCGAGCGCGAGCAGTCGTGCCTCGTCGAGCGCGGTCGCGGCCTGCAGGAAGCCGGACCGCTGGCACGAGAGGATCACGCCGGCATTGATGAACTCCTCGCGCTCCACGCGCGGCACCACGCGCACGACGGCGTAGTCATAGACATCAGCCGCGTGCATCGATCGCCCCCTGCAGCCAGGCCTGCCGGCCCGCGAGCCGTGCCAGGAAGTAATCGACGTAGGCTTGCCGGTGTGCCGCCGGATCGGCGAGCGCCCCATCGCCCTGCCCGTCCCCGTGGCCCTCGGCCGCCTGCGCCAGGAACAGCTCGGGCACCTCGGCCAGCACCGCCTGCAGGCATGGCGGGGTGAGGCGCGCCGCCAGCCCGGCATCCACCGCCGCCAGTTCCGTAGCCAGGGGCAGCAGCACGTGGTCGGCGATCGGCGCGAACGGCCGGGCGGGCTGCGCCACCGTGCCGTTCCAGGCATGGTGGAAGGTGAGCGATGCGCCATGGTCGATCAGCCACGGGTTGCGGTGCCACACCAGCAGGTTGGTATTGCGCGCGGTGCGGTCCACGTTGCCCACCAGTGCGTCGAACCAGACGAGGCGCGAGGCGAAATCGGGCGTGACGCGGTCCACCGCCGGATCGAAGTTGACCGCGCCGGACAGATAGTCGAGCGCCACGTTCAACCCCGCGCTCGCGCGGATCAGGTCCTGGATCTCGGGGTCGGGCTCGGTCTGCGCAAGCGCCGGGTCGAGCTGGGCGAGCACGATCTCGGGCACCGGCAGTTCCAGCGCCCGGGCGATGCCGCCGGCGATGATCTCGGCCATGAGCGCGCGCACGCCCTGCCCGGCACCGCGGAACTTGAGGACATAGACGCCGAGGTCGTCGCCCTCGACGACGGCCGGCATGGAGCCGCCCTCGCGCAGCGGCGTGACGTAGCGGCTTACGGTGATGGAACGCACGGCGGGGCTTTCACGACAAGAGATGGGAAAGGGCGGCCATGTTAGTGCACTCTTCGCCGGCGGGAGCGATTTTTCGCGCCTGCACCGGATGCGCTGCGCATGTTTGCGCATATTCGGAATTTTCACGCTGGCCATCCATTGCCCGCCAGCGAGCGTATCCGATGCCTCTACCATCCATTTCCGCCCATCGTCCTGACGCTGTCCGTGCAGCCTTTGCGCACTGCGACACGCCGACGAGCCGTTCGTCCCGCCCCTGCACCGAATCATCTCCCGGATTCCCTCGTCCCGAAGGCCTGCCGCCACGCAATGCGGGCACACGACAACCGTCCTGCCCCGTGGCCCGGGAGGCTGCCCTCCAACCGGAAGTCGCGCGGGAACGATCGCGCCGCGGCTGGACGCAGGCCGAAACCACTGCAGACCGGTGCCTTCACAAGGCCCTGTCCCTGCTGGGGCTCCGCACGACACGCGACCGGGCGGCAGACTTCATCCGCTTCATGGCCGATGCGGACGGCCAGCCCGGCGCATCCACGCTGCCGCTGGGGGACGGCTGGGTGCGCAATACCCGGAGAGTCAAGGACCAGGTCGCCACGATGGACCTGCGCATGGACGAGCGCGGCGCCGTCATCAACGTGCGGCGCCCCCCGCGCGCGTCCCGGATTCCCGAGGGCCGGGAACGGGAAGCCTTCGCCGCGGTACTCGAAGAGATGCGCAACCGGGGAAAGGACACGCTGCGTCCTGTACCCGTCCACTACCTCAACCGCAACACGGACGGCTATTTCCTGCCCACGCACGGATATGTCGTGGCAGGCGATCCCGGCAAGGGGCGCAAGAGCGGCGCCGTGCTCTACGGCGTCGGAGGAGACTCTGTCCGCGGTCCGGTCCTGCTGGACCGGCCCCTCCTGAAGCACCTGCTGTCCGGGATGGGAAAGGCCGGAGCTGCACGCTTTCCCGAGGCGGTCCGCGCCACCGTCGCGCAACTGGCTGGGCGACGGTTCGCAAGCCGCGAGGAATTCTTCAACGGCTACCGGTCCGCACGCGGTGACGCCTTGGACCCTGCCGCAGTCCGCAGGGAAGTCGCCTCGATCTGCCGGCTGCTTCCGATGGACACCATGGAGTTGTGGCCGAAAACGACGAGCGACCACCGCACTCCCAGGCCCTCGGCACCGGAAAAGGACATCCGCGCATTCGAACACCCGCCGGAAGGGTTCGCGCGCAAGGTGTACATGCGCCGGATCGAGGGCGTGCACCATACAGACCTCCAAGATGCCAGGCGGCAGTTCCTGCTGCACCGGCTCTACCAGGACGAGTGGATGGGTCGCGACGGATCGGGCTTTCCTCCGGAATCCATGCAGCCCCGGGCGGACTCGCCACAGCGCCATCGGCTGGCGGAGGCCACGCCACGCTTCCAGCGCCTTCCGCCCCATGCGTCCGGCAAGGTGGGAAACTGCAATTCAGGCGCGGCGTCCTTGCTGCAGCGTGCCATGGACAACCACTCGCGCAGCACGCCCGGCGCACGGGCCGGGAAAGCGGCCGCCGCGAGTATCTTCGGATTGGGTTCAGGGCATCGCATCAACCTCTGGGATCCCCTGAAGGATGCTCGGACGGAGGATCCATCGTGAGGGCATCTTCGGTCCGCGAAACCCTTGCACCCCGGCCGCGTGCTGCTCCGGAGCGCAATCCCCGGAACGGCGACCGTGGCAGAACCGGTCCCGTGGTGCGGGCTGCATGTTTCCCGTTCGGCATGGATAGGACCTGCGACGCTCCCGCACCGCCCAGGAACGCCAGGTTCGCCCCGCCGACGGCCACGGCAGCAGATGCCGCGAGGCACGTGGCCCCGACGGGCATGCGCGCCCGGGCATTCCAGGCGACCGCCTCCGGCGCATCCGGCTCGCGGAATCTGGTCGCCGACCTGCAGGCGGAACTGAGCCAGCGGTGGCCGGCACGCTTTTGCCACGTGGACGATTCCGCGCTCGTCCTGGACACCGTGCCATCCAGCGAGGACCGGCAGAAGCGGCTGATCCAGCTGACCATCGAATCGGCGGACCGGCTGGCCATCATGACCTCCTTCAGCATCCATCCGACCAAGGACCATGTACCCGGCCGCGTCTCCGGCACCACGTTCGCCATGATGGAGGCGCTGGCACGGCGGCAGCACGACCCGGACTTCACCTTCGTGCTGCTGTACAACGACAACAAACTGCAACGGAATGCCGCGATCGCGGCAGTCGTGGGACAGAACGTGACGGCCAACATGTCGCTGCGCAACGAAAGCCGGGTTCCGGGCACCATCACATGGCCTTCGGTGGTCCGGGCCTACAACGCCACGCAGGCGGACGACGGATTGAAGATCGGCACGGTGCGTGCCCGCGTGTATTTCGTGGCAGCCAAGGCCAGGGGCGCCGCCGGCTCCCACCACAACAAGTTCTGCATCAACGACCGCGGTGTGGCCGCCACCCTGGGCGCGAGCATCGCCAACAAAACCAAGGACGGATGGATGGACGGCGGCTGCATCGCCCTGTCGGCCCGTCTTGCCGAGAGCCAGCGCAACTATTTCCTCGATGAGCTGATTGGAGAGCACGCGGTGCGCTGCGCGCGCCTGGTCTGCCACGACGGGCTTGCCGTCATGGACTCTGTGAAGCACCCCGTCGCGGCGCTGCACACGCTGAGGGACATCGCCATGCGCCCGCCTTGCGATCCGGAAACCGGTAACGCAGGCCAGCACCCGATGCACGCAGCGCTCGCCAGGGCAGGCATCGCGTTCACGGGGGACCGGCAGAAGGTGCTATGGCTGCAGAATCCATCGAACGGATACCGGAACATGTTCTCGGAAGGGGGCAGGATGGAAGGCAAGCCGATCGGCTTCGCTCTGGCGAAGATCTTCAGTAGCGCGGGGCCGGGCGATACGCTGGACATTGCCGGGAAAAAGCTGGGCACGGAAGCCTTGCGCCTCATCGGCGACGCGCTCTCCAGGGGATGCAACGTCAACATCCTGGTGGACCGTTCCAGCAGGGGCCTGGTGGATTTCGCGGCACGCAGACTCTACGGAGGCAAGGCGAACCCGCCTGCAGGCCATCTCACGGTCAAGCACTATGCTCCTGGCGAGGCGCTGGCGCACGAACTGCAGATCAACCTGCGCAGCGAAGCGGTGCTGCACGCCAAGAACTATCTTCTCACCCGCAGTGACGGCTCCTGCATCGCCATGACGGGCTCCTACAACCTGGATGGGCAATCGCATTACCGATCCAATGAGAATCTGATGGTCTTCGAGACCAGGGATCCGACGTTGCGCCGCGCGCTGTTCGACGATATCTACCAGGGCAGCGACGTCGAAGCGCATCACTACCGACCCAATCGCTGAAGGGCCGGGCGAAAGGCCTGCATCCCCGCCTGCCGATCAGCCCATGCCACGGCAGGCCCGCGCGAAGGCTTGCTGCGCGCGCAGATCCAGCACGCCGAGCCGCACCCAGCCATTCAGCCCGAAGGAAGCGGCATCCCGCACCTTGACGCCCTGAGCGCGCAGTGCAGCCAGCCGCGCCGCCATATCGCCCGGTGGCGGCATGGCGGCGAAATAGTTGGAGAGGCTGCCCGGCCAGATATTCCACCCAAGTTCTTCGCAAAGGAGGATTTGGGCCGCCTTCCAGCCACGCAGCCTGTCGAGCGACGCGGCGAGCCAGTCCTGCACCTCCAGCGCCACCCAGGCCGACAGCATCGCCACCCCGTGCGCCCCGATCGGCCAGGAGGGCGCCAGGGCCTGCAGCGCATCCAGGCACTGCTGCGGCACGCAGGCCGGGGCGACGGCATAGGCAGCGCGCACGCCCGTGAGGCCCAGGGCCTTGTTGGGCGTCCAGAGCTGCCATGCGTTCGTGGGCAGCGGGCCGCCGGTGGCCTCCAGCCGCAGCGGCGCATAGGCGCAATCGACGATGCGCAGGCCGGCATCCGGGGCGCCGCCGCCATGGCATGCCAGCGCGCGCCATGCCTCCAGCGCGGGATCGGATGTGCCGAGGGGACTGCCGGGTTCACAGGCCCAGTGCAGCACGGCCTTTCCGGAATCCTTCTCCGCGCCCTCCTCCACTCGCGGCCCCGACGATGGCAGTAGCGGAAGGCCCCAGGCCCGGGCCGCGCGCGCATAGTCGCCATAGGCCTGCGCAGGCACCACCACTCCGGCCACGCCCTGCCGTGTGGCCCACGCGGTGAAACGGTGGATGAATTCGCTGGCGCTCGCGGCGGGCACGATGCGTTCGGGCGCCACGCCGTGCCAGGCGCTCAGGGCCTCGCGCAGCGCGGTGTAGGCCGGATCGGGATAGCGTGCAGCGTCAGCCTCGCGCACGGCCGCCAGGGCGGTCGGACAGGGCCCGCAGGCGTTCGCGTTGGTGGAAAAATCGTGCAGCGGAACGCCCAGGGCGTCCGGGCCGCCATGCACCGGCAACCCCTGCGCGGCCGTGCCGCCGTTGAGCGCCTGTCGCGTCATGGCAGTACGCCTCCCAGTGCGACGTGCAGGGCAACATGCAGGACGACACGCAGCCACTCCAGCGCCCACAGCGCGGCCAGGGCGAGCGGCAGGCACCATGCCACGGCCAGCGCGGCCAGCGCGGCGGCCCGGTGGGTGTCCGGCGGGGCGGCGGCCCTGCCGCGGCGGTGCAGGGTGTACACGCCCGGCTTGCACAGTCGCACATCCAGCGCGAGCGCCATCGCGGCCATCGGCCAGCCGCTGTTGGGCGACGGCGTCCTGCGCGCCTGCCGGGCCACCGCGGCCCAGCGCACGCGGTGCCCGCACAGCGCCAGCAGCACCGCGGTGATGCGCGCGGGCACCCACGAGAGCACATCGTCCGCACGCGCCGCCCACTTGCCGGCCCACTGCCAGTAACGCCCGCCGCGCATGCCGGGGTAGCCCCACATGGCATCCGCGGTGTTGGCAAAGCGGTAGAGCGCCGCGCCGGGCAGCCCCAGCAGCGCGAACCAGAAGAGCGGCGCCACCACGGAATCGTTCAGGTTCTCGGCCAGCGACTCGATGGCGGATTCGCGCACCTGCACGGCCTGCAGCGCGCGGACATCGCGGCTCACGAGGCGCGACAGCCGCTCGCGCCCGGCCTCCAGCGATTGCGACAGGGCACCCTCCACCGCCACGACCTCGTCGCGCAGCATGCGCCAGGCCAGCAGGGGCTTGAGCAGCAATGCCAGCACGGGCACGGCCAGCCACGCGGGCATCTGCAGTGCCGCGTGCTGCAGCGCCCCGGCGGCGCCGGCCACCGCCGAGGCCATCAGCAGCCAGGCCGCAGCGCCCAGCACGAAGGCCCGGGCATCGTCGGCCACCGGCTGCGCGGGCGCGATGCGTTCGCCGCACCAGTGCAGCGCACGCCCCATCCAGACCACCGGGTGCAGGGCCACCGGCGGCTCGCCCCACCAGCGGTCGATCGCCAGCGCGGCCGCGATGGCAGCGGCCCAGGGCAGCGCAGCCAGCAGGGCCTGCAACAGCGCGGAGCCGCCGTCAGCCACCCTCGGCCCCCCGGTTTTCGCCGCCCGACAGCCAGGGTGCCGGGCGTCCCCAGGCCCCATCGAACACCACCGACGCCAGTGGCGCGCGGTGCGCCCAGCGCTCGCGCTCCAGCATGGGCGACGGGTAGAAGCCGTGCACCGGCCCCAGGCAGAGCAGCGCGACCGGCTCGGCGCCGGGCGGCAGGCCCAGCAGGCGCGCGACGTCGGCAGGATCGAAGATCGACACCCAGCCCATCCCCAGCCCTTCGGCGCGCGCGGCCAGCCAGAGGTTCTCGATGGCGCAGCCCACCGAAGCCACGTCCATGTGGGGCATGGTGCGGCGGCCGAACACGTGCGCGTCCCGCCCGTCCGCCAGCACCACCGCGATCAGCTCCGCCGCATCGAGGATGCCTTCCAGCTTGAGCCGCAGGAACGCCTCCTGCCGCCCCGCACCCTGTACCGGCGGTGCCGCTCCCTCCTGCGCCGGGCTCCCGCCCAGCACCTCCGCCGTGCGCAGGCGCTCGGCATCGACGCAGGCATGCAGCTGGCGCCGCAGCGCAACATCGGACACGCGAATGAAACGCCAGGGCTGCATGAAGCCCACGCTGGGGCCCTCGTGCGCGGCGCGCAGCAGGCGCTCGAGCACGGCGGGCGCGACGTGCCCCCCCGCGAAGTGGCGCATGTCGCGCCGCTCGCGGATGGCGCGGTAGATGGCCTCGCGCTCCGCGGCACTGTAGGCCTCGCCCGGGGCCGCACCGGATTCGCCAGGTGCCATGCCGTTGCCTTCCGTATGCAAGCGTCAGTCCTCGATGCCGCGCTGCGCCGGCACCCCGGCCTGGAACGCATGCTTGACCAGGCCCATCTCGGTGACCGTATCCGCCAAGTCGATCAGTTCCCGCGGGCAGCGGCGCCCCGTCAGCACCACGTGCACGTCGCGCGGCCGCTCGCGCAGGGCCTGCAGCACCTCCTGCAGGGGCACCCAGCCGTAGATGAGGGGATAGGTGACCTCGTCGAGCACCACCAGGAAATGCCCGCCGCCCAGGATGGCGTCCCGGGCACGCTCCCAGCCGGCGCGGGCCAGGGCAGCCGAATGCTCCAGGTCGCGGCTCTTCCAGCTGAAGCCGTCGCCCAGACCCTCGATGGGAATGCCGAGCTGCTCGAAGACGCGGTGCTCGCCGAAGCGCGCGCTGGGCACCTTCATGAACTGGAAGATCTTCACCGGCTTGCCGCGGCCGTGCGCGCGCAGCGCGAGGCCGAAGGCCGCCGTGCTCTTGCCCTTGCCGTCGCCGGTATGCACCAGCACGAGGCCGCGGCGCTCGCCGTCCGGCTTGTCCGAGCGGCGCTCGGTGGGGGGAGATTCGATCTGCATGCGGAAAAAGACGAATGAGGGAAGGAGAAAGGAAAGGCTGAATCGGGGAGCAGTGTCAGCCGCCTGGCGCGGCGGGACCGACGCATGGCACCGCCACGCGCAGGCCGTCCACCTCGCGCACGCGGATGCGGTGGCCGAACACCGCCTCCAGCGCCGCATGGGTGGCGGGATCATCGCCCGGGCCATGGTGCAGCACCCGGCCTGCATCCAGGATGACCAGCGCATCGGCCTGCAGCGCGAATGACACTTCGTGCAGCACGCTCACCACCGCGCAGCCCTGCCGCGCCAGGCCGCGCACGGTCTGCAGCCAGTCGGCCTGGTGGGGCGGGTCGAGGTGGGCGAGCGGCTCGTCCATGAGCAGCACGGGGGCCTGCACGGCCAGCGCGCGGGCCAGCAGCACGCGCTGGCGCTCGCCACCGGAGAGTTCGGAGAGCGGGCGGTGGCGCCATGCCCAGGCCTGCGTGGCCTCCAGCGCGGCGCGCACGGCCGCATGGTCCGCCGGGCTGGGTGGCGCGAGCCAGGGCTGGTGCGGCAGGCGGCCCAGCATGGCGATGTCGTAGGCGGGCAATCCATCGGAGCCGGCCTCGCCCTGCCCCAGCCACGCGAGCTGGCGCGCACGCTCCCGCGCGCCCCAGCGCGGCAGCGGGCGGCCCGTCAAGTCGATGTGGCCGCTCACGGTGCCGCCCGGCAGCAGGCCCGCGAGGGCCTTGAGCAGGGTCGATTTGCCGGCACCGTTCGGGCCGACCACGCTGGTCCAGCAGCCGGCGGGAATCCGCAGGTCCACGCCGCGCAGCACGGGCGTGCCGCCGAACGATGCGCAGAGGCCGGACGCCTGCAGGGCGATGGAGCGATCCATGCGTTCAGCCTCCCCGGCCCAGCTGCGTGCGCCGGTGCATGAGCCACAGCAGGTAGCTGCCGCCCAGGGCCGCGGTGAGCACGCCCACGGGCAGCTCCTGCGGCGCGACGATCCAGCGCGCGAGGATGTCCGCGGCCAGCAGCAGCACCGCGCCCATGAGGCTGGAGAGCACCACGTGGCGCTGGTGGGTGGTCGGTACGATGGAACGCACCAGGTGCGGGGCGGCCAGGCCCACGAAGGCGATCAGGCCCGTCTGCGCCACCGCGGTGCCGGTGGCCAGCGCCATCGCCGCCACCAGCCCGGCGCGCATGGGCGCGAGCGGCAGGCCCAGGCTGGCCGCCGTGGCCTCGCCCAGCACCAGCCCGTCCAGCGCGCGTGCCAGCACCGAGGCGGTGCCGGCGCTGAGCGCCCAGGCCCCGGCCATCAGCCCGCAGGCGATCCAGCCCACGAAACTGGTGCTGCCCAGGGTGAAGGCCTGCATGGCCTGCAGGATCTCGGGCGAGGCCAGCTCCACCAGGTCGCGCGCGGCGCCGAGCACCACGCCCACGATCACGCCCGCCAGCAGCAGCCGCAGCGTGTGCTGCACGCCGCGCGCCAGCACCAGCGTGAGCAGCACGGCCGCCACGGCGCCGAGAAAGGCCATGCCCGTCACGCCCAGCCGCGCGAGCCACTGCGATGCGCCGGGCGACAGCCCGAACAGCGCCATGGCCAGCGCGCCGCCGAGTGCCGCGCCCGAGGCGCTGCCCAAAAGGTACGGGTCCGCCAGCGGATTGCGGAACAGCCCCTGCGCCACCGCGCCGGACAGGCCGAGCAGCGCACCGGCGAGCCAGGCGCCCAGGGTACGCGGCAGGCGGATGTCCCAGAGGATCTGCCGCGCCACGGGATCGGCATCCGGCCCCCAGGCCAGTCCGATGCCGGTGCTGCCCACGCTCGCGCCCAGCAGCAGCAGGGCCGCGCCGGCCAGCAGCAGCCCCGCGGCCAGCCATGCCGCACGGCGGGCGCCGCCGGCATCCCCGGCCCCGTCGTCCACCGGCCTCATGGCGCCTTGTCCGCGAGGCAGCGCGCCATGATGCGCGCGGCATCCGCCATGCGCGGGCCGGGGCGCACCGCCACGTCGGCCTCGCGCGGGGAGAACACGCAGACACGCTGCCCCTGCACGGCGCGCAGGCCGTCCCAGCCCGGGTACGGCACCAGGGCCTGCATGCTGCTGTTGCCCACCATGATGATGTCCGGCTGGGCGCGCACGACGAACTCCGGGTTCAGCCGCGGGAACGGCCCCAGCTCGGGCGGCACCACGTTGCGCGCGCCCAGGCGGGCCAGCGTCTCGCCGATGAAGGACGACGTGCCGGCCGCGTACGGCCCCCGGCTCACCTCGAAATACACCCGGACGCCGCGTGCGCGCTCCGGCAGCGACTGCGCGGCCGCCTGCACACCCGCGTCGATCTCTCGCCACACGCGGTCTGCGCCCTGCTGCGGCGGCACGGCCAGCAGCGTGCCCAGGGTGCGCAGCACCTCGCGCACATCGGCATGCGTCTTGGGCTCGAGCGCCACCACGGGAATGCCCAGCGCCTCCAGCCGGTCGCTCGCGCGCGAGCTGGTCGCCAGCAGCACCACGTCCGGCCGCCGGGCGGCGATGGCCTCGATGTTCGGGTCGATGCCGCCGCCCATCTGCGGCAGCGCGCGCACGGATTCGGGCCAGTTGGAGTAACGGTCCACGCCCACCAGCCGCGCGCACTGCTGCAGCGCGCAGACCGATTCGGTGAGCGAGGGCAGCAGGCTCACGATGCGCTGCGGCGGCCGGGCGAAGGCGATGCGGCGCCCGCGTCCGTCGGTGATCGCCACGCCGCCCGCGGGAGTGTCCGGCACAGAGGAAGCCGCGGCGGCGGGCGTCGGCGGGACCTGCGCCAGGGCCGGCCCCGGCGCGCCGGCAAACCATGCCAGCAGGGCCGCCGCCCCCAGGCACTGCAGGAAAGTAAGGACGCGAGGCCACCGGTTCATGGATGCGGTGCCTCCTTCAGCGCGAGCGGCAGGCCGGCTGCCATGAGGGTGACGCGCGCGCAGGCCTCGGCAGTGCGCTGGTTGAGGCGGCCCAGCGTATCCACGAAGGCACGCACCTCGCGGCCCAGCGGGATGACACCCAGTCCGATCTCGTTGCCGACCACCACCACCGGCCCCGGAGCCTGACGGACGGCCTCCAGGAAGGCCCGGCACTGGGGCTCGAAGTCGCCCGGCGGCGGCGCCTCCGGCAGCGGCATCAGCCACTGCGTGAGCCACAGCGTGAGGCAATCGACCACCACCAGCGTCCCCGCCCGCGAGCAGCGCGCCAGCGCGCCGGCCACGTCCAGCGGCTCCTCCACCGTCTCCATGCCCGGCACGCGCACCGCGCGCTCGCGCTGGTGGCAGGCGATGCGCTCGCGCATCTCGTCGTCCCAGGCCCGGCCCGTAGCGATGAGCACCGCGCGGTGCGCGCCGGAGGCCTCCATCCAGGTGCGCGCCAGCATCTCGGCTCGGCGCGACTTGCCGCTCTTCTGCCCGCCCAGGATGAATTCGCTGCGCGCGAGCGCCATCGGCGCGCCCTGCATGCCGTCGCCGATGCCATCGCCCACGGAAGGGGCCGCCAGGGCCGTCATGCCGCGGCCTCCGGAGCCACCGCCGGCGCTGGCGCCGCCAGCGCGTCTTCGGCGCCGAACAGCGCCGCCACCGCCCGCGGGCTGGAGGGGAACCAGGCGTGGAAATAGCTCGCGTGGATGCTGTCCTGCCGATAAAGTACCTCGCCCGCGCCGCCTTCGCCCGGCTCCGGACGGCGGGTGCGCGCACGCACGGGGGCGCTGCTCTCGCAGGTCGAGTAATGGAAGGTGTGGCCGCGCAGCACATGGCCGTCCAGGTCCAGCTGCTGTGGCCCCAGCGCGGCCAGCCGCCGCTGCATGGCCACGTGGCCCGGCAGCAGCCCCCAGAGCGGCTTGCGCTCGCCGTCCGCGAGGGTGATCGATTCGAAGAGCGCCATCATGCCGCCGCATTCTGCCCATACCGGCCGGCCGGCCTCCACGTGGGCCCGCAGGCTGCGCTGCATGGCGGTGTTGGCGGCCAGGCGGTCGGCGTGCAGTTCCGGATAGCCGCCAGGCAGCCACACCGCGTCGCAGGCCGGCAGCTCCGCATCCCGCAGCGGCGAGAATCGCCGCACGCGGGCGCCCAGGGCTTCCAGTGTCTGCAGGTTGGCCCGGTAGACGAAGCAGAACGCGGCATCACCGGCCACCGCCACGGTGCGGCCGGCCAGCAGGGGCGGCACCGCGGCACGCGGCGCGGGCGCGGCGAACTCCACGGAGAACCGCTCCTGCCAGTCCTGCGGCGACAGGCGGCCCAGGGGGGTCTGCGCCAGCGCGTCGGCCGCAAGGTCGATGCGCGCCAGGCCGTCGGCCAGCTCGTGCGCGGCCACCAGGCCCAGGTGCCTCTCGGGCAGCAGCCCGGCGCGCTGGCGCCCCGGTGGCGCTGCGCCCCCGGGTGCACCCGCCGCGGGCGGGGCGACACGCGCCAGGGCGCCCATCCAGTCGCCCGCGTCCGCCAGGCTCTCCTGCAGCATGCCGGCATGGCGCGGGCTGCCCACGCGGTTGGCCAGCACGCCCGCCCAGGGCAGGCCCGGGCGGTAGTGCCGCAGGCCCCAGGCCAGCGCGCCGAAGGTGCCCGCCATGGCGGAGGCATCCACGACGGCCAGCACCGGCAGGCCGAAGCGCTGCGCGAGGTCCGCGAGGCTGGGCGTGCCGTCGAACAGGCCCATCACGCCCTCGACCAGGATCAGGTCGGCCTCCTGCGCGGCGGCGTGCAGCCGCTCGGCCGCGTCCTGCTCGCCCGTCATCCAGAGATCGATGGCATGCACCGGCGCGCCGCTGGCCTGCTCCAGCCAGCAGGGGTCGAGAAAATCCGGCCCGCACTTGAACACGCGCACGCTCCGCCCCTGCCGCGCGTGCAGGCGCGCCAGCGCGGCGGTCACGGTGGTCTTGCCCTGCCCCGACGACGGCGCGGCGATCGCGATCGCCGGGCAGCGGACGCTGCCCGCCATGTCCCCGGCCCTGCTCAACGCGGCGCCCACTTCAGGCCCACGTAGAACGTGCGGCCCGCCTGCGCGTAGGTGCGCGCGGTCTGGTAGTTCCTGTCGGCGAGGTTGTCCACGCGCGCGAGCAGCGTCGTATCCTGCGCCACACGCGTGCTGGCATACAGGTTGACGAGCGTGTAGCCGCCCAGCACCGCCGTGTTGGCGGCATTGTCGTAGCGGCGGCCCGAGGCCTGCACTTCCGAGCCCACTGTCCAGCCGGCCACGCGCGTATCCGCGCCCAGGGTGGCGTGGCGCCGGGCGCGGCGCGGCAGTTCGCGGCCGGTGGTCTCGTCGCGATGGTTCTGCAGATCGACCGAGGCCCGCAGCTGCACGCCGCCCACGGCATGCTGCGCGGACAGCGTCACGCCTTCGTACTTCGCCCGGCCCGCGTTGGCATAGCAGCCGAACTCGTCCTGGCAGGGGCCTGCCGCGCCGAACACGATGAGGTTCTTCACGCGGTTGCGGTAGGCCACCACGGACGCGCTGCTCCCGCCCTGCGCCCAGCGCAGGCCCAGTTCCACGTTGCGGCCCTCTTCCGGCTTCAGCGACGCGACACCGTAGGGGCTGAACCGCTGGTAGAGCGTGGGCGCGCGGAAGGAGGTGCCTGCCGAGGCGGTCGCTCGCCACTGCGGCGTGATCGCGTAGCCATAGGCGATGCTGCCGGTGTTGTGGCCGCCGAACTCGCTGTCGGAATCGTGGCGGGCATTGAGCTGCAGCGCGTGCGGGCCGGCGGTGAAGCCGTAGCCCAGCGCGAGTGCGTCCTGCGAGCGGTCGCCGTCGAGGCTTCCGTTGCGCAGCTGGTCCTCGCGGCGCTCCAGCGCGGCGGTGAAGAGGTGCGCCCCCTCGCGCCATTCGTTCTGGAACAGGTAGCCGCGCAGGCGCGTATCGGCGGTATAGGGCGAGGGGCGCGTCTCGTAGCGCTCGCGCGAATCCGTAACCGACAGGCGGGTGGTGTAGCGGTCGCTCCATTGCGCGCGCCAGTTCAGCCCCAGCGCATGCATGCGGTGCAGGGCGCGGTCGTCGTTGCCCAGGGGCGTGGTGTCGTAGCCCGCGTTGGTGTCGGCGCCCAGCAGCGTGCCTTCGATGCGCTGGCGCGGATCGATCTGCAGGCCCACGCGCGCGTTCACGGCGGAGCGGCGCAGGCCGTCCTTGTCGGGGTTCTGGCCCGCGATGGGCCGGGCGTTGAAGCCGTCGCTGATCTCCCGCTCGAAGCCCAGCGCGTAGTCCACCGCGCGGCCCTCGCCCGCCGAGCCGCTCACGCCGGCCTCGGCCTTGTAGGTGCCGTGGCTGCCGGCCCCGATGCCCACGTAGGGCTGCGCCGGGCCCTCTCCCTTGCGCGTGAAGATCTGGATCACGCCGCCCACGGCGTCCGAGCCGTACACCGCGGCGGCGGGGCCGCGCAGCACCTCGATGCGGTCGATGAGGCCCAGCGGGATCGCTTCCCAGGGCGCGCCGCCCGTGGTCTGCGAATCCACGCGCACGCCATCGATATAGACGGCGGTGAAGCGCTGCTCCGCGCCGCGCAGATAGACGCTGGTCGTCGTGCCCGGTCCGCCGTTGCGTGAAATCTCGATGCCCGGCACGCGGGCCAGCACATCGGCGAGCCCGGTGGCGCCGCTGGCCTCGATGGTGTCGCGGTCCACGATGGAGACATCGGCCACGAGATCGGCCAGGGGCTGCGGCGTGCGGTTGGCGGTCACCACGACCTCGCCCATCGGGGCGCCGGTGGCGGCGTGCGCCGCCGGGGCCGGCGACAGACCCGAGGCGAGCAGGAGCAGCGCGGCGGGTGCATGGAAGGGGATGGGAGCCGTACGTGCGCCGGCGGCGCCGCGGAACCGGGGAATCGGAGAATGCATGGAGGCGATCGGAGAAAACGAACCCGCGCCGGCCTCCCCGCCGGCATTGGGCGACACGGCCGCGCCAGGGCCGTTGGCTCTGGGCGCGGCCTCCGTGTTGGCCGGTATCCGGGCTGGTGGACGACACGCTCCTGCGCCTTCCCAGGCGCTTGTTCAAGGCACCCAGTGGCTTTGTGCAGGAGGCGGCGAAAGCCGTTGCGCCGAAAGGAGCGGCAGCTTTCTTCCACGGACCGTTGCGGGGGCAGCGCAGGCACGGCGCGTCCGTGGCGGACGGCGCCTCCCTGCTTCCCGTTGAACCGCGGCCTGTGAACCAGGCCGCAAGCACCAACGCAGCGGATTCTAGGACGTTTCGATACATATTCACCCGCACGGCCCCAACCCTACAATCCGTGCATGGATTCACCCTCCCCCCTCGACCAGATCACCGAGCGCGTGGAGCGGCTGCTCGTGCGCCATGCCGAGCTACAGCGCGCCAACGCCCTCCTCACCGGCCAGGTGGTCTCGCTCACGCAGGAGCGCGACTCGCTCCGGTCGCGCCTCCACACGGCCCGCGCGCGCATCGACGCGATGCTGGAGAAACTGCCGCCCCCGCCGGCCGATGCCCCGACCGACCTGCCCAAGGAGGCCGAATGAACCAGATCGAAGTGCAGATCATGCAGCAGAGCTACCGCCTCGCCTGCCCCGAAGGCCAGCAGGAACGGCTGCTGCAGGCGGTCGAACGCGTGGACGCGGCCATGGTCCGCATCCGCGACGCCGGCAAGGTGCGCGCGCGCGAGCGCATCGCCGTGCTGGCGGCCCTGAATCTGGCCTTCGAGCTGGCCGAACAGGCCCGCGCCGCGGTGGCCCCCGCCGAACCGCCGGCCGCGGAAGAACCCGCGGGCACCCCACCCTCCGCGGACGGGCAGGCCGCTGCCGATGGGCAGGCCACGCCGGCCGCCGCCACGCCGGACCCCGCCGGGCCCGCCCAGCGCAGCCTGCTGGCCGACGGCGAGGCACCGGACGGCGGCGCGCTGCAGGCGCTGCTGCGGCGCCTGGACCACGCGCTGGGCGAGGACGGCCGGCTGGCCTGACCCCGCACTTCCAAAGGAGGATTTGCCAGCCTACAATGGGGGCGTCTGCAGTGCCGCCGGGCTTTATATTTCCTTGAACCAATGCTCCATGAGCAAGGGCTTGGTACATTGCCCGGTGAGCGTGATCATCTCGCGTCAGATGAACCCAACGCCTGGCTGCCCTCGCCCCCCTGAACCCCCGGTTCAGGATGACGGTCCGGCGGCTACTGCGGACACCTTTTCCCCCGAGCGCCGCGGCACCCCGCGGCGCTTTTGCGTTGCGGCCTCGCAAAGGCGGTTCGCCGGTGCGGGCTCATGCGGGGTGGCAGCCGCCCCCGGCATCCCGCGAGACCATGGCGCGGAAATCCTCCGCGGGCAGTCCCGGCGCCACCAGGAAGCCCTGGAAGTAGTGGCACTGCATGGCCTGCAGCGCCTCGCGCTGCTGCGGTGTCTCGACGCCTTCCGCCACCACCTGGATGCGCAGCGCCCGGCCGATGTGCACGATCGCCTCGATGATCGCCCGGTCGCTTTCGTCGTCCGGCAGCCCGCGCACGAACGACTGGTCGATCTTGAGCTTGTGGATGCGGAGCTTCTTGAGATAGGCCAGGCTCGAATAGCCGGTGCCGAAATCGTCGATCGACAGGCCCACGCCCAGCTCGGCCAGCGCCGCGAGGCGCTGCGCCATTTCCTGGGCGTCCTGCAGCAGGATGGTCTCGGTCAGCTCCAGTTCCAGCAGCGACGCCGGCAACCGGTGGCTGCGCAGCAACCCCACCAGTCGCTCCACGAAGCCGGGCTGCCGGAATTCCAGCGCGGACACGTTCACCGCCACCACCAGGGGCGTGCCGGCGCGCATCCATTCGGCGGCCTCGCGGATCGCCTGCTCCAGCACCCAGGCGCCCAGGGTCACGATGTAGCCCGACTCCTCCGCCAGCGGAATGAACACGCCCGGCGACACCGCACCCAGGCCGGGATCGTTCCAGCGCAGCAGCGCCTCGGCGCCGATCACCCGGCCCGAGGCCATCGCCACCTGCGGCTGGTAGTGGACGGCGAAATGGCCGCGGTCCAGCGCCTGGCGCATCGCATGCTCCAGCTGCATGCGCGAAAGCATGTCGGCATTCATCTGCGGCTGATAGAACCCGTAGCTGCCCCGGCCGCGTTCCTTGACCCGGTACATGGCGGTGTCCGCCTGCTTGATGAGGTCGTCCAGCGTCTCCCCGTCCCGCGGGTGCAGCGCGATGCCGATGCTGCACTGGATGGAAAAACCCATGCCGTCGAGGATGAAGGGCTGGCGCATCTCCTCCAGGATGCGGCGCGCCACGGCCTCGGCCACGGCCTCGTCGCCGGCATCCAGGTGGATGACGAACTCGTCGCCGCCGAGCCGGCACAGCATGTCGCTCTGCCGCAGGCAGCCCTGCAGGCGCTGCGCCACGAGCTGCAGCACCCGGTCGCCGAAGAGATGCCCCAGCGAATCGTTGATGATCTTGAAGCGGTCGAGATCGATGAACAGGATGGCGAAGCCGCCGCCCTGCGCGCGCGCGGTTTCCAGCGCCGAGGCGACGCAGCGCGACAGCAGCAGGCGGTTGGGCAGGCCCGTGAGCACGTCGCTGTATGCCAGCTGCTCGATGCGCTTCTGCGCGGCATGCTGCAGGGTGAGGTCACGAAAGGAATACACGCGGCCCATGGGCCGCCCCTGGCTCATCTGCGGCACCGAGCGACGCTCGATCACGGTGCCCGTGCGCAGGTGCAGGATGTCCAGGGTTTCCTCTTCCGGGAACTGCGCGATGCCCAGCAGCCGCGCGCGGTAGGCGTCGGCGTCCGTGACCTGGGCGGCCATGTGCGCCTCCACGGCCGCGTCGTCGCGCTGTACGAGCAGGTCGTCCGGCATGTTCCACAGCCAGGCCAGGCGCTGGTTGAAGGCCCGCACCCGCCCTCCCATGTCGCAGACCAGCATGCCGTCGGCGGCGGAGTCGAGCGTGGCGCGCAGCTCCGAGAGCAGCCGCTCCAGCTCGCCCTGGATGGATGCCTGCTCGCTGCGGTCCAGCATGCCCAGCACCAGCAGGGGCATGCCCTGCGGCGACTCGACGGCGGCGACGCGGCGGTCCACCGGAACGAGGGACCCGTCGGCGCGCAGCATGCTCGAATGGGAATGGATGCCCGCCCGCAGCCCGGCCAGCTCCTGCGACCAGAACGCGAGATCCTCAGGCGTGCAGGCCAGCAGGTGCACAGGCCGGCCTTCCATGGCCTCCTGCGGCAGGCCGGCCAGATCGGCCGCCGCCCGGTTGCACAGCACCACGTTCAGCGACTGGGCATCGACCAGCCAGAGCGCTTCGCGCAGGCCCGCGAACATCGACCGCCACGCGACATCGACGCCCGGGCGGCTCACTGCGGCACCTCGTCCGCGCCGGGGATCAGCGCCCGCTCGAAGAAATAGCAGATGCGCTTGCGGGGCGACAGGTAATCGAGTGCATCGCGCGGCAACTGCGCGGCCCGCAGGCTGCGGCGGATGCCCAGGTCCGGCGAGCGCTCCAGGTCGAGCACCAGCGCCTCGTCGCGCGGCACGCGGCCGTCGTGCACGATGACCTGCGGCCGCAGCGGCCGGGCCGAATCCACCGCCACCACGATGGCGTAGCGCTCGTTGGTGAGCTGCACGATCGACCCTGCGGGATACACCCCCATCAGCCGGATGAAGCATTGCAGCACCTGGGCGTCGAAACGGGACTTGTGCTGCGCGAACAGGACGGACAGGGCCTCGTGCGGCGTCAGCGGGGCCGCGCCGCGCAGCGGATTGCACAGACGGTCATAGTGGTTCACCAGCGCCAGCACCTGGCCCGCCCGCCCCAGATCGCTGCCCTGCAGGCCGAGCGGAAAGCCGCTGCCGTCGGCCCGCTCGTGGTGCTGGGCGATGGCCGAGACCACCGTCCGGCCCAGTCCCATGCGCTGGGCCAGCACCACGGATTCGCCCACGTGGGCCTCGTACAGTGCCTGGTCGGCCGGGCCCAGTTCCGCACTGGGCTGGGCGACGTGCGGCGGCAGCGATATCTTGCCGAGGTCGTGCAGCAGCGCCGCGATGCCCAGGTCGCCGAGGCCTTCGCCGCGCATCCCCAGCGACTTGCCCAGCAGCAGGGAGAGCACCGCCACATTGACGGAATGCAGCGCGGCGCGCGTACCGGCACGCTCGGACAGCAGGCGGACCGCCGAATCGCCATGGGCCATGAGTTCGTCCACGCAGCCGCGGATCAGGGACTCCGTGGCCATGCGCGCCTCGGCCGGATCCTGCTCCACGTGCAGGGCCAGGCGCTCGTACACCCGCGTGGCCCGCGCGAACTGCTCGTCGCAGCGGGCCAGGGAGCGGCGCTGGGCCTCCAGGCGTGCGTGGAGGGCGCCCGCCGGCTCCGCGCCCGCGGTGCCGGAGCCGGGTTCTGACACCGGAGCCGGCTCCGCCGGGCCTGCGGCCCCCTGCGGCGCGGACGCCGGCGCCTGCATCGCCTCGCGCACCGCGGCATCGCTGCGGGCCGGCACCCAGCGCACCTGCTCCAGTCCCAGGGACTGCAGGGTGGCGATCTGGTCGCCCGACGCGATGCGGAAGCTGCTCACCGGGAAGGGATGGTTCATCCATCCCAGTTCCAGCTGGATGTACATGCCGACGCGCAGCCGGGCGACGTCGATGAGGAGGGAGGAGTTCACGGGGAGGTTACGAAAGGAGAGAGGCGCGTAGCGCCTCTCATTCGAAACCATTATCACCAGTTCGTGAGCAGCTGTTTCCGAGTCCGCGAGAAATGTACCGCTTCAGCGACACCAGGGCTCCAGCGCGTGGCGCCCCACGTCCATCCAGAGCGCCCAGGCCGCCACAGCCGCCAGCAGCAGCCCGGCGAACCGCGTTCCCCAGGTGGCGCGCGCCGCGTCCACCCGGGAGCGGAGCCGGCGCCAGGCCCAGGCACCTCCCAGCAGCCAGAGCGCGCCGCCCGCACCGAACGCGGCCATCGCGGCGGCGCCCTGCGCCGGGCTGCCGGCCAGGGCCGCCACGAGCAGGGCCGAATACAGCAGCCCGCACGGCATCAGCGCCCACGCCAGCCCGGCCACGGCCAGCCCGCCTGGAGCGCGCACGCCGGGGCCGACACGCGACCAGACCGCGCGGCCGGCGCGCTCTACCCAGAGCGGCTGGCGCGCCTGCAGGGCCATCAGGATGCCCCAGGCCAGCATGCCCACGTGCAGCAGCGTCCATGCCGGCCGCAGGGCCGCGGACTGCTGGGTGAGCCAGGCCAGGCGGTCCATGGCCAGCGCCGCGGCGGCCCCGGTCAGCCCGTACCCGGCCATCCGGGCGAGGTGGAAAACCGCGGTGCGTGCCGTGCCGCCGCCGCGGAGCAGGCCGGCCGCCGCCGGCCCCGCGCAGGCCGCAGACGCGCCCGCCGCGGCGGGCACGGAGCCGTACCGGCGCAGCGGCCCCTGCGCAGGCGCGCCGGCACCGGGAGAACCGCCGATGATCGCGGCGCAGGGAGCCGCGCACATCGCCAGGCAGTGCGGGCCGCCTGCCAGCCCCATGGCGAAGGCCGTCCAGATCAGTGCGTCGGGCATCGCGGCTCCTGCGGGAAGAAGACGACGGCCGTCAGATGATCCGGGAGAACCGCGCGCGGTTGCGGTCCGCCTGAAGGTACCGGTCGAACACCATGGCCACGCCGCGCACGAAGAACCAGCCCATCTCCGTCACGGTGATGCCATCCTCCCCCACCGTGACGAGCCCGTCGCCGGCCATGCCTTCGAGCACTTCGAGCTCCGCCGCGAAATACCGCCGGAAATCGATCAGCCACGACTGCTCCATCGGCTCGAACAGCACCTCGCCCTGGCACATGAGGGCCATGATGACGGAGCGGCGCACGAGGTCATCCCGGGTGAGCGCGAGGCCGCGCACCACCGGCAGCCGGCCCTGGTTGATGAGGTCGTAATATTCGTCCAGGGTCTTGGCGTTCTGGCTGTACGTGGCTCCGATGCGGCCGATGGCGGACACGCCCAGCGCGATCAGGTCGCAGTCGGGCTGGGTGCTGTAGCCCTGGAAGTTGCGGTGCAGCCGGCCCTGGCGCTTGGCCACGGCCAGCGCATCGCCGGGCAGCGCGAAGTGGTCCATGCCCACGTACACGTAGCCTGCCTCCTGGAAGGCATTGAGCGACTGCGCGAGCATGGACACCTTGGCCGAGGCCATCGGCAGCTCTGCGGAGACAATGCGGCGCTGCGGCTTGAAGCGCTCCGGCAGGTGGGCGTAGGCATAGAGCGCGATGCGGTCGGGCCGCAGTTCGCAGACCTGGGCCAGCGTGCGGTCGAACGACTCGGGTGTCTGCCGCGGCAGACCGTAGATCAGGTCCACGTTGACGGACTCGAAGCCGATCCGGCGGGCCTCCTGCACGAGCGCGAACACCTGCTCGGCCGGCTGCACGCGGTGCACCGCCTTTTGCACGGCCGGGTCGAAATCCTGCACGCCGAAGCTCAGCCGGTTGAAGCCCAGTTCCGCCAGCCGCGCGAGCCGCCCGGCATCCACGGTGCGCGGATCGACCTCGATGGAGTACTCGCCCCCGGGCACGAGCGTGAAGCTGCGGCGCAGCATGTTCATCAGCTCCTGCAGCGCATCGTCGCCCAGGAAGGTGGGGCTGCCACCGCCGATGTGCAGCTGGCTCACGGCGTGGCCGGGTGCGCAGTGCGCCATGTGCAGGTCGATCTCGCGGCTGAGGTAGCGCAGATACACGTCGGCGCGCTCGGGGTGGCGCGTGATGATCTTGTTGCACGCGCAGTAGTAGCACAGCGATTCGCAGAACGGGATGTGCACATACAGCGAAAGGGGCACGGACTTGGCGGCCGAGCCGAGGCGGCGCTGCTGCAGCGCCAGCACGTACTCGTCCGCGCCGAAGGCTTCCACGAACCGGTCCGCGGTCGGGTACGAGGTATAGCGGGGGCCCGGCACGTCGAAGCGGCGCAGAAGCTCGGGAGTCACAGCGTTCATGGTGCGGAATTCCTTATCGATTCACAATGTGCCCCATGTCCCGCGCCCGTGTCCTTGACGCCGGTCAAGCATTTGGACGCGCAGCGCTGCGACAATTGACGCATCACAGCCGCCCGCCACATTCTTGCTGCACGCCTGCGCTCCTGCCACGCGTTCGCACCGTGGCCGGCCTGCACGCACAGAGAAACAGCAACACAGAAGGGAAGGCTGCTCGTCCATGAATCCGCACACCATCAAGGTCGCCTGCTCGAACTGCAACCTGCGCGAACTCTGCATGCCGCTGGGCCTGAGCGAGCAGCAGCTGCAGCGCATCGATGACATCGTCGCCACGCGCCGCAAGGTCAAGCGTGGCGGCACGCTGTTCCGCAACGGCGAGGCGTTCACGTCGCTCTTCGCCATCCGCACGGGCTTCTTCAAGACCTGCGTGGCCACCGAGGACGGGCGCGACCAGGTGACGGGCTTCCAGATGGCCGGCGAGATCATCGGGCTCGACGGCATCGTCAGCGACCACCACACCTGCGACGCCGTCGCGCTGGAGGATGCCGAGGTGTGCGTGATGCCCTTCGAACGCATCGAGGAGCTGTCGCGCGAGGTCACGGCGCTGCAGCACCACGTCCACAAGATCATGAGCCGCGAGATCGTGCGCGAGCACGGCGTGATGCTGCTGCTGGGCAGCATGCGAGCGGAGGAGCGCCTCGCGGCGTTCCTGCTCAACCTCGTGCAGCGCCTGCATGCGCGGGGCTTCTCGCAGTCCGAACTGGTGCTGCGCATGACCCGCGAGGAGATCGGCAGCTACCTGGGCCTCAAGCTGGAGACCGTGAGCCGCACCTTCTCCAAGTTCGTCGAGGAAGGCATCGTCGAGGTCAAGCAGCGGCACGTGCGCATCGTCGAGCCGGATGCGCTCAAGCGGATCGTCAATAGCCAGGCTTGTAACTAGACCATCCCCCTGAGCGGCTGGCGCCGCTTCCCCCTTCTCTCGCATCGCTGCGCGACGCGGGAAGGGGGACGACGCCGGTGGCCCGGCGAAGCCGGTTCCACGGCGTCTGCTGGCTTAGCCTGCTCCGCGGCCTTCTGATCAGTGAGGCCGTGCGCTCTCTCACTGCATGAACTTGCCGCACTCCATCGGGCGCTCGCCCGCTGGCACGGGGCAGCGGTTGAGCTCGAAGGGCGACATGGACAACAGCGTGGTGAGGGCGCTGGAGAGCATGCACAGCGCCCAGAACACGAAGAACGCCACCGTATAGACGCCCTCGCGCGAGAGGGCGAGGGGTTGGTCGGACCAGTGCAGGGCAGCGGGGTCCACGAAGGCGAATACCACCATCTCGATCAGGCCGGCCACCAGGAAGGCGGGCCAGGCGATCCACATCCAGCGTCGGGTTCTCATCGCGATCTCCTCCTTTGCAGTCATCGGTGTCGAAAACGAACGGAACACGTCGGGCTCCGGAGTCCGCCCGGCAGGGCCCTGGAGATCAGCGCGGCTGGTCCCCGGCCGGCGTGGCCGCGTGGTTGCGCGCCTTCATCGCCGGCTCCATGGCGGAGGCACGTGCGCGTTCGCGCTCCAGCGTGCGGTTGATCTCGATGCCCTGGCGGTAGTAGTCTTCCGCCACCACCGGATCGGGCTGCCGCACGGCGAGCCATGCGGTTGCCGTGCCGGCCACCACCACGATCGCAGGCCCGGCGATCACCATCCACACGTGGCCGAACTTCCACCAGGGTTGGGCCGCCACGGCGGCCGACGTCGTTTTTTGCGCCATCCCGAACTCCTTCCTTCGTCACCACGGCCCCATCACACCACAGGGTTGCAGGGGCCTGCCATACTGAATAACACCAACCGCCCTCGCCGCTTCAGCGCGGCACGAGGAAGATGGATTTCTCTTTCACGTGGGCCTTCGTCTCGAGGGCTTCGATCTCGAAAGCCACCGGATGCGATCCCGGCGCGGCCGAGCCGTACGGGATCTGCAGGCGCACCGCCACCCAGCGCGACTGCGCCGCGCCGATGTCCACCTCGGCCTCCGACGCGACGGCCAGCCCTTCCAGGCCGGACGCCGCAATGCGATAGCGCTGCGGCGCCTCGGTGGCGTTCATGATCTGCAGGCTGTACACGTTCTCCAGCCGGCCGCCCGCCACGATGCGCGACAGCGCCGCGCGGTCGCGCACCACGTCCACCTTGAGCGGCGTGCGCAGCGCCAGGCTCGCCAGCATGCCGACGCACAGCGCCACCAGCACGGCCGTGTAGATCAGCACGCGCGGCCGCAGCACGCGGCGCAGCATCTGCGACTGCGTCCAGCGGTTCGCCACGCCGTTCTGCGTGGAGTAGCGGATCAACCCGCGCGGGTACTTCATCTTGTCCATCACGGTGTTGCACGCATCCACGCAAAGGCCGCAGCCGATGCATTCGTACTGCAGGCCGTTGCGGATGTCGATGCCCACCGGGCAGACCTGCACGCACAGCGTGCAATCGATGCAGTCGCCCAGGCCCCTGGCGCGGTGGTCCACCGACTTGTTGCGAGGACCGCGAGGCTCGCCGCGCGCCTCGTCGTACGTGACGACGAGCGTGTCCTTGTCGAACATCGCGCTCTGGAAGCGTGCATAGGGGCACATGTACTTGCAGACCTGCTCGCGCAGGAAGCCGGCGTTGCCGTAGGTCGCGAAGCCGTAGAAGGCCACCCAGAAAAGCTGCCAGGAGCCTTGCAGCGCCATCAGCTCGGTGCCCAGCTCGCGGATGGGCACGAAGTAGCCCACGAAGGTGAACCCCGTCCAGGCCGACACCGCGATCCAGAGGAATTGCTTGAGGCCCTTCTTGCGGAGCTTCTCGAAAGTCCAGGGCCCGTTGTCCAGCCGCAGGCGCGCACTCCGGTCGCCCTCGACCTTGTGCTCGATCCACATGAACATCTCGGTATAGACGGTCTGCGGGCAGGAGAAACCGCACCAGAGCCGCCCGGCCACCGCGGTGAACAGGAAGAGCGACAGCGCCGAGATGATGAGCAGGCCCGTCAGGTAGATGAAGTCCTGCGGGTAGAGCACCAGGCCGAAGAGGTAGAAGCGCCGCGCGCCGAGGTCGAACAGCACCATCTGCCTCTCGCCCCACTGCAGCCACGGCAGCCCGTAGAACACCAGCTGCGTGAAAGCGACCATGGCCCACCGCCAGCGTGCGAACACGCCGACGATGGACCTCGGGTAGATCTTCTTCTGGGCTTCGTAGAGGGAGACGACTTCGGCCTGTGCCGATCCGCCGTCCGCCGGAACGGGGGCGATCGGAATGACCTTGCGCGGCTGTCCGTCAGGGGGCTTCATGTGGGTTCTGCTTTGCTCGGTGGGCCGGCTGTCTCGTGTCGTGGGAGCAGGCGTTGCGCTTGGGGACCGCAAGGGGCGGCGCGCCGGCCGGCGGCGCCCCGGATATGGTCCCGAGGTTCAGTTCGCCGGGGCCGCCGCGGCGGTGTTCGCGCCCGGCTTGTTGGACAGGCCCCAGACGTAGGCGGTCAGCACGCCGATCTGCGCATCGGTGAGCTTGCCGGCCTGGGCGGGCATCTGGTTCACCTTGCCGTTGTTGATCATGGCGGTGATGGCGCCCTCGCCCCAGCCGTGCAGCCAGATGTCATCGGTGAGGTTGGGCGCGCCCAGCGCGGTGTTGCCCTTGCCGTCCATGCCATGGCAGGCCGCGCACACCGTGAACTTGGACTTGCCCAGCGAAGCGCGCAGCGAATCGTGCGGACTGCCCGACAGGCTCAGCACGTAGTGCGCGAGGTTGCGCACGTCCTCGGCCGAGCCGACGGCCGCCGCCATGGGGGGCATGGTGCCGATGCGGCCCTTCTCGATCGTCTCACGGATGTTGGCGGGCGCGCCGCCGTGCAGCCAGTCGTTGTCGGCCAGGTTCGGGAAGCCCTTGCTGCCGCGCGCATCGGAGCCGTGGCACTGCGCGCAGTTGTTCATGAACAGGCGCTCGCCGATGGCCATGGCCTCGGGGCTGGCGGCGGCCTGCTCGGTGCTCATCGCGGCGAAGCGCGCATAGAGCGGCTCCAGCTCGGCGCGGGCCTTGGCCATTTCGTTCTCGTACTCGCCGCGCTGCGACCAGCCCAGATGGCCGCTGAAGCGGCCCAGGCCCGGATAGGCGGCCAAGTAGCCCAGGCCGAACACGATGGTGATGACGAACAGCCACATCCACCAGCGCGGCATCGGGTTGTCCATCTCGGTGAGGTCGCCGTCCCAGACGTGGCCCGTGGTGTTGTCGGCGCGCGGCTCGACCTTCTTGCGCGCGGTGATCCACAGCAGGATGAGACAGCCGGCGATGCCGCCGAGGGTCAGTGCGACGACGTACACCGACCAGAAATTGTGGGTGAAGTCACTCATGGTTCTTCTCGTTCTCGAAAGAATTCAGTGGAGCGTCCGGCTCGGTGAACGGCAGTTGCGCCGCCTCCTCGAACCGGGACCGGTTGCCGCGGGAGAACGTCCAGGCCAGGATTCCGAGGAACAGGGCGAACGAGATCAGCGTCGCGGCGATGCGGACGGTGGTGATGTCCATGGCGTCCTCCCCTTACTTGAGCGCGCGGCCCATGACCTGCAGGTAGGCCACCAGCACATCCAGTTCGGTCTTGCCCTTGACCTCCTCGGCCGCGCCGGCGATCTGCTCGTCGGTGTAGGGCACGCCCACGGTGCGCAGCGCCTTCATGCGGGGCGCGGCGACGGACGGGTCCACCGCGGTCTTCTCCAGCCACGGGTAGGCCGGCATGTTGGACTCCGGCACCACGTCGCGCGGGTTGTTCAGGTGGATGCGGTGCCACTCGTCGCTGTACTTGCCGCCCACGCGGTGCAGGTCGGGGCCCGTGCGCTTGCTGCCCCACTGGAACGGGTGGTCATAGACGAACTCGCCGGCCACGGAGTAGTGGCCATAGCGCAGCGTCTCGGCGCGGAACGGGCGGATCATCTGCGAGTGGCAGTTGTAGCAGCCCTCGCGCAGGTAGATGTCGCGGCCCAGCAGCTGCGTGGCCGTGTAGGGCTGCACGCCGTTGACCGGCTCGGTGGTGGACTTCTGGAAGAACAGCGGCACGATCTCCGCCAGGCCGCCGATGGCCACCACCAGCACGATCAGCACGATCATGAGGAAGTTGTTGGTCTCGATCTTCTCGTGGGAGAAGCCGGCTTTTGTCGTTGTGTTGTCGGACATGGAAAGCGCTCCTGGGGTTCAGGCGTGGGCAGGCGCCACGGCCGGGATCTGCACCTTGACCGAGCGGCCGGCCATGGCGGTCTTCCATACGTTCCAGGCCATCACCACCATGCCCGCGAGGTACAGCAGGCCGCCGGCGAAGCGGATGACGTAGAAGGGATAGGTGGCCTTGACACCCTCGACGAAGGTGTAGGTGAGCGTGCCGTCGGCATTCACCGCGCGCCACATCAGGCCCTGCATCACGCCGGCGATCCACATGGCGGCGATGTAGAGCACGATGCCGATGGTGGCCATCCAGAAGTGCAGCTCGATCGCCTTGATGGAGTGCATCTTCTCGCGGCCGAACAGGCGCGGCACGAGGTAGTAGAGCGAGCCCATCGTGATCAGGCCCACCCAGCCGAGGGCGCCGGCGTGCACGTGGCCCACGGTCCAGTCGGTGTAGTGGCTCAGGGCGTTCACCGTCTTGATGGACATCATCGGGCCCTCGAACGTGGCCATGCCGTAGAACGACAGCGACACGATCAGGAAGCGCAGGATGGGGTCGTCGCGCAGCTTGTGCCAGGCGCCCGAGAGGGTCATGATCCCGTTGATCATCCCGCCCCAGCTGGGCGCCAGCAGGATCAGCGAGAACACCATGCCCACGGACTGCGTCCAGTCGGGCAGCGCGGTGTAGTGCAGGTGGTGGGGGCCCGCCCACATGTACGTGAAGATCAGGGCCCAGAAGTGCACGATGGACAGGCGGTAGCTGTACACCGGGCGGCCGGCCTGCTTCGGGATGAAGTAGTACATCATTCCCAGGAAGCCGGCCGTAAGGAAGAAGCCCACGGCATTGTGGCCGTACCACCACTGCACCATCGCGTCCTGCACGCCCGCGTAGGCGGAGTAGCTCTTCATCCAGCCGGCGGGCACTTCGGCGCTGTTGACCACGTGCAGCAGGGCCACCGCGAGGATGAAGCCGCCGAAGAACCAGTTGGCCACGTAGATGTGCTTCACGCGGCGCTTGCCCACGGTGCCGAAGAACACGATGGCATACGACACCCACACCAGCGTGATCAGGATGTCGATCGGCCACTCGAGCTCGGCGTATTCCTTGCCCGTGGTGTAGCCCAGCGGCAGGCTGATGGCCGCGGCCACGATCACTGCCTGCCAGCCCCAGAACGTGAAGGAGGCGAGCCGGCCCGCGAACAGGCGCACCTGCCCCGTGCGCTGCACCACGTAGTAGCTGGTGGCGAACAGCGCGCAGCCGCCGAACGCGAAAATCACGGCATTGGTGTGCAGCGGACGCAGGCGGCCATAGCTGAGCCACGGAATGCCGAAGTTGAGTTCGGGCCAGGCGAGCTGCGCGGCGATCACCACGCCCACCAGCATGCCGACCACCCCCCACACCACCGCCATGATTGAAAACTGCCGCACGACCGTGTCGTTGTAGTGCGCGGCATTCGAGACAGAAGAATCCATCGGGCACCTCTTTTGGTTTGCTTACAAATTCTGACGAGGGGGGCCCCGGGACCGTTTGACCAGCGTCAATCGTCCCGAAGAATGCGTTCGCCTTCCTGTTCGACGTTGTCGAATTGCCCCCGGTCGATGGCCCACCAGAGCCCGACCAGGATCAGCAGCACGAGCGCGACCGACAGCGGAATCAGCAGGTACAGAATGTCCATCACGCGGCTCCCTGCGCCAGGGGCGCGGCGGTGGGCGGCAGGGCTGCGTCCGCGCCCACGGCGGCCGTACCGGCATCGCCGCCCGCGCCCCGCGCGAGGCGCGCCGCGTTCGCCACCACCAGCAGCGAACTGAGTGCCATGCCCAACCCTGCGAGCCAGGCCGGCATCCAGCCGGCGACGGCCAGCGGCACGCACAGCGCGTTGTAGGCCGCGGCCCAGGCCAGGTTCTGCCGCACCACGCGCAACGTGCGCCGCGCGAGCCGCACGCTGCGCTCCACCAGGGCGAGCTGGTCGCCCATCACCACGAAGTCCGAACGCGACCGCGCGAGCGGCACGGCCCGGCCGAAGGCGAACGACACATGCGCGCCCGCGAGCACCGGCCCGTCGTTGAGTCCGTCACCCACCATCGCCACATGCCTGCCGGCGGCCTGCAGCGCGCGCATGCGGTCGAGCTTGTCCTGCGGGGAGCAATCGCCGCGCGCGACATCGATACCCGCGCTGGCGGCCACGCGCGCCACCGCGTCGGCGCGGTCGCCGGACAGCAGCTCGACCGACAGGCCGGCCTCGCGCAGGCGGGCAACGACACCGGCCGCGTCGGGCCGCAGGTCCTCCCGCCATTCGAAACACGCGACCTCCGCTGGCCACGCGGCCGGAGGCGCACCGGCGGATGCCGCCCCCTCCACCGGGGAGTCGGCCAGGGAATCGACCTGCAAAGGCTCCGCGCTCAGGGCCACCCGCTGTGTGGCGGCTGCACCGGCACCAGCGGCCCGGCCCAGGCGCAGCACGGCAGGCGCCCGCAGGCCCTGCAGGTCATCCACCCGGGCGGCCAGGCCCTGCCCCGCCACCTCACGCATGTCGCTCAGGCGCCAGCGCGCACCGGCGCGCTCTCCCGGCGGCCCGGCGGCCTCCACCAGCGCGCGGGAGAGCGGGTGCAGCGAGTGCCGCGCCAGCGCCGCCGCCAGGGCCAGCGCATCCGCCTGCGTGAAGCCCTGCGCCGGATGCACGCCCGCGATCCGGATGCCGTCCTGCGTGAGCGTGCCGGTCTTGTCGAACACGATCGTGTCCACGGCCGCCAGCGCCTCCAGGCCCTGCAGGTTGCGCACCAGCACGCCCTGCCGCGCGAGCGCACCCGCCGCCGTGAGCATGGCCACCGGCGTGGCGAGCGAGAGCGCGCACGGGCAGGTCACGATGAGCACCGCCACCGCGACCATGAGTGCATGTTCCGGGTCGGCCTTCCACCACCACGCCGCCGCCAGGCCCGCGGCCACCAGCACGCCGGCCAGGAACGGCCGTGCGATGCGGTCGGCCAGCTGCGCCAGGCGCGGCTTCTGCGCCGAAGCGGCCTCCATCAGCGCGACGATCTCGGCGAAGCGCGTGTCGCCACCGACGCGCTCCACGCGCACTTCCACGGGCGCGCGCAGGTTGTAGCTGCCGGCCGTCACGGCCGCGCCTTCCGCGCGCGGCAGCGGGGTCGATTCCCCCGTGAGCAGGGCTTCGTCCACCTGCGTGCTGCCGCGCTCGATGCGGCCATCGGCAGGGAAGGCCTCGCCCGGCAGGATGCGGACCACGTCGTCCACCGCGAGCCGGCGCACGGCCACGCGCGCGAACGCGTTATCGGCGCCGCGCCGCTCCACGCTGTCGGGCAGGCGGTTCATCACTGCCTCCAGCGCGCCCGCCGTGCGGTCGCGCAGCCGCATCTCCAGCCAGCGGCCGGTGAGCAGAAAGAACACGAACATGGTCAGCGAGTCGTAATAGACCTCGCGGCCGAAAGCGCCGGCCGGGTCGAAGGTGCCCGCCGTGCTCACCACGAAGGTGATGCCCATGCCCAGCGCCACCGGCAGGTCCATGCTCACGCGGCGCAGGCGCAGGTCGCGCAGCGCGCTGGAGAAGAACGGCCCGCACGAGAAGATCATCATCGGCAGCGTGATGACCCAGGAGGCCCAGCGCAGCAGCCGCTCCATCTCGGCTGTGAGGTCTCCCGGCTGCGCCACGTACGCAGGCCATGCGTACATCATCACCTGCATCATGCAGAAGCCCGCCACCAGCCAGCGCCACAGGGCCTTGCGGCCCTCGCGCCGGCGCTGTTCCCGGGCGAGCGCGTCCATCGCCGGCAAGGCGGGATAGCCGGCGCGCGCCACCGCGGCCATCCATCGCGACGGGCGTACGCGCCGGGCATCCCACACCACCCGCGCGCGGTGCGTGGCCGCGCTCACCTCGGCCTGCAGCACGCCGGGCACGCCACGCAACGCATCCTCCACCGTGAGCGCGCAGGCCGCGCAATGCATGCCTCCGAGCACCACGTGCGACTCCCACAGTCCTTCGGTGGTATGCCCGGGCTCCGCCGCGTCGGTAGCCTGCGTGCGCACCGGCCGCCCGAAGGCGGGCCACTCCTGCGGATCGTCGAGCAGCTCGGCAGCGGAATCGGCGGCGTCCACCGGCACGGAAGAATCGGACATCATGGACCCGGAGGCTAGGCTCCATGGCACCGGTCCGCGTTGACGCATGTCAAGACACGGGCAACCACTTCGCCCTACTCTGCAGATACGCCGAGGCCGTGCCGGCCCCGGCGTCTCCCATCCTTTCCAGGAGAACAACGATGTCCTACCGCCGCATCCTCGTCGCCACCGACGGCTCCGACCTGTCCGCCAAGGCCGTCGAGCACGGGCTGTCCCTGGCCCGGCTCTCGGGCGGCCGCGTGGTCGCGCTCAAGGTCGTGCCGCGCTACCCGCGCAGCTACTTCGAGGGCGGCTCGCCGGTGGATGCCGCCGAGGCGCGGCGCATCGAGAGCCAGTGGGCCACCAACGCCCAGGCGCTGGTGGACGGCATCCGGCAGCTGGGCGATGCCCAGGGGGTGAAGGTCAAGCCCGTGGTGACCAAGTCGGACCTCGTCGCCGAGGCGATCATCGCCGCGGCCACCAAGCACGATTGCGACCTCATCGTGATGGCCTCGCACGGCCGCAAGGGCATCAAGCGCCTGCTGCTGGGCAGCGAGACGCAGCACGTGCTCACGCACTCCAGGGTGCCGGTGCTCGTGCTGCGCTGAGGCAGGCCGCGGGGCCGGCGGCTCAGTGGCTGCCCAGGTACAGCTGCGCCATGCGCTGGTCTTCCAGCAGCCCCTGCGCAGGCCCGTGCAGCACGCAGCGCCCCTGGTCCAGGATGTAGCCCTGCTGGCTGATGGCCAGCGCCTGGCGGGCGCGCTGCTCCACCATCAGCACCGACACGCCCGCCGCCGGCAGGCGCCGTACCATGTCGAACACCTTGCCGACCAGCGAGGGCGCCAGCGCGGCCGTGGGCTCGTCCAGCACCATGATGCGCGGCGACGGCATCAGCGCGCGCGCGAACGCCAGCTGCTGGCGCTCGCCGCCCGAGAGGTTGCTGGCCGGCTGCGGCAGGCGCTCCACCAGCGCGGGAAAGTCCGCCAGCACTTCCTCCATGCGCTGCTTCAGGTGCTTCACGCCACGCACCACCTGCAGGTTCTCGCGCACGGTGAGCGAGGGGAACACGTTCGCCACCTGGGGCACGTAGGCCAGTCCCGCGTCGAAGCGGTCCTCGGCCGACAGCCCGGCGATGTCGCGCCCTTCCAGGTGAATGGAGCCCGCCACGCGCGGCAGCAGTCCCAGCAGCGCCTTCACCAGCGTGGACTTGCCGGCGCCGTTGGTGCCGGCGATGGTCACGATCTGCCCCGGCGCCACGGCCAGGTCGATGCCGTGGAGGATGTCCACCTCGGAATAGCCGCCGCGCAGCTGTGCGATCTGCAGCAGATTCATGGCTGCGCCGTTCATACCACCCCTCCCATGTAGGCTTCCTGCACCCGTGGGTCGTCCAGCACGGTGTGCGGGTCGCCTTCGGCCAGGATGCGGCCCCGGTCCATCACGATCATGCGGTGCGACAGCGCCTTGAGTGCCTGCAGATGGTGCTCGATGACGATGAAGGCGATGCCGCGGCCCTGCAGTTCGCGCACGCGCTCGCAAATCTCGTCGATCAGCACCGGGTTCACGCCCGCGAAGGGCTCGTCCAGCAGGATGCAGCGCGGGTCCAGCATGAGCACGCGGCCCAGCTCCACCAGCTTCTTCTGCCCGCCCGACAGCCCTCCGGCGGGCACGTCGCGCACGCGCGCCAGGTTCAGGAACTGCAGGATGCCGTCGGCCTTGGCTGCCAGCTGCGCCTCGTGCTCGCGCAGGCCGCGCGTCTGGAAGAACGCGTTCAGCAGCCGCTCGCCCTGCGGATTGGCGGCGGCGGCCATGAGGTTCTCATGCACCGTCAGGCTCCTGAACTCGCGCGGGATCTGGAAAGTGCGCACCAGCCCCAGGCGGGCGCGGCGGTGCGGCGGCAGGCGGGTAATGTCCTGCCCCGCGAATGCGATGCGCCCGGCATCGGCCGGCTGCTGCCCCGCGATGGCGGCGAACAGCGTGCTCTTGCCGGCGCCGTTGGTGCCGGCAATGCCCAGGATCTCCCGCTCGGCCAGGCGCAGCGACACGTGGTCCACCGCCTTGAAGCCACCGAACAGCCGCGTCACGGCCTCCACTTGCAGCATGCTCATTTCCCCTTGCCTCCAAACAGGCCATGGGGCCGGTAGAGCGTCACCAGGATCAGCGCGAGGCCCACGGCCGCCAGGCGCAGGCTGGCCATGCCGACCTCCGACACGCCCGGCACCCAGTCCTTGGCGAAGCGCGACCCCTCCAGGAACACCATCAGCAGCAGCGAGCCGAACATGGCGCCGCGCACCGTGCCCGAGCCGCCCATGACCAGCCCCATCCAGACGTAGAAGGTGATGAGCGGAATGAACTGCTCGGGCGTGATGAAGGTGATGAAATGCGCATAGAACGCGCCCGCCACGCCGGCCAGCGCCGCGCCCAGCATGAACACCTGCACCTTGAAGCGCGCCGGGTCCTTGCCGAGGGCGGAGAGCGCGGCCTCGTCGTCGCCGATGGCTTTCAGCAGCCGGCCGAAGGGGCTGCGCGCGAGGCGCACCGTGCCCCAGCACACCAGGCCCACGATCGCGGCCAGCACCGCGAAGATGGCCATGTCGGACGCCCCGGGCCCCCAGGCCGCGAACAGCTTGGGCAGGCCCGGCAGGCCCTGCACGCCGTTCGTGAGCCAGCTCTCCTGCTGGATCGTGATGCGCACCGCCTCGGAAAAGCCGAGCGTGACGATGGCGAGGTAATCGTCGCGCAGCCTGAGCGACAGCAGTCCGATCGGCAAGGCCAGCAGCCCCGACAGCAGGCCGGCAGCAGCGAAGCACGCCGGCAGCGGCAGTCCATGCAGCGACAGCAGGCCCGAGGTATAGGCACCGACGGCGAAGAACGCCACTACGCCGAAGTTGACCAGGCGCGTCAGCCCGAACTGCAGGTTCAGGCCCAGCGCCAGCAGGCAATAGATGAGGGCCACGATGCCGATGGCACAGAGATAGGCAACCATGTCTTTCTTCGCTCCCTTGTCAGCGCACCAGTTGCACGCGGCCCATGATTCCGGCAGGCCGCAGCAGCAGCACCAGCGCCAGCACCACGAACGACAGCACGAGCTTGTACGACGGCCCCAGCAGCGGCACCGACAGCTCCTGCACCACGCACAGCACCAGCGCGCCCAGCACGGCGCCCACCGGGCTGCCGATGCCGCCGAGCACCATGGCGGCGAACGCGGGAATCAGGCTCTCCCAGCCCATCTCGGGCGTGACGATGGCCTTCATGCCCAGCAGCACGCCGCCGATGGACGAGAGCGCGCCCACCAGCAGCCAGAGGCTGAGCATCAGCCCGCCGGCACGGATGCCGCTGGCACGCGCCAGGTCGGCGCTGTCTGCCACGGCGCGCAGCTGGCGGCCGAAACTGGTGCGGTAGATGAGTACGAACACCACCGCCAGGCAGGCAGCGGCGATGGCCGCGATCAGCAGGTCGGCGGGCAGCAGGCGGATGCCGCCGAAGTTCCAGGCGCGCACGAGCGGCAGCTCGAAGGTGCGCTGGTCGTGCCCCGCGAAGAACGAGATCAGGCTGCGCAACAGGAAGCCCAGGCCGATGGCCGCGAGCATGGAGGCCACCATGGGCCGCCCGGCCAGCTTGCGGAAGATGAGCTGGTAAGAGCCGGCCGAGACCACCGCCGTCACCGCCACGCTGGCGATGGCCGCCAGCCACAGCGGCACGCCGCCCAGCAGTTGCACGGCCACGGCGGCATAGGCACCGGTGGTCATCAGGTCGCCCGTGGCGGCATTGGGAAAGCGGTTGACGCCCATCACCAGGGTCATGGCCAGCGCTGGCAGGGCCACCACCAGGCCCTCGATCAATCCATTGATCAACAGGTTCGTGAAATCGATCCAGGTCATTGCGTCATCTCGTGCATCGCCCCTGGCGGAGCCCGGGGCCGCCCGCCACTGCGATTCGCCAAAACCAGGGAAGCGGCGCGGCACCGGGCCGCCCGCTGCCCGCCATCCGTCACATCGTGATGGACACCACGTCGCGCCGCACCAGCTGGCCCTTCTCGATCACGTACACGCCGAAGTCCGGCGTCGCATCGCCGTACTTGTCGAAGTCGAGCTTGCTGGAGGCGCCCTCGTAATTCACCTTGGCCTTCTTCGCGAGCTGCGCCTTGCCTTCCGCGAAGGTATAGACGGCGGTGCCCGGTGCGTTGGAGACATCGCGGATCTTCGCGTTGACCTGCTCCACCGTGGCCCTGGCGCCCGCGGCCTCCATCGCCAGTGCCAGCGAGATCACCATGTCGTAGGCCATGGCGGCGTAGATGTTGGTGGCGGCGGACTTTCCCGTGGCCTTGGCGTAGGCCGCGTCGAAATGCGCGAACGCGGTGCTCTTCTCGTTGGAGACCGTGTCCACCGAGATGATGCCCTCGCATACCTCGGCGCCCAGGGCCTTCACCAGATCGGGGTTGGCGGCCCAGCCGGGGATGATCCACTTGTTTTCCGCACCGGACTGGAACCACTCGCGCAGGATGATGGTGGTGTCGGGCAGGTACGAGCCCATCACGATCACGTCGGGCCTGGCCGCCAGGATCTTCTGCAGTTCGCTGCGGTAGCTGGGACGGCTGGGCTCGTAGGTGACGTGGGCCACCACCTTGCCGCCGCGCTTTTCCCAGACCTTGGTGAAGCCTTCCACGTTGCCCAGGCCCGAGGCGTTGTTGAACGCCATGGTGGCGGGCCGCTTGAAGCCGCGCTTGGCGCAGATCTCGGCGAAGGCCGCGCCGAAGCGGTCGTTGGTCGCCTGGAAGCGCCAGACGAGGTCCTTGGTGTCGAGCGTGGAAATGGCCGGTGCGCCGGACACGTTCATCTCGATGATGCCGGCCGCATCGGTCAGCGGCAGCACCGCCAGCGACACGCCCGAGGCCCAGGTCCCCAGCACCGCCTGCACCTTGTTCACCTCGATGAGCTTCTTGGCCGCCAGCACGGCGGCATCGGGCTTGGTCTGCGAATCTTCGGTGAACAGTTCCAGCTTGCGCCCGCCCGCGCCGCCTGCGGCATTCACTTCATCGACGGCCAGCCGGATGGCCTGCTGCATGCCCGGGCCGTAGGGGCTGCCCGCGCCCGTGATCGGCGTGAGCGACCCGATGCGGAACACCTCGCCCTGCTGGCTGAAGCCGATGGAGGGAAGGCATTGCAGGGCGGCCGCGGCGCCGCCGAGCTTCACGAAGTTTCTACGTTGCATGGTGGTCTCCGGTCGGGGGGAAAAGGGTGGAAATCAGAGGGTGTTCCTGACGACGGCACCGTCCTTGACGATGGCGCGGATGTGCTCGCCCTGCCCCAGCAGGCAGGCGATGTCGGCGAGCGGATCGCCGTCCACCAGCAGCAGGTCGGCGATGGCCCCCGGCGTGATTTCGCCGAGCTGGCCCTGCTGGCCCAGGATCTCGGCGCCGATCAGCGTGGCCTGCTGCAGCACCGGGCCGTTGCCCAGGATCTCGGCGCGCAGGCGCAGCTCGTCGGACTGCAGGTAGTGCGTCTCGGCCAGCAGGTCGCTGCCCAGGCCCATCTTCACGCCGGCCTTCGCCAGGATGCCGATGGCCTGCCGGCCCTGGCCGCGCACCGTGTCGATCTTGGCGATGGACACGGCCGGCAGGCCGTAGCGCCCGCCCTCGTTGGCCAGGCCCTCGTAGGTGACGAGCGTGGGCACCATGAAGGCGCCCGCCTCCGCCATCAGGTCGGCCGTGGCCGCATCGACCAGGTTGCCGTGCTCGATGGTGCGCACGCCGCAACGCACGGCGCGGGCGATGGCGCGCGGCGTGTAGGCATGGGCCATCACGTAGGTATTGGCGTTGTCGGCCTCCTCGACGATGGCGCGCAACTCCGCCTCCGAGTAGCCCAGGTTGCCGATCGGGTCGTTGGGCGAGGCCACGCCGCCCGAGGCCATGACCTTGATCTGCGTGGCGCCCTTCAGGATCTCCTCACGCACCGCGAGCCGGCAGGCATCCACGCCATCGACCACGCGGCCGATGTTGCCCAGCTTGTAGGCGCACGAGCACACATCCAGGTCGTCGTTGCGCTGCCGGAAATCCGCATGGCCGCCGGTCTGCGACAAAGCCTTCCCCGAGGGGAAGATGCGAGGGCCCTGCACCAGTCCCGTGCGCACCGCTTCGGCCAGCGACCAGTCCGCCCCGCCCGCGTCGCGCACCGAGGTGAAGCCGCGATCGAGCATGCCCTGCATGATCGGCAGCGATTTCAGCATGGTGAACACGTTCGGCATCTTCGCCACCGTGCCCAGGTTGAACGAAGACGCCACCACGTGCACGTGGCAATCGATCAGGCCCGGCATCAGCGTCATGCCGCGCGCGTCGATCTTCAGGGCGCTCTCGGGGGCCTGCACCTGCTCGCCCACCGCGGCGATGCGGCCGTCCGTCACCAGCACCGAGACGCCGGAGCGCAGCGTGAGCGCATGCACGTCCAGCACGCGGCTGTTTTCGATCCAGAGGGAAGTCATGGGTTGTGTCGTCGTTGAATGGAAGAGCCGGCTTCGCAATTACTCATGGCACCGTGCACCTGCCTGGCACCCGCTGTTGCCGTGCACCCGTCCGGTGCAAAGAGATAAATCCCGGTAGCAGCAGGGGCCACACGGCTGTCACAGGACGCATTTATCGGGCCAGAACAGGCCATGCCGCAATGCCTAAAATCTCACTACCCCATGAGCAGCACTCATAGCCCCTATGCGCCGCCTCTGCCCGACCATTTCCGAACTGAACGCTTTCCACTCCGCGGCAAAGCACCAGGCCTTCACCATGGCCGCGCGCGAGCTGTGCGTGACCCAGAGCGCCATCAGCCGCCACATCGCTTCGCTCGAGGAATACCTGGGCCAGAAGCTTTTCATCCGCAAGGCGGGGGGCCTGGAGCTCACGGACGCCGGCGCCACCTACCTGAACGCCACCCGCCCCGCGATGGCGGCGCTGGAGTCGGCGACGGCGCAACTCATGTCGTACGGCGGCAGCGGCGGCGCGCTCAATTTCTCGGTGCCGCCGACCTTCGCGGCGCAGTGGCTGTTCCCGCGGCTGGGGCACTTCAAGCGCACCCTGCCCCAGGTGGCGCTCAACTTCGTGCGCTACCAGCATGCGCACGATTTCGCGGTACCGCATGAATTCGACGCCGCCATCCAGTACGGCTACGGCAACTGGCCCAGCGCCAACGCCCGCTACCTGATCGGCAAGGAGACCAGCATCGTCTGCAGCCCCCAGCTGCGCGACACCCTGCGCCTGCGCACGCCGCAGGACCTGCAGCACGCCACGCTGCTGCAGCACATCGAGGTTCCCCTGGCCTGGCACGACTGGATGGAGGCGCACCAGTGCGACACCGCCGGCAGCCGCTTCGGGCCGGGCTTCAACCTCTACTCGCTCATCATCCGCGCCGCGGTGTCCGGCTTCGGCGTGGGCATCGTGCCCACCTGCCTGGTGGAGGACGAACTGCAGGCCGGCTCGCTGGTGGAGCCGCTAGGGCGCCGGTTCGAAAGCCCCCTGGGCTACTACCTGTGTGCGCCCACGGCCCGCACCAACCTGTCGGTCTACAAGCTCGTGGCCGCGTGGCTGGAGCACTGCTGCAGCCACGCGCCCGCGGCGCATGGCACCGCATCCCCTGCGGACGGATGCATCTTCTGCTCTGCGGACACGCCCTGAATCGCAGGAGGCCCGCCGACGGGAGCCCCGCCCTCAGCGCCGCGCCAGCGACCGCACCAGGCGCGCCGCCATGCGCGGGTATCCATTCTTCAGCGACCAGGGCCGCGCCAGCCGAGCCACGTGGCCTGCCAGCGAGGGCGGTCTTGCGTCCGGCACGGCCACGGCGAGTCTGCTGTCGCGCACCGCGAAAACGCGCAGATTGCCAGGGTAGATGCCGCCGGCCTCGCGATCGACGCGCCCGGGCCGGAATCCGTGCCGGTGCAACAGCGCTGCGAGCGTCTCTTCGCGGAAATAGCTCGCATGGGACAGGTGGAAGTTGGCGATGCCCAGCGACGACCAGTCGCCCGCGGTATCCGGCACCTCGACGACGAGGTGGCCGCCGTCGGGCAGCCAGTCCGCCAGGAGCGCGAGAGCGGCCCCGGGATCGGCGAGATGCTCCAGCACATGGAACATCGCCACGATCCTGGGAACGATCGGCGGACGGCCGGCACCGAGGAGCGGAGCGTGGACCACCGCATCCTGCAGGCCCAGTACGCAAGAGGCATGGCGGGCCCCGGCGGCGGAAGGTTCGATGCCCCGCAGGCGCGTGGCCCCCGCCTGCCGGCAGGCATCGAGGAAATAGCCATAGCCCGAGCCGATCTCCAGCACGTCGTCCAGCGGACCGAGGTGGCCGGCCATCAGTTGCACGCGCAAGCGCGCTTCATGCCGATAGACGGCGACCTGGCGTTCGGACGCTTCGAAGCCCATCAAGGCGCCGTAGAGCGACACGTAGAAGTCCTCGAGCTCCTGCGGCGGCAGCATGTTCCCGTAATAGATCATGCCGCAACCCTCGCACTCCCGGATACGCCCTGGCAGGAGGTACCGGTCGTAGCGCAAAAGCTCGCGCGACGCGGCAGAGCCGCAGACGGGACAGGGCCGCAGGCGCATCCTGGACCGCAGGCGCATCAGGGAAAGGAGCTCGGCAATCTTCATGGCATCGGAACAGGCTGGAACGCCATGCGATGGCGGCGCTTCCGGCATGGCGCGGAAATGATGCCACGCACTGGCCCCGAGGCCGTGCGGACTTCAGCCGAACAGTGCCTTGTACTGCTCGCGCAGCAGGTTCTTCTGCACCTTGCCCATGGTGTTGCGTGGCAGCTCGGCGGCCACGAAGCAGCGCTTGGGAATCTTGAAGTTCGCCAGGCGTGCCTTGAGCGCGGCGATGATCGCCTCGCCATCGAGTTGCCCACCGGCCCTGGCAATCACCACCGCCACGCCCACCTCGCCGAAGTCCGGGTGCGGCACGCCCACCAGCGCGCTCTCGGCCACGCCGGGCATCTCGTTGATGAAGCCTTCGATCTCGGCCGGATAGACGTTGTAGCCGCCGGAGATGATGAGATCCTTGCTGCGCCCCACGATGTGGACGTAGCCCCGCGCATCGATCTTGCCCACGTCGCCCGTCTTGAACCAGCGGCCGCCCTGCCCGTCAACGGCGAACTCCTCCCGCGTCTTCTCCGGCATGCGCCAGTAGCCCTGGAACACGTTGGGCCCCTGCACCTGGATGTGGCCGATCTCGTCGGTGGCCACCGGCTGCCCCGCATCGTCCACCACGCGCAGGCCCACGCCCGGCAGCGGGAAGCCCACGGTGCCGCCGCGGCGCTCCTCCTGCCCGCCGTGGCGCGCGTCGGCCGCATACGGATTGCTGGTGAGCATGATGGTCTCGCTCATGCCATAGCGCTCCAGGATGGTGTGGCCCGTGCGGTCCTGCCACTCCTTGAACGTCTCGATCAGCAGCGGCGCGGAGCCGGCCACGAACAGGCGCATGCGGGCCGTGCTCTCGCGGTTCAGCGCGGGCTCGGCCAGCAGCCGCACATAGAGCGTGGGCACGCCCATGAACACGGTGGCGCGCGGCATCGCGGCGATCACCGCCTTCGGGTCGAACTTCGCGAACCAGACCATCGGGCTGCCGTTGATGAGTGCCCCGTGGATCGCCACGAACAGGCCGTGCACATGGAAGATAGGCAGCGCATGGATCAGCACGTCGCCGGGCTTCCAGCCCCAGTAGTCCTTGAGCACCAGCGCGTTCGACAGCAGGTTGCCGTGCGTGAGCATCGCGCCCTTGCTGCGCCCCGTGGTGCCGCTGGTGTAGAGGATGGCGGCGAGGTCGTCCGCCGACCGTGCCACCGGCTCGTGCACGCTGGAGTGGTGCGTCGCGCGCTCCAGCAGCGTGCCCGAGCGGTCATCGCCGAGCGTGAACACGTGCGCCGTGCCGGCCGTGAAGGCCAGCTTGGAGACCCAGCCGAAATTCGCCGGCGTGCAGACCACCACCGCCGGCTCGGCATTGCCGATGAAATACTCGATCTCCGCGCTCTGGTAGGCGGTATTGAGGGGCAGGAACACGAAACCCGCGCGCAGCGTCGCGAGGTACAGCAGCATGGCCTCGACCGATTTCTCCACCTGCACGGCGATGCGGCTGCCCTCGGGCAGCTTCAGCGAGGCAAGCAGATTGGCGATGCGCGCGCTGGCGTGCTCCAGGTCCGCCCAGCTGTAGTGCAGGGGCAGGCCCTCGGGCGACGTGGTCTCCACGGCGATCCCGTCCAGGTCCGCCGGAAACGCGGAGCGCAGGGCGCTGTAGAGGTTCTGGTGGCCTGCGGCCGGCGCGGAGGCCGGCGTGCGGGAAGGCGATGCGAGCGGTTGGGAAGACATGGTTGGCAATGATCGACGAAAAGGAATCAGGAAAGACAACGGGAAAGGGGGGATGCCGGAGGGCGGTGGAGTGCAGTAGCGATGGGCAGCATGGCTGGCGCTTCTCTCAGAATTGCGGAGGCCGCTTCTCGAGGAAGGCCGCGATGCCCTCGCGGTGCTCCGCGCCGGCCGCGTAGGCATACGGGTCGGACAAGGCCTGCGGCACACCGCACCCGCCCTGCCGGCACGCACGCAGCGTCTGCTTGTTGAGCCGAGCCGCCCGGGGCGCGAGCGCCGCGATGCGTTCCACGCTCGCCCACGCCTGCGCGGCCAGTCCGTCGTCCGCCACCACGGCCGCCAGGAAACCCTGCGCGGCCAGCGGCCCGGCACCGAACGTGGCGGCCTCCAGCAGCATGCGGCGGGCCAGCGCGTCGCCCACGGCCTGCGCCACCAGCGCGGCCTCGCGCGGCGCCATCGGAAACCCCAATCGCGCGATCGGCGCACCGAAGCGCGCGGATTCCGCGGCGAGCCGCACGTCGCAGCAGGCCGCGATCTCCACCCCCGCGCCCATGCAGGCGCCGCGGATCGCGGCCACGATCGGCACGTCGCACGCCAGCATCGCCGACAGCCCGCCCCACACATCGCGTTCATGGAAGTCGCGCAGGCTGTCGGGATCGAACCGGAACACCGGGTATTCGGAAATGTCGCCCCCGGCGCAGAAGGCATCGCCAGCCCCCTCGATCAGCACGCAGCGCGCGTCCGCACGGGCCTGTATGCCCTCGAACACCTCCCGCAACTGCCGCCACATCGCCCGCGACATGGCATTGAGCCGCCCAGGATGCCGCAACGTGACACGCACGATGCCGCGCCCTTCCTGCGCCGCGGCCTCCGGCCACACAACCCCGACCTCGCCCGCCATTCGATATCCCCTCGTTTTGCGAAACCACCGCCATCATCCCAGGCCAGTACGCCCACTGGCGCTTGAACCACCACAGCGCCTCAGATCCGATGGCCGCGGAGCAGGCCAAGGCGAGCAGACGCCGTGGAACCGGCTCCGCCGGGCCACCGGCGTCGTCCCCCCTTCCGCGCGCAGCGCGAGAAGGGGCTGAGGGCCGCGGCTCCGAGCCTGCCTGCGCAGGCTTGGACGTGCCCGAAGGGCTGCCGTCTCTGGCGGCTGCATGGAAGGCGCGCAGCGCCTCAGGGGGGTTCACTCCAGCTTCGCGCCAGAAGCCTTCACGACCTGTGCCCAGCGCTTCACCTCCGCCCCCACCATCGCGCCGAACTGCGCCTGCGTGAGCCCGCCATAGTCCGCGCCGTTCTTGGCCCACACGGCCTTGATCTCCTCGGCCGCGCCGATGCGCCGCACCTCTTCCACGATGCGCGCCTGCAGGTCCGGCGGCGTGCCGCGGGGCGCCCAGAGACCGTACCACGTGGTCACCGTGTAGTCCGGCAGCCCCACCTCGGCCGCGCACGGCACATCCGGGAAGGCCGGGTTGCGTTGCCTGCCCGACACCATCAGCGCACGGATGCGCCCGCCCTTGATGTGCGCAGCGGAAGAACCCAATCCGTCGAACATCATGTCCACATTGCCGCCGATCAGGTCCTGCAGCGCCGGCCCCGCGCCCCGGTACGGAATGTGCGTGATGAAGGTATTGGACTGCAGCTTGAACAGCTCTCCCGCCAGGTGATGGGACGTGCCCGATCCCGCCGACGCGTAGTTGAGCTTGGCCGGGTTGCGCCGTACATGGTCGAGGAAGGCCGGGAACGCCGTGAACGGCACATTGCGCGGATTCACCACCAGCACCTGCGGCACGTTGGCCAGCAGCGCCAGCGGGACGAAATCCTTTTCGATGTCGTAGTCGAGCCGCGGGTACATCGACGGTGCGATCACGTGGTGCGTACCGCCCATGAACAGCGTATGGCCGTCCGGCACCGCCTTGGCCGCATAGCTCGCTCCCACCGTGCCGCCGGCACCGCCGCGGTTGTCGATGACCAGCGTCTTGCCGGTGGACTTGGAAAACTGCGCCGCCAGCGGGCGCGCGAACGCATCGGTGCCGCCGCCGGCGGGGAACGGCACCACCAGCGTGACCGGCTTGGCCGGCCAGGGGTCGTTCGCGAGGGCGCGGCCGGCCGCGAGCGCGAGGCCCGAAGCGGCAGCCCCGCGCAGCAGGGCGCGCCGGGGCAGCGCCGAGGCGGGCGCCTGGAAAGGATTCACTGGCATCGGTCTTGTCTCCTGTCGTCGTTGTGGTGATTCGTCGATCCGATATCCGAAGGCGGGGCCGGCAGGGCCGGCCCGGGGCTCATCCGCGGGCCAGGCTGTCGATGTCTCCCGACACCGGCACCCGGCCCTGGGCCAGGAGCGCCCGGTGCTTGTCGATGCGCTTGAGGTCGTAGAGGTAGTTCACCATGAGGCCGAACGACTGCTTCTGCCCCTTGGACGACGGGTCCCCCGCCCAGTTGAGCCGCTCCACGCGCGCCCCGTTGCCGAGGTGGAACCGCGCCACCGCGTCCACGGGCCGTCCGTCCTGCAGCTCGCGCCCCAGGTAGCGGGCCGCGCATTGCAGCAGCCACAGGCGCAGGGGCGATTTCACCGGCAGCTCCAGCGCCTTCTCCGCCGCGGCCAGCACCTGCGCGGGCTGCGGCGGCTCCGCGCCGATCGCACGGCCCAGCTCGGCGCGGCGCTTGTCGTCCAGGGCTTCCAGCATGCCCGCGCAGTGCTTGCCGAACCATGCGCGGAAACCCGGAATCGGCGAGAGCGTGGCGAAAATCCGCAGCCGCGGGAACTCGGCCGAGAGCGTCTCCACCACGTGCTTGATGAGCGAGTCGCCGAAGCTCACGCCGCGCAGGCCTGTCTGCGTGTTGCTGATCGAATAGAAGATCGCGGTGTTGGCGCGTGCGATGTCCACTTCCGCCCCGTCCTCATCCAGCAGCGGCGTGATGCTGTCCGAAATCTCGTTGACCAGCGCCACCTCCACGAAGATGAGCGGCTCGTTCGGCAGCCGCGGATGGAAGAAGCCGTAGCAGCGGCGGTCGCTGCCTACCCGGTTCTTCAGGTCCGCCCAGCTGCGGATGTCGTGCACCGCCTCGTACTTGATGAGCTTTTCCAGCAGCGAGGCCGGGGAATCCCACGATAGCCGCTGCAGCTCCAGGAACGCCACGTCGAACCACGTGGAGAACAGCTGCTCGAGTTCCGCGTCCAGCGGCAGCAGCCGCTTGTCGCCCTTGAGCTGCGGCAGCAGTTCCGCGCGCAGGTCCACCAGGAAACGCATGCCCTGCGGGAACACCGCGAAGCGCTGCAGCAGCCGCGTGCGCGGCGAGACCAGGGCGCGGCGCAGGTGCACCTCCGCATGCGCCTCGTCCTCCGTGCCGGCAGCGGCCTCATAGCGCTTCTGCGCCGACTTGAAGCGCGTGGCATCGGGCGCGAATTGCTCGCACATCAGCAGCCACATGTCGCGGCGCTCTTGCGGCTTGGCCTCCGCATACCAGGCGGCCACGGCCTCGGCCTGCCGGCCGCCCTCCACCTCGCTGGCCTGCGGCGCAGCGACCGCCTGCAGGTCGGCCAGCAGCCGGCGCAGCGCGCGCGGGGACAGGGCCTCCTGCCCGCGCCGCAGCGTGGCCGCCAGGCGCTCGGACGTGGAACGCGGCGGCGATGCCTTGCCCGGCGCAGGGGCTGGGGCGGCAGCGGCGGGCGGGCGGCCGCCTCCTGCCGCGCCCGCGGCATCGATGTCGGCGAGCGGGGCTTCGGTGCGCAGGCGGGCGACACTGCGCGTGATCCATTCGGAAGCGGCATTCATGGGGCGATCCTGGAGTGATGGTGGCGGGCAATGTTGCGCAGCGCCACGCGCTGCGCGAGAAGATGGTTGCGCATGGCCTGCTCGGCAGCCTCGGCGTCGCCGCGCCGCAGCGCCGCGAAGACGGCCAGGTGTTCGGCCAGGCTCTGCTGCAGGCGGCCGGGCGCGTGCAACTGCTGCAGGCGCGCCAGGCGCAGGATCTTGCGCAGGTCGCCGATCACCTGGGCCAGCCAGCGGTTGTCGGCGAGCACGATGATGGCTTCGTGGATCGCATGGTTGGCCGCGTAGTACTCGGCAATCCGGCCGGCAGCCGCGTGTTCCTGCAGGCGCTCGTGCAGCACCTCCAGCACGGCTACGTCGGCCATGCCGGCACGCAGCGTCGCCTCGTGCGCGGCGCGGCCCTCCAGCAACGCGATCACGGGGAAGATCTCGTCCAGGTCCCGCTCCGTCACCTCGGCCACGAAGCAGCCGCGGCGCGGCTCGTGGCGCAGCAGGCCCTCTGCCACCAGCACCTTCAGGGCTTCGCGCAGCGGCGTGCGCGAGATGGCCAGCCGCTCGCACAGCGCCACCTCGTCGAGCAGGCTGCCCGGCGGCAGCGCCCCCGCGAAGATCTGCTCACGCAGCCGCTCGGCAACTTCCTCGTGCAGCGAGGGTGCCTGGGACCGGACGATGGCGAGCGCAGGGGGCATGGCGTTCCTCAGGTGGCATGGCGGATGGATCGGCAGGCGAGCCCCATCGGTCATTTCACGTAATTTTTCATAATTACAGAGCCAGGTCAATGCCCGTATTGCCTGAACTCACCGCGGGCATGCACCGTGTGGCCGGAATGGTGGGGACATTGTCATTGCGGCCAGAAATACTTCCACAGACACTGCCCGCATGCCCCATCCGCCCCTCACCTTCTCCTGCCTGATCTACCCTGGCTTCATGAGCCTGGATGTGGTCGGTCCGCTGCAGGTCATGTCCTCCGCCAACGAGGAGCTGGTCCGCCACGGGCGCGCGCCGCTCTACACGCTGCGCCTGCTGGCCGAGGCACCCGGGCCGGTGGCCTGTTCGGCCGGCTTCGAGACGTTGGCGCAGGCAGCCTATGCCGACGAACCGCTGTCCGGCACTCACACGTTGATCGTGCCCGGGGGCCAGGGCGTGGCCGGGCAGTTGGACAACGCAGGCCTGCTGGGCTGGCTGCAGCGGGCGGAGCCGGTGGTGGTACGACTCGGCTCGGTGTGCTCCGGCGCGCTGCTGCTGGCGCAGGCCGGCCTGCTGGACAGCCGTCCCGCTACCACGCACTGGGAACGCGTGGCCGAATTCCGCGCACGCCATCCCGGCATCGATCTGCAGGGCGACCGGCTGCACACCTATGACCCGACCGGCGTGCACGGCGACGCGCACGTCTTCACCTCGGCGGGGGTCAGCTCGGGCATCGACCTGGCGCTGGCGCTGGTGGAACATGACCTGGGCCGCGCCCTGGCACTGGCCGTGGCGCGCCGCCTGGTGATCTACCTGCGCCGGCCGGGCGGGCAGGCACAGTTCAGCCGCCTGGTGGCACCCGATGCGGAGCACACGCCCCGCCTCACGCCGCTGCTGGAATGGATTCCCGGCCACCTGGATGAGGACATGTCGCTGGAAGCGCTGGCGGTGCGCTCCTGCATGGCCCCGCGCACGCTCACCCGGGTGTTCCAGCGCGAACTGGGCACCACGCCGGCACGCTACGTCGAACGGGTGCGTGTGGAAACCGCCTCGGCCCTGCTGTCGCACGGGCAGGCCTCGGTAACCACGGTCGCCCGCCTCTGCGGCTTCCAGCACCCGGAAACCCTGCGGCGCGCATTCCACCGCCATCTCTCGGTCAGCCCGCAGGCTTTCGCGCAGCGTTTCGGGCCGGCAGGCGGCGCCGATGCCGGCTGACCCCGCCACGCGCCCCATCGATCCACGACCTTTTCCGCACCGACCCATGTTTCTCCTGCGCCATCCCACCCTCCGCCTGCTGTTTTCCGCGCAGGCGCTCTACTGGTCGTGCTCCATCATCGGCATCACGCTGACCTCGCTGGCCGGCCTGCATCTGGCGCCGTGGACGGCGCTCGCCACGCTGCCGCTGGCCCTGCTGGTGCTGGGCAATCTGGTGGCGGTGATGCCGCTGTCGGCCGCCATGCAGCGCCATGGGCGGCGGCCGGCGCTCATGCTGGGCGCGGCGCTGGGCATGGCGGGTGGTCTGCTCTGCGCGCTGGCGCTGCGGCAGGGCAGCTTCGCGTTGCTGTGCCTGGGCGCGACGGGCATCGGCGTGTACCAGGCATCCTCGGGCTTCTACCGCCACGCCGCGCTGGAGGCAGTGGAGCCGCAGCGCCGGGGCCGCGCCGCAGCCTGGGTGGTGGGCGGCGGCGTCTGCGCAGCGGTGCTGGCACCGCCTCTGGCGGTGTGGTCGCGCGACGCGCTGGCCACGCCGTTCGCGGGGGCCTACCTGGTGATCGCCGCGCTGGCGGCACTGGGCGTGGCCACCGTATCGCGGCTGCCCCGCGGCGCGGTGGCGGCACCCCGGCCCGCGCGGGGCGCCCTGCGCGCGCTGCTGGCACGGCCGACATTGCGTGCCGCCGTGCTGATGACGGCCGTCGGCCATGGCCTGATGATCCTGGTGATGAATGCCACGCCGCTGGCCATGGACCGCTGCGGCTTTTCCACAGCGTCGGCGGCGACCGTGATCCAGTGGCATGTGATCGGCATGTTCCTGCCGGCCTTTTTCGCCGGCCCGATGGTGGACCGATTCGGCGCGCGCCGCGTGGCGGCGGCCGGTACCGCCATACTGGCCGCCAGCGCCTGCACGGCCCTATCGGGCCTGGAGATGGCGCACTTCTTCGCCAGCTCGCTGCTGCTGGGCCTGGGCTGGAACCTCATGGTGATCGCCGGCACCACGCTGCTGGCCGAAAGCCATGCGCCGGAAGAACGCGGCGCGGCGCAGGCGCTGATGGAGCTGTGCAACGGCGCCACGGCGGTGGTCATGTCCTTCGGCTCGGGTGTCCTGCTGGCAGGCATCGGCTGGACGGCCATCAACGTGGCCGCCCTCCCCCTGCTGGCACTGGCCTGCGCCATGCTGTGGGTCCGCACCGGGACGCCGCCCACGGCCTGAGCGCCCGCCAGGCTGCGCCGGGCCGGCCCGGAATCCTTTTAGTGCGCCGGCGCCACGCGCGCCGGCTGCCGCCGCGCCCACACCCACAGCAGCACCCCGGCCAACACCATGGGCACGCAGAGCCACTGCCCCATGCTCATTCCCAGCGACAGGATGCCGAGAAACGCGTCCGGCTCGCGGAAATACTCCGCGATGAAGCGGAAGAACCCGTACCCGACGAGAAACGCCGCCGCCACCTCGCCCTGCCGGCGCTCGCGCCGGGCGTAGAGCCACAGCAGCACGAAGAGCAGCAGCCCTTCCATCAGGAACTGGTACACCTGCGAGGGATGGCGCGGCAGCATGGAGCCGCTCTGCGGGAACACCATGCCCCAGGGCAGCGACGGATCGCAGAACCGTCCCCAGAGTTCGCCATTGATGAAGTTGCCCACGCGACCGGCCGCGAGCCCCGTCGGCACGCACGGCGCCACGAAATCCGCCACCTGCAGCCAGGAACGGTGGCGCGAGCGGGCGAACCACACCATCGATGCGATCACCCCCAGCAGCCCGCCGTGGAAGCTCATGCCGCCCTGCCAGATGTAGAAGATCTCCAGCGGGTGCGACAGGTAGTAGCCCGGCTTGTAGAACAGGCAATAGCCCAGGCGCCCGCCCGCCACCACCCCCAGCACGCCCAGGAAGAGAATGTCCTCCACGTCCTTGCGGGTCCAGGCCTGCGTGCCGGCGAGCGAGGCGTACGGCTCGTGCCGCAGCCGGCGCGTGCCCAGGAACATGAAAAGGCCGAACGCGGCCAGGTAGGTCAGGCCATACCAGTGGATGGCGAGCGGCCCGATCTGCAGGGCGACGGGATCGATGTGCGGGTACATGAGCATGGTGGGCGGTATTGTGCCCGCCGCGTCAGGCCCGGCAGGCTCCGCAGTCCTTGCCACCGGAGCCCGCCCACGGTCGAGCCGGAAATGGAATCTTCCGAAAGGAAGAAGCCCGGCGCCCGGATGCAGAAAATAATTGATAACAATTCTCATTTTTTTCTTCATTCATGCATCCGTTCCTGCCTGTTTCAGGCCTCACCGGACCGGGACGCAGCTGTCGCACTCCTTTCCGCCTCGCTCCGTCTCCGGACATGCCGCCGGCATGCCCAGCCCTCGCGTTCCACGCCAGCATTTCCCTGCAACACATGACCATCCAGCGCCGCCCGGCCTCCTCCCGCACCGCCTTCCATTTCACGCCCACCCCGCTCGCTCGCCTGCTGCGCCACTGCCTGGGTGCCGGGATCGCCGTCGCGGCCGTCGGTGCCGCGGCCCAGTCCACCAGCGACAGGCGGCTGGAGGAGGTGGTCGTCTCCGAACAGGCCGAAGCCATCGGCGGCCTGCAGAAAACCTATGCGGGCGGCCAGTTCGCTCGCGGCGGCAGCCTCGGGATCCTGGGCACGACCGACCTCATGGACGTTCCCTTCAGCACCACCAACTACACCTCGGAGCTGATTCAGAACCAGCAGGCGCTCAGCGTCGCGGACGTGGTGATGAACGACGCCTCGGTGCGCACGCTCACCTCGCGCGGCGGCTTCGGCGACGACTTCCAGATCCGCGGTTTCACCGTCTCCAACAGCGACATCAGCATGAACGGCCTGTTCGGCCTGGCACCCTCCACGCGCGTTCCGCTCGAGATGATCGAGCGTGTGGAAGTGCTCAAGGGCCCGGGCGCGCTGGCCAACGGCGTCGGCCCTAATGGCAGCATCGGCGGCAGCATCAATGTGGTGACCAAGCGCGCCTCCGACATTCCGCTGACCCGCGTCACCGGCACCTACATGGGCAAAGCCCAGTTCGGCACCCACGTCGACGTGGGCCGCCGCTTTGGCGAGGACAACCAGTGGGGTGTGCGCGTCAACGGCCTCGTGCGCGGCGGCGAGGGCAACATCGACGGCGGCAGGCAGAACCTCAACCTCGGCTCGATCGGCCTCGACTATGCCGGCGCCCGCACGCGCTGGTCGCTGGACGCCTTCGCCACGCGCGGCGAAACCAAGGAATTCCGGCCCCAGACCAGTTTCGCCGGCACGGCGACCGCGGTGCCGGCCGTGCCCGACGCGCGCCTCAACTTCTACCCCGGCACGAAGCTGCAGGACAACGTGAAGACCGTGATGTCGCGCCTGGAGCATGACGTTTCCGACAGCACCACGGTGTACGGCGGCATCGGCTACACCGACCTCGACTACGAGCAGACCTTCCCGAGCGGCCGCCCGAACGCCGCGGGCGCCTTCAACGTTTCGAACGCCTACTACGACCAGTACACGAAATCCAAGGCGGCGGACGCCGGCCTGCGCACCCGCTTCGCCACGGGCGACGTCAAGCACACGCTGGCCCTGGGCGTGAACTACCTCGACCAGGAAACCGGCTACTTCTACGCCACTTCGGGCAGGACGGTGCCCTCCAGCCTGTACGACCCCGCCCCCTTGCCCCCGATGACCGTGGCGCGCGGGGCGCCGGGCAAGAGCTCGGTCACGAAACAGCACAGCATCGCCATTGCCGACACGATGTCGTTCGCGAACGATCGTTTCCTCGTCACCCTGGGCCTGCGCGACCAGAGCATGGAGCAGGACAACTTCAACCCGGCGAGCGGCGCCGCCACCAGCCACTACAGGAAGAGCGCCGTCACGCCGCTCGCCGGCCTCGTGTTCAAACCCGCGAAGAACATTTCGCTCTACACCAACTACACCGCCGGCCTTACGCGCGGTGCCACGGCCGGCGTAGATACCGCCAACGCGGGCGAAACCTTCGCGCCGCAGAAATCCAGGCAGCACGAAGTGGGCGTGAAGGTGGACTGGGGCCGCCTGACCACCCAGGCCGCCATCTACCAGATCAAGCGGCCCAGTGCCTTCACCGACCCGGTCACCAACATCTACAGCTTCGGCGGCGAGCAGCGCAACCGCGGCGTGGAGCTGACGGCCTATGGCGAGGTGCAGCGCGGCCTGCGGCTGATGGCCAGCGCCGCCTTCAACGATGCGCAGCTCACGCGCACCGCGGGTGGCGTCAACCAGGGCAACGACGCCGCGGGCGTGCCCGGCCGCACCTTCAACCTCGGTCTCGACTGGGACACGCCCTGGGTGCCGGGCCTCTCTCTCAACGGCCGCGTGATCCACACCTCGTCCGTGTATGCCGACGCCGCCAACCGCCTGCGCGTCGGCAACTGGACGCGCCTGGACATCGGCGCACGCTACGCAACCAAGGTCGCGAACAAGCCCGTGGTCTTCCGCGCGAGCCTGGAAAACGCGTTCGACAAGAACTACTGGGTGGTCAGCAACTACGTGACCGTGGGCGCACCACGCACCCTGATGCTGTCGGCGGCAGTGGATTTCTGACCGGTGGGACTCCGCGGGTACGGCACCTCAGGGCGATGCCGGCCGCTGCGGCGGGCCGGAACTGCTCCGCAGCTGCTCCAGCCGCTCGCGGATCGCCGCGGGCTTGTCGCTGCTGCCATTGATGGGCCCGCAACCGCCGGGAAGTGTCGCCTCGGGTGCACGCGGAGCCGGCTGGTAGTGCAGCGTCTCGCAACCACACCGCAGGCGGGCCTTCAATGCCCGGGTGCGGGCGTCCCGGACTTCGGCCACCCAGCAGGCATCGGCGCAGCCGCAGGAGCGGTAGAGAAGCGTTTCCCGGGCATGGGGCCAGTCCAGCGGATACGGCGCGGTAGCGGCAAAGGCCTGGGCCATCCATCCGATCGTGATCGGCACGGCCGCGGCGAACGCCTCCACGGCCCTGAAGACCCTGCCGGCCACCTGCGCGCCAGCGGGATCAGAGCCGGCTCGCATGCCCGGACATCCACGTGCGGTACCGCTCTTCGAGCAGCGATGGTTCCACGGAAAAACAGAACACGTCCATGCCGCCATCGTAGGGGCAGTACAGGTTCCCGCTGCGCGGCGAAACGAATGTGATGCCCGCCAGTTCCCATTGGGCGCCCTTTCGGATCAGCACTTCGAAAAAGTCGGGCTTCCATGCGGTGGCCAGGGAGCGGACAAAATAGTAATCCCCGTTGAGCACCGGCCTCTCCACAGCAGGAAACCGGATGGCGCGGTCCCTCAGCTGGCGCCCCGCGATCTGGTGCCGGCTCCGGCCCTTCAACCTGGGCTCTCCCTGATGGCATCGGTACACATAGATCGTCTCGCCGGATGTAAACAACTCGCCCGCAACAGCCAGGTGCCGCATCAGCAGTTCTGCAAAGTCCGCCTCATCGTCCGGATACCGCCTTGACCCGGGCAGCGAATGGAAACGTGCCCACCTTGCGGCAAGGCCATCTCGCAGCAGGTGCCCGACCGGGGGAATGTGCGGAAATGCGGACAACCACCAGGAGAGCGGATCAACGATCATTTTTTGAAAAGACGGTGATTTTCGGAAAGCGACCTGTCCGATATCCCGGAACGGAGGAAAAAGGATGGCCCTCTCGATGATGCGATGAACCCCTCCAACGCGAACGATTCTGATCCCCGTACGCATGCATACTGCCGCCCCGGGGGCTTTGTGCGACAAAGCCACGCAACGGCGCGATACTCCCTGCCTCACAAGAACAAGGAAAAGAGCAAACCATGCAGGGCAATCCTCAGGTCATCGACTACTTCAAGGATCTGCTGCGCGGCGAACTGGCCGCGCGCGACCAGTACTTCATCCATTCGCGGATCTACGAGGACCAGGGCTTCGTGAAGCTCTACGAGCGCCTGAACCACGAGATGGAGGAAGAGACCCAGCACGCCGATGCGTTGCTGCGCCGCATCCTGTTCCTGGGCGGCCTGCCCGACATGCGCCCCCGCGAGTTCACGCCGGGCACCACGGTGCCGGAGATGCTGCGCAAGGATCTGGACACCGAATACGAGGTGCGCGCCGCCCTGCAGACGGGCGTGCATCTGTGCGAGGGCGTGCGCGACTACGTGAGCCGCGACATCCTTCTCGCGCAGCTCAAGGACACGGAAGAGGACCACGCCTACTGGCTGGAAAAGCAGTTGGGCCTGATAGACCGCGTGGGCCTGCAGAACTACCTGCAGTCGCAGACTGCCTCCGGCACGCCCTGATTCCGGTCGCACCCGCAACGGTCTGCCCATGAAAAGCCGCTCCGTCGCCGGTGCGGCTTTCTTTTTGCCCGCAAGACGGCGGCCGTTCAGTCGTCCAGCAGCGACAGGTCGCGCACGGCGCCCTTGTCGGCCGACATCACCAGCTTGGCATAGGCCTTGAGCGCCGCCGACACCTTGCGCGGGCGCGGCTTCGCGGGCTTCCAGCCCCTGGCATCCTGCTCGGCGCGGCGCCGGGCCAGTTCCTCGTCGGAGACCAGCACGTCGATCGTGCGGTTGGGGATGTCGATGCGGATGCGGTCGCCGTTCTGCACCAGGCCGATGGCGCCGCCAGCCGCCGCCTCGGGCGAGCAGTGGCCGATCGACAGGCCCGAGGTGCCGCCCGAGAAGCGCCCGTCGGTCAGCAGCGCGCAGGCCTTGCCCAGGCCCTTGGACTTGATGTAGCTGGTCGGGTAGAGCATTTCCTGCATGCCGGGGCCGCCCTTGGGGCCTTCGTAGCGCACGATGACGATGTCGCCGGCCTTGACCTTGTCGGCCAGGATGTTCTCCACCGCCTCGTCCTGCGACTCGGTCACGTGGGCCGAGCCCTCGAACACGTGGATGGATTCGTCCACGCCTGCCGTCTTGACCACGCAGCCGTCCAGCGCGATGTTGCCGCGCAGCACGGCGAGGCCCCCTTCCTTCGAGAAGGCATGCTCCACGGAGCGGATGCAGCCCTCGGCGCGGTCCAGGTCCAGGCTGGGCCAGCGCGTGTTCTGGCTGAAGGCCACCTGGGTCGGCACGCCGGCGGGGCCGGCCATGTAGAAGGTGCGCACCGCGTCGTCCTGCGTGCGGGTGATGTCCCACTGCGCCAGCGCGTCGCCCAGCGTGGGGGCATGCACCGTGGGTGCATCGGTGTGCAGGCGGCCCGCGCGGTCCAGCTCGCCCAGGATGGCCATGATGCCGCCGGCGCGGTGCACGTCCTCGATGTGGTACTTGTTGGTGTTGGGAGCCACCTTGCACAGCTGCGGCACCACGCGCGAGAGGCGGTCGATGTCGGCCATGGTGAAGTCGATGCCGGCTTCCCGGGCGATCGCCAGCAGGTGCAGGATGGTGTTGGTGGAACCGCCCATGGCGATGTCCAGCGTCATCGCGTTCTCGAAGGCATTGAAGCCCACCGAGCGCGGCAGCACGCGCTCGTCGTCCTGCTCGTAGTACTGGCGGGCCAGCTCCACGATGCGGCGGCCGGCGCGCTTGAAGAGCTGCTCGCGGTCGGCATGCGTGGCCACCACGGTGCCGTTGCCGGGCAGGGACAGGCCCAGCGCCTCGGTCAGGCAGTTCATGGAATTGGCGGTGAACATGCCCGAGCACGAACCGCAGGTAGGGCAGGCGGAGCGCTCCACCTCGGCCACGTCGGCGTCGGAATACTTGTCGTCGGCGGCGATCACCATCGCATCCACCAGGTCGAGCTTCTTGAACTCGATGGTCTTGGTGACGGGGTTGGCCAGGCGCGTCTTGCCCGCCTCCATGGGCCCGCCGGAGACGAACACCACCGGGATGTTCAGGCGCATGGCGGCCATCAGCATGCCGGGCGTGATCTTGTCGCAGTTGGAGATGCAGACCATGGCATCGGCGCAGTGCGCGTTCACCATGTACTCGACCGAGTCCGCGATGATGTCGCGGCTGGGGAGCGAATACAGCATGCCGTCGTGGCCCATGGCGATGCCGTCATCGACCGCGATGGTGTTGAATTCCTTGGCGACGCCGCCGGCGGCCTCGATCTCGCGGGCCACGAGCTGGCCCAGGTCCTTCAGGTGGACGTGGCCGGGCACGAACTGGGTGAACGAGTTCACCACCGCGATGATCGGCTTGCTGAAGTCTTCGTCCTTCATGCCGGTGGCGCGCCACAGGGAGCGGGCACCGGCCATGTTGCGTCCGGCGGTGGAGGTCTTGGAACGGTATGCGGGCATCGTGGATCGGGGGAAGCGGTTGGAGGGACGGTCGCCTGGCGACGCGGAATTATCCTCCAGTGCCTTCCCCCGCCGGGCGGCATGCCTATCGCGGCCCCGCGGCAGTCACGGCAGGCGCCCGGAGCCGGCCCCGGCACTCACCGGGGCTTGCGCGGCTTCACGCCCATGGCTTCCTTGTGCCGGTCGATGCGGTCCTGGCGGCGCCGGTCGATCTTCTCCATGGCGCGGCGCTTGGTATAGCCCGTGGCATCCGCCCAGACCCACCAGGCCGCGGTGACGGCGAACGGCGACAGCACCCACCACCAGCTCCACTGGGCGACCGGGCCGATCTCCAGGTACTTGAGTACGACCAGCAGGATTCCGAGGGCCAGGGTATACATGATGGTGGCAACTCCGGCAGGGAGGGCGCGGGTGGGCCGCGTAAAGCCGCCATGGCACGTCAACCCCGCCCACTACAATTTCATTGAGCCGCATACTAACCCACACGAAAGCCCCCCATGAAGCGCACGCTCCCCCTCCTCCTGCTGGCCTTCTCCGCTGCCGCGCCGGCCCTGGCCGACCAGGCCCTGGCCACGGCCAAGAACTGCATGGCCTGCCATGCCGTGGACAAGAAGCTCGTGGGCCCTTCCTACAAGGACGTGGCGGCCAAGTACGCCGGCCAGAAGGATGCCGTGGACAAGCTGGCCGCCAAGATCATGAAGGGTGGCTCGGGCGTGTGGGGACCGGTGCCCATGCCGGCCAACTCCCAGGTGAACGAGGCCGACGCGAAGAAGCTGGCGGCCTGGGTGCTGTCGCTCAAGTAACCGGTCTTCCGCGGCAGGCAGCCACGGCAGGGTGGCTGCCGGATTGCCGCCCTCCAGCCGCGCCCGCCCGGCGCGAATGAAAAAGCCGCCCGGACCGGGCGGCTTTTTTTGCTGTCGTGCGGCAGCGGGACGAACGCCCTGCCGGACAGCTCACAGCACCGGATCGCGGCGCGTGCGCAACTGGTCTTCGAGCTGGCCCACATATGCCGCCGTGGCGTTGTCGGACTCCTGCGCGCGGGCCGCGACACGCGACTCCAGCACATCGATGCGCGCCAGCAGCGCGGCCTGGCCCTGCTGGTGCTGCGATTCGAGGAAGGTCCGCAGTTCGGTGAAGCGCGAGGCTTCCGCGCGGTCGGCCAGCTCGCGCTGCGCCTGCATTTCCTTGGCATGGCGGCGCGTTTCCAGCAGCACGGAGCCCTGCAGCGACAGCACGTAGGCGATGAAGAAAACGCCCAGCAGCACGGTGAGACCCAGCATCAGCAGGCCGAGGGGCGCCTGGAACGACGTGAACCCGAGCGAAATGGCCGAGGGCGTGGCCAGGGTGCTCCAGTTGAGCGCGGCGAGCACGGCGATGGCCGCGACGATGAGCAGGATGACGATGGATCGGAAGGCCATGGTTGTTCTCCGGGGAGGGTGACGGGCGCCGCGCCGCGAGGGACGCGGCGGCGTTGGCACCCGGTTGTACCCCGGCCATGGCCGTCCCGCCGGCGCGGGGCCGGCGAAACAGATTCCGTCCTACAGGATGCGCCAGTCTCCGGATCAGTTGGCCTGGGCCAACTGATCCAGGATGGCGGGATTCTCCAGCGTACTCGTGTCCTGCGTGATGGCCTCGCCCTTGGCGATGGAGCGCAGCAGGCGGCGCATGATCTTGCCGCTGCGGGTCTTGGGCAGGTTGTCGCCGAAGCGGATGTCCTTCGGCTTGGCGATCGGGCCGATCTCCCTGGCCACCCAGTCGCGCAGTTCCTTGGCGATGGCCCTGGCCTCGTCGCCGCTGGGCCGCGGGCGCTTCAGGACCACGAAGGCGCAGATGGCCTCGCCGGTCAGGTCGTCGGGGCGGCCCACCACGGCGGCCTCGGCCACCAGGTCGGTCTTGGAGACCAGGGCGGACTCGATTTCCATCGTGCCCATGCGGTGGCCCGAGACGTTCAGCACGTCGTCGATGCGGCCGGTGATGCGGAAGTAGCCGCGGTCGGCGCTGCGCACCGCGCCATCGCCAGCGAGGTAATAGCCCTTGAGCTCTTCGGGGAAGTAGCTCTTCTTGAAGCGCTCCGGGTCGTTCCAGATGGTGCGGATCATGCTGGGCCAGGGGCGCTTGATGACCAGGATCCCGCCCGTGCCGTTGGGAATGTCGTTGCCGGATTCATCGACGATGGCGGCGGTGATGCCGGGCAGCGGCAGCGTGCATGATCCCGGCACCAGCGGCGTGGCGCCCGGCAGCGGGGTGATGACGTGGCCGCCGGTCTCGGTCTGCCAGAAGGTATCCACGATGGGGCAGCGCTCGCCGCCCACGTTCTTGTGGTACCACATCCAGGCCTCGGGGTTGATGGGCTCGCCCACGCTGCCCAGGATGCGCAGGCTGGACAGATCGGAACTGGACGGGTGCACCGCCTTGTCGGCCTCGGCCGCCTTGATGAGCGAGCGGATGGCCGTGGGCGCGGTGTAGAAGATCGACACCTTGTGGCGCTCGATCATCTGCCAGAAGCGGCCGGCGTTCGGGTAAGTGGGCACGCCCTCGAACACCACCTGCGTGGCGCCGGCGGCGAGCGGGCCATAGGCCACGTAGGTGTGGCCGGTGATCCAGCCGATGTCGGCCGTGCACCAGAACACGTCCTCGGGCTTGAGGTCGAAGGTCCAGTCCATCGTCAGCCTGGCCCACAGCAGGTAGCCGCCGGTGGAATGCTGCACGCCCTTGGGCTTGCCGGTCGAACCGCTGGTGTAGAGGATGAAGAGCGGGTGCTCCGCACCCACGGGCACGGGAGCGCACTCGGCACTCCGGCCGGCCAGCGCTTCATCGAAGGTCTTGTCGCGGCCCGCCACCATGTTGCAGGCCGTGGCGGTGCGCTGGAAGACGAGGATGCTGCGGATCGATTCGCAGCCGCCCATGGCGATGCCTTCGTCGACGATGGCCTTGAGCGGCAGTTCCTTGCCGCCGCGCATCTGGTAGTTGGAGGTGATCACGGCCACCGCGCCCGCATCGATGATGCGCTCCTGCAGCGCCTTGGCCGAGAAGCCGCCGAACACCACGCTGTGCGTGGCGCCGATGCGCGCGCAGGCCTGCATGGCGACCACGCCTTCGATGGTCATGGGCATGTAGATCAGCACGCGGTCGCCCTTCTTCACGCCCTCGGCCTGCAGGGCGTTGGCGAAACGGCCCACGCGCTCCAGCAGTTCCCTGTAGGTGACCTTCGTCACGGCACCGTCGTCGGCTTCGAAGATGATGGCTGTCTTGTTCTCGACCGGCGTGCCGATGTGGCGGTCCAGGCAGTTGGCGCTGGCGTTCAGCTCGCCATCGGCGAACCACTGGAAGAACGGGGCGTTGGACTCGTCCAGCGTGCGGGTGAAGGGCCGGGTCCACTGCACATTCTCGCGTGCCAGGCGCGCCCAGAAGCCTTCGAAATCGCGCTCCGCCTCGGCCCACAGGGCCTCGTAGCCCGCCATGCCGGAGATGCGGGCACCCTTCTCGCAGGCGGCGGGCGGGGGAAAGACGCGGTTTTCCACCAGCACGGATTCGATCGTGGACGATGACGCACTCATTTGCTTTGTCTCCTGGGAGTCGTTGGAACAGGTTTTCGCCGGTACTTTCAGGGGGCCCACTTACATGCCACTGACGCACGCCCGCATGCGGCCGCAGCCCGCCGACGGCCCGGCCCACATGCTACTCCCGGCGCGGCGCCGCGGCCGGCTCTTCCGGGCCTCCGGACGAGGCAGCAGCCCCACGGACCGCCGGCCCGACGGCAGGCCCTAGAATCCCGCCGCGACCCTCCCGCTGCCCGGTTTCCACCATCCTCTTCCCCACCGATATGGCCTTCCCCCAAGACTCCGCCCCGCGCCCGCAGGGCCCTGCCCTGAGCCCGCTCGCCTCGCTCATCTTCGCGAGCCGGTGGCTGCAGCTGCCCCTGTACCTGGGGCTCATCGTCGCCCAGGGCGTGTACGTATGGCACTTCCTGGTGGAGCTCTGGCACCTCGTGGAGGCCGCCTTCGGCCACCAGCCGGCGCTGCAGGCGCTGGTCACGAGCATCGGCTACAAGCCGGGCGTAGAGGTCGTCGCGCTCAACGAGACCGTGATCATGCTGGTGGTGCTGGCGCTCATCGACGTGGTGATGATCTCGAACCTGCTCATCATGGTGATCGTGGGCGGCTACGAGACCTTCGTGAGCCGGCTCAACCTGCACACCCATCCCGACCAGCCGGAATGGCTGGGCCACGTCAACGCGTCGGTGCTGAAGGTGAAGCTGGGCCTGTCCATCATCGGCATCAGCTCCATCCACCTGCTCAAGACCTTCATCAACGCGGCCAACTACGACACCAAGGTGCTCATGTGGCAGACGATCATCCACGTGGCCTTCCTGGCCAGCGCGATCGCCATCGCCTATACCGATCGCCTGCTGCACGTGTCGCACGAGAAGCATTGAAGCCCCGCGCGTAACACATCCGTAAAAACCGGTGTTTTGACTCAAAAACACCGAATGCTTACAATTTGTGGGTGTTTTACCACCTGCAGTGCAGGTAATCCGGCCCCATCCTCCCATTGCGGAGTGCAGCAGGGCCCGGATCATTGAGTCGGCGCCGCCGCAGCCTCGCCTGCGGCCCGCCGGCACCACGGCCGGTTCCCGGCCCTGATGCCCCACGGGGCACCGGTGGAGTCCTCGCAGCCCCGACCTCTCCGCCGCGCGCCCCTCGCCCTTGCGCACCGTTCCAGCGTGCCATGCGGGCCAAACTCCGGGCCGGTCCACCGAGCCCACCCCCTTTCCGGCAACGCCGGCGCATGCTTTTTTCGCGGCGCCGCGCGCAGCCGCCGCATCATGTTGCAGCCGATCGACCGGCCCCGTGCCCGGAAGGCGTTCCTGCGCCCAGGATCGCCACCGGGCGTGTTCGTTCAACCCGTTCAACCGAGGGAGGACCCACGACGTGGCCAAGCAAATCACCATCGACCATGTGTTCAAGGTATTCGGCGACGCGCCCGATACCGCGCTCGAACTCGTGCGCCAGGGCTGCAGCAAGCAGGAGATCCTGGAGCGCACCGGCCAATCCATCGGCGTCTTCGACGCCACCTTCACCATCGAGGCCGGCGAGATCTTCGTCGTCATGGGTCTGTCGGGTTCCGGCAAATCGACCCTGGTGCGCATGCTCAACCGCCTTATCGAGCCCGCCGCGGGCCGCATCCTGGTCGAAGGCTCCGACATCAACGTATTGCCGGACCGCGCACTGCGCGCGCTGCGCCGCAAGGACATCAGCATGGTGTTCCAGTCGTTCGCCCTGATGCCCCACATGACGGTGCTCGACAACACCGCGTTCGGCCTCGAGCTGGCCGGCGTGGCCCGGGCGGAGCGCGAGCGCCAGGCCGCCGCCGCGCTCGACCAGGTGGGGCTGGCCGCCTGGGCCCACAGCTATCCGGAGGAACTTTCCGGCGGCATGCAGCAGCGCGTGGGCCTGGCCCGCGCGCTGGCGTCGGACCCGTCCATCCTGCTGATGGACGAGGCCTTCTCGGCGCTCGACCCCATCATCCGCACCGAGATGCAGAGCAAGCTGCTGCGGCTGCAGCAGATCCGCCGCCGCACCATCGTCTTCATTTCGCACGATCTCGACGAGGCCATGCGCATCGGCGACCGCATCGCCATCATGAAGGACGGCCACGTGGTGCAGGTCGGCACGCCCGACGAGATCCTGCGCAACCCCGCCAACGACTACGTGCGCAATTTCGTGCGCGGCGTGGACGCGGCCGCCGTGTTCAAGGCGGGCGACATCGCGCGCAAACGGCTCACCGTGGTGCGCGAGCACACCGACCGGGGCTGCCGCCCGGCGCTGCAGCTCATCGAAGGGCATGACGACAACTTCGCCTATGTGGTCACGCCCGCGCAGCGGTACCTGGGCACCGTCTCCGCCGATTCGCTGCGCGCCGCGCTGCAGGGCCACTCGGGTCCGCTGGGGCTGCAGCATGCCTTCATCCCGGAGGTGGGCACGATCCCCGCCGATGCGCCCGTGGCCGACCTGTTCGGCCAGGTCGCGCAGGCCCCCTGCGCCCTGCCGGTGGTGGAACCCGAAGGCCGGTTCCGGGGCGTGGTCAGCAAGACCACGCTGCTGCGCTTCCTGGACCGCGATACCCCGCCCGTGCCGCCGACGGCACCGTCCCCCGGGCTCGCGACCCACCCCGCCGCATCCGAACCCGCAAGGAGCCACGCATGAACGCCACCCCGACGCTTCCTTCTTCCACCTCCACGGGCAAAGACGCCCTGCAGGCCACCCAGGTGGCCCAGGCCCATCCCGCCCCGGCACCCGACACCAACCCCTGGGCGGCCGCGGGCGACGGCCCCGCCGCCGTGGCTCCGTTCAACGCGCCGGTGGACTCCGCCACCGGCACGCCCCCCGCCACACCCGATGCGGACCCCTGGGCCGCCTCGTCGGCCACCGGGCCCGATGCCGGCGGCGCGGACTGGCTGAACGCCGCGCCCGACGCGGCCACCGGCAGCGGCACGCTGCCCCACGACGCCCTGGGCGGCGCGGGCGATCCGTCGCAGGCGGCGGGCGGTCTGCACCTGTCCCAGCTCTGGGATGGTTCGCTTCCGGTGGAACACGGGATCAACCAGGGCCTCACCTGGACGGTGGAGCACTTCCGGCCGGCGTTCCAGACCGTGCGCGCTCCCGTGGACGCCACGCTCGCCGGCGTGCAGTCGGTGCTCACCGGCCTGCCCACGCTGGGCATGGTCGCCGTCGTGGGCCTGCTGGCATGGCAGTTCGCGGGACGTGCGCTGGCCCTCGGCGCCGTGGTATCGCTGCTGCTGGTGGCGATGCTCGGCATCTGGCAGGAGGCGATGGTGACGCTGTCGCTGGTGCTCACCTCGCTGGCGTTCTGCCTGGTGCTGGGCCTGCCGCTGGGCATCCTGCTGGCCAGCAGCGACCGGGCACAGCGCCTGCTGCGCCCGGCGCTCGATGCCATGCAGACCACACCGGCCTTCGTGTACCTCGTGCCGGTGGTGATGCTCTTCGGCATCGGCAACGTGCCGGGGGTGGTGGTGACCATCGTGTTCGCGCTGCCGCCGCTGGTGCGCCTCACCAACCTGGGACTGCGGCAGGTGCGCCCCGACCTGGTGGAAGCCGCCCGCGCCTACGGCGCCTCGCCGCTGCAGATGCTCTGGAAGGTGCAACTGCCGCTGGCCATGCCGTCGATCATGGCCGGCATCAACCAGGCCCTGATGCTGTCGCTCTCGATGGTGGTGATCGCCTCGATGATCGCGGTGGGCGGCCTGGGCCAGATGGTACTGCGCGGCATCGGCCGGCTGGACATGGGCCTGGCCACCGTGGGCGGCCTGGGCATCGTGCTGCTCGCGATCACGCTGGACCGCCTGACGCAGGCGGTGGGCCAGCCGCGCCGCGGTGCACGCCACTGGTGGCAGACGGGCCCCGCAGGCCTGGCGGTGGCCGCCGTCGCCGCGCTACGCCCGGCCAACGCGCAGCCCGCCCGCGGCCGCACCGCTGCCGCGGAGCCCCCTCCAGCCCTGTCCGCCGCGGAAGAGCCCGCTCTGGCAGGCGCCGCCCGCTGAACCCCATCCAGGAACCATCCACCCATGCACATTGCCATCCATCGCTCCTTTCCCACCGCGGCGGGCATGCCGGCCCTGGCCCGCGCCGCTGCCCTGGCGCTGGCCGTGCTGCCGGCCGGCGCGCAGTCCCTGCCCGGCAAGGGCATCCCCGTGCAGCCGCTGCAAAGCTCCAATGCCGAGGAAAACTTTCAGACCCTGCTGGTGTCCCGCGCGCTGCAGAAGCTCGGCTACGAGGTGCAGCCCATCAGGGAGATCGAGTACGCCACGGCCCATCTCGCGGTCGCCAACGGCGACGCCACCTTCATCGCCGACCACTGGGATCCGCTGCATGCCGGCTTCTACAGGAACGCCGGCGGCGACGCGAAGCTCTGGCGCAAGGGGGCCTACTCGCCCAACGCGGTGCAGGGCTACCTGATCGACCGCAAGACGGCGGAGCAGTACAAGATCACCCACATCGACCAGCTCAAGGATCCGAAGCTCGCGAAGCTGTTCGACGCCAACGGCGACGGGCGCGCCGACCTCACGGGCTGCAATCCGGGCTGGGGCTGCGAAGCGGTCATCGAGCACCAGCTCAAGGACTTCGGCCTGTCGGGCACGGTCACGCACGTGCAGGGCAGCTACGCGGCGCTGATGGCCGACACCATCGCGCGCTACAAGCAGGGCAAGCCAGTCCTCTACTACACCTGGACGCCTTACTGGGTGAGCGGCGTCCTGCGCCCCGGCCGGGACGTGGTATGGCTGCAGGTACCCCGCTCCTCGCTTCCGGGCGAGCAGGCCGGCATCGACACGAAGCTGCCGGACGGCAAGAACTACGGCTTCGTGCCGAACATGCAGAAGATCGTGGCCAACAAGGCCTTCACCGGGAAGAACCCGGCAGCGGCGAAGCTCTTCGAAGTGATGCAGCTGCCGGTGGCCGACATCAACGCGCAGAACCTCGCGATGCAGCAGGGCCAGAACCGGCAGGCCGACATCGAGCGCCACGTGGACGGCTGGATCCGGGCGCACCAGAAGACCTTCGACGGCTGGATCGCCCAGGCAACGGCCGCCGGGCACTGACCTGGGGCGTCTCCGCCAGCGCCGGGGCCGTGGCATGCGGCCCGGATGCCATTTTTCCTCCCGGATTCGCCCGCACAGTGCGGGCCATTCCACAACGAAGGAGGAAAACCATGACACGACCCCTGACACGCTATGTCGCAGCCCCCGCGGACGCCGCGATCGCCCGGCGGCGCATCGCCCTCGGTACGCTGGGATCGTTCGGAGCCCTGGGACTCGCCGGCCTGCTGGGCTGCGGAGGAGGATCGGACGGCAGCTCCGGCACCATGGACTCCGGAGGGGGAACGGATACGTCGGGCGGTTCGGGCACCGGGACGGGCACATCGCAGACCTGCTCCGTCGTGCCCGAGGAAACGGCGGGCCCCTACCCCGCGGACGGCTCCAGCGCCAGCAATGCGAGCTACAACGTGCTGGCCCTGAGCGGCATCGTGCGGGAAGACATCCGCAAGAGCATCGGCGCCTCCGGCAACGTGGACGGTGTTCCGCTATCGATCTCCATCACCCTCACCGGCACGCGCTCGGGTTGCGCCGCGCTGGCAGGCTATGCGGTGTACCTGTGGCACTGTTCCCAGGAAGGCAACTATTCGGTCTATACGGAGCGCAGCATCGCCGCGAACTACCTGCGGGGCGTGCAGGTGACGGATGCCGCCGGCACGGTGACCTTCACCACGGTGGTGCCCGGATGCTACGCGGGTCGCATGCCCCACATGCACCTGGAGATCTACCCCAGCCTGGCCCTCGCGACCACGGCGTCCAACAGCGTCAAGACCACGCAGCTCGCGTTTCCCACCGATACCCTCGCCGCCATCTACGCGGCCCAACCGGGCTACAGCGCCAGCGTGCGGAACCTGGCCTCCATGAGCTTCGCCACGGACAACGTCTTCAGCGACGGCACCGAACTGCAGATGACCACGATGGCCAGCGACGGCAGCGGTGGCTACACCGCCACCGCCGCGATTTCCATCGCGGCCTGAGCCTTTCGCCCGCGGGGCGAAAGCCCTGCGACTTCCGCGCGCTTGCCGCGCCCTCCTCCGGCACCTGCCGCCACACCATGACCACCACCACTCCGGCGCCTTTCGGCCTGCCACGCACTCTTTCCTGGGCAGCCACGGCCCTAGCGGCCCTCCTGTTCGCCGGACCCGCTGCAGCTCAGCAGCCTCCGCACGACGGACGCGAACCGCCGCCTCCCCCGCCCGAAGCCTACGCGGCCTGCAAGGACCAGGCCGAGGGGGCCTCCGTCACCCTGTCGATGCCCGATGGCCGCAAGCTGCAGGGGACATGCCGCACAATGAACGGCACCCTGGTGGCCATGCCCGCCGGCGGCCCGCCGGGCGCCGGAGGCCCGCCGCCTGCCCGTTGATCCCCACCCGTTGATCCGCCAGTCGCAGATGCCCCGCCTCACGCTGCAAAGCAAAGCCTTCCTCGCGCTCAGCATCCTGCTGGTCGTGCTGCTGGCATTGTTCATGGGCTTCTCGCGCCTGGGCCTGCAGCGGGGGCTCGGCCCCTATGTCGCCGAGATCGAACTCGGCCGCCTGGACTGGCTCGCAGGGCGGCTGGAACGCGTGTACGTCCTGCACGGCGGGTGGCAGACGCTGCGCACCCAGCCCGAGCTGTGGCGCCAGATGCACAAGCCCGGCGATGCGCTGCCCCGGGCGGTCTTCGGCCCCGCCCCGCCCCCCAGACCTGGCGATCCGGGCATGCCCTCGGGACGGCAGAGCGCGCGGAATGCGCAGGCCACCTGCGATGGCGACGCCTATGCCTCCGGCGACGGCAGCCTGCAGCCACCGCCCGGGCCGGGCCCCGGTGGTGGAGCCCCCCCACCCGGCGAGCCCCCGGAACACGCGCTGTCGGTGCGCCTGGGCCTCATCGACAGCGATCGCCAACTGGTCGCCGGCGTCAGGCCGGTGCCGGGCACGGCCCGCCGCGTATTGCACGGCCCCCGCGGCGAGTCCATCGGCCAGCTCGTGCTGCTTCCGCCGCTGGACGTGGAAACCGAGACGGACCAGGCCTTCCTGCGCCAGCAACTGGTGTTCGTCGCGTGGACGGGCGCCGCCGGCCTGGTGCTCGCACTCTGGCTGTCCTGGTGGCTGGCCCGGCGCTGGCTCGCCCCCATCGGTGCGCTGGTCCACGGGGCACGCCGGGTGGCCGGCGGACGGCTGGACACGCGCGTGCCGGTGCAGGGCGACGACGAACTGGCCCGGCTCGCCTCCACGTTCAACGACATGGCGGAGCAGCTCGCGAACATGGAGGCCTCGCGCCGCCAGTGGATCGGCGACGTGGCGCACGAACTGCGCACGCCCCTGGCGGCCATGCGCGCGGAAATCGAGACCGTGCAGGACGGCGTGCGCACCTTCGACGACCGGACGGCACTGCGCCTGCACCGGCAGGTGATGCGGTTGATCCAGCTGGTGGGCGACCTGCGGTCGAGCCTCGATGCCGCGGGCGATGCCACGCCCTCGGCCCCGGAGCCCGTGGAGCCCCTGCCGCTGCTGGCGGAGGCGGTCGCCTCGATGCAGGCGCGCTTCGACAACGCCGGCATCGCCCTGGACACGTCGGCCGTGGAGGCCTGCGCGGGCAGCCATCCACCGCCGGTGGTGCGCGGCGACCCGACGCAACTGCACCGCGTGTACCTCAACCTGCTGGAAAACAGCCTGCGCTATACCGAAACCGGCGGCCGGCTCTGCATCGCCGCGCGCACCGAACGCAAGGTGGGCGATGGCGCCTGGCTCGTGCTGCAATGGGACGACACCGCCCCCGGCGTGCCCGCCCCCGAGCTGCCACGCGTGTTCGACCGGCTCTACCGCGCCGAAGCCTCCCGCACCCGCGCCGCGGGCGACACCGGCGGCTCCGGCCTCGGGCTGGCCATCTGCCGGGCCATCGTGCAGGCGCACGGTGGACGGATCACGGCCGAGGCCTCGCCGCTGGGCGGCCTGCGCATTCTTCTCACCCTGCCCTTGCTGGAGACCCCCCATCCATGACCGATGCCCCCCAACGCATTCTGGTGGTCGAGGACGAGCCCGATATCGCGGACGTCGTCCTGGACTACCTGCGGCATTCCGGCTTCGAGGCCGAACACGTGGCCGACGGCCATGCCGCGATCGCCCGCCTCACCGGCCCCACGCCGCCCGACCTCACCCTGCTCGACATCATGCTGCCCGGCATGGATGGGCTGGAAGTGCTCCGCCAGGCGCGCCGGCGCACCGACCGCCCCATCATCATGCTCACCGCGCGGGTGGAGGAGGTGGACCGGCTGATCGGCCTGGAACTGGGCGCCGACGACTACATCTGCAAGCCTTTTTCGCCCCGCGAGGTCGTCGCGCGGGTGCGCACGGTGCTGCGACGCAGCACGGCCCATCCCTCGCCGGCCGCGCCGGACGCGCCCCTGGTACTGGACGAGGCGTTCTGGCAGGTGCATCTGCGTGGCACCCCCGTTTCGCTCACGCCGCGTGAATTCCGCCTGTTGCAGGCCCTGGCGAGCCACAGCGGCCGGATCTTCTCGCGCGCCCAGTTGCTCGACATGGCGTACGACGACACGCTCGACGTGAACGAACGTGCGATCGACAGCCACATCAAGAACCTGCGCCGCAAGCTGCGCACCGCCGACGGCAGCGACCACGAGTGGATCCGGTCGGTGTACGGCGTGGGCTTCTCGCTGGAACCGCCCACGGAGTGACGGCCCGCGCATCGCGCTCCTTTCCCACTGGCGGGCTCTGGCGCTTCCTACAGCGCCGCGGCGCGAAACCGTGTGTGATGGCTCCAGATCCGCACACAGGCCCGTCCATGTACCTCCCAGCCGACCGCCCCGCCCATTCCCGCGACGCCGGGCCCCGCCCCGCTCCGCCGGAGCGCCTGCCCGGCGGCCTGCGCTACGTGCACCCCGACACGCTGCCAGGGCTCACCCGCGTGCTGCGCGGCAAGCACTTCAAATTCCGCACGCCCGACGGGCAGTGGGTGACGGACGAGGGGGAGATCGCCCGCATCCGCAAGCTGGCGATTCCCCCGGCCTACTCGAATGTCTGGATCTGCCCGCTGCCCGAAGGCCATCTGCAGGCCACCGGGCTGGATGCGCGCGGGCGCCGGCAGTACCGTTACCACCCCGAATGGCGCCTGCAGCGCGACGAGGCCAAGTTCGAGCGCATGCAGGCCTTCGGCCGGGCCCTGCCCCGCATCCGCGCACGCGTGGCGCGCGACCTCCAGCCCCGGCGCGGCGAGCCTGCGCTCTCGCGCGCGGTGGTGCTGGCGACCATCGTCCGGCTGCTGGACACCACCTTCCTGCGTGTGGGCAACGAGGAGTACGCGGCTGCCAACCGCTCCTATGGCCTCACCACCCTGCGCAACCGGCATGCGGGCGTGCGCGGCAGCACCCTGACCCTGCGCTTTCGCGGCAAGAGTGGCGTGGAGCAACAGGCGACCGTGGACGACCCGCGCGTGGCCCGCGTGGTGCGCCGGTGCCAGCAGTTGCCGGGGCAGGAGTTGTTCCAGTACGAGGACGAAGACGGCACGCGGCACACCGTGGGCTCCGGCGACGTGAACGACTACCTGCACGAGATCGCGGGCACGGACGACAGCGCGCCGGGGGGCGGTATGCGATTCACCGCCAAGGATTTCCGGACCTGGCACGGCACGGCGCAGGCCCTGGAGCTCACGCGCATCGCCTGTACCCAGCCCGAGGGTGCACCGGTCGCGACTGCCAAGCACATCCTGGCGGAAGTGGCGCGCCAGCTGGGCAACACGCCGGCGGTCTGCAAGAAGTCCTACATCCACCCCGCCGTGCTGGAACTCGGTTCGCAACTCGCGTCGGACGCGGGGCCCGGCATGCAGGCGGTGTGGCAGCGCATCGGCGAGCGCGCTGCGGGGGCCCGGGGTCTTAGTGCCGTGGAGCGCCGGCTGATGGCCTTCCTGCAGGACACGGCCCGGGCCCGGGCGCGCGCCGGCAGAAAAGGCCGCGCCGCCAAGCCTGCCGCCCCGGCCCGGCGCACCGGCCGCAAGACGGCAGCCTGAGCGGCAGCCGCGTCAGCGGCCCACCATGTTGCCGGGCACCACCCACTGGTCGAACTGCTCGCCCGTCACGTGGCCCGAAGCCACGGCCGCCTCGCGCAGCGACGTGCCTTCCTTGTGGGCCTTCTTGGCGATGAAGGCGGCCTTGTCGTAGCCGATATGGGTGTTGAGCGCCGTCACCAGCATCAGGGAACGCTCCACCAGCTCGCCGATGCGTTCGCGGTTCGGCTCTATGCCCACGGCGCAGTGGTCGTTGAAGCTCACCATGCCGTCGGCGAGCAGGCGCACGCTCTGCAGGAAGTTGTGGGCCACCATCGGGCGGAACACGTTCAGCTCGAAATTGCCGGAGGCGCCGCCGATGTTGATCGCCACGTCGTTGCCGAAGACCTGCGCCGCCAGCATGGTCACGGCCTCGCTCTGCGTGGGGTTCACCTTGCCCGGCATGATCGAGGAGCCCGGCTCGTTCTCGGGGATCGTGATCTCCCCGATGCCGCTGCGCGGGCCGCTGGCCAGCCAGCGCACGTCGTTGGCGATCTTCATCATGCTGGCCGCCAGCGTCTTGAGCGCACCGTGCGCATGCACCAGCGCGTCGCAGGAGGCGAGCGACTCGAACTTGTTGGGCGAGGTGACGAAGGGCAGCCCCGTCAGCCGGGCCAGCTCCTTCGCCACGCCCTCGGCGTAGCCCTTGGGCGCGTTCAGCCCCGTGCCCACGGCGGTGCCGCCCAGCGCCAGTTCGCAGAGGTGGGGCAGCGCGTCGCGCACGTGCCTTTCGCCATGCGCCAGCTGGGCCACCCAGCCGGAGATCTCCTGGCCGAGCGTGAGGGGGGTCGCATCCTGCAGGTGCGTGCGGCCGATCTTCACGATGCCGTCGAAATCCGCCGCCTTCTTCTCCAGTGTGGCGCGCAGCTTCGCGATGGCGGGCAGCAGGCGGTGGGTGAGCGCCTCGACGGCCGCCACATGCATGGCCGTGGGGAACACGTCGTTGCTGGACTGGCTGCGGTTCACGTCGTCGTTGGGATGGACCGCCCGGCCTTCGCCGCGCTCGCCGCCGAGGATTTCGCTCGCGCGGTTGGCCAGCACCTCGTTCATGTTCATGTTGGTCTGCGTGCCCGAGCCGGTCTGCCAGACCACGAGCGGGAATTCGTCCGGATGCCGGCCCGCGACCACCTCGTCGGCCGCGGCGATGATGGCCTCGGTCTTCTTCGCGTCCTGCAGGCCCAGGGCATGGTTCACGCTGGCCGAAGCGCGCTTGACCAGGGCCAGGGCATGGAGGATCTCGCGCGGCTGGCGCTCGCCGGAGATGTCGAAGTTCTGCAGCGAGCGCTGCGTCTGCGCGCCCCAGAGCCGGTGGGCCGGCACCTCGATGGGGCCAAAGGTATCGCGTTCCGTACGGGTGGACATTTGGATGGTTTTCCGCTGAATGGAAGGTGTGAAGACCGGTGCAGCCACGCTGCGTGGGGGTGCACCCCGGCAAAGGCTGGCGCGTTCTCGTCGGGAACGCGCTGGCGAGGAAGCCTCGTGCCGCAGCATAAATCAACGGAACGATTCTCATCCCTGCCCGTCCGGCCAAGCCCCGCTGGCCGGCAAGGCCTGTAACCAATCGATACAATAATGGGCCGCATGCATGCTGCGGCCCGCCCCACCATGTCCGCCCTTTCCAGTTTCGCCGTCACCGCCTTCATGCCGTCGCGCTACGACCCGCTGGTGGTGGCGGCCTCGTTCGCCATCGCGGTGCTGGCCAGCTACGTCACACTGGACCTGGCACGCAGGGTGCACGCTTCGCAGCGGCACATCGGCGTGGTCTGGTGGGCCGCGGGCTCGGTGGTGATGGGCACGGGCATCTGGGCCATGCACTTCCTGGGAATGCAGGCATTCCAGCTGCCCATCGTGCTGGGCTTTTCCGGCGGCCTCACGCTGCTGTCCTGGCTCGCCGCGGTGCTGGCGTCGGCCCTGGCGCTGGGACTGGCCAGCCTGCCGCGGTTCGGCCGGTGGCAGATCCTCGTCGGCGCGGCCTTCATGGGCACGGGCATCAGCGGCATGCACTACATCGGCATGGAAGCCATGAAGATGTCCATCGACATCGTGTGGGACCCGGTGCTGGTCGCGCTATCGATCGCGGTGGCGTTCTTCGCGTCGGCCACCGCGCTGTACATCTTCCGGTGGCTGATCCACATCCGGCAGGACCGGCGCAGGGCGTGGTACCAGGCGGCCGCGGCGCTGGTGATGGGCATCGCCATCTGCGGCATGCACTACACCGGCATGGCCGCCGCATCGTTCCCCGAAGGCTCGATCTGCCTGAGCGCCGACGGCCTCGGCGGGCCCGGCCTCACGGCCATGGTGGTGCTGTCGTCCGGCATGCTCCTGCTGAGCACTCTGTTCACCTCCGTGCTGGACGCGCGCATGCAGACCACCGCCCGGCAGCTCAACGCGTCCCTGCAGGAGAGCAATGCCCGCCTCACCGAGGCCAATGCCCAGTTGCAGAAGCAGGCCTTCGCGGACCCCCTCACCCTGCTGCCCAACCGGCTGCTGTTCGAGGACCGGCTGTCCCACGCCCTGCTGCGCCTGGACCGTCTGCGGCGCCGCGATGCAGGCCAGCGCCTGGGCGTGATGTTCGTGGACCTGGACGGCTTCAAGCCCATCAACGACTCCTTCGGCCATGCGGCGGGGGACGCCATCCTTCGCAGCGCCGCGGAACGCCTGCGGCTGCAGGCCCGCGAAAGCGACACCGTGGCCCGCGTGGGCGGCGACGAGTTCCTGCTCCTGCTGGAAAACGTGGACGGCCCGGCCGACTGCCTCGCGGTGGCGCACCGGCTGCTCAATTCCCTGGGCCAGCCGTTCGAGGTGGCCGGAAAGACCGTGCAGATCGCCTGCTCCATCGGCATCGTCGTGTATCCGGACCACGGCGAGCGCGACAAGCTCGTGGCGAACGCCGACGCCGCCATGTACGCGGCCAAGCGGGCCGGCGGCAATGGCTACGCGATGTTCGAATCGCACATGGATTCCGACGCCACGGCCCAGCTGTCGCTCCAGCACGACCTGCGGCAGGCGATCTCCCGCGGCGAGCTGTCGCTGCACTACCAGCCCAAGATCGATGCCCGGCGCGGCCGCATCAATGGCGTGGAAGCCCTGCTGCGCTGGCGGCATCCGGAACGGGGCAACGTCAGCCCGGTGGAGTTCATTCCGATCGCAGAACGCTTCGGCCTGATCGCGCAACTCGGCAACTGGGTGATCGAGGAAGCCTGCCGGCAGATGGCCGCCTGGACCTGGGACGGGCTGCGCATGCGCGTGGCCATCAACCTTTCGGCCTACCAGTTGCGTGAAAGCGGGCTCGCCGACCGCATCCGCGATGCCCTGCAGCGGCATGGCGTGCCGGCCTCGCACCTGCTGTGCGAGATCACCGAGTCGGTCGCGATGGAAGACACGCGCGCCACCCAGCGGGCCATCGAGGAGCTGGGGCGCATCGGCGTGTACCTGTCCATCGACGACTTCGGCACCGGCTACTCCAGCCTCCACTACCTGCGCAGCCTGCCGGCGCGCCAGCTCAAGATCGACCGCAGCTTCGTGCGCGACCTGGAGGAGCAGGAAGACGCCCGCGCCGTGGTGGATGCGGTGGTGCGGCTGGCGCATGCCCTGGGCCTGCGCGTGGTGGCCGAGGGCGTGGAAACGGAAGGCCAGCGCGACATCCTCGCGGCCATGCACTGCGACGAATTGCAGGGCTTCTACTTTGCCCGGCCCATGCCGGCCGACACCCTGCTCGCCTGGGCGGTGGGCGACAAGCCCGAGGGCGCGGCGGACTTCAGCCCCTCCATCATCGACATGCAGGTGCTGGACCCGGCAGCGAGCGCTCCGGCCTGAGGTTCCGCGGCCTGCACGCCCCCCGCCGGGGCGCGGCGCGATAATCACGGCCGTCAGTCCTACCTACAACGCATCCCCACCATGAGCACCACCATCCGGTACCACGACCTCGTGGAATCCGTCGCCGCGTCCCTGCAGTACATCAGCTACTACCACCCCGCCGACTTCATCGCCCACCTGGCCCGCGCCTACGAGCGCGAGCAGAGCCCGGCGGCCAGGGACGCGATGGCGCAGATCCTCACCAACAGCAAGATGAGCGCCACCGGCCAGCGCCCCATCTGCCAGGACACCGGCATCGTCAACGTGTTCCTGAAGATCGGCATGGACGTGCGCTGGGAGGGCTTCCCCGCCGGCCAGGGCCTGGAGGACGCCGTCAACGAAGGTGTGCGCCGCGGCTACAACCACCCCGACAACACGCTGCGCGCGAGCGTCGTGGCCGACCCGCAGTTCCTGCGCAAGAACACGAAGGACAACACGCCTGCCGTCATCTTCACGCAGATCGTGCCCGGCAACACCGTGGACATCACCGTCGCGGCCAAGGGCGGCGGCAGCGAGAACAAGTCCAAGATGGTCATGATGAACCCCAGCGACAACCTGGTGGACTGGGTGCTCAAGACCGTGCCCACCATGGGCGCCGGCTGGTGCCCGCCGGGCATGCTGGGCATCGGCATCGGCGGCACGGCGGAAAAGGCCGTGTTGCTGGCCAAGGAAAGCCTGATGGACGACCTGAACATGTACGAGCTGCAGGCCAAGGCCGCGCGTGGCGAGAAGCTCGACCAGGTCGAGGAGCTGCGCCTGGAGCTGTTCGAGAAGGTCAACGCCCTGGGCATCGGCGCGCAGGGCCTGGGCGGCCTCACCACCGTGCTGGACATCAAGATCAAGATGTACCCCACGCACGCGGCCTCCAAGCCCGTGGCCATGATCCCCAACTGCGCTGCCACGCGCCACGCGCACTTCGTGCTGGACGGCTCCGGCCCCGTGTACCTGGAGGCCCCGTCGCTGGACCTGTGGCCCAGGATCGACTGGGCGCCGGACTACAACAAGTCCAGGCGCGTGGACCTGAACACGCTGACCAGGGAAGAGGTCGCCAGCTGGAAGCCGGGCGACACGCTGCTGCTCAACGGCAAGATGCTCACCGGCCGCGATGCCGCGCACAAGCGCATCCAGGACATGCTGGCCAAGGGCGAGCCGCTGCCCGTGGACTTCACCAACCGCGTGATCTACTACGTCGGCCCGGTCGATCCGGTGCGCGACGAGGTCGTGGGCCCCGCAGGCCCGACCACCGCCACGCGCATGGACAAGTTCACCGACATGATGCTGGCGCAGACCGGCCTGATCGCCATGGTCGGCAAGTCCGAGCGCGGCCCGGTCGCCATCGAGGCCATCAGGAACCACAAGAGCGCCTACCTGATGGCCGTGGGCGGAGCCGCCTACCTCGTCAGCAAGGCCATCAGGCAGGCCAGGGTGGTCGGCTTCGCGGACCTGGGCATGGAAGCCATCTACGAATTCGACGTGGTGGACATGCCCGTGACCGTGGCCGTCGATGCCGGCGGCACCAGCGCCCACATCACCGGCCCGGCCGAGTGGCAAAAGCGCATCGCCACGGGCGAATTCAAGTCCATCGACCTCGTGGCGGCCTGACCGGCCCTGCCAAGGCCCCGCCATGACCTCTGCCACGCAACGGCCCATCGGTGTCTTCGACAGCGGCATCGGCGGCCTGAGCGTGCTGCGCGCGCTGCGCGCCGAACTGCCGCACGAGCGCTTCGTCTATCTGGCCGACAGCGCGCATGCGCCCTACGGCGAGCGCGGCGATGCCTACGTGGCGGCACGCACCCATGCCATCGCCGGGTACCTGCAGCGCATGCATGGCATCAAGGCCCTGGTCGTGGCGTGCAACACCGCGACCGCGGCCGCGATCCACGACGTCCGCGCCCGGCACGCCGGCCTGCCGCTGGTCGGCGTGGAACCGGCCCTCAAGCCCGCGCTGTCCCTCACGCGCACCGGCCGCGTGGGCGTGATCGCAACGCGCGGGACGCTGGCCAGCGCCAAGTTCCAGCGCCTGCAGGCGTCGCTGCAGGGCGCCGTCGAATTCGTGGTGCAGCCCTGCGACGGGCTGGCCCACGCCATCGAGCGCAGCACGGCCGACACCCATCCCGACGACCCGGCCACCGCCGAGATCCGCGCGCTCTGCGCCCGGTACACCGCAGAGCTCGGATCCTTCGGCACCGCTCCCGGCGAGATCGACACGCTCGTGCTCGGCTGCACCCACTACATCTTCGCCGCGGACGCGCTGCGCACGCACACCGGCCCGCAGGTGCGCCTGGTGGAGACCGGCGAACCCGTGGCGCGCCAGACACGGCGCCTGCTCGAGGCGGCCGGCACCCTGGCCGCGGCCACCGCACCGGCCGCGGGCACGGCAAGCCTCCTCACGACCGGAGCCCTGCCCCTGCTGCAGGCGGCCGCCCGCCGCTGGCTGCAGCTGCCCGCATCGGCTTGCGCCCTGGTGGAAGTGCCCCAGGAAACGGCCGGCGAATGGCTGGATACCGGGACCTGACTCGGCAATAGGCCTTTCCCGGGGGGCACAATGGCTGTCCCCTGCGCCCTCTGCGCCCACGGCGGTTTCAGTGCGTGGCCTACATGGCCCGGCCGGGGACTGTACGAGGCTGTGGAATCTGCGCGTGCCGCACGCACGCAGCGCTTTCCCGGCCTTGCGACAGCCCCCACGGAACCCCGATGGAAAACAACACCCAGTTCCCCGCCGGCGCTTCATCGGCTGCCGCATCCGCGGTGCCGGCCTCCGCGGCGGCCCCGACGGATGCGGCCAGGCGCCCGTCCGTGCCGCCGTCCGCCTCAGCGTCAACGGTACGGCGCACGAACTCACCCTGGATACCCGCACCACCTTGCTGGACGCGTTGCGCGAGCATCTGCGCCTGACGGGCACCAAGAAGGGCTGCGACCATGGGCAGTGCGGGGCCTGCACGGTGCTGGTGGACGGCCGGCGTGTAGTGTCGTGCCTGGGCCTGGCGGTGATGCATCCGGACGCGAGCGTGACCACCATCGAAGGCCTGGGCACGCCCGCTGCACCACACCCGCTGCAGGCGGCCTTCGTCAGGCATGACGGCTACCAGTGCGGCTACTGCACGCCGGGGCAGATCTGCTCGGCGGTGGGTGCGATCGACGAGTTGCGCAAGGGTGCGCCGAGCCATGCCAGTGCCGACATCGTGGCCCGGCCGGTGCTGTCGGCCGAGGAGCTGCGCGAGCGCATGAGCGGCAACCTCTGCCGCTGCGGCGCGTATTCCAACATCGTGGATGCCATCACCGAAGTCGCGCAGGCCCGCCCATGAAGCCCTTCAGCTACGAGCGCGCGGCCTCGCCCGCGCAGGCCGCCGCTGCCATCGCTGCGCGGCCGGGCGCCAAATTCATCGCCGGCGGCACCAACCTGCTGGACCTGATGAAGCTGCAGATCGAGGCGCCGGCCCACCTGGTGGACGTCAACGGCATCGGCCTGGACACGGTGGAGCCCACGCCGCAGGACGGGCTGCGCATCGGCGCGCTGGTGCGCAACAGCGACCTGGCCGCCCATCCGCGCGTACGGCGCGACTACGGCGTGCTCACGCGGGCGCTGGTGGCGGGCGCATCGGGCCAGTTGCGGAATATGGCCACCACGGGCGGCAACCTGCTGCAGCGCACGCGCTGCCCCTATTTCTACGACACCCACATGCCCTGCAACAAGCGCCAGCCGGGCAGCGGCTGCTCGGCCATCGGCGGCTTCAGCCGCCAGCTCGCGGTGATCGGCGGAAGCGACGACTGCATCGCCACCCACCCGAGCGACATGGCCGTGGCATTGCGCGTGCTCGACGCCACGGTGGAAACCGTGCGCGCCGACGGCGCAACCCGCGTCATCCCCATTGCAGACTTCCACCGGCTGCCGGGCAGCACCCCGCACATCGAGACCACCCTGCAGCCAGGCGAGCTCATCACCTCGGTGACGCTACCCGCGCCCGTGGGAGGCACGCACATCTACCGCAAGGTGCGCGACCGGGCCTCCTACGCCTTCGCGCTGGTCTCGGTCGCCGCCATCGTGCAGCGGGATGGCACGGGCCGCGTGGCGCTGGGCGGCGTGGCGCACAAGCCCTGGCGGGTGGAGGCGGCCGAAGCCGCCATGCCCCAGGGCGCGCAGGCGGTGGCGAGCCAGTTGCTGGCCGGCGCCCGTCCCACGCAGGAAAACGCTTTCAAACTGTCACTGGCCGAGCGCACGCTGGCCGCAGCCCTTTCCCGGGCCCGGAGCTGACCGCCATGAAGTTCGACACTCCCGCCGCAGCCAACCCCATCGACCAGCTCCAGGTCGTGGGCCAGCCCGTGCACCGCATCGACGGCCTGCTCAAGACCACCGGCACCGCGCCCTACGCCCATGAACGGCACGACGTCGCGCCCAACGCGGCCTACGGCGTCGTCGTGGGGTCGGCCATCCGGCCCGGCGCCGCGAAGGCCCCTGGTGGGTGGGGCTGGGCGTGGCAGCAGCCTACCGCGGCGCGCCCGTCATGAAATCCGCCGCCCGCGTGCGGCTGGACGGACTGGGCCGCATCCTGGTGGAAACCGACATGACCGACATCGGTACCGGCAGCTACACCATCATCGCGCAGACCGCGGCCGAGATGATGGGCGTGCCGATCTCGCGCGTGGCCGTGCGGCTGGGCGATTCAGACTTTCCCGTCTCGGCCGGCTCGGGTGGCCAGTGGGGCGCGGCCAGCGCCACCTCGGGCGTCTATGCCGCCTGCGTGAAGCTGCGTGAGACCGTCGCCCGGAAGCTGGGCCTGGACCCGGCCACCGCCCGGTTCGCCGGAGGGCAGGTGTCGGCTGGAGACCGCAGCGCGGCGCTGGCCGATGCCGCTCGCGATGGTGAACCGACGGCCGAGGACGGCATCGAATTCGGCGTGCTGGAGAAGGAAACCCAGCAGTCCACCTTCGGCGCCCATTTCGTCGAGGTCGCCGTGGATGCGTTCACTGCCGAGGTGCGCGTGCGCCGCATGCTGGCAGTGTGCGCGGCGGGCCGCATCCTCAACCCCCTGTCGGCACGCAGCCAGGTGATCGGCGCCATGACCATGGGCGTGGGCGGCGCGCTGATGGAGGAACTCGCGGTGGACAAACGCCTGGGCTTCTTCGTGAACCACGACCTGGCCGGCTACGAGGTGCCGGTGCATGCTGATATTCCGCACCAGGATGTCGTGTTCCTGGACGAGCCCGATCCCCGCGCTTCGCCCATGAAGGCCAAGGGCGTGGGCGAGCTGGGCATCTGCGGCGTGAGCGCGGCCATCGCCAACGCCATCTACAACGCGACCGGCGTGCGCGTGCGGGACTATCCCGTCACGCTGGACAAACTGATCGCAGGTCTTCCGCGCACGGCGGGCTGAGCCCGGCCCGGCCCCTGTGCGGTCCTGCGGGGCCGGCACCGCGACGGGCGACGAGGCGTTGCCGTACCGCGTTCAGTCCCTCCAGAGCGGCTCGCCGCCCCCTTCCAGGTACGTCAGGTACAGGCGGGTGTCGAACTCGTACTGGTGGTACTGCGGCTCCATGGACATGCACAGCTGGTAGAAGGCCTTGCCATGGTCCCGCTCGCGCAGGTGGGCCAGCTCATGCACGACGATCATGCGCAGGAACTCGTCCGGCACCTGCTTGAACATGGACGCCACGCGGATCTCGTGGCGGGCCGCCAGGCGGCCGCCCTGCACGCGCGCCGAGGCCGTGTGCAGGCCCAGGGCATGGCGCATGACGTGGATCTTGCTGTCGAACACCACCTTGTTGACCGGCGCCGCGTGGCGCAGGTGGCGCGCCCGGAGGTCGGCGGCATAGCGGTAGAGGGATTTGTCGTCGCGCACCGCATGCGGGTGCGGATACCTGCGCAGCAGCACGCTTCCCAGTTCAGAAGCCTCGGCCAGCGCGGCCACCTGCGCGCGCAATGCCTCGGGATAGCCCTGCAGGTAGGGCATGGGATGGCGGGGAGGAAGGGAGGGAGCGGGCATGCGGAAATCACGTCCCGGGGCCGCCGCGGCACCGGGGACGCGGCACCTCGCCGGGCGGCGAAAGCAGGCGCGAAACGGGAAGCGCCGCGCGATCAGTGCAGATGGCGGGGCCTGCGGCCGCCACCGCCACCGTGTCCCCCGCCGCCGGGGCCGCCAGAACCGCGCGGGGGCTTGCCGATCTCCAGCGAATTCACCAGGGCATCGAAGCGCTGCGAGAACAGCTTGTCGATCTCGGCCACCACGCCGCCCAGTTCGGCGCCGTCGAAGTGGCGCTCCATCATGTGGACCACGTCCTGCACCAGCAGGTCGCGCTGCACCTGCATGATGGCCGCGGGCGTCGGGCCCACGAAGAGCATGACGAAATCATCGCGCGCCTCGGTGCCGTCGTCTTCCTCGTCCTCGTCGAACTCGGTGTCGTAGAAGGTGACCTCGAGGGCCGCCCCCTGCTCGGACAGCTCGTTGAGGCTCATGCACATCTCGTCGAGCGACTGGCGGAAATCCTCGTCGCCGTGCACCGTCCAGCAGATGTTCAGCACATGCTCCTTGGCGTCGAACTCGATGCCGGGCTCTTCCTCGTAGGCGCTGGCCGCGCCGTCGGCCAGCGAACGGGCGCCCGCATACTTCCAGAGCGGCTTCAGCGCGTCCTGCAGCTGCTCGAACGTGGTGTCGGCACGCATCTGCACCTGGCCGTGGACATGGATTTCAAAAGGAGCGTTGTAACTTGACATGATCGAATCGTAGTGGTGCCCCGAGCCGGGATCGAACCGGCACGCCCCTTCGCAGGAAGCGGCGGATTTTAAGCCAGAGCATATGTTCCGCACCGGAGTTGCGCCGTGCTTGGATACAGCTTGCTGTGGCAGGTTTTCCGTATAGCCAAGGCCTTGAATCATATGCCGGTGCGCGATGCAAACCGCCCCGGTTCTCTTTCGCTTGGCTCCTAGCCGGCTCCTGGAATCGGGGGACTCCAAGGAGAGCCAAATGGCAAAAATCAAGCTGACCAAAAGCGTTGTGGACGCGGCTCAGGCACAGGCATGTGACGTTGAGCTCAGGGACACGATTGTCCCAGGCTTCTTATGCAAGGTTACACCAACCGGCCGGAAGGTCTTCATGCTCCAGTACCGGACGAACTCGGGCGTGCGGCGCAAGCCATCACTGGGCCAGTTCGGCGAACTCACCGTCGAGCAGGCGCGATCGCTGGCGCAGGACTGGCTGGCCGAAGTGCGGCGCGGCGGCGACCCCGGCCACGACAAGGGAGAAGCTCGCAGGGCGCCAACAGTCAAGGAATTGTGCACCCGGTTCATAGAAGACCATTCCAAGGTGCGCAACAAGCCCAGCACGCGCAGGGGTTACCAGTACCAGATCGACTCCTTTGTCATCCCGACCTTTGGTTCCAAGAAGGTCCACGAGGTGGACCGCAACGACATCACGGCGCTTATGAAGCGGATGGAGAAGTCCCCCACGCAGGCTAACCGCGTCCTCTCGCTCCTCCGCAAGATGTTCAACCTGGCCGAACTGTGGGGATACCGGCCGGACGGCTCCAACCCTTGCCGCCATGTGCCCAAGTACCCGGAGAAAGGCTCGACCCGCCTCATCACCGACGAGCAGATGGTCCGCCTGTTCGCCTATCTGGAGAAGGCAGAGGCAGAGGCACTGGAACATCCGACCATACTGTTAGCAATCCGGCTGCATTTCGAGTTCGCAGCCCGCATGTCGGAAATCTTGCTGCTGCAGTGGGACTGGCTCGACCTACCGAACGGCCGAGTCGTTTGGCCGGACAGCAAGACAGGCGGCATGTCCAAGCCCTTGAGCCAGGAGGCCCGAAGGTTGCTGTCGAACGCGCCTCGGTACGGCGACTCGCCCTACGTGTGTCCAGCCATCCTCGACCACAGCAAACCGCTCAGCCCCAACTCTTACTACCCTGCTTGGCGGCGCATCCTCGAACGCGCAGGCGTGCCGAAAGTCGGCACCCACGGCATCCGCCATCGTTCGGCGACGGACATTGCCAACTCCGGCGTACCAGTCAAGGTCGGCATGGCGCTGACCGCGCATAAGACGGTGGCGATGTTCATGCGCTATGTTCACACCGAAGACGATCCGATACGGCAGGCAGCGGAATTGGTGGCCAACCGACGCAAGTCGGTCGTTGGAACTGACAAAAGAGTCGATGAACCTAGAACGCTAGGTTCGTAGACTCGTTTGGCCGGAGAACTCGTAGAGCAGATGAAAGGTGCCAGGACTTAGAGATGGACCGCGCCAATTCGGGCATTCGCGCTCGAAATTTATTTTTCGTTAAGAAGTGACAATAGACAAGCCCCCGACAGAACTGTGACGGGCTACAGTTTCTCCATCTCCCGCCGATACCCCGTGAAGGAGTGGCTGCCGCCAGTGGATGGCTAAGACGCCAACAGGCGCCTCACTTTCCAACTGGTAACGCAACCATGAATGCACTCTTGCAACGCTACAACGTCGGGCGCCGCCTTGGCGTGGCGTTCGGCATCCTCATTCTGCTCTCCACCGTGCTGGTCGCCATGGGCTTGCTGACCATGGCCAGGGCGCATCGCGAACTGGACAGCATCGTCAACGGCAACATGGAAAAGGTGCGCCTCTCCAACGAGATGCTGGATGCCAACACCAACGTGCAGATCGGGCTGCTGTCCATCACCATCGTCGACGGCGATGCGGCCAACCAGGATGCTGAACATCGTGCAGCGCAACCGGGCGCGCTACAAGGCTGCGCACGATGCGCTGTCGGCGCTGTCGGCGCTGCCGGCGAACCCGGCCGAACGCCAGGCCATGGCCGCGATCGAGAGCGCACGAGCCAAGTCGGTGCAGCTCAACAATCAGGTGCTGGCGCTGGGCGAGAAGGATCAAAACGCCCAGGCGCAGACATTGCTGCTGGGCGATGCCGCGGTGGCGATGGAGAAGCAGCAGGCGGCGATCCGCGCCAATGCCGATCTGCAGCGACGCCTGAGTCAGGAAGCTTATGCGGCGTCCTCGGCGGCGATGGCGCGTGGCCGCATCGTTCTGATCTCCGGCGGCCTCGCCGTCCTGCTGGTCAGCGGCCTGCTGGGCTGGACGATCACCCGTAGCCTGACCGGGCCGCTGGGCCGCGCCACCCGCGCCGCTGAAGCCATCGCCGACGGACGCCTGGACAACGACGTGAGCACCGACGCCCGCGACGAACCCGGCCGCCTGCTGAGCGCGATGGATCGCATGCAGACCCAGTTGCAGCGCTTCTCCAGCGAAACCACGTTGATGATCGAACTGCATGCCGACAAGGACATCAGCCACCGCATGCCGCAGGACTTCCCGGGCGTGTACGGCGAGCTGAGCAAGGGCATCAACACCATGATGTTCGAACACCTGGACGCCATCGTCGATGCCATCGGCGTGCTCAACGAATACGCCAACGGCGACCTGCGCCGCGACGCGCGCCGCCTGCCCGGCAGTCGTGCGGTGCTGCACGAGTCGATGGACGCGGCCAAGGCCAGCCTGCTGGCGATCAACACCGAGATCAAGCGCCTGGCGGCGGCCGCGGCCGGCGACTTCAGCGCCCGCGGCGATGCCGCGCACTTCCAGCACGATTTCCGCCTGATGGTGCAGGACCTCAACGCAATGATGGAGGTCAGCGATCGCAACCTCGGCAAGCTGTCGGCGCTGCTGCAGGCCATCGCCGCCGGCGACCTGACCGCGCGCATGGACGGCGAGTTCCACGGCGTGTTCGCCACCATGCGCGACGACGCCAACGCCACCGCCGACCAGTTGACCGGCATCGTCGGCCGCATCCAGACCGCCGCGGTCAGCATCAATGCCGCCGCCAGCGAGATCGCCGCCGGCAACGACGACCTGTCGCGCCGCACCGAACAGCAGGCCGCCAGCCTGGAGGAAACCGCCGCCTCGATGGAGGAGTTGACCTCCACCGTCAAGCAGAACGCCGAACACGCCCGCCAGGCCAACCAGCTCGCCAGCGGCGCGGCCGCGGTGGCCTCGCAAGGCGGCGACGTGGTCGGTCAGGTGGTCACGACCATGAACGGCATCGAAGCCTCGTCGAAGAAGATCGCCGACATCATCGGCGTCATCGACGGCATCGCCTTCCAGACCAACATCCTGGCCTTGAACGCCGCGGTCGAAGCCGCCCGTGCCGGCGAACAGGGACGTGGTTTCGCCGTGGTCGCCAGCGAAGTGCGCACCCTGGCGCAGCGCTCGGCCAACGCCGCCAAGGAGATCAAGACCTTGATCGACGACTCGGTGACCCGCGTCGCCGAGGGCTCGGCGCTGGTCGACCGCGCCGGCAGCACCATGCAGGAGATCGTGACCTCGGTGCAGCGCGTCACCGACATCATGGGCGAGATCTCGGCTGCCTCGCAGGAACAGTCTGCCGGCATCGAGCAGGTCAACCAGACCGTGATGCAGATGGACGAGACAACCCAGCAAAACGCTGCGCTGGTCGAGGAAGCCACCGCCGCGGCGCGGTCTATGGAAGAACAAGCTTTCGGCCTATCCCAAGCGGTGGCACTGTTTAAGCTGGAAAAGGCTCCTAAATTAACGCAGCCAAACAAGGATATCGCCGCCCCGCGATTGGGTTCGCTAGCCTTGGTACCTCATTGAGAACCTATGGGGCGACGTGGCTCATTAAACACCGCGTTGACATGCAACCGCCGCAAGAATATCTAAAGCGTGGCGATCCAATTGCGTCCACGCTGCGTTAGCGACCGTTGCCGCGTCCGCATGGGTATAGATCATTTTGCCTTGGTGGATTCTATAAAAGCACCAAGCTTTCCGAGATCATGAGACCAGAAGATAGACAATCCCTGGTCCTGAGCTTGCTCAAGATTCAGCACCTTGAAGACACCGGCCAATGCAGCCACAGGAACAACTTGAACGGCGCCAAACTGCTTAATCCAGTATTCCGCCTTTACCGCAGCATCATTATTAAGGCGCTTAACGCTATTTGTTGCACTATTCGAAACTTTGCACTCGATCGGCATCAATCGCGTGTCGTGCAGGCGCACAACAATATCCGCCTTACGTGCACCCAACTTGCATTCAGCACAGAATTGCATTGCCTGCGGCCCCTTGACTATAGTGCTGATGGTTTCTGTCGGAACCTCTGCAAACCCAAGGCTGCGCAAATAGTCTTTTATTGTAGTCTCTTGGTTATTCTTTCCATCGTTACGCCGCTCAGTGGCAATGCGCTGCGCAGCCAGAAGCACCGAAGAGGCAAGCAGAGCCCTGTCGCGCTGTTCATCGGTAGGGTTGACGCCATCTTTCACCCACGGGAATCGATGCGGATCAATCACTTGCTCAATAACCTTGAAAACCTTAGATAGCGACTCAGGTTTTTTTCTCAAGATACCTGGTGCGATCGAGTCGACATCGGCGATTACTCGTAGGTCATCGTCAGAAATTGGCGGGCCAGCCAAGTATCGCAGCGCCTCGCCAAGCCCGAGTCCATAGGCTTCTGCCAGCTTGTCATTGGTGATGGCATGAGGATTGAGATCACTCAACGTTTTGAACAGCAGCTCGAATTTGCCATTTGCTTGCTTGTAATGGCCTTCCCAAGAATCAGAGATAGCCAATCGTTCGGCTCGGAACTGAGCGGCCGAAGTGGCGGCATCAGCGGCCAACTCAGCTTTGGTCCATCGAATGGGCGAGCTTGTCATGCAGGCAATGCCTCTAGCCTGGGGATATGCAGACGTTCGATCTCTTTAGGCTCGAACTTTGTCAAACCACCAGAGTAAGTTCTACCACTCCCTGTGTTGATGTTGCTATTAAGCCACGCCACCAACCGCGCCATCACTCCCTGGGATAGCGGCTCACGTGGATAGAGCCCGTGAGCTATGTTGATATGCCGCGCGTCACATGCATTGAATGTGAACTGAGGCGGCCGGCGAGCCATATATGTACACAGGATTGGGGCCGGCGCCTTTAGGCCTACGGACCACCAAGCCTTACGGTGTTGCGCGATATAGCTCCTATCCGCACCATTAGTTTTTGCCCAAGACAAGAAAGCACTAATGCGCTTCTTCTCTTCTTTCGTGAACTCATCTAGCTCAGCCGGCAGATCGATTACACGACGCAAGACCTCGCAGGATTGCAGTTGCGCGCCAGCAATTATTAAGTCTTTGGCTTTAGTGACTGCAGGAAGCTTGACGCGATCAGGCAGGCCCTTCGCGTGCTCCCCAGCAATCCAGATGTCATTTGCACCTGTGACTTGCCCTCGATGGACCCGGAACAGCTCACCAAGCTCCATCTCTCCATCTGCAGGTGCAACAGATGGACGGACGATTATTGACCAGCGGGATGCGGCTTCCAGCCGTTCCCGAGGAATGTCAGTCCCCCTAGTCAATCCGTTTAGGCAGTTCAACTCTTCCACCGCACGTACACGAACAGGCTCGACCGTCTCGCCGACTCGAAAGCAAGTAATTGCAGCCGTTGTCGCTGTACCAGGGAAGGCCTCGACGGTTGGTTCAAGCACGTGCAAAGCCACCCCACCCAATTCATCTAGGAGGAGCTGGCGTAGCGCCGATCCGTAATTCACATCCATCCACTCTGCGGAAGTGATGAACGCTCCAATGTCGCCCGCCTTAGAAAGTAAGCGAGTTTTCAGGAAAAAGTGCAAATGAAGGCCAGCGAGCGCACTAGCTTTGATGCCGAGATAAGCGAAATGCGTGGCGTACCACGCTTTCCAAGCTTCGTCGATATCGTGATGCCGCACGTAAGGCGGATTGCCAATGAATGCCGTCACCCCCGCACAACGCGGCAGCGTGACTTGCCGATAGTCTTTGACCAAAACCGTCGCCCGACCGACCCAGCCATGGGCACTCAAGTTCGCCCGCAGCATCAGCGCAGCAAGAGGGTCCATCTCCACTGCGACGAGTTGCGCATCAGGAAATGCGAGCCCCGCTGCCAAAATGAAGCGACCCGAGCCCGCGCCAGGATCGACGATACGTGCGGGTACGCCCTGGCTAGACAGCCAAGTCATCATTGAGCGGACAATCGGCGCGGGCGTATAAACAGCCCCCGCTGCACGGCGCTGGGTAGCCGAGCGGATAGATGAGAAAGCCTCTCCGAGAGGATCAGCACCCTGCGCTATCGCCTTACGGATGTTCTCGACGTCCTTGGACTTGAGGCCCAATACAGGGGCTGTCTTTGCCAGCTTACGCTCCGCTGCAGACAAGCAGCCTTGCCCACCAATGAGGGCAAGGCAGAGGGCCACCAGTTCTTGCTCCGTCTGCAATTTCATCTCTTTTTTTCCTTGGAGGCAGCGAACAGGTCAGCCTGGCCCAGCAGCTCCTTCTCCGTAAACGTCCGCATGAAGTCGCGCAGTACATCGGAAGCGTGTCGATCCTGGGCGCGACAAGCCAGCACGAAAGCCTCGCGCAGCTTTTTTTCCACTCGGATCCGCATACCAGCGTCTTTAAGCGACATGGCGCAAGGATAGCATTGGATACACAATGTGTATCCATCGAGTTGCGGCGGAAGTCACTAAAAAAGCGTCTCAAATTAGCCTGCGCGAGAGCTTGCAAGGCAGACAACTTGCGGTAGCAGCTGGGCATCCGCGCCCAGGCATAGCAGTGACTCCCCAGCTGTCTACCCCCACGCTAGAACCGGCTTGTACAGTAGCCCTGACACGCCACGGATGGTTGGGGATGGCCGCGGGGAAAAACATCGCCAAAGGCGCTCTGATGAGTACGGCCTACTGCGCCTCCTTCCTGCTGGCGTGGCACTGCTCCATGGACCAGTGGTACCTGCCAGCGGGGCTGCGCGCGGCGACCCTGCTGTTCATGCCGTACCGCCTTTGGCCCTACCTGCTCGCCGGCGATGCGGCTGCGCTGCTGACGATCCGTGTTCCCATGGTGGAGCGCGGCGCCAGTCCGCTATGGGCCTATGCGAGCCCGTTCCTCTTGATGCCCTACGTCGCATTGGCGGTGCATGCCGCGCGCCGCCACTTGCCGCGGCTGCTGGACCAGGAGTACCTGCTGCTTCCTCTGTCCCTGGCATTGGCGCTGTGGAGCACGCTCTGCAATGTGGCCATGAACGTCACCCTGAAGGGCTACACGGCGCTCACTCCCATGGAGGCGTTGGCGCGCTACTGGCTCGGCGACTACCTGGGCATGCTGATGTTCATCCTGCCGTCGCTGCTATGGCTGCGCCGAAAGGAGCCTGGGATCACTCGGCCACGATTGCCGAGGGATGTGCTCCTCAGTTGCGGGGCGGTGGTGGCCTTGTTCTTGGTCGCAGGCACAACGCATGACCATCTCTCGCACCAGATGCTCATGGCGATGATGGTCGTTCCAGCGATCGTGCTGACGCTACTGCATGGCTGGCGCGGCGCCGCCGTCGGCGTCGTGCTCGCCAATGTCGCCATCGGCATCATGCTTCCCGATGCCATGACGCTGGCGGCCTACCATGCCGAGGCCTTCCGTGTGCAGGTCGCACTCGCGGGGGCCGCCACGGGCCTGTTCGTTTTCGGGTCTCGCCTGTCGATGGCATTCGAGCGTGCGGGCCGCTTCCGGCACGAGCGGCAGGAGGCTTTGCAGTTCGCGCAAGCCAGCTATTTGCAGGCGGAGCGCACCCTGCGACGCCGCGTTGTGGAATACAGCGACCTCACCGTCCACATGAACAAGCTTCGAAAGGACATCGTGGCCCACCTGCGCGCCCGAGGGCAGCATGCGGCCGCCATGGAGATGACGCGCAGCGGCGTGATCCAGGCGCAACTGCTGGATGAGTACGTCACGGCGCTGTATCCGCTGGGCATCGAGACGCATGGCCTGTTCGAGACATTCCGCTCCGTGGCCATGAGCAACCTGTGCGACACGGAATTCCGGTGCCGTCTGCGCGGAGATCCCATGCGGCTCTCGCTCGGGCTGCAGCTGGTAGCCTACCGTTGTGTGCTCAACGTGGTCGAGACCTTGCCGGCGGCCAAGCGACACCTTCTCAAGGCCCGGGTATGGCGAGCCGGGAACCGCCAAGGCATCGTGGTCTGCGTTGTCGCCGACGCATCCCCGTTGGATCGACAGCGCCCCATGGCCCGGGACGCCGATTGGGAGCTGGCGGCGCGGCTCAAAGTGCATGGCGGCACCTGCCGGCGCCGCCATGCCTACAGCCTCAGCTTTCTGGTGTCCGAATCGGTGGGCGAAGGGCTCAGTCTACGGCGCTGATCTGCCAGGCGTTGCCTCCGCTGCCGGGCACCACGCGCACGACGAAGCCCGAGGTCTGGTACACCACAGTGCCCACGGTGCTCGCCCCCTTCGCCGGCAAGGTCACGCGGGCCACGTCCGCCCCCATCGGCAGCACCCACAGCGTGTCGTTGACCCTGCCCACTGCGGCGCGCACCGTGCCCGCCACATCGTTGATCTGCAGGTACGTTACGCCATCGCGCTGGAACTCATAGATGCGCCAGGCAGGGTCCAGCGCCAGGTTCCGGGCCTTCGGCAGGGCCTCACCCAGGCCGGCGGCCGCTGCAGGTGCTCCATGCCCACCATCAGGGCAGCATGCCTGCGCCGCATGGGCGCCAGCCAGCAGAACACCCGCCAGCGCGATACGGGCCAGCATGCTCGTCTTCTTCATCTCCATGACTCGTCCTTGTCCCCATCAGGGGAGCTTTCGCCTGCATTTCAGGCAGGCTCAAGGTACGTGGTCCGGAGCAGGCGACGGTTGACAACTCCAGGCGCGGCTCGAAGCCGGGATTGGGGCAACACGGGCTGCCGGCAGTGCTCAGTCTGAGGTGATGGTGTCAGGGCTGCTTGGCTGGATCGACGAACACGACGGGTGTTCCGGAAGCCGACCCGATGGGTAACTGTTGCTGCGCGCCGGGCGTCACAACCAGGACGGTCAACACTTCATCCTGCAAAGAGTTGATCTGCACATACTTCACGCCGTCCTGCGTGAAGGTATAGACCTTGAAGCGCGGCGAGAGACTGACGTTCTTGGCGCCCGCAGGGATGCTTTCGCCAAGCCCCTGGACAACGTGTCCAACGGGAGATGGCGACTCAGCTGCAGCAACAGATGCGCTCGCGATCGCTGCAGGCAGTAGGGCGACCTGCAGAAGGGAACGAAATGCTGTCCATGCCCATCTCCTCAAGGTTCGCATTTGCGACGCCGCCAAGCTACTCCCTGAACGACTTCGCCGGCAAGCACCAGCATTACCACCTCGTCTACAAAACTGGACAAGAAGGACCAGCTTGATGCCAGTTCAGCGGGCGCCAGACTGGCGCAGTGTGATGACCCGGTACTGGCCACGGTCTCCATAACGCGGCCCCTTCTTCTCGAAATCAGCGCAGAGCCGGTCTTCGCCGCAAGGCACCAGATCGGCCCGAGCAACGCGATCCATGTAGGCGATCTCTGCCCGGCGCTGTTCTGCCTCGGCCAGGGTCGCCCTCGCGCTGTGCATCGCGTATCCCAGACCACATAGCCCCATGATGGTCGCGACCAGAACGGCAATGGCCCCCATCCACATACGACGCATTGCCTTGGATTCCAGGGATTGCTGCGCTTGCGCGTAGCGCTGGGTGGCTTGCTGCAGCGTCTGGTTCGCGGCGGTCAGCGTGCGATCGAAGCGATCGGCCGCCGGCTCCAGCGCCACCGCAAGTGCTTGTTGCGTCAATTGCGTCAGCCGCGGTAGTGCGTTCTCTACCACGCGATTGACGCTCCGATCCGCATTGTCCACTGCGCCGTTGAGCGCCTGCAGTTGCCGGGAAATCTGGTCCTGCAGGCTTTGTTCCCGCCTCTGCATGGTTGCAATCAGCGCGGCCATGGCCTGGATCGTTTCCTGCAGCGCTTCGCTGGGGGTGTCGCTTGCCGGTCGCGCGTGCGTACTTGGCATATCCATCATGTCCCTCTTGAGAATTTCCCTCACCGCAGGATCGGCAGCGACTACCCGCCGCCTCCACCGCCGCCGCCACTGCCTCCACCTCCGCCGCCCCCTCCATCGCCACCCCCGCCACCTGCTGCTCCCGGCGCGCCGCCGCCGCCTTGCGCCATGGGGCCGCTCGCGAACTGAGGTAGGGTCATCACCATCACCGGGCCACGGCTGGTCTGCACCTCCGTTGGCGTATCCAATCCCAGCGACTGCATGGCGGTAGCCTGTTGTTTCGCTTCTTCCATCGCCTTGGCCTCCAGATGTTCGTGCCCCTGTCGCAACAGGGCATGGGTGAGGGGGCTGTTGGAGATCCGATCCAAAGCCTGCTCGATCGCGGCGTCGTTCTTGGAATAGATGGCATGCAGCAGGTCATCGACGTCGCTGTCGCCTGAGACTTCCTTGCGCTGGGGCAGCGGTGCGTCGCCCGGCTCGCCGGGCCTTCGCGCAGCCGCAGGAGCGGCATCGTGCTGCGCCATGGCCGCCTGCCGCTCGAACGCGGCCTGCTCGGATGACGCACGCGCACCCTGCGGATGGCGGACATCGAGGTCTGCCAGGGGATGATCGTCCCCACGCCCCCGTCGCTCGTGCCGCTCCTGTTCCAGGCGTTCTTCGTGTGCGAGGTCTTTTTCCAGCTGTATCCGGAGTGCGCGCATCGTTTGCAGCGTCTCCTCCCAAGTTTCGGCTCTCTCCGGCGCGGGAGCGGTGTGGGCATCCTGCCCATCCGCTGGCGCATCGCGGTGCTGCTCGCGGGGCGTTGCGTCCTCTTCGATTCCGCGGTCGCCTTGGTCAGTGCCGCGCGTTCCGGAAGAGGACGCAAGCGCCAGCCCATGTTCCGCCACTGGCAGAGGCGCAGAGGGCGTCGCTGCGCGCTGGCCCTCCATGCGCTCCGCGGTGGGCGGCTCGTCCACCGTCGCGTCTGCGACTTGGGCGTGGCGCGCTTGTACTGGCGCGTCGAGGGACGCTTCGCGCCGTCGCAGTGGCGCATCCTCGTGCATGAAAGACGCTGGCGTGCTCGGCAGATGTTGAGCGGGCGGCGCTTGCGCATTGGTGGGTTGCGAGATCGATGCGTGCGCGTTTGCCGGCGCTGGTTCCGCCGGATGATGCGCATCTTGTGCCTGGCCTTCCTGTGCCTGGTGTTCGTGCATCGTCTGCTGAAATGCCTCGGCCCCTTGAGGATGCCGAGACGGCGCCAGTGGCTCGGCGGCCTCCTGGACGTAGCGGTCCTGGCCGCCAGGTAACGCCTGGGTGCGCTGCGGGACTTCCTGGGCTTGGCGCTGTTCCCGCTCCGGCTTCACGACGCTCTCGGCCAGGGCCGTTTCTCGCCCGTGCGGCAGCGGCGGCGCTTCTCGCGCCTGCCGCTGCTCACGCGCTGGCACAGCGTCCTCGGCCTGGCGCCGTTCCTGCTCGCGCGGCAGGGCATTCTGGGTGGGACGCTGTTCCTGTTCACGCTGCCGGTCGGTCTCGGCCTGTCGCTGCTCCCGTTCGCGCTGCTGCGCGTCTTGCGCCTCGCGCTGCTGCGTATCCTGTGCCCGGCGCTGTTCCTGTGCCCGCTGGTCTTGGACCTGGCGTTCCTGTTGCTCGCGCTGCTGCAGCTCCTGGCTCTGATGATCGAGCGTGGCATGCGCCTCCAGCGCCTGTACCGCATGCACCTGCTCCTCGTGGGATGCCTGTGCCAGCGCGTGCTCGCGCGCCTGCGCGATCTGCTGTTCCCCGGTTTGGCGCTCCTGCTGTTCGCGCGCCTCGCGTTGCTGAGCGGTGCTGGCCGCCTGTGCCTGCGCCTGCATGTCCAGCGCATGCTGCGGGCTGGAAGATGGATTGGAGGACGCGCCGTCCGAGTCGGCTGACCCGTCTGGGGCGCGCGCAGTCGGCGCCAACCGCGACGTCGGCATGTCGGGGGACGGCTGGGCTGGCTGGTGTGCCCGTACCTCCTGCAGCGCCTGACGGATCTCCTCAATGCTGGTGACGGCTACGATGCGATCCACCCCGTCGGCGCCGCGCTGGAGATGCGCAATCGGGCTGTCGGCACCGAACACCCCGCCGGGGCCGCGCTGCAGCTGCAGCGCGCCAGCGCGGGACAGGCCTTGCGCTTCGCGTGTGCGCTGGGTCGCCAGCTCGATCGCCTCGCGCCACTCGGGCCTCAACTCAGTTCCGACGATACGGTAGCGATAGAGCGTCTCCTCACGTTGCAGGTCCTGTGGCGACGGACGTGACTGGGGAGACGCAGCAATGTCCTGGGCATGCTCGACCAGCGCGGGCTGCAGCAACGCGCGGGCGGTGTTCAGCTCCAATGCGTGATTGCTATCGGCCGGGACGCCGTTGTGGGTCCACTGACCATCGGCATCACGGCGGTACTGTTTGCCATCGGAGGCGGTCAATGCATCCGGATTGGGCAATGCCGCCCGTACCGCCTCCGACATCGGCCAACCCTCTGCCGCCCAGCCACTGCGGTGGTGAGCCAGCTCGTAGCGCGCTGCTATGGCCGCAGGGCTGTTGGCGAGATTGCGCGCAACGACGGCCGCCGCCTCGGCCTCCAGTTCCGCCACGCGCGGTGCCAATGCCGTCTCCTCGGCGTAGATGCCGCGGTTGTTCTCCCCGGACACACCGATCTTGGCCAGGCGATGCCATTGGCCGTCGGTGGGGTCACGCTTCCAGGGTGCGGGGGAAAGGCTAGGACGGTCACTGTCGTTGGCCGGCAGGATGCAGGGATCATCCGGCTTCGGTGCGTCCTTCAGTGCCAGCGCCGCCGCGGCGTTGGTCGCGAGGTAGTTCAGCTCGCGCGCCTTGTCGTAGCTGGCGACGATGGACGTAGGGACGGGATCGCTGGCGCCATCGTTGGTGCCATCGACCATGCCCTGGCGCGACCAGGCGTAGCCGTTGAAGGACCAATGCGTGCCGTCGCGGTCGGTCTGCTGGTAGATCTGGCGGTTGTCGTACAGATCAGCCAGCTTCTCGCCGGCCTTGGTCATGAAGTACGCATCGGCCGCGACCAGCACCATGGGGCCGGCGCCAGACGTGCCCAAGGCATAGGCGGCGGTGGTGCCGCCAGCCCAGCCGCCCAGGTTACGGCCCGCGAAGTGCGTCAATTCCGACTGGGCGGCAAGAGGATTGCTCTGGCTATACAGTTCGCCGGCACGGCGCGCAGTGATGACGGTGTCGGCGGCACTGGCGAGCAGGCCTGCGCCGCGCAGCAGTTGGCTGGCAGAGTGTTCGCCGGCCAGAAACTCGGTGGTGGCGAAGCCGCGTTGGGACAATGGCTTGTAGGTTGACAGTGCGCTACCTGCGCGGCCCATGACCGGGAGCTCGTCACCTACGACTTGTGCGACCAGCGAGATGCTCGGTTCATTCAGCCGAAGGCGTCCGGATTGCTGGGCTTGCTCGATGGCCATGCGGAACTCTGCACGCCCGGCGGCCTCTCGCACGGCCTCGTCCTTCAGACTCGAAGCTGCCACCAAGTTCGCAGACGTGCGTTGCTTGGCCTCGACCACCGCGACGATACGCTGCTCGGAGTGCGTGATCGCGGCCCATTCAGACTCCACGGCACCCATCGCGCGAAGTGTCTTCAGCTGTTGCGGATGCTCGGCACGGTACCGATCGAGATCGGAGAACATCCTGCGGTTTTGCGCGTTGGCCTCGTCATTGGTCAACCTGTCCGGCGTCGTGGCGTACACGTCACCATTGACCAAGGCTACCTTGAGCGTGTCCTGCATCTCTGCGATTTTGGCCGACACTCTCTTGAGGGCGACAGCATCATCATCCAACGCGGCCACACCATCGGCGCTATCCATGATGCGGTTCAGTTCTTGCTGGATCCCCTTGGTGTACGAGCTGCGAGTACGTCCTCGGTGCGGGGAGGTTTCAAGCTCCTCTGCCAGCTTGCCATCCATCGGCAAATACAGGCGGTTCGCGGAAGCGTGCTCGTCGATCAGCCCATGTTCGACCAGCTTGCGGATCAACGGGTGATTACGAAAAAAGCTCTGCTCGATGACATGGTGACTTTGCAGGATGGGATCGTTGTCCGCCATGCGCCTCGACTCCGGAGGTCCGAGATTCCCTATGGATCAATAGTCCGCAGCATCTTCAAGCCAAACGCCACGGGAGTTCGGGGGCTTGCCGAAGCCACCCGCGATCAGGGCGTCGCGCAACATGCGATCGCAAACGACCAGTTGACTGTTGTACGGAGTTCGGAAGATGTGCGCTGATCCGACCACATCTTTGATGAATGCAAGACTGGCGCCGCCGGCGAGGCTGTAATACTTCCCGGCCGCGTAGCCCTCGGTGAGGATCTTGACGGTGGATGCGGCCTCATCGAGCGCATCCAGTGTCCGCACCACATCGCACAAGAAATAGTCCGGACCTTGCGATCCATCTTCCAGGGTGTACTCGCAGGGCTGGAAAGCAAATCCGCCGGCATCCACGGATTCGAATACCTGCTTCAATGGCGCAGAGACCAGCCAATAGCCGCTGAATCCACCCTCCAGGTCCCTCGGCATCAGGCCTTTACTACTGTCGTAGCGCAGCCGCGGGATTTCGCTCAGGGGCGGAAAGCCACCGTGTACCGGCCGAATCATTCCCCGGCCGGGAGGGCGAAGCGCCTTTTCGTTATCGAACTCGACACCGTGGCCCGGGCCGCCGCCGCGCAGGTCCGGCCCCAGGATGTAGAACTCGCCCTTCTGTGGCGCACGTGAAGTTGTCATATAGGCGTCAGCAGATCCATGAAAGATTGGCAAAACGGTCACGCTATGCGGCGTTAATCGGCTGCCTTTCGTCGAGGAGCATAGGATGCCAGTGGAGGTTGCCGCATGCAGTAGGGAAAGTCTGACAGACTTGCCCCATAGGTGTACCGAAGAACCTATGACCTTTACCTGGAACAACACTGGCGATAACGTGAACGCCGCACCCTTGGACTGGCGGGGCGGATGCGCCGGCCGCCCATATCACCGCTTTCTTTGTGAAGCATCAGGGAGTTCCGTCGAATCGCTTGCATGGACATAAAACAGAAGCCGCCCAACGGGCGGCTTCCTTGTTCCGCTAACGCCGCGAGCCAGGTCATCCCTTCCGCCGGAAACCTCGATCCCCCGCGATGAACGCCTCCAGCATATGTGGAATCAGTGCGGCCGCATCGACCGTCTCGCCGTAGGTCTGCCCATGCAGCGCGGCGTAGCGGTCAAGGTCGGCTTTCAGGCTGGCTGGACACGCGAAGGTGATCTTGGTGCTGTCGGTCCTGGGCAGCGGGCCCAACCGCAGCTTGCGGCGGTTCTGCAGCGCACGCGCGGCAGTGCTGCCACAACCGCGCACTTCGCTCTTCCCGCTGTCGTTGGCCGGAGTGCTGTCGTTGCCTTGGGTCATTGCAATGCTCCCTGTGGTTTGCCATTGGCGAAGAAGATCGGCTGGTACGGCCGCAGCACCAGGTCCCGGTTGACGATGATGCGTACCGGCAGCCCTGGCCGGGCCGTCAAGGTGGATTGCACGTTGAGGTTCCGGCGGGTCAGTTCCTGCCCGACCTGGTTGACGCTGTCCTGCAGCCCGTCCCTGCCGGCGATGACGATGCGGTTGCCGTCCTGGCGGTTCTCCGGCGCGGCCAGTTCGGCTCCCACTCCCAGCAGCGTGGTGAGCGCTGCGCCGGCGAGCAGACGGTCCCAGTGCCGCTCCACGCCATCCTCCAGACCCGCGTAGCCGGCCGGATCGGTGCCCACGAGGTTGTCGAGCGTGAGCGAGGACGTGTCGGGCAGGATGATCCTATGCCAGACGACCTGCAGGCGGCTCTGCCCGTAGCTGACCTGGCTGTTGTAGCGGCCGAAGATGCGTGAGCCTTGCGGGATGAGCAGGTGCCGGCCCGTGGCAGTGTCGTACACGGGCTCGGTGACGGTGCCGATGACGTCGCCCGGCAGGTCCGAGCGGATGCCGGTGACCAGGGCCGCGGGGATCACTGATCCGGCCATGACCTGGTAAGGCGACTCAGGCATCTGCAGTTTTCCGGAATTGTGGGTATCCGGCGTTCCGGATTTCAGGAAAGCCTCTTTCTGGTCCTGCCGGTTCTGCACGGTGGCTGGATCGGCATGCTGCGGCGCGGTCGAAGCCGGCCCTGCGGCGAGCGGATCGAAGGCCGCGAGCGCGGATGCCGGCGGCGCCGAAGCGCCCATGGCAGGGGGCGCCGCGGGGGCCGCGGCCGTCCCCGGACGGTTGTTGCCGGTGCGGAAGAACACCGACGATCCCGCGGCAGCTTCGGCTTCCTTGCGCAGCTCGTCGCGCTCGGCCGCCGCGGCATCCTGGCCCGGCGGCGCGTAGGTGGCCACGGCCGGCTGCTGCTGTGCCTTGAGGATGGCCGGCCCCAGGTCGCCGGGCAGCGGCGGCCCCAACTCCGGCACCTTGGGAGCAGCCGGCGGCAGTTGCGAGTAGTCCTTCGGGAGCGCGTCCAGCCCTTCCGATTTCGCGATGCGATCGACGTTGTAGAGCTCGCGCTGTTCGCTAGCAGCGCGCCGCTGCGGCTGCAGCGACCACATCAGCGCGCCGAGCACGGCGGCCGAGAGGCCGCCGATCAGGACCGCGAGCGTGCGGCGATTGAGCCGGGTCACGGCACGCGGCTGGGCGCGCAGCGCGACAGTCTCGGGTGCCACCTTGGCGGGTTGCGCCGCTGCGGCACCCACGGGCATGTCGTCTTGTGCCATGGTCATTCCCTCCGGGCACCATCCGTGCGTTCGATGCGCACCACTTCGCCCTCGCCCGCTTTGCCGTCAGCGCTCTTGCCGCCGCCAAGGCGCAGTTCGGCCGCGCCGAACAGGCGATCCACGACGTAGTACGGCGACCGGAAGCGGTAGTTCACCAACTGCGCATCACCCTGGGCGCCGATGACGAACAGCGGCGGCAGTTCACCCTGGGCGATGCCGGGCGGGAACTGGATGTACACCTTCTGCCCGTCGTCGAAAGCACGCAGCGGCTTCCACGACGGGTTGCTGCCAGTGATCGCATAACGGAACCGGATCTGCTCCAACGAGAGGCCGGCATCTACCGGAGCAGCCGCTTGCGCGGCCTGGGCCTGGCGCTGCAGCGCCAGGATGCGGTCCTTGGGATAGTCCCAGGAAACGGAGGCCATCCATGCCTTCTCGGTGGAGGTCATCTCCAGCAGGTAGGTCCGGCGGCTGGTCTTGATGACGAGATTGGTGTGCAGGCCTGCGCGGATCGGCTTGACCAGGATGCTCACGCGCTGATCCGCGCCGCTGCCGCTGGTGGTGTCCCCCACGATCCAGCGCACGGTATCGCCCGCGGCCACGGTGACCAGCTCCTCTCCGGGCTGCAGCGCGATGTCGGTGACGCGCCCTGCTGCCGTGTAGACCTGGTACAGGGCGCCATCGGTGTAGGGCCACACCTGAATCGCGTTGACGTAGCCTTCCCGCGTTGGCGCAACGCGCGCCTCGGCGTTGGCGCGGGAGACCCGCACCGCCTCGTCCGCCGGCTCCGGCGCGGGCTTGGGCTCGTCTGTGGCCGGCAACGGCTTCAACTGCGCGGGCATGGGCAGCACCTTCGTCACCTCCACCACTTCGACAGGCTTCGGCGGCTCGGGCAGCGGCTGCGCCTGCACCGGCTCGTCGAGCGGGATACGCGGCGCGGGCCGGCCTTGCGATGCACAGCCGCCCAGAGCGACCACCAACGCGATCGCTGCAGCCAACGTGGAAGCGGAAATACGGAAACACGGATTCATGGCTTGGCTCCTTCGGGGGCATCGAGTTCGCGGCTCCACGAAAGGCCGTTGACGTAGATACCCAGTGGGTTCTTCCGCAGCTTCTGCTCGGTCCGCGGAGGCTGCAGGACGATGGAGATGACGGCGGTCCAGCGTTCGGTGCCCGCCAGCGATCCGTTGGCGAAGCGCTGTTCAGTCCAGCGCACGTTGAAAGAGGAATCGCTAGCGCGGACCACGCTGGTGATCTGCACGGTCACCGACTCCTTGCCGACACGCGCGAACGGGTCGTTGGAGCGGGCGAAGTCGTTGAGCACGCCGGCCCCCTTGTCCGTGGTGTAGTTGTAGGCATCGAGCCAGTTCTGCCGCACCACGACCGGATCGACGGACAGCGAGCGCACACGGGTGATGAACTGCGCGAGGTGGAAGGCGATCTGCGCGTCGGTGGGCTGGTACGGGGTGACCGCCTCACCCACGGCCCGCACGTGCTCCTTGTCCACTTCGACGACGTAGGGCGTAACGAGCGACTGCGTGGAATGCCAGATGCGGTCGCCGGCCAGCGCGAGCGCCAGTCCGAGGCAGCCAAAGGCCATCAGCCGCCAGTTCTTCGCCTGTACTCGGGCCGAGCCGATGCGCTCGTCCCAGGCCTGGGCCGCTGCCTGATAGGCAGTCGCGGGCTGCGGGGTGTCGCTATAGCGCACCCGTGGTCGTTTGAATCGCATGGGAAAACCTCCTTATGAATCGGGATCAAGACGCGGCCCTTGGGAAGAGCCGCCTCCATCGCCGCCGCGCAGCGCGTTCGCTGCGGTGCCGGCGGCATGGCCGAGTTGCTGGCGCCGGTGCAGCCGCTTCGCCCACGCGGGCTGGGGCGGCGGATCGGTGCCGCGTGCGGGGGCGTCGGCACCGGCCTCGCCTCCGACGTTGCCCGCGGCTCCGGTATCAAACGCTGCAGCCATGCGCCGCTCAAAGGACTGGACGCCAGCCGCCGCCCTCCTGCCGGCCGCGCGCATGCCGGCGCGCGCCACCTGCCCGAGACCGGCGGCGGCGCCTTCCGGGCCGCCGCCCGCGGCAGCGGAGCCGGCGCGGAAGATGGACTGAGCCCGGCCCGCTGCACCGGCCGCTGCGCTGGCCCCGCGATCCAGTGCGCGGGCGGCGGCAGGCGCCATGCGCGCTCCGGCCGCGACGGCACTGCCCACGCCGGTCGCTGCAGCGCCGATGGCGACGGCGGTGCCGGCCGCGCCCACCGCCGCGCCTGCCATCGCACCCGCGCCGAGCTGCGGTGCACCGGACACCAGCCCGGTGGCGATGCCTGGGCCGAAGATGCCCAGCGCCAGCAGCGTGAGCGAGGCCAGCATGATGACCAGCGCGTGGTCGATCGAGGGCTGCGCAGGGTGCACCTCGAACTCTGCGAATAGCCCGGAGCCAATGCCCACGATCACCGCCAGCACCAGCACCTTGATGCCGGAAGACACGACGTTGCCGAGGACTTTTTCGGCGAGGAACGCGGTCTTGGACCAGAGGGCAAATGGCACCAGCACGAAGCCTGCGAGCGTGGTGAGCTTGAACTCCACCAGCGTGACGAACAGTTGCACCGCCAGCACGAAGAAGCACAGGATGACGATGAGCCACGCCAGGAACATCACGACCACGGGCGTGATGTTGATGAACAGATCCGGGAAGGGCCGCAACGTGCGCAAGACCCCGCGCATGTCCATTCCCGAACTGGCGGCCAGCATCCAGCGCGTGGGCCTGCTACAGAACCTGATCGTGATCGCCGCTGCCGATGGCGAGCATTACGAAGTCGTGGCCGGTGGGCGCAGGCTGGCCGCGTTGAAGCTGCTGGCGAAGCGGCGCCGCCTCAGCAAGGAATGGGAGGTGCCTTGCCTGCTGGTGGCCGACGGCACGGCCCGCACGGCCAGCCTCACGGAGAACGTGCAGCGCGAAGCCATGCACCCCGCCGACCAGTTCGAGGCCTTCGCCGCGCTGGTGGCCGAGGGGCGGCCCATCGAAGACATTGCGGCCGACTTCTCGGTCACCCCGCTGGTGGTACAGCGCCGCTTGAAGCTGGCGAACGTCTCGCCGCGCCTGATGGCCGACTACCGTGCGGACGCCGTGAACCTGGACCAGTTGATGGCCCTTGCCATCACCGATGACTACGCTGCGCAGGAGGCCGCGTTCTACGATGCACCGACGTGGCAGCGCCAGCCGGCAATGCTGCGCGAACGCCTCACCGAACGAGAGATCGACGCCTACCGGAATCCGCTGGTGCGATTCGTGGGTTTGGGTGCCTACGAGGCCGCGGGCGGCGGTGTGCGCCGCGACCTGTTCGCGGAAGCGGATACGGGCGTGTACCTCAGCGACGCCGCGCTGCTGGAGCGGCTGGCGCACGAGAAGCTGGCTGGGATTGCCTCCGAGGTGAAGGCCGAGGGCTGGGCCTGGGTGGAAGCCGTGCCGACCGCGACCCATGCCGACCTGCACGCCTTCCAGCGCGCGCCGCGAGAGCACCGCACCCCAACCAAGCGCGAAGCCCAGCGCATCGAGAAGGTGCAGGCCGGGATGCAGGAAATCGACGAGGCCATCGAGGCCGCGATGGACGCCGACGACGAGGAAGCTTTGGAAGCCTTGCATGAGGAGAGCGAGCATCTGCGCCGCCACCGGCAGGTGCTGGAGGACGGCTTGCTGTGCTACGCCCCAAACGTGCTTGCCGTGGCGGGTGCCGTCGTCACCATCGACCGCAACGGGGAGGCGGTCGTCCATCGCGGGCTGATGCGCGAAGCCGAGGCCAAGGCACTGCGGACGCTGGAGCGGCTGCGGCAAGGCTTTGCCGATGGCGATGCGAGCAACGACGACAGCGAGGACACCGAGGGCGCACCCCAAGTCGCCCTCTTGTCCGATCGGCTGGCGCAGCGCCTGAGCGCGTACCGCACGGCGGCACTCCAAATCGAGGTGGCCCGGCATCCGCAAGTGGCCCTGGCCGCGCTGGTGCATGGCATGGTGCAGTCCATCTTGCAGGACGGCCACTTCCGCCGCGATCTTCCATTGGGCGTGTCCGCCACCGCGCAAGATCGGCTGGAGCGTGTGGCCTCCGACTTGCCCGAATCGCCAGCGGCCACGGCGCTGCGCGAACTGCAGTGCGGCTGGGCTGCGAAGCTGCCCGAGGACAGCGCCGAACTGTTCGCCGCATTGCTGGCGATGGAGCAGGACGAATTGGTCAAGCTGCTGGCGGTGTGCGTGGGGGCCACCGTGGACGTCGTGACGTTGCGCGCCGCGCATCGCCACTCGGGCGCGGTGCTGGCCGAGGCGGTGGGCCTCGACATGGCCGCATGGTGGCGCCCCACGGCGGAGGGCTACTTCCGGCACATCCCCAAGGCCGCGATCCTGCATGCAGTGACCGAGTTCGCACCGGAACACGTCAGCCGGCTGGCGAAGCTGAAAAAGGCCGACGTTGCCAGCGAGGCCGAGCGGCTGGCCGATGGCACGGGCTGGATGCCGACGATTTTCCGTTCGGACGACCCGCAGCAGCAGGAGGGTGTGCAGCCCGAAGACCCGGCGCAAGACGCTCCGGACGATGCCGGAGACGGGGAGATTGAGGCTACGCAAGCGATGGCCGCCTGATCCGCAATCGGAACAGTGCCCCGGCCGCGGCCGGGGCGTTTCGTTGCAGGAGCAATCTCATGTCTCGCAACATCACCCGCCGCCAGCGCATAGCGGCGATCTACGCACCCGGGACCGTGCGCCCGCCGTTGGACGGCGCTGACGACGTGCGCGGCTACCGCCCACCCTCGGGCTGGTCGGCCCAGGCGGACCTGACCGATACGCACCCCATCACCGGCCGCGTTCTGCCGCGTGCAGAGTCGTGGATCATCGAAACGAAGGAATAGCCGCAATCGGCCGCGCCCAGCCCGTTCCGGGCTGGGCGCGGAGAAAAATCCGGGCGCTGCAGTGGCCGCGCCCTGTGTTGAATGCAGCTTTCGAGCAGCCTGTGCGGCTGCGAATCTTCTGGCCGAGGCCGTGCCGCCGGTGGCGTCAGGCCTCGGCGTCAACCACGCATGCCTCCGCACCTGCGGCGCTGCGGTTGCCTTCAATGCATGGCAACTGGCAATGCCAGCCGCGCGATGCGCGACTGCCATGTCATGCAGCGCCATGCCTGGGGTGTGCGGCGGATGCCGCGCGATGGCGTGCTGCGCGACCGGAACCGCTCGTGCTTGCCGACCTCGACGGCGGCGGTTCAATGCCAGGACGCGATGAAGGACTGCTCATGAACGTGTCCCGCTGCCAGCCGGCTTCGCCGGTCTTCTTCCTGTAGCTGCCATGCGCTGCGCCGCTGTACGCGGCGGGGCGCATGCTCGTTGCCAACCTTGCCGTTGGGATGGCCTCGCGGGTGTTGGAGGCTCAGCGTGCCGGTGCAGCCGTCGTGCGCAGGCACCGAGTCCGCCATGCCACCTTTCGGGGAGGGCCGGCACCAGTACGTCCTTGTTTGTCGTGAATCCTGGCGTGGGCGCGGCTGCGCCTTGGGCTTCATCCCCGCAACCTTCCAGCGAAAACAATTTCCCCGCCGCTGCGCGGCTTCCTCGCGCAGCAAATTCTTTTCGCTTCCAGGCTCTCCACTGCGTTGCGACCGCTGCGCGGTGCGGTCAGCCCATCCCCCGCCGGGCGGATCACAACAAGGACGCACTGGCGCGACCTTGGGTCACCCCGAAAGGAGAAATCACCATGGCAAACATCGGCACCTTCACCACCCAGAACGACGGCTACACCGGCACGCTGCGCACCCTCACGCTCAACGCGAAGGCCCGGCTGGTCCCCAACGACAAGGCCGACAACGAGAAGGCCCCTGACTTCCGCCTCCAGGTCTCCGGACACGACATTGGCGCGGCATGGAAGAAGACCAGCGAAGCCGGCCGGGACTACCTGTCCGTGACCCTGGACGATCCTTCGTTCCCGGCGCCGATCTACGCCCGCCTGGTCGAAGGCGAGGACGGCAAGCATGAGCTGTTCTGGTCACGCAGCAAGCCTCAGGCGTCCTGACGGCGGCCACCGAGCCCCGCCCGTCGGCGGGGCCGGATTGCCCCGGCCGCGGCCGGGGCAAGGCGCAGAGCCACAGAAGCGCAGAAGCGGAGAAGCGCATCTCCGCGGAAGCACAAATCCGTAAATCCGCATCTGTGCAATTGCTCGTTCGATGCCATCCGCAAAAGCGCAATCGTGCTTGTGCAAGCATGCACGGAGCCGCTTCCGTGGATATCCACGAAAGCACGCATGCATGCCGTTGCCGTGCGCCAATGGCACCCGCACGCGTATTACTTCGCTCGCCGGTCTCAGCGCAGACGGCAAGCGTCTGAGTGGGCTTTCAGTCCCGACGCGGAGCGATTCGGACCGAAACGGACATGCACTGCCGCGCTGTCCTCCAGAGACTGCTCCCACCCGACCTGCTTCCGCGGTCGGGGCTGTGAATCGATGGAGAACACCATGATGCGACCCACAACCTTGCGGCCCGAGGCCGCCCCCGGCGCTGCGCCGCAGGCTGCTACCACCGCCGCGCACCCACCGCGCTACCTCACCAACGACGAAGCCGCGACGCACCTGCGCCTGTCCCCGCGAACGCTCGAAAAGCTGCGCGTGATCGGCGGCGGCCCGAAGTTCCGCAAGTTCGGCCGGCGCGTGATGTACGCGGTCACTGACCTCGATGCCTGGGCGGATGCGCGCAGCTTCGAGGCGACGTCCGATCCCGAATACGCCGAGCGTCACTCGGCGGACAGCCGTGCGCGGTGACCGGGGCCACACGGCGGGCTGCCGCGCCGTGCGAGCCGGAATCGCGGGAGCGGGAACAGCTGGATCTGTTCCGCGCCTTGCCTGGCGACATGGCGCCGCGCGACAGCCAGGACCTGATGGCTTACCCATTCTTCTCGCTCGCGAAGTCGCGGCGCACGGCGCCGATCGACTTCCAGGCCGGGAACGTGAAGATCCGCGTGGAGGGCACGCACGAGCACGGCATCGCGACAATCTGGGATGCCGACATCCTGATCTGGGCGGCCTCGCAGATCGTGCAGGCGCGCGATGCCGGCCTGCGGCCGTCGCGGCTGATGCACGCCACGCCGTACGAGATCCTGCGCTTTATCGGCCGCGGCACGTCGCTGCGCGACTACCAGCGGCTCAAGGCGGCGCTGGACCGGCTGCAGTCCACGACGGTGGCCACGTCCATCCGCGAGACTACGGGGCGCCGGTTGCATCGTTTCTCGTGGATCAACGAGTGGAAGGAGCTGGCCGATGCCCGTGGCTTGCCGCAGGGCATCGAACTGATCCTGCCGGACTGGTTCTTCTCCGGCGTGGTGGATTCGGCGCTGGTGTTGACCATCGACCCGGGGTATTTCCGGCTCACGGGGGGCATCGAGCGCTGGCTGTACCGCCTCGTGCGCAAGCACGGCGGGCGGCAGCCTGGAGGCTGGCAGTTCGACTTCCAGCACCTCTATCGCAAATCGGGCAGCGTGGCGCGCTACTACGACTTCGCTGCGGATTTGCGCGTCTTGGTTGCCCGGCAAGCGTTGCCGGGATATCGGCTATGCATCCTGCCTGCCGATGGCACTCGGTCGCCCTTGCTCTCGTTCCGGCCCGTGCTGCCGACGGCACGGGGATAACCGCGGTAATTCCTGTGGACGGCCTCGTGCTATCAGGCAACTCGGGCATCGTGCTATCGGGCAACGATTACTCGTGCTATCGGGCAACAAAATCGGCCGCAGAGCCAATGCCAGCGCGGGTTTGGGAGCCCCTTAACGTACCTAACCCTATTTCTAACATTGGTGGTAGAAGCGCCGCGATTCGGTGGATAACCACCAACCGGCACGCGCAGTTCTCCGCGATCGGGAGGGCCGCGCCATGATCTTCGCGCTGCTCAACCAGAAAGGCGGCGTCGGCAAAACCACGCTCGCCACCCACATCGCGGGCGAGCTGGCGATGCGTGGTGGGCACGTCATCCTGCTGGACGCCGATCCACAGGGATCGGCGCTGGACTGGACGCAGCGTCGTGCGCAACAGGGGCTGCCACGGCTGTTCAGCGCGGTCGGCTTGGCGCGCGAGACTTTGCACCAGGAGGCGCCGGAGCTGGCGCGCCGCGCCGACCACGTCGTGATCGACGGGCCGCCGCGCATCGCCGCGCTGGCGCGCTCGGCGCTGCTGGCGGCCGACCGCGCCTTGATCCCCGTGCAGCCCAGCCCGTATGACCTCTGGGCCAGCGCCGAGATGGTGGCGCTGATCCGCGAGGCGCAGGTGTTTCGGCCTGCGCTGCGCGCGGCCTTCGCACTGAACCGGCGCGTGAGCACCACCGTCATCGGTCGGGAGGCACGTAGCGCGCTCGCGGAGCAGCCACTGCACGCGCTGCACGCGGAGGTGCGCCAGCGCATCGTCTTTGCCGACAGCGCGGCCGCTGGCCGGCTCGTCCGGGAGACGGCACCGGACAGCGCTGCGGCCCGAGAAATCGCCGCACTGGTGGACGAACTGTTGCGGTGGACGACATGACCGCAAAGCCCGCATCTCGCGCCAAGCGCGTCGGCATCGGCGCGCGCCCGCCCGCGAATCCGCATGCCGAGGCATGGATTCGCCAGGGCGACGCCGATGCGCTCACCAAGGGTGACCTCTACACCGCGCGCCTGACGCTCGACATCACGCCCGCCATGCGAGCGCGCATCAAGGTGTCCGCGTTCACACGGGGCGTGACCGTGGCGGAACTGCTGCGCGGCCTGTTGGAACGTGAATTCCCAGAAAACTCCACGGATACCCGACCATGATCACATCCGATTCCGAAGCAGCGCCCGTGGCCGGCATTGCGCAGCAGGCGCTGCCGCCGCGCGCACGTCGTCCACGGCGGCGCGCTCGCGCCATGCTCGCGGCTCTGTCGGCCGCCGGCCTCGCGGCGCTCGCCTGGGCCTCCTTCGCGCATCCCGATCCGCGGCTTATCTACAACCCGTCCGACAGCGTGCCGGTAGGCTGGTACCGCATCGATCCCATGGCGTCCGCTGGATCGCGGTCGCCGACCCGGGTGTCGGTGGGCAGCACTGTGCTGGTTCGCTTGCCGGTCGGCGTCGCCGCGCTTGCGTCGCAGCGCGGCTACCTGCCGGCGCACATCCCGCTGCTCAAGCGCGTCGGCGCCGTGGCGCCGCAGCATGTCTGCATCGTGGCGGGGCATGTCCTGATCGACGGTGTGCCGGTGGCGCGCACGTTGACAGTGGACCGGATGGGCCGGCCGCTGCTGTCCTGGCCGGAGTGCCGCCAGCTCGCACAGGGTGAACTGTTCTTGCTCAGTGCGACCAATCCAGCCTCGTTCGACAGCCGCTATTTCGGCCCGGTCAGCGCATCCGCCGTGGTCGGCGTTGCGCGTCCGGTCTGGCTGGAGACACGCCCATGAGGGCGCCCGATTCGCTGCACGTTGCCGTGCATCTCACCGTGCCATCGCGCATGGCGTCGCGCTGGTCGCTGCCGTGTCGTCGCGCGTGCAGCGCGTGCGCATCCGCACCGCGCTTCGCGAAACATCCGGTGCAGCCGCCCACTGTGCAGTGTGCTTGCCTCGAACGCGCCCGGCCTGCGGTCCCCAGCGCGTCCGTCGTCGAGTTCGCTGGCCGTCTGGCCGCGCGCAACACTGCGCCGTCGGGCTGCCGGTGCCTGAAGCGGAAGCAGAAGGCGAAGGCGGAAGGCAAGACAAAAGGACGCGGCACCGGGCCGCGTCGAAAGCCAGTCTGCACGTGGGGTTGGCGCGGCACGCGGCGGCTTCGCCCCCGTGCCGCGTGGGGTGCTGGAGTTTCGCCGCTCCAGGGATGTCCGCGTGCTTCTCGCGCTCTGGCGCACTGCAGCTTGCCCGAGGGGCAGTCATGACCCAGGGCCGCGACGACGACTTCCGGGTGCGCCCCAGCGCCCCGAAAAACCGAGGCAAGGGGCAGAGCCAAAGCTTCATTTCCAAGGTGCTGAAGCAAGCTGGCAAGGCCAGTGGCGGCAAGCCGCCAATGCGACGCCCCGGGGCTGGCGGCAGCGGCGCGCGCGCCGGCCAGCGGCCAGGCTCTCGCCTCGGCCGCGGCCATACGGCGGCACGCTTCGCGGGCGCGAACCTGACGCCCATGTCGCGACGCGTGACCATCAAGACCTTGCTGGTCAACCAGCGCCAGGCCAGCCCCCGGTCGCTCGCCAAACATCTGCGTTACATCGAGCGTGACGGCGTGGGCCGTGATGGCGAGCCCGGGCAGGCCTACGGGCCGCAGACAGACACTGCGGACCTGGACGCCTTCAAGCAGCGCTGCGCCGACGACCGACACCATTTCCGCTTCATTCTCTCGCCGGAGGACGCATCGGAACTGGAAGACCTGCGAACCTATACGCGGCACCTCATGGGCCGCATGGAGGCCGACCTGGGCACGGGGCTCGATTGGGTCGCGGTCAACCACTGGAACACCGACAACCCCCACACCCACATCGTCGTACGGGGCCGGGACGACACCGGCAAGGACCTCGTGATCGCCAGCGACTACATCGCCCATGGCTTCCGCCACCGTGCCGCCGAGCTGGCGACGGAATGGCTTGGACCGCGCACCGAACTGGAGATCCAGCAGACCTTGGGGCGCGAGGTGGAGCAGGAGCGCTGGACCAGCCTGGACCGCACCCTGCAGCGCGAGTTGGGGGAGGGTGGCCAGGTGCAGATCGAACGCTTCAACAGGCCGGAGCTGCAACGCCAACGCCTGGTGCTCATCGGCCGGCTGCAGCGACTGCAGCGACTGGGGCTGGCGGATGAGGTGCAGCCCGGAACATGGACCATCCACGCGGACGCGGAGAAGACCTTGCGGACCCTGGGTGAACGGGGCGACATCATCCGCACCATGCAGCGAGCCATGTCCGGTGCCTCGCGCGAACTGGCGATATTCGAGCCGGGTGGTGATGGCCGCATCGTCGTCGGTCGCGTTGCCGCGAAGGGGCTCGCCGACGAACTGCACGACCGTGGCTATCTGGTGGTCGATGGTGCCGACGGCAAGGCGCACTACGTCGCGTTGAGCCGGCGCGATGAACTGGCGAACTACCCGGTGGGCGCAGTCGTGGAAGTGCGCGGTACCACGGAGGTGCGCATGGCCGACCGGAACATCGCCGCGCTGGCCACCGATGGCCTGTATCGCGCAGACCATCACCTCGCGATCAAGCAGGGCCGCGCCGCGCCCGACCGCGACCCGCGGGAGGTCGTCGCAGCCCATATCCGCCGGCTGGAAGCGCTGCGCCGGGCAGGCATCGTGGAGCGCGTGTCGGAGGGGCTGTGGAAGGTGCCGGACGACCTGGCCGAGCGTGGCCGCCGACACGACGCCCAGAGGCTGGGGGGTGTCGCCGTGGAGCTGAAATCGCACCTGCCCATCGAGCGCCAGATCCGGGTCATCGGGGCGACTTGGCTGGACCAGCAATTGATCGGCGGTGGCGCCGGAGTAGGGGACCTGGGCTTTGGTGCGGACGCCAAGCTGGCCATGCGGCAGCGCGCCGACTTCCTGCTGGAACAGGGGCTGGCGGAGCAGCGTGGGCAACGCATCCTCCTGGCGCGCAATCTGCTGGGCACGCTGCGCGGCCGGGAACTCGCGCAGGCCGCGAAGGACATCGCGGCCGACACCGGCCTGGCGCATCGTCCGGTGGCTGACGGACAGCGCGTGGCCGGCATCTACCGGCGCTCCGTCATGCTCGCCAGTGGGCGCTACGCGATGCTGGACGATGGCATGGGCTTCAGCCTGGTTCCATGGCGGTCCGTCATCGAGCCGCGGCTGGGGAAGCAGCTTTCCGCGACGGTGCGCGGTGCATCGGTGACGTGGGATGTGGGGCGGCAGCGCGGGCCGTCGATCGGGTGATAAAAAGCCGCAAGGGCTATGGTTCCTGTTAACCATCGACGCACCTATCCATTCGACTGCTGCGCGGACGCGGGCGGTTGGGATTTCATTTGTCCCGTGAAGCGTTTATTGGCTCCATAAAGTGAGATGCGCAGAAACAAATTCCATCCCTCGGTAGGGAAGCGAAGCGTCTACCGTCCCTCTACGATCGGCCCCCTCCCAGGGGCATGCTCTGCAGTAGGTACGACCTGTCTCTCGGCCCTGAAGCCTGCAGGCGCTGGCTCGGTTCTCCCGAAGGGCCTTACCGATGACGGCTGGGACGCTGCACTGAGGTCGCCTCGAAAAGCATTGGATTGCGAGGACCACGCTGACGAAAACGTTTGCGCCTGAAATTTTCAGAACGGTATCGATCAAGCGACTCGTGGGCGTGTCCCAAGATTGACCAGATCGCGAAGTTGAACGGAAGCCAAATGCCTGCGGGATAGCGCCACCAAAACTCGATGCGCCTCACACTCGTGCGGTAGGGATACATGAATGAAAGATCGTCAACAGCAGGAGGCCATATGCAATGAGGTAGCCGATGAGGGAATGAGCAGGAGACAAGACCGATGGATTGGAGTTCAACAAGGAAAAACAATATGGAACTACGCCATCTTCGGTGCTTCCAAGTGGTAGCCGAAGAACTTCACTTTTCGCGTGCGGCTGAGCGCCTGCACATTGAGCAATCGCCGCTCTCCCGCACCATCAAGGAGCTGGAGGCGGACCTGGGAACACCATTGTTCGTGCGGACTACCCGCAGCACGCGACTGACGCGTGCCGGCATGCTCTTCAAGGAGCGCGTGCCACGGATCTTCGCTGCGCTCCACCAGGCTTGCGATGGCGCAAAGGCCGCGGCCAGCGGGTTCAATGGCCAGCTGCGCATCGCGCTGTCGGACGGCGTCACGCCTTCCGGACTCCCCACGCTACTGGCCCGGTGCCGTGAAGAGGAGCCGGAGACCGACATCAAGCTGTACGAGGTCACGCTGTCCGAGCAGATCGCTGGACTGCGAGACGACTTGTACGACATCGGGTTCGCGCAGTCTGCCGACGTTGGCGATGGCCTCCTGGCCGAGGCCGTCTGGGCCGAGGAGCTGGCAGTGGCTGTGCCATCGCGGCATCCGCTTCTGGCGCACAAGCATCTGGCGCTCGAAGAGGTGATGCGCTATCCACTCGTGCTGTGCGACCCCAAGGCATACGAAGGCCAGGCAATGCAGGTGGAGCGCATCCTTCAGCGAACGGGTGTGGAGCCGCTGGTAGCGGAGCGCGTCGCCTCGTTCGACCTGATGATCGCCTTGGTGTCTGCGGGATTGGCGCTGGGGCTGGCTGGAGCGTCCTACATTGCGCCCAGCCGGGCTGGGGTGGTGATGCGTCCGTTGGCGGCTCCGGCCCCCTTGCTCACCACCTATCTGTTGCGCCCCGACAAAGTGCCGTCAGAAGCGCTGGCCCGGTTCATCGCCCGCGCCCAGGCGGTCGGCTCCATGGATGGTTTTGGTGCATGCTGCCCAAGCGTCAGATCCCAGGCTGCGGTTTAGCGGCATCAGCACCAGCGCTCCGCTGCTGAGCGCATCTGCGCGCTGGCTCTGGAGGCTGCGCCAACCAGGCGCCGCGCTGCTCAAACGCACGGCGCCTGGCATCGTCTTCCCCATGTTCGTTCACGGAAAACTGTTTGCGTCGGGTGCCTCCAGTGGCTAACGCGCACTCTGCAACCCAGTAGTCGCGGCAGACCTGCGCGCCGCTGCGCAGGCTCCACTTGATCTGGGTGCGGTACACCCGCTTATCTGCCGAGGGCTGACGCCTGCTTTCACCCGCGGGCGTCTTCTCTCGCTTAGGCATGGTGGGCTCGACAACAGCGGTTGGCGCCGGGCCGGGCGGCATGGCATCCGGGTGGTGCACGAACCAGCCGTCGAGCAACTTGAGCAATTCGAGCCGTGCTTCCACGGCCTTTTGGCGGGCCTTTTCCTCGCCATACTTGACTACCGCGAAGGTTCGCCTGCGCGTGGTTCCATCCGGCAGAGACACCATCGCACACCACCGTGCAAAGCCATTTTCCTCGCGGCGCGACACGCCCGGGATACCGGACTTGTTGTTGCTCCGGATGATCGTTCCGAACTCGCTCCGGCTCATCGCAGGAATCTTCTTCAGGATGGCGTCTCGATAGGCGATCGCCGCGGCCTTGGCTTTCTCCGGGTCGCCATAGGTGGCAACTCGGAACTCCTGGTGGAAACGCTCGCCGCGGCGGGCGATCGACACCGACCACCGTAGCAACCTTCCGCCTTCGTACCTTGGGGTCAGCCCGTAGATCTTTTCGGGTCTCTCTGGTCCCGAGGAACCTGGCACTCCTGCACAAGTGGGCGTGGCGATTGGACGTGTATGCATTGCGTCCACGATGCAATCAGGCTGCGATGCTGGCCTCGGCCGGCTTGAACCCGGGAAGCCAGGACGCCCCCACCCAGTCCCCGGAGCGCACCAGGCTCATGGTCTGCAGTGTCTTGCCCCGGCCGCCGAAAGCGCACTGCACTACCCAGGCCTGACCGTCGAATCCAGGCACCAGGAAGCAGGCCATCTCCGGCAATGCGAGTAGTGCTTCATCGCCTTCCTCCGCCAGCAGTGCCACGACATCCCGCGAGGTAGCCGTTGCTACGTCGAGTCCTTTGGGCCAATCGCCTTTCCATGGCGCGACTGGCCGGGACAAGGGAGTATGAAAGGTCAGGGCGTGCAGACCCCACAGCTGCTCATGGTCGGGTAGGGTAGGGTCCATGCACTGCAACATGAGATCCAGCCCCAGGCAATCCACGCTGACGGGATATGGGTCGGCATCATGGCTTCGGCGAAGATCCCTGACTGGCGGCTGCAACGACATCAACGCCTTCTGCAGCGGTTCCTGGCGACTGTAGCGGCCAAGATTGCGCAGCAGCATGTCGGGCAGAGGATCGAATCGGATGGGCATACAGCAACTCCCGTAAAGATCAGGCCGATCAGCGATTCGAGCGCAAAAACGCCAGGTACTTTGGATCCTCATCCGAAAACAACTCATCGCCCTCCTGCATATGGGCTTGTGCCAGCATCTGCTTGGCTTGCGTCGTCTCCCCCAGTTCGAGGGCCGACTGGCCCACCCGTAGCAAGAGGTAAGGGTTCCCCTGACCGCCTGGTCCACTCATGGCGTCAAGAAACGAGATGCGCGCCATCCTGAAATCGGAGAGGTTGAAATACGCCTCGCCCAGCGAGCCGTTCAGCCAAGTCCACGCCTCCCACTCATACTGTGGTGCGGGCAACAGGTCGAGGGCCTGCTGCAGCGGCTCGATCGCAGCCGAAGGCCTGTCGCTCTCCAATGCGTCATTGGCCTTTTCCGACAGCGCAGTCACCTTCTCGTAGATGTCGTCAGGCAACTCCAGGCCGCCATCTTCCTCAAGATTGTCGCTCGCCATCATTTACTCGCCTTTTTGATTTGGTCCAGTGCGAACTTCAAGTATTTCGGATCTTCACTTGCATAACCTCTCCTACCACCCATCTCATATGCCTTGATAAGATTCTGCGCTGCCAGCTCGTGCCTGCCGGATTCGTAATATATCTTTCCAAGCAGAAGGTAAGGTTTGGGATCGCTCGGCAGAGGATCACATTTGAAAAGTTCTTTCACCCACGTTTCCGCAGCGGAAAAATTTTTCCTCTCTATGTAATAGCCTGCGATAGTTTTTGTTACACTTTCGGAAGAATCCCAAGAATGCTTGGGCTCCGGAAAAGCATCCCAGCTCGCTAGGAGCTGCGCTTCAGCCAAAGCATAGTCCCCCGCAGCTTTGGCTTCCCTGTATATCTTCCCATTTTGAACCAGCTTTTCCAGCACTTCAGGAGGAAGGGGCTGAACGTCCATAAAAACTCCTCTATTTCAAAGGATTCAAATAATTTTCAGGTAACTTCGCGCCAGCAGACCTGTTCAAAGAGTAGTGATCCAAAACATAATTTTTAGGATCGTTCATAAACGCTCTAACCTCGGGTGATCTCGCTCCGTAATATCGACCTTCTTTATTCCAATATGTAACTGCATCTTTCGTATGCGCCATATCACCCTCATTCAGATTATACCACTTCTGGTTAGATGCCTTAAACTGCTTCTCGCCCGTGAGGGGGTCCGTCCGTATTTGCCCATCTTTTTCCATCCTCGCAATGACGTCACGGCCGGTTTTCGATGTCTTACCCGGTGTCTTGCCCAAGAACAACTCACGCAGGCTGCGGGCTTTGATCTTTACTCCATTCGCCTTCCGAGTTGAAAATTCTTTGGCCGACTTGCCCTTTTTCGTGAGAACTCTGTATTCCTCCACGGGTACTTCTGCCGCCTCGGCCGCCTTAGAAGCTTCGCCCGGCTTGGCAGCGGTCCCCAACTCGTCGCCCACCTTGGCGCCGGCTCCGGCGCCTTCAGCCGCTTTCCCTCCGGCAGCCAAGCCCTCGCCAGCCTTGCTCCCTGCACTGGCTGCATCCGCCGCCTTCACGCCAGCGCTTGCGGTTTCCACCGCCTTCGCGCCCTGAGCCAGCTTGGCCACATCGCCGACGACCAGTACCAGGCTTCCTATCTCCAAGCCAGCCCGCGTCACCGCCTCGACGTGATTACCCTTTTCCCAGGCGTCCGTCACCGGCTTGGTCAGTTCATGGCCCGCAGCCTTTGCGGCCTGCTTGAGTGTTTCCAGGCAGACGTTGCCCAGCCGGATCTGCTCCGCGAGAATCTGCGCATCCAGATTGCTATGAAGGGCGCCTGCGATGTTGCCCTTCTTGCCGACTGTGTAGAGAAGCTGTCCCAGGCCAAGGCCGATATCCTTGACGAAGCCCAGCGCTCCTCTCGCCACCTGCCCGCCATAGTGACCCGCCTTGGACCATCCGCCCTCGTTCTTCATGTCGATCGAGGCGATGGTCTCGTCCGCTGATTTACTCCAATCGCCAAATCGGATGTATTCATCCAATTGGTCCGGATTCATGAAGCTCAGCTTCTCTTTGAGTTGCTGCAGTCTTTCCAGCTCCGGTGAGGTCTTCGGTGGGTCGTTGCAGGGCAGTTTGCCGTTCTTCACCACTCCCGCTGGCGCACTCTGCTCTGTGATGAGTTTGCCGACTGTGTTGGGTCCACCTGGCCCGACGTTCATCTGTACTATCGTGTCGTGGCGCGCACAGATCAGTCCGTTGACTTTCACGCTCGTGTTGTCGCCGATCAGCCGTACGTGCCCAGGCTGCTGCGACGTCTGGGACACCACGCCCATGCCCGCATTTGCATTTGTGCCGCGGACCCAGTCGGTCAACCGGTACACCGGCATGCCACGCGCGTACACATTCGGGGAATACTTCAATTTGTTCGACAGGCTCCTGAAACTGTCGAACGGGACGGCGGTACCGCCGACCTTGCATACATCAGGTGTCGTGCAGACCGCAATCCACTTCGCGGCCGCCTCCGCGACGTGCTTTCTAGCCATGACCCACCTCTGTCGAAGCCCGCTGGCGGTGGATATGAACAGGCTGTTCGGTGCCACGCTGCGCCGGCCCGGCAGGAATGCCAGCCAACATGACCTTGCGCAGCCCCCACTCCTTCGGCACTGCGCGGCGCCACACCATTTGCAGTGACAGCCTGTCGAGATCGATGGTCACGGTGTCCAGCCGTAGCGGAAGGGGCTGGGTCAGCCCGTCCTCGTCCGTGAGCAAGCTCAGGATGTCGATACCCGGAAGGTGGGTGTCGATGCGGCCCGTGGTGTCGCAGCCGATCAGGGTGATGGGCTCGTCGCCTTTCAGCCAGCCAGAGGCGATCAGGTCAGGCTGCGCGGATTGGTAAAACGCGAAATCGAAATCCGGCGGCAGGTAAGGGAAGTGCTCCGCACGCCATGCGTCATCGTAGGTGCCGGCATGGCGGGCGCGCTGCGGGTTCCAGCGGGGTACCGGGCCGAAGCACACGGGCGCGAGCCGCTCGCGGATGTCGCGCAGCGGCTTCTGCACATCCTCGATCTGCGGGGCCAGGTAGAACTGGGCGCGGTCCAGTTCGGCGTCGCCCACGTAGCCCCGGCCCACCGGATTGGGCTGGTAGATATCGAAGGCCTGGGCATCGTGGATGTCGTCGGTGGCCGGCCCGCGGTACCGGGAACGGCGCACAGCGCCGCCGTACGCCATCCCTGCGTGCAGGGGCACGGCGGTCGTTGGTTCGGGCTTCGTCAGGTGCCAGCCGCGCAGCGGCGTCCAGTGCCACGCACGCAGGCCGGTGACCAGCGCGGTCTTGGTGAGCGGGCCGACGCGCACGCCGATGGGCCAGTGCGTCGCGGGCTTGCCGTCCAGGGGCCGGGCGTGGCCGAGCACATGCACGTCCGTGCGCTGCTTGCCGACGACGAGGTGGGTTTCCTCCAGGAACGGCGTGCTCTCGGGCGCGCCGACGTAGCGGTCCACGCACTGGATGGGCATCTGCTCATCCATGGCCAGTACGGGCTGTCCGTGCGCTAGGGTGAAGCTGCCCGCGACGATGACGACATCGAAGAAGCGCCCTTTGGTGGTCGCTTTCTCGATGACCATGTGCGGGAACGGGCTGTGGTTTTCGACGTCCATGCCAGTCCAGGGCGAATCAGTTCAGGTGGATGTCTTCGCCCTGGATCACCACGTTGTCGCCATCGGCCGTGATCTGGATGAGCCTGCCGTTGACGCTGACCGTGCCGTCGTCCTTCATCTCCAGCACAGACTTGCCCACCTTGAGGGTGATGCTGCTCTCGTCCATGACCAGGCTGGAGCCACCTTTTGCTCCAGAGCCGCCGGAAGGTGCCGTGATGTTCTTGGAGACTGCGCCGGCCGCCGCGCCCCCACCACCTCCGCCCACGGTGAGCGCGTATTTCTTGCCTGCCGTGTGGGTGTGCTCCATCCCGATGGTGTCGCTGCGGTTCATGCCCACGTTGGTCATCATCGTGATGCCCACGTTGAGGTTGTAGGCCACGCCGACGTTGGCCATCTTGAAAACGCCCGTGGTCTGGATGCAGCCCACGCCGATCGTCTCGGTCTTCAGCAGGCCGACCGTGGTAGTCCAGTTCTTCGCGATGGAGTCAGTCTCGCTGCGGCCGACCGTTTTGCTGCGGTTCTTGCCGATGCGGATGTCTTCGTTGATGCCGACCGTCTCATCCCGGTTGTCGCCGATCGAGATCGTCTCGTTGTGGTCCACCCGCTCCTTGCGGTTGGAGTGGATGGTGATGGTCTCGTCGCCATCGACTTCCTCGGTGCGCCAGCCGTGCACCGTGATCTTTTCATTGCGGTCCACCGTCTCCGTGCGGTCCCGGTGGATGGTGTTCGTCTCGTCCCGGTCGATGGTCTTGCGCCGGTCCTGGCCCACCCAGTGGTCCTCATCGTTCTCCACTTCGATGAGCTGGTCCTTCTGCGCGTGCAGCCATAGCTGCTCCGCGCCCTTCTTGTCCTCGAAGCGGATCGCGTTCGCATCGCCCGCGCCGTTCTTCATGCCGTCGCCGAAGGCGCCGCCCTTGCTGGATTTGGTCTTGATGCCCGACTGCGTGGCGTTGCCCGGCAAGGCCCAGGGCGGCATGTTGGCGGCGTTATAGACGCAGCCTACGACCAGGGGATAGTCGGGGTCGCCATTGAGGAAGTCGATCACCACTTCGTGCCCAATGCGCGGGATCGAGATTGCCCCGAAGCCCGAGCCCGCCCAGCTCGTCGCCACCCGCATCCAGCAGCTCGAGTTCTCGTCCATCGCCCCCAGCCGGTCCCAGTGGAACTGCACCTTGATGCGGCCGTACTCGTCCGTCCAGATTTCCTCGCCTGCCGGGCCCACCACGACGGCGGTCTGTGGGCCCGTGGTTCTGGGCTTTTGCGTCTTGCGCGCCGGGGTGTAGGGCAGGCTCGTGGGCTGGGCCGTGAGGCTGAACTTCTGGAAGGAGCCGTGCTCCTCGTTGTGCTTGAGCGATTCCCCAGGCTTGGCACTGTTGAACGATGAGCTGCGCGGGTTCTCGTGCAGGTGGTAGGTGACGCCCGTGATGAGGTA
>NZ_FNJL01000041.1 GCF_900104515.1 Paracidovorax cattleyae
ACCGGGCCTGCAAGGCCCTTCATGCACGAGGCGCAGACCGCCCAGGGCCTCATCAAGCATTCAAAACGGCTGGCGCCCACTCGTGCCTATTCGGATTCATCAAACATGGGGTTGTGAGAGGCTCCCAGCTTCCACCAGGCGTCCATCACACCGATGGCGGCTTTCAAACACAGTCCGGCAAACAAAGTGATGATCAAGAAAAAAACAATCGCGAAGTCGAAGCTTACCCGTTTCAGACCAACGAGCAGCACCCCAGCCAAGGCACCGAGGTTTGCCAGATAGAAAACCAACAGGAGATCCTGCATCTACCACCCCTTATCCCAACTGCCATTCAATCCCTATCAAGCATATTTTTACCATGCATCGAGTGAGCCTTGATGAAGATAAGTTCGTAGCTCAAAGGAGAGAGGGACGGCATATAAGCATCATGCTCCAGAGGAAATCTATCAACAAACTTGTCAGAAACAAAAAGATGCAGCAACTCACCGATTAACCTGGCAGCGGCCTCACCCATTGAGAAGAGAACGCGCCGCCTATTTTCAGACCGTAGATCGAGACCAAATGCAGGCCTCTCCCAATAGTCAATTTCAATTCCTCTTAAAGGACAAATCCATCCAAAGTTTTCAGGCAGCCGAAAATTCCTCGAAAAAGGACACGTTTTTCCATATACCCGCAAAATCATTTCCCCGCCATGCCCGTCGAAGCTGGTTTTCAACCTAACTTCCTCATTTCCTTCAATTTTCATTTCTTTTAAAAATCCCGCAAGCTTTAGCAGCGCAGAGTCAACGCCCACTATTGCTATTTGAGGTATGACCATATGCTCAACCTCACGCGACTCCGACACAAACAGGGCCAATCCCTCGACATTCTCAATATTCATTCTTCAAGCAGAGCCTCCATATTTCTGGAATTTTCCGCAACACTACCCAATACAGCCACGGCGGCAAAAGTGCGTTCATGCCCAATGTCGATGCTCACCCCGGGGAACTTCACACTCCGCATCACGCCCCAGCTGTACACGGGTTGCGCCACCACGTGGAACAACCCGTAGCCCGGGTTCTCCACCATGCCGGCGGCGCCCTGGCTCAGCCGGCTATGGCTTTCCGTGGCCGCGAACCAGTTCCAGATCACTGCGGTGAGCAGGTCGCCGCTCAGGCACTCGCCCGTCAGGCCCTGCACAGGGTCGGGCCTATACTATTTGACTTGGATGTATTTAGTTGCGGGCACTGATGCCAATGGCAGTAAATTATCCAGTACCGTGAACTGCACGTACCCATAATTTTTCCGACCCTGCAGATAAACAAAACTGCATTACACCTGACGATTGCATCGCGTTTCGACCTTACATAATTCGGCAAGCTGATACGGTTACACGCTTCTTCCCCCATCTTCACCAAAGTCCTCATACAGCTTAAGACCACACTTGGGGCACGCTCTTTTAAGACTGAACTCAATATTTTGATTCAGCAAAAAGGGGACTTCGCAGCGTGGGCAGGGGAACCTGATCAATCGATATGCGAGGAAGCCCCAAAGCATCGCCCAAAGCGCTGCAAAAAATGGAAAAACCATCCCCAAATCGAAGTCAAAAAACCACTGAAAAAAAGCACAAAAAATCGCCATGATTGGTAAACTAAATATCAAAGCAGCCATTGCAATCCTGCTCTTTCTTCGGTAAATATCCCATTTTTCTTTATAAATCCCCATGATCATGCTTCCCACATATTAGATAAACAAAATCTTTGATGTCAATGTTCACGCCGGGGAACTCCACCCGCCGCACCACGCCCCAGCTGTACACCGGCTGCACCACCGCGTGGAACAGCCCGTAGCTCAGCCCCGGTTCTCCACCACGCCTGCTTTGTTCTGGCCCATCCGGGGCGCTCTCATCGAATATTTTCAGATCTGGCAGCGAGCAATCGAATTATTTTTGCAATCTTTTATATATATCTATAAAAATCGCAGAAACCCCGAATGCACAGCACAGAGAAATCAGGCCTCTAAAAGAGTAGATATCCTTACCCCAAATAACCACCATCACCGTGAGCAGCAAGAAAAAAAGACCATACTTTCCACTATTTTTGCCAGAAACATGCATGATTTTGTGCTCCAGATGTAATGACAGCCAACACCAACCCCATTACGGGCCCGCCGATCAACGCACCCACACCAAACCAAGCGATTGACCAAGCAATATTACCCAAATAACTCTTATAGGGTTCCTGTATAGATGAATCGTTGATTGAGCAAAATACAGAAAACCAAATCGCTGCAGCCAACAATGCAACCAACCAGACCCCCACGTAGGCAGCCAGCAAAACGATAGGCAGCATGGCAGAGGCAACGGCCAAACCTAGCGCCAAGCTCTTCAAGAGAGGCTCCAACCATCCGCCGTTGCTTCCTCCTTCAATCGTATAAGCCCCCGCTCCCGTCCCCTCCTCGATCACCGTGAACCCAGCCCCCACCCACCCGCTCTGCGCAATCGGCGCCTCGTGGATGGTCACCTCCTTGCCCTCGTCCAGCGCCGCCTGCACCTTTGCCCGCGTGCCCGGGCTGTGCGCCACCAGCGCCGTGTTCACGATGTTGGGCTGGTTCGCATAGACCTGCGGCGTGATCGTGTAGATCTTCTGGCCCTGCTGCGCGGCCAGCCCCAGCGCCCTCACCGCGCTGATGCCTTGCGGACATTCCGGCAGCCCGGCCACCGGGTTGGCGCTGCCTGCCAGGTTGCATTTCGCCGGATCATTGAAGAATCGTTCCGGCACCGCGTGCTCCAGTGCGCTCATGTATTGCCCCCGCATCCGGTTGTAGGCCACCCATTGCGCCTTGTCGTTGCTCCGCGACCAGGCCAGGTTGCGCATGTGCCCGATGTCGATGTTTACCCCGGGGAACTCCACCCGCCGCACCACACCCCAGCTGTACACCGGTTGCGCCACCGCATGGAACAGCCCGTAGCTCAGCCCCGGGTTCTCCACCATGCCGGCGGCGCGCTGGCTCAGCCGGCTGTGGCTTTCCGTGGCCGCGAACCAGCTCCAGATCACGGCGGTGAGCAGGTCGCCGCTCAGGCGCTCGCCCGTCAGGCCTTCCACGCTGCCGGCCTGCAGCAGGCCCCTGGCCTGTTCCAGCCGGTCCTTCAAGGCATCCAGTTGCCGCGCGCTGATGCCGCCGGCGCTGATGCCGATGGCCGTGGCCTGGCCCGCCACATGGCTTGCGTCCGAATTCAGGTCCCATTGCTGCGATGCATCGCCCAGCACGGAGAAGCCGCCCTGGCCCACCAGTTCGGACCCCATGGCCACGGCCTGCGTGCCCTGCGCCACCACCTGGCCGTCCAGCATCAGGCGCGGCTTGAGCCGGATCAGGTAGCCCGGCAGGCTGGTGGGCAGTTCGCCCGGCTGGATCGGGCTGCCGTCCGCATGCGGCTTGGGCGGGTAGCTGGCGATCAGGTCAACCGCAACGGCTGCTCGACGCAGCCCCGTCTCCCACTCACTTATCAAAAATAATTGATTTAAAAAGCTTGATATCAGGCAGAAAAATTATCTCCAAAATCACCAAGAATACTTTGAGAGTTAGACCCATTTGACTCCAATGAATCCATGTATATGGAATAGCAATTAACCAAAATATCAAGTATAAAAATACAATCAATTTTCTATAAGAGCAATTTCCCAAAAAATGCAACAACATCAATCCCCCTTCCTGCAGGTGTTCGCCGCAGCGACAGCAGCCGACCCAATCAATATCCCCAGTTCAAAAACCAAGGACATTAAAATAAAATTAATCAATGACACCGCTATTGCCATAACAATGGCAGGACCAATCGCCCATGCAGCCACCAAGGCATTCCAATTGAGGAATATTTTCAGCAATGTTATTCCTCCCAATGCATCCACAACAAAAGACCCAGTAAGCAACGTCACGCCCATAGGCAATGCAACTCCTGGAATAACTGCATTAGTAACAGAAAAATTTGTCCAAAGACTTGACCAAAAACCAGTACATAGGGAAAAAGCGGAGGGAAGATTGAAGGCACCCCCATTGCTTCCACCTTCTATTGTGTAAGCACCAGATCCCGTCGCCGGATCGATGATAACGAATCCCGAACCGACCCACCGGTTGTAAGTTATTGGCGCCTCATGAACTGTGACTTCATAGCCAGAAATTAAGGCTTTCCGCAATTTATTCTTAGTTGCCTCGCTATGGGCTGCCAACTTTGTATCGACAATATCTGGACTCTCCATATAAATGGCATTATTTATTTGGAATATTTTTTGTCCCTGTTTCGCCGCGATGCTATTCGCGCTCATGGAGCTAATACCTTGCGGGCAAACCTCAAATGCCGGATTAGCTTTCTGACCGGGCAGGTTACACCAGTTAGGGTCGCTAAAAAAAGCAGCTGGCACCATATGTTCCAGCGCACTCATGTACTGGCCTCGCATCCGGTTGTACGCCACCCATTGGGCCTTGTCGTTGTTCCGCGACCAGGCCAGGTTGCGCATGTGCCCGATGTCGATGTTCACGCCGGGAAACTCCACCCGCCGCACCACGCCCCAGCTGTACACGGGTTGCGCCACCGCGTGGAACAGCCCGTAGCTCAGCCTCGGGTTCTCCACCATGTCGGCGGCATGTATCAATCAATAACCGCTTTTATAAAAAATAATGCTATGACAACATATGCGATCACAAGAGAGCCCAAACTCAAAGCTGGACGCCTCTTCATGTCGAAATATGGAATATCCAAAATAATTTGCTCTCTTCTTTCAGATATTATAGGTCTCAGGTATTTCCCGGAAAAAAATACAAACACGATGCATAAAAACACCGAAAACCAGAACGACGGTGCCAATCCGAAAGAAAAATACCCGACGATCAATGGCGCAGCAAAATCAAAAAATAAACGAAGAAATGTCTTTACCCGTGAATCATCTATATCATCCTCTACAGAAAAATAAAAAACCTCGCCAGCTAAGCAAAGGAACAAAACCAGCATCAATGAGCCTATAAACAGAGACATCAGAAAAACCATCCCGATATGAAAAATATACCAAAATTCATTAAGGAAAACGGTAATAACTGGCTTACAGGGCCGAAAGTGATCATCGAATTATAAAAAGCCAATGTCACACTCGATAACAATATCGATGCCAAGCCCTTTAAGGCGGTGAAAGCCACCAAACTATTTAGCTGCTGATCATTATTTATTTCACCCAGACCTTTCAACAAACCAAAGTAACTAAGAGTTGCCCCGCCTATACCTAAAATCGCACCTAGAGCCCCAATATATCCGGCAAAAAACAAAAAGCCCACGAAATAAGCAGCAATGACCAAAATGGCAATCGCAAAGACGACCTTCAACCACCCACCATTACTACCTCCTTCGATCGTGTAAGCCCCCGCCCCCGTCCCCTGCTCGATCACAGTAAACCCCGCCCCCACCCACCCGCTCTGCGCAATCGGTGCCTCGTGGATGGTCACCTCCTTGCCCTCTTCCAGCGCGGCCTGCACCTTTGCCCGCGTGCTTGGGCTGTGCGCCACCAGCACCGTGTTCACGATGTTGGGTTGGTTCGCATACAGCTGCGGCGTGATCGTGTAGATCTTCTGACCCTGCTGCCCCGCCAGCCCCAACGCTTTCATCGCGCTGATGCCCTGGGGGCAGTCCGGCAACCCGGCCACCGGATTGGCGCTGCCTGCCAGGTTGCATTTCGCCGGGTCATTGAAGAAACGCTCCGGCACCGCGTGCTCCAGCGCGCTCATGTACTGGCCCCGCATCCGGTTGTACGCCACCCATTGGGCCTTGTCGTTGCTCTGCGACCAGGCCAGGTTGCGCATGTGCCCGATGTCGATGTTCACCCCGGGAAACTCCACCCGCCGCACCACGCCCCAGCTGTACACGGGTTGCGCCACCGCGTGGAACAGCCCGTAGCTCAGCCCCGGGTTCTCCACCATGCCGGCCGCGTTCTGGCTCAGCCGGCTATGGCTTTCCGTGGCCGCGAACCAGCTCCAGATCACGGCGGTGAGCAGGTCGCCGCTCAGGCGCTCGCCCGTCAGGCCCTCCACGCTGCCGGCCTGCAGCAGGCCCTTGGCCTGTTCCAGACGCTCCTTCAAGGCATCCAGTTGCCGCGCGCTGATGCCGCCGGCGCTGATGCCGATGGCCGTGGCCTGGCCCGCCACATGGCTCGCGTCCGAATTCAGGTCCCATTGCTGCGATGCATCGCCCAGCACGGAGAAGCCGCCCTGGCCCACGAGTTCGGAGCCCATGGCCACGGCCTGCGTGCCCTGCGCCACCACCTGGCCGTCCAGCATCAGGCGTGGCTTGAGCCGGATCAGGTAGCCCGGCAGGCTGGTGGGCAGTTCGCTGGGTTGGATGGGGCTGCCGTCCGCATGCGGCTTGGGCAGGTAGCTGGCGATCAGGTCCGCGCTCGCGGTGTCGGCCGGCTCGTAGCCCAGGGTGAAGCGGCGGCCCACGAGTTCGCTCGTGGCCTGGGTGTAGGTGAGCAGTTCGTTGCCCCAGGCGTCCGACAAGGTGTAGCGGAAGCGGTGGCGCAGCGCCTCCGGCACGGCGGTGGCCTGCTGCGCCGCCTGCACGCGCGTCAGGGGCGTGACGCCCGCGAGCACGCTGGACACCCTTTGGGCCACGATCTTCCGGCCGATGACATCGCCCACGGTGGCATCGGGCTTGCGGCCGTCGATGTAGGCCTTCAGGCGCGCCTGGTAGTCCTCCATCCGGGCCTGGATGGCCGCCTGGTTGAGGTTCTGCAGCCAGCCTTCCTGCGCATTCACGGTGGCGCCGCTCTGCGCCGCGGCGAGCAGGGCCTGGGCATCGAGCGGGACGGCGGACTGCAGGTCCATGCCGGCGGCGTAGTCGTATTGCTTGAAGCTCGCATCCAGCGGCACCCAGGCATTGAGCGGGCCCTGGGGGTTCGGGTGCTGCGTGGCGCTGCCGTTGACCGAGCCGCGCGCGGGCGCCCAGTTCACGTAGGCCTGCACCCAGGCGTGCTCCATGCGCAGCGCCACGGGCTGGCCGTCGCTCACCAGCAGGCGGGTGGCGATGCCGCCTTGCGCCATGAGCTGCTGCGCGGCCTGGGCGTTCTGCGCGTTGCCCACCCAGTTCATCGCCTGGGCGATGGGGACCTGCACGGTGCCGAACTGGTAGCGGGCCGGAATGCCGGCCGCGCGCAGCAGGGCGATCTGCAGGCCGGCGATGTCGATGGCGTTGCCGCGCCGCTTGTCCAGCGTGTCCTGGGCGTTCTGGATGGCGCCCCAGGTGGGCACCCATTCGATGGTGTTGCGCACCCAGTTCTGGATGTCCACCGGGTTGCGGCCCAATTCCTCGGCCTTGGCGCGGATCGCGGCGGTGAGGGTGACTTCGGGCGTGGCCGCCAGGTCGTCGGCCACCGGGGCCTCGCCGGGCTCGGGCGGCACGTCGAAGTGCAGCCCGCCCGGTCCGGAACCGGCCTGGGCCAGCTGCACTCCCTCGGTGGCGTAGGTGTGGCGGTACCAGGCGGCGCGGGTTTCCGCGGGCAGGCGCTCCGTGGGCTTCGGTGTGCTCCAGGGCAGCGGCCCCGCGCCCGTGGGCACCTGGGGCTTGGCGGCGGGATAGCGCTCGAAGTACGCGGCCAGGGCCTGCACGGTGGCATCGCCGGGTGCCTGGCGCCACTGGCGGATCAGGCCGCGCAGTTCTTCCGCGCGCAGGCGGACGGCCGCATGGGCCGCATCGTGCCGGGCCAGGATCTCCGCGCCCACGGCGCGGCCTCGCAGTTCCGCGCCCTGGGCCTCGAAGTCGGCCAGCACGGCATCGGTGTCGGCATCGATGGCGTCGAGCAGTTGGGTCATCTGCGCGCGGTCGGCATCGTCAGGCGCGGCGGTGGCGGCGCGGGCGGTGGATGGCACGGCGGCGGCCGCGATCTTGCGCCCCGCCACGTCCGGCGCTGCGGTACGTCCCGCGAGCTTGCGCACCAGGTCATGCACGCGCACCAGGTTGCGGCTGGTGCGCTCGCTGGCCTGGGCGACGGCCGGCTGGGCGGCCTGGGCCTGCGCGACGCGCGCGGTCTCCACGCGCTGCTGCCACTGGGCCGCGCGCCGCAGCTGCGACTGGGCGAGCGGGCTGGACGCGGCGGCGTTGCCGCTGCCGTCCTGCGCCAGCGCGCTCAGCGGCTGCAGCGCCAGCGCCAGCTGGGCCGAGATGACGAAGCCGCCGACGGGCCGCAGCACCGGGCGCCACGCATGGCGGGTGTTCGACGATGGCATGGATGGGTTCTCCCTCGATGTCTTTGATATGCAGTGCGGTGTCGTTGGCATGCTGTGCGTCCGCCTCCGGTCAGGGCTCGATGGCGAAGCCGGCCGTGCCCAGCACCTGCACGGTGCCGTTCACGGTGGCGATCAGTTCGATGCGCAGCGTGTCGCCCGCCGCACCCTGGACCTGCCAGTTGGCGTTGCCGCTGTTCGTCTCGCCGGGGTTGAGCGTCATCGACTGGCTCCAGGCGACGGAGGCGGTGCCCCGCGTCAGGTTGACTACGCGCAGCTGTACCGGGATGTCCTTGCCCATGGCCCCGCTGTTGCGCACCGTGCGCGACAGGGTCACGTTCTGCCCCACGCGGGCCCGCGCCGGGCTGGCGCTGACGCTTCCGGCCAGCACGGGCGGGAGCACGACGATGCGGAAGCTGTCGCGGTCGAGGTGCAGCAGCTGGCCCTGCCACTCGGCGGTGAGCGTGGCGTCCACCACGTCGCCGTTCTGGCCCTGGGCCTGCCAGCCGTTGTCGCGCCGGTTGTTCTGGTAGCCGGGGATCGTGAGGTGGTCCCACAGGTGCTGCACGGTGGCGCCGGTGCGCCGCAGCACCCACTGCGAGGTGACGGGGATGTCCTTGATCTGCGGCGGGCAGCGGTTGAACACCGTGCGGCTGCCGACGATGGTGTCCTGCAGCGGCACCTCGCGGGCTACCTGGCCGCGCACCTGGAAGTCCAGATCGCCGGTGATGCAGGCCCACTGGCCGCACAGTTGCCGCTGGGCGGACTGCAGTGCCTCGGCGATGGCGGCGCGCACGGCGTCGGCCCCCGTGCCGGCCACGCCGCGCAGGGCGTCGGCGGCGGCAGTCCAGGGGGCGAGGCTCTGCGCGGGCAGGCCCTGGCCCATGGACTGCACGGCGGACGCGACCGCATTGCGCGCGGAAGACGCAGCGCTGCCGCCGCCCGCTGCCGCGAAGGCATCGGCCGCGGCCTGCGCGTCGCGCGCCAGGTCCATGGCGTCGCGGATCTCGAAGGATTGCGCGAGCGTCTGCACCGCGGGCGCCGCCCCGGACGCGCCCGACACGACTGCGGAAATCTCCCACGGCACGTCGTAGCGGCCTGGCGCGGTGGCCGTGGCGTGCAGGATCAGCTGCGTGGAAGCACCGGCCGCGAGCGGCACGCTCCATTCGACGACCGAAGCGCCCGCCACGGCGCCGCTGGCGTCGGGCATGGCGTCCAGAGCATGCGCGCCCTGCGGCAGCCGCGCCCGCACCGTCACCTGCAGGGTTTGCGTGCCGGGGTTGCGCAGCACGGTGGACAGGCTCTGCAGGCTGCCGGGCACGCGGGTGTTCACCGCGGGCACGGTGAGGTGTTGCAGCGTGTCGCTGACGAACGTGCCCAGGAACGCATCCGTGCCTGCGCCGGAGCGCGCCAGCAGCGTGGACAGGCTGAAGGCCATGGCGAGGCCCCGGCCGCGGCCGATGGCACGGCCGGCCACCGCCACGCCGCCGCCCGTGAGCGTGGCCTGCACGGTGGCGCCCTGCGCGGCCAGGCGCTGCGGCTGGCCCGGCGTGGGCAGCCCGCCACCCTGGGGATAGACCGGCCCGGTGAGCGTGGCGACCGCGCCCTGCAGGCCGGACGTGCCCTGCGCCTGCACGCCGATGGCCTCGAGCAGCACCGCGTCGCGGTCCGCCGTGGCGCCATCGACCAGCAGGCCCGCGCCGCGGCGGGCGGCTTCGCGCAGTTCGCGCACGGCCACGTCGCCGAGCTTCTGCGCTCCGCCGCTGATCCAGTACACGTTGTAGCGGCCGCAGCGCATTTCGGTTTCGAACTCGGCGCGCGTGGTCACCACCTTCGCGGTCAGGCCGCGGGTGGCCAGGTCGTCCCGCAGCGCCTGGGCCTTGGCCTCGTCGCAGGCCGCGGACGGCGGCTGCCCGTCGTCCGCCGCGCTGCAGGCCACCAGGACCAGCAGACGCGCATCGCTGCCGTCGCCGATGGCCGCGGTGACGGTCGCCGCCGGGGCCGCCTGGCGCAGCTGGATCGCGGTGGTGGACAGGGTGGCTTCCTGGCCGGCGGCGACCTCGATGGATGCGGCCGCGGGCAGGATGGTGCCCGGCGTGCCTTCGGCCGTCCAGGGCCAGGACAGGGTCAGTGGCGTGCCCCGCACCAGGTCCACGCCCGGGCGCGTGAAGGTGGCGACGACGCGGTCGCTGCCGGCGTCCAGGAGGCGCACGCGCACCGTGGCGTTGCGCACGTCGGCGTTGCCGGTGTTGTCCAGTGCGAGCGACAGCTGCACGGGCTCGCCGATGGCGGCGACCGCGGGCTGCGCCTGCAGCGTGCCGCGCACGCCGGCCCCGGTATCGGCCGTGCTGCGCACGGTGAAGGTGGTGGTGGCGCTCGCCACGGTCTCGCCCCCGGCGCTGCGGGCCACCAGGCGCACGGCGTAGTCGCCCGCGGCCAGGCCGGAGGGCGGCAGCACATGGCCGAAGTCATGCAGGCCCTGGGCCGGCAGCGTGGACACGGCCGCCTGCGCGGACCAGCGCTCGGCGCCGTCCGGACCGGTGACGGTGGTGGTGGTTTTGAGGTCGTTCCAGGCCTGGTTGGCCGCGAGGTTCTGCAGCCGGTTGGCGATGCGGACCGTGTCCGTGGGCTCGTAGCTGCGCCGATCGGTCTGCACGCGGGCCGTGAGTCCGTTGCCGCCGCTCGCATCCGCGACGATGCGGAAATCCGCCACGGCCTCCTCGACCGGCAGGCCCGCCGCATCGGCCAGGTGCGCCATCACGCGGTAGCTGCCGGTCTGCGTGTCCGCGGTGTTCCAGGTGGCCGGCAGATCGATGGTGCCACCGGCAGCCAGCGCGCTGAACGGCACGCGGCCCAGGTCCGCCACCGTGCCGCCTGCAAGCGTGGCGATGGCCAGGCCCACGTGGCCGGACGCGGCACCCGCGCCGGAATTACTCACCCGGGAGGTGATGGCCACTGGCGTGCGCGCCGGATAGGTGGCCCGGTCGGTGGACACGCCCACGCCGAGATAGGCCGAGGCCTTCACGGCAGGAATATCCACAGGCGCATCCACGCTGTCGCCGAGGAAGCTGTTGCGGAAGGTGAGCGCCGCAAAGGTGGACGCGGGCCGGGACTCGCCGGGCCGCAGGTTATCCAGCGTCAGGTCGAACCCGATCTGGCGGGCCTTGGTGGTCACGCCGACGAGCTTCCAGAGGTAGTCCATGGACCCATCGGGCTGCGCAGCGGACTGCGTGGGCGCGAGCGACGGGTTGGCCAGGTGCACGTCGGGCGCGAAGCGCAGGCGCAGGTCGGTGTCGATGCCGCCCACCCGCTCCAGCGCCACGGGCAGCCAGACTTCCACCCACGAGGTGGCACCGTAGCGCGTGGTGAAGAGGCCGTTCTCGCTCATCCACGAACCGTCGGCCTGCTGGCGCGCCAGCAGGAACTGCACCGCATTGCGGATGTAGGGATCCTGGGGGCTCGGGTTCAGGTAGTCGAGCGCATAGCCCACCTGGGCCGTGACCATCGAATCGCTGCCGTGGTAGTCGTACCAGCCCCAGCCGCCGTCCGCGCGCTGGCGCGCCTTGAGTGCCGCGCCCACTGCCGCCATGCGGTCGTGCAGGGTCTGCGCCAGCGGCGTGCCGGCGAAGCGGCGCTGGGCGCTCCCCAGGCCGATCAGCTGGTGCGCCAGTTCGAGGTTGCTCGACGGGTTGATGTTGGCATCGTTCAGCAGCCACTGCGTGCCGCGCTGCGCGGAGGCGTCGTAGCCGGCGACGAGCGCATCCACGTCCGGCGCCTGCGCGGCCAGCTTGTAGACGCGCTGCCCGCCGTCGGAGGTGAAGATGGTGCCGTCGGGCAGGACGGCCACGCCCTCGGCCGGAGCGAAACTCAGGCGCTGGCCCTGCCAGTCGGCGTTGAAGCGGTAGGCGCCGTTGTTCGTGCCCACCAGCCAGCCGGAGCCTTCCTGCACCACCGAACGGGGATTGCCGTAGAGCAGCGAGACGGGCGTGTCGTAGGACTTGTCGTCCAGGCGGAAGCGCACGATCTTGCGGGCGTTGTAGTTGACGACGACGAGGCGGCCTTCGGCGTCCAGTGCCACGCCGGTAGGCCCTGCCAATGGAGCACCCGACCAGAAGAGTTCGGCGGCGCCCGACGGGGCAATGCGATAGATCGCGTTCTGGCTGTAGTGCGCGGCGTACAGGTCGCCGGAGGGTGCCATGAACAGGCCCATCGCCGCATCCCCCACGTTGCTGAATACGGTGGGCTCTCCGCCTCCCGCGGGCACCCGGTGGATCCCTGTGGGCCCGGCCACGAACAGCGTGCCGTCGGCCGCCTTCGCCATGCCCGCGGCACGGTAGATGCCGGATGCATAGGGGGCCATGCTTCCGTCCGGATGGATCCGGGTGACGGTGCCGCGGGTGTAGTCGCTGGCGAGGAGCATGTCCGCGTCCGCGAAGAGGTAGTACGCATTGGCCAGCGGGCCGCCTTCGTTGAAGACCTCGGCCGCATGCTGCACCCACGGCTTGCGCTGCCCCAGCTGGTCCGCCACCGCCGCGAGGTTCTTGACGTTGAAGGCGGTCTGCGAGGCACGCGCCGTCCACCAGCCGCCCGTGTAGTCGGTGCTCCAGCCGCCGTCGCCGTCCTGCACCCGCTGGGTATAGGAGGCCGCGCTCGCCAGCGTGGGCGTGATCTCGTCCTTTTTATGCCAGGCGTTGAGCGCCCAGAGGTTCAGCAGCGTCTCGGCCTTGGAATAGCCGAAGGCGTCGTCGCGCAGCGCGCCATCGGGCTGGCGATAGAGCGCCACGGCGTTGTAGATGGCATTGCGCAGCCTGGGATCGTGGTCGGTCAGGCCGCGGGAGAGCTCGCCGCCCACGAGGGCCTGCGTCTGCACGTGGCAGCCCTGGCACTGGTTGCCGGCCGTCCATGCGGCGGCCTGCACGTCGCCGTAGGTGACGCTCTTCTGGATCGCCGATTGGATGGCCGCGGACAGCGGGTTCGTGGTTCCGCCGGTGGCCGCATCCTCGCCCGTGATGCGCACCGTGGCACGCACGGTCTGCGTCCCCGTGGGCACCACGGGCCGATCCACCGTATAGGCACCCGTCGCCGTGTCGCCCGCGTAGAGGCGGCCCGGCGCCACGCCCTGGGCATCGCCCGCGGCAGCGGTCAGGCGCAGCGCGAAGCTGCCGGGGCGCGTGGGCACCCAGCGGCCGAACGACAGCGTGGCGGGCTCGCTCGGCGCCAGCGCGCCGGCGCCGGCCTCGAACGTGGCGAGGGTATCGCCCTGCGCCTCGTCCACGATGGCCAGGCGGTAGGTCTGGGCGGGCAGCGCGAGGTTGCCCGTGCTGCGGACCACGGCGTGCAGATCGACCGGCGTGGCGGCCTGCGCGCGCACGACCGGCGGATGGGCCGCCACGGCGCCGTCGAACAGCGCCTCGCCCCGGATATCCAGCGGGAGGCTGCGGGTGGCGAGCACCTGGCCCGCCGGGTTCTCGCGGCTCGCGGAGCCGGCCTGGACGACCCGCACCAGCAGGCTGTAGGCACCGGGCGCGAACTGCCCCGTGTTCCAGGCGAAGCGCAGCGGCCGCGCCTCGCCCTGCGACAGCGTGAAGGCGCCCAGCGGCTCGCTGCCCGACGGCGCAAGGGCCGGCGCGAGGCCGATGGATGCGCCCTGGGCGTCGAGCACCGCCAGTTGGGCGACCAGGTCGCGCGGATCGCCACCGGTGTGCTCCACGGAGGCAGTGACCGCGACGGATGCGTTCGCCCCGGCCTGGCCCATGGAGGCGGCCGGCGCGGTGATCCGGACGGCCCCCGTGCCGGCCGGCGCCATCGCGAAGTCCTTGCGCACCTGCGCAGGCTCGGCAGCCTCCAGGCGCCAGGACTGGGTGAGGTAGCCCGCGGCGGCGACGCGCAGGTCGAACCGGGTGGCCGTGATGCCGGACAGCGCATAGCTGCCGTCGGCCGCGCTGCGCGCGCTGGCGCCGCCGCCCGACACCTCCGCATTGGCGATGGCAGAGCCGGTGTCGGCATCGGTGACGCGGCCCGCGACCTCGGTGCTGGTGCGCACGGCCTGCAGCACGACGTCGGCGAAGTCCACCACGGAGCCGGATGCCGCCAGCACGTCGGCGGACGCGGAGCGGTAGCCGGTGCGGGAGAACACGATGCGGTAGCTGCCGGCGGGCGCCTGCAGGTCGAATGATCCCGTGGCACCGGTGGCGCCCGTGGTGGTGGTGCCAATGGCCACCGACACGCCGCCCAGGGCCTGGCCCTGCCCGTCCACGGCGCGGCCCTTGAAACGTGCCGCCGTGGGCTGGGGTTCCGGCTCGGACGATGCCGTGAGCGTGGGCGAGAACAACAGCGTCTGCCCGGCGGCGAGGGTGCCGCCGGCCTGCACGGAACGGAAGCCATCGCGCGAGGCCGTGAGGCCGACGGTGCCCGGCGCCACGCCGTCGATGCGGTAGCGGCCCTGCGTGTCGGTGCGCGCGCCTGCGCCGCCGTCCAGCGCCACGAGCGCGTCTCCGATGGGCGTGCCCGACGCATCGAGCACCTGTCCGCGGATCGTCCCCGTGGTGGATGTTCCCGCCAGGGCCAGCAGGCCCAGGTCCAGTTGCTGCCCGGTGGCCAGTTCCGCCGGCCGCACCAGCGCCGCGTAGCCGGCCAACGTCACGCGCAATTCGTACCGGCCCGCGGCGAGCCCGGAGAACCGGAAGGCCCCCTGCGTGCCGGAGGTGGCGGCCTGCGCCGCGGTACCCGAGAGTTCCACCGTGGCACCCGCCAGGGGCTGGCCGCCGGCGGCATCCACCACCCGGCCGGCCAGGGCCGCGGCCACGGGCGTGGCGGGGGGGTCCGCCGCCAGGGCGCGCAGGGCGACGGCCGTCAGGAAGGCATCGCCCGACCAGCTGCCGTCCGCGGCCTGTGCGGCCCCGAGCCACTGCCGGGCGCCGCCGCGCGCTGCGGAATCCGCCCCCTGCAGCGTGAGCGCGTGCAGGCCCAGCGCGGTGAGATAAACGCTGCCGTGCCAGCTGCCGTCGGTCTGCTGCCGGTCCGCCAGCCACGCCACCATGGGCAACACCGCCGCCTGCTGCGCGGCATCCGCCGCGGCGCCCGGCGTGAATGCCTGGACGGCCAGGGCCGTGGCCTGCACACGCGCCCCGGCGGATTCGCCCGGCATGCCGCCGTCGTCCTGCTGCACGGCACGCAGCCATGCCCGGGCGCGCACCGCGCCCGCGAAGGTGCCACCGTCGGCCAGCGCCAGCGCGTCATGGGCCCAGAGCGTGTCGAGGAGCGTGGAGGGTTCGGAAGGCCCGGCCGAGGCCGGGAAGCCGCCGTCGGCCGCCTGGCGCGTGCGCAGCGAAGCCTCCAGGGAGTCGGACCGGCGGCCCGCGGTGCGCAACGCCAGGGCGGCCCGCGCCATCCATTCGGTATCGTCTCCCGCCTCTGCCGCCAGCCGTGCAGTCAACGTGGGTGCGACGGCAGACGGGCCGGACAGCACGGCCAGGGTACGCACGGTCTCGGAAAGCGCCTGCAGCGGATGGGCGCTGCGCGCATCACCCGCGAGCGCGCCGTCCGCCCCGACCTGTGCCTGCAGCCATGCCAGGCCGCGCGACACCTCCGGGCTGCCTGCGCGGGCACTCAGCAGCACCAGCGCGGCCAGCCCCAATGCCAGGCGCGCCGCCAGAATCACCCACGCCCGAACAGGACGCGCGCGCACTCCCCCCATGCCTTGACGCATACGCGCCCCCCTTGATTCGCGGGTGCGCGCAGCCCAGGCCCCCTTCCGGACCGGCCGCTACCCCCCACCTCGCCCTGTCGGGCTGTTGAACTTGGGGGCGGAGTTTAGGAGGGGTCCGTGAAATTCCACACAATGGATTACACAAATTAACAATAAACAGAAAACCAATCCTCGATGCCCCTGTAGCGCTCGCTATCTCGCCGGCTGCGCGATCCGGTGGTCACGGAACTTCCATACCACCCGCTCGGGCTCGATCACCTCCAGCACCACGCCCTGCGCGGCCGTATCGCCTTCGTGCAGCACCTGTCCATTGACGATGGCCATGCGATAGAGGGGATTGGACGAGTACGTGACTCCGCTGACCTGCAGCGCGGGGAACTGGGTACGCACGCTGTCCGGCAGATCCCGCAGGGCCACTGCCGCGGGGGCCGGAGCGCGCGCGACAGGGGCCGTTTCGTGCCGTGCGGAGGCGGCAGGTGCGACCGGGGCCGGGGCGGAAGCCGGCTGCGAAGGCGCCTGTGCCGGCGCGGGGGCCGACGCGGCGACCCGGGGTGTCGCCGAGGGAGCGCGATGTGGTGCAGGTGCAGGTGCAGGCGCCTGTACCGCAGGCGCCGTGGATGGCTGGGCGGGAATGGCAGGGATCGCCGGCACCGGCGTGGCACGTTCCGCCTGTGCCACGGCGACCGCGGGCGCCGCGGTGCCGGTGCCGGCCGCCGGACCGTCGGGCACCGCCCGCGAGGACGCGGCCCACCAGGCCAGGGCGGCAGCGCCCGCGGCGAACAGCAGGGCGGCGGCCAGGGCCGCCGGGGCGCGGCGCGCTCCACCGGCCGGCGGGGGCGTGGGCCCCGGGGACGGGGACGGGCCGGGCGTGTGCAGGCCGGGAACGGCGCCGCGGCCACGCTCGGCTTCGGCGCGCCGCAGGGCATCGAGGATGTAGGACATACGGGAAAGGGTTCCGGATCAGGAAGTCTTCAGGCGGGGCTCGTCCACGCCCGCGGCGCGGTTGAGCAGCATGAGCGTGAGCGGGCCGGCCACGCCGTCGGGCACCAGGCCCTGGGCTACCTGGAAGCGGTAGATGCGGGCGCGGCGCTGCACGGTCGTGGCGGCGGTGGCCGCCGGCTGTCCGGCCGCCGGGGAGGCGCCCGCGCCGGCACGCGCTAGCTGGGCATCCAGCCAGGCCTGGGCCGCCGGGGGACCGGACTCCATCCGGCCGCTGGCGGGCCACTCCGCAGGGGCGCGCCACAGGGTCGCGAATTCGCCGCGCCAGGCCTGCGCGAGGTCCGCCGCGGTCACCTCCAGGCGCCGGCCGCCCGCCCCTTCCAGCAGTGCCGTCTGCCGCACGGGATCGAAGCCGGCCAGCAGCACGGAGACCGGCGCATCCGCGGTCGGATAGAGGGTCAGCCAGCCGGGCCGGTCCAGCTGGCGTACCAGGGCCAGGCCGGCGCGCCGCTGGCGGTAGCAGCGCAGGCCCTGCCGCTGCAGGGCGTCGCAGGCGTCGCCGCCTTCCAGCCCGCCCTTCACGCCCCAGGCGGCCGCCAGCGCACGCCAGGCGGCGTCCTCGCCGGACGGCTGCGCGGCCAGGAAGTCCTGCAGGGCCGAATGCACGGTTTGCGGGGCCGCCGGCGCGCTCGCGGCCGATGCGGCCATGGCCGGCACCGGCGCCGGAGCCACCGCCGCCGCCATGGCCCCGGGGCCGTGCGCCGCCGCCGATGGCCCCGGGGATGTGCGGGAGGCCGGTGCCCATCCCAGGCCCCAGCCCACGGCGGCGATGGCCGCGGCGCCCGCCAGCGCTCCGGCGCCCGCGGCGGCCCAGCGCGGCCGGCGGGCCGTGGGTGCCGGGCCTGCGGCCCCGGGGCCGAACACCTCCGCCGCCGCCCGCTCCACGATCGCATCGTCCACGGCCTGCAGGCCACCGGCATACGCCCCCAGCAGCGCGCGGTCGCACAGCAGGTTGATGCGACGCGGGATGCCCCGGGCCCGCTGGTGGATGCGCACCAGCGCACGCGCGGTGAACGGCAGCGGCCCCTTCAGGCCCGCCACCGCCATGCGATGCGCGACGTACTGGCGGGTTTCCTCGGGGGTGAGCGCATCGAGGTGGTAGCGCGCGATCACGCGCTGCGCCAGTTGCTCCAGCGCCGGGTCGGCCACCATGCCGCGCAACTCGGGCTGGCCGATGAGCACGATCTGCAGCAGCTTGCGCTCGCTGGTCTCCAGGTTGGTGAGCAGGCGCAGCTGCTCCAGCACCTCGGGCGCGAGGCTCTGGGCCTCGTCGATGATGAGCACGTTGTTGCGGCCCGCGGCATGCTCGCGCAGCAGGAAGGCATTGAGCGGATCGAGGCAGTCCTTGACGGTCTCCGCGCCGGGCACGGCGGGCGCATGGGCCACGCCGAACTCGTCGCAGATGGAGCGCAGCAGCTCGCCCTCGGTGAGCTTGGGGTTGAACACGTAGGCCACGTTGCAGTGCGCCGGGATCTGCTCCAGGAAGCAGCGGCACACCGTGGTCTTGCCGGTGCCGATCTCGCCGGTGAGCAGCACGAAGCCGCCGCCGGCCTCCAGCCCGTAGAGCAGGTGGGCGAGCGCCTCGCGGTGGCGGTCGCTCATGAACAGGTAGCGCGGGTCGGGAGCGATGGAAAACGGCGCGTGCTCGAGGCCGAAGAACGGGGCGTACATGGGGAGCGAGGATACCGCCCGGCCATGGCATCACCCCCTGGAAAAGTAAAAAGGCCGGCGGGCCCCTCGTGCCACGTCGGCCCCGGCCTGATGCCTGCCCGATATGTTTATTTGGGAACGAAGACGTCGCTGTTGGTGAGGATGTGATCCCAGGAGTATTGCGAACCGGTCCTCACCAGGTTCCAGAGCGTGGTGATGGTGGGCACCCCGCCGGACACGTCGCACGTGCCCGTCCAGGAGGTGATGCTGCCATAGCTGCCCCACTGGACGGAGAAAGCGAAGGCCGGCAGGTTGCTGGGTGCCGTGGAGCTGGGTGCAGGATTGTTGACCCATCCGGTCAACGGATAGGCCGAGCCTGTGGTGCCCGACGGCGATGTGTAAGTACCGGATATCTGCCCGGACGGCGAAACCGCAGTGATGCTGAGCGTGGAGCCCAGCTGGTTCTTCCAGTCGCCCACAGGGCTGGTGCAGGTGGGGGTGGGGGTGGACTGGGCCATCGATGCGCAGCCTCCCAGCAGTGCGAGACAGGCCGCGTAGCGGCACAGGTACATGGACTTGATCATGTGATTCCTCCTGGTGGTGCCGGGCTCTTCGGCCCGGAACGACATTTCCACGGCACGGGGCCGGGAACTCCCTTCGGGGCGTCAGCCCCGGGAGGAATACTAGGCATGCGGAATCGCCCGGGATCACCGGTCGGATTCATTTGGCTAATGCACTGCATACCGTGTACCCGTATCTGCCGCAACGAAGCCACCCGGCAAGCAGGGTTACACCCGTCAGGAGTTACCCCGAAATTGTCGTCGGCAAGACAGGATGGCGTCAAAGCGGTTCCTACCATGCGTTGCATTCCCGCGGATGGCGCGCCTGCCGACAGGCTCCGCCCCCTCCCGCTTCCTCCACCCTTCGGCAGGAACCCGGCATGAGCGATACCTTTCCCCGACTGCTGCTGCGCCACGCAGCCGAGCGCCCCCAGGCCGCGGCGCTGCGCGAGAAGGAATACGGCATCTGGCAGACCACGACCTGGGCGCGGCTCGCGCAACTGGTGGAGCAGCTCGCCGCAGGCCTGGACGCCGCAGGCCTCGCGCGCGGCGAGCACCTGGTGGTGATCGGCGCGAACCGCCCGCGGCTCTACGCCACGATGCTCGCGGCGCAGTCGCTGAGCGCCATCCCCGTGCCGCTCTACCAGGACGCCGTGGCGGCCGAATGCGTCTATCCGCTGAACAACGCCGAGGTGCGCTTTTGCGTGGTGGAGGACCAGGAGCAGGTGGACAAGCTGCTGGAGATCCGCGCGCAGTGCCCCGCCATCGCCGGCATCTTCTACGACGATCCGCGCGGCCTGCGCAACTATGCCGAGCCGGGCCTGCGGTCGATCGACGCGCTGCTGGAAGACGGCGAGCGCCTCGTGGCTGCCGCGCCGGGCTGGCTGGCCGCGCGTGCCGAGTCCGTGCAGCCCGATGACGTGGCCGCGATGTTCTTCACCTCCGGCACCACGGGCAATCCGAAGGGCGTGGTGCACACGCACGCCACCCTGCTGGACCGCGCCACGGCCGGCGCCGAGTTCGACCGGCTCACCGCCGCCGAGGACGTGCTGGCCTACCTGCCGCCCGCCTGGATCGGGCAGAACATCTTCAGCTATGCGCAGTGGCTGGCCTGCGGCTACGTGGTGAACTGCCCCGAGTCGGCCGCCACGGTGTCGATCGACTTGAAGGAGATCGGGCCCACCTACTACTTCGCGCCGCCGCGCATCTTCGAAGGACTGCTCACGAGCGTCACGATCCGCATGGAAGACGCGGGCGCGTTCAAGCGCTGGCTGTACCGCACCTGCATGGCGCACGCGCGCCGCGTGGGTCCGGCGCTGCAGAGCGGCCAGGCGGTGGGCTGGTGGGACCGGCTGCGCTACGCCGCGGGCGACCTGCTGGTCTATGGCCCCCTGCGCAATACGCTGGGCTTCTCGCGGGTGCGCGTGGCCTACACGGCCGGCGAGGCGATCGGGCCGGACCTGTTCACGTTCTACCGCTCGATCGGCATCAACCTCAAGCAACTCTACGGCTCCACCGAGACGGCGGTGTTCGTGTGCCTGCAGCCCGACGACGCGGTGCATGCCGACACCGTGGGCGTGCCGATCCGCGGCGTGGAGATCAAGGTGGACGGCAACGGCGAGATCCTCGTGAAGTCCGCGGGCCTGCTGCGCGGCTACTACAAGAACCCCGAGGCGACGGCCGAAGTGCTCACGCCGGACGGCTGGTACCGCACGAGCGATGCGGGCTTTCTGGCTGCGAGCGGCCAGCTCAAGATCATCGACCGCGTGAAGGACGTGGGGCGCCTCGCGGGCGGCGCGCACGACGGCGCGATGTTCGCGCCCAAGTATGTGGAGAACAAGCTCAAGTTCTTCCCCCACATCAAGGAGGCCGTGGCGCTCGGCAACGGCCGCGACAAGGTCTGCGCGCTGATCAACATCGATTTCGAGGCGGTGGGCAACTGGGCCGAGCGGCAGAACCTGCCGTATGCGGGCTACACCGACCTCGCCGCCAAGCCCGAGGTGCTGGCGCTGGTCCGCGACTGCGTGGAGAAGGTGAATGCCGACCTCGCGGCCGACGGCCTGCTCGCGGGCAGCCAGGTCGCCCGCTTCCTGGTGCTGCACAAGGAACTGGACGCCGACGACGGCGAACTCACGCGTACCAACAAGGTCCGCCGCGGCTTCATCGCCGACAAGTACGGCGTGCTGGTCGATGCGCTCTACGCGGGCCGCACCGAGCAGTTCATCGAGACGCAGGTGAAGTTCGAGGATGGGCGCACGGGCCGCGTGAGCGCCACGCTGCGCATCGAGGACGCGAAGACCTTCCCGCCCGTGCGGCAGGCCGCCTGACCCCGCGCCGCAGCGCAACGTACAACGCCATGACCACTCCCCCCAAGAAGACCGGCGACGTGATCCTCGACGTGCGCAACATCAGCCTGCGCTTCGGCGGGGTGAAGGCGCTCACCGACATCTCGTTCGACGTGCGCGAGCACGAGATCCGCTCCATCATCGGCCCGAACGGCGCCGGCAAGAGCTCGATGCTCAACTGCATCAACGGCGTCTATGCGCCGCAGGAAGGCTCCATCACCTTCCGCGGCAGGACCTTCGCCCACATGAACAGCCGCCAGGTGGCCGAGATGGGCGTGGCGCGCACCTTCCAGAACCTGGCGCTGTTCAAGGGCATGAGCGTGCTCGACAACATCATGTCCGGCCGCAACCTGAAGATCAAAAGCAACCTGCTGACGCAGGCTCTGCGCCTGGGGCCGGCGGTGGCCGAGGAGATCCGCCACCGCGAGGTGGTCGAGCGCATCATCGACTTCCTGGAGATCCAGGCCTGGCGCAAGGCGCCCGTGGGCCAGTTGCCCTACGGCCTGCAAAAGCGCGTGGACCTGGGCCGGGCCCTGGCCATGGAGCCGCAGGTGCTGCTGCTCGACGAGCCCATGGCCGGCATGAACGTGGAGGAGAAGCAGGACATGTGCCGCTTCATCCTCGACGTGAACGACGAGTTCGGCACCACCATCGTGCTGATCGAGCACGACATGGGCGTGGTGATGGACATCTCCGACCGCGTCGTGGTGCTCGACTACGGCAAGAAGATCGGCGACGGCACGCCCGAAGCCGTGCGCAACAACGAAGACGTGATCCGCGCCTACCTCGGCGCAGGCCACTAGGCACGCAGGACATCGGAGGCATACGCCATGGGTTTCTTTCTCGAAACGGTGTTCGGCGGCCTGATGGCCGGCATGCTCTACGCGCTCGTGGCGCTGGGGTTCGTGCTGATCTTCAAGGCCTCTGGGGTGTTCAATTTCGCGCAGGGCGCGATGGTGCTGTTCGCGGCGCTCGCGATGGCGCGCTTCGCCGAATGGCTGCCGCGCTGGCTGGGATTCGACAGCCTGCTGCTGGCCAACGTGCTGGCCTTCTGCGCGGCGGTGGCGTGCATGGTGGGCGTGGCCTGGCTGGTGGAGCGCCTGGCGCTGCGCCATCTCGTGAACCAGGAGCCGATCGCGCTGCTGATGGCCACGCTGGGCATCACCTACTTCCTCGACGGCGCGGGCCAGCTCATCTTCGGCAGCAGCACCTACAAGATCGACGTGGGCATGCCCAAGGACCCGATGATCGTGCTGGAGAACGTCTTCGAGGGCGGCCTGCTGCTCTCCAGGGAGGACCTCTATGCCGCCCTGGTGGCCGCCGCGCTCGTGGCGCTGCTTTCGCTCTTCTTCCAGAAGACGCGCACCGGCCGCGCGCTGCGTGCCGTGGCGGACGACCACCAGGCCGCGCAGTCCATCGGCATCCCGCTCTCGCGCATCTGGGTGATCGTGTGGTCGGTGGGCGGCATCGTCGCGCTCGTGGCCGGGATCATCTGGGGCAGCAAGCTGGGCGTGCAGTTCTCGATCTCGCTCGTGGCGCTCAAGGCCTTCCCGGTGGTGATCCTCGGCGGGCTCACCTCGGTGCCCGGCGCCATCGTGGGCGGCCTGCTGATCGGCGTGGGCGAGAAGGTGTCCGAGATCTACCTCGGGCCGTTCCTCGGCGGCGGCATCGAGAACTGGTTCGCCTACGTGCTCGCGCTGGGCTTCCTGCTGATCCGTCCGCAGGGACTGTTTGGCGACAAAATTATTGATCGCGTATGAAGTACGCGATCAATAATTTTGCGAAGTCGGCACCGGGTTCGCGCCGCGAATCCGGGCAGTGCGGCCATCGGCTGCACTGTGCGGGCGCAGCCCGCGCCCACGTGTACAAGATCATCGACCGCGTGTGAGCCGGTAGCACAAGGAGCCAAGCAACATGTTCTACCGCGAAAACGGACAGTTCAAGACCAGCTACCAGGCCGACCTGGCGCTGTTCCCCGTCGCCCAGGACCGCTGGGCCCTGCTCGCCCTGCTGGCGGTGGCCTTCGTCGGCGTGCCGCTGGTGGGCAGCGACTATTTCTTCCGCGCCGTTGCGGTGCCGTTCCTGATCCTGTCGCTCGCGGCGATCGGGCTCAACATCCTCGTGGGCTACTGCGGGCAGATCTCGCTGGGCACCGGCGCCTTCATGGCCGTGGGCGCCTATGCGGCCTACAACCTGCAGGTGCGCATCGAGGGCATGCCGCTGCTGCTCGCGCTGCTGGGCGGCGGGCTCTGCGCGACGGTGTTCGGCGTGCTGTTCGGCATTCCGAGCCTGCGCATCCGCGGGCTCTACCTGGCGGTGGCGACGCTCGCCGCGCAGTTCTTCACCGACTGGTTCACCAACCGCGTGAAATGGGTCACCAACGATTCGTCGTCGGGTTCGGTGAGCGTCGGCCACCTGCAGATCCTGGGCTTCGGCATCGAGACGCCCGTGCAGAAGTACCTGTTGTGCCTGGGGTTCGTCGCCGTGTTCGCGCTGCTGGCCAAGAACCTCGTGCGCGGCGCCGTCGGCCGCGAGTGGATGGCCATGCGCGACATGGACGTGGCCGCGGCCGTGATCGGCATCCGCCCGGTGTACGCCAAGCTCAGCGCGTTCGCGGTGAGCAGCTTCATCGTCGGCGTGGCCGGCGGCCTCTGGGGCTTCGTGCACCTCGGCTCATGGGAGCCCGCGGCCTTCGGCATCGACCGCTCTTTCCAGCTGCTGTTCATGGTGATCATCGGCGGGCTGGGCTCCATCGCCGGCAGCTTCTTCGGCGCGGCCTTCATCGTGCTGCTGCCGCTGCTGCTGAACTACGTGCCCCACTGGCTGGGGCTGCCGCTGTCCACCGGCACGGCCACGCACCTGGAGCACATGATCTTCGGCGCGCTGATCGTGTTCTTCCTCATCGTGGAGCCGCACGGCCTCGCGCGGCTGTGGTCCACCGCGCGGCAGAAGCTGCGCATCTGGCCGTTCCCGCACTGACCGGCGTCGCCGCCCCCCCACAGTTTTCCCCAACGCACCACCCGAGTGCCACACATCCCAAGGAGACATGCCATGCAACCCAGGAAGATCGCAACGATCGCCGCCGCCCTCGCGGCCGGCCTTTCCGCGCTCGCCACCGCGCCGCTGGCGCAGGCGCAGGCCGCGGGCGAGCAGTTCGTGCCGCTGCTCGTCTACCGCACCGGGCAGTTCGCGCCGCTCGGCATTCCCTGGGCGGACGGCAAGCAGGACTACCTCAAGCTCGTGAACGCGCGCGACGGCGGCGTGAACGGCGTGAAGCTCTCGTTCGAGGAATGCGAGACCGCCTACGACGCGGCCAAGGGCGTGGAATGCTACGAGCGCCTGAAGGGCAAGGGCGGCGGCGCCTCCGGCTTCGACACGCAATCGACCGGCATCACCTTCGCGGTGACCGACAAGGCCTTCGTGGACAGGATCCCCGTCGAGACCCCCGGCTACGGCCTCTCGCAATCGGCCGACGGCACGGTGTTCGAGTGGAACTTCCCGCTGCTGGGCACCTACTGGACCGCCGCCGACGTGATGCTGCAGGACATCGCCAAGAAGGAAAAGGGCAGCCTCAAGGGCAAGAAGATCGCGCTCGTCTATCACGACAGCCCCTACGGCAAGGAGCCGATCCCGCTGCTGCAAAAGCGCGCCGAGGCCGACGGCTTCACGCTCAGCACCTTCCCCGTCACGCCGCCCGGCGTGGAGCAGAAATCCACCTGGCTGCAGATCCGCCAGCAGAAGCCCGACTACGTGCTGTTCTGGTCGGCCGGCGTGATGACGCCCGCCGGCATCCGCGAGGCCCAGGCGAGCGGCTACCCGCGCGAGAAGATCTACGGCATCTGGTGGGCCGGCTCCGACCACGACGTGAAGGACATCGGCGCGGGCGCCAAGGGCTACAACGCCATCACCATCCACAACAGCGCCGCCAAGGACAAGGTGCACGACGACCTGAAGAAGTTCGTCTACGACAAGGGCCAGGGCACGGGTGCGCCGGCGGGCGTGGGCACGCTGGCGCACACGCGCGGGATGATGATCTCCATGCTGCAGGTGGAGGCGATCCGCGCAGCGCAGGAGAAGTATGGCAAGGGCAAGGTGCTCACGCCCGAGCAGGTGCGCTGGGGCTTCGAGAACCTGGATCTCTCGGCCGACAAGCTCAAGGCCCTGGGCTTCGGCGAAATCATGCGGCCCGTGAAGACCTCGTGCCAGAACCACATGGGCACCGACTGGGCGCGCATCGTGCAGTGGGACGGCGGCAAATGGAACATCCAGTCCGACTGGTACCAGGCCGACAAGACCCACATCGATCCGCTGGTGAAGGAGTATGCGGCGAAGTACGCGAAGGACAAGAACATCAAGCCAAAAACCTGCGGGTGACATCCCCCTGAGCGGCTGCGCCGCTCCGCGCTGCCGCCAGAGGCGATTGCCCTTCGTGCACGTCCAAGCCTGCGCAGGCAGGCTCGGAGCCGCGGCACTCAGCCCCTTCTCTCGGCCCGCTGCGCGGTCCGGGAAGGGGGACGACACCCTCGGTGCGGGGCGGCCCTTCCTCGGTGTCTCTCGTACCCCATGCCCAAGGCAGCGCCGCACTCCACTATGCGCCACGCCTCGGAGCGCACAGCCAATTCACACCATGCCCATGGAGCCAGCCATGACCACAGCCCCGCCATCCGCCAGTGAACCGCTGCTCGTCGTCAACGGCATCGAGGTGATCTACCACCATGTGATCCTCGTGCTCAAGGGCGTGTCGCTTTCGGTGCCGGAGGGCGCGGTCGTCGCGCTGCTGGGCGGCAACGGCGCGGGCAAGACGACGACGCTGCGGGCGGTGTCCAACCTGCTCGCGGGTGAGCGCGGCGAGGTGACGAAAGGCAGCATCGAGCTGCGCGGCGAGCGCATCGAAAAGCTCTCGCCCGCCGCGCTGGTGGACCGCGGGGTGGTGCAGGTGATGGAGGGGCGGCACTGCTTCGCCCACCTGAGCATCGAAGAGAACCTGCTCACGGGCGCCTACACGCGCACCGACCGCGGCGAGATCGCGGCGAACCTGGAGAAGGTGTATGCCTATTTCCCGCGGCTGAAGACGCGGCGCACGAGCCAGGCGGCCTACACCTCGGGCGGCGAGCAGCAGATGTGCGCCATCGGCCGCGCGCTGATGGCCAACCCGCGCATGGTGCTGCTGGACGAGCCCTCGATGGGCCTGGCGCCGCAGATCGTGGAGGAGGTCTTCCACATCGTGCGCGACCTGAACGCCCGGGAGAAGGTCACCTTCCTGCTGGCCGAGCAGAACACGCACATGGCGCTGAGATACGCCGACTATGGCTACATCCTGGAGAACGGCCGCGTCGTGATGGACGGCGCCGCCAGCGACCTCGCCAGCAACGAGGACGTGAAGGAGTTCTACCTCGGCATGGGCGGCGGGGAGCGCAAGAGCTTCAAGGATGCCAAGAGCTACAAGCGGCGCAAGCGCTGGTTGGCCTGATATGGAACTCACCCCCCTGAGCGGCTGCGCCGCTTCCCCCCGCTCTCGCCGTACTGCGTACGGCGGGCAGGGGGACGACGCCAGTGGCCCGGCGAAGCCGGTTCCACGGCGTCTGCTGGCGTGGCCTGCTCCGCGGCCATTTGACGGGTGGCGCTGCGGCGGTTTCCGGGGCCGTGAGCCCAGCTGAGTACCGGAAGCGCGCAGCCTGGTTTACGCACTATTTCTGTTGACGATGTTTGCACAACCGCATGGATGAAGGCATGAGCATGATGGATTCCTACGACGCCCTCGAAACCCGTTCGCCGGAGGAGCGCGAGGCGGCGCTGATGGCGGCGTTGCCGGCGCAGGTGGCGCATGCGCGGTCGGCGACGGCGGCGTTCGCAGAGATCCTGGCGCAGGTGGATGCGCGGGCGGTGGACAGCCGCGGCGCGCTGGCCGCGTTGCCGGTCACGCGCAAGCACGAACTGCTGGAGCGGCAGCAGGCGGGGCGGGCGGTGAACCCGTTCGGAGGGTTCAGCGCACTGGCGTTCGGGCCGGCGATGCCGCGGGTGTTCGCGAGCCCGGGCACGCTCTACGAGCCCGAAGGCCGACGCGCCGATTACTGGCGCATGGCGCGTGCGATCCATGCGGCGGGGTTCCGCGCGGGCGAACTGGCGCACAACTGCTTCAGCTACCACTTCGTGCCCGCGGGCGCCATGATGGAAGGCGGCGCGCAGGCCGTGGGCTGCACCGTGTTCGCGGGCGGCACGGGCCAGACCGAGCAGCAGGTGCAGGCGATGGCCGAGCTGCGGCCGGCGGGCTACATCGGTACGCCGAGCTTCCTGCGCATCCTGCTGGAGAAGGCGGCCGAGATGGGCATCGCGCTGCCGCACCTTGCCAAGGCGCTGGTGTCGGGCGAGGCGCTGCCGCCGTCGCTGCGCGACTGGTTCGCCGGGCGCGGCGTGGCAGCCTTCCAGTGCTATGCCACGGCCGACCTCGGCCTGATCGCCTACGAGACCGCCGCGCGCGAGGGCCTCGTGCTCGGCGAGGACGTGATCGTGGAAATCGTGCGTCCGGGCACCGGCGACCCCGTGCCCGACGGCGAGGTGGGCGAGGTGGTGGTGACCACCCTCAACCCCGACTACCCGCTGGTGCGCTTCGGCACCGGCGACCTCTCCGCCGTGCTGCCCGGCCCCTGCCCCACGGGCCGCACGAACCGGCGCATCCGCGGCTGGCTGGGCCGAGCGGACCAGACCACCAAGGTGCGCGGCATGTTCGTACACCCCGGCCAGGTGGCCGAGGTGGCGCGGCGCTTTCCGCAGGTGGCGCGCGCGCGCCTGGTGGTGGGCGGGGAGATGGCCAACGACACGCTCGTGCTGCGCGTGGAGACGACGGAAACCGCGGGCGGCCTGGCCGACCGGCTGGCCGCCGCGGTGCGCGAGGTGACCAAGCTGCGCGCCGACATCGAGATGCTCGCGCCGGGTGCTTTGCCCAACGATGGCCGCGTGATCGAAGACGCGCGCAGTTACCGTTGACGGCCCCTGCCACGGTTGCATTGCACAGAGCTTACACTCACTTTTTTATAGCAAAAAATCCAATGGATACGGTAGCATTCGTGTAAAAAAGCTTAAAACCCTGGGGTCCGCAGCCTCAGTGATTACCTTGATGTGACACCGAAAGGCCGTGACTATCATGGCCCGTCTTCAAGTCAAGGATCGCCATGAAAACCATATTCAAGACCGCGCTGCTGGCCGCTGCCGCAGCCGCCGTGTTCGGTGCCCAGGCCCAGCAGGCCTTCCCCTCCAAGGACAAGACGGTGACCATCGTCGTGCCCTTCGCGGCCGGCGGCCCGACCGACCGCGTCGCCCGCGACCTGGCCGAAGCCATGCGCAAGCCGCTCGGCGGCGTGAGCGTGGTGATCGACAACGCCGCCGGCGCCGGCAGCAGCATCGGCACCGCCAAGGTGGCCCGTGCCGCTCCCGACGGCTACACGCTGCTGCTCAACCACATCGCCATGGCCACGATGCCGGCGCTCTACCGCAAGCTGCCGTTCAACGTGCCCACCGACTTCGAGTACCTGGGCATCGTGAACGACGTGCCCATGACGCTCATCGGCCGCCCCTCGCTGCCGGCGAACAACTACAAGGAGCTCGCGACCTGGATCGAGCAGAACAAGGGCAAGATCAACCTGGGCCACGCCGGCCTGGGCGCCGCCTCGCACCTGTGCGGCCTGCTCTACCAGAACGCGCTCAAGGTCGAGATGACCACCGTCGCCTACAAGGGCACCGCCCCCGCCATCACCGACCTGATCGGCGGCCAGATCGACCTGCTCTGCGACCAGACGACCAATACCACCTCGCAGATCGAGGCCAAGAAGGTCAAGGCCTATGCGGTCACCACGGCCAAGCGCCTCTCCACGCCGTCGCTCAAGGACCTGCCCACGCTGGCCGAGTCCGGCGTGAAGGACTTCCAGGTCACCATCTGGCACGGCCTCTACGCACCCAAGGGCACGCCCGCCGAAGTGGTGGCCAGGCTCAACGAAGCCCTCAAGGCCGCGCTGAAGGATCCCGACTTCATCAGGAAGCAGGAAGGCCTGGGCGCCGTGGTGGCCTCCGACCAGCGCGTCGAGCCCGCCGAGCACAAGAAGTTCGTGCAGGCCGAGATCAACAAGTGGGGGCCCATCATCAAGGCCGCCGGCACCTACGCGGACTGACGCCGGTCCATCCAGCATCTGCCGGACCTTGCAGGCCAGCGCTTCGATGGTGAACGGCTTGGCCATCATGTCCACCCCCGGCCCGGGGAACTCGCTGCGCACGCCCGCCTGATCCGCGTAGCCGGTGATGAAAAGCACCTTCAGCCGGGGTGGCGCCGGCGGGCGACATCGGCCAGCTGCCTGCCGCTCATGCCCGGCAGGTCCACGTCGGTGATCAGCAGGTCGGGAGTGCCCAGCGCGTCCATCGCCTGAAGCGCCGCGGGCGCATCGACGGCCTCGTGCGCCACGTAGGCAAGGCGTTCTCGGGCTGGTTGAGGTCGCTGCGGACCGTGCCGAGCCCCGGGGCCAGCGACAGCGCGAGCCGGATGTTCTCGCCCAGGGTGCGCCGCAGCATCTCCTCCATGCCCAGGACGAGCGCGTTGGCGTCCACGTGCTGGAGATCGAGCGTCTGCTTGCGCGAGAACGCCAGCAGGCGGTGGACGAGCGATGCCGCCGGTGAGCTGGCCGATGGCCTCCATCTTCTGGCTCTGGCGCAGCCGTTCCTCGACCCTGCGCTGCTCGGTAACGTCGCGCCCGTAGCTGCCGTCGCGGCAGCGCAAGCGGTTCTCGAAACGCAGGGTCGTGTGGCCCTGGTCGAGCCGGCGCAGCTCGGCGATGGTCGGGTCGCGGTCCTCCGGATGCACCAGGTCGAGGAAGTGGGACCGCAGCAGGACCTCCTCGGGCCAGCCCGGCATGGAACCCCACGCGTCGTTGACCGCCAGGAGCCGGCCATTCGCATCGCACACGTCCATCACGTCGGTGGACAGGTGCCGGATCCGGTCCGGTCGGCGGCCTGCTCGACTACCCGGGCCTTGAGGTTGTCGTTGAGCTGCCCGAGTTCGCGCACGGCATTGTCGCGCTCGATGTTGAGGCGCTCGAGCTCCGTGCGGTCGCGCAGGATCTTGACGAATCCTTGCACCTGGCCCGCCTCGTCCTTCAGGGGCGTCATCTCGCCGCCGGCCCAGAAGCGCTGACCGTCCTTGCACAGATGCCATCGCTCGCCGCCGGCCGAGCCGTGCAGGAGCGTCAGGCGCCTTTCCTCGCGCGGGCGGCGGTCCGCGGGCTGGCCGAGCATCTCCGCTTCCCTCCAGCCGAGCAACGCGCAGGCCCCCTCGTTCCAGCTGGTGGCCAGGCCCGCGCGCTGTCGAGGATCTGGCGGTTCCTGCGCTCCTCGCGGACACGGCCCTGCTCGGCCAGCACGAGGCGGGTGGTCTCGGTCACCACCAGGAAAATCCCCCGGACCCGGCCCTCGTCGTCCCAGATGGGGCTGTGGCAGTGCGTGAAATAGGCCTCGCGCGCCGCTCCGTCGCGGTCGGGCGTGTAGCGCGCGTCCTCGGTGTAGAAGCTCTCCCCGGCCAGCACCTTCGTGAAGAACGGCTCCAGCTGGTCCCACATCTCGGACCACCAGTCGAAGGCCGGCTCCCCCAGATGCCCCGGGTGCTTGCGGCCCAGGCTCGCGTCGTACGCGTCGTTGTAGAAGGTGCGCAGCCGGTCGCCCCAGTGGACCATCATCGGGAACCGGGAACTGAGCGTGGTGCGTACGGCCGCCTTGAGCTCCGGCGGCCAGCCATGGGGATCGCCGAGCGCGTGGCGGCTCCAGTCGATGGCACGCAGAAGCCTGGCGCACCCCCCTCCCGTGAAGGGGAAACGGGCTGCGCGGGTCGGTGTCGGATGCAGGAGGGGCGGACATGGACGTTCTCGGGACGCAGGGCGGCTCCGGGAATTTCCAGGGGTATGTATGCCGGGCGGTTCCGGATTTTCTCAAAGAGTGCCGGCCGGGGCACATTCCACGCGGCTTCAGGGTTATCCATCTGCCGCCGCCGCGGCCCCCGGCCTACAACGAAACCACCGATCCCCGGTTTCCGAAAGGCCCTCTCCCATGCCCCTGTCCGCCGACGCATCGACCTCCCGCCGCCCACGCGCCCATGCCGCTGCCGCCGTGCAGGAGGCCGCCGTGCGCCGCCGCCGCGCCACCGTCCTGGGTTGCGCGCTGCTCGCAGGCGCCGCACTCGCGCCCTGGCAATCCCCTGCGCGCGCCGACACGTGGCCGTCCAAGCCCGTGCGCATCGTCGTGCCCTTCGCCCCGGGCGGCACCACCGACATCCTCGCGCGGGCCGTCGCGCCCGAGCTGGGCCGCGCCTTCGGCCAGCAGTTCGTGGTGGACAACCGCGCGGGCGCGGGCGGCAACATCGGCGCGGAGATCGTCGCCAAGTCGCCGGCCGACGGCTACACGCTGCTCATGGGCACCGTGGGCACGCACGGCATCAACCGCGCGCTCTACGGCAAGCTGCCCTACGACCCCATCAAGGACTTCGTACCGATCACCCTGGTGGCCGCGGTGCCGAACGTGATGGAGGTCAACGCCGAGAAGGCCCGCGCGCAGGGCATCTCGAGCGTGCAGGACTTCATCCGCTACGCCAAGGCCCATCCCGGCCAGCTGAACATGGCCTCCAGCGGCAACGGCACTTCTATCCACCTCGCGGGCGAGCTGTTCAAGAGCATGACGGGCACCTACATGCTGCACATGCCCTACCGCGGCTCGGGGCCGGCCCTGCTGGACATGGTGGGCGGCAACATGGACGTGATGTTCGACAACCTGCCCTCCTCCATGGCGCAGATCAAGGCGGGCAAGCTCAAGGCACTGGCGGTGACCAGCGCGACCCGGTCCCCGGCGCTGCCGGACGTGCCCACCGTGGAGGAGGCCGGCGGCCCGGCGCTCAAGGGCTACGAGGCCAGTTCATGGTTCGGCCTGCTGGCCCCGGCGGGTACGCCCGCCGACATCGTCAGCCGCATTCAGCAGGAGACCGCCAAGGCGCTGGCGTCGCCTGCGGTGAAGGAGCGCCTGCTGGCACAGGGCGCCATTCCCGGCGGCAACACGCCGGCCGAGTTCGCGCGGCACATCCAGGCCGAGCACGCCAAGTGGGCCCGCGTGGTGCAGGCCTCGGGCGCCAAGGTGGATTGAGCGGCGCGCTACCAGGTGACCTCGCGCCCCTCGGCGGCGCTGCGGCGCAGCATGTCGATGAAGGGGGCCGCACGCTGGCGCAGGCGCACCGCCTCGGCGGGATCGCCCCGCTCCTCGCGGCCCTCGGCGGCCGCATCGTCCTGCACCTCGCCGCTCTCGGCGCGGCGGGCCTCGTCGGCGGCCACCGCGGCCTCCAGCGCCTGGATGGCCGCGGGAATCTGCTCGGCCGTGATGATGCCGTGCGCATCGTCGGGGGACTTGCCGATCGCCTGCAGGATCTGGCGGCCGTGGGACTGCAGCATGATGATGTCGGCCGTGGCGCGGGACTTGAATTTGTAGAGCATGGATCGGGAAGGGGACAGGTAGGAAGGCAGGGCCTGGTCAGGAAGCGCGCGGCAGGCCCTCGTACATGTAGCCGCGCTGGAAAGGGTAGCCGGACTGCGCACCCGGCATGGGGCCGGAATCGGTGCGGCCGTCGGGCCGGATGGCAAGCATCTGGTGCAGCGCCATCCAGCCGCGCTCGAATCCCATGGCGCTGCCGGCCAGGTAGAGGCGGTAGGCGCGCAGCACCCTGGCCCCGCGATCGGCACCGGCCTCTTGCGCCAGGATGGCCTCGGCCTCGCCGAGGCGCTCCTCCAGCGCGTCCGACCAGGCCCAGAGCGTGCGCGCATAGTGCGGGCGCAGGTTCTCGGTATCGACCATTTCCAGGCCGGCGCCGGCCATGTCGTGCAGCACGGCGCCCACGTGCACCAGTTCGCCGCCGGGAAAGATGTATTTCTCGATGAAGTCGCCCATGCCGGCACCGAGCTGGTCGTTGTCCACGCCGCCCGCGGTGATGCCGTGGTTGAGCAGCATCCCGCCAGGGCGCAGCAGGCCGTGCACGCAGGCGAAATACTCCGGCAGGCGCGCCCGCCCCACATGCTCGAACATGCCCACGGAGGCGATTCTGTCGAAAGGCCGCTGTGCGGTGCGCGGCAGGTCGCGGTAGTCGCACAGCAGCATGCGCACCCGGCCGGACAGGCCCTTCTCCTCGATGAGCCGCGCCACGTGCGCGTGCTGGTTGCGCGAGAGCGTGATGCCGGTACCTTCCACGCCGTAGTGCTCCGCGGCCCAGAGCAGCAGCCCGCCCCAGCCCGCGCCGATGTCCAGGAAGCGGTCGCCCGGCGCGAGGCGCAGCTTGCGGCAGATGTGGTCCAGCTTGGCCTCCTGCGCCCGGGCGAGGGTCATGTCCGTGTCGCGGTAGTAGGCGCAGGAATACACGCGGCGCGGATCCAGCCACAGGGCGTAGAAGCGGTCGGAGAGGTCGTAGTGGAACTGGATCTGCCGCGCGTCCCGGCCCAGGGTGTGCAGGCGGTAGGAGCGGATGCGGTGCGCCAGCGCGGCGCCCCAGTGGGACGCCCCGTGCGCCGGATCGCCCCGCAGCAGGGCGCCGGCCGCGGCCATGAGGTCGCGCACGCGCCCTTCCATGGCCACGCGGCCCTCCACGATGGCCGCACCCACGTCGCCCACCTTGCCCCGCGCGAGGGCGGCGAGCGCCATCGCGTCGCGGAAGCGCAGCACCACGCGTGCGTCGCGCACGCCCAGCCGCTCGCCCCCGGGCAGCTCCAGCGCGAGCCCGACCGGCGACGCGGCCAGCCGCTCTTCCAGGGCGCGCAGCAGGGGATTCATGGGGCGGATGTTGGACCTCGCCATGGCGAGCGTCAATGGCAACTGTCTTACAAACCCGGCCGCCAGAACGCCCTCCGGCGCGTCTATGGCTTAATAGAGGGTTTTCACAGCACGTTCCAGCAGGAGTCACTCACCATGGGCAACAAGATCGTTACCGAAGCCGACCGCAAGCGCACCCCCCAACCGAAGCCGCTGCCCGGCATGTCCCTGCCCACCGGTGGCCGCGGCCAGCGCGTGAGCCTGGAGCGCGGCGTCGCCACGCGCAGCAAGAAGAACCCCGGCAAGCGCTCCAAGAAGGGCGGCTGAGCCCTGCGAGGCGGCAGGCCCGCGCCGGCGCTGCCCCCTTGCATCCCCCTTGCACCGAAGCCCTCGCCAGCGAGGGCTTTTTCTTTGGCGGCCCGGGCGCCTCAGCCGGCCGCCCCGCCCGCGGACCGGAGGCCGCGCCGCGGAATGGGCGTGGACATGATGATGGCGGTGCGTGTTTCCCCCCAGCGGTTGATGTCCCCGAGGAAACCTTCGAGCGCGGAAAGGCTGGAGACCGCCACTGCCATCAGGTAGGAATCGGCGCCGGTGACATGGTGGCACTCCAGCACCTCCGGCCGGGCCCGCAGCGCCTCCAGCAGCGCCTGCTTGTGCGGCTGCGCCGTGGTGATGCCGACGACCGCCTGCACGGGCAGGCCCAGCCTGACGGGATCGAGGTCGGCATGGATGCCCCGGACGATGCCTGCCTCCTGCAGCCGCCGGATGCGCTCCGCCGTGGCAGCGACGGACAGCCCGGCGGCCCGCGCCAGCGTCTTGAGCGGGGCGCGGCCATCGGCCTGCAGCGCCTCGATCAGTTTCCAGCCGCGGGGGTCGAGATGCAGTGATTCGGTCATGGGCACCTTCCACGAGAAAAAGAATGGCCAGACCGCATGATGGCCGTAAAAAGGCGCTTCGGCCGTGGCGTGCCCCTTCCTACGATCGGGGCATGGATCCTCTGCACATCTTCCTGTCCTCCATGGCGATCGGCCTGTCGATCGCGGCGCCGGTAGGGCCCATCGGCCTGCTGGTCATCCAGCGCAGCCTGAACACCGGCCCGCGCGCGGGGCTGGCCACCGGGCTGGGCGCCGCCGCGGCGGACGGCATCTACGGGGCCGTGGGGGCGTTCGGCGTGCACGGGCTGGTGGACACCCTGGTGGCCGTGCGCGTCCCGCTGGCGCTGGCCGGCGCGGCCTTCCTGCTGTGGATGGCCTGGCGGATCGTCCGCGCACCGGCACCCGCAGCCTCCGCGGCGGCGCCGGAGAGCGCGGGCCTGTGGCGGCATTTCACGGGCACCTTCCTGCTCACGCTATCCAATCCGGCCACCATCCTGTCGTTCGTCGCGATCTTCGGGGCGGCGGCAGCCCGTGGCGGAACCGCCATGCCCGGCACCATGGTGCTCGGCGTGGTGGCGGGCTCGGCGCTGTGGTGGATCGGCCTCAGCACCGTGGTGGGCCATCTGCGCGCACGTTTCGGCCGGCGCTCGCGCCAGGCCGTCGGCCATGCGAGCGCGGCGATGCTCGCGGCGTTCGCCCTCTGGCAGCTGGCCGGGATCGCGCGCTGACCGGCGCAGCCCGGTGGAACGCGGGTCAGCGGGGGCCGGGCACCTGGAACGCGGCGCGCGCGGCCAGGGCTGCCTCGCGCGTGGCGCAGCCCTCGATATGGTCGTTGACCAGGCCCATGGCCTGCATGAAGGCGTACATCGTGGTGGGCCCGACGAAGCCGAAGCCGCGCTTTTTCAGGTCCTTCGACAGCGCCACGGCGGCCGGTGCGGTGGTGAGCGACTTCGCGGCCGCCAGCGTGAGCCGTTCGGGCCGCCCCTCGGCCACGGCCGTTGCGAAGCGCCACACGTAGTGCGCCAGGCTGCCGAATTCGCGCCGCAGCTCCAGCACGTGGCGCGCATTGCGGATGGCCGACTCGATCTTGCCGCGGTGGCGCACGATGCCTGGATCGGCCAGCAGGCGCGCCACCTCGGCCTCGCCGAAATCCGCCATGCGCTCGGCATCGAAGTTCGCGAACCCCGCGCGGAAGGCTTCGCGCTTGTTGAGGATGGTGATCCAGCTCAGGCCGGCCTGGAAGCCTTCCAGGCAGAGCTTTTCGAACAGGCGCCGGTCGTCGCTCACCGGGAAGCCCCATTCATGGTCGTGGTAGTGGCGGTAGAGCGGCGTGGCGCGGCACCAGAAGCAGCGCGCAGGTTCGGCCAGGCCTTCCGCGAACAGCCCTTCGGGCAATGCGGGAGCGGCGGCCACGGTGGGCGCCGGTTCGGCGGCAGGCGCAATGGGGTCGTGGGGCATGGCGCCATTCTAGGGAGCCGCGGCCGGGAACCGGCCACCGCTCCGTACACTCCACCGTGCTCCTGCGGGCCGCTCCACTTCCACTTCACGCCCGCTGTGCGCCCGACCCTGCCCCATGCATTTCCTGCCCCCATCCCCTGCCCGCACTGCGCGCCTCGCGGCTGTCGGCCTCGCGGGCGCCCTGCTCGCGGGCTGCGCCCATACCGGCGACACGCTCGGCTACTACTGGCAATCGGTACGCGGCCACCTGCAGATCATGCGCGCGGCGGAGCCGGTGGACGACTGGATCGCGCGGCCGGACACCGCAGAGCCGCTGCGGACCCGGCTGGAACTCGCCCGGAAGGCGCGGGCGTTCGCGGTCACGGAGCTGCACCTGCCCGACAACGCCAGCTACCGGCGCTATGCCGACCTGGGCCGCCATGCGGCCGTCTGGAACGTGGTGGCCGCGCCGCCCGATTCGCTCACGCTGCACACCTGGTGCTTTCCCATCACCGGCTGCATAGGCTACCGGGGCTATTTCGCGGAAGGCGACGCACGGGCGCAGGCCGCACGTCTCGCCGCGGACGGGCTGGAGACGGCCGTGTACGGCGTGCCCGCTTATTCCACGCTGGGCTACACCAACTGGCTGGGCGGGGATCCGCTGCTCAATACCTTCATCGGCTGGCCCGAGGGAGAGTTCGTGCGGCTGCTGTTCCACGAACTGGCCCACCAGGTGGTCTATGCCAACGGCGACACGATGTTCAACGAATCGTTCGCCACGGCGGTCGAGCGGCTCGGGGTCGCCCGCTGGCTCGCCGAGCGCGCCACGCCGCAGGCGCGGGCCGAATATGCGCTGGGCGATGAACGGCGCGCCGCGTTCCGGGGCCTGGCCCGCGACACGCGCGAGCGGCTGGCGGCGATCTACGCCCGGGAGGCCGGTGCCTCCGACCTGCCCGGACACAAGCGCGGGGCGATGGAACAATTCCGCGCCCGGTACGCCGCGCTGCGTGCCGGCTGGCTGACGCAGGGCACGCAGCCCGCGCAGATCGCGGGCTACGACCGCTGGGTGGCCGAAGCCAACAACGCGGCCTTCGGGGCGCAGGCTGCCTACGACGAGCTCGTGCCCGCCTTCGAGGCGCTGTTCGAGCGGGAGGGGCGCGACTGGCCGCGGTTCTACCAGGCCGTGCGCCGGCTGGCCGCGCTGCCGCCGAATGAACGGCTGCGGGAGCTGTGCGCCGCGCTGCCGGCGCCGGGCGGGGCAGTGCCCCCGCCAACTGCGGATTGATGCGGTCGCCGCGCGGCGGCGATCAGCTCAGCGATTCGATCAGGTCGATGTACTGCTGCTTCGCCGCATCGCCGTCCGTGCCCTTGAGCCTGGTCCACGCGTCCCACTTGGCGCGGCCCACGACATCGGAGAAGCCGGGCCGGGCCTCGGCGTTGTCGCCCGCGGTGGCCTGCTTGTAGAGCGCGTAGATCTTGAGCAGCGTCGGGTTGTCCGGGCGCTCGCTGAGGTTCTTGGACTGGGCCACGGCGGCTTCGAAGGCGGCATTCAGGTCGGACATGGGAAAGCGTGTCTCCGGGTGGGTTGGAATGGATATCTTAGAGCCTGTTTACGATCTTTTTAGAGCCGACAATTGCTTGGTGAAAAGAAAGCCCTACCCAAGCGACATAAGCAGAGAGAAGTTCGCCGAGATCGAGCCCTTGTTGCGCAGCGTTCGGCGCAGTACCAAGCCCATAGAGCTGGATCTCTACGAGGTGTTCTGCGCGGTGCTCTACCTACTGCGCACAGGCTGTCAGTGGAGGTTTCTTCCGCCGGAGTTTCCCAAGTGGCAGAACGTGTATGCGTACTGGCGCAAGTGGAGCGAGCCTGACCTGCACGGGATAAGCGTGCTGGAGCAGGCCCTCAAAAAATCAGGTTGGCGCGGCC
>NZ_FNJL01000075.1 GCF_900104515.1 Paracidovorax cattleyae
CCGGATGATGGAGCGCAGGTCCGAGACCATTGCCTCGAAGCAACCCGCATCCAGCCAGCGACGGCTCTGCTGGTAGACCGCCTCCCAAGGCGGCAAATCGTTGGGCAGCATCCGCCAGGGCGCTCCCGCGCGCACCAGCCAGCGCAGGGCATTGAAGACCTCTCGCAGATCGTGTCCACGCTGAGGTGCGTGCGGGTCCATCAGGGTCAGGTATGGCGCAGCGAAGCTCCATTCTTCGTCGCTGACGTCTGTCGGGTAGGGCTTGCGGGGCATTTGCAAACTCTACCTCCCGCATCGCACTCATGAAGCAAAGTTCATAACACGCTCTAGGTGGGAAGGCCCAATTGACTATACTGTGCTAGGTGACTCTGCTTCTGTGGGGTCGGGAAAGCCATTTACTCAGGTGCAGAAGGCGAGGATCTATGAGATTAATAGGCAGGAAAACGCTGGTTTGCTTCGCTCTGACCTCGACGGAACAGTATTGGTTGCACCGAGCAAGAGTCGGAGCGGAGTTACTCCACCAAGAGTTGAGGCACAAGTGGATCATGTGATAGCTCGTGTTCCTGCTGATCCAACAATGGAGCCAGGTACTAATAGCTACGGCAATGCACAAGTCCTTTCAAGGGAACAAAATCGTTATAAATGGAATAAATAGGATGACTATTAAAGAATGGAAATTTCTTGATCAACCCAACGTTGCGGTAATAACTGATCGTAGGATAATAAATGGGCAAGCTTATATTTCGATGGTGTCTCATGATGCCGATGACGGCGCATGGCAGTTTCTCGCCAATTTACCATTCACTGAGGCTGACGCGATTTTGGTGAGTTTGCAAAGTGTGGTCCAAGTTGATTCTAGTGTGGAACAACTAGCTGAATTACCTCTTGGCTGGCGTGCTTGGCGCGACAGTAAAGATTCGCAGTGGAATATATCTAGGGTTGATTAATATAAGTGCGCACCTTTTAATAAATTATCCAGGTATCGCATTTCGGATGATTGCAGAGATACCAAAGGAGAGTCTGCAAAACCCCTGAAATTCCCATTAAGGGCCTTGTAAGCCATTGATTTAATTGGGCCCAGATTTTGAAAAATGAGGTTTTGCAGAGGTTCCCAAACGGTTATCCACTTTTCGAGCCGTATGGGAACCTCTCACAACCCTCGACCCGCTCAAAGCACCAAAGCCATCCGCGCATATTTCCGCGCCTTGAGCGAGATGTAGCAGCTGACGTGGTGGGCACGATCACGCAGCGCGACGCCAACGGCTTCGTGGTGGGCATCCGCCAGCCGAAGGCGACGGGCAGCGCGGCGCAGGCCCCGGACGGGAGCCTGGCGGCAGCACTGACGAACCAGGCGACGCAGGCCACGAGCAACGACGCGCGCTACGACCGCACGTTCGTCAACGACGCCAACGGCACGGCGGTGTTCGTGAGCCAGGGCGGGTTCAACGACAAGACCGAGGTCAACAGCAGCATCGCCAACCCGGCCTCGGGCTACCAGGGCGGGGTGACCGGCAGCGCGCTGACGCCCGGCCACGTGCAGCGCCAGCTGGTCGCCAACGGCGAAGTGCTGGCGCGCTACGGCGACGCACCCACCCAGGAGGAGAACACACCCCAGACCAACAACCCGGCATACGTGGACACGGCGGACTTCCGCCTGCAGGCCGCGCAGATCCGCCCGCGCCACAAGAGCCTGGACCCGGTGGCCTATACGGTGGTGGGCGGGGAGACGCTGAAAGACATTGCCCGCAACGTGCTGGGCGACGCGAGCCTGTGGTGGCGCATCGCGGACGCCAACAGCCTGGCGGTGTCGGGCGACGGGCAACTGACGGCAGGGCAGACGCTGACGGTGCCGAAGCTGTCGCTGAATGCGAACGGCGTGGAGACGTTCCAGCCGTACGACCCGAGCCAGGCGACGGGGAGCATGGATCCGGTGTTGCCGGTGCCGGCGAACGGGGGTGGCTGTGGGGGAGTCGGCCAGATCATCATGATCGTGGTGGCGGTGGTCGCTGCGTATTTCACGGCAGGGGCCGCCGCTGAATTGCTGGGCGCTGCATTCGCACCCGCAGCAGGCGCAGTAGGCGTAACCGTCGGCAGCACCACGCTCACTGCAACGGGGGCTTTCATCGCATCCGCGATCGGCGGGGCCGTCGGCTCGATTGCCAGCCAGGCCGTGGGCATCGCCATTGGTGCGCAGAGCGATTTCAGCTGGAAGGGTGTGGCGCTCTCGGCGCTCGGCGGGGGTATATCGTCCGGCCTGGCAGGCACCCAATTGCTCCATGGATCGGACTTCGGGGTGTCGGTGGCCCGGGCAGCGGTCGGCAATGCGTTGTCCCAGGGCATTGGTGTGGTGACCGGGCTGCAGGACCGCTTCGATTGGAGGAGTGTGGCAGCGAGCGCAGCAGGGGCTGGAGTCGCCTGGGGAATGAACAACGCACTGGGCCTCACAGATGCGAAGGGAGAGCGAATTGCCCAGCCGATCAACACTGAGATGGTTGCGAAAGCAACGTTGAGCGGATTTGCAGCTGGATTAACAACGGCGGTAGCGAGAGGTGGACGGGTTAGTGTGCAGCAGATTGCCACGGATGCTTTTGGGAATGCTATTGGGGGCGCCTTCGCCGATAAGATGAGTGCTCAAGCTCGAGAGCTGAAATACAGGGAAAGTACGGCCTTCAATGATTCAAAAGATGGTTATTTCCAAGTTCCTGAAAATATGTCGGCCTATCGAACTGAATTTGTTAAGTATCCGTCGATACAAGTCGCTGACGCTTCGGATTTGATACCTGCTGGGGATAGGACTGTAATTCAAAGTGATTCAAGTGCTCCAAATTCTGCTTGGACTGAAGGGCAGGAAAAGGCTTTGGAAGAGATCGTTATCAAAGCTAAGAGAATTGTCGGGCCGATTGGGGATGAAGTAGGTGCCACCATGGGCGCTAGCCTGCTGCTCCCAGCCAGCGTGATACACGGCGCTACGCAATTTGCATCGGATCAAGTATGGACTTCGCTGAATTTGCTGACAGGAAACGTGCTGGCAGAAAAGAACAGTTCTGCTCGGGATGCAGTCGCTCGTAATAATGCTCTAGTGCAATCACTGGTAGCCTTGCCCCAGAAAGCGTCGGCGATGGCACTCAGGGCAATGACCGGAAATTGGCGAGGAATGGAACCGTTGAACCTCGATCAGGTCAACGCTTTGAATGCCAGAGGCGATAGTTTAGGTGCCAAAGTTTTATTTGGACAGTCAGCGCTGAATGTGATTGCTGTCGGTACTGGGGTCGCGGGGATTGCTCGAAGTGGCATTTGGGCTGGCAGCAGTGCTCGCGCTGGGACCATTTTGCCGGCTTCAGAGAGTGTTGGAACGAATATTGGTGCTGCTCCTAAGATAAGCTCACAATTTGGCAATGTCGAATTCAATAGGCCTTATACTGCATCGTTAGATTCCGGTTTGCCGCCGGGGCTAAATCCCGTTCCTGAGAATAAACTTGCACTATGGGCTGACTATTTGACCAAGCGCGGAGTTAAATTGGAAATCGGAACAGATGAGGCGTATAGAGTACTTAATGAGCGAGGTGCTCAAGGTCTTTTTATGAAGGAGCTTGTTGATATTGATACTAACGCCTTTAGGCGAACAATTTATCTGCCAGAAAATCCTAATGCTTCAGTATTTTATGAAGAGGGGTTGCATGCTTTAGATTCCCTGAAGGGTAGACCTAGTCGTATGGATGTAAATGGTATTAATATTGATGCATATGAATATCGAGCCAAAAGCATCCTGTTAGATGCTTCACCTAAGCGATTCACCTACGAGGAGTTTAAAGAGTTGGGGCAGCACCTTGAGCTTGTGAAGCAAAATCGCTACGGAAATTGAAATGAAAGTTCAGCTGATTTCTTCTCGGAAAAATGGTAATTGTTACGAATTTCGTGTTATTTTTTGGAATAATTCTGAAAATTCGATGCAAATTCCGTTGCAAAAAATGCAGCGCGTAGCTAGTCGTGTGGGATTATTTATAAGTGATGGAGATTTCATCCTTGAGCCAATTGCATTTGATGTGGTTGCCTACCGGGATGCTTCCAAAATTCATACACTGCAGCCGCAATCTTCGGCGGAAATTGTGATGCTAGGCGAGTTGAGGAAAGCTGGTGTTTCGTCTCATATCCTTGTTTTTGATGGGGCTACATATAAAATTGATTTGGAGCATCCTTACGAAATTTCATTTCGAATTGATGATTTTAAATCAAATGCGATTTTGCAGGTTTTTAGTTTGGTTGCATAAAAATTGTTATGAACGGTGGCCTTAAAAGTAAAATGCAAACCTGAATCGAGAAATTGAAAAGCTTCGAGTTCATTTGCATGAATGGAGAGGGGGTGCGGTTTCCTTCAACGCATTCCATGATGAACACGACCGCCTAATCCTCAAGCTCTTGCATCCATCAGGTGCGAAGGAGCCGGTAGGACTGGCGCTGTTTTACTGCAGCTACATGGCGGGGCCAACAAGATGGTCCAATTCGGAACTTGAGCCGAGCGTGTGGCAAACCAACAATGCAGGAAATGGCTTCAACGTGCCTCGGTATAACTCGATGAAATCCATCGATAGGGAACCTCTCAAAACCCAGCCCCTCTGTCTTTGACCGAGAACGCCTGAACCCGCCATAGCCATGATCACCCCCCGCAGCGCGCTGAAGTTCGACCTGTTCGCCGAGGCCTCGCGCCAGCACAAGAGGGATGAGGTAGGCGATCCGCTGCAAGCGATCGCGCGGCACATCGACTTCGGCGAACTGGCCCGGCTGGTGGATGCGTTGATCGAACGCGGGGATGTCCGCCGGGGCGGGCGGCCCGCCTACCCCACCGAGGTGATGGTGCGCATCCTGGTCTTGAAGCGGCTGTACAACCTGTCCGATGAGCAGATGGAGTACCAGTTGCTGGACCGGGCGAGCTACCA
>NZ_FNJL01000061.1 GCF_900104515.1 Paracidovorax cattleyae
CCATCTGCTCGTCCGACAGGTTGTACAGGCGCTTCAAGACCAGGATGCGCACCATCACCTCGACGGGATAGGCCGGCCGACCACCCTTGCGGCCATCGCCGCGCTCGATGAGTGCATCCACCAGCCGCGCCAGCTCGGCGAAGTCGATGTGCCGCGCGATTACCTGCAACGGATCGCCCACTTCATCTCTCTTATGCTGGCGCGACGCCTCGGCAAACAGATCGAACTTCAAGGCGCTGCGAGGAGAGATCATGGTGAGGAGGACGGCTCAGGTCTTGTCGGTGAACAAGGGAGTGGCCGGGTTTTGAGAGGTTCCCCATCGGCTTCTTCGCGGCCCGCATCGGCTGGGTGCGGGCTACGGCCATCAAGGACCTCTCCAACATCGTCTTCCTGGTGCTCACGCCGGCGCTGCTGTTCCGCACCATGGGCGCGGTGCGGGTGCAGGACCTGAATTTCGAGCCGGTGGGGCTGTACTTCCTGGCGGCGAGCCTGGTGTTCATCGTCACCATGGCCTTCGCGGGCTTTTCCACCCGTGCAGCGGCACGTGGCCTGGCCAACATGTTCAGCAACAACATCATGATCGGCGTGCCGCTGGTCGGGCTGGTGTACGGCAAGGAAGGGCTGGTGACGCTCTTTACGCTGATCTCGCTGCATGCGCTGGTGCTGCTCACGGCCGCCACGGTCGTGTTCGAGCTGGCCGAGGCGCGCGAGAACCAGCGCTCGGGCCGCAGCGCGCCGCGCCCGGTGCTGCACACCGTGCTGCAGGCGGTGCGCAATGGCATCTTGCACCCGGTGCCGCTGCCCATCCTGGCGGGCCTGCTGTTCGGCCAGACGGGCCTCGTATTGCCGGAGATGATCGACAAGCCGCTGCAGGTGCTCGGCACCGCACTGGGCCCGATGTCGCTGCTGCTCGTGGGCGTGACGCTGGCCTACACCAAGGTCGGCCACCATGCGCGGGAGGCGCTGGGCATTGCCGTGGTCAAGAACATCGCCCACCCGCTGCTGCTGCTTGCGCTGGCCTGGGGCATGGGCCTGTCGGGCCTCCCGGTGGCGGTGATGTTCACGGCCGCGGCGCTGCCGGTGGGCGCCAACGTGTTCCTCTTCACCCAGCGCTACGGCACCATGCAGGACGAGGTGTCGGCCAGCATCGCGCTCTCGACCGCGCTTGCGCTGGTCACCGTGCCGGCCATGCTGCTGCTGGCCCAGCGGCTCTGGCACTGAGCCCCGTGCCCGGCGGGCTCAGAAAGGCCGTGTCAGCAGGCCATAGACGGTGCGGATGCCATCGATGTAGTTGCCCATGCGCATGTTCTCGTTGCTGGCATGCTGGTTGTTGTCGGCGTTCACGAGGGGCACGATGACGAAGGGCACGTCGAGCACCTTGACGATTTCCGCCGTGGGCACGGTGCCGCCCATCATCCGGATGCGCACCGGTTCCGGCTGGGCGCCAAAGGTCCCGGCCATTGCCCCGTATGCCCACTGACCGACAGCTGAATCGATCGGCGTGCCGGCGGCATTACCGCCCTCGCTCTGGTACGAAAAGCTCGCCAGCTTCTCGTAGCGGGCCCGGTCTTCGTCGCTCGGCTGGCCCTTCACGAGGTGGTAGCCCTGCTTGCGGATGTGCGTCTCGATGAGCTGGCCGAGATAGCGGGCGTCCGAATCGGGCGTGGTCCGCAGGTCGAGTTCGGCCACCGCGGTGTGCGGTACGATGTTTGCCACCTTGTCGCCCACGGCTGCGGCGGCCATCCCCCGCACATTGAGCGACGGGTACTGCATCGCTTCCTGGTAGTTCGGGCCGACGCTGTCGGGCTTCGCGATGCCCAGGCGCTTGCGCATCGCGCCTTCGTCGTCGGGCACCGCCGCCATGATCCTGCGCTCGGCATCGCCGAGCCTGACATGGTCGTAGTAGCCCTGCACGGTCACGCGGCCCTGGTCGTCCTTCATGGAAGCGAGCAGCGTTGCCAGGCGTTGTGCGGGGTTGGGCGAGTAATTGCCGTAATGCCCGCTGTGCAGCGCCACCTTGGCGCCATACACCGTCAGGGTGGCCCGGGCCGCGCCGCGGTTGCCGAAGATCAGCGTCGGGCGGTTGGTGGCATGCATCGGACCGTCGTGGATGACGATGGCATCGGAGCGCAGCAGTTCGCGATGGGCGGCCATCACCTTGCCGATGGACGGCGAACCCTTCTCTTCCTCGCTGTCGAGCACCACCTTCACGTTCACGCCCAGCGTGGCCGCATCGGCCCGGATGGCATCGATGGCCGAGAGGAACATCATGATCGGCGCCTTGTCGTCCGCGGACGACCGGCCGAACACGCGCCATTCCGGATCGACCCGGCCGCTGAAGAGCTGTGCGGAATCGATCTCTTCCCACTCGCCCGCGGCCGAGCGGCGCTTGAGCACCGGCACCCATGGGCTCTTCTGCGCCCACTGCTCTGCGATGACGGGCTGACCGTCGAGGTGCATGTAGAACAGCACGGTCCTGCGCTGCGGATCGGCGCCCGGCAATTCGGCGAAAAGCATGGGCTTGCCGTCGTTCTCCAGCTGGCGGGTCACGAACCCGCGCTTGTGGAAGGACGCCTCGAGAAACTCCACGTTCCTGCGCACATCCGCCGGCACGATGGCGTCATTGGGCAGTTTCAGCAGATCGAAGTATTCGCGGTAGCCGGCCTGCGCGAAACGCTCGGCGGAGGCCGGGGACAGATCGGCGGCGTGCGCGCCGAAACCGGTGGAGAGGGCGGCTGCGGCGGCCAGGAAAAGAAGTTTCTTCATACCGGCCGACGATACTCCGGAAACTCCGTCAGGGCGCGAGGCGCTCGCGCACCCAGGCGCCCGGGGTCTCTTCCCGGTAGCAGAGCCGGTCGTGCAGGCGGCTCTTGCGGCCCTGCCAGAACTCCCAGCGGTCGGGCTGCAGCCGGTAGCCGCCCCAGTGCGGCGGGCGGGGCGGCTGCAGCAGGAACTGCGCACCGTACTTCGCGGCATTGGCCACCAGCACGCCCCGGCCGGAGATTACCTCGCTCTGCGGGCTCGCCCAGGCGCCGATGCGCGAGTCCAGCGGCCGGCTCGCGAAGTACGCATCGCTTTCCGCATCGCTCACTTTTTCCACCCGGCCCTCGATGCGCACCACGCGCTCGAGCTCGACCCAGTGGAACTGCAGGGCCGCGAACGGGTTGCCGGCCAGTTGCCGGCCCTTGCGGCTCCCATAGTTGGTGTACCAGACGATGCCGCGCTCGTCATAGCCCTTGATGAGCACCACGCGGGTGCTGGGGCGCAGGTCCGCGCCCACGGTGGCCAGCGTCATGGCATTGGGTTCGGGCACCTGAGCTGCCACGGCTTCCTGCAGCCACCGGTCGAACTGCCGCAGCGGATCGGCATGCGAGGCCTCCTCGCCGAGTTCGGCGCGCTCGTAGCTCTTGCGCAGATCGGCGATGGAGGACGACAACGGGGAGGAGGGGGAGGACATGCCGCGATTGTGCATGCCTTCCGCCCGCCGCCGTGCCGCGGCAGGGCATGCCTGCGTCACACCGGAGCGGAATGGCGGTCCTGGCTCTCCATGCGCTTCATCAGCGAGCTTACGTCCACCTGCTCCCCGGGGCGCTCACCGGGCACGCCGCGCAGGGCGCCCCAGCAGCGCGACACCATGTCGGCCACGCCGTTCATCGTGTTGACGATGGTTCGCCCGGCCGGGAAGGTCAGCGCCAGGGAAGGATGCTCGATGGCCCGCAGCTCCGCCTCGGTGATCTCGATGCCTTGCGTCCCGCCCGACTGCGCCTGCCCGAGCCGCTCGACCGCCTTGTGGGCGATGAGTTCGATGATGCGGCGATTCTTCTCGGCGTCCGTGGTCAGCTTGCCTCCGATGCCGCCGAGGTGGTTGCCGGTCAGGATGCCGACGCCCAGGCTGAGCACCTCCGTGGGCGTGTTGACCATGATGGTGACGATCTTCTGCACCACGGCCGGCAGCACATGGGCCCGGGCCATGGTGTCGAACGGCAGGAAGCCGGTGAGCAGGCTGATGACCGAGCCGATGCCCATCGAGTTGATGGCCAGGCCGTGGCCGGGGGCCGCTTCCAGAGCGCCCTGCGTGTCCGCCAGGGCGTGGTCGGCCAGCGCGCGCCGGGCCTGGGCCTCGCTGGCCCCGGCGGCAGGGGCCACGCCGGGGGCCGGGAAGAAGCCCTCGTTCATGCGCTCCAGGACCCCCGTCGCCATTTCGCCATGGGCCGCCGCGACTTCCCGCGGGACCATGGCCCCCGAGGTGGAGACGGCGATCTGGTTGGTGACCATGCTGACGGGTTCCATGGCCCAGCGCTGCGTCAGTCCGGCGACATTGTTCGGAATGGAGCCGACGGCCGCGATGGTGCCGGAAATCGCGGAATCCTTCAGGTCGTCCATGAATTCCGCGAAGGATTCCGGCAGCAGGGGCTCGTTCTGGAACGTGCCGAGCAGGCGCTTGATGACGAGGGAGTCCACGGTTTCCGCGAACAGGGGCGTGAGCGACGCCAGCAGCACTTCCGTCATGCGGGTGGCAGGATGGTCTTCGCCGAGGGCGGCGGACACCTGGCCCATCACCGCGCCCCAGGCCACGACGTCCAGCGCATAAGCCAGCCCGCCGCTGCCCACCAGGCTCGCCAGCATGCTCCAGCCCAGTGCCGGTGTGAATTGCTTCTGGGTCAGCACGGCATTGACGGCCTGCGCGCCCATGCGCCCGCGGAGTTCGAGGGTGACGGGATCGCTGGCCCCCAGGCACCGGTTGACCAGTGTCTGCAGTCCCTCATGGTCCGATTCGGCCCGGTAGCGCACGCCCTGCAGGAAGGCGAACGGGTGCTTTTCCGGGTTGCCTTCCAGCCCGGGAGCTGGCGTGAGGTGCGCGTCCTCGGCGTCGCTGGAGGGCTCCACGTCCTTGAGGCTGACCGGGCGCAGCCGGGCTTCCTCGCCGAAAGCCGTCGCCCCCTTCTTGATCGCTTCGCGCGCCGCATAGGTGGAGAGATCGATGTCGGCTTCTTCCGTGCCGCCGTCGGCCAGGTGGATTTCCCGCACCTTGCAGCCTGTGGAGAACTCCCAGGCGTTCAGGAGGATGTCCGCCTCCAGGGGCAGTCGCAGTTCGGTGGCGCCCTGCAGGTCGAGGCGGGCGGCCTCTTGCGGATGCTTCGCCTGCACATAGTCCAGCACGGCCTGGATGGCCTTGTCCGGGGAGGCCAGGCGCTGGTCCGGTCCGCGGCCCACGGCGCCTTTGAGCGCCATGGGGTGCTGAAACTGGTCGGTGGAGAGCACTTCCTTGAGCCGCGCGACGTAGGCGTCCCGCTGCACGCGGTTCAGCCTCGCCTGCAGCACGGCCTGGCGCGCCAGCGTGGTCAGGTTCGCCTGGGTGCGGGCTTCGTGGCGGGCCTGCGCGCCGGGCAGCGCATTCGCCTGCGCGAGGCGGTGGCCCGCGCGGGTGCGTTCAGCGGCCATCATCTGCCGCAGCACCGCGCCACGCAGCCGCGCATTGCGGTGTGGCGCGCTGGCTGCCGGAGCTGGACTCGGCGGCTCGCCGCCCTCCGGCTCCGCGGCCGGGCGCTGGCGCAGCAGCGGCTCCGTCAGGCCGCCGGAAGCGTGCCGGCGGCTGCCGGTGCCGCTGGATGACGCCGGAGACGAGGCCGCGCTGGAAGATGAGGTCTCTCCGGCGGAGCTGCTGCGGCGGAGAGAGGGAAATTGCAGAAAGGTCATGGTTTTCTTGTCGGAAGGATCTGGCTGCGGGGCCGGCCTCGTGCGAGGCGCCGGGGAACGGCCGGACGGGCCGCCACAGCCTTCTGGATGGCCGTTTGCCGCAATTTATTCCGATAGGTGAAATCACGCCTGCGCCCGGCGAAGCGATGGCGTCCGGAGCGAACCGCGCCGGTGGCGCAGGTCCGTCAGCCCTGGCTGGAGTCCTGCGGGGAAAACCGCAGCAGCCGCGCGAGCGCGCGGTCCTCGATGCCCAGGCGGCGCAAGCCGTCGTAGGTGGCCTGTGCATAGTGCAGCGTCGTGCCGTACCTGCCGCTCGCTTCCGAGAAGATGCGACGGTACTCGGCCTCCGACAGTTCGCCCGTGTGGTTGGGGCTGCTGCGCGAGAGCGTGAACGCCAGGGCCCGCACCGTGCCCAGGGGCGTGGAGCAGGGCAGCCAGCGCGGGTCGTACACGCCCGTGGGCATCTCGCGATGCCAGAGATCGACCATCACCTGCCGCGCATGCGCGCGCTCCACGCGGAAGACCATGCCCCGGCAGCTGCCCCCGGGAAAAATGCCCAGCACCAGGCCCGGGCATTCGGGCGTGCCGCGGTTCACGCGGCTCCACATCTTCAGCGCGCGGTGCCAGCCGTGCACCCGCGCGAGGCGCTGTTCGGCGAACTCGAAACCGGGTCGCCAGATAAGCGAGCCGTACCCGAAGATCCAGAGGTCCTGCGTGCCGCCCCATTCGGCGAGGGCGCGCTCCAGCATGGGCGCCGGATCGCGCAGCGGCGAGGGGAGGGCGGCCGGGGCCGCGCCACTACAATTCGCGGTTTCGTCCATTCCACCATTATTCATCTACGGAGTTTTCCCATCATGGCCTTCAGTTCCTCCGACGACGACAGCCAGCAACGCTTCGCCCTCGGCTTCCTGTTCGCGATCATCGCGGTCGTGGTGTCCGCCGTGGTGGGCACTGTGGTGGTCCAGCGCGGCATCGCGCGCCCGGCGGCGGACCCTGCACCCGCAGCGGAAGTGGTGGCTCCCGCCGGCACGCTCGACATTGCCGGCAACGAGGTCGCGCGCGTGGTGGTGGACGGCAGCGTGGTGAAGTTCTACTTCGCGTCCGGCCGCGCCGACCTCACGGCCGATGCCGCTCCGGCCATCGCCGACGTGGTGCGCGCAGTGAAGGACGGCAGCCGCCGCGTGTTGATCTCGGGCTTCCACGACGCCACGGGCGACGCCGCTGCCAACGCCGAACTGGCCAAGCAGCGCGCCCAGGCCGTGCGCGATGCGCTGGTGGCTGCCGGCGCGCCCGAGGACCGCATCGAGCTGCGCAAGCCCGAACTCGCCCAGGGTGACGGCAATGCCGCCGAAGCCCGCCGTGTGGAAGTGACGCTGGCTGCGGCTTGACCAGCCCCCGGCCGGCGCGGGAAGCGATCGCGATGGCCGCCGTCAGGACCTCGAAAGCGCTCCTGGTGCTGCTGGTGGCGCTGTTCTGCCTGCTCGTCGGCTACAACAACATCGTCGATTATGGGTCGAACTTCGAGTTCACCCGGCATGTCCTGCTCATGGACACGACGTTCCCCGGCAACCGACTCATGGGGCGCGCGATTTCCTCGCCGCTCCTGCACAACGCCGCCTACTGGCTCATCATCGCGGGGGAGTTGCTGGCGGGAGCGCTCTGCCTGGCTGGCGCGGTCGCGCTTTTTCGGCAATTGTGCGGTGCGCCCCCGGCCTTCGCCAGGGCCAAGACGCTCGCGGTCTGCGGCCTGACGCTCGGGCTGGTCGTCTGGTTCTTCGGCTTCATGACCGTCGCGGGCGAATGGTTTCTGATGTGGCAGTCGCCGCAGTGGAACGGCGTCGAATCCGCCTTCCGCTTTATCGTGTGCATTGGCTTGGTGCTCATCTACGTCGCGCAGCAAGAGAATGCCTAGCCACTCGGTAGCCTGCGTAAACCCTGAAATTCACAGCCCGGTCCGCCGGGCTTTTTCTTTTCCCGCACCAAGCTCGAATGGTGAGACATTGGTACGAGAGCCAGGACGAACCCGGGCCAAGGGTGGGAGTGCTCGCCCGCCAATGCCGAAAGGTGCCCTTCCTCATGGGGTGGCTTACGAGAATCTCTCAACACTCTGATTTCAGTCACTCAGCGCTGTTTAAATCAACGATTTACGAAGCTCGGGCTTGCATATTCGGAGGTTTTGAGAGACTCTTTTATGGCCGGCTTGACCGACGATCTGGGTTCAATCGATCAAATATAAAAATATATTGAAAAAATAAAATTTATGAGTCCCCCAGCTACAAAGGAATTCAAACGCAGTTTTCTTGCTATCATGAATTAGCGAGGGCGACATGCAATTTGCATTGCATAAATACATCCAACACTCGTCTGGTGAAGTGCTATATTTTTCAAAATAAAGTGGAAGACATAAATAATTGAGTTTAATAAAATTTATTTGAAATATTGGCCTTTGTGTTCAAGATTAGAAAACGTATCGTTATGAAATTTACATCAGTGCCAGCAATTATGATGATCTGCTTGAGTGCAGGCAATCACGTTAACTCTTTTGCAGAAGAAAAACCACTGGTATTCCATCAAACAAAAGAGGATGCCATAAAAACCTCTGGGCTGGAAAAATACGAGACAAAAAGAAATTCAAAAATCTTAGGTGATATTGCAAAAAATATCGAAGAAATTAAAAAATCTGCAGGGAAAAATTATGCTGGATCCTGGATTGAGTATGATGATAAAAATAATATAATTCAAGTAGTAGCCGTGGCAGGTCCTGTAAATTTTACCCCAACAAAAACCAACAATCTCTCTTACGAGACAAAGATAGTTCGAGTCAAATTCAACTATTCGCAGTTGGACACGCTCGCCGAACGTTCCCTTTTGTTGTTCGATGGGGTTAAAGGCGATGGAGATGAGCCAATGGTATTTGGTACATCAATTGATGAGAAAAATAATCGCGTATTAATAAGTGCAAGAGCGAAATACTTTTCGGAAATTAATATCCGATTGCAATCTGCAGGCTTTGATATATCGGCAATTCATTTTGAAAATCAAGATGGACCTGCAACTTTATATCGTAGCCTTTATGGGGGAAGCAAGATACTTATTGGTGATTCGCCCACTTCGCAAATGGGTGGTTGCACAGCAGGTTTTAATGTTGTCATTGACGATATATATCCCGGAACGATCACGGCCGCGCATTGCACGGTAAGAAATGGCAAGTACTCTTACTTCGACGACAGTAGTTCCAATAGCTTTGCAGTGGGGCCAAATATCGGTGAATTCTTTGCAATCGGCTGGTCTGACAAGATGGACGCTGCAATTTTTGGAAATACAAATTTTGTGCACCAACTTTATCAATAGGCACGAGTGGGCGCCAGCCGTTTTGAATGCTTGATGAGGCCCTGGGCGGTCTGCGCCTCGTGCATGAAGGGCCTTGCAGGCCCGGTGGCTCAGGCTTTCACCGTTTGCAGGCGCACCTGTGCCTTGCCAGTGCCGGGCGTGAAGAAAGCATCCACGCCCCGCTGCAGGAAGGACGCCAGGCGCTTCATGTTGTAGCAGGCGGCCATCATCGTCATACCCACCGTGGCCCGTGCCTGCCCGATCGTGCGCACGAACTTGCCGCCCAGGTGCCGGATGCCGGCGAACACATGTTCCACCTTGGCCCGCTTCTTTGCGATGCGCCGGTTGCGCTTGTCCTGGCACTCGCTCAAGGGCTTGCCCGGGTGCGCGCGGCGCTGCATCGC
>NZ_FNJL01000001.1 GCF_900104515.1 Paracidovorax cattleyae
GCCCGCCCCGAGAGCCCCGCGAACTCCCGGTACAGCGGGCGTTCGTGCAGTTCCTCCTCCATGGCCGGGTCGCTCAGGTTCCACCACAGTTGCAGGCAGTGGATGCGCAGCATCGTCTCCACGGCGAACGGCGGGCGTCCACCCAGTGCCTGGTGCGCTCCGCGCGCATGCGGCTGGATCAGTGCCACCAGCGCCGCCCACGGCACCACCCGGTTCATCTCTTCAAGGAAGATCTCCTTGCGGGTCTTCTTGGGCAGGGGATCGAACCCCAGCATCTGCTGCTCTTGCGTCATGCCCGCCATCTTGCCTGCTGCTCACTGCACCCGCCAGTCCGTGATGGGGTTTTGCAGACCTTCCTTAGGATGACTGCTACCGTTCGCAACAGGTCCCGCCACTGACAGCTATCCACCAAAAAGCCGCCGCGCGCAACTTACTCATTAAAGGGCGCATGCGTTGCATAGCGGTATGTCGTACCGCGCAAGCAGCGTGCAACGAAATCACCTGGTCAAACAACGGCAGCAACGCGGCCATTTCAAAACTGCATAACGACCAGCGCTCAACACACAGCGCCGTGCCATGTTCCGCTCTCAAACTGCCAACGCCCGCATCTCCGCAATCAGGTCCGATTTCCCCTCAAACCCAATCCCCGGCAACGCCGGCAGCGTCACATACCCGTTCTCCACCTTCACCCCGTCCGGGAACCCGCCATACGGCTGGAACAAATCCGGATAGCTCTCGTTGCCGCCCAGGCCCAGGCCGGCGGCGATGGCGAGGGACATCTGGTGGCCGCCGTGGGGAATGCAGCGGCTGGGGGACCAGCCGTTGTCTTTCAGCATGTCGAGCGTGCGCAGGTACTCGACGAGGCCGTAGCTGAGGGCGCAGTCGAACTGCAGCCAGTCGCGGTCGGGGCGCATGCCGCCGTGGCGGATGAGGTTGCGAGCGTCCTGCATGGAAAACAGGTTTTCGCCCGTGGCCAGGGGGCCCTGATACACCTCGCCGAGTTGGGCCTGCAGTTCGTAGTCGAGCGGGTCGCCGGCTTCTTCGTACCAGAACAGGGGGTATTGCGAGAGGGCCTTGCCGTAGTCGATGGCGGTTTGCAGGTCGAAGCGGCCGTTGGCGTCCACGGCGAGCTGCTGGCCGGGGCCGAGGATTTTCAGGACGGATTCGATGCGTTCGCAGTCGTCGGCCAGCGTGGCGCCGCCGATCTTCATCTTGACGACGGAGTAGCCGCGCGCGAGGTAGCTCTCCATCTCTTGCTTCAGGCCGTCCAGGCCCTTGCCGGGGTAGTAGTAGCCGCCGGCCGCGTAGACGAACACGCGCGGGTTGGCGGGCGTGCCGTTGCCGTAGCGTTCGGCGAGCAGCTGGTAGAGGGGTTTGTTGGCTATCTTTGCCACGGCGTCCCACACGGCCATGTCGATGGTGCCGACGGCGACGGAGCGTTCGCCGTGGCCGCCGGGTTTTTCGTTGGTCATCATGCGCGCCCAGACCTTGTGGGGGCACAGGTTGTCGCCGGTGTCATCGACCAGGGAGGCGGGGTCGGCCTCCAGCACGCGCGGGATGAAGCGGTCGCGCATGAGCGCGCCCTGGCCGTAGCGGCCGTTGGAGTTGAAGCCGTAGCCGATCACGGGTTGGCCGTCGCGGATGACGTCGGTGACGACGGCGACGAGGCTCAGCGTCATCTTCGAGAAGTCGATATAGGCGTTGCGGATGTCCGACTTGATGGGGCGCGTGGATTCGAGGATGTCGACGATTCGCATGGTGGTCAAAGGCGCGGGCCGTGAGGGATGGAAGGGAGTGGAATGCGAAGAAAGCGGTTCAGCGGGCGAGCGAGGAGCCGCCGCAGATGGCGATGTCCTGCCCGGTGATGGCGGCGGCCGCGGGCGAGAGCAGGTAGCCCGTGAGCGCGGCGATTTCCGCGGGTTCGATGAGGCGGCCGATGGGTGGCAGGCGCGGCGCGCTGCCGGCGCGGGCCGGGTCGGCGAGCATGCCGGTGGCGGTGGCGGCGGGCGAGACGACGTTCAGGGTAACGCCCTGCCCCGCCACTTCTGCCGCCCAGCTGCGCGCGAGCGCGATGAGCGCGGCCTTGGTGGCGGCGTACTGGCCGCGGCCCGGCATGCCCTGGGCCACGCGGCTGCCGATGAAGACCACGCGGCCCCGCCCGCGCGCGGCCATGGCGGGCACGAGGGCGTCGGCCAGCCGCGTGGCGGCATCGACGTGCAGGCGCCACATGAGTTCGCCGCCGGCATGGTCGAGCTGGCCGAGCGGGCCGACGCGCAGTACGCCTGCGGCGTGGATGAGGGCATCGGGGGCATAGGGGGCCTGGGGTGCGGGCGACGGGTCCGGCGCGTGGGAGCTGGCGTGGCCCGATGCGTTCGGCGCCGTGGTGTCGCGCGGCCCCGACCCCAGCAGCGCCGCTGCGGCGCGGGCGATGACCTCGCCGTCGGCCAGGTCCACCAACAGGTGCACGAACGCCGGGTGCGCGATGGCGGGCGGTGCCACGTCGAGCCCCGTCACGCGCCAGCCGGTGGCCAGCAGGGATTCGGCGATCGCGCGGCCGATGCCGCTGCTGCTGCCGGTGACGGCGGCGTGCGGTGCGGGGCCTCCTGCGTACGCCACCGAAGCGGGCGCGGAGGCGGAAACGGAAGCGGACGCTGCGGCGGCGATGGCGTCACTCGGCACGGATGCGGCCCTCGGTCACGATCTTCTGGGAGCGCTCCATGTCCTCGCGCTGGAACTTGGCGAAATCTTCCGCGCTGCCGGGCGTGACGAGCAGGCCCTGCTCCCTGAGCTTGGGGCCGATCTCGGCGAGGGCCTTGTTCACTTCGGCGTTGAGGCGCTGCACGAGCGCGGGCGGCGTCTTGGCCGGGGCCCAGAGGCCGTACCAGCTGTAGAACTCGTAGCCGGGGATGGTTTCGGCCACGGTGGGCACGTCCGGCAGGCTGGGCACGCGCTGGGCCGAGGTGACGGCCACCACGCGCAGCATGCCGCTCTTGTGGTACTGGAGCGAGCCGAGGATCGGATCGATGAAGCCGTCGATCTGCCCGCCGATCAGGTCCTGGAAGGCCGGCGCCGTGCCCTTGTAGGGAACGATCAGGTAGTCGATCCTGCCGGCGCGCTTGAGCAGTTCGGTGGAGAGGTGGCCGGCGGAGCCGATGGAGCCGACGGCGAAGGTCATCTTGCCGGGGCGCGCCTGGGCGTAGGCGATCAGGCTCTTGATGTCGGTGATGGGCAGGTCCTTGTTGATCGCGACCGAGAGCGGCGCCTTCGCGACCAGAGCCACGGGGATGAAATCCTGCGTGACGTTGTAGGGCACGGACTTGAGCGTCATCGGCGCCGTGGTGTGCGTGGAGGCGCTGAACAGCAGCGTGTAGCCGTCGGCCGCCGCCTTGGCGACGGTGTCGCCGCCGATCACGCCGCTGCCGCCGGGCTTGTTGTCCACCACGAAGGACTGGCCCATCTGCTCGCCGAGCTTCTGCGCGAGCATGCGGCCGACGGCGTCGAGCGTGCCGCCCGGCGGGAAGGGAATGACCATCCGCACGGGCTTGTTCGGATAGGTCTGCGGCTGTGCCACGGCGCCGGCCGCCGCCGCGAGGGCAGCGGCAGCCAGGGCGGCGCGCAGGAAATGGTTGCGTTGCATGGTGTCTTGTCTCCGTCGTTGTTTCTTGTGAGGCCACCCGGGCGCAGGGGACTCAAAATCCCCCGCTTTTTTCTGGTTCTGGAAGTGCGGCCGCTCAGCGCTGGAGCAGGCCGGCCTGCTTGACGGCAGCGCGCAGGGCTTCCATTTCCTTCGCGCTCGGCGCTTCGGTGGGCGGGCGCACGGTGGCATCGTCGATCACGCCGGCCAGGTACATGCCGCCCTTCATGCGGGCATGGGCCTCGCCCGTGGGCTCGCCGCCGCCATAGACGGCGTCCTTGAGCGGGGTGATGACGGCCTGCACTTCCATGGCCTTTTTCAAATCACCCGCCTTGACGGCGTTCCACAGGTCGATGATGAGCTGCGGGATGAAGGTGGCGAAGCCGACCAGCGCGCCATCGACGCCCTGCACCATGGAGGCGAGCAGGTATTCGTCGTGGCAGGTGAGGATGGCCTTGGAGGCATCGGCCTCGCGGATGGCCTGGATGTCGCGGGCGTATTTGTTCATGTCGCGCTGGCCCACCTTGAACGCCTGCAGATAGGGCAGCTTCGCGAGGTCGGCGAGCAGTTGCGACGAGTAGGAGGCGCGCGTCCAGGCGGGATAGACGTGGCAGACGAGGTCGGCCTCCGGCGCGGCCTGGTGGATGGCCTCGAAGTACTGCAGCGCATGGCCGGAGGTGAAGCCGAAGCGCAGCCAGTGGTGCGGGGGCATCACGTCGAGCGCGACGGCGCCGGCCGCCACGGCGGCGCGGGCATGGTCGGCGGCGTCCTTCAGGCCTTCGCAGACGATGGAGGAGATGACAGGGCAGCGGCCCTGGAGCTCGTCGGCGACGATGCGGGTGACTTCGGCGCGCTCGGCCGGGGTGAGGGAAAACACTTCGCCCGTGTGGCCGTTGGTCATGATGGCGACCACGCCGTCGTGGCCGGCCAGCCAGGAGGCGAGCTTGCGCAGGGCGGGCTCGTCGATGCGGTGGTCGGGCGTGAAGGGGCACGAAATGGCGGGGATGATGCCGCGATAATTCGCGATGGAAGGCATGTGGGCTGTCTCCGTGGTTCCGGGATGGTCCCGTTGTGGGATCGTTGGGTGGAAAGAAGGGGAACGCAGCGGATGATTCCCGCCCCGCCCGCGGCCGTCCAATACCCGAATCGCATACAACTATCCGCGCGTGCCGCCACGCGCCAGGAGACCCATGGGCCCCGGCAACCGACCGCTGGATCTGGAGTGGCTGGAGGATTTCCTCGCCCTCGCCGAGAGCGGCAATTTCTCGCGCGCAGCCGAGGCCCGCGCCATCGCGCAGCCTGCCTTCAGCCGCCATATCCGCGCGCTGGAGGAGTGGGTGGGCGCCGAGCTGTTCGACCGCAGCGCGCACCCGGCCACCCTCACGGCGGCGGGCCAGCGCTTCCAGCCGCTGCTGGAAGACGTGCTCGCGCGGCTGGAGGCGGCGCGCATCAAGGCCTGCGCGGCGCAGGCCCAGGCGGCGGCCAGCCTGCGCTTCGCGGCGACGCACGTGCTGTCGCTCACGTTCTTTCCGCGCTGGCTCGGGGGCCTGGAGTCGCAGCTGCGGCTGGGGCCGATCCAGACGATTTCCGACAGCTACCAGGCCTGCGAGGACCTGGCCATGCAGCGGCGCGTGCAATTCGTGCTGTGCCATGGCCATGCGGCCGTGCCGGGGCGGCTGGACGAGGCCGGCTACCCGGCGGCGCGCCTGGCGGACGACGTGCTGCAGCCCGTGTCGGCGCCGCAGGGGGACGGCACGCCGCTGCATGCCATCGCGGGCCCGGACGCTGCCGGCGGAGCGCGGCCGCCGCTGCCGGTGCTGGCGTACAGCGACGCCTCGGGCCTGGGGCGGATCATGCGCGCGCTGCGCAAGGGAGTGTTCGACGCGGGAGGCGCGGCCGGCATGCCCGGCGAAGTGGAGGTGGTGTTCACCGCCCACCATGCGGCGCTGCTCAAAACGATGGCGCTCGAAGGCCGCGGGATGGCCTGGCTGCCACGCAGCCTGATCGCGGAGGAATTGCGCACGGGTGCGCTGGTGCCCGCCGGGCCGGACGGCTGGAACGTGCCGGTGGAGATCCGCCTGTACCGTCAGCGCACGGAGATGTCGGACGCGGCGGAGACGCTCTGGCGCCTCGCCGCGGCCAGGCAGGCTACGGGCATCGCCCTGCCCTGACGCGCCGCCGGCCGGCGGCGGATGGTCAGTCCTTGTGGAAGCGCGTGCCCTGGCCGATGGTGCAGCGGTAGGCCACGGACGGCGTGCGCAGGTCGTAGCCCGGCAGGTTGAACATCCAGGTGGTGAAGTCCACGGACTGGTCCGGGCGCACCTGGTAGCGCATGAACTGGACGATGGGCTGGCCGTCGCCGGCCACGGTGAAGTGCGAATCGCTGAAGGAGACGGTGCCGTCCTGCACGATGCGGTAGGCATCGATGCGGCGGCCGCCGCGCGTCTGCGAGGGCGAGGCATTGCCCTGGGGCACGCACTGGGAGAGATCGATGGCGACGGAGACGCTCTCGCCCTGGTCCAGCGCCTGCTGGATGGCGGCATGGGTGGGAAGGACGTCGCCGGCATGGGCGGCGGGGGTGGCGGCCAGCCAGAGGGCGGGCGCGAGCAGCAGGCAGTAGGTGCGGTAGGGCAGCAGTCGGACCATGGGTGCGAACCTTTCGATGCAGGGTGGTGGAAGGCAAAAGCGCGCCCATGGTAGGCAACTGTCGCGGCCGTGACACCCCCACCCGTGACAGCGGCCACGGTGCGTGCGCGCAGGCACGGCGGCGCTGGCAAAGCACCCCGTGCACGGGCAAACCCTTGCCCCGCAAGGCCTGCGCGCCGATCGGCGCCAGCCAGGCAGCCCCCGCCGGATGGCGCAACATTGAGGAACTTCATCCACTGCATTAGCTTTCAGCGGGACGCCAGCCAGGCCGCTTCGATAATCCCGTGATGGAAAAAAGACACCGCGCCACCGGCATCGGGCTGGTCGCCATCGTTCTGTGGGCCTCGATCGTGGGCCTGATCCGCGGCGTGAGCGAGGGGCTGGGGGCGGCGGGCGGCGGGCGGCGCGGCGATGATCTACAGCGCCGCCGCCGCGCTGCTGTGGGCGACGGTGGGTTTCACGCCGCTGCGCGCGTTCCCGCGCAGCTACCTGGCATGGGGCAGCGTGCTGTTCGTGGGCTACGAGCTGTGCCTGGCACTGTCCATCGGCCAGGCGCGCAGCCGCCAGCAGGCGATCGAGGTGGGCATGGTGAACTACCTCTGGCCGACCTTCACCATGCTCGCCGCGATCGCATTCAACGGCCAGCGTGCCAGCTGGCTGGTGGTGTCGGGGCTGGCCGTGTCGCTGGCGGGCATCTGCATGGTGCTGGGCGGCGGCAATGGCGTGAGCCTGTCCGGCATGGCCGCCAACATCCAGGACAACCCGCTGAGCTACCGCCTGGCCTTCGCGGGGGCCGTGGTCTGGGCCGCCTACTGCACGGTGACGGCGCGCCTGGCCCGCGGCACGAACGGGATCACGCTGTTCTTCCTGCTCACGGCGCTGGTGCTGTGGGCCCAGTACCTGGCCCGTGGCGCGCCCGCGATGCACTGGAGCGTGCCCACGGCGGTGCAGCTGGCGTTCGCGGCGGCGGCGATGGGTTTCGGGTACGCGGCGTGGAACGTCGGCATCCTGCACGGCAACGTCACGGTGCTGGCCGGGGCGTCGTATGTCACGCCGGTGCTGTCGGCGGCGCTGGCCGCGCTGCTGCTGCGCGTTCCGCTGTCGGCCGCCTTCTGGGCGGGCGCCGGCATGGTGTGTGGCGGCGCGATGCTGTGCTGGCTCGCGACCCGCGGCCGGCCGCGGGCGCCCGGGCCGGGGGCCGGCTGACGGCCGCGCGCGCGGCACAGGGCGGACGGATCAGTCCATGGTCAGGTGCGCGTTCTTCACCACCTGTGCCATGCGCGCGGCCTCGCTGCGGAAAAAGGCCGCGGTCTGCTCGGGCGGGGTGAGCTTGATCTCGTAGCCCTGGGCAACGAGCGCGTCGCGCGCCGCGGGCATGTCCATCGCGGCCTGGAAGCCGCCGTAGAGGCGCGCGATCTCCACCTTCGGCAGGCCGGCCGGTCCCACGGGCGCGATCCAGCCGTCGAGCGCGAAGCCCGGCAGGCCCTGCTCCGCGATGGTGGGCACGCCCGGCAGCGTGGGCACGCGCGCCGCGGTGGTCACGCCCAGCGCCCGCAGCGCACCGGACTGGATGTGCGGCGCCGCGGGAGCGGCCGCCACCACGGCGAGCTGCACCTGGCCGCCGATCACGTCGTTCATCAGCGGTCCCATGCCCTTGTACGGGATGTGCCTGATGTCCAGCCCGGCCCGGTCCACGAACATGGCCGCGCCCAGGTGCAGGATGGTGCCGTTGCCGGAGGAGCCGTAGTTCAGCACGCCGGGTTTCGCCTTCGCATAGGCGATCAGCTCGCGCACGTTCGCGGCCGGCACGGCCGGATGGGCGACGAGCACGAAGGGGGTCGCGCCCAGGATGGTGATGGGCACGATGTCGGCCAGCGAGTCGAACGGGATGTTCCGGTACACGCTGGGGTTCACCACGTGGTTGTTGGAGACCACGCCGATGACCGAGCCGTCCTTCGGCGCGCGCACGATCTGCGCGGTGCCGGTGATGCCGCCCGCTCCGGGCAGGTTCTCGATCACCACCGGCTGGCCGAGCGCCTTCGCGAGGCTGGCGCTGATGGCGCGGATGGCACCGTCGGCCCCGGAGCCGGCCGAGAGCGGCAGGATGACGCGCAGCGGCCTGTCCGGATGGCCTTGCGCGCGTGCGGGCCGCAGGCCGCTCCAGGCGGCGGCCAGGGCAGCGGCGCCCCATGCGGCCGCCGCGCGGCGGGTCATTGCGCCGGCGGGGCCGGCGGCAGGTGCCGCGGGCGCGGCGTCGGGGCGGCAGCGGCTGGGGGCCGCCGTCTGGGGGTGCGGGTTCGGCATGCGCATGTCTCCATCGTTGTGATGGGGCCGCGCGGACTGGCGCCGCGCTCGTCAAGGCCCCGGGGGGAACTAGGTCGGCCGGTCAGGCCACGGCGCGGGCCTCGCGCAGCGCATCGATGGCGCCGGGTCCGTAGCCCAGCCCTTCGAGCAGTTCGCGCGTGTGCTCGCCCAGGCGCGGCGGGTCGGCGCGCACGGGCAGGCGTTCGCCGTCCATGCGCAGCGGCATGAGCGTGACGCGCGTGCGTTCGCCGGCGCGATCGCCGTCGGGCAGCGTGATCTCGGCCAGGCCGCCGGTGGCGTTCAGGTGGGGATCTTCGAAGAGCTGCTCCGGCCGCAGGATGGGTGCGAACGGCAGGCCGTGGCGCTCGAAGATGGCGGCCAGCGCTTCGGCCGTGTGCTCCGCCAGCCGCCGCCGCAGCTCCGGCAGCAGGGTGCCGCGGGCCCGCACGCGGTCGTTGTTGGTGGCCAGGGCCGGGTCGGCCTTCAGGTCGTCGTAGCCCATGGCGCCGCAGAAGGCGAGCCACTGCGCATCGCTTACCGCCGCCAGGAAGATCTGGCCGCCGTCCTTCACGCTGAACACGTCGTACACGGCCCAGGAGGAGATGCGGTCCGGCATGGGCGCCGCGGGCTGGCCGGTGACGGCGTACTGCATCATGTGCTGGCCTACCAGGAACACGTTGTTCTCGAACAGCGCGGAATCCACCTCCTGGCCGCGGCCGGTGTGCGCGCGCTGCATCAGCGCCGCCATGGCGCCGATGGCGCCGAACATGCCGCCCATGATGTCGTTCACGCTGGTGCCGGCACGCAGCGGGTCGCCAGGGCGGCCCGTCATGTAGGCGAGCCCGCCCATCATCTGCACCACCTCGTCGAGCGCCGTGCGGTGCTCGTAGGGCCCCGGCAGGAAGCCGGTGTGGTTCACGTACACCAGCCGCTCGTTCAGGCGCGAGAGCGCGGCGTAGTCCAGGCCGTACTTGGCCATCACGCCGGGCTTGAAGTTCTGCGCCACGACGTCCGCGGAGGACGCGAGGCGGATCGCCACCTCCAGGCCCCGGGGGCTGCGCAGGTCGATGGCGATGCTCTTCTTGTTGCGGTTGAACATGGGGAAGAAGCCAGCGCCCGCGCCCAGCAGGTGGCGCGTGCGGTCGCCGTCCACGGGCTCGACCTTGATGACCTCGGCGCCGAGGTCGGCCAGCACCATGCCGCAGGTCGGCCCCATGACCATGTGGGTGAACTCCACCACGCGCAGGCCCGCCAGCGGCAGGGAGGATTGCGGGGACGGGGCCGGAGAAGCAGTCAGGGAAGTCATGGACGGCGGAAATGAAGGAACGGGCGGGACAAAGGACCAATGGCAGACAGACGGGGCACCGCGAACGCGCAGCCAGACACGCAGGGCGTGCGGGCCGGGCCCGCTTCAGGCGGGCAACGGCTCGGGCCGCGCCACGAGGCCGCCCCGGGGCAGGCCGGCGCGCCACAGTGTCCCATGCAGGGTCTCGCCCGCCAGCCACTCCGGCACGCGACCGCGCAGGGCCAGCAGGGCCGGCAGGTCCAGGCCGGTGGCGATGCCCATGCGCTCCAGCATGAAGGCGAGGTCTTCCGTGGCCACGTTGCCGCTGGCGCCGGGCGCATGCGGGCAGCCGCCGATGCCGGCCAGGCTCGCGTCGAACCGCGTGACGCCGGCCTGCCAGGCCGCGCAGGCATTGGCCAGGCCCATGCCGCGGGTGTCGTGGAAGTGCGCGCAGGCGAGCCGGTCGCCCACCCGGTCGCGGGCCTTGCCGAAGAGCCGGGCGACCGAGGCCGGGTCCGCATAGCCCACGGTGTCGGCCAGGCTCACGCGGTCGGCCCCGGCGTCCAGCAGCGCCTGCAGGAGGCGCAGCACCTCGGCTTCGTCCACGTCGCCCTGCAGCGTGCAGCCGAAGGCCGTGCCCACGCCGCCCTCGATGAGGGTGCGGCTGCCGGAGGCATCGCGCGCCGCGCGGATGCGCGCCACCTCGGCCACGACCTCGTCGGGGGTCTTGCGCAGGTTGGCCAGGCTGTGCGCATGGCTGGCCGAGAGCGGCACGACCATCAGGTGGGCGCCGCACTCCAGGGCGCGCTCGGCGCCCTTCAGGTTGGGCACCAGCACCGAGGCCACGAGACCCGGCAGCGTCCGGGCGAATGCCAGCACCTCGGCCGTGTCCGCCAGCTGCGGCAGCAGGCGCGCGGGCACGAAGGAGCCCACCTCGATCTCCCGCTGCCCGGCAGCGTGGGCCGCGGCGACCCAGGCGATCTTGCGCTCCGTGGGAAGGACGGCGGCGATGCTCTGCAGGCCGTCGCGCAGGCCGACCTCGCGCACCTGTGCGCGCGGCGCGGGGCCGCGCTCCGGGGCGGACGCTTCGGTGGATGGGGTCATGGATGTCTCCTCGTGCCCGGCCGTCGGCGGCCGTGTGCCCCATTCTAGAAATTCCCGCACACTCCATGATCTCAATTCTGGAAGCCCAGAATTTCCCGAAAGGAACATCTCAACATGCGCTCCCTCGATCTCCAGACCCTGCGGCTGTTCGTGGCCGTCTGCGAACAGCGCAACATCGCGCGCGCCGCGGAGCGCGAGTCCATCGTGGGCTCGGCGGTCAGCAAGCGCCTGGCGCAGCTCGAGGACACCCTGGGCACCCGGCTGCTGGTGCGCAGGCGCCACGGCGTGGCCCCGACGCCCGCCGGGGAGACGCTGCTGGAGCACGCGCGCGAGATGCTGGCCACCGCAGGCCGCATCGAGCGCGACATGGCCGGCTTCGCCACCGGCGTGCGCGGCCACGTGCGCATGCTGGTCACCGCCTCGGTCATGGCCGAATCGCTGGCCGAAGACGTGGCCGCCTTCCTGCAGGAGCCCGCGCACCGCGACATCCAGGTGAGCATGGAAGAGCGCGTGAGCCCGGAGGTGGTGCGTGGCGTGCGCGAGGGCAGCGCGTCGCTGGGCATCTGCTGGGACGCGGCCGACCTGCAGGGGTTGCACACGCGGTCCTACCGCAGCGACCACCTCGCCATCGCGGCGCACCCGTCCCATCCCGTGGCGGCCCTGGAGACCGTGCGCTTCGCCGACGTGCTGGGCTACGAGTTCGTCAGCATGCCCGCCCTGAGCGCGGTGCAGGTGCTGCTGGCGCGCGCGGCCGCGCTGGAGGGCCGCAGCCTGCTGCACCGGGTGTTCGTGTCGAATTTCGACGCCGCGCTGCGCGTGGTGCGCGCCAACCTCGCCATCAGCGTGGTGCCGCGCGAGGTGGCGGAGCCGTTCGCCGCCGCCAGCGGCGTGCGCGTGGTGCCGCTGGCCGATCCCTGGGCCCGCCGGCGCTTCGCCCTGTGCGCCCGGGCGGGCGAAGGCCTGCCCGCCGCCGCGGCGCTGCTGGCCGATTACCTGGCCCGCCGCGGGGGCAATGGGGCCGAAGCGCGAGTGCAACCGGCGCGTAACACCTGAGTTATTTGGGCGAGGCGCCTGCCAGACATGAATTTTGAGCTATTAAACTTGTAGCAAACGGATTTCCACGCTATATTTTCGCGGTGCCCGGGTGCCCATCCGTCCCGCCAGCCGCGCCCTCCCATGCGCAAGGAGAACCCGCCATGAGTTCCAAGGAAAACGCCGCCATCAACCAGCTGTTCGAGAAGCTCGAATGCCGTTATGCGCTGCGCGTGCTCTGGGCCCTGCGCGACGGCCACCCGCAGACGTTCCGGCTGCTGCAGGACAGCGTGGGCGGCATCACGCCCAACACCCTCAACACCCGCATCAAGGAGCTGCGCGAGGCCGGCCTGCTGGACCACGGCAGCGACGGCTACACGGTCACCCCCTCGGGGGTGGACCTGCTCAAGCGCCTGAGCGACGTGCAGGCTTTCGCCACCCGCTGGGTCGCCGCCCGCTCCGCCAAAGCCGCCGCGGCGTCCGCAGCCACCCGCAGCTGACAGGCGGGCAGCGGCCCCCGCGGCCCTTCCCCCTTCCCTTTACCCACCCCAGGAGTTTTCCCCATGGCATTCACCACCACCCCGTCCGGCCTGCAGTACGAAGACACCACCGTCGGCGAAGGCAACGAGGCCACCAGCGGCCAGCCGGTCCGCGTGCACTACACCGGCTGGCTCTACAACGATGGCCAGCAGGGCGCGAAGTTCGACTCCAGCCGCGACCGCAATGCCCCGTTCGAGTTCCACCTCGGCGCAGGCATGGTGATCAAGGGCTGGGACGAAGGCGTGCAGGGCATGAAGATCGGCGGCCAGCGCACGCTCATCATCCCCGCCGCCCTGGGCTACGGCGCGCGCGGCGCGGGCGGCGTGATCCCCCCGAATGCCACGCTGAAGTTCGACGTGGAACTGCTCGGCGTCGGCCGCTGAGCCGCTTTTCCGGGGCCGGCCACAGCGCCGGTCCACGGCCGCCGTGCCGCACGTTCCGCAGCACGGCAACCTTTCCCCCGCCCACGGGCACCCACGACGCGCAGAACATCCTGCCGCAACCCGTGGAGTCTCGTCCCGTGAAAATTTCCCGCCACCTGCTGGGCCTGGCGCCCGCAGCCGCCCTCTTCCTGGCCGCCTGCGGAGGCGGCAGCAGCCCGACCCCGTCCGTCGCCACCGCGTTCACCGCGCGCACCGTGGTGTCCGACGGCAGCGTCCCGTCCACGCAGACGGACCCCAACCTCAAGAACGGCTGGGGCATCGCCTTCAATCCCCAGGGCTTCGTGTGGGTGACGGCCACCGCCACCCAGAAATCCACGCTCTACGACGGCAACGGCGTACCGCAGTCGCTGGTGGTCACGGTGCCGCCCGCGGGCAGCGTGCCGGCCAACCCCACCGGCATCGTGTTCAGCGGCAGCAGCGACTTTCAGGTCACCAAGGGCGGCGTGACCGGCCCGAGCCGCTTCATCTTCTCCAGCGAAGACGGCAGCATCGCCGGCTGGAGCCCCGCCGCGGACCTGAGCAACGCCATCGTCACCTACAGCGACGGTGCGGGCGGCGCGGTGTACAAGGGCCTGGCGATCGCCGCCAACGGCAATGCCAACTTCCTCTACGCCACCGACTTCCGCAACCGCAAGGTGGACGTGTTCGACGGCAGCTTCCGCAAGGTCCGTCTGGCCAGCGACTTCTCCGACCCGCAACTGCCCGCCGACTACGCCCCTTACGGCATCCAGGCCATCGGCTCGCGCATAGTGGTGACCTATGCGCGCCAGGACGCCAGCGGCCGCAACGCCGTGCACGCCAGCGCCACGGGCGCCGTGAACCTGTTCAATACCGACGGCACGCTGGCCCAGCGCCTGCTGCAGCCCGGCGCCCCGCTGAACGCGCCCTGGGGCGTGGCCCTGGCACCCGCGAACTTCGGCGGCGCTTCCGGCCAGTTGCTGATCGCCAACGAGGGCGACGGCACCATCGGCGCCTTCGACATGGCCACCGGCGTGACGAAGGGCGTGCTGGCCCAGGGCGACGGCACCGTGCTGCGCGTGGACGGGCTGCGCGGCATCGCATTCGGCAACGGACTGAACCAGCAGCCGCTCAACACGCTGTTCTACATCGCCGGCCCGAACCAGGGTGCCAACGGCGCCTACGGCCGGGTGGACCCGCAGAACTGATCCGGCCCAAACCGCGGGGGCCGGGCGCCGGCCTTCAACCGAACAGCGCGTCCTGCAGCCGGCGGTACTTTTCCTCGCCGACCAGTTCGCGGATCTTCGGGGCCAGCGCGGCGAGTTCCTCGACGTTGCGCGCCCCCTCCACCGCCAGGTTCAGGCGGAAGCCGCGCAGGCCGGCGCCGGAGGTGAGTTCGGTGGCGACCCGGTAGGCGCCCTGGTAGCGGTCCGCCATCGCCGTGGCGGCCGGTACCGGGGCCGGCTCCGCGGCGGCCGGCGCGGGCTGCGGACGCGCCAGGGGCCGCCCGTCCGGGCTCTCCAGCAGCCCCTGGTCGATCATGGCCTGCACGTCGTCCATGGTGATGCCCATGGCCGCCGTGGCGGCCAGCACCTGCCCCACGGTGCGCCGGCCGTCGAAGAGGATGAACGCGGATCGCTGGCGCGGCGTGAGGCCGCCATGGCGATCCTTGAGAGCCAACTGGCCGGCGGGGGTTTTGACGAGGAGCACGGTGGATCCGGCACACGGCCGCGAGTGGCGAAGTGCGGTGCAGAGTCGCACGCGCCCCCGGGTTTGTGAATCCGGGTTTCTTCTGTGCACGGGGCGCGCACGGGCCGGCGCCCACCCCCATCGCGACGCGCGTGCCGTCAGCCGGCTGGCCGGGAGGCCACGTCCGCCCGGCGCGTCGCCAGGCTGACCGTCCACGCCGCCGCCAGCCCCGCAGGTACGCCGAACACGCCCGCGGAGACCGGGTCGATGCCGAACCACAGGCCGTCCGGCAGCAGCCAGGCCGGCACCACGGCCTGCACGGCCTCGGTGGGCGCGGCGAGGTAGTAGAGCGCCGTGCCCAGGCCGCAGAGCATGCCCGCCACGGCGCCCTGGCGCGTGGCACCCCGCCAGAAGATACCCAGCACCATGGTGGGCACGAAGGCCGAGGCAGCGATGGAGAACGATGCCGACACCATGGGCAGGATCTCCGAGCGCTTGAGCGCAGCGACGAAGGCCGCGCACAGCGCCACCGCCAGCAGCGCGAACTTGGTGAGGATCACGCGGTGCTCGGGCGATAACGGCCGGCTGCGGCGGCTGCCGTGCAGGTAGAGGTCGCGCACCAGTGCATTGCTGATGGTGAGCAGCAGCCCGTCGGCGGTGGACAGGGCCGCCGCCAGCCCGCCCGCGGCCACCAGCCCGGAGATCACGTAGGGCAGGCCGCCCAGCTCCGGCGTGGCCAGCATGATGAGGTCGGCGCCGAGCCGGATCTCGCCGAACTGCACGATGCCGTCGCCGTTGACGTCCTGCACGGACAGCAGCGAAGGATCGACCCGCGACCACTGCCCGATCCAGCCCGGGAGCGCATCGAATCGGCTGCCCACGAGGTTCTGCATCACCTCGAACTTGACCAGCACGGCGAGGGCCGGTGCGCTCAGATAGAGCAGCGCGATGAAGAACAGCGACCACGCGACCGAAGCGCGCGCGGCCGAGGGCGTGGGCACGGTGTAGTAGCGCGTGAGCAGGTGCGGCAGCCCCGCGGTGCCGACCATCAGGCAGAACATCAGCGCCAGGAAGTTGCGGCGCGATACCTCGTAGGCCTCGCGCTCCGCGGGCGTGCCTTCGGGGTCGCCCGCGTAGGCCAGGCCGTGGGGCGGCAGTCCGCCGAGCGGACGGGCACGCTCCCGGGCCTCGCGCATCTCGCGCGTCCAGAGCTCGCGCGCGGCCTCGGCGTCGCGCGGCAGCAGGGCCAGTTCGCGGCTGGCGGCCACCACGAGGGCGACGTCGGCATGCGCATCGCGCAGCCCGTGCACGCGCTCGCGCGCCGCCTCGCGCTCCCGCTCCAGGGCCGCGGTCACGTCGCGCAGCCGCTCCTGCAGTTCGCGGGCGCGGCGCTCGTGCGCGGCGACCACCTCGCGCTCGGCGGGCGACTGCAGCAATTGCGATTCCAGCGCGGCGATCTTGCCGATCTGCCCGCCATAGACCGCGGCCGCGAGCGGATTGCCCAATTGCTTGTACGCCAGCCACGACACGGGAATGAGAAAGGCCAGCAGGATGACCACGTACTGCGCCACCTGCGTCCAGGTGATCGCGCGCATGCCCCCGAGGAACGAGCACAGCAGCACGCCGCCCAGGCCCAGCATGATGCCGATCTCGAACTGCACTCCCGTGAGCCGCGAGGCGATCAGGCCCACGCCGTAGATCTGCGCCACCACATAGGTGAAGGAGCACAGCATCGCCGCGAGCGCCGCGATCACGCGCGGCCAGCGCCCGCCGAAGCGCACCTGGAAGAATTCGGGAATGGTGTAGAGGTTCATCGCGCGCAGGTGCGGCGCGATCAGCAGCGCGACGAGGCAGAAGCCCCCCGTCCAGCCCAGCAGGTAGGCCAGGCCCCCGGCCTGCCCCGGCCCGCCCGAGAAGCCCTGCAGGTAGAGCGCACCCGAGAGGCTGATGAACGAGGCCGCGCTCATCCAGTCGGCCGCCGCCGCCATGCCGTTGTAGAACGGCGGGATGCGCCGGCCGGCGACGTAGTACTCCTCCGGGTCGGTGGTGCGGCCATAGACGCCGATGGCCGCATAGACCATCACCGAGAGGAAGAGGAAGATCGGCCCGATCCACTGCCGCGACAGGCCCCGGTGCTCCGCCCAGGCCATGAGGGCCAGGAAGGCGAGCACGCCCGCGGTGTAGAGCGCGAGCAGGCGGTGCAGTCGCCGGTTTCCTGCGGCCCCGGTGGCGCCGGGGCGCCCGTCAGCCATCGGAGCGCGGCGCGGCGTCCTGCGCCCGCGCATCCGCTCGCTCGAAGCGGTCCATCGCCACGCAATAGACCACCACGATGGCGATGAAGGCCAGTACCGCGCCCTGCGAGGCGATCCAGTAGCCCAGCGGCCAGTCGCCCACCCGCCAGGTCAGGTCCCGCACGAAGTAGCACGCCCCGAAGGACACCGCCGCCCAGGCCACCAGCAGCACCGCCTTCAGCCAGAGGTGGCGCGCGTCGTGCAGGTCGGGCGCGAACGGCGCCGCGGCCCCTCCGGCTTCGCCGTACGGGTCGGGGGTGGCGCGCTCGCGGCCGTCCGCGACCCGCGGCGCAGGGGGTGGCGGCGACGCGGGCATGGGCCGGCGTGCGCCGTCAGCCGGCGAGCTTCTGCCAGGTGGAGATCACGCTGTCGGGGTTGAGCGAGATCGACGAGATGCCCTGCTCCGCCAGCCACAGCGCGAAGTCCGGATGGTCGCTGGGGCCCTGGCCGCAGATGCCCACGTACTTGCCCTGGCGCTTGCAGGCCTCGATGGCGCGCGAGAGCAGCGCCTGCACGGCCGGGTCGCGCTCGTCGAAGTCGGCGGCCAGCAGCTCCAGGCCGGAATCGCGGTCCAGGCCCAGGGTGAGCTGGGTCAGGTCGTTGGAACCCACCGAGAAGCCGTCGAAGAACTGCAGGAACTCGTCGGCCAGCACGGCATTGGACGGCACCTCGCACATCATGATGAGCTTGAGCTCGTTCTCGCCGCGCTTCAGGCCGTGCTCGCCCAGCAGTTTCGTCACGCGGTCGGCCTGGCCGAGGGTGCGCACGAAGGGCACCATCACCTGCACGTTGGTCAGGCCCATGTCGTTGCGCACCCGCTTCAGGGCTTCGCATTCCATGGCGAAGGCCTCGCCGAAGTCCTGGCTGATGTAGCGCGCCGCGCCGCGGAAGCCCAGCATCGGGTTCTCTTCCTCGGGCTCGTAGCGGCTGCCGCCGATCAGCTTGCGGTATTCGTTGGACTTGAAGTCCGACAGGCGCACGATGACGGGCTTGGGCCAGAACGCCGCGGCGATGGTCGCCACGCCTTCGGCCACCTTGTCCACGTAGAAGGCACGGGGGCTCGCATGGCCGCGCGCTACCGATTCGACAGCCTTCTTCAGGTCGGCATCGACGGCGGGGTAGTCCAGGATGGCCTTGGGGTGCACGCCGATGTTGTTGTTGATGATGAACTCCAGACGCGCCAGGCCCACGCCCTCGTTGGGCAGCTGGCAGAAGTCGAAGGCCAGTTGGGGGTTGCCCACGTTCATCATGATCTTGGTGGAGATCTTCGGCATTTCGCCGCGCTGCACCTCGGTCACCTCGGTCTCCAGCAGGCCGTCGTAGATCCGGCCGGTGTCGCCCTCGGCGCAGCTCACCGTCACCAGCGTGCCGTCCTTGAGCAGGCTGGTGGCGTCGCCGCAACCGACCACGGCCGGGATGCCGAGTTCGCGCGCGATGATGGCCGCGTGGCAGGTGCGGCCGCCGCGGTTGGTGACGATGGCGCTGGCGCGCTTCATCACGGGCTCCCAGTTGGGGTCGGTCATGTCGGTGACCAGCACGTCGCCGGGCTGCACCCTGTCCATCTCGGCGATGTCGCTCACGAGGCGCACCGGGCCCGTGCCGATCTTCTGGCCGATGGCGCGGCCCTCGGCCAGCACCGGGCCCGTGCCCTTGAGCTTGAACTTCTGCTCGGCCTGGCCCTGCTGCTGGCTCTTCACCGTCTCCGGGCGGGCCTGCAGGATGTAGAGCTGGCCGTCGGTGCCGTCCTTGCCCCACTCGATGTCCATCGGTCGGCCGTAGTGCTTCTCGATGAGCAGCGCGTAGCGCGCCAGCTGTTCCACCTCGGCGTCCGTCAGGGAGTAGCGGTTGCGCTGCTCGGTGGGCACGTCGATGGTCTTCACGAGCTTGCCGGCGGCCTTCTTCTCCTCGGGCGAGGCGAACACCATCTGGATGAGCTTGCTGCCCAGGTTGCGTCGGATCACGGCCCGGTTGCCGGCGGCCAGCATGGGCTTGTGCACGTAGAACTCGTCGGGGTTCACGGCGCCCTGCACCACCGTCTCGCCCAGGCCGTAGCTGGAGGTGATGAACACCACCTGGTCGAATCCGGATTCGGTGTCGATCGTGAACATCACGCCCGCGGCGCCCTTGTCGGAGCGCACCATGCGCTGCACGCCGGCCGAGAGGGCCACTACGTCGTGCGCGAAACCCTTGTGCACGCGGTAGCTGATGGCGCGGTCGTTGTAGAGGGAGGCGAACACCTCCTTCATCTTGTGCAGCACGTCCTCGACGCCCACCACGTTCAGAAAGGTTTCCTGCTGGCCGGCGAAGGAGGCGTCGGGCAGGTCTTCCGCGGTGGCGGAGGAGCGCACGGCGAAGCAGGCCTCGGCATTGCCGCCGCTGAGGGTGGCGAAGGCGCCGCGGATGGCCTTCTCGAGATCGGCCGGGAAAGGCTGGGCCTCGACCATGGCGCGGATCTCGGCGCCGGCCGCGGCCAGGGCGCGCACGTCCTCGGTGTCGAGGGTCTTGAGGCGGTCGCTGATCTTTTGCGCCAGGCCGTCGTGGGCGAGGAACTGGCGGAAGGCGTGGGCGGTGGTCGCGAAGCCGGTGGGCACGCGCACGCCGTCGGGCAATTGGGAGATCATCTCGCCGAGGGAGGCGTTCTTGCCGCCCACCGACTCGACGTCGGTCATTCTCAGGTTCTCAAACGGAACGACCAGGGCGGTCGACTCGAACAGTGCAGACATGGGAAAGCTCCAGAAGTTGAAACCGGGTCTGCGCGCCCCGGGAGGCCGCCCGCGCGCGGGGGCGGGCTGGCGGGGGCGCCGTCTTCACGCATGCACGACACGCTGTGGCTTGGCTGTTCTGGTTGTGGGCCGGGCGCGTGCATGGTGGAAATGGGAATAATGGGCGCGATTGTAGGGCGGCCGGCCGCAAGGCGCTTGTGGGACACGGCCGGCCCCCGGTCCAGCAAGCAGCAACCCAGCGAACGATTACCGCGGAAGGCCCCGACCCATCCATGCACACGCGCACCGTATTCTTCATCTCCGACGGCACCGGCATCACCGCCGAGACCTTCGGCAACGCCATCCTGGCGCAGTTCGACATCAAGCCGCGCCACGTGCGCCTGCCCTTCGTCGACACCGAGGACAAGGCCCATCAGGCCGTGCGGCGCATCAACCACACGGCCGAGCTGGAGGGCAAGAAGCCCATCGTCTTCACCACCCTGGTCAACATGAGCGTGCTGCGCATCATCCAGGAGAACTGCCAGGGCATGCTGCTGGACATGTTCGGCACCTTCATCCGCCCGCTGGAGGGCGAGCTGGGCATCAAGTCGCTGCACCGCGTGGGCCGCTTCGCAGACGTGAGCCTGAGCAAGGAATACACCGACCGCATCGAGGCCATCAACTTCAGCCTGGACCACGACGACGGCCAGAGCCACCGCGACCTGAACGGCGCCGACGTGATCCTGGTGGGCGTCTCGCGCAGCGGCAAGACCCCGACCAGCCTCTACCTGGCCATGCAGTGCGGCCTGAAGGTGGCCAACTATCCGCTCATTCCCGAGGACTTCGAGCGCAGGCAGTTGCCGCCCGCGCTGGAGCCGTACCGCAAGAAGATCTTCGGCCTGACCATCCTGCCCGAGCGGCTCTCGCAGATCCGCAACGAGCGCCGGCCGGGCTCGAAATACGCCGACCTGGCCAACTGCCGCCACGAGGTGGCCGAGGCCGAGGCGATGATGCGGCGCTCGGGCATCCGGTGGCTCTCGACCACCACGAAGAGCATCGAGGAGATCGCGACGACGATCCTGCAGGAGGTGCGGCCGGAGCGGCTGGTGTACTGATCCCCGCCGTCAGTCCTCGTCCTCCACCAGCAGGCAGGTGGCCGAGGCGGGGCACACCACCAGGACCGCCGCGCTGAACGTCGCTGAGGTGAGCGGCGAGAAGGCGCCGGAGAGGCCTCCTCCGTCGTGATACAGGTCACAGCGTCCATTGGTGAAGAAGCTGGCGCCTTCCGCGGCGTACTCCGCCAGGAGCCAGGTGGAAGGGAAAAGAGACGCCGCGAGGCGCCAGCGGGCGGCACACGCGGCCGGGCTGGCGCCCGACGGAAATATTGCAGAATCTCCGCAAAAGAGAGAATAAGGGAGGAAGCCGCCATGGCAAGAAGAAGAGGGAAGACATCCGTCCTCGACGACCTGATGGAACTGGTGGCATGGCTGCCCTGGTGGGTGGGCGTGCTGCTCGCCATCGCGGGCTACGTGGTGCTCAATCGCCTGGCCAACGCCCCGTTGCCGGTGGCGAGCGCGCCGCAGGACATCGCGCACATGGCCACCCACGGTATCTGGCGAGGGTTGGCCTACGCCGGGCAGTTCATCGTGCCGCTCATTTGCGCCATGGGCGCCCTGGCATCCGCCGTGCGCCGGCGCGAGCGGCGCCGGCTGATCGACACGGCATGCCGCAGCACGGCAGCCGACGCGCTGCACGGCATGGACTGGCAGGAATTCGAACGGCTCGTGGGCGAAGGCTTCCGGCGGCAGGGGTACCTGGTGGCAGAGACGGGTGGCGGCGGCGCGGACGGGGGTGTCGATCTCGTGCTCGGCAAGGCCGGCGAGAAATTCCTCGTGCAGTGCAAGCAATGGAAGGCGTTCAAGGTCGGCGTCACCGTGGTGCGCGAGCTGTACGGCGTGATGGCCGCCCGCGGCGCCGCGGGCGGCTTCGTCGTGACCTCGGGCAGCTTCACGCAGGAAGCCACGGCATTCGCCAGCGGACGCAATATCCATCTGATCGACGGGCCCGCGCTGCTGCGACTGATACGTCAGGGGCGGTCCGCGCCAGAGCCCCTGGCACGGGCGCAGGCCCATGCGCAGGCCAATACGCAGGCCCAGCCCGCGGAGCAGCCGGCAGGCAACGGCCCCACGCCCGATCCCACACCCGATCCAGCCTCCGGGACCGAGGCGCCGCCCAGTTGTCCTGTCTGCGCGCAGCCGATGGTGCGCCGGGTCGCCCGGCGCGGGGCATCGGCGGGGCATGGGTTCTGGGGATGCTCGGGCTATCCGCGCTGCCGGGGTACGCGGCCTCTATAGCCCAAGCAATTACTCGAACATGAACCTTGCCCGAATCCGCACTGCGATTATGGTCCAAAGATAACGAGAATTTATTCAACCACAAAATCTACTTTATTTCTTCACCCGCGCAAAATCACTATCTGAAGCCTGAAAGCATGCTCAAATCGGAAACCATTTTCATTTTCCGCAATAGAGATGCAAAACCCCAAAACTCAATCGCCGAAGCCCACACCTACGCTGGACATCGCAAAAATACCCAGCGTAATGCTTGCAAACAATTGGCAGCGTGGAGCAAAGCTGATGGAGAAATGATTTGCAGGCGCAGCAAACAATGTACCCGCCAGAGGATTACCATCGACAGATATAGTTACCATGGATTGGGTGCTCAGCTTTTCTCGTGCTCGCCAAGTCTACGACACTCTGATCGCAGAGCGCATATGGCTGAATGAAGCAGCGCGTCGAGAAATCGTCAAATTGCTCGTAAGAAAAAATGCACTGGGCAACGGAAGTCAACGTTTTCTCTTACCCAGGATGCCGCAAGCAATGGACGATGAATCCATCCAATTCCGCGTCGTCGGTGGCAACATGGATATGTTGATAGGCCCTATGGATGATCTTCGGGCATCATTGGGGAATTTTACATTCCGCCTGGTGGTGGGAGGCGCAGTAGAAGCCGAGCTGGCAGAAAAAGAAGTGAAATCAGGACCGCCAATTAAAATTCCCACCGGAAAATATATGGTGACAATCGAGGAAGTAGGAATATACGCAAGAGACTCTTATGATTTCAACGATCCTCCTGGAGGAGATCAAGATCTCGGCAACCGGAATTTTGAAACCAATAGCGTAGGCCGCACCAGCATGAATGGTGGCTTCAATGTTCATAATTCAGATTTCAGAAATTGGCGCTCATCCAACGGCAGAGGCGGAGATTATATCGTTTATTCTGACATGCGCACTTTAAAGCAAAACACGAATAATACATTCACATCAAACGCTGACTAAATGCACATCCACAATTCAACTCGCCATCGACTCATAGCGTTACTGGTTTTCATAATATTAGGAGTTTGCGCATGGCTGGGGCTCACACCCAGCGGACGCAAGCTGTGCTGCTCAAGTATTTACCAGACCTTCGTCAGCCCCGATCAACGCTTTCAAATAGAGGTATTTCGCACAAGCATGCCCTTGCCCATGTTTCCGGGCTCTGCAGGGGACGCACCGGGTTTCGTACGGCTTCAGACATGGGAAGGAAAGGTGCTGCAAGAGCAGGACATCGAAGCCGTGCAATTGGTCGAACAGATTCGCTGGTCGCCCACAAGCGTGGACATTCCGTTGATTGCTGAATGGCCTTTGCCCAGCAATGTGGCTGCACCGACAGGCTCCCCCGGAAAGTAAGCCGTCTATGGCGGCCCGGCTATCTTCGCAGGCTAAGGCCGCGATGTTCCGACTCACGCATACGCTAATTCTCCCTGCTCAACGGACATCGATCCAACAAAATTGCAGGCGGCCATAGCGCTTGCAACAAGGCTCACTGCAGTGACGCCGGCGCCGTATGCCACAGCCGCCGCTGCAGCTCCGCGGCGCCCGGGCCGGCCGGCGGCGGCGTGCCCTCCCCGCCGGCGATACCCAGCCGCCGCGACCAGCGGTTGTTCAGGTTGCCCGCCATGGTGCGGAAGTGCGGGGACAGCCCGTCCATGCGCGCGAGGCTCTCCAGGTGGGCGGCGATCTTGCGGCCCATGGCGTCCCGGTCGCCCGCGCGGTCGCTGTGCGCGTAGCCGGTCATGAGCGCGAGGGTGCCGGCCAGCAGGGCTTCGGCACACGGCAGGCCCGGCTCGGCCTCGGAAGGATGGAGCAACGGGTTGAGGGACGGACGGGACGCATCGGACATGGAAAAAAACCTCCTGGCTTGCTTGCCGGCATTTTATGAGAATGGTTCTCAATCTCAAAGAATGAAGCACAAACCCTGGTGCCGGCAAGGACGCGATGCGGATGGGCAGGTGTCAGGCCAGCACGAGGCGCCCCACGGCCCGGCGCAGCGGCGCCAGCGCGGCCTGCGTGCCGGCGTGGCGGTCGGTGACCAGCACGTCCACGTCCTGCGCGGCGCAGTAGGCCATGCGGCTGGCTGCGCCGATCTTGCCGTGGTCGGCCAGCAGCACGACCTGGCCGGCCTGCCGGACCATGGCCTGCGCCACGGCGGCCTCGTGGTGTTCGTAGCTGGTGGCGCCCTGCTGCGCGTCCAGCCCCACGGGCGAGAGCAGCGCGACGTCGGCGCGGTGGCGGTGGATCTCGTTCACCGTGGCGTCGCCGAAGGTGGCCTGCATGTCGGCGCGGGGCGTGCCGCCCAGCAGCACCACGCGGTGGCCGGCGCGCTCTCCCGCAAGCGCCAGGGCCAGCGCGACGGCGATGGAGTTGGTCACGACGGTGAGGCCCGCCATGGAGCGCAGCTCGTCGGCGAAGCAGGCCATGGTGCTGCCCGCGTCCATGAACAGCGTCTGCCCCGGCTGCACCAGCCGCAGCGCGGCCTTGGCGATGGCGCGCTTCTCGCGCGCGCGCAGCCGCTGGCGCTCGGCATAGGGGGCCTCGGGCGCCACCGGACGCAGCGCCACCGCACCGCCGTGCACGCGGCGCAGCGTGCCGCGCGCCTCCAGCGCGAGGATGTCGCGGCGCGCGGTCTCGCGGGAGATGTCCAGTTCCTGGGCGATCCGTTCGGTGCTCACGCGCACGACGGTGGCCAGCAGGGATTCGATGCGCAGCAGGCGCTCCTCTTGCAGCATGGCGTAGGGGGAATGCGGAAGAACGACCGCCCCGGCGTCCGGAGGTACCGGAGCGCCGGGGACGGATGGATGGATGAATGAGTGGATCGATGGTGCCACGGCCGGCACCCGGCCGCGCAAAATCAGCCGGCCAGGCCCATGGCCGGGTCGCTCAGCCCGTCGCGGCCGGTCTCGACGCGCCCGGCGAAGCGCCGGGAAAAGCCCGGCAGCGCGTCGCAGGTGAGCGTGAAGTCGTACCAGTGCCCGCTGCCCGAGAGGTCCCACTGCAGGTCCTGCGACTGGCCGGGCGCCACCGTGGCGGTCCAGGGCCCGTCGCCGCGGTAGGCATTGGCCTTCACCTGCAGCGTCGCACTGGCGGTGCCCTGGTTCATGAGCGTGAGATAGGCATTGCCGTTGGCGATGTCATAGCACACGCGCACCTCCGGGTTGGGCACGGCCCCGCGCAGCGCGGTCAGGTTGCCGGCGAAGCCGCGGTGGAAACCGTTGGGGCCCAGCACCCAGAGGTCGTAGGCGCCGCCGTCGGCGCCCGTGCTCCAGCGGTCGTCGAGCTGCTTGCCGGCCTCGACCGCGTAGCGGCGCGGGGCGCGGTCCAGGTGCAGGCGGTCATAGACGTGGAACACGGCCGCCGCGGTGCCGGTGTTGGAGAACAGCAGCTGCACCGTGCCGCCGGCCGCGTCGGTGCGCGCGCTCGTGTGCAGCTCATAGGGCAAGGCGCGGGAAGGCCGCGTGCCGGTGTCCTGCCGCGGCAGGGCCTGCGGCGAGGGCACGGCGATCTGCGGCAGGGCCCCCTGGGCGGCGCGCAGCGCATCGGCATCGACCTTGCTGCGCCGGCCGGACAGCGTGGCCAGGGGCGCGTCGTTGGGCGTGGCGAAGTTGAAGGCGCTGGTGAGGTCGCCGAAGACGGCGCGGCGGTAGGGGCTGATCTGCGGCTCCTTCACGCCGAAGCGGGCTTCGAGGAAGCGCAGCACCGAGGTGTGGTCGAAGTTCTGCGAGTTTACCCAGCCGCCGCGGCTCCAGGGGGAGATCACCCACATGGGCACGCGCGGCCCCGGGCCGTAGCAATCGCCGTCGGGTGGCGGCATGTTGGTGCCGGCATAGGGGGTGTGGGTGTAGTACTCATAGGCCATGTCGCCCGCGGCCAGCGTGGACTTGCCGAGCGTGCCGCCCTGCCCGTCCAGCGACGGCGCGCATGGCGGCGGCAGGTGGTCGAAATAGCCGTCGTTCTCGTCGAAGTTGATGAGCAGCGCCGTCTTGCTCCACACGTCCGGGTTGGCGGTGAGCGCGTCCAGCACTTCCTGCACATACCAGCCGCCCTGCACGGGGCTGGAGGGGCCGGGGTGCTCGGAGTAGGTGGCGGGCGGGATGATCCACGACACCTGCGGCAGCGTGCCGGTCTGCACGGCCTGGCGGAAGGTGCCGAGGAAGCCGCCGTCGGGCATGGTGTTGGCGATGCCCTTGTAGAGCGGGTTGCCGGCATGGTCGCTGGCGGGGTCGTAGGCCGGATTCACGTCGCGGTCGCTGTACACCGGCTTGCCCGAGGCCAGGTTGGCCTGGCGGTACTGCCTGAAGCCGATGAGCGGGTTGTCGGTGAAGTTGTCGGGCATGTTCTGGTACACCATCCACGACACGCCGGCCTGCTGCAGGCGCTCGGGATAGGTGGTCCAGTCGTAGCCGCCCGTGCGGATGTCGGTGTCCGAATCCAGCTCGTCCCACACGTTGTTCACCACCGCCTGGCCAGCCGGCCCCGTGGGGCCGTTCGTGCCGGTCCAGTGGAAGAGGCGGTTGGAATTGGTGCCGCCGTGCAGCGAGCAGAAATATGCATCGCACACGGTGAAGGCATTGGCCAGCGCGAACTGGAACGAGGCCTCGGTCTGCATGTAGTAGCCCATGGACTGGGGCTGCTTGTAGCGCGGCCATTCGGCCATGCGGCCGCGGTCCCAGGCATTGCGCGCATCGACCCAGCTGTGGGGCGTGCCGCGCACGCGCTGGGCGTTGCCGGTGGCCTGGTCCAGGTGGTAGGGCAGCACGGGCTGGCCGTTCTGGTCGGACTGCTGCCAGACGCTGCGCCCGCCCGGCAGGGGAATGGTGAAGCGGTCGCCGAAGCCGCGCACGCCGGCCAGCGTGCCGAAGTAATGGTCGAACGAGCGGTTTTCCTGCATGACGATGACGACGTGCTCGACGTCCATGATCGTGCCGGTGCGCTGGTGGGCGGGAATGGCCAGGGCGCGCCGGATGCTGGGCGGGAACAGGCCCAGCGCGGCGGCACCGGCCGTGGTGCCGGCGGCGGCCTGCAGAAACTTGCGTTTGGAAGGATCGAGGGTCATGGTGGGCGCGGGAAGGGGGAGGACGGGACGGACGGGGAGCGCGGCCCGCTCAGGGCGCGCAGCGCATGGCGGGCTTTTCGGCGCCGAGCGGGTGGCCGCTGCCGCTACCGTCCCCTCCGCCGCAGCCGGCCAGGGCCAGGGCGATGGCCGGGGCGGCCAGGAGGGAGAGCAGGCGCCGCGCCCACCGGGCGCGCGAGGGGTGGGCATCGAAGGTCGTCATCGGGGGCCTCGTGGAGATCGTGGAAACCTGCCCGGCGAATGTGGTGCGCGCCGGACCATGATTTGCAAAAAAAGCACACAAATGCACAAATCTGCAACGCGATGATCCGTCCCGTGCGTGTCAGCCCCATGACGTGCGCCGTCATCGTCGTTGCCAACTGCAACCCCGCACTGCGAGCCGTGCGGCCCCAATGAAAAAGGGAGCGGCCATGCCGCTCCCTTTTGCCGTGGGGGTGAATCGCCGCGTCAGGCCGGGGCCGTCGTGCGGATCAGGTGGTCGAACGCGCCCAGCGCCGCCTTCGCACCCTCTCCGGCTGCGATGATGATCTGCTTGTAGGGCACCGTGGTGCAGTCGCCGGCCGCGAACACGCCGGGCACGCTGGTGCGGCCGTGGGAGTCCACCACGATCTCGCCGAAGCGCGACAGGTCCACCGTGCCCTTGAGCCAGTCGGTGTTGGGCAGCAGGCCGATCTGCACGAAGATGCCTTCCAGGGCCAGCACATGGTGCTCGTCGTTCGTGCGGTCCTTGTAGCTCAGGCCGGTCACGCGGTTGCCGTCGCCCTTCACTTCGGTGGTCTGCGCGTTGAGGATCACGTCCACGTTCGGCAGGCTGCGCAGCTTGCGCTGCAGCACGGCGTCGGCCTTCAGCTCGCCCGCGAACTCCAGCACGGTGACGTGGGCCACCACGCCGGCCAGGTCGATCGCAGCCTCCACGCCGGAGTTGCCGCCGCCGATCACCGCCACGCGCTTGCCCTTGAAGAGCGGGCCGTCGCAGTGCGGGCAGTAGGTCACGCCCCTGGTGCGGTACTGTTCCTCGCCCGGCACGTTCATGTTGCGCCAGCGCGCGCCGGTGGAAATGATCACGGTGCGGGACGAGAGCGTGCCGCCGTTCTCCAGTTCGATCTCGATCAGGCCGCCTTCGGAGGCAGCGGGCCGGAGCGCACGGGCGCGCTGCAGGTTCATCAGGTCCACCTCGTAGTCGCGCACATGCTGCTCCAGCGCGGCGGCGAACTTCGGGCCATCGGTCTTGCTGACCGAGATGTAGTTCTCGATGTCCAGCGTGTCGTTCACCTGGCCGCCGAAGCGCTCGGCCGCGATGCCGGTGCGGATGCCCTTGCGGGCGGCATAGACGGCCGCCGCGGCACCTGCCGGGCCGCCGCCGACGATCAGCACGTCGAACGCCTCCTTGGCGGACAGCCTGGCGGCTTCGCGCTTCGCGGCGCCGGTGTCGAGCTTGCCGACGATCTCCTCGATGGTCATGCGGCCGGAGCCGAACACCTGGCCGTTGAGGAAGACCATGGGCACGGCCATGATCTCGCGGTCGGTCACTTCCTGCTGGAAGGCGCCGCCCTCGATCACGGTGGTACGGATGCTGGGGTTGAGGACGGCCATCAGCGACAGGGCCTGCACCACGTCCGGGCAGTTGTGGCAGGTCAGGCTCATGTAGACCTCGAAATCGAAGTCGCCGTCGAGCGCCTGGACCTGCTCGATCACGTTCTGCTCCACCTTCGGCGGATGGCCGCCGGTCCACAGCAGTGCCAGCACGAGCGAGGTGAATTCATGGCCCAGCGGCAGGCCGGCGAAGCGCAGGCTCGTCTGCGTGCCGGCACGCTGCAGCGTGAAGGACGGCTTGCGGGCATCGCTGCCGTCGGTGCGCAGGCTGATCCTGTCGCTGCGCAGGGACTGGATGGTTTCCAGCAGGTCGCGCATCTGCACGGAGGTCTCGCTGCCGTCGAGCGACGCCACGATCTCGAACGACTGCGTCACGCGCTCCAGATAGGCGGAAAGTTGGGATTTGAGTTGGTCGTCGAGCATGGGTGTCCTTCGGATGTTTCGAGTTATGCGGGGAGCCCGGGAGCCGGAAAACGGGCGAAAAAAAGCCGGACGGCACGGCGCGCGAGCGCCATGCGGGGGTCCGGCAGGGAAAGCGCGCGGGGCGCTTCCGGATCGCGCGGGCGGTTAGATCTTGCCGACCAGGTCCAGCGAAGGCGTTAGGGTCTTGGCGCCTTCCTTCCACTTGGCGGGGCACACCTGGCCGGGGTTGGCGGCGGTGAACTGGGCGGCCTTGAGCTTGCGCAGGGTTTCCGACACGTCGCGGGCGATCTCGTTGGAATGGATCTCCATCGTCTTGATGATGCCGTCGGGATTGATCACGAAAGTGCCGCGCAGTGCCAGGCCTTCTTCGGGGATGTGCACGCCGAAGGCGTTGGTCAGCTGGTGCGTCGGGTCGCCGACCAGGGGGAACTTGGCCTTGCCGACGGCGTCGGAGGTTTCGTGCCACACCTTGTGCGAGAAGTGCGTGTCGGTGGTCACGATGTACACCTCGGCACCGGCCTTCTGGAACTCGGCGTAGTTGTCGGCGGCGTCCTCGATCTCGGTGGGGCAGTTGAACGTGAAGGCGGCCGGCATGAAGATCAGGACGGACCACTTGCCCTTCAGGTTCTCTTCAGTCACGGTAATGAACTCACCCTTGCCATTGCGGTTCACGAACGCTTCGGTCTTGAAAGGCTGGACTTGGGTATTGATCAGGGACATTGCTGTTTCCTCGGTTGGTGGGTTGCTGAATGACAAGACGAAGTTTAGGGGCGCTCAACCAATCAATCCAATTAATTGATTCCATCCGATCGATTGGATCGAGCTATTGACTGCCGACCCTGGCTGCTGCGGGGCCATCGCCATGCCCACGGGCCCCGCCCGCGGGGCGCTCCAATGAGAACACAACTCAATGTCACACGCAGGCAGACCGGGCGCGTGGGGGCTTCGCCTTGCCGTGGCGGGCGGGCATCACGACAATCGCGCCGACACCGCACCATTCCATTATTACGAGGAGAGCCCCATGCAAGGCGACGCCCAGGTCATTTCCCATCTGCAGGCCCAGCTCAAGAACGAGCTGACGGCCATCAACCAATACTTCCTGCATTACCGGATGCTCAAGCACTGGGGCTTCGACCGCCTGGCGAAGAAGGAGTACGAAGAGTCCATCGGCGAGATGAAGCACGCCGACCGCATCATGGACCGCATCTTCATGCTGGACGGCCTGCCCAACCTGCAGGACCTGGGCAAGCTGCAGGTCGGCGAGGATGTGCCGGAGATCCTCGAATGCGACCTGCGCTCCGAGCGCGGCGCGCAGGCCACCATCAAGGAGGGCATCGCCCACTGCGAGGCGGTGCGCGACTACGTCTCGCGCGACCTGCTGCAGGAAATCCTCGAGGACACCGAGGAGCACATCGACTTCCTGGAGACGCAACTGGGCCTCGTGGAGCAGGTGGGCGTGCAGAACTATCTGCAGTCGCAGATGGGCGAGGCGGACTGACGCCTGCAGCGCCGGCGCATTGGCCGGCGATGCCGACAGCTATGGGCCTGCGGGCCCATTTTTTTTGCGTGCGGCATCCAGGCAGATGCGCAGCGGTGCGGAGACCGCGGGAAAAGTTGCATGCCCATGGTGGAAATTCGGAGAATTCCACGAACACAAATGAGAATGCGTATCAAAAATAATTAGAATCCATCGCCTTGGGAGCCGCCGCCCGCGCACCCTGTCCGGGCCTTCGCCGCAGGCGTTGACCGGCGCCCCATCGCAAGCCAGTCCGGACACCGGCCTTTCCGCCCCGGCAGCCAGCGCTCAGCTTTTTTGTCGTCCCGAAGTCTGCCGCCATGCTGTCCTCCCCTGTCTGCGTCCCTCCCTTGCCCCGCCGCGCCACGTGCTGGGGCGGTCCCTCCGGCACGGCCCTGGCCCGCGCGGGCCTGTACTGCGGTGCCGTGCTGCTCACGGCGGTGCCCCTGGCCGCGCGCGCGCAGGCGCAGGCCGAGGGCGAGCGTTCCGCGACGCTCGGCGAAGTGCAGGTGAGCGCGGACCGTTCCGGCGAGGCTGCAGCGCCCGCGCGCCGCGTGCAGAGCGCCTCGCGGCTGGGCCTGTCGGTGCGCGAGACGCCGCGCTCCGTGAGCGTGGTGGAGCGCGAAACGCTGGAGCAGCAGGGCGCCACCACCGAGCGCGAGGTGCTGCGCAACGCCTCGGGCGTGGCCTCGCGCAGCGAGTATTACGGCTCCTATTCCCAGTTCTCGGTGCGCGGCCTGTGGGCCAACAACACCTACAACTACCTGCGGGACGGCGCCAAGTTCATGCACCTGATCGATCCGCCGCTGTTCAATATCGACCGGGTGGAAGTGATCAAGGGGCCCGCTGCGCTGGAGTACGGCCAGGTCGCGCCGGGCGGGCTGATCCAGTACGTGAGCAAGCAGCCGCAGGCCGAGGCGCTGCGCTCGGTGCGCCTGGGCGCCGGCAGCTATGGCTGGCGTTCCGGAGAATTCGACCTGACCGGGCCGATCGACTCCGAAGGCACACTGCTCTACCGCCTGACCGGCGGGGCCAGCCGCGGCGGCAACGCGGTGGACGGCATCACGCCGGAAAAGCGCGGCCTGGGCGGGGCGCTGGAATGGCGCATCTCGCCGCAGACGCGCTGGCGGGTACAGGCCGAGACCTACCGCCTGGAGACCACCTCCTACCCCGGCCTGCCGGTGCCGGTGCCATCCGACCCGCGCAGCGCCGACGCGCTGGACAAGGGCAACTTCTACGGCGAGCCGTGGCTTACTACCAAAGGCCGCATGCGCTTTTACGCCAGCGAGCTGACGCACCGCTTCACCGATGCGCTGGATGCGCGCCTGTACGTCTCGCGCAACGAGACGGAACGCGACGTGCTGCTGTCGATGCTGTCGGGAGTGTCCGCCGGCCGGGTGGCGCGCGGCTACTGGCTGGCGCCGGGGCAGAGCTACACCTCGGATACGGTGCTGGCCGAGCTGCGCGGCGGCTGGCGCACCGGCGCGGTGGAACACCGCGTGCTCGCCGGCGTGGACTGGCGCGCGATGGAGAGCCGGTACGGCGCGAGCGGCACGGGCACCCTGCCCGCCGTCGATCTGTCGCAGCCCGTGACCGGCATCGCGCCGCCCGTGGCTTCCACGGGTGGGCCGGCGGTCGCCAGCGATACGCGCAACCCGGGCATCTACGTGCAGGACCGCATGGCCTGGGGACCCTGGGCGCTCACCGCCGGCCTGCGCCACGACCGGCTGAAGGACCGCTACGTCAAGCCGCAACTGGACGCGAGCAAGACCCAGCCCTCCATCGCCCTGAGCTGGGAGGCCACGCCGGAGAGCATGCTCTACGTGAGCCATGCGCGCTCGTTCCAGGCGAACGTGGGCACCCTGCTCGCGGGGAACGTGGCGGCGCCGCCGTCCGAAGGCAAGCAGATCGAGGTGGGGGTGAAGCAGGAATGGCTGTCCCGCCGGCTGCTGACCACCGCCTCGCTGTTCGAGCTCGAGCTCACCAACAGCCCCGCCAGCGACCCCGCCAACCCCGGCTATTCGGTGCTCACGGGCCGCCAGCGCATCCGCGGCCTGGAACTGGAGGCCAAAGGCCGCATCGCGCCGGGCTGGACGGTCTCGGCCCAGGCCACCTTCATGGACCCGAAGGTGCTGGCCGACACGGTGACGGGCGCCAACGTGGGCAACCGCGTGGCGCTGGCGACCAAGCGCACCGCATCGCTCTGGACGCAGTACCGCATCGCCGCCGTGCCTGGCCTGTGGGTGGGCGGCGGCCTCACGCACCAGGGCGACAAGTTCCTGGCCAACGACAACCGGCGGCGCCTGCCGGGCTACACGGTGGCCGACCTCGCCGTGGGCTACGAGATGGCCGGCGGCATGCGCCTGCAGGCCAACCTGAAGAACGCCGCGGACAAGCGCTACTACCTCGACGGCACCAGCAATGCCGCGGGCTTCACCTCGGTCACGCCGGGCGAGCCGCGCGCGCTGCAGGTCACGCTCGACTACGCCTTCTGACCGCCGGGAAATCCACTGCATGAAAGCCACCCGCCCCCTCTGGAAATACCGCCTGGCCATCGCGTCGCGCGCGCTGGCCGCCACGGCCGGCGGCTATGCGCTCGCGGCCGCCGCCACGGCGGCCGGCGCGCTGGCCCTCGCGCTCGCGATGCCGCGCGTGGAGGCGGTGCTGGCCGCGACGATGTTCTCCTGGCTGGTCTATGCCGGCGCGGTGGCCTGGGTGTTCTACGCGCGCACCGCATGGTCCGCCTGGGCCGGGGTGGGCGTGCCCGCGCTGCTGCTGGGGGCGTGCGTGCTCGCGCCGCACCTGTGGGGAGGCGCGGCATGACGGCCCCGGCGAAAGACACCGCACGGACCAAGGCGGCACCCGAGCGCGAGGGCTTCCGGCAGGCGATGTCCTGGGTGCACACCTGGGCGGGCCTGGTGCTGGGATGGCTGCTCTTCGCCATCTTTGCCACGGGTACGCTGAGCTTCTTCAAGAGCGAATTCAATCTCTGGATGCGCCCCGAGATGCACGGGCTGGCCCCCGCGAGCGCCAACGTGGCGGACCGGGCGCAGGCGGCGCTGCACCGCCACGCGCCGGGCGTGACGCAGTGGATCATGCGCCTGCCCGACGAGCGCCTGCCGGCCGTCACCGTGCTCTGGCGCGACAGCGCGAAGGGGCGCTTCCAGACCCTGCTCATGGACCCCGCCACGGGCGAGTCGATCGGCACCCGGGACACCATGGGCGGTGAATTCTTCTACCGCTTCCATTTCGAGCTGCGCACGGCCAACCAGAGCCGCTGGGCCCTGGAGGGGCGCTGGATCGTGGGGGTGGCGACGCTGCTGATGTTCATCGCGCTGCTCACGGGCGTGGTGACGCACCGGCGCATCTTCAAGGACTTCTTCACCTTCCGACCGACCAAGGGCGGCCAGCGCGCCTGGCTGGACGCGCACAACGTCTCCGGCGTGCTGGCGCTGCCTTTCTATCTCGTCATCACCTTCAGCGGGCTGATGATCTTCCACACGCTCTACATGCCTGCCGGCATCGCGGCCGCCTATGCGACGCCCAAGGGCACCGACTCGCAGGCCTACTTCGCGGAGATGCAGGGCGACGAGCCCGGCGCCCGCAGCGCACGGCGGGCGCGCGGCGCGGCGTCGGAGGCTGCCGCGCCCCTGCCGCCGCTGGACCTGGCCACGATGGTGGCCGGCGCCCACCGCACCTGGGGCGACGCCCGCATCGGCAACATCTCCGCGCGCCGCGATGCCGACGGCACGGTGGTGGAGGTCACGCGGCACGACGGCGACCGCCTGCAGTACGGCCCCGCGCGGCTGCGCTTCGACGGCGCCACCGCCCGGCAGCTCGCGCTCATCGATCCGCAGACGCCCGCGATCAAGACCTACCGCGTGATCTATGGCCTGCACCTCGCCCGTTTCGCGGGCCCCGGGATGCGCTGGGCGCTGTTCGGCTTCGGCGTGCTCGGCAGCCTGATGATCGCGTCCGGACTGGTGCTTTGGTCCGTGAAACGGCGGGCGCAGTCGCAGCGCAGGTCGGCCGATGCGGGCCTGCCCTTCGGCGAGCGGCTGGTGGCCAGCCTGAACGTGGGCCTGATGGGCGGGCTGCCCCTGGCCGTCGCCGCGTTCCTCGCAGCCAACCGGCTGCTGCCCGTGTCCACGCCCGCGCGCGCCGACGCGGAGCTCGCCTGGTTCTTCGGCACCTGGGGCCTGGGCCTGGCCATCGGTGTGCTGCGGCCCGACCGGCGCGGCTGGGCCCTGCTGCTCGGCGCCGCAGGCGCGCTGTTCGCCGCGCTGCCTGCGATCAACGCGGCCACCACCTCGGCGCACCTGGGGGTCACGCTGCCTGCGGGCGAATGGGCCTGGGCGGGCATGGACCTGTCGTTCCTGGCCGCCGGCCTGGTGTTCTGCGCAATGGCGCGCCATCTGCTGCGCCGCCGCGCGCCCGCCGCGCCGAAAGCGGCCCGCACTCCGCCGCCTGCGTCCCGGGACGGCACCACGCCCGCGCAAGGAGCCTGAACGCGATGCTCGAGCTGCTGCTGTGTTTCGCCGGCTGGGCCGGCATCGCGCTGGGCATGGACCGGCACCATGAGGATGCCTGGGGCCGCGAAGGCGCCCAGGCGCGGCTGCGCGCCTTGCGCCGCGCGGGATGGGCCGTACTGGCACTGTCGCTGGCCCTGGCGGTCGCGTGGCCGCGCATGGCCAGCGTGCCGCTGTCGGTCACCTGGTGGGCCGTGGCGCTCTCGGTATCCGCGCTGGGCGCCACCGCCGCAGCCACCTGGTGGCCGCGGCGCCTGCCACGGCTGCGGATCGCGGCCCTGGCGCTGGCGGTGCTGTGGGCGGCGCTGACAGCCGCCCTGGGGCCGCACGCCACGGGCTGACCGGCGCCTCACCGCCGCGGTCCGTCCCTGCCCTCCGCTCTCTCGCACGACCGGCAGGCTGGGCGCTGCATTGCTATTTATCGACCATCCACTTCAAGGAGCCAACCGATGCCATCGACCTTCCGCCTCTGGGCTGCCACCCTCTTCGCCGCCTGCGCCGCTGCCGGTGCCCAGGCCCACCAGGTGTGGCTCGAAGCCGGCAACGGCCAGGCGCGGCTGCAGTTCGGCGAGTACGCCGACAACCTGCTCGAAAAATCGCCCGGCGCGCTGGACAAGTTCCAGGGCGTGCCGGTGCTGCAGTCCCATGCGGTGGGTGCCGCCGCGGCCACGCGCGTGGAAGGCCGGCGCACCGCGACCGCCTTCGCCTACGCATTGCCTGCGGCCGCCGAGACGCTGTTCGCGGAAGCCCCCTACCCGGTGATCGACCGCAGCAAGGGCGGCAAGCCCGCGCTGCTCTGGCGGCCCGCCGCGCGCTGGGTCGCGGACCTGTCGCGCCCCGTCGCGGCCACGGCGCCGCTGGATGTGGTGCCCACGGGCCGCGCGGGCGAGTTGCGCGTGGTGTTCAACGGCCAGCCGCTGCCCAAGACCCAGGTGACGCTGGCCGCGCCCTCAGGCTGGGCCCGCGAGGCCGTGACCGGCGCGGACGGCACTGTGCGCTTCGCCCTGCCGTGGAAGGGCCAGTACGTGGCCGAGGTGAAGCACTCCGAGGTAGCGGACGGCGAGCGCAATGGAGAGAAGTACGGCGAGACGGCCTACCTCACCACGCTCACCTTCGCCCAGCCCGAGGGCATGGAATCCCCCGCCCTGCCGCCCACCCCTGCGCGCTGATTCCCCGCCGCACCGGGCGCCACGCAGCCCTGTGCGGCACCCGCTCTCCTCTTGCGCCCACACACCACCCGTACGCCGCCCGCAGCGGCGCGGGTGCCCCCTTCCCTGCCTGACATGACCCATTCCTTCGACTCTCCTCCGCTCCCCCGCCGGCCGGCTTCGCGCCCCGACGCTGCGCCGCGCGCGCTCGTACAGGCCCTGTCCGCGGCTGCCGCCGCGCTCTGCGCCCTGGGCGCTGCACCCGCCGCGCATGCCCAGCAGGCCCCCGCTGCGGGCGCTGTCCCGGCTGGGGAAGCCACGCTCGCCCCGGTGACGGTGAGTGCCGACGGCCAGCAGGAAAATCCCGTGAACCCCGTCGCCGGCTTCGTGGCCCGCCGAGCCCTGTCGGCCACCAAGACCGATACCCCGCTGATCGAGACGCCCCAGGCCATCAGCGTCGTCACCCGCGACCAGATGGAGGCGCAGGGCGCGCAGACGCTGCGCCAGACCACGGCCTATACCGCGGGCATGGTGTCCAACTACTTCGACAGCCGCGTGGACAGCTTCAAGGCCCGCGGCGGTGACGTGACGCAGTACCTGGACGGCCTGCTGCGCACCTACGGCACCTACAACAACATCAAGGCCGAGCCCTACCTGCTCGAACGCGTGGAATTCCTGCGCGGGCCTTCGTCCGTGCTGTACGGCCAGGGCAGCGTGGGCGGCGTGCTCAACCTCACGAGCAAGCGCCCCCAGGCCGAGCCGTTGCGCGAGGTGCAGGTGCAGCTGGGCAACCACGCCCGCAAGCAGATCGCGACCGACCTGACCGGCCCGCTCACACAGGACGGGCAATGGCTCTACCGCCTGGTGGCCGTGGGCCGCGACAGCGACTCCCAGGTGGACCACGTGAGCGACGACCGCCAGGTGTTCGCCCCTGCGCTGACCTGGAAACCCAGCGCCGCCACGTCGCTGACGCTGCAGTTCACGCACCAGAAGGACAAGAGCGGCTCGCTGATCGGCTTCTTCCCGTGGCAAGGCACGCAACTGCCCAGCCCGTATGGCCAGATCCCGACCTCGGCGTTCATCAGCGAGCCCGGCTGGGACGCCTACGACAGCGAGAACAATTCCTGGGGCTACCTCTTCAGCCACCAGTTGAACAGCGCCTGGACGCTGCGCCAGAACCTGCGCCGCACGGTGAGCGACGTCGATTACCGCAGCATGTACACCAGCTTCACCGCCAATAGCGCCACGGGCCGGCCTGCGCGCCCGGTGTTCGAGGCGGACAACCGCACGCTGCTGCGCGATGCCTCCTGGCAGCGCAACGCCAGCCGCCTGCTGATGGTAGATACCCAGCTCGAAGGCAAGCTGCGCGCCGGAGCCACCGAACACACGCTGCTGTTCGGCATGGACGCGCAGCGCAACACCACCAGCCAGTCCTCGTGGTTCAAGACCGTCAGCGGCATCGATGTCTATGCGCCGGTCTATGGCAATTTCACGCCGCCGTCCGAATCCGCGCTGGTGCGCCAGCCCGGCGTCCGGCAGCGGCAGGTCGGCTTCTATGCACAGGACCAGATCCGCTGGGACCGCTGGACGGCCACGCTCGGCCTGCGCCACGACCGGGCCAGGACCGATACCGAAGGCCGCCCCGCTGCCGCCGTGGACGACAGCGCCTGGACCAAGCGCCTGGGTGCAACCTACCAGATGGATGGCGGATGGGCCCCCTACCTGAGCTACTCGGAGTCGTTCCAGCCCCTGGGCGGCGTGGACTTCTACGGCACGCCGTTCAAGCCCCAGCGCGGCCAGCAGTGGGAAGCCGGCGTGAAATGGCAGCCAGAGGGCCGGGGCATCTCGGCCTATGCGGCCATCTACCAGGTGCGCGAGAAGAACCGCAAGACCACCGATCCCGCCAACCCGCGCAACAATCTGCAGATCGGTGAAACCAAGGCCCGCGGACTGGAAGCCGAACTCACGGCCAGCATCGCGCGCAGCTGGGACGCCACGCTGGCCTACGCCTACACCGACGCCGAAATCTCGCGCAGCAACGCGGGCGACCAGGGGCAGCCGGTGGCCGGCGTGCCGAAGCACACGGCCTCCGCCTGGCTGTCGCACCGCTTCGGCACCGGCGGCCGCGGGCAGTGGACGGTGGGCGGCGGGCTGCGCTACACGGGATCGCAGTGGACCGGCACGACCGCCATCACCACGCCGGCCTCCACCATCGCCGATGCCATGGTGGCGTACGATGCAGGCGACTGGCGGCTGGCCTTCAACGTGGTGAACCTGACGGACAAGGTGCAGATCACGCAGTGCCTGGCGCGCGGCGACTGCTTCTACGGCCAGCGTCGCACCTACACGCTGACTTCGACCTACCGCTTCTGACGGGACTTCCTCCCCGGGGCGCGCCCCGCGGGAGTCCTCACTCGGGCAGCAGCCAGTTGCCCAGTTCCTCGGCCTGCTCCATGCACTGTTCCTGCAGCACGGCGCCGTAGGGCCAGCCGCCCACGAACAGCAGCGGAGGTATCTCGGCACAGGGGACACGCCCCATCCCCTCGCGCCACCCCTCGACGAAGGTTTCGTTCAGCGCCCGGATATCGGCCCGGGCCTTCACGGACACGTCGAATACGTGGTGCCGGAAGGCGGCCCAGGCCTTGTCTTCCGGCGCGTAGCGGGTGGACGGAGGCGGGGGCCGTGCGGACGGGCTCCCGGGCGCCTCGTTGTCCCACACACCGGGCCGCCAGCCGGCACCGCCTCCCGGGGGCGTGTCCGTGGGGGAAGCCCCCGGCATGCCGTCCCCGCCGTACCAGGCGGATTCGTCGTCCGTCTCGCAGACGCTGTCCAGGATGCCGCCAACCCGCACGCCGAAGGCGGCGGTGGCGGCGTCGAAGGCCAGCACGCGCAGGGCATCGCCCGGCGAATTGGCCATGACGCAGATGTCGAAGATCCGGGACTGGCCCTCGCGCAGCACTTCCACCATGTCGCTCATCACGCGCACCAGCAGCCGGCCGCCGGAGCGGATGGTGACGGACACCTGCTCGTCCGACCGCTCCTCGAGGTGGGCAGCCAGCGATTCCGCCCACTTGCGGGAAGCGTCGTCGGTGAAATCGTTCTCGGCCAGGGAGCGGCCATCCTCCTTCCAGCGGATGTACTCCAGGGCGGCCTGCACCGGCGTGTTCTGCGGGCCCGAGGGATCGCAGAGGAACATGGTCGAGATGAGCGGGTAGTAGTAGCCGTCGCGCACCTGCACCAGGGCGTCGAGCACGCGCGCGTCGCGCCAGTCGATGGACAGCGACAGGGCGCGCGCCGCCTCGTCGAGCAGCGCTTCCGGGTCGCGCAGGCAGTCGTCGAAGAAGCGCCCGCAGGTGTAGTCGAGCCGGATGCGTCCGCGCAGGGCCATGGCGGCGCGGTGCACGGTGCGGATCAGCGGCACGGCGAGCCCGCTGCCATTCATTGGCGCATGGGCGGTCTCATTCCTGGCGGCCGGCGGCTGGCCGGCGGCCGCCAGACCGGTCGCGAAGACATGGCCGTGCGCATCCGCGGCCTCCCGGCCATCGAAGACGTGCACGTCCAGGAACGCACCCAGGCGCCGCGCCCGCTGCATGAGGTGGTATGCGGACGCGAGGCCCAGGGCCCCGCCGCCGACGATGGCCACGTGCAGCACATCGTCTGCGTCGCCGTGGTTTGACATGTTCTCCCGCCTGAAATTCTGAGTGACAGTGGCCCAATGTGCATGAGAGGCCGCCGGTCTTCAAGGTATCGCCTGGTTCTCGCCCCGAAAAATCCGGAGCGTGGAACGTTTTTGGCAGCGCCGCCGCCTGCCATTCCGGCCGACCCGCCATGTGACAAAGCCCCCGGGATGGTGTCCGCGGGGGCTGTCCGGGACATGGCTGCCCGGGGACCGGTGGTCGGTCCGGTTACACGTTGGTGATGGACACCGCGCGTGTGTTCAGGTGCGCCTCGATCGCTTCCGGACCTCCCTCGGAACCGTAGCCGGAGTCCTTCAGGCCGCCGAACGGCAGTTCGGCGGACGGAGACGCGGGCTGGTTGATCCACAGCATCCCCACTTCGAGCCGCTGCGACAGCAGGTGGGCATGCTTGAGGGAGCGCGTGAAGGCGTAGCCGGCCAGGCCGTAGGGCAGGCGGTTCGCCTCGGCGATGGCATCCTCGATCTTCTCGAAGCCTCGCACCGCGGCCACGGGGCCGAAGGGCTCCTCATTGAAGATGCGTGCGGACACGGGCACCTCGTCCAGCACCGTGGGCTGGAAGAAATTGCCGTCGCCGCCGATGCGCTCGCCGCCGGCCGCCACCTGGGCGCCGTGCTGCACGGCATCCTGCATCAGCTCGGCCATGGCCGCGATGCGGCGGGGGTTGGCCAGCGGGCCCATCTGGGTGCCGTCGGCCAGGCCGTCGCCCACCTTCAGGCCCTGGGCGTGGCGCGCCAGCGCGGCCACGAAGTCCTTGCGGATGCTCTCGTGCACCAGGAAGCGGGTGGGCGAGATGCAGACCTGGCCGGCGTTGCGGAACTTCGCGCCGCCCGCAGCCTTGATGGCGAGTTCCACGTCGGCGTCGTCGGCGACGATCACCGGGGCGTGGCCGCCCAGTTCCATGGTCACGCGCTTCATGTGCTGGCCGGCCAGCGCCGCCAGCTGCTTGCCGACGGGGGTCGAGCCGGTGAACGTGACCTTGCGGATGACCGGATGCGGAATCAGGTAGCTGGAAATCTCCGCCGGATTGCCATAGACCAGGCCCACGGTGCCGGAAGGGACGCCGGCATCGGCGAAGGCACGGATGAGTTCGGCAGGGCTGGCGGGCGTTTCCTCGGGGGCTTTCACGAGGATGGAGCAGCCGGACGCCAGGGCGGCGGCCAGCTTGCGCACCACCTGGTTGATCGGGAAGTTCCAGGGCGTGAACGCGGCCACGGGGCCGACGGGGTCCTTCAGGACGAGCTGCCGCACGGCGAGGCTGCCGCGCGCGGGCACGATGCGGCCGTAGATGCGCTGGCCCTCGTCGGCGAACCATTCGATGATGTCGGCGGCGGCCATGGCCTCGACTTTCGCCTCGGCCAGCGGCTTGCCCTGCTCCTGGGTGAGGATGCGGGCGATGGCGTCGGCGCGCTCGCGCATCAGCGCGGCGGCGCGGCGCATGGTGCGGGCCCGCTCCACGGCGGGGATGTCGCGCCAGGCCTCGAAACCCTTCTGGGCCGCTTCCAGGGCGCGGTCCAGGTCGGCCCGGCCTGCATGGGCTACGCGACCGATTTCCTTGCCCGTGGCCGGGTTGTGCACGGCGATGGTCCTGCCATCGGCGGCATCCTGCCATTCACCGGCAATGAAAAGGCGTGTGCTCGGATACGTCATGCATGTGCTCCTGCGGTAGCTGATAAGAGGATGGGGGACGGGAGGCGGCCGGTCGTGCCACGGGCGTGGCGGCAGCAACACCATATCCTAGCCGGGACCTATGGCACGGCCCGGCAACAAAAAGAAGCACTATAGGCCGGTTGGCGCCGCGGTGTCCGGGCGAAATCACTTTGCTACGCCGAGTTACCCAAGTTGCGGGATTTTTCACCCATTCCGTGCCACCGGAGGGTTTCCGTCCCGCATCTGCGCCGCATCGCCCCCCCAGCCACCTCCCAGTGCGCGGATCAGCCCGACCGTGGCGGTGTACTGCGCGGTGCGCACCTGCAGGGCCTGGCGGCGGTTGCGCAGTTCGCTGCGCCGTGCGTCGAGGAGCTCCAGTTGGCTCACCATGCCGTTGCGGTAGCGCGAGTCCGACAGCTGCGTGGCGCGCACGGCAGACTGCACGGCGCGGCCCTGGGCCTCGGCCTGCCCTGCCAGCAGGCGCAGTGCGCTGAGCTGGTCCTCGACCTCGCGGAAAGCGGTGAGGACCTGGCCGCGGTGGGCCGCCAGCGCACCCTCCAGCCGGGCGCGGGCGCCGTCTTCCTGCGCCTGGCGCTGGCCGCCGTCGAAGAGCGGCAGCGACAGCAGTGCGCCGATGCCCCAGGAGCGGGCCGACCACTTGAAGAGGTCGCCCAGCTCCGGCGAGGCATAGCCGCCATTGCCCGTGAGCGTGACCGCCGGGAACCACGCCGCCTGGGCCACGCCCACGCGGGCCTGCGCCGCCAGCACGGCCGCCTGTGCCGCAGAGACGTCCGGGCGGCGCGCCAGCACGGTGCCCGGCACCCCGGCGGGAATGACGGGCAGCGCCGCCTCGCCAGCCGCGGGGGGCACGGTGAAACCGGTGGCCACCTCCCCGACCAGCAGGGCCAGCGCATGGGTCAGCACCGCCTGCTGGCGCTCCAGCGCGAGCGCGTCGGACTCGGTGGCGGCCACCTCGGTCTGCACGCGCGCCACGTCCAGCTCGGCCACGTCGCCGGCCTGGTAGCGGCGCTCGGTCAGGCGCAAGGTGTCCCGGTAGGCGGCCAGGCTCTCCTGCACCAGCGCCTGCTCGGCCTGCACCGAGCGCAGCTGCAGGTAGGCCTGGGCGGTATCCGCCCGGGCCATCAGGCGCGCGCTTTGCAGCAGCGCCTCGCGCGAGCGGGCATCGAGCCGCGCGGCATCGCTGGCCTGCGAGAGGCGGCCGAACAGGTCCAGTTCATAGGACACATTCAGTCCCGCCGTGGCCAGGGTGGCGGGCACGGGGCCGCCCGTGGCCGTATTGGCACCGGCCTGCCGCGCCACGCCGGCCGAGGCGCCCAGTTGCGGCGCGCGGCTGGCATCGGCGGAGCGCAGCAGCGCGCGCGCTTCGGCCAGGCGGGCGGCGGCCTCCTGCACGTTGGTATTGCCGCTGCCGGCGCGCTGCACCAGATCGTCCAGCACCGGATCGCGGAAGCCCAGCCACCACGTGCCGCGGGGCTGCGTCTCGGCGGGCGGGGCGGTGGTCCACGATGCGGTGCCGGCGGGCTCGCTGAAGGCGGCGGGCACGGCCACGCCGGCATGTTCCGGCACCGCCGGGGTGCTCATGCAGCCCGCCAGCACCAGGGCCGCAGCCAGCGGCGCCAGCCGCGAGAGGGAAACAAAGGGAGAAAACATCGTCATGGCAAAGCTCCGTCTCATTCGTGCAGGCCGCGCGGCGCGGCGATCACGGGGTGCGCCGAGGCCCCGTGGCCCGGCGTGCCCTGGCCGGCGTCGGTGATCGGCGCCACGTGGCTGCCGTGCTGCTGCAGCGGCCGGTTGCCCGCCAGGCGGCGCAGGGCGACGTAGAAGACCGGCGTGAGGAACAGGCCGAAGGCCGTGACGCCGATCATTCCGGCGAACACCGCAACGCCCATGGCGCTGCGCATCTCCGAGCCGGCGCCGGTGGACAGCACCAGGGGCAGCACGCCCATCACGAAGGCCAGCGAGGTCATCAGGATGGGGCGCAGCCGCAGGCGGCTGGCCTCGATGGCGGCCTGCACCGGCGTGCGGCCGGCGAACTCCAGCTCCCGCGCGAACTCCACGATCAGGATCGCGTTCTTGGCCGACAGCCCCACCAGCACGATCAGCCCGATCTGGGTGAACACGTTGTTGTCGCCGCGGGTGAGCCACACGCCCGCCATGGCGGCCATCAGGCCCATGGGCACGATCAGGATGATGGCGATGGGCAGCGTCAGGCTCTCGTACTGCGCAGCCAGCACCAGGAACACCAGCAGGATGGCCAGCGGGAACACCAGAACGGCGGAGTTGCCGGCCAGGATTTCCTGGTAGGTCAGCTCCGTCCACTCGAAGCTGATGCCCGGCGGCAGCGTCTCGGCGGCGATGCGTTCCACCGCGGCCTGTGCCTGGCCCGACGAGAAGCCGGGCGCGGGCCCGCCGTTCACGTCGGCCGAGAGGAAGCCGTTGTAGCGCATGGCGCGCTCGGGGCCGAAGCTGTTCTCGACCTTCATCAGCGCCGACAGCGGAACCATCTCGCCCGTGGCCGAGCGCACCTTGAGCAGGCCCACGTCCTCCGCCCGCGCCCGGTAGGGTGCATCGGCCTGCACGCGCACGCTGTAGGTTCGGCCGAACTGGTTGAAGTCGTTGGCGTACAGGCTGCCCAGGTAGATCTGCAGCGTCTCGAAGATGTCCGTCACCGGCACGCCGAGCTGGCGGGCCTTGGTGCGGTCGATGTCGGCGTACAGCTGCGGCACGTTGACCTGCCAGCTGGTGAACAGCCCCGCCAGTTCCGGCGTCTGGTAGGCCTTGGCCATGAAGGCTTTCACGGCCGCGTCCATGGCGCCATAGCCCAGCGAGGCGCGGTCCTCGATCTGCAGCTTGAAGCCGCCCGTCGTGCCCAGCCCCGCCACCGGCGGCGGCGGGAACATGGCGATGAACGCATCCTGGATGCTGCCGAAGGCCTGGTTGAGCTGGCCGGCGACGGCGCCGCCGCTCTGGTCGGCCCGCCTGCGCTCGGCGAAGGGCTTGAGCGTGACGAACACGATGCCCGCGTTGGAGCTGTTGGTGAAGCCGTTGATCGACAGGCCCGGGAAGGCGATGGCGTCCTCGACGTTGGGGTTCTTCTTGACGATCTCGCCCATGCGGCGGATGACGTCTTCCGTGCGGTCCAGCGTGGCACCGTCGGGCAGTTGCGCGAAGCCCACCAGGTACTGCTTGTCCTGCGCGGGCACGAAGCCGCCGGGCACCGCCTTGAAGAGGCCCCAGGTCGCGCCGACCAGCACCACATAGACAGCCAGCATCAGCGCCTTGCGGCCGATCACGCGGCGCACGCCGCCGCTATAGGCCTCGGAGCCGCGGTGGAACACGCGGTTGAAGCGGCGGAAGAAGCCGCCGAGCACGCGGTCCATGCCGCGGGTGAGCGCATCCTTGGGCTCGTGGTGGCCCTTGAGCAGCAGGGCGCTGAGCGCGGGCGACAGCGTGAGCGAATTGATCGCCGAGATCACCGTGGAGATGGCGATGGTCACCGCGAACTGGCGGTAGAACTGCCCCGTGAGGCCGCTGATGAAGGCCAGCGGCACGAACACGGCCACCAGCACCAGCGCGATGGCGATGATGGGCCCGCTCACCTCGCGCATGGCGCGGTAGGTGGCCTCGCGCGGGGAGAGGCCCGCCTCGATGTTGCGCTCGACGTTCTCCACCACCACGATCGCGTCGTCCACCACGATGCCGATGGCCAGCACCAGCCCGAACAGCGACAGCGCGTTGATCGAGAAGCCCAGCAGGTGCAGCACTGCGAAGGTGCCCACCACCGACACCGGCACGGCCAGCAGCGGGATGATGGACGCGCGCCAGGTCTGCAGGAACAGGATCACCACGATCACCACCAGCGCGATGGCCTCCAGCAGTGTCTGGATGACCGAGTGGATGGAGGCGCGCACGAACTGCGTGGGGTCGTAGGCGATGCGAAACTCCACGCCCTCGGGCATGCGCCTTTGCAGCTCGGCCATGGTGGCGCGCACGTTGGCCGAGATGTCGAGCGCATTGGAGCCGGGCGCCTGGAACACGCCCATGCCCACGGCCGGATCGTTGTTGAGCAGGGAACGCAGCGAGTAGTCGGCCGCGCCCAGTTCCAGCCGGGCCACGTCGCGCAGGCGCGTCACCGCGCCGTCGGCGCCGGTCTTGACGATGATGTCGCCGAACTCTTCCACCGTGGCCAGGCGGCCCCGGGCGTTGATCGACAGTTGCATGTCCACGCCCGGCAGGCCGGGCGACTGGCCCACCACGCCGGCGGCCGCCTGCACGTTCTGCCCGCGGATGGCGGCCACCACGTCGCCCGCGGACAGGCCGCGCTGCGCCACCTTCTGCGGATCCAGCCAGGCGCGCATGGAATAGTCGCCGCCGCCGAAGATCTGCACCTGCCCGACGCCGGGGATGCGGGCCAGCCGGTCCTTGACGTTGAGCACGGCGTAATTGCGCAGGTAGTCGATGTCGTAGCGGCCGTTGGGCGAGACCATGTGCACGACCATGGTCAGGTCCGGCGCGCTCTTCACCGTGGTGACGCCCAGGCGGCGCACTTCCTCGGGCAGGCGCGGCTCGGCCTGCGAGACGCGGTTCTGCACCAGCTGCTGCGCCTTGTCCGGGTCGGTGCCCAGCGCGAAGGTCACGGTGAGCGTCATCACGCCGTCGGTCGTGGCCTGGCTGCCCATGTAGAGCATGCCTTCCACGCCGTTGATGGACTCCTCCAGCGGCGTGGCCACGGTCTCGGCGATCACCTTGGGATTGGCGCCGGGGTAGGTGGCGCGCACCACCACGGAGGGCGGCGCCACCTCGGGGTATTCCGAGATCGGCAGCGCCCGCAGGGCGATCAGCCCCGCCAGGAAAATGAGCACCGACAGCACCCCGGCGAAGATGGGGCGGTCGATGAAGAAACGGGAGAGGTTCATGGTGTCGTTCTCTGCTCTCTGAAGCCCGGCGCTCAGGCCGCGGGCTGCCGGGCGGCGGCACGCGCCTGCGCGCCCTCGCTGCCCACTTCGGACTTGGCGGCCATGGGCACCTCCTGCGGAGCGACCACGGCGCCGGGACGCACGCGCTGCAGGCCGTTGACGACGATGCGCTCGCCCGCCTTCAGGCCCGCGGTGACGACGCGCAGGCCATCGACCGGCGCGCCCAGCTGCACCTCGCGGTACTCGGCCTTGTTGCCCTCGCCCACCACCATCACGAACTTCTTGCTCTGGTCCGTGCCCACGGCACGCTCGTTGATCAGCACGGCCTGGGTGCTCTTCGCCTGGCCCATGCGGATGCGGGCGAACTGGCCCGGCATGAGGACGCCGCCTTCGTTGTCGAACACCGCGCGCACGCGCACCGTGCCGCTGCGCGCATCCACCTGGTTGTCGATGAGCTGCAGATGCCCGGTGTGCGGCGTGCTGCCGGTGGTGCCCGTGCCCATCTGCACGGGAATGCGCTCGATGAGCGTGCGGGCGCTCTGGCCGGAGCGCAGCCCTTCCAGCGCGCGGGTCACGATCTGCTCGTCGGTGTCGAAGCTGGCGTAGATCGGGCTGACCGACACCAGCGTCGTGAGCACCGGCGCGCCGGCCCCGGAGCCCACGAGGTTGCCCACGGTGACCTCGATGCGGCCCACACGGCCCGCGACCGGCGCACGCACCTGGGTGTAGCCCAGGTTCAGGCGCGCCGTCTGCAATGCGGCCTGGGCGGCGCGCAGATTGGCCTCCGCCTCGCGCTGGGCGTTCACGCGCTCGTCGCGCTCGCGCTGGGCGATGGCGTGCTCCTCCCACAGGCGGCTGGCGCGCTCCATCTCGCTGCGGGTGTAGGACATGCGGGCCTGGGCGGCCACCACCTGCGCATCGGCCCGGTCCACCTCGGCCGCATAGGGGGCAGGGTCCACGGTGAAGAGCAGGTCGCCCTGCTTCACGAGCACTCCTTCGCGGAAGTGCACGGCCTGCACGGCGCCAGCCACCCGCGGGCGGATGTCCACGCGCTGCACCGCCTCGAGTCGGCCGGAGAACTCGTCCCATAGCGCGACGTCCTGCTGCACCACGGCCGCGACGGACACCGGCACGGCCGGCGGCGCGGCGTCGGCGGCAGGCGCCTCGGCGTGCGAGGCGGAGAGCCCGAACAGGGCGCCGCCACCGGCCGCGATGGCAGCTGCGGCGCCGGCAGCGGTCCACCAGCGGCGCGCGGGTGAGAAGAGGGAAACGGTTGGGGATGACGGCATGGCAGATCCTTCGGGTGTGTCTGAAAACGGTGCAATCGCAAGCAAGAAAAAGCGGGGCCGGCACCGGCCGGGCAAAGCCTTCCCCTCCGGCCCGCAGGCCGGAAAAAATGCATCGAAGGGGATAAGCCGCGCCCGGGCGCGGATAAGGCAACGGGGCCGGATTCTCAAACCTCAACCATCATTGAGGTCAATACCTTCCCTGGTGATGGAAGGAAGTTTTTTCAAAGAGGGGGTCAGCGCGGCGCCGGACATCGGCCGGCATCCATGAAGCTGCGGAAGCGATCGCGCGCGTCGCCCGCGCACGGGCAGGCCTGGGTGCCGGAATCCAGCAGCGCATCGGGCCAGCGTTCGGCCTTGCGCAGCACATGCAGCTCCACCAGCTGGCCGGCGGCCTTCAGCCGAGACGCATAGGCCAGCGTCTCGTCGTGCATGGGGTCGGTGTCGCCGACCAGCAGCAGCGTGGGCGGCAGGCCCGCCAGGCGCTGTGCGGTGCCGGGCACGGCATACGGATGCTCCGCATCGCGTGCGCACCGCAGGAACTTCTCCCAGCCCTGCGCCCATCGGCAGGCCTCGGCGCCTTCCGTGGCGGCCCGCAGCGACGGCGTGCCGGCGCAGGGATCGAGCATGGGCGACACCAGGATCTGCCCCGCCAGCGGCGGATGGGACTGGTCGCGCGCCATCAGGCACACGCCCGCCGCGAGGTTCCCGCCGGCTTCCTCCCCGGCCACATAGACCGGCGCGCCCGCGCCGGCCAGCCGGGTGCGGTAGCGATAGACCCACTGCAGCACGGCATAGCCCGTCTCCAGCGGCTGCGGGAACGGATGCTCGGGCGCCAGCGGATAGGCCACAGACACCACCAGCGCCCCGGCTTCCTGCAACAGGCCGGCGATCGTGCAGCCGCTGTCCAGGTCGCCGGACACGAAGGCCCCCCCATGGAAATGCACGACCAGCGGCGACGTCTCGCCGGCCTTCCTGCGGCCGTACATCCGCACGGCGACGTCCTGCCCCGGCGCCACCGCAATGGTGGATTCGGAACGGGCGCCGTCGGACGTGGAACGGGAAGATGCGGTGGTGGGCATGGTGGTGTGGCCGGAAACACTCCGGTGATGCAAATGTAGGCGTGCGGACAGCGACGATAAACCAGCCGATGCGGGCCTCACTGTTTCCAAAGTCCGAACAATCGAACCCCGCGGCACATGTGAGAATTTGCCAGCCCGAAGAGGCACCGAGGAAGGAACGCCATGGACCAGATCCAGGCCATGCGCATCTACGCGCGGGTGGTGGAAGCCGGCACGTTCACGCGCGCCGCAGACTCCCTGCAACTGCCCAAAGCCACTGTCACCAAGCACATCCAGGCCCTGGAGGCGCGCCTGCGCGTGCGCCTGCTCAACCGTACCACGCGGCGCGTGACCGTCACGGCCGATGGCGCGGCCTACTACGACCGCGCCGTGCGCCTGCTGGCCGATTTCGACGACATCGAGGCCAGCATGACCCATGCCCGCGCCACGCCCAGCGGAAGGCTGCGCGTGGACGTGGGCACGGCCATGGCACGGCTGCTCATCATTCCCCACCTGGAGGAATTCCACGCCCGCTACCCCGACATCCAGCTCGACCTGGGCGTGAGCGACCGCCTCGTGGACCTGCTCAGCGACAACGTGGACTGCGTGATCCGCGGCGGCGAACTCACCGACCAGTCGCTCGTGGCGCGCCGCATCGGCATGCTGGCGTTCATCACCGTGGCTGCCCCCTCCTATCTCGCGCGCCATGGCACGCCGGCCCGGCCGCTGGACCTCGAGAACGGGCACCGCAGCGTGATCTATTTCTCGCCGCGCACCTCGCGCCGCTATCCGCTGGAATTCCACCGCGACGGCGAGGCGATCGAGATCGGCGGCCCCTCCCAGCTGGCGGTGAACGAAAGCAATGCCTACCTGGCCGCGCTGCTCGCCGGCCGGGGCGTGGGGCAGATCACCACCCTGCAGGCCCAGGGCCCCCTGGAGCGGGGCGAACTGGTGCGCCTGCTGCCCGAATGGTCGCATCCACTGATGCCCGTCTATGTGGTGTACCCACCCAACCGCCACCTGAGTGCCCGCGTGCGCGCCTTCGTGGACTGGGCCGCGGAACTGTTCGCGCGGGAACGCCACCTGCAGGGCTGAGCCCCCCCGATCGCAGACAGGCCCGATATGCTCGGCGCCATGACCGCAGACTCCCCCGACCTCCCGGACTCCCCTGTCCCGCCGCCCACCCCCCCGGCGGCGGACCACGCGCATGCCCCATCCGCACCGGCGCAGCCCCGCAATCCGCTGCACGGACTCACGCTGGAGGCCATCGTGGTCGCCCTGCAGCAGGAATACGGCTGGAAGGGCCTGGCAGAGCGCGTTCCCGTGCGCTGCTTCCAGAGCGAGCCCAGCGTGGCGTCCAGCCTGAAATTCCTGCGCAAGACGCCCTGGGCGCGCGAGAAAGTGGAAAGCCTCTACCTCTTCATGCTGCGGGACCGCAGGCGTGGCAACGCGCCCGGGAAAGGCCGCTGAAGGCCTACGGCAAGGTCAGGTACCGGGCCAGCGCCAGCAGCGTGATCGTGACGATGACGAAGGCTTCCAGGCGGCTGGGCTTTTCCCGCAGCAGCAGGGCGGACAGCGCCATGGCCATCAACCCCGTCGTGTTCAGGATGGGCCACGCCACTGCGGATGCGGCACTGGTGATGGCGTAGATGAAAGTCACCTGGGTGGCCACCGTGAGGAGGGCCCGCACGCCGAACAGCAGGCCCATCGGTTGCGAGGGCCCCGAAGGAGCCCGTGCGTGCGCCAGCACGAGCAGCGGCATGGAAGACCACAGCGCACGCCACGCCATCACGGCCACCGCGAATGCCAGCAGGTTGCCGGACGACCGGGCCGACGGGCCCTGCCCTGGCGAGAACAGCCACGGGGACACGGTCGCCTGCAGCGTCAACGCCGCGCAGACGATCGCCGCTCTCGCGATGAACCCGTGCCGCCGCTCCACGGCGCCGTGCCGCCACAGCAGGGGCACGCAGGCCACGGTGGTCGCCACGGCGAACGCATAGGTCTCGGCGTTCCATTCCCCGGTGATGCACAGGATGCCCAGGGGGATGAAGAGATCGGACAGCTTGCCGGACACGGTGACCTGGTTCACCGTCAGTGAACGGAACGCATGGGAATAGGCATACGCGACGAGCTGGACCAGGCCGCTGAAGACGACCGCCTTCCAGTCCAGCAACCAGCCGAGCGGCTCCCCCCAGGAACGCAGGTACATCGACGCCGCGCACAGCAGCAGGAGCGCGGGTATCGCGTTGTTGAGGAAATTGACCCGGACGATCGACAGGCCCTTGCGTCCGATCTGCTGGCGGTCTATCAGATTCAGGCCGGCCCGGCACAGGGCAGAGGCCCACGCCACCACCATGACCTCCTGCGCGGACAACGCGTTCAATGGGCCATGCCCTGGCGCGAGAAGCGCGTGATCCACAGGGCGGAAATGAATTGTTTCGCGTCGTCGCCCAGTTCCACCACCCGGTCCCGCGGCGCATCACCGATCCTGGAGAGTGCGAAGAGCAGCTCGGCCTGCACGAGATCGATGAACGGCCCGACCACGCCTCCGTGCATGAAATTGGCCGACTTGCCCTCGTTGCAGAGGAAGAACCGGTTGCCCTGTGCATTCACCTGCAGCACGTGCCTGTGCCTGCCGGGACTCGCGCTGGCGATCATGTCCTGGTGGTTCTCGATCTCGTCGTCGGCCGAAGTGGCGGTGAAGATGTAGGCATTGCGCCGGATGGCGCCCAGGTCGGACACTCCGATGGACCGGTTGCCGGTCGCGCAGAAAATGAGTTCCGACGACCTCAAAAGTTCGTGCTTCTGCCCGGTGTGGTAACCGTGTGCCAGCGCCAGCACCTGGCGGATCGGGTTCGTGTCGTACACGTCGACGCGGACGCCTTTGGCATGCAGGTGCCGGGCAATGCTCGATCCGATCTTCCCGTAGCCCAGTACCAGGGCCCTGCGGCCGGTCAGGATGTTGCCGAGCTCCCGCAGCAGGGCCTCGGCGGAAAACGTGATGGCCTGGCCCACGAGGAAATCCTCCGGCTCCTTGAGCTTGCTCCTGGCCACGGACATGACGGGACAGGGAAACGTCTCTCCCCCGCCCGCCCGAATGCTGCGCAATGCGGCATCGTACTTCTGGTGTCCGTTCTCGGTGTCCTCGATGATGCCCACCAGCTGTGAAGGAAACGCCTTCTTCAGCGCGGCCAGGATGCTCGAGAAATAGCCCCCGGTATCGATCGCCGCGAAAGACTCCTCCCCGATCAGGCTGCGCAGGTGGGCAATGAAGCCGGGCGCGTTCTGCCGGATCCTGTCCCGCGTGTAGTGGATCACCGGTACCTGCTCCTGGATCACGCGGCAGGTGGGCCCGTGCAGCGAACTGGGCTTGGGAATCACCGCTGCCAGGGGCAGGCGTTCGTGGATACCGAGAACGAAATTCTCGCTTCCGGGAACGATGTGCGTCACGATAACCAGCCTGCCTGCCCGCAGGGGAATGCTGCGGTCCAGGATCGCCTGGAAGAACGCTTTTGAATCCATGTCGCTCAGGCGCCAAGGCCCTGCCGGAAAATCTTCTGCCCGATGCGGGACAAGCCTCCGCCGGATATGGCGGAAATATCCGTCCACTGGCATTGGTGATTTTCCGCGCTGCGGAGAATGGGCTTTGCTCCGTCCCTCACCAGCAGGTACCTGAAGTCGTAATGCATGTGCGCCGGCTCTTCCCTGGCAGGATTTTCGGGAATGGCATGTACGTCGATATCCAGTGGAATTCCCGCCTGGAGATGCCATGGATGGGGAAAGGTGGAGATGCCGGTTTCTTCCTGCACCTCCCGGATGGCGGCGTCGAGGGGCGCCTCCGTGGATTCGACATGGCCACCGGGCTGAAGCCACCGCTTCAGGTAGGGATGGAACACGAGCAGCACGGCGTCGCGCGAGAGGACGATGCCGCTGGCGGTCACGTGGCCGGGCGATGCGCTGCGCCGGGTGATGTCCCCACCCCTGCCCAATTGCTCCGTCAGCGGAGCCAGCGCACCGGATTCCGATGGATATTCCCGCAGATATTCATCGACGATATATCCCAGATCCGAAGGCACGCCATGGCGACGATCGTTTTCCAGCCTCTCGTTCATTGGCAGACCATTTTTCATTGAAAGAAAATGCATCGGCCTGGTGAACCGATGCACGAATAATAATAAGCATTCGAGCAGCCCTGCAATTTAGCAGGCTGCAGCGCCGGGGCAGCCGGCAGCCATTCATATCCCCGGTAAACAAAATTTATGAAAATGCCCCCATCCGGCGGCGGCAATGCGTGCAGGGAGGGCGCCAGGGCATGCCGCGTCCCGGCTTCCGGCTCCGCCATCCGGGCCATTCACTCCGCGGCGGAGGCATTCCGTCGCGTTCTGCTGGCCCGTGCGAAGGGGGCCGCGCACATTGGAGGCATGGAGAGCACGTCGCATTCTCCGCAGGAGCACGGAACCATGGCACATCCCCTTTCCCCCACTGCGCGCACGCTGTCGCGCGCCCTCACCTTCTGCGCCGGCACCCTGCTGGCCGCCACGCTCGCCACCGCTCAGACGGCCACCCCGGTGTCCTACGGCGCGGGGAACCCGGCACAGGCGGGCATGGACTCTTCGGGCGGGCAGCACGGCCGCACGCGTGCCGAAGTGGTCGCGGAACTGGCCTGCGCCCGGGCTTCGGGCGAACTGGATGCCATGGCGTTGCAGGGCTATGGCGTCGAGAGCCGGCCCATCGACCGCAGCGTTCCCGAATGCGCGCAGCAGCGCGTGCTCGCCTCGGGAGATACGGCGCTGCCCCGCTGACCCGCCCCCACCCGCTGACCCGCCCAGCGGAGCGTCGCGTGCAGGCCGGGCCGGCGGGCTGCTTCAGGCCGGCACCGGCACCAGGAAATCCCGGCTGATGCCCGCGCCCAGGTCGTTCACGCGGTCCAGGAACTGCGTGAGATAGGCATGCAGGCCGGTGGCCAGGATCTCGTCGATGCGGCCGTAGCGCAGGTCGGCCAGCAGGCGACCGGCCTTGCGCTGCGTTTCCGCGGACTGGTCGTTGGAGACCACGGCGAGGTTGTCCACCACCTCGCGCAGGCTGGCGTGCAGCGAACGGGGCATGTCGGCCCGCAGCATGAGCAGGTCGGCCACGCGCTCGGGCGTGATCACGTCGCGGTACACCTTGCGGTACACCTCGAACGCCGACACGCTGCGCAGGATCGCGCTCCAGTGGTAGAAATCGAACTCCTGCGGTGACGCCCTGCCGCGCTCGCGCATCGCCGAGCCGTGGAAGTCGCTCTGCACGGCATGGAACTTCACGTCCAGCAGCCGCGCCGTGTTGTCGGACCGCTCCAGGAAGGTGCCCAGGCGCAGGAAGTGGAAGGCTTCGTCCTGCAGCATGGTGCCCAGCGTCACGCCGCGCGAGAGGTGCGAGCGGTACTTCACCCATTCGAAGAACGCCCCCGGATCGCGCTCGAAATCCCGGCCCTGCAGCTGCCGGTGCAGCTCCAGCCAGGTCTGGTTCTGCGTTTCCCAGATCTCGGTGGTCAGCGCGCCGCGCACGGCACGCGCATTCTCGCGGGCCGCGCGCAGGCACGAGAGGATGGACGACGGGTTGTTCCCATCGCGCACCATGAACTCCAGCACCCCTTCGCGCGTGACCTCGCCATGGCGCGCGGTATAGGCCGGGATCAGCTCGCTGATCGACAGCAGCCCCAGCCAGCTCTCCTGCGCCACGTCGGCCGATTGCGGCAGCAGCGAGGTCTCATAGCTGACGTTCAGCATGCGTGCGGTGTTCTCAGCCCGCTCGGTGTAGCGGGACATCCAGAACAGATGATCTGCAGTACGGCTCAGCATGTCAGTTCCCTCCCATCGACTGCGACATGGCCATGGCGCCCATGGACTGCGACTGGCCCGTGGCGGGTGTACCGTTGGCATCGCCGTCGCCCAGCACCCAGGTGTCCTTGGTGCCCCCTCCCTGCGATGAATTGACGACCAGCGAGCCCTCCTTCAGCGCCACGCGCGTGAGGCCGCCGGCCACCATCTGCACCTTCTGGCCGGAAAGCACGAACGGCCGCAGGTCGATGTGGCGAGGGGCGATGCCCGATTCCACATAGGTGGGGCAGCTGGAGAGCGAGAGCGTGGGCTGCGCGATGTAGCCCGCCGGGTTGGCCAGCAGCGCGCCGCGGAACTCCTCGATTTCCGCCTTGGTCGCGGCGGGGCCGATCAGCATGCCGTAGCCTCCTGCGCCGTGCACTTCCTTCACCACCAGTTCGTGCAGGTGGTCCAGCACGTACTTCAGGTCGTCCTGCTTGCGGCACATCCAGGTGGGCACGTTCGCCAGGATGGGCTCCTCGTCCAGGTAGAAGCGGATCATCTCCGGCACGTACGGATAGACGGACTTGTCGTCCGCGATGCCCGTGCCCACGGCGTTGCAGATCGCCACGTTGCCCGCGCGGTACGCCGCCATGAGGCCGGCGCAGCCCAGCGTGGACGTGGGGCGGAAGACCTGCGAATCGAGGAAGTCGTCGTCCACGCGGCGGTAGATGACGTCCACGCGCTGCAGCCCGCGCGTGGTGCGCATGTAGACGAAGTTGTCTTTCACAACCAGGTCCTGCCCCTCGACCAGCTCCACGCCCATCTGCTGCGCGAGGAAGGCGTGCTCGAAGTACGCGCTGTTGTACATGCCCGGGGTGAGCACCACCACCGTGGGCTCGGCCGCGCCGGCCGGTGCGCTGGCGCGCAGCGTGTCCAGCAGCAGGTCGGGGTAGTGGGCCACGGGCGCCACGCGGTGGCTGCGGAACAGCTCGGGGAAGAGCCGCATCATCATCTTGCGGTTCTCCAGCATGTACGACACGCCCGAGGGCACGCGCAGGTTGTCCTCCAGCACATAGTAGATGCCGTTGCCCTGCCCGTCCGGCGCGCGCACGATGTCGATGCCGGCGATGTGGGCGTACACGTCGCGCGGCACGTCCACGCCCGCCATTTCGGGGCGGAACTGCGCATTGCCCACGATCAGGTCGGACGGCACGATGCCGGCGCGCAGGATGTCCTGCCCATGGTAGATGTCGTGGATGAAGCGGTTGAGCGCCGTCACCCGCTGCACGAGCCCCTGCTGCATGCGCGCCCACTCGTGGGCGGGAATGATGCGGGGGATCAGGTCGAAGGGGATGAGCCGCTCGGTGCCGGCCCCGTCTTCGTCCTTGGCGCCATAGACCGCGAAGGTGATGCCCACGCGGCGGAAGATCATCTCGGCCTCGGCGCGGCGCGCCTGCATCGCCTCGGCCGGCTGGCGCGACAGCCACTGGCCGTAGCGCTGGTAATGGGGGCGCACATCGCTGCCATCGAAGGGCAGCATCTCGTACATCTCGTCGAACTTCTGCATCAGTGGTGCCTCCTGCAGCCAGCATAGCAAGTTGCAAGCCTGCTCGGCCGCTGGACGCGCCCGCGGCATGCCGGGCACCACCGTATTCCGAGGTCAGAACGGCTCGGCCTCCTCCACGGCGGCAGCGGCAGAGGCCGCGGATGGCGGCGCATGGTGCCAGTAGCGCCGCGCGCCGTCGCGCTCGCAGCGCCAGCGCAACGGCCGCGCGGACAGCCAGGACCACGCCCCGCAGGACGGCGAATCCACCAGCAGCGCCCCACGCTCCGCATAGCGTGCCAGCACGTCGGGCGCCGGGTGCCCGTAGCGGTTGCGGTGGCCCGCCTGCACCACGGCAGTGCGCGGCCGCACGGCATCCAGCAGCGCCGGGCTGGAAGACGAGCGGCTGCCGTGGTGGGGCACCAGCAGCACGTCGGCCGGCGCCAGCCCGCCACTGGCGGCCAGGGCGGCCTCTTCCACCCGGCCGATGTCGCCCGCCAGCAGCGCCGACGCGCCGGGCGCCGAGATGCGCAGCACGCAGCTCACCGCATTGGTCCGGCCCGCGCGGTCGGCCGATGCGCCCGATATGCCCGTTCCCGCCCCGCCGCCATCCAGCGCGCCTGGCGGCGGGTGCAGCACCTCGAAGCGCACCCCGTCCCACGTCCACTGCTGGCCGGCCTCGCAGCGGGTGACGGCGCGCGCCCCTTGCGCCTCCAGCGCATGGCCCGGCTCCAGCGATCCCCACAGGTCCGTGCCGGGGTGTGCAGCCAGCACCGCCGCGGCACCGCCCGTGTGGTCGGTATCTCGGTGGCTGAGCATCACCCGGTCCAGGCGGACGCCGCCCGCGCGCAGCATCGGCACCAGCACCCTCTCCCCGGCATCGCTCTGCGGACCGTAGCGCGGCCCCGCGTCGTAGAGCAGCGCGTGGCCGGCCGTGCGCACCAGCACCGCGCTGCCCTGGCCCACATCCGGGGCCAGCAGCTCGAACTGCCCGGCCGCGGGCCGCGCCGGATGCCACCACAGCACGGGCAGCAGCAGCGGCAGGCCCATCAGGCGCAGCGCCCAGGGCAGGCGCATCACCAGCAGCACGCCGCCCGCCATGCCGGCCACGCCCGCCCACAGCGGCGCCGCCGGCAGCGAAACCGTGGCCCAGGGCCAGGCCGCCAGCCACTGCAATCCTTCCGCGAACGGCCGCACGCAGGCCGCCGCCGCCGACCACAGCGGCGCCCACAGCACGCCCAGCAGCGCCAGCGGCGTGACGACCAGCGTCATCCAAGGGATCGCCGCCAGGTTTGCCACGAAGCCCACCAGCGATACCTGCCCGAACAGCAGCACCGTAAGCGGCGTCAGCGCCAGCGTCACCACCCACTGCTCGCGCAGCAGGGCCAGCACGCGTGCGCGCAGGCGCCCGACCGCGCGGGCGGCCGGTACCGCCTCGGGCGGCGTGGCCGCGTCGGACGCGAACAGCACGCCCACCGCCACGAAGCTGAGCCAGAAGCCCGCCTGCAGCAGCGCCCACGGATCGGCGGCCACCACCGCCGCGCAGGCCAGCAGCCAGACCTGCGGCCAGGGCCAGCGCCGCCCCGAGAGCCGCAGCGCGCCGACCACCGCCAGCATGCACACCGTGCGCTGCGCAGGCACCGCCCAGCCGCTGAACAGCGCATACGCCGCCGCCAGCAGCACCCCTCCCGCCAGCCCTGCCCAGGGCGCCGGCACGGCCAGGCACAGCAGCGCCGAGCGCCGCCACAGCCAGCCCACCACCGCCGCGGCCACCCAGGCGAACAACGTGATGTGCAGCCCGGAAATGCTCACCAGATGCGCTACGCCCGTAGCGCGGAACACATCCCAGTCGGCCCGGTCGATCGCACGCTGGTCGCCCGTCACCAGGGCCGCCACCACGCCCGCGGCACGCCCCCGGGCCAGGTCCTGCGGATCGGTGTCCGCCCTGCCTGCGGGCTGCGGTGCCAGCCGGGCCAGGATGGCATCGCGCACCCGCTGCCGCGCCTGCTCCACCGGGTGCCGCCACCAGGGCGCGGCCTCCAGTCGCACCGGCCGCTCTGCGCGGGCGCCCGCCTGCACGGAGCCCGTGGCCTGCACGCCCTGCTCCCACAGCCACAGCTCGGCATCGAAGCCGCCCGGATTGCGCAGGCCGTGCGGGGCGTTGAGGCGCACCGTCATCTCCCACCGCTCACCCACGCGGATGTTGGGCACGGGAGCGGAAGCAGGTGCCGGCGAGGAAGGCGGGACTGGTACGGCACCCCGTGTGTCCCCGGACGGGAGTGCAGTCCCGGCCTTTCCTCGCGCACCTCCGGACTGGCGTGCGAACCAGGGTGCCCCTGAAGACCACGACACATCGACCCGCGGCGGCAACCGCACGGGCCGGCCGGGCGCATTGCGCGCGCCGGCACCGCCCTCCGCCTCGGGGCGGTCCTTCCGGCCGCTGCGCTGCGGGCGCAACCCGCTGGAACGCGACCGCCCGCCGCCCTGCTCCGCGAACCAGGCCGACTCCACCTCCAGCCGCAGCCGCATGCCCGCGTCGGTGGGCTGCGGCATCGCCGCTACTACGGCGACGATGCGCAGGTCGCGCCCCTCCAGTGCCGGGTCCAGCGCATCCGACAGACAGGCCCCCGCGCGCAGGCCGCAGACCGCGAACGCCGCCAGCGCCGTGGCACAGAAGGCCAGCCATTGCGGTGCAGCAACCCGCAGGGCACCAGCCGCCGGGCCGCGCCGCCGCCGGCCCAGGCGCCGGGCCGGCACCCACACGGCCAGGCCCGCCAGCAGCAGTGCCGCATACACGCGCGCCGGCCAGAGCGCGGGCTGCATGAGCTGAAGCAACGCACCGGCAATGCTGCCCAGCAGCAGGGCGGGCCAGAGCCAGCCACTGGGCTGGGCTACAGGACTGGATGGCGGGGCGGGAAGAGATGGAGGGACTGGCGGCGTGGCGGAGGAAGCGGGCCGGCTCATGGGGCCCTGATGCTAGGGCCGGCAACGTGTCGGACACCGCAAGAAAAAGGCATGCAAGGCATGCCGATCCGTGAGGCGAGTGCGCCGACCTGCGGGCCCGTTACCGTTATTGCACTGCGATCAGCAGCCACCCCGACCGCCACCACCGCGCCCTGCGCCGCGCAGGATACGGAGGCCCACGCCATTGCATCCGGGGCGCCAGGGCCACCTCGACGCTCCACAGACGTCCGTCATCGAAGAAGGTGAAACGCACCGTCCGGGAAGCCGCCAGCACGGCGTTCGCAAAGATGGCCGGCGTGTAGGGCGCGGACAGTTCGACAGCGTCCAGCACCCGCCAGTCCCGCGCGATCCAATGGACATGCAGCGCCTCTTCATGAGGCGTATTTTCCGTGGTGAAGACGAGATAGCCGTCAGCAGCCTCGAATTGGGCTTCCAGCACGGCGCCCGGCAGTTCGAGGACAACTCCTTCGCCGTCGCGATGCCGCAGGCGGAGCCGGGGAGGAACTGCATCGCTGCTGGCATTGCATTCCACGGAGAACGCAGACGATGGCTGAAGTGCCTGCATCAGAACACCCAATCAAAAGACACATCTGCTCCCAATGCGCCTAGAGCGCCTCCCACAAACACACCGAGCGTGACGCAGACAGGTGCACCAGGGCCGCAGGCCAGCCCGGCAAGAGCGCCACCAGCAGCAGCACCGGCAAAACCGCCTCCGATCACGACTCCCTCCCTTGCCACCGCACGGGCCTTGTCGTCCGCCATGGCAACGTTATAGACCGCTGCCCCCAAGGATACGAAAACCAGGCCGCGGCCCAGAGTGGTATAGTGCCGTGCCGCCGCATTGACCGAGGGCCTGGGACGACCGGAACTATCAATGATTTCCAGATAGACAAGATTGCGCTCATTGATCGCCAGTCGCGCAAAGGGCTTGCCGAACTTGTCTTTCGCATATTTTTCGGTGAGAGCTTCAAGACTCAAACCGACCTTCTTCAACTGGATCGCCTTCGCCCGACCTATGTCGCTGGAGCGCAAGCGCTGCACCTCCAGGATTTCATTGCGAATCGACTGCTCCATCTCCCCATCGTTGATAACGCTGAGGATTTCATGTAGGAACACTTTGCCTGGCAAGTCGGCGACACAAACTGTTTCACCGCGCGCCACTGCCCTGCCTCAGGAAAACGCCCTCCACAGCCCGGTCCCCAGAAACCACGGATTGAGCACGCTGGACTCCAGCCGGAGGGTATCGAAATCCGTCACCTCCGCGAGCAGCCTGTGCCTGGCGCCCGAGTTGTCGAAGATGTAGGCACGGTGCGCCGCCTCGCAGGCCTCGGCCATCAGCGCGATGGACTTGTGGTACCGGTCGATCACCTTGTCCTCGGGTACCGGATGGCCGCCCTGCAGCACGCGCCGCCGCACCCGGTCGATGTTGATGGCGGGGTCGTCGGTGGCCACGAAGTACAGATAGACCCGGTAGCCCCGCGCGCGGGTTTCCCGCATGAAGTCGATCTTCGAGCGGTGCGACATCACGGTCTCGAACGTGAAGGTGCGGCCTTCGTCCCGCAGCTCCCGGCGCACGGCTTCGGCCAGCGTGGCGGCCAGGTAGGAGTTCCAGGGCCCCGGCACATGGAGGGTCAGCTCACTGTCCAGCGTGATCCCGGCCAGCAGGGCCGGCATGTCCAGGCGGCGCCCCAGGCCGAACGTCTGGAAGCTGCCGCGGATCCGTTCCAGCACCGCCGGGGGCTCGCCCTTCACGCCGAGTTCCCGGAGCCCCAGGCATCCGCCGGTAGCGCGGAGGGCCTTCTCGATCTCGTCGGCATTCACGAAGGCGCCGATCCACTGGGGCTTGAGTTCGGACTGGAGGGTGCTCTTGCCCGATCCGTTCGGCCCCGCGAGGACGCGCAGGCGCGGCTGGGCCGGCCGGGCGGGGAACGATGGCGCAGGCCGCGACGCCTGCCCGGCGTCAGCTGCCCCGCGCGACACGCTTCAGCACGGTGCCGGGCTTGACGCGCTTGCCCACCGGAAGGTCTTTGATGACGGTGACGCTGCCGTCGCTGCGGCGCTCGACGACCTGGCCCGAGGCGGTCTTCACGGTGGCCGCCCCCGTCGACCTGAGCGCGGCCCGGTAGGCCTCGTGGCCCGCCTTGGCGGCCATCTCGGGAATGCGTCGCTCGGCGATCTGCATTCCCCGTTCGGTCGGAATGGTTCGCTGGGTGTGGGATGACATGGGAAAGTACGGCAAAACGCGCCGCTGCAAGTCTATCAGGGTGGCCTGGAAACCCATGTTCCGGCCGGCCGCCCGGCGCAGAATGGACCACGGGAGGGCACCCCGCCCTCTCGCATCATCCAGGAGAATTCACGTGAAGATTGAAGGCCAATGCCACTGCGGCGCGGTGGCCTACGAAGCCGAGGTCCAGCCGGGCAGCATCACGGTCTGCCACTGCAACGACTGCCAGACCCACTCGGGCTCCGCGTTCCGCGCCAACATTCCCGCGCCGGCATCCGGCTTCCGGCTGACCCGGGGCGCGCCGCGCACCTACGTGAAAACCGCCGCCAGCGGTGCGAGGCGGCTGCTCGCGTTCTGCGAACAATGCGGCACGCCGCTGTACGCCTGCGCGGAGGAAGCCCCGACGGCCTATTCGCTGCGCATCGGCGCGATCCGCCAGCGGCACGAGCTGGGCACCCCGAAAAGACAGATCTGGACCCGCCGCCGCCTTGCATGGGTAAAGTCTCCCGACGGGGCGGAGAGCTTCGACGGGCAGCCCTGAGACGCGCCGCCGCGGCGCTGTACCATCCCGTCCGACGCAGGCCTGCGCCCATTTTTCCATCCAGCCACCTTCCTCCCCGACACCATGAGCATCTACGACAAACTCGCCGCCCTGAACATCACCCTGCCCCCCGTCGCCACGCCGGCCGCGGCCTATGTGCCCTACGTGCAGACGGGCAACCTCGTCTTCCTGAGCGGCCACATCGCACGCAAGGACGGCAAACCATGGGTGGGGCAATTCGGCCGCGACATCGCGACGGAAGACGGCAAGGCCGCGGCACGGGCCGTGGCGATCGACCTGCTGGGCACGCTGCATGCGGCCACGGGCGGCGACCTGAACCGCGTGCAGCGCATCGTGAAGGTGATGAGCCTGGTGAATTCCACGGGCGACTTCACCGAGCAGCACCTGGTGACCAACGGCGCCAGCGAACTGCTGGGCGAAGTGTTCGGCGACAAGGGCAAGCACGCACGCAGCGCCTTCGGCGTGGCGCAGATCCCCATGGGCGCCTGCGTGGAGATCGAGCTGATCGCCGAGCTGGTCTGAGCGCGGTGTTGCCGTGAGCGCCCCCACCGCCCCGCCCACCATCACGCCCGCCGGGCCGGCCCCGGCCGGGGAAGCGCCCCTGGTGCTCTCCATCCAGTCGCATGTGGCCTTCGGGCACGTGGGCAACGACGCGGCCATGCTGCCGCTGCAACTGCTGGGCATCCAGCCGGTGGCGGTGCACACGGTGCAGTTCTCCAACCACACGGGCTACGGCGAGTTCAAGGGGCAGGTGTTCCCGCCCGCGCACATCGCCGACGTGCTCGACGGCCTGCGCGCGCGTGGCGTGCTCGCGCGCTGCACGGCAGTGCTCTCGGGCTACCTGGGCGATGCCGGCGTGGGCGAGGCCATCCTGGCCGCGGTGCAGGAGATCCGGGCCGTGCGCCCGGGCCTGCGCTACCTGTGCGACCCGGTGATGGGCGACGTGGGCCGGGGCGTGTTCGTGCGGCCGGGCATCCCGGAATTCCTGCGCCGCCGCGCGCTGGCGCAGGCCAGCATCATCACGCCCAACCAGTACGAATTCGAACTGCTGCACGGCGCGCCGCTGTCTTCGGTGGACGAGGCGGTGGCCGCCGCGCGCGCGCTGCTGGGCGACGCGGCCGGCACGGGCCCTTCGCTCATCGCCGTGACCAGCCTGCGCACGCCCGACCTGCCGGACGACCGGCTGGCCACGCTGGCCGTGACGGCGGAAGCCGCCTGGCTGGTGCGCACGCCGTTCATCGACCTGCAGCCTCTGCCCAACGGCATGGGCGATGTGTTCTCGGCCGTGCTGCTGGGCCACCTGCTGCGCGGCGCGTCCACGCCGGATGCGGTGTCCGGCGCGGTCAGCAGTCTGTATGCGCTGGTGTCGCGCACCGCGCCGGGCCAGCGCGACCTGCCCCTGGTGACCTTCCGCGATCAGATCGCGCAGCCGTCGGAGCGTTTCGCCGCCGAGGCGGTGGGCACCCCGGCGCAGTCCTGAGGCGAGGCCCCGGCCCCGCGCCGGATCAGGCCGCCAGCCTGCGCGGCCCGCTCCGCACAGGCTGCGGCAGTGCCGCGCCGGCAGCGCCCGGCAGGGCGCGCAGCTTGAACACCGACACCGTGCGCGCCAGTTGCTCGGCCTGCTCGCGCAGGCTCTGGGCGGCGGCAGCGCTTTCCTCCACCAGCGCGGCGTTCTGCTGCGTCGTCTGGTCCAGCCCTCCCACGGATTCGTTCACCTGCCCGATGCCGGCGCTCTGCTCGGTCGCCGCGGCAGTGATCTCGCCGATCATGTCGCTGACGTGCTGCACCGAGCGCACGACGTCCTGCATGGTGGCGCCGGCATCCTGCACCAGCCGGCTCCCGGCCTCCACGCGCTCCACCGAAGTCCCGATCAGCTGCTTGATCTCCCGTGCGGCGGTGGCGCTGCGCTGCGCCAAGGCGCGCACCTCCGCCGCCACCACGGCGAAGCCGCGGCCCTGCTCCCCCGCGCGCGCCGCCTCCACGGCGGCGTTCAGGGCCAGGATGTTGGTCTGGAAGGCGATGCCGTCGATCACGCCGATGATGTCGGCGATCCGGCGGCTGCTCTGGTGGATGTCCTCCATGGTGGAGACCACCTGCGTGACCACGTCGCCGCCGCGCTGCGCCACGCTGCGGGCGTTGGCCGCGAGTCCGCTGGCCTGCTGCGCGCTGCCCGCGCTCTGCTGCAGGGTGCTGGTGAGCTGCTCCATGGCCGCAGCCGTCTCCTGCAGGCTGCTGGAGGCCTGCTCGGTGCGCACGGACAGGTCATGGTTGCCGGTGGCGATCTCGGCACTGGCGATGGCGATGCTGTCGGTGCTCTGGCGCACCTGCCGCACCACGCCCGAGAGCGCTTCGCCCATCGCACCGAGCGATTGCAGCAGCTCGCCGAACTCGTCGCCGCCGCCCTGCGGCACGGGCGAGGCCAGGTCGCCGCTGGCAATGCGCGCCGCCACGGCATTGGCCTCGGCCAGCGGCCTCTGGATGCTGCGGATCAGCACCACGCTGCCCGCCACGATGCCCGCCAGCAGGAGCACCAGTCCCGCGACCGCGCCCAGCAGGATGCGCTGTAGCGATGCGATCGTCCGGTCACGCAGCGCATCGGCGGCTTCGGCCTGCGACTGCGCGAAATCCCGCAGGAGCTGCAGGTAGGTGGCCACGGTGGGCTGGTAGCGCTGCAGCACCAGGGCACGGGCTTCGTCCCGCTGCCCGGCGGCAGCCAGCCTGCCGGCCTCGCCGCGCAGGTCCAGCGTGGCCTGGCGCGCCGCCGCGATCCTCGCCATCTGCTCCCGGTCCCGCGCGGAGAGATCCATGCCGGACAGCATCTTCTGGGTTTCGGAAATGCGCGCGGACGTGGCGGCGACCGTTTCCTTGAACTGCGCCTCCAGCAGGGGGTCGGCGGTGAGCGCGACAGCCAGGGTGCGGGCCGCGTTGGTCTCCGTGAGACCGGCCCAGCGCAGGGCCGCCTGGGAGCGCTTTTCCATCTCGTCGCGCGCAGCTTCGGCCAGGGCCTGCTCGCGCTGGTAGCGCACGGCGGCAACGCCGAGCACCGTGGACAGCATGGCCACCAGCAGGGCGACGGCGATCCAGAGCTTGTGGATGACCCGCAGTGATCGTTGCATGGCGGACTCCTTTTCTTCATACCGGGCCGGCCACCCGCCCCGTCGGCTGAAGCCATCGTGCATGAAGCGGCGTCCGGAGCGCTCGGTGTTTACACCAGAGCCAGGCGGAACCGCCCGCCAGGTTCAGAAGGTTTCCCAGTCGTCGTCGCTCTGGCTGGCCTTGCGCGGCGCCGCAGGGGGCTGCGGCGCGGGCGCCTGGGCCACGGATGCCGCCGGTGCCGGGCGGGCGGGCAGCGCGGGCGCCTTGCCGGCAGCCGGCCTGGCGACGGCCGGCGTGCGCGGCCGGGCGGGGGCGGCGACGGCAGGGCGCGTGGATGCCGGAGGGAACACGGGCGCAGACATGGCCTTGGCGGCAGGCGGCGGGACGGGCGCGGAAGCGGGGGGAATGCCTGCCATGCCGCCGTCGCGCAGCCGGAATGCGGACACCACATCGGCCAGCATGGCCGCCTGCGTCTTGAGCGAGCCGGCCGCGGCCGCGGCCTCCTCGACCAGGGCTGCGTTCTGCTGCGTCACCTGGTCCATCTGGCCGATGGCCTGGCTCACCTGTTCGATGCCCGTGCTCTGCTCGGCGCTCGCGGCGCTGATCTCGCCCATGATGTCCGCCACGCGCCGGATGCTGTCCACCACGGTTTCCATGGTGCGCCCGGCCTGCGCGACCTGCTGGGAGCCCTCGTCCACCCTGGCCACGGAATCGCCAATCAGCGCCTTGATGTCCTTGGCGGCCTCGGCGCTGCGTCCCGCGAGCGCGCGCACTTCGCTGGCCACGACCGCGAAGCCGCGGCCCTGCTCGCCGGCCCGCGCCGCCTCCACGGCCGCATTCAGCGCCAGGATGTTGGTCTGGAACGCGATGCCGTCGATCACCCCGATGATGTCCGCGATGCGGCGGGAGGAGGCATCGATGGCGCCCATGGTCTGCACCACGCCGGCCACTACCTGCCCGCCCTCGCCGGCCACCTGCGAAGCGTGGGCCGCCAGCTGGTTGGCGTGCCGGGCGCTGTCGGCGTTCTGCCGCACGGCGCTGGTGAGCTGTTCGATGGAGGCGGCCGTCTGCTGCAGGGCGCTCGCCTGCCGCTCGGTGCGCGCGGACAGGTCCTGGTTGCCCGCATCGATTTCCCGCGCGGCGATGGCGATGCTGTCGGCGCCCTGGCGCACGCGGCCCGTGACCTGGGCCAGGTTGTCGTTCATCTGCCGCAGGGCATCCAGCACCTGCCCGGTCTCGTCGCGTCCGCCGGGGGCGACGGAACTCGTGAGGTCGTTGTCCGCCACGGCGCGCGCGACACGCACCGCCTCGCCAAGCGGGCGCGTGATGCCGCGCGTGATCCACCAGCCCAGGCCCGAGCCCAGGATCAGGGCCAGCACGGTGGCGACCGCCACGCCAATGCGGGTCTCCGCGTAGCCGGATTCCACCTGCCCCAGGGCGGCATCAATGTTCTCCCTCTGCTTGTTCAACAGCTTCTGAACCGTTTCGAGGAACTGCGCCGTGATGGACTGAAACTCCTGTGCGAACATGCGCTGCGCGTCTTCCATCCGCCCTTCGCGCTTGGCCTTGTAGATCTCGTCGCGACTTGCCAGGAAGTTCGTGCGCGCCTTCTGGATGTCAGCCATCAGGGCCTTCTCCTCCTCGGCTGTCAGGAGCGCCTCGAGGCGCTTGAGCATGTCCGCAGACTGCCGCGAAGAGACAGCGGCCTCCTCCGCGAACGCGTCGTTCAGGGAGGTATCGCTGCTTCGGGCCACGGCTTTGGTCCGCTGGACGCTCGTGTGGATGTTGCGGGCCCAGTCACTGATCAGCCGTTCCTTGACGAGCGACTCCGAAGCGACGCCCTTCACGGCATGGACCATCGCCCCCATATTGGTCAGACCCAGCATGTTCATCACGAACATGACGAGCAGGATGAGAGCGAATCCCAGCGCGAGGCGGGTGGCGATTTTCAGATCTTTCACGGTGAGGCTGCTCCTGGCGCGCATTTTGACGATGCACGGCCCGGCAGCCGCCGCCTCCGGTGGCCGTGCGAACAGATAGTGCATTGATACAAGCAGAAACACCACTCCGCATTAACACCGTGCTCCTGTCGCGATGCGGCGGCGCAACAAAAAGGGCCGCCAATACCTGGCGGCCCTCCGAAAGCTATGTTCGCGAGGCTTTACTCGACGCGCTGCACGGCGTTGGGCTTGAATCCCAGGTCCGCCGCCTTGCCCTTGCGCCCGCGGGGGAAGCGCGCATTGTTGAGGCTGCGGATCTCCAGCGTCTCGTCGCGCTCCTTGCCTCCGCGGCCCACGCCCGCGATGCGCACGCTGCGCGTGTAGGCCGCAGCGCCCGCCAGCGTGTCCTTGGGCTCGAGGTCGATGAGCATCAGGCCGCGGCCGCCGTTGGCCATCTGCTTGAGTTCGGTGATCTCGAAAGTCAGGATGCGCCCGCCCGTCGAGGCGCAGCACACATGCGTCGCAGGGGCGAGCGCCTGGCTGCCGCTGGTGAAAGCCGCGTGCGACGGCCGGCACAGTTGCTCGCCCTCGCCCAGCGAGACGAAGGCCTTGCCGCCGCGGTTGCGCGCCGTCATGTGCTCCACGGCGGCGATGAAGCCGTAGCCGCCCGAGCCCGCCAGCAGCAGGGCCGCGTTCGCGGGGCCCGCGAAATAGTGCACCGGCTGCGTGCCGGCCTCCAGGTCGATCAGCGTGGTGATGGGCTGGCCGTCGCCGCGCGCGCCGGGCAGTTGGGAGACGGCCACGGAATACACGCGGCCGTTGCTGCCGAAGGCGATGAGCGTATCGACGGTGCGGCACTCGAAGGTGCCGTAGAGCGCGTCGCCGGACTTGAAGGCGAAGGTGCCTGCATCATGGCCGTGGCCCTGGCGCGCGCGCACCCAGCCCTTCTGCGAGACGACCACCGTCACGGGCTCGTCGACCACTTTCACTTCGGCCGTGGCGCGCTTGTCGGCCTGGATGAGCGTGCGGCGCGCGTCGGCGAACTGCTTCGCGTCCGCCTCGATCTCCTTGACCATCAGGCGGCGCAGCGACGCGAGGTTGGCGAGGATGTCCTCGAGCTTGCCCTGCTCCTCGCGCAGTTCCTTGAGCTCCTGCTCGATCTTGATGGCTTCGAGCCGCGCGAGCTGGCGCAGGCGGATTTCCAGGATGTCCTCGGCCTGCCGGTCCGACAGGTGGAAGCGCGCCATCAGCGCGGCCTTGGGCTCGTCGCTGGCGCGGATGATGGCGATCACCTCGTCGATGTTGAGCAGCACGGTCTGCCGCCCCTCGAGGATGTGGATGCGGTCCAGCACCTTGGCGAGGCGGTGCTGGCTGCGCCGCGCGATGGTCTGCTGGCGGAAGGCGATCCACTCCTCCAGCATGCGCCGCAGCGACTTCTGCACGGGCTTGCCGTCCAGGCCCACCATGGTCAGGTTGATGGGCGCGGAGGTTTCCAGGCTGGTGTGCGCCAGCAGCGTGGTGATCAGTTCCTGCTGCGGCACCTTGCCCGTCTTGGGCTCGAACACGATGCGCACGGGTGCATCCTTGCTCGATTCGTCGCGCACCACGTCCAGCACGCCCAGCACCGTGGCCTTGAGCTGCGTCTGCTCCTGCGAGAGCGCCTTCTTGCCGGCCTTGACCTTGGGATTGGTGAGCTCCTCGATCTCCTCCAGCACCTTCTGCGCGGAAACGCCGGGCGGCAACTCGGTGACCACCATCTGCCACTGGCCGCGGGCCAGGTCCTCGATCTTCCAGCGCGCCCGCACCTTGAGGCTGCCGCGCCCCGTGCGGTAGGCGTCCTGGATGTCGCCGGGGCTGCTGATGATCTGGCCGCCGCCCGGATAGTCCGGGCCCGGCACCATCGCGGCGAGCTCCTCGTCGGCGAGCTTCGGGTTCTTCACCAGCGCCACGCACGCATCGGCGACCTCGCGCAGGTTGTGGCTGGGGATCTCGGTGGCCAGGCCCACGGCGATGCCGCTCGCACCGTTGAGCAGCGCGAACGGCAGGCGCGCGGGCAACTGCCGCGGCTCTTCGGTGGAGCCGTCGTAGTTGGGCACGAAATCGACCGTCCCCTGGTCGATCTCGTCGAGCAGCAGGCTGGCGATGCGCGTGAGCCGCGCCTCGGTGTAGCGCATGGCCGCGGCGCCGTCGCCATCGCGGCTGCCGAAGTTGCCCTGGCCGTCGATGAGCGGATAGCGCTGGCTGAAATCCTGCGCCAGCCGCACCAGCGCGTCGTAGGCCGACTGGTCGCCGTGCGGATGGAAGCGGCCCAGCACGTCGCCCACCACGCGGGCGCTCTTCACCGGCTTGGCCGGCACGTTGCGGGTGGGTCCGCCGTAGGCCAGGCCCATGCGCTCCATCGCGAAGAGGATGCGGCGCTGCACCGGCTTCATGCCGTCGCACACGTCCGGCAGCGCGCGGCCCTTCACCACGGAGAGCGCGTACTCCAGGTAGGCGCGCTGCGCGTAGCCGGCCAGGCCCAGGTGGTCGCCGGACTCGGGCTGGGAGAAGTCGAGGGTGGGTTGGTCGTTGTCGCTCATGCGTCGTGAAGGATGGAAAGAGGAACGCGGCGGACGGTGCGCCGCGGTGTCGTTCGGAAGATCAGGGCGTGCCCCGGGCCACGGGCGCCGCGAGCTCCATGCGCACCCGGCCGGCCGCGGCACCGCGCCCCTCTGCCACGGGCGCCGGAGCCGCCGCCGCGGGCTTGAGCAGGGCGTAGAGCCCCAGCACGCTCTTCACGTAGTTCTGCGTTTCCCGGTAGGCGGGAATGCGGCGGCCGGCGCGCTGCACGGCGCCCTCGCCCGCGTTGTAGGCGGCCAGCGCCAGGTCCAGCCGGCCCTCGAAGAGGTCGATCAGGTGGCGCAGGTAGCGCGCGCCGGCCGCGATGTTCGTGCCCGGGTCGGTGAGCTTCTGCTCCACCGAACGCTTCGCCTCGCGCGAGACGCCGAAGCGTTCTGCCGTGGCCGGCATCACCTGCATGAGTCCTACCGCGCCGCGCGGCGACACCGCCTGCGGATCGAATCCCGATTCGGTGGCGATCACGGCCTGCAGCAGTTCGTAGTCGAGCCCGTGCTGGTTCGCCGAGGCACGCAGGAAATGCTTCACGCGCTTGACCTCGGGCGCGATGTCGAAATAGGCCAGGCGCCGCGCACTCTCCGGCGTGGCCCCCGGCGCCACGCCGGGCGGCACGAGGCCTATGCCCGTCGAGCGCCCGTCCCTGGTGGAATCGAACACGTCGCCACGGAAGAACAGGCTGTAGCGCTCGTCGATGCGCTCGGCCGCGAAATGCGTCACGCCGCGCTCGTCCACGTAGGCCCACAGGTCCGCATGGGCGGACTGCACCGGCAGCCACAGCGCCAGCCCCAGCGCGGTCGTCCGCGCGCACGCGGCCAGCTGCCGCCGCAGACCTGCCGCCATGCCACCCATGGAGCGCCGCGCGGCCATGGCTCAGATGTCCACTTCCACGGCGTCGCCGTGCAGTTCCATGAGCTCGCGCCGCGCGGCCGCCTCGCCCTTGCCCATGAGCTTGGTGATGAGGCCCTCGGTCTCGGCGAAGCCCAGGTCGCCCAGCTGCACGGGCAGCAGGCGGCGGGTGTCGGGGTTGAGCGTGGTTTCCCAGAGCTGCTCGGCGTTCATTTCGCCCAGGCCCTTGAAGCGGCTGATCTGGCACTTCTCGCGCGCCACGCCATCCTTGGCGCACTTGTCCAGAATGGCCTCCAGTTCGCCGTCGTCCAGCGCATACACCTTGGAGGCCGGCTTCTTGCCGCGCGCCGGCACGTCCACGCGGTAGAGCGGCGGGCGCGCCACGTAGATGTGGCCGGTCTCGATCAGCTTGGGGAAATGGCGGAAGAACAGCGTGAGCAGGAGCACCTGGATGTGCGAGCCGTCCACGTCGGCATCCGACAGGATGCAGACCTTGCCGTAGCGCAGGCCGGAGAGGTCCGGCGTGTCGTTGGGGCCGTGCGGGTCCACGCCCAGCGCCACGGAAATGTCGTGGATTTCGGTGTTGGCGAACAGCCGGTCGCGGTCCACCTCCCAGGTGTTGAGCACCTTGCCGCGCAGCGGCAGCACGGCCTGGCACTCCTTGTCGCGGCCCATCTTGGCGCTGCCGCCGGCGGAGTCGCCCTCCACCAGAAACACCTCGTTGTGCGACAGGTCGCGGCTTTCACAGTCGGTGAGCTTGCCGGGCAGCACGGCCACGCCGGAGCCCTTTTTCTTCTCGACCTTCTGGCCAGCCTTCTGGCGGGTCTGAGCGGCCTTGATGGCGAGCTCGGCGAGCTTGCGGCCGTAGTCCACATGCTGGTGCAGCCACAGCTCGAGGGCGGGCCGCACGAAGTTGGACACCAGCCGCACCGCGTCGCGGGAGTTCAGCTTCTCCTTCACCTGGCCCTGGAACTGCGGGTCCAGCACCTTGGCCGACAGCACGTACGAGGCGCGCGCGAACACGTCCTCGGGCAGCAGCTTCACGCCCTTGGGCAGCAGGGAATGCAGCTCGATGAAGCTCTTCACGGCCTGGAACAGGCCGTCGCGCAGGCCCGCGTCGTGCGTGCCGCCCGCGCTGGTGGGAATCAGGTTGACATAACTCTCGCGCACCGGCGCGCCTTCATCGGTGAAGCCCACGCACCATGCGGCGCCCTCGCCTTCGGCGAAGCTCTCGTTGTGGCGGTCGGCATAGCCCTCGCCCTCGAAGAGCGGGATCACCGGGTCGGCCGACAGGCTCTGGCCCAGGTAGTCGCGCAGGCCGCCCTTGTATTGCCAGGTCTGCGTTTCCTTCGTCTTCTCGTTGACCAGCGACACCGTCACGCCCGGCATCAGCACGGCCTTGCTGCGCAGCAGGTGCACCAGTTCGTGCATCGGCAGCACGGTCGATTCGAAATACCTCCCGTCCGGCCAGACGCGCACCGTGGTGCCCTGGCGGCGCTCGCCCGCGGCCAGCGGCCGGGCCGTGAGCGGCTCGGTGACATCGCCGCCCTCGAACACGAGGCGCGCGATCTGCCCGTCGCGGTGCGTCGTGGCCTCCAGCCGCAGCGCCAGGGCGTTGGTGACCGAGACGCCCACGCCGTGCAGGCCGCCCGAGAAACTGTAGGCACCGCCCTTGCCCTTGTCGAACTTGCCGCCCGCGTGCAGCCGCGTGAAGACCAGCTCGATCACGGGGGCCTTCTCCTCGGGGTGCAGGCCGAACGGAATGCCGCGCCCGTCGTCCTCGATGCCCACGGAGCCGTCGGAGTGCAGGGTGACCTTGATGCGCTTGCCGTGCCCGGCCAGGGCCTCGTCGGCCGCGTTGTCGAGCACTTCCTGGATGATGTGCAGCGGGTTGTCCGTGCGCGTGTACATGCCCGGCCGCTGCTTCACGGGCTCCAGGCCCTTGAGCACGCGGATCGAACCTTCGGAATAGTCGCTGGGCGAAACGGAAGAGGGTTTGGCTGCCATGGGCGCGGATTGTAGTGCGGCGTGCCCGGCGGCACTGGATGAAAAGACAGCCACCCATCTGCCGCGCGGGTTAACCCGCATTCCTGCACCAGCGCCGGCGGGCACTTTTGGCTACATTCGCCGGATGTCCTCCGAAAACCCCAAGCTCTCCATGGCGCAGGTCCTGGCCTGCGGCGCGGCCGTCGTCACGCTCTCCATGGGCATCCGGCACGGCTTCGGCCTGTGGCTGCAGCCCATCACGCAGGACATGGGCTGGACCCGCCAGACGTTCGCTCTGGCGATCGCCGTGCAGAACATCGCCTGGGGCGTATTCGGCATCTTCGCGGGCATGGCGGCCGACCGCTTCGGGGCCTTCCGCGTGCTCATCGCGGGAGCGGTGCTCTACGCCTTCGGGCTGGCCGGCATGGCGCTATCGCCCACGCCCCTGCTGTTCGCCCTCACGGCAGGCGTGCTGATCGGCGCGGCCCAGGCGGGCACCACCTATGCCGTGATCTACGGCGTGCTGGGACGCCAGATCGCGCCGGAGAAGCGCTCCTGGGCCATGGGCGTGGCCGCGGCCGCCGGTTCGTTCGGACAGTTCCTGATGGTGCCCGTGGAGGGCCAGTTGATCGCCCGCCTGGGCTGGCAGGAATCGCTGCTCGCCCTCTCGGCCATGGTGCTGCTCATCGTGCCGCTGGCCTTCGGCCTGCGCGAGCCGGGCTTCGGCCGCCGGGCGCCAGGCGCTCCCGCCGCGCCGCGCGGGCAGACCGTGGGCGAGGCCCTGTCCGAGGCGCTGCGCTACCCGAGCTTCCTGCTGCTCACGGCAGGGTATTTCGTGTGCGGCTTCCAGGTGGTGTTCATCGGCGTGCACATGCCCAGCTACCTCAAGGACCACGGCCTCTCGCCCCAGGTGGCGAGCTACGCGCTGGCCCTGATCGGCCTCTTCAACGTCTTCGGCACCTACATCGCGGGCACCCTGGGCCAGCGCATGGCGCGCCGGCACATCCTGGCCTTCATCTATTTCGCCCGCGCGGTGGCCATCACCGTGTTCCTGCTCGCACCGCTCACGCCCGTCTCGGTGTACGTGTTCTCCGCGGTGATCGGGTTCCTGTGGCTGTCCACCGTGCCGCCCACCAACGCCACGGTGGCGCAGATCTTCGGTGTGCAGCACCTCTCGATGCTGGGCGGGTTCGTGTTCTTCAGCCACCAGATCGGCAGTTTCCTGGGCGTCTGGCTGGGCGGCTACCTCTACGACCGCACCGGCAGCTACGACGTGGTCTGGTACCTCGCCATCGGCCTGGGCATCGCGGCCGGCCTCATCAACCTGCCGGTGCGCGAATCGCCCATCGCGCGCGCGCCGGTCCGGACGGGCGCCGCCGCCTGAGACAGGGCATGCACGTGGCCTCCGCTCCCCTTGCCGTCCCCCCTCCCCGGCGCCCCGGCTGGAGGCGCTGGCTGCCCTGGACCATCGCGGCCGCCGCGGCCCTGTCCGCCGCCTTCGCGCTCTACGCGGAGCCCGGCTTCGTGGTCATGATGGCGGACCAGGTCTGGTCCTGCTTCTGACCGGCCACCGCGCGCCCGTCCCGGGCATGCAGCCCGGCAGCCTCCACGCCATGCAGCCCTCCAGCCCGCTCCCGCACACCGGCACGCCCGGCCACGCCGCGCCCTCCGCGTGGGTGGTGCGCTGGGCCCACCTGCTGCCGCCGCGCGGCCACGTACTGGACGTGGCCTGCGGCAGCGGCCGGCACCTGCGCTGGCTCCATGCACGCGGCCATGCCGTGACCGGCGTGGACCGTTCCGCCGAGGCGATCGCTCCCCTGGCACCGCTGGGAGAAATGGTCCATGCAGACATCGAACAGGGCCGCTGGCCCTTCGCCGGGCGCCGCTTCGATGCCGTGGTGGTGACCAACTACCTCTGGCGTCCCCTGCTGCCCGCCATCGCGGCCAGCGTCGCGCCCGGCGGAGTGCTGCTGTACGAAACCTTCGCGCACGGCAACGGGACCGTGGGCCGGCCGTCGCGGCCGGAATTCCTGCTCGAGCCCGGGGAACTGCTGGGGGCCTTCCCCGGTCTGAGGGTGATCGCCTACGAGGACGGATTCCTGCCGTCTCCGGAGCGGTTCGTGCAGCGCCTCGCGGCCGTCCGGGAAGCGCCCGGCGGCGGGCCACCCCGCCACCCCCTCGTGCCTCCCGCCTCCGGTTAACCCCCCGGCCGGGCCGGTTACACACTCGTTAGAATGCTCTTTTACCGTTTTCCTTCGTGGACATGACCTCTTCCAGCGCCACCCTCACCGGCAGCATCGTCGCCCTCGTCACCCCCATGCACGAGGACGGGAGCGTGGACTATCCCACCCTGCGCAAGCTGATCGACTGGCATGTCGCAGAAGGCACCGACTGCATCGGCGTGGTGGGCACCACTGGCGAATCGCCCACCGTCAACGTCGAGGAGCACTGCGAGATCATCCGCGTGGCCGTCGAGCAGGCTGCCGGGCGCGTGCCCATCATGGCCGGCTGCGGCGCCAACTCCACGGCCGAGGCCATCGAACTCGCCCGCTTCGCCAAGAAGGTGGGTGCCGACACGCAGTTGCAGGTCGTTCCCTACTACAACAAGCCCACGCAAGAGGGCCAGTACCGGCACTTCCGGGCCATCGCCGAAGCCGTGGGCGACCTGCCCACCGTCCTCTACAACGTTCCCGGCCGCTCCGTCGCCGATATGCAGCACGACACGGTGCTGCGCCTGACCGAGGTGCCGGGCATCATCGGCATCAAGGAGGCCACCGGCAACATCGAGCGCGCGCAGTGGCTGATCCGCGAGGTGCCCGAAGGCTTCGCCGTCTATTCGGGCGACGACCCCACCGCCGTGGCCCTCATGCTCTGCGGCGGCCAGGGCAACATCAGCGTCACCGCCAACGTGGCGCCCCGCCTGATGCACGAACTCTGCGTGGCCGCCCTGGCCGGCGACGTGCGCCGGGCCATGGAGATCCAGTTCCGGCTGCTGCCGGTCCACAAGCAGCTCTTCGTCGAGGCCAACCCCATCCCCGTGAAGTGGGCCATGCAGCGCATGGGCCTGTGCGGCGGCACCATGCGCCTGCCCATGACACCCCTTTCCCAAGGCAGCGAATCCGTGGTGGAAACCGCGCTGCGCTCCGCCGGCCTGCTCTGAGACTCCCTCAAAGGATTTTTGCGTGAACGCTATCAACCGCCTGGGCCTCCTGGGCCTTGCCATGGCCTTGTCCGCCTGCTCCACGTCCATCCTGGACAACGACAAGATCGACTACAAGAGCGCCACCAAGGGCTCGACGCTCGAAGTGCCGCCCGACCTGACACAGCTGTCGCGCGATTCGCGCTACACGGTTCCTGGCGGCACGGTATCGGCCGCAGCCTTCGAGGCGGGCCAGGCGCAGAGGCAGCCCGGCACGGTGAACGCCGCCGCCAAGTCGCTGGGCGACGTGCGCATCGAGCGCGACGGCAACCAGCGCTGGCTGGTGGTCAAGCGCCCCGCCGACGCGCTCTGGGAGCCCGTGCGCGACTTCTGGAACGAAAACGGTTTCGTGCTCACGATCGACCAGCCCAACATCGGCATCATGGAAACCGACTGGGCCGAGAACCGCGCCAAGCTGCCGCAGGACATCATCCGCTCCACCATCGGCAAGATCTTCGATTCCGTCTATTCCACCGGCGAGCGCGACAAGTTCCGCACCCGCCTGGAGCGCGGTGCCGACGGCTCCACCGAGATCTACATCAGCCACCGCGGCATGGTCGAGGTCTACACCACCTCCCAGAAGGACAGCACCATCTGGCAGCCCCGCCCGGTCGATCCGGAACTGGAGACCGAATTCCTGCGCCGCCTGATGGTCAAGCTCGGCGTGAGCCAGGAGGAATCCCGCGCCGTGGCGGCCGCCCCCATCCAGCCGCCGCCGACCGCGCGCATCGGCCGCATCGGCAACGCCCCCGTGGTGGAACTCGACGAAAGCTTCGACCGCGCATGGCGCCGCGTCGGGCTGGCGCTCGACCGCACGGGCTTCACCGTCGAGGAGCGCGACCGCGCCCAGGGCGTGTACTCGGTGCGCTACGTCGAGCCCACCGAGAAGAAGGACCCCGGCTTCTTCGCCAAGCTGCTGGGCCGCTCGGCCGATGCCGCTCCGCCCGTCAAGTACCGCATCCAGGTGCGCACCGAAGGCGGCAAGAGCACGGTCGCGGTGCTCAATGCCGCGGGCGCACCCGAGAGTTCGGCCAATGCGGACCGCATCGTCCGCGTGCTCGCCGACGACCTGAAGTGACCGGCGCTGCCGCCCGCTGAGGAGCCACGGACCGCGTGCTGCGCTTCAAGAACCTGGGCAGCGGCAGCTCGGGCAACGCCACCCTCGTCGAAGGGCGCTGCGGCACGCAGGTACGACGCCTGCTCGTCGATTGCGGGCTGGGGCCGCGCCAGCTGGCCAGCCGCCTCGGCGAGGCCGGCCTCGCGATCGACGACATCGACGCGATCTTCATCACCCACGAGCATTCCGACCATGTGGGCGGCCTGCAGAAGATCGCCCTGCGCCACCGCATTCCGGCCTGGATGAGCCACGGCACCCACGAGGCCATCGGCGCGCCGGACATGGACGGGCTGCTGCGCCTCACCGCGGACGGCGAATCCATCGACCTGGGCGCCTTCGAGGCACGGCCGTTCACCGTGCCGCACGATGCACGCGAACCGCTGCACCTGCGCTGCAGCGACGGCGCCACCCACATCGGGCTGCTCACGGACCTGGGCCATGCGACCGAGCACGTGCTGGCCCACCTGCGCGGCTGCCATGCGCTGCTGCTGGAGAGCAACCACGACCGCGAGATGCTGTCCGTCTCCAGCTATCCCGCCTTCCTGAAGCGGCGCATCGGCGGCGCCTACGGACACCTGGGCAACCACGTGGCGGCGGAGATCCTGCGCGCGGTGCGGCACGAAGGCCTGCGCAGCGTGGCTGCGGCCCACCTCAGCGCCCAGAACAACCGCCCGGACCTCGCCCGCGCCGCACTGGCCGGGGCCATCGGCTGGGAGCCGGCGCAGATCGAGGTGGCGGACCAGCGCTGCGGCACCGGCTGGATAGGTGACTGAATTCAACGCCCTGAGCGGCTGCGCCGCGTGCGCGGGATGCGTGGGCGCAAAAAAAGCCCCGACCTTGCGGTACGGGGCTCTTGTGCCGGGTGCCTTCGCCGCAGGCTGGTGGCCCTGCGGCGAAAGACGGCGATGGCAGCTTACTTGGCGGCGGAAGCACCACCTGCTGCAGCTGCTGCTGCGGCGTCTGCAGCGGCCTTGGCGGCGTCGCTGGCGGGAGCGGAGGCTTCGGCGGCAGCAGATGCGGCAGGAGCCGAAGCGTCGGAAGCGGGGGCTTCTGCCGGTGCGGGCACGGGAGCGGGAGCCGGGGCGGGAGCTTCGACGGGGGCCGGGGCCGGAGCCGGGGCTTCTTCCTTCTTGCCGCAGGCGGCGAGAGCGACGGACGCGACCAGGGCAGCCAGAACGAGAGAGTTCTTCATTTCGGTTTTTTCCTATGGGACAGACGGATCTTGGAATTTGCCGCCACGCCGCCCTCTTTCAGCGATGCGCTTTGGCCGGGCGCAGTGCACCCCGTGGCGCTTGAAGTGCGCTATGCACTCCCAGACATCAACCGCAAATTATAGGGAGATTGCGTCAATCCCGAATAACACCGACGGCGCGGGCTGAGCGATGTCACAGTCCGAGCGTTGTGGCGGGAAAGGCAGGGGTGCTGCGCCGCAGCCATTCGTCGAGCACCTGCCGTACCTGCACGCGGCGCTCGGGCTCGCCGCCGGCCACGCCGGTGCAGCGCTCCGGATCCAGGCGCTGCAGCACCCAGTGCCCCGACCACAGCACGCCGGGCAGTTCCTGGTGCTGCCTGGCGGGCGCCTTGCGGCACTCCACGATGTGGTCCCAGGTGGACCGCCAGCGCACGAAGCGCGCATGGCGCCGCACCACCTCGTCGTAGCCCGCGGCCAGCAGCGTCAGCCGGCGCCCCCGGCCCGCCCAGGCATGCAGCAGCACCTCGACCTCGCGGTCCCCCAGGGGCCAGTCATGGAAATCGAAATCGCACAGCACCAGTTCCTGCCAGCCCTCGCGGACCGCGCACGCCAGGGCGGCGCGCACCCCCGCATCGAAGTCGCGCCGCCCCTCGAAGCGGCCGGACGGCAGCGGCGCTTCGCCGGCCAGTGCTCGGGAAAAATCCATGGACGACCTCCTTGTCCGAACCGCGCAGAAGTCCGCGCGAAAGGCTCCGCGGACTACACGCCCTCTGCCGTGTGCACCCAGCCGGCGTCGCACCACGAGGCCAGCAGCTCGAGCGCGTCCTCGCCGGCCCGCGCCAGATCGCGCGCGGTGAGTTCGCGCTGGTCGGCCAGGCGCCGCATGAGCGTGGCGTCCCGGCCGCCGGCCAGATAGCTCTCGCCGTTGATGAAGACGTGGTGCGCGTCGTACATCATGCGCGTGCGGCGGTCCAGGCGCACGCCCTGCGCCACGTCCGCCTCCGGATCCCCGGGCTCGAACCACACGTTGGGCTTGGGCTCGGTCAGGCTCTCGCCCAGCGCGCGCTCCACCGCCAGCGGCTCGGCCAGGGCCCGCGCCAGGGCATCGCGCGCGAAGTCCAGCAGCGCGGCGGGAATCTCCCCGGGACGGTCCGCCGCACCCTGCGCGGGATCGCGGTACAGGTGCGGGGATAGAGCCCCCTCCTCGTCCGGGCCGTCCGACAGGCGGGTGAGCAGGTCCTGCGCCAGTCCCGTGCGCGATGGCGAACGGAAGCCGATGGAGTAGGTCATGCACTCGCCCTCGGCGATGCCGTCGTGGGCCCAGCGCGGCGGCAGGTAGAGCATGTCGCCGGGCTCGAGCACGAACTCCTGCTCGGGCTCGAAGTTCTCCAATATCTTGAGCGGGATGCCGTCCTTGAGCGCCAGGTCTTTCTGCCGCCCGATGCGCCAGCGCCGCCGGCCATGGGCCTGCAGCAGGAACACGTCGTAGCTGTCGAAGTGCGGCCCCACGCCGCCGCCGTCGGTGGCGTAGCTGATCATCAGGTCGTCGAGCCGGGCCTGCGGCACGAAGCGGAACTGCTGCAGGAGCGCGTGCACGGCATCGTCGTGCAGGTCCACGCCCTGCACCAGCAGCGTCCAGTCCGGCGTGGCCAGGGGGGGCAGCGCGCGGCGCAGAAAGGGGCCGTGGCGCAGGCTCCAGGCGTCCTTCTTCTGCTGCACGAGGCGCGACTCCACGGTCTCGTCAGCGGCCAGCGCGAACAGTTCCGCGCGGCCCAAGGGCGGGGTGAACGGCGCGATGGCCTGGCGCACCAGCAGGGGCTTTTTCTGCCAGTGGCGGCGCATGAATTGCGCGGGGGTGATTCCACCCAGCAGGGCGAGGGGGGTATGGGTATCCATGGGGGAAAGCGGAAGGCGCACGCGCCGGTGGCGCGGCCGGTGGACGAACTGCGACAATTCTCCTATGGAAATCAACCAACAATGCGTGGTCGCCTTGACCTGGATCCTGAAAGACACATTGGGCGAGGAGCTGGACGTGCTCGACGACCCGGTGGAATTCCTCGTCGGCGGCGACGACCTGCTCGCCCGCATCGAGGAAGCGCTGCAAGGCCACTCCGCGGGCGACACCCTGGCACTGCACCTGGAACCCGAGGAGGCCTTCGGCGACTACCAGGACAAGCTGCTGTTCCTCGAACCCCGCACCCTGTTCCCCGAGGACATCGAGGAAGGCATGACCATCGAGGGCAGCGCCCTGCCCGAGGGCTCCAACCCGGCGGCCCCGCGCGACGCCCTCTACACCGTGGCCCAGCTCTACCCGGAGCACGTGGTGCTCGACGGCAACCACCCCCTGGCCGGTATCGCGCTGCGCCTTCACCTCACGGTGCAGGGCGTGCGGGAGGCGACGGAGGAAGAGATCGGGCGCGGCACTGCCGGCACCGGGTTCTTCCGCATCCAGCCGCCCGACACGGACGCACCGCTGCTGCACTGAACCGCAGGCGCGCGCCCATGAAAAAAGGACCCGGGGGTCCTTTTTTCGATGGATGGCCGGGTACCAGGGCGCCAGGCCTGACGGTGCTGATGGATCACATGCGGGAAATCTGCCCGCCGTTCAGGCGCACGCGGTCGCCGGGACGCAGGTCGCCAGGAGAGCCCACGTCGTAGGCGCGCTGGCCGCCCTGGTCGAGCTGCACCGTGATGCGGTAGCCCTCGGCACGCCCGTCGTTGTTGCCATTGCGGTTCTCGATCTGGTTGCCCACCACGCCGCCGCCGACGGCGCCGAGCACGGTGGCCGCCGCACGGCCGGTGCCCTTGCCCACCTGGTTGCCCAGCACGCCGCCGATCACGGCGCCAGCCACGGTGCCGACACCCACGCCGCTGCTGCCGCTGCGGCCCTGCAGCATCTCGATGTTCGTCACCGTGCCGTATTCCATGCCGGCCGGCGCGGAAGACGGGTAGCTCGAATACGTGGGCTGGCCGGGGTGCTGCGAGCCGTAGCGTGGCTGCTCGGCGCAGGCGCCCAGGGCGCCGGCGAGGGCCACGGTGGCAATCGCTGCGGTGGTGCGGGAAAACTTCAGCATGTTCGACTCCTTCTTGCGGAAATGGACAAGGCTCTGGCCCCGCCGGTCAACCCATTGGAGCATGGGGCCGGCCGCGGCACGCGACGGGCGATGGCCGCGGCCGCCGTAGGCACCATCGCCCCGGACGGATAGGACGATACCTACACCTTGCCGGTGGATCCGTAACCGTTCTCGCCGCGTTCCGTGGCCGGAAATTCCTGCACGACGTTGAACTGCGCCTGCACCACCGGCACGATCACGAGCTGCGCCAGCCGCTCCATCGGCTGCAGGGTGAAGGCGGTATCGCTGCGGTTCCAGGCGCTGACCATCAGCTGCCCCTGGTAGTCGCTGTCGATGAGGCCGACCAGGTTGCCCAGCACGATGCCGTGCTTGTGGCCCAGGCCCGAGCGCGGCAGGATCAGCGCCGCGTAGCCCGGGTCCTTCAGGTAGATGGCGATGCCCGTGGGCACGAGCTGCCAGGCGTTGGGCTCCAGGGTCAGGGGCGCATCGAGGCAGGCCCGCAGGTCGAGGCCGGCGCTGCCGGGCGTGGCGTAGGCGGGCAACTGCTCCGCCATGCGCGCGTCGAGGATCTTGACGTCGATTTTCACAATTGCTTTCAATGGATGATGCACTGGCGCAACACGCAGGGAGCGAAAGCTCCGGAGTGCGCCTGCGGTGGGCCCTCAGGCGGCGGACAGCCGGCGGGCGATGTCCGCCACGAGCTGCTGCGCCAGTTCGCGCTTGGTGGCGCGGGGCAGCGTGCGGTGGCCTTCGGCGTCCACCAGCAACAAGGCATTGTCGTCCTGTCCGAAGGTCTCCGGTCCGATGTTGCCGACCAGCAGGGGCACGCCCTTGCGCGCGCGCTTGGCCGTGGCGTGCTCCAGCAGGCGGTCGCTCTCGGCCGCGAAGCCCACGCAGTAGAGTGCGCCATCGCGCGCGCGCCCGGAGGCCGCGATGGTCGCCAGGATGTCGGGGTTTTCCACGAAGGCGAGCGCCGGGACGGCTCCCGAGCCGTCTTTCTTGATCTTGCGCGTGGCGGTTTCCGCGGGACGCCAGTCTGCGACGGCCGCGGTCGCCACGAAGATGGATGCCTCCGGGGCGAGTGCGGTGCAGGCCTGCAGCATGTCCTGGGCGGAGCGCACGTCCATGCGGCGCACGCCACGCGGCGTGGGAAGGTGCACGGGCCCGGCCACCAGATGGACTTCCGCTCCCGCCTCGCGGGCCGCACGCGCGATGGCGAATCCCATCTTGCCGCTCGAGAGGTTGGTGATGCCGCGCACCGGATCGATCGCCTCGAAGGTCGGGCCGGCGGTGACCAGCACACGCTGGCCCGCCAGCAGTTTGGGTGCGAAGCAGGCCGTCAGTTCCTCCAGCAGTTCCGCGGGCTCCAGCATGCGGCCGTCGCCCGTTTCGCCGCAGGCCTGCTCGCCCGAGCCCACGCCCAGCACCACGGCGCCGTCGGCGGCCACCTGGGCCAGGTTGCGCTGCGTGGCGGGATGGGCCCACATCTCGCGGTTCATCGCGGGCGCCAGCAGCAGCGGCACGCGCTGCGCGGGCCGCGCCAGGCACAGCAGGCTGAGCAGCTCGTCGGACCGGCCCTGCGCCAGCCGGGCGACGAAATCGGCGCTGCAGGGGGCGACCAGGATCGCATCCGCCTCGCGGCCCAGGTTGATGTGCGGCATGTTGTTGGGCTCGCGCGCGTCCCACTGCGAGGTATAGACCGCGCGGCCGGTGAGCGCCTGCATCGTGACGGGCGTGATGAACCGCTCCGCCGCCTCGGTCATCACCACCTGCACGGTGGCGCCGGCCTTGGCGAGCAGGCGCGCCAGCTCGGCCGATTTGTAGCAGGCGACGCCGCCCGAAAGACCCAGGAGAATGTGTTTGCCCGCCAGTTCGTTCATGGGCGAGCAATTTAGCAGACGCCCCGCCGTAGCGCAGGGGGAAGGCGCCCGCACGGCCGGGCGCGGATGGGCCGGCCTCTATAATCCCGATTTCCCACCACCATAAAAGACATGACCAAATTTGTCTTCGTCACCGGCGGTGTGGTGTCTTCCCTGGGCAAGGGAATCGCCTCAGCCTCCCTTGCTGCGATCCTCGAATCGCGCGGCCTCAAAGTCACCCTCATCAAGCTCGACCCGTACATCAACGTGGATCCGGGCACCATGTCCCCGTTCCAGCACGGCGAAGTGTTCGTCACCGATGACGGCGCCGAGACCGACCTCGACCTCGGCCACTACGAGCGTTTCATCGAAACGCGCATGAAGAAGACCAACAACTTCACCACGGGCCGGATCTACCAGTCCGTGCTGGAGAAGGAGCGCCGCGGCGACTACCTCGGCAAGACGGTGCAGGTGATCCCGCACGTCACCAACGAGATCCAGGAATACGTCAAGCGCGGCGCGGGCATCGGCACCGACGACGCGGTGGACGTGGCCATCGTCGAGATCGGCGGCACGGTGGGCGACATCGAATCCCTGCCCTTCCTCGAAGCCGTGCGCCAGATGAGCCTGCGCATGGGACCGAACAATTCCGCCTTCGTGCACCTCACCTACCTGCCCTACATCGCGGCGGCCGGCGAGCTCAAGACCAAGCCCACCCAGCACACGGTGCAGAAGCTGCGCGAGATCGGCATCCAGCCCGACGCCCTGCTCTGCCGCGCCGACCGCCGCATCCCGGAAGAGGAGCGCGGCAAGATTTCGCTGTTCACCAACGTGGCCGAATGGGGCGTGATCAGCATGTGGGACGTGGACACCATCTACAAGGTGCCCCGCATGCTGCACGAACAGGGTCTGGACGGCCTGATCTGCGACAAGCTGCGCCTGAACACGCCCCCCACCAGCCTGAAGCGCTGGGACCAGCTCGTGTATGAGACCGAGCATCCGCAGGGCGAGGTCACCATCGCCATGGTGGGCAAGTACGTCGATCTGTCCGACAGCTACAAGTCGGTGAACGAAGCGCTGCGCCACGCCGGCATGAAGAACCACGTGCGCGTGAAGATCGAGCACGTCGATTCCGAGACCATCGCCCCGGGTGACGCCACGGAGAAGCTCGCCAGGTACGACGCCATCCTGGTGCCCGGCGGCTTTGGCGCGCGCGGCGTGGAGGGCAAGATCTGCACGGCGCGCTATGCCCGCGAGCAACAAGTGCCCTACCTCGGCATCTGCCTGGGCATGCAGGTGGCCACCATCGAATACGCGCGCCACGTGGCGGGCCTCGCGAACGCCAACAGCACCGAGTTCGACGCCGCCACGCCGCACCCCGTCATCGCCCTCATCACCGAGTGGAAGGACGCCGACGGCACCATCCAGACGCGCAGCGAAAGCTCCGACCTGGGCGGCACCATGCGCCTGGGCGCGCAGAGCTCCGACGTCGCCGCCGGCACGCTGGCGCACGAGATCTACGGCAACATCGTCACCGAGCGCCACCGCCACCGGTACGAGGCGAACGTGAACTACCTCGACCAGCTCCGCAAGGCAGGCCTGGTGATCTCCGCGCTGACCCAGCGCGAGCAGCTCACCGAGATCGTCGAGCTGCCGCGCGACGTGCATCCGTGGTTCATCGGCGTGCAGTTCCACCCCGAGTTCAAGTCCACCCCGTGGGACGGCCATCCGCTCTTCAACGCCTTCATCAAGGCGGCGGTCGAGCACCAGAAGAGCCGCCAGCCCGCACTGCCGGCTGCATCCACCGCCGCCTCCTGAAGCGCCGGCACATCCCCACAAGGCACCTTCCATGAAACTCTGCGGCTTCGACGCCGGCCTCGACCGGCCTTTCTTCCTCATCGCAGGTCCCTGCGTCATCGAGTCCGAGCAGTTGCAGATGGACGTGGCCGGCCGCCTGAAGGAAACCACGGCAGCGCTGGGCATTCCGTTCATCTTCAAGAGCAGCTTCGACAAGGCCAACCGGTCCTCGGGCACGAGCTTCCGCGGCCCCGGCCGCGAGAAGGGCCTGGAGATCCTGGCCAGGATCCGCCGCGAACTGGAGGTGCCCGTGCTGACCGATGTCCACACCGAGGACGACATCACCGAGGCCGCCAAGGTGGTGGACGTGCTGCAGACGCCCGCGTTCCTCTGCCGCCAGACCGATTTCATCCGCGCCGTGGCGCAGTCGGGCAAGCCGGTGAACATCAAGAAGGGGCAGTTTCTCGCGCCCCACGACATGAAGAACGTCATCGACAAGGCCCGTGCCGCTGCGCGCGAGAAAGGCCTGCCGGAAGACAGCTTCATGGCCTGCGAGCGCGGCGCGAGCTTCGGCTACAACAACCTCGTCTCCGACATGCGCGGCCTGGCCATCATGCGCGAGACGGGCGCCCCCGTGGTGTTCGACGCCACGCACAGCGTGCAATTGCCGGGCGGCCAGGGCACGAGCAGCGGCGGCCAGCGCGAGATGGTGCCGGTGCTGGCGCGCGCGGCCGTGGCCGTGGGCGTGGCCGGCCTCTTCATGGAAACGCACCCCGATCCCAGCAACGCCCTGTCCGATGGCCCCAACGCGGTGCCGCTCAAGCACATGAAGGCGCTGCTGGAAACCCTGGTCGCCCTGGATTCCGTCACCAAGCGGAACGGCTTTCTCGAAAACGATTTCGGAGCTTGAGACAACCCATGAGCAGCGCCTACATCATCGCGTCCGTCACCGTCACCAACCCCGAGCAGTACGACGAGTACCGCCGCCTCAGCACGCAGGCCATGCAGGTGCATGGCGCCGAAGTGTGCGTGCGCGGCGGCCGTGTGGAAGTGCTGGAGGGTGACTGGAACCCGGGCCGCACCGTGGTCCTGAAGTTTCCCACCATGGAGGCCGCCCGCGCCTTCTACGAATCCGCCGAGTACCAGCAGGCGAAATCCGCGCGCCTGGGCGCGGCCGTCATGCGCATGGTGTGCGTCGAAGGGGTGTGAGGCCTTCCGCCCCGGCCCCGCGCCATTGCCCGCCTGCCATCCCGATGTTGCAGCCGCACGCGCGGCGCGCCGGCCTTCGGCGCCCTGCCCGTGCCTGCGCCTCCCCAGTCATCAAACTCCTCAAAGGAAACCCATGAGTGCCATCGTTGATATCGTCGGCCGCGAAGTGCTGGACAGCCGCGGCAACCCCACCGTCGAGTGCGACGTGCTGCTGGAATCGGGCGTGATGGGCCGCGCGGCCGTGCCCTCCGGCGCCTCCACCGGCAGCCGCGAAGCCATCGAGCTGCGCGACGGCGACAAGAGCCGCTACCTGGGCAAGGGCGTGCTGAAGGCCGTCGAGCACATCAACACCGAGATCTCCGAGGCCGTGCTGGGCCTGGATGCCTCCGAGCAGGCCTTCCTGGACAAGACGCTGATCGACCTGGACGGCACCGACAACAAGAGCCGCCTGGGCGCGAACGCCATGCTGGCCGTCTCCATGGCCGTGGCCCGCGCCGCCGCCGAGGAGTCCGGCCTGCCGCTGTACCGCTACCTGGGCGGCATGGGTGGCGTGCAGCTGCCCGTGCCGATGATGAACGTCATCAACGGCGGTGCACATGCCAACAACAGCCTGGACCTGCAGGAATTCATGATCATCCCCGTGGGCGCGCCGAGCTTCCGCGAGGCCGTGCGCTGGGGCGCGGAGGTGTTCCACGCCCTGAAGAAGATCATCAACGACAAGGGCATGAGCACCGCCGTGGGCGACGAGGGCGGTTTCGCCCCCAGCGTCGAGAACCACGAGGCCGCCATCCAGCTGATCCTGCAGGCCATCGACGCCGCAGGCTACACGGCCGGCGAACAGATCGCCCTGGGCCTGGACTGCGCCGCCAGCGAGTTCTACAAGGACGGCCACTATGTGCTGGAAGGCGAAGGCGGCATCCGCCTGACGGCCCAGCAATGGACCGACATGCTGGCCACCTGGGTGGATAAGTACCCGATCATTTCCATCGAGGACGGCATGGCCGAGGGCGACTGGGACGGCTGGAAGCACCTGACCGTGCGCCTGGGCAAGAACGTGCAGCTGGTGGGCGACGACCTGTTCGTCACCAACACCAAAATCCTGAAGGAAGGCATCGACAAGGGCATCGGCAACTCGATCCTCATCAAGATCAACCAGATCGGCACGCTGACCGAAACCTTCGCCGCCATCGAGATGGCCAAGCGCGCCGGCTACACGGCCGTGATCTCGCACCGCTCGGGCGAGACGGAAGACTCCACCATCGCCGACATCGCCGTGGGCACCAACGCGGGCCAGATCAAGACCGGTTCGCTGAGCCGTTCCGACCGCATCGCCAAGTACAACCAGCTGCTGCGCATCGAGGAAGATCTGGGTGACATCGCCCAATACCCCGGCCGCGCCGCGTTCTACAACCTGCGCTGACCCGGGCTGAACCCGGTTCCGTACCGGCCCCGCCCCCTTCCGATCCACGTTCCCGCAGCGCCTGCGCACCATGAATCCCCGTATCGTTCCCCTGGTGCTGCTGCTCCTGCTCGTGGCCGTCCAGACGCAGCTCTGGACGGGCCGCGGCAGCATCGGGCATGTGCATGAAATGAAGGAACGGATCGCTGCCCAGAAACAGGCCAACGAACGCGCCCGCCTGGAAAACGAGCGGCTGTCCTCGGAAGTGAGCGACCTGCGCGACGGACTCGACATGGTCGAGGAAAAGGCGCGCAGCGAGCTGGGCATGGTCAAGCCCAACGAGGTCTATGTGCACGTGGCGCCGCGCTGAACGCCGCTCGCTCCCCTGGATCCCGCGCCCGGCCTCCGGGCTCGGCCCCTTGAAGCCATTCCCGCCGCCCCATGCCTGCCCCTGCCCCCACGACTGCGGCGGAGCCCGCCACGCGCATCGCCGTGCTGGGTGCGCCCGGCACGGGCGCCGCGGCATTGGTGGCTGCGGTGCACCGGCATGCGGCATGGCCTGCCGCGCACCTGCACCTCGTGCCGGTGGGGCCGGATACCGACGACGCACCCGGAGCCTTGAAGGCACTGCGCGAGACTGGCTGCACGCAGGCTTGGCTCATGGGGCTGGATGCGCTGCCTCCCGGCGAAGCCCTTCGTCAGGAAGGCCATGACGCGGCCCTGCGGGGCCTGCTGCAGGCCCTGGGCTGGGGCCACCATGTCTTCTACGGCGATGCGGATGCGCGGCTGCGGCATGCCCTCCTGCTGGGAGGCGCGGACATGCCACAGCGCCCCCGGTCTCAGGGCGCCACGCGGGCCGTTCTCGTCGGGTCCTGCGAGAAATGCAGCGACCCGGAATGCGAGCACAGGCTGTTCCAGCGCCTGCTCGCCCCGCAGGCGGCGGGCGGAGGGCCCGCCGTCACGACTACTGCACCGCCTTCGTTCCCGGGGCCAGTTCCGCGGCACTGGTGAAGATCTGCGCGGCATCCACCGCGTCGAACCGGTACTGCTGGCCGCAGTATTCGCAGGCCACCTCGATCTCCCCGCGCTCGGCCAGGATGCTCTCGGCCTCCTCCGGGCCCAGGCTGCGCAGCATGGAACTGACGCGGTCCCGGCTGCAGGTGCAGGCGAAGCGCGGTCCGTCCACGCCTTCCTTCGGCACGAAGCGCAGCAGCTTTTCCTCCCAGAAGAGGCGGCGCAGCACGGTGTCCACGTCCAGCGACAGCAATTCCTCGCGCGTGAGGCTCGCCGCCAGCGTGGCGATGCGGTTGTAGTCCTCGTTGCGGCCGATCTGGTCCTCGTTCTCGCTGTGGCTCAGCTCCGTACCGGCGAGGTTGCCTTCGCCCTTGATGGGCATGCGCTGGATCAGCAGGCCGGCCGCCACCTTGTCGTCCGCCGCGAGCACCAGCGTGGTGTCGAGCTGCTCGGACTGCAGCATGTAGTGCTGCAGCACGTCGCTGAGCTTTTCCAGCTTTTCGTGCCGGTCGCCATGCAGCGGTACCACGCCCTGGTAGGGCTGCTGGCCCGGCAGCCGGTCCTTCGGATCGAGCGTGATCGCGCAGCGCCCGCCGCCCCCGGCATTCACCATGTCGGACAGCCTGGCGCCCACGGGCACCTCGCCCTGGATGGACGCGGTGGCACGCAGCCCGAGATCGGATTGCACCTCGGCCACGGCCAGCTTGACCGGGCCGTCGCCGAAGACCTGCAGGACCAGCGCACCGTTGAACTTGATGTTGGACTGCATGAGCACGCCGGCCGCCGCCATCTCGCCCAGCAGTTCGCGCACTTCAGGCGGGTAGGCGCCCGTGGCGCTGTTGCCGGAGCGGCGCGCGAGGATCTCGGTCCAGGCGTCCGTGAGCCGGACGATCATGCCGCGCACCGGCAGGCCATCGAAGAGAAACTTGTGGAGTTCTGACACCCTGGAGTCTTTCTGCATCTGCTGTCAAATGGGCTGCGGATGCCGGGGTTCAACCCGTGCGGTGCAGGCCCGCCCGGAAACGCCGGGCATTGGCGATATAGACCTGCGCGCTCCTGCGCAGGCCTTCGATCTGTTCCGGCGTGAGCTGCCTCACGGCCTTGGCCGGACTGCCCAGTATCATCGAGCCGTCCGGGAATTCCTTGCCTTCCGTGACCAGCGCGCCCGCGCCGACGAGGCAGTTGCGGCCAATCTTCGCACCATTGAGCACCACGGCGCCGATGCCGATGAGCGATTCGTCTCCCACGGTGCAGCCGTGCAGCACGACCTTGTGGCCCACCGTCACGCGTTCCCCCAGCGTCAGCGGCTGGCCCGGGTCGGAGTGCAGCACGCTGCCGTCCTGCACGTTGCTGCCCGCGCCGATGGCAAGGGTCTCGTTGTCGCCGCGCAGCACCGCGCCGAACCAGATGCTGGCGTCCTCGCCGAGCACCACGTTGCCCATCACCTCCGCGCTGCCGGCCACCCAGGCCGATTCGGCCACGCGGGGAGTCATGCCGTCGAGTTCATAGAGTGCCATCGTTTCGTCTCCTGTGTGTCGTTCTGTACCGCCCAGGTCCTCCATGTGGGGGCGGAAACCTAGAATTGTAGGTATGGAGCTTCGCCACCGCGCACTGCAGGTCCTGTGCCTGACCGATCCCGAGGACAAGGCGGCCCGGGCGCTGGAACTGCACGCCTCGGCCGCGGACCACCCCGTGGACGCGCACGCCTCCGCGCCGCCGGCGCCGGAGGGCCTGCCCGGCCGCCCCGCCCGCCCGGAGCTGCGGCACCACACGGAGGTCGCCAGGCGCTCCCCCGCCACGCCGCTCGGCCGCGCGGTGCTGCTGCACGCCATCGCCCACATCGAGTTCAACGCCATCAACCTGGCGCTGGACGCGGTCTGGCGCTTCGGCGGCATGCCGCCGGACTATTACCGGGACTGGCTGCGCGTGGCCGCGGAGGAAGCGTCCCACTTCCGGATGCTGCACGCCCACCTGCGGGACATGGGCCACGACTACGGCGACTTTCCCGCCCACCAGGGGCTGTGGACCATGTGCGAGAAGACCGCGCACGACATCGTGGCGCGGATGGCACTGGTGCCCCGCACGCTGGAAGCCCGGGGGCTGGACGCCACGCCGCTGATCCAGCGCAAGCTCACGCAGGTGGGCACGCCCGACGCGCTGGCTGCCGTCGCCATCCTGGACGTCATCCTGCGCGAGGAAGTCGGCCACGTGGCCATCGGCAACCACTGGTACCGATGGCTGTGCGCGCGCGACGGGCTCGACCCGGAAAGCCACTACGGCGAACTCGTGCGGCGCTACGAGGCGCCGCGCCTGAAGCCCCCGTTCAACGAGGCAGCGCGCCGCCAGGCAGGCTTCAGCGAAGCCGAACTGCTCTGGCTGCAGTCCGAATGACGGGTAACAACCGGGGACAAGGGGAATTTTCTACAATGACCCAGCCCGCACCGCACGCCGCGGGGCGGCTCTTCGTCCACGCATCCGGCATGCACCCCAACCCACCCACCATGACCCCCCAGGGACCGGCCGGCACCGCGCCGGGCGCCATGATCGCCCGGCAGGCGATCGTCAATGGCCAGCACTCCGTGATCGGCTACGAGCTGTTCAACCGTTCGCGCGCGGGGGTGGAGCACACCGCGGCGACCGACGTCTTCCTGGTTTTCACGGCCCTGTCGCACGCAGGCACCGAAGAGCTGGTGGGCAAGAAGCTCATCTTCGTCAATTGCACGCACGAAAGCCTGGCGGGCGGCCACCTCGAACTGGTGGACCCGGACAAGGTGGTGCTGGAGATTCCCCCTCTGGGCCACGCAGCCGCCGCCGAGGTGGGCACGCGGCTGCCGATCCTGCAGGCGCTGCGCGAACGCGGCTTCCACCTGGCTTTCAACCACACGGTGCTGGAGTCCGCCTACGCCCCCTGGCTGCCGCTGGCCGACTACATCAAGCTCGATCTCTCGCTGCTGGCGCCCGACCAGCTGGCCGTGCTCGTCAAGTACGCCGGCCGGCATTCGCGCGCCGAGCTCATCGCGGAAAAGGTGGAGACCGCGCAGCAGTACGACATGGCGTCCAGCATGGGCGTGCAGCTTTTCCAGGGCTTCTGGTTCTCGCGCCCCTCGGTGGTCGAGGCCAAGCTGCTGACGCCGTCGCAGACCAACATCCTCCACCTCATCAACCTCGTGCGCCAGCAGGCCAGCACCGACGAGATCGAGGAAGTACTCAAGAAGGACGCGGGCCTGGCCTTCAACCTGATGCGGCTCATCAATTCGTCCGGCTTCGGACTGGCCCGCGAAATCACCTCGTTCCGCCAGGCGGTCATGCTGATGGGCCTGAAGAAGCTCTTCCGCTGGGCGGCGCTGCTGCTGACCGCATCGCGGATCGGCGGCATTCCCGCGGCCGTGGGCCAGACCGCCGTGGTCCGCGGGCGGCTGATGGAACTGGTCGCCCTGGAAACGCTGTCGCAGGAAGAGGCCGACCAGGCCTTCGTGGTGGGCATCTTCTCGATGCTGGATGCCATGCTCAGCATGTCCATGGAGTCTGCGGTCGGGCTGCTGCACGTTCCCGATGCCGTGGCCGGCGCCCTGCTGCGCCGCGAAGGCGTCCTCGGAGAGCTGCTGCGCCTCGCCGAAGCCTGCGAAGCGAACGACGACGTCCTCTTCGACCAGGCGGCCACCACGCTGCACCTCACCAGCCAGCAGATCAACTGGGCCCACCTGCAGGCCCTGGCCTGGGCCGACCAGATGACGGCCTGAGCCGATGCCCACATGCCGGACGGCAGGGAAACAGGCTTGCAGGCCCCCGCTTGGTGTTAAGGTGGCAGCCTGCCGAGGGTCCGCCCGCCCGGTCATCCATACTCTTCACGCCCATGTCGAGCAATAACGAAAACGCACCCGCTTTCGAGCCCACCCAGCCCCAGGAAGGCGCGGCGACGGACGATGGCAACCTGGCCATCATCGCCCGCCAGGCCATCGTGGACGAGCACCGCGCCGTCTTCGGCTACGAGCTCTTCGACCGCTCCACCGCCTCCGACGCGCATACGGCCGCCAGCGACGCGGCCCTGCTCTTCAATGCCCTGTCGTACGCGGGCACCGAGGCCCTGGTGGGCAAGAAGACGGTGTTCATCAACTGCACGCACGAGAGCCTCGCGGGCGGCCATCTGGAGCTCATCCATCCCGAGAAGGTCGTGCTGGAAGTTCCCACCCTGGCGGACACGGCCAGCGTGGAGGAGATCGAGGGCCGCCTGTCCACCCTCGAAGGCCTGCGGACCCGGGGCTTCCGCCTCGCCTTCAGCCAGAACGTGCTGCGCCGCAACTACGGCAGCTGGCTGCGGATGGCCTCGTTCGTGAAGCTCGACATGCAGGCCTTCCGGCCCGAACTGGCCGAGCCGCTCGTGAAATTCGCGCGCGCCAACAGCCAGGCCACGCTGGTCGCGGAAAAGGTGGAGACCGCCGAGCAGCACGAGCGCATGGCGGCACTGGGCGTGAAGCTGTTCCAGGGGTTCTGGTTCGCCAAGCCCGCGCTCGTGAAGGCCCAGACCATCCGGCCCTCGCAGGCCACGATCATCCAGCTCATCAACCTGGTGCGCAAGCAGGCCAGCACCGCGGAGATCGAAGACCTGCTCAAGAAGGATCCCACGCTGTCCTTCAACCTGCTGCGCTTCATCAACTCCTCGGGCTTCGGGCTGTCCTGCGAAGTCACGTCGTTCCGCCACGCGGTGATGATCCTCGGCCTCAAGAAGCTCTTCCGCTGGGCGGCGCTGCTGATGACCACGTCGCGCGCGGGAGGCTCCCCCCCGGCGGTGGGCCAGACGGCTGTCGTGCGCGGACGCCTGATGGAACTGCTGGCGGCCGAACTGCTGCCCCCCGAGGAATGCGACAACGCCTTCGTGGTGGGCGTGTTCTCCCTGCTGGACACCATGCTCGGGGTGCCGCTGGACAAGGCCCTCGCGTCGGTGGCCCTGCCGCAGCCGGTGATCGATGCCCTGCTGCACAACACCGGCGTGTTCGCGCCGTTCCTCGAACTCACCAAGGCCTGCGAAAGCGGCGACGAAGTGGCGTTCGCCAACGCCGCCGAGGCACTGCACCTCTCGAACCGCCAGGTCAACTGGGCCCACCTGCAGGCCCTCACCTGGGCCGAAAGCCTGGGCGAAGACTGACCCGGCGCGGTCCTGGAACGGCTGACACGACCCAGCGAAGCGGTTCTGGCGAGGCGCCGCATCGCAGGCAGTACACACGGCACGACAAGATGCGGCAACGAAGCCAGAAGGGTCGTGTTGGCCGCTCTCAATCCAGTTGGATATGGGCCGCGCGGATGATGGCGGCATTGCCCTGGGATTCCCGGGCGATCTCGCGCGCGAAATCCGCGGACGCACCGCCCGTCGGCACATTGCCTGTCGCCAGCAGCTTGGCACGCAGTTCCGGCCATGCCAGGGCCTTGTTGATCTCGGCATTGAGCCGTTCCAGGATCCCGGCCGGGGTCTTGCCCGGCGCGAAGATGCCGAATTGCGAACTCAGGTTGGCCGCCGGCATCCCCAGCTCGGCCAGCGTGGGGGTGCCCGGCAGGCCGTCCACGCGCTGCGGCGCGCCCACGGCGAGGGCGCGCAGCCTGCCGCCCTGGATGTGCTGGGCGACCGCCGGGCCTGCATTGGTGGAGAGGATCTCGAACTGCCCGCTCAGCGCATCGTTGAGCTGCTGGCCGCCGCCCTTGTAGGGCACGTGCGTGATCTTCGCGCCCGACGCCTGCATGATCTGTTCGAGCATGATGTGCCCGAGGGAAGCCAGCCCCGAGGTCGCCCAGCGCACCTCCCCGGGCCGGGCCTTGGCCTGCGCCACCAGGGCGGGGAAATCCCGGGCCGTGCAGGCGGGCGTCGCCAGCAGCAGCACCGGGGACACCATGACGCTGGCCACGGGGGCGATGTCGCGCACGGGGTCGAACGGCAGCCGGCCCAGGTGCGGACTCAGCACCAGCGGACTGATCGACGAAAAGCCCAGCGTATAGCCGTCCGCGGGCGCCTTGGCCACCGCATCCATGGCGATGGCACCGCCCGCACCCGCCTTGTTTTCCACGATGACGGGCGTACCCAGCTGCACCGAGAGCCGGTCTCCGAGCGCCCGCGCCATGACGTCGCTCACGCCGCCGGCCGGATAGGCCACGACGATGCGGAGGGGGCGGGAGCCCGGCCAGTGGGCCGCGGCGCCCTGCGCCACCACATGGGCCGGGGCGATGGCAGCCGCGGCCAGCGAGGCCGAGGCAGAGAGAAGGAGCGCGCGCCTGCGCGACAACGAATCGATCATCGGGACCACCGTTTCAGGAAACACGGAAAAAACAAACCAGCGAAAGGGGATAAAGCGGCGATTGTGCCCGCCGGGGCAGCCCCGCGCTTCAGCCCCTGGGATGGTGCTCGGCATGCAGCGCCTTGAGCCGCTCCCGTGCCACGTGGGTGTAGATGGTGGTGGTCGAGATGTCCGCATGCCCCAGCAGCAGCTGGACCACCCGCAGGTCCGCGCCGTGGTTGAGCAGGTGCGTTGCGAAGGCATGGCGCAGCGTGTGCGGCGACAGCGGCACGGTGATCCCGGCCGCCTGGGCATGCTTTTTCACGACCACCCAGAACATGGCGCGCGTCATGCCGGCGCCGCGCCGGGTCACGAACAGGTCATCGGTCTGCTGCCCTGCCAGGATGTCCCGGCGGGCCTGGTCCAGGTACTGCTGCATCCATTGCGCCGCGACTTCCCCGAAGGGCACGAGGCGCTCCTTGCTGCCCTTGCCCATCACCCGCAGCACCCCCTCGGCCAGGCCGGCGTGGTAGGTCTTCAAGGTGACGAGTTCGGTCACGCGCAGGCCGCTGGCATACATGAGCTCCAGCATCGCGCGATCGCGCAGCCCCAGGGAGGTGGACGTATCGGGCGCCTGCAGGAGAGCCTCCACCTGCGCGGCCGACAGGGTCTTGGGCACCCGCAGCGGCTGGCGCGCCGCCTGCAGGCGCACGGTGGGGTCGGTGGCGATGCGGCGCTCGCGCAGCGCCCACTGGAAATACCGCCGCAGCACGGTCAGCCGGCGGTTGGCGGAAGTGGCGCGCGTCTGGGCGTGGCGCGCCGCGAAATAAGCCTTCAGATGGTGCTCGGCCGTGGCATCCAGCACGCCCGCGGTATCGGGCATGTGCTGCCCGAGCCACTGCGCATACAGGGCGAGGTCGCGGCGGTAGGCCGCCAGCGTGTTGCGCGAGAGGCCGTCCTCGAGCCAGAGGGCGTCGATGAACGCGTCGATGGCAGCCTGGCTGCCGGGCGAAAGGGTCATGGGGCGCGAAGTTAACACGCGCCCCGGGCCCCGATGCCGCCCGGCCGGGCGGACGGCCCGCAGGTCACTCGAGCGAGAGCTTCTGCTTCTGCACCACCGTCTTGTACACCTCGAACTCGGCCTTGATCTGCTCGGCGAACTGCTCGGGCGTGTTGCCGACGATCAGCGAACCGGTGTCCTCGATGCGCTTGCGCACGGCCGGATCTTCCAGCGCCTTGCGCACGCCCGCGTTGACCTTGTCCACCACATCCCGCGGCAGTCCCTTCGGGCCGAGGATGCCGTAGTACGCCATGCGGTTCACCGGCTCCAGGCCGATCTCCTTGAAGGTCGGGACATTCGGCAGCGCGGCGACGCGCTGCGGCGCGGCCACGACGATGGGCACCAGGCGGTTCTCCTTGATGAAGGGCAGCGTGGACGGCAGGTTGTCGAAGATGATGGGCACTTGGCCGGCCACGGTATCGTTCAGCGCCGGTCCGGCGCCGCGGTAGGGAATGTGCGTGACGAAGATCTGCGTCAGGCTCTTGTAGAGCTCCATCTGCAGATGGCCGATGCCGCCGGTGCCGGAGGAGGAGTACGAGTACCTGCCCGGCACCTTCTTGACCTCCGCGACGAAGCCCTGGTAGTCCTTGGCGGGGAAGTTGGGGTTCACCGCGATGATGTTGGGCGTGGCGGCGATGTTGATGATCGGCGTGAAATCCGTCAGCGGGTTGTACGGCGTGCGCGGATTGATCGCGGGGTTGGCGGCTGTCGTGGACACGGTGGCGATGCCCAGCGCATAGCCGTCCGGCACCGCCTTGGCCGTGTCGGACGCGCCGACGATGCCGCCACCGCCAGCCTTGTTTTCCACCACCACCGGCTGGCCCAGCGCACGCGACAACGGATCCGCTATCACGCGCGCGATGATGTCGGTGGTGCCTCCGGGCGCGAAAGGCACGACCAGGCGGATGGGCTTGGAAGGATAGGCCTGGGCCCAGGCACCGCCCGCGACAGCAAGAAGGACGAATCCGAACCAGTTTCGACGATGCATGGCAATCCCTTTTGTAACTGCATGAAAACGATGTACAGCCCCGCATGGGGAAGGCATGAGCATCGTTGCACGCAGCATCACCCCTGGTGAGGAATTACCCTCACCATCGTGATCTTTGCCGCATCGGTGGTGGATGGCGCGCTCCCCCGAGAAGCGGAACGCGACAGTCTCGGGCGTTGCCCGGTTTCAGGCAGGAACCATGGCGTCCCAGAGAAGTTTGGAGCCCAGCAGCATGGAGAAGACGAGGAACATCGCCTTCATGCGGTGCGGCGACAGGGTCTTGGCGGTCCAGGCGCCCATCATTCCGCCCACGGCACATCCCAGCAGCAGCGGAATGCCCAGCTGGAAGTCGATCACACCCTTGCTGGCGAAGGTGCTCACCGAGGCCCCCACGACCAGCAGGTTGATGCGTGTCATGACCGAGGCGCTCTGCACGAAGCTGAGCCCGAAGAAATGCATGAGCGCGAAGATGAGGAAGGTACCGAAGCCCGCGCCGAAGAACCCGGAATACACGCACAGCGCGAACACCGTAGCCACGCCCCCGGCCGACATGCGCCCCCCCCCTGCCCCCGGTGCGACGCCTTTGGCCGAGAGGTCGGTGCGGTAGGTGATCCACAGCACGCACGCCATGAGCACGACGACGAGGATCTTGAGCAGGCGCTCGTCCATTCCGGTGGCCAGCAGGGAGCCCGCCACGGAGCCCGCCACGCACAGCGGCCAGAGCAGCCAGGGCACGGCCACCTCGGAGCGCTGGTCCTGGCGGTGCACCAGCGCTCCCGTGGCGAAGGAGCCGATCAGCGCGAACTTGACGGTGGCGATGGCGGTGGCGGCCGGATGCCCGAGCAGCAGCAGCAGCGGCACGCCGAGCGTGACGCCCCCGCCCACCGTGACGGCGACGATGCCCACGATGCCTCCCACGCCCGCGAGGGCGGCGCTCCAGAGCATCACCATGCGACGGACCGGTTGGGGGAAGACGGGGGAGCGATGTCCAGGTGCAGCCGGTCGCCCATCAGGGCGGCCGTCGTCAGGCGGAACCGGCCCAGGTAGCGCTGGAGCACTGCCATGCGCACGGCCACGCCATTGGCCGCCTGCCGGAAATAGTGGTTGAAGGGCGTGTCGTCCACGTCCTCCGGAAGCTCCGCGCCGCGGGGCAGGCAGTGCATCACCACCATGCCGCCCCGCAGGCCCTGCAACAGCCGGCGGTCGACGCGGCAGCGCTCCAGTTGCACGCCATGGGAGGCCGCGTCGCGGTACTGCTCGCGCTGCACGCGCACGACATAGACCACGTCCACCTGGCCCAGCAGGTCGGCAGCGCAGGCGTGCTCCTGGACGCCCGCGCCGGCGACCTGCGCCAGCGGCACGTGCTGCGCCTGCACCGCGTCGGCGTCGCCCACCGCATCCACCACATGCACCCGCACGTCGCGGAAGGCGCGCAGTCCGGCCAGCAGCGACTTGGCCGCCCGGGAATACCGCAGCCCTCCGCAGATGCCCACGCGCAGGCCATCCAGGGTGCCGAAGTGCTTGCGCAGGGTGAAGAGATCGATCAGGGTCTGTGTCGGATGGCGGTGCAGGCCTTCACCTGCGTTCACCACGGGCACGTCGAGCTCCTGCGCCATGCGCTCCACCATGCCGTCCTGCGCATGCCGTGCCACGACCAGGTCTGCGTAGTAGCCCGCCATGCGCAGGGTGTCGGACGCGCTCTCCCCCAGGCCCATGCGGGTGTTCTGCATGTCGCCCATGCTCAGCACCTTAGCGCCCAGCCGGTGCGCGGCCGCCTCGAAGCTCAGGCGGGTGCGGGTGCTGGGCTCGAAGAACGCGGTGCAGACCAGCGAGCCCGCGAGGCTGTATGCGAACTCGCCCGGATGGCGGCGGATGTCCTCCGTCACGTCCAGCAGGTTCTCGATGTCGCCGCGCGACCAGTCGTCGATCGATACGAGGTTCTGGCGCGCGGCCCTGGGGCCAGGGGTACGTGGATGCCCATCGGCGGGCAGAGGACGGGGGCACTGCGACACTGGAAACAATCTTGTTGTGCGGATGAGCTGACTTTCTGCTTCAATCTTCTTTCCGGGGCTTCCATAAGAGAAGTTTTTCTTTCTTATACGAAACATAAAAATCATTTTGGAAACAACCATCGATCTAGAGCAGCTCCGCACCTTCGCCCTGGTGCTCGAGCTGGGGAGTTTTTCTGCGGCGGCGGAACGCCTGGGTCTCACCCAGCCCGCCGTCAGTGTCCAGGTCAAGAAATTGGAGCGTGCACTGTCCGTGCGGCTGGTCGAACGCGTGGGACGGCGCGTGAGCGCCACGCCTGCCGGCAGCGATCTGCTCGCCCAGGTCCCGCACGTCGCGACCGCGGTGGCCAACGCGGTGAGCGCGGCGACCTTCCATGCCGTCGGGGTGTCAGGCACCGTGCGCCTGGGGACGGGCCTCACGCCGTGCCTCTACTTCCTGCCGGCGGTGCTGCGCGATCTGCGCAAGCGCTATCCGTCGCTGCAGATCGTCGTGAGCACCGGCAATACGGAAGATTACGTGCGCCAGGTCGAAGGCAACATCGTCGATGTCGCCCTCGTCACCCTGCCCGTCAACTCCCGCGCGATCGCCGCGACGCCGGTGCTGGAGGACGATTTCGTGGCCATCTGCCGCCGCGGCACCTGCCAGTGGCCCGATGCCGTGACCGCGGGAATGCTGAGCGAACAGCCGATGGTGAAGCTCGGCACCGGAACCACGACGCGCACGCTCGTGGACGAATGGCTGCGCCAGGGCACCGGGCCGCTGCGCCCGCCGGCGATGGAGTTCGACAGCGTCGAGGCCATCAAGGCCATGGTCGCGGCGGGCCTGGGCTGCGCCGTGCTGCCCCGCATGGCGGTGACCGGCCCGGGCCGGCACAAGGACCTGGAGATGCGCCCGCTCGAACCGAAGCTGCGGCGCACGCTCGCCTTCATCCTGCGCCAGGACAAGCCGGTGAACCGGGGCCTCAAAAAGGTGCTGGAAGCCATCGCGGACGGCGCCCGCGTGTTCAAGTCCAAGGACTGAGACGCGCCCATCCCGGGGCGGGGCACCGGCGTGCCGGCATTTCCACGCTACGGCACCCGCCGGCGCGGGCGCCGGGTATCCTGCGGGCGGTGAATTATGCGCAGCTCCTCTTTCCGGATTTCTCCCTCATCCTCTTCGGATACCTGATCTGCCGCCATACGGCGCTCAACCGGTCTGTCTGGCAGCCCGTCGAAAGCCTGGTGTATTACCTGCTCTTTCCGGTGCTGCTTTTCCAGTCGATCGTGCGGACCCCGATCCACGTGGGCGAGACCTCGGGCCTGATCGGCGCGGGCGTGCTCACGGGACTCTGCGGCATCGGCCTGGCCTACGCGCTGCCGAACATTCCGGGGCTGTCGGGCCGCATCGATGCACGCGACCATGCCGCCAGCGCGCAGGTGGCGTTCCGTTTCAATTCGTTCATCGGGCTGGCGCTGGCCGAGCGGCTGGCGGGCGCGCAGGGCCTGCAGCTCATCTCGGTGCTCATCGGGGTCTGCGTGCCGATCTTCAATGTGGCGGCCGTGTGGCCCATGGCGCGCGCAGGCAGCCAGGGCTTCCTGAAGGAACTGGTGCGCAACCCGCTGATCCTGGCGACGGCTTCCGGTCTGGCCGCGAACCTGCTGGGCCTGCGCATTCCCGGATGGATGGAGCCCTCCGTGAACCGTGTCGGCGCCGCGTCGATCGCGCTGGGGCTGATGTCGGCGGGCGCGGGCATGCAGCTCGGGCTCCTGACGCGCAGCAAGCTGCTGTCGGCCTCGGTGCTCGCCATACGGCACCTCGTGCAGCCGGTGGCCGCCTGCCTGCTGGCGCGCTGGTTCCGGCTCGACGCCGTGCAGACCACGGTGCTGATGGCCTTCTCGGCGCTGCCCACCGCGTCCACCTGCTACGTGCTGGCCGCACGCATGGGCTACAACGGGCCCTATGTGGCGGGCCTGGTGACGCTGTCCACCGTGCTGGGCGTGCTCAGCCTGCCGCTGGCGCTGGGCTGGCTCGCGCCCTGAGCGCCGCGCGCGGCCCGCTCATGCGGCCGGCGGCTCCGGCATCCCGGCGCCTGCCTGCGCCAGGCCCCACGCCACGTGTTCGCGCACCAGGGGGCTCGGATCGTCCAGGCGCGACGCCAGTGCGGCCCGCAGGGCCGGGTCGCCCGTGGCACGCAGCGCATTGCCCAGCGCCACGGCCACGTTGCGCAGCCAGCGCTCGTGCCCGATGCGGCGGATCGGCCCGCCTTCGGTCATGCGCAGGAACGTGGGCTCGTCCCAGGCGAACCATTCGGCCAGCGGGCGACCGGAGAGCCCGGGGCGCTCGTCGAAATCGGGCACCTGCGCAGGCTGCGCGAACTTGTTCCACGGGCAGGCGAGCTGGCAGTCGTCGCAGCCATAGACGCGGTTGCCCACGAGCGGCCGGAGCGCTTCCGGAATCGGCCCGGAATGCTCGATGGTGAGGTAGGAGATGCAGCGCCGCGCATCCACGCGCTGCGGTGCGACGATGGCGCGGGTCGGGCAGACGTCGATGCAGGCCTGGCAGGAGCCGCAATGCGCGCTCACGGGCTCGCTGGGCGCCAGGGGCAGATCGACGTAGATCTCGCCCAGGAAGAACATGGAGCCGGCTTCGCGGTGCAGCACCAGCGTGTGCTTGCCGCGCCAGCCCTGCCCGCTGCGGCGGGCGAGCTCGGCCTCCAGCACCGGCGCGGAGTCGGTGAACACGCGGTGCCCGAACGGCCCCACGGCGCCCGCGATGCGGTCCGCGAGCTTCTGCAGCCGGGCGCGCAGCACCTTGTGGTAATCCCGCCCCCGGGCATAGACGGACACGATGCCTTCGCGGGGCCTGTCCAGGCGCGACAGCTCCGCCGCCTGCCAGCCCGTCGGCGAGCCCTCGCGCTCCGCGGTGCGCTCCAGGGTCTGCCGCGGCAGGTAGTCCATGCGCACGGTGATCACGCTCACGGTGCCGGGAACCAGCTCCGCCGGCCGGGCGCGCCTGAGCCCGTGGGATTGCATGTAGTGCATTTCTCCATGGAACCCTTGGGCCAGCCATTGCATCAACCCCGGCTCCGCCGATGACAAATCCACGCCGGCGACGCCGATTTGGGAAAATCCCAGTTCGCGGGCCCAGCCTTGCATTTGAGGAACGAGTTGACTGCTGCACGACATCACCCCGGGATTGTAGAAAGCCCCTCCGGAACCGACACCCTGCAAAGGGTATGGCGGAGCGAGGACGACACTGCGGCCTTCGCGCGCGCGCTCGCTGCGCAGCCTGCGCTGGCGAATGCCTTCATCACGCTGCACGGCGACCTGGGTGCGGGCAAGACCACCTTCGTGCGGCACCTGCTGCGTGCCCTGGGCGTGCAGGGCCGGATCAAGAGCCCCACCTATGCAGTGGTCGAACCGCACGACACCTCCACCGGGCCGGCGTGGCATTTCGACTTCTACCGCTTCGGAGATCCCCGCGAGTGGGAGGACGCAGGCTTTCGCGACATCTTCGCGGGCCCCGGGCTGAAGCTCGCCGAATGGCCCGATAAGGCCGCGGGATTGCTCCCCACCGCCGACCTCGTCCTACAGATCGAAGCATCCCCTCCCGCCAATGGCGCGTACGATGGGCACGGCATGGCCCGGCTGGTCCTGCTGCGCGCCGGCACGCCCCTCGGCCGCACCCTGGTGCAAGCACTTCCCGCAGCATGAGCGAAGACGCCCCCCCCCTTTCCCCTCCTCCCGCCGCCCCCTCGCCTCCGGCGCATGGCCCGTCGCGGCGCAGGCTACTGCGCGCCGGATCCCTGGTGCTCCTGCTCGGGGGCGCGCAGATCGCGCGCGGCGCGGGCATCGTCGCGGTGCGCGTATGGCCGGCGCAGGACTATTCCCGCGTGACCATCGAATCGGACCAGCAGCTCTCCGCCAAGCAGTTCTTCGTGGCGACGCCGCCGCGGCTGGCGGTGGACATCGAGGGCATCGACCTGAATCCCGAGCTGCGCGAACTGGTCGCGAAGGTGAAACCGGACGACCCCAACATCGCCGGCATCCGCGTGGGCCAGAACGCCCCGGGCGTCGTGCGGCTGGTGGTGGACCTCAAGCGCGCCGCGCTGCCCCAGGTCTTCACCCTGCCGCCGATCGCCGCCTACCGGCACCGGCTGGTCTTCGACCTCTACCCCGCCGAACCCGAGGATCCGCTGGAGACGCTGATCGCCGACCGCCTGCGGGATGCGGGACCGGGCACTGCCTCCGCGGGCACCGCCGCCGCGCCGGCCCCATTGCCCAACATCGCCGCGGCCAGGCCGGGCACGGCCGGCGACCCGCTCGGCGACCTGATCGCCCAGCACAACGCGCCACCGGGAAAAGGCGCTCCCCCGGCGCCGGGCGGCCTGCCCGCGGCATCGCCCGGTCCCACGGCGCCGGTGGCCACACCGTCCGGTGCACCGGCGGCCGCGCCCCCGGCAGTGGCTGCCGTGCCCGCGCCGCCGCATGCGGGCAGCGGCGCGGCGCCAGCCGCCCCGGCCATTGCCCGGGCGACCGACCGGCTCATCATCGTCGCCCTCGATCCGGGCCATGGTGGAGAGGACCCGGGCGCCACCGGTCCGGGAGGAACGCGCGAGAAGGACGTGGTCCTCAAGGTCGCTTTCCTGCTGCGCGACCGGATCAATGCCACCACCGTCGGGGGCAACCCGATGCGCGCCTTCATGACCCGCGACGCGGATTTCTTCGTGCCGCTGGGAGTGCGTGTGGAAAAGGCCCGGCGCGTGCAGGCGGACCTGTTCGTCAGCATCCACGCAGACGCCTTCACGACGCCGGCCGCGCGCGGCGCGAGCGTCTTTGCGCTCAGCCAGAGCGGGGCGTCCAGCACTGCCGCGCGGTGGCTGGCCAACAAGGAAAACCAGTCCGACCTTGTCGGCGGGCTGAACGTGCGCAGCCAGGACAGACACGTGCAGAGCGCCCTGCTCGACATGAGCACCACGGCGCAGATCAACGACAGCCTCAAGCTCGGCAGTGTGCTGCTGGGCGAGATCGGCAACATGGCCAGGCTCCACAAGCCGCGGGTGGAACAGGCCGGGTTCGCCGTGCTGAAGGCACCGGACATCCCCAGCGTGCTGGTGGAAACGGCCTTCATCAGCAACCCGGAGGAAGAGGCCAAGCTCCGCACGGCGGCCTACCAGCAGCAACTGGCGGATGCACTGATGCGTGGCATCACCCGCTATTTCGCCAAGAATCCGCCGCTCGCGCGCAGCCGGTCCGTCTGAAATCCGTGGCATCGCCCGGCCGATGCCGGCGGGCCGCCGGTGCACGCGCAGGCATTGCCTTGCGGCGCCGGCCGGGCCACAGTTCCACACATCCCACGACGAAACGCCCCGCGGGGCCCGAGGAGTTTTCCATGGCTTTGCAGCATGCCCATTCCGCCGAAGTCGTCAGCGTCCGGCCCCTGGGTGCCGCGCTGGCGGGCACCGCCACCTCGGCCATCATCAAGGCCGCGCAGCTCGAAGTGATACGGGCCGTCTTGCCTGCAGGCAGGGAGCTTCGCCAGCACGAGACGCCCGGGGAACTCACGATCCAGTGCATCGAAGGGGAGGCGGAGCTGCACACCGCGTCGGGCGCCAGCCTGTTGCGCACAGGCGACCTCGTCCACCTGCAGGCACATGCGGTCCATTCGCTGCGCGGATTGACCGATGCCTCGCTGCTGCTGACGCTCTGCCTCGTTCCCGAATGAGGCGGCGAGCGGGACAGTAACGTCCTACAACCGGCGGTTGGAGCTGCTTACACACGCCTGGAGCGAGTAAGGCGATAGTGGGCACATGGGTAGAAGGACATTCCCTGAGCCTGCAATTCCACACAAGGAGCACACCATGAACTACCGCCACCTCCTCTCCGCCGCCGCCTGCGTCGCCGCACTGGGCCTGGCAGGATGCTCTTCCAATCCGTCCAACGCACAGATTGGCACCGGTGTCGGCGCCGTGGCTGGTGGCGTGCTGGGCAGCGCCGTCGGTGGAACTGCCGCCACGGTGGGTGGCGCCGCAGCTGGTGCACTCATCGGCCACGAACTCGGCGAAGACCGCGACCAGCGCCGCCGCTGATCCTCCGCGCCTCGTTCCGACCCTTTTGCGAAGCGGCTTGCGCAGCTTCGCACCACGAGCCGCTCGCATGGCAGTTGCCACGCGAGCGGCTTTTACGTGGGCCCTGTGCCCGGGGCGAGCAGGTTGCCCAACCCCGTAATGGATAAAAAATATTTATCCTCACCCATGAATTAACGAATAACCGATAAAGCTAGCAGCGGCTAGCATTCATCTTCCATTTTTGCAGAGGAAGGTCGCTGTCCATGGCTCCTTTTCCCCATCCGCCGCGCACCGGAATGCCGCCCTGTGCCGAGGGCGGACAGCCCCGCAGGTCGGCCCTGCGGCTGCTGGGGCCGGGCCCGGCGATGGCAGAGGCCTTTCCGCCGGCCGGTGACGACTTCAGCGCATTCGCCGAGGAGCAGATCCTGCGCATGCCCACGGCAGAAGGCGGCCATCTCTGCTACCAGGACCGCGGCAGGGGGCCCGCCGTGCTGCTCGGCCACAGCCATCTCGGGAACTCCACGATGTGGGAGCCCCAGATCCGGGCACTCTCGCGCTGCTACCGCGTGATCGCGCCAGATCTCTGGGGCCATGGGGCGTCGGGCCCCCTGCCGCGCGGCACGCATGATCTCCAGGCGCTCGCAGGGCACATGTTGTCCGTGCTCGATGCACTGCAGATCGACGAGTTCGCGGTTATCGGCCTGTCGGCCGGGGGCCTGTGGGGAGCCGAGCTGGCTCGGCTGGCTCCCGGGCGCGTCCGCAGCCTGGCGCTCATGGGCGCCCACCTCGGCGCGGAACCTGAAGCGACGCACCGCCACTACTCGGACCTGCTCGACGCGATCGAGGCCGCAGGACGCATCACCCCATCCCTGGTGCAGGCCATCGTCCCGCTCTTCTTCCGGGTTGGCACCGATCTGGATGCACCGCATCCGGCAGCATTTGCCCACGGCCTGGCGTCGATGCCCGCCGACCGGCTGCGCGATTCGGTCATCCCCCTGGGAAGGCTCCTGCTGGCGCGGGGCGGGGCGCCGGGCCGGCTGGCGGCGCTGGATCCGGCCACCACGCTGATGATGTGCGGCGACAGCGATACCGCATGCCCGCCCCGCGGCATGCAGGATCTTGCGGCATCGCTCGGCTGCGATGCCGTGCTGGTGCCGGCCGCAGGCCACCTTTCGAACCTGGACAACCCCGAGGCCGTCAACCACCACCTGCTGCGGTGGCTGGAGCGCACGCTGCGCTGACAGCCGGGCGGGGCCGTGGCAGCCCCGGGCCCTTTCGTATCAGGCGGCCTGCCGGCGGCCGGCGCGCCAGGCGCCGAAGATCGCGATCAGCCCTGGCACCAGGATCAGCGCCCAGATGATCTTGTCCAGGTTCGCCTGCACCCAGGGGAAGTTGCCGAAGAAGTAGCCCGCCGTGCAGATGCCCAGCACCCACAGCAGGGCGCCGCCCACGTTGTAGGCGGTGAATTTGCCGCGGTGCATTTCTGCCACGCCCGCCACGAACGGGGCGAAAGTGCGGATGAACGGCATGAAGCGCGCCAGCACGATGGTGATGCCGCCATAGCGCCCGTAGAACGCGTGGGCCTGCTCGAAGGCCCTGCGGTTGAACCACCGCGAGTCCGGCCACTGGAACACCTTGGGCCCGAAGTACCGGCCTATGGTGTAGTTGCATTGGTCCCCGAGCACGGCCGCCACCAGCAGCACGGCGCAGGCGATGGGAAAGCTCATCAGGCCGGCGCCGCACAGCGCGCCCACGATGAAGAGCAGGGAATCCCCTGGCAGGAAGGGCATGACGACGACGCCCGTTTCCACGAACACGATGGCGAACAGCAGTGCATAGACCCAGGGGCCGTATGCGGCCACGAAGGTCGCGATGTGCTTGTCCACGTGCAGGATGAAATCGATGAGGAACTGGATGGCTTCCAAGGCGGGTCCTTCAGGAGCGGCGGAGCGAAAAAATGGGTGGTGCGCGCGGGCGGGTCTTTCGTCCCTGCGGGCAGAGCGGACACCCCGGCGGCGCGGCGCGTAACTCTAACCGCACTGCCTACAATGCCGCCCGATGACCCCAGAGCCTGCCTCCCCGCGCCGCCCGATCCGCGACCTTCCGGACGAACTGATCAGCCAGATCGCCGCGGGCGAGGTGGTGGAAAGGCCCGCGTCGGCCGTCCGCGAGCTCGTGGACAACGCGCTGGATGCCGGCGCCCGGCAGGTCACGGTGCGTCTGCTGGCGGGCGGCGTTCGCCTGATCGCAGTGGAAGACGATGGCTGCGGCATCCCGCCGGAGGAACTGCCGGTGGCACTGCGCCGCCACGCAACAAGCAAGATCACCAACCTGCACGACCTGGAGTCGGTGGCGACCATGGGCTTCCGGGGCGAGGCGCTGGCCGCCATCGCATCGGTCTCGGAAATGGCCCTGCTCTCGCGGACGGAGGAGCAGTCCACGGCGTTCCTGCTCGATGCGCGCAGCGGCGAACTGCGCCCTGCGGCGCGCAGCCGCGGTACCACCGTGGAAGTGAAGGAATTGTTCTTCTCCACGCCCGCGAGACGCAAGTTCCTGAAGACCGACGCCACGGAACTGGCGCATTGCATCGAGGCCGTGCGCCGCCATGCGCTGGCCCGGCCGGATGTCGGATTCGCGATCTGGCACGAAGGCAAGCTGGTCGAGCAATGGCGCGCGACGCTGGCCGCCCCTGCGGCCTCGGCGGATGGCGCCGTGGACGATGCGGCGCTGGAGGATGCGCTGGCGCGCCGGCTGTCCGACGTGCTGGGCGAGGACTTCCTGGCCGAGTCGATCGCCGTGCGCCACCGCTCCGGGCCGGTGACCGTCACCGGCAGGGCCGGGCTGCCCGACGCCGCGCGCTCGCGCGCCGACCAGCAGTTCTGCTACGTCAACGGCCGGTTCGTGCGCGACAAGGTGCTCACGCATGCGGCCCGCAGTGCGTACGAGGATGTGCTGCACGGGCAGAAACAGCCGGTGTATGCGCTCTATGTGCAGATCGATCCGATGCGGGTGGACGTGAACGTGCATCCCACCAAGATCGAGGTGCGTTTCCGCGACAGCCGCGAAGTCCACCAGGCCGTGCGGCATGCGGTGGAAAACGCCCTGGCGGCCCCGCGCGCGCAGGCGCTGGCGGCCGCTGCGCAAGGTGCCGCCGAAGCGGGCGCACCCGCCGCAGATTCACCAACGGCACCTGCTGTGCGCATGCAGCCGCCCGCCATGCTGCCCCGGCAGGCCGCGATGCATTTCGATGCCCGCCCCGGGCACCGGGTCACCGACCTGGAAGCGCTCTGGGGCCGCAAGGACACGATGCCTTCCGCACGGTCGGACGGTGCTGCGGCGGCCTTCGCGCAGCCCCCCGGGCCGCATGCGCCGCTGCCTTTTGCCCCGGCTCCGGGGGCACCTGCCACCGTGCAGGAGGCTCCCACAGCCTATGCCAAGACCACCGGTGCGCTCCCGGCTACGAACATGCCCGCAGTCCCGCAGGCAGGCATCGCCCCGGACGGCGCAGGCACTTTCGCGGCAACACCCGACGCCTCTGCGCAGGCCGAGGCACCCACCGGCGCCGACCCGGAGGTCTGGCCGCTGGGGCGCGCGGTGGCCCAGATCCACGGCGTCTACATCCTGGCCGAGAACGCCCAGGGCATGGTGATCGTGGACATGCACGCCGCGCACGAGCGCATCGTGTATGAGCGCCTCAAGGCCCAGGTGGATGCCAGCGAGCGCATCGCGAGCCAGCCGCTGCTGATTCCCGCCACCTTCGCCGCCACGCCCGAAGAGGTGGCCACGGCGGATGTCCACGCCGATACGCTCGCCATGCTGGGACTCGAGGTGTCGCCCTTCTCGCCCCGTACGCTGGCGGTGCGCGCGGTGCCCACCTCGCTCGCGCAGGGCGATGCGGTGGAACTGGCGCGCAGCGTGCTCGCGGAACTGGCGGCGCACGACGCCACCACCGTGGTGCAGCGGGCCCGCAACGAGATCCTGGGCACCATGGCCTGCCACGGCGCGGTGCGCGCGCACCGGCGGCTGACGCAGGACGAGATGAATGCACTGCTGCGCCAGATGGAAGTGACCGAGCGTTCCGACCAGTGCAACCACGGCCGGCCCACGTGGCGGCAGCTGTCGATGCGCGAGCTCGACGCGCTGTTCCTGCGCGGACGCTGATCCGCCCGCGCCTGGATCAGTTGTCGCGGGCGGCCCTGGCCTGGTCGGGGAAGTCCGAGAACACGCCGTCCACGCCGAGTCGGAAGAACTGGCGGTATTCGGCCGCGGGATCGCCCTGGTAGTCGGAGGCGAGCCGCTTGGCCTCGCTGCGGAACGTATAGGGATGCACGAACAGGCCGGCCGCATGGGCATCGGCCACCACGCGGGTGGGCGACATCACGATGCGGTCGCGCTCGTCGATGACGCCGTCGCCGTTGAGGTCGTCAGGCTTGCCGTCGTTGTTGGCGTCCTGGATGCGGGTCGGTATCAGGTAGGGCTTCCAGGGGCCGATGCCGTCCGCATAGGTCTTCACCTCGCGCAGCCCCTCGGGCGTGAGCAGGCTGGCGAAGGTGCGGCGGTCGCCCGCCACCGCGAAATCGTAGAGCTTGTCGTAGGGTGCGGTCAGGTCGATGCTGCCGTCGGGTTTCACGTCGTTGCCGTCCACGAGCTGCACGAGGCGCACCTGGGTCTTCGTGCGCAGGTACTTGAGGTTGGACACCTCGAAGGACTGCACCATGACCGGCGAGGCTGCCCTGGTGTAGCCGTACTGCGCGAGCGTGTCGAGCAGCCGGTCTTCGAGCTTCAGGTTCAGGTTGGCGTGGTAGGTGGGATGCTTGGTCTCGATATAGACGCCCACGGTGCGGCCCGCCTTCGCTCCTTCCGTGCGGGCGAGGTCCAGCACCTCGGTGAGGGTCGGGATCTGGAAGCGGCCGTTGAAGGACTGGTCGCGATCGGCCAGCGGCTGGATGGCGCGCAGGGTCTTGATCTCGGCCAGCGTGAAATCGGAGGCGAACCAGCCCTCTTCCTGCACACCGTCCACCATCCTGCGGGTCTTGCGGCTGGCGAACTCGGGGCGCTGCGACACGTCGGTCGTGCCGGTGATGTTGGGCTCATGGCGGACGATGAGCACGCCGTCCCTGGTCGCCACCAGGTCCGGCTCGATGAAGTCGGCACCCAGCTCGATGCCGCGGCGGTAGCCTTCGAGCGTATGGTCGGGCAGGTAGCCGGCGGCGCCGCGGTGGCCGATCACCAGGGCCCTGGAGCCGTCGAGGGTGGAATGGATGCTGCCGCCGTTGCCGCCGCAGGCGGACAGGGCCGCGCATGCGGCGGCAGCCAGGGCCAGCCGGCCGGTGAACACCAGGGCGGCGGCCGGGCCGCGCGCGATTCGTTGCGTCGTCATGGGTCTCTTCTCCCTTGTGAATGGACGGTATGCGCCCGCGCGCACTCTGTCGGTGACGCATGACAGCCCCGTGACACCGCCGCGCACCCCGCCGGACGCGCGGCAAAGCCCGGATCAGCGGCATCCGCACAGGGTAATTCCAGGGTTCGGCCCGTCAACCCGGGGAACCATGGTGCGTTTCTTGCAGGAAGCCCTGCGGCCCGCACGGGCCCGACGAACTTTCCCTACCGACCGGACTCTGTTCCTTTCGATGAAACGCTGGCCCCTCTTCTCCTCCATCGCGCTCGCCATCGCAGTGACGGCGGGCTGCGCCACCCTCGACGCGAAACAGCGCGAATGGATCTTCCAGCCCAGCGACCGGGCCTGGGGCGGCGCGCAATCCACGGACGACATGCAGGACGTGTGGATCGCGTTCGATTCGCGTGCCACGGGCAAGGCGGAGAAACTGCACGGGCTCTGGATGCCCTCGGACCGGGCCAATGCGCCCGTGCTGCTGTACCTGCACGGTGCGCGCTGGAACGTCTCCGGCTCCGCCGGCCGCATCCGGCGCATGAACGACATGGGCTTCTCGGTGCTCGCGGTGGACTACCGCGGCTTCGGGCGCAGCAGCCCCACCCTGCCCTCCGAGGCGACGGCGCTGGAAGACGCCCGGGCGGCCTGGGACTGGCTGGCCGCGCGGGAGCCCCGGGCGCCGCGCTACATCTTCGGCCATTCGCTGGGCGGGGCGATCGCCATCGACCTGGCCGCCATGGTGCCGGACGAACAGGGCACCATCGTGGAGGGAACGTTCACCAACATTCCCGAGGTGGTGGCCACGTTCAAGTGGGGGTGGCTGCCCATCTCGGGCCTCATCACGCAACGTTTCGAGTCGATTCGCAAGGTGGCGCACATCGGCTCGCCGCTGCTCGTGGTGCATGGCAGTGACGACAGCCTGATTCCGCCGTCCCTGGGCAAGCGGCTGTACGAAGCGGCCCAGGGGCCGAAGCGTTTCGTCCTGGTGGAGGGCGGCACCCACCACAGCACCAACAGCGTGGGCGAAGCGCAGTACCGCGAGGCGCTGGCGGACCTGTTCCGGATCCCCGCCGGACCGGTGCCTGCGCGTGCGCCGGTGCAACGGGCCTCGGCCGCCAGTTCCGCGGCCTGACCGGGCCAGGGCCCGTAGATTCAGCCCCCTGCGGAGGCCGCGGCGGCGCCCCGTGCCGCCAGGATCTCCGGCAGGTGCCCACCGATCCAGTCGGCCAGGGCCTGCACGTGCCGGCCGACCTCGCACCCCAGGGGCGTCAGGCGATACTCGACATGCGGCGGCACGACGGGATAGGCCCGGCGATCCACGAAACCGTCCCGCTCCAGCACCTGCAGCGTCTGCGCCAGCATGCGTTCGCTCACGCCACCCACCTTGCGCCGCAGTTCGCTGAACCGCAGCGTGCGGCGGTCGAGCGCCACCAGCACCAGCACGCCCCAGCGGCTCGTGACATGCTGCAGGATTCCCCGCGCCGGGCAGTCCGGCGACAGCACATCGCCCCGGCGCATCAGTTCGGCCAGGGGGAGGGACGCCCCGACACCGGAGGCCGGAGGCGGCGGGCGCGACGGCTCCGGAGCTGCGTCGGCAGATACGGGGACGGGGATGCTGGGGCGCTGGTCCATCACTTACCTTTTTGTAGGTACTTACGAAAAGTTTGCTTGATGGTTATTGTCGCGTCTTCGTTCAACCGTCACAAGGAACAGGACATGATCGCCATCACCGGAGCCTCCGGCCAACTCGGCCGCCTCGTCATCGACGCCCTGCTGCGCACGGTTCCCGCCCGGAACATCGTGGCGCTGGTGCGCACCCCGGCCAAGGTGCAGGACCTCGCAGAACGCGGGGTCGTGGTGCGGCAGGCGGACTACGCCGCCCCCGCCGGCTGGGATGCGGCCCTGCAGGGCGTGCGCCGGCTGCTGCTGGTCTCCAGCAGCGAAGTGGGGCAACGGACGGCGCAGCACCGCACCGTCGTCGATGCCGCGCGGCGCGCGGGCGTGGAACTGCTGGCCTACACCAGCGTGCTGCGCGCAGACACCTCGGCCCTGGAACTGGCGCGCGAGCACCGGGACACCGAAGCGCTGCTGCGGGAATCCCGCGTGCCCCACGTGCTGCTGCGCAACGGCTGGTACACCGAGAACTACCTGGCCGGGGTGGGCACCGCGCTGCAGCACGGCGTGCTGCTGGGCAGCGCGGGCGATGGCCGCATCGCATCGGCAGCGCGGGTGGACTATGCCGAAGCGGCGGCCGCGGTGCTGCAGGCACCGGACCAGGCCGGCAAGGTGCATGAACTGGCGGGTGACAGCGCCTACACGCTGGCGGAGCTGGCTGCGGAAATCTCCCGCGCGTCGGGCCGGTCCATTCCCTACCGCAACCTGCCCGAAGCGGAGTACGCCAGCATCCTGGAAGGCGCCGGCCTGCCCGCACCGTTCGCAGCCATCCTGGCGCAGTCCGATGCCGCGGCGGCGCAGGGAGCGCTTTTCGACGGCGGCGGCCAGCTGGCACGGCTCATCGGCCGGCCGACAACGCCCTGGCAGGGCCAGGCGGACGAGGCCGTCCGCGCCGCCATGCCGGGCTGACCTGCCGGCGCGGGCAGGCACTGCGCGCTGGTACGCTCCGGGGGATCATGTCCACTCCCCCTTCCCTGCCGGCCGCCGGTGCGCCGGCACTCCACCTGCCCCGCGAAGCGGCCGCACCCGCGCTTCCTGCCTGCCTCGCGCTGGCGGGCCCCACCGCGTCGGGCAAGACTGCCGGGGCTCTCGCCCTGGCCCGTGCGCTCGCGCCCCATCGTCCCGTGGAAATCGTGAGCGTGGATTCGGCGCTGGTGTACCGCGGCATGGACATCGGCACAGCCAAGCCGACGGCCGCCGAGCAGGCGGCCGTGCCGCACCACCTGATCGACATCCGCGATCCGCTGCAGCCCTACAGCGCGGCCGAATTCGTGGCCGACGCGCAGCGCCTCGTGCGCGAAATCCGGGCGCGCGGCGCCCTGCCGCTGCTGGTGGGAGGCACGATGCTGTACTTCAAGGCGCTGTGGGACGGCATCGACGACATGCCGCCGGCCGACGCCGGCGTGCGGGCCCGCCTGGAAGCACAGGCCGCGGCCGAAGGCTGGCCGGCCCTGCATGCGGAACTGGCCCGCGTGGACCCGCAGACGGCGGCCCGGCTGGCGCCCGGCGACAGCCAGCGCATCCAGCGGGCGCTGGAGGTCTGGCATGTGTCCGGCCGGCCGCTCTCGAGCTTTCACACCCGTGCCGCCCCGTCCGGGAATGCTGCGGGTGCGGGACACGGGCCCATGCCGCTTTTTTCGCTCGAACCGCAGGACCGTGCCTGGCTGCACGAACGCATCGCCCAGCGCTTCGACGCCATGCTGGACGAGGGTTTCGTGGACGAAGTCCGGCGCTTGCGCACGCGCGGCGACCTGCACCCGGACCTGCCGTCGATGCGCTGCGTGGGCTACCGCCAGGCGTGGGAGGCTCTGGACGCCGAGGAGCGCACCGGCCGCCTCCCGCTGGCGGAGCTGCGCGAGCGCGGCATCGCCGCCACCCGGCAGCTCGCCAAGCGGCAGATCACCTGGCTGCGCGCGATGCCGTGGCGCCATGCGATCGCCTGCGATGCGCAGGGCGCCACGGACCGCTGGGTGGCTGTCGCGCTCGAAACGCTCGGGGTGCGGGCGTGACGGCCCACGGCGACGGAATCTCCGCGGGCATGCCGCTGCTGCAGGCGGCCGGGCTGACGCGCCATTACGGCACCGGCACGCCCGTTTTCCGTAGCGTCGATCTGGCGGTGCAGCCCGGGGAATTCATTGCCATCGTCGGCGAATCCGGCGTGGGCAAGTCCACGCTGCTCAACTGCCTGGCCGGGCTGGACCATTGGCAGGCCGGCAGTGTGCGCCATGGTGCGGCCGACCTGGGCACGATGGACGATGCGGAGCGCGCCCGCTGGCGGCGTGTGCACGTGGGTTTCGTGTTCCAGGCATTCCACGTGCTGCCGCACCTGGATGTGGCGCAGAACGTGGCACTGCCGCTGATGCTGCTGGGCCGCAGCGACCCGGCGCGGGTGGACCGCATGCTCGAGGCGGTGGGCCTGCAGGGCCTGGGCGCGCGGCTGCCCCGGCAACTGAGCGGCGGCCAGCTACAGCGCGTGGCCATCGCGCGCGCGCTGGTGCACGGCCCCGGCCTGCTGCTGGCCGACGAGCCCACCGGCAACCTGGATCCGGCCACCGCGGAACGGGTGATGGACCTGCTCGTCGCGCAAACGCGCGACCACGGCGCCGCGATGGTGCTCGTCACCCATTCGCGGGCCGCGGCGCAGCGCGCCGACCGCACGCTGCGCCTGACCGCGGACGGCATCCGGCCGGAAGGCATCGCGGCCGGCTGACCGCCCCGAACCGCCCTATTCGATCGCGAGCCGCTGCCCGCCGGTGCCGCGCTTCCTGGGCAGCGTCAGCGTGAGCACGCCGTGGTCGTATTTCGCCTTCGCTTCCTGCGCGTCGATCTCGGTCGGCAGCTGGAACGAGCGGGCGACTGCGCCGTAATAGCGCTCCGAGCGCAGCACCTTGTCGCCTTCGGTCTGCTGGTCGTGCTGCCGCACCTCGGCGCGCAGGCTCACAACGTTGCCGTCGAGCGAGACATGGATGTCTTCCTTGGGCACGCCGGGAATCTCGGCGTGCACGGTGTAGCCGCCGTCGCTTTCCTTCACGTCCACCTTGATCTGCTGCGGCGTGGGCAGGCCGTCGCCGTGCAGCGGGCGCACGTAGAAGCCGGGCGCGAAGTCCTTGAAAAATTCGTCCAGAAGACCGCCACGGGTCACGAGTGAATTCATGATGAGCTCCTTCGTCGTGTCGAACATCGGGGGTGGAAAACGTGCCGGCATGCCGGCCGCACTGCCCATATAGGCCTGCGGCCACGCGCTTCAAGACCCGTGCGGAACCGCCGAGGCACCCGCCGTGACGGCAGCGCCACAATCGCTCCATGCTCGCCTTGCTCCGCACCTTTTCCTGGCAGGAACTGCGCCGCCATCCCTGGCGCACCGCGGTGGCCATGGTGTCCGTCATGCTGGGTGTCGCCCTGGCCTTCGCGGTGCATGTGATCCATGCCTCCGCACTCTCGGAATTCAGCCAGGCCGTGCGCGCGGCCGGCGGCCAGCCCGACCTGCAGTTGCGCGCCGCGCAGGGCGACCTGCCGGAACTGCTCTACGGCCCCGTGGCCACCCACCCTTTGGTGGCGCGGGCGGGCCCGGTGCTGGAGATCCCCGTGCAGGCCGTCGCCCCCGGACGCAGTCCGGTGGCGTTGCGCGTCGTGGCGGCAGACGCACTGCTGCTCGGCACCATGGCGCCGGAACTCGCGCCGCGGCCGTTCCCGGACGCCGGCCGGCTCGCCATGCTGTCGCCTGCCACGCTGTTCCTCAACGCGGCGGCGCTGCAGACACTCGGGCTGGGCACAGACCGCGGCAGCCCGCTCACCTTGCGCCAGGGCCTGGCCGGGCACGCAGCCCGGGTGGCCGGCACGGTGGCGGCCGCGGGGCCGCCGCTGGCGGTGATGGACATCGGCGCGGCGCAGGATTTCTTCGGCCGCGCAGGCCGGCTGAGTCGCATCGACGTGCAGTTGCAGCCCGGCCGGCGCGTGGAGGATTTCCAGGCAGCGCTGCCACAGATGCTGCAGGCCGCGGGCCTGGAGGCGGCCGATGCGGCGGGCCTTGCCGTGGTGCGGCCGCAGGACACGGCACGGCGCACGGACGACCTGTCCCGCGCCTACCGGGTGAACCTGACGGTGCTGGCCCTGGTCGCGCTCTTCACCGGAGGCTACCTGGTGTTCTCCGTGCTGGCGCTGAGCGTGGCGCGCCGCGGTCCGCAATTCGCGCTGCTGGCGGTGCTCGGTGCCACGCCGCGCATGCGGCGGGCCCTGGTGCTGACCGAGTCCGCGGCCCTGGGAGCCGCCGGCAGCGTGGCCGGCATCGCGCTAGGCACGGGCCTGGCCGCACTGGCGCTGCGCGCCATGGGGGGCGACCTGGGCGGGGGATATTTCGATGGTGTGCGCCCCCCGCTGCAGTGGAGTGCCGGCGCCGCGTTGCTGTACGTGGCGCTGGGGACCGCGGCCGCGCTGGCGGGCGGCTGGTGGCCGGCGCGCGAGGCGGAACGGCTGGCTCCGGCCGCAGCACTCAAGGGGGCCGGCACGGCCTCCGACATGCAGCCCCGGCTGGCACTGCCCGCGATGTGCGCCGCGGCGGGGTGTGCATTGGCATTCGCGCCGCCGGTGGGGGGGCTGCCGATCGGTGCATACGCATCGGTCGCGCTGCTGCTGGTGGGTGGCATCGGCCTGCTGCCGGTGCTGGTGCATGGACTGCTGAGCCTGCTGGCCCCCTGGGCGGGCCGTCGCCCGCTGCCGATGCTCGCGGTGGAGCGTGCCCGGCGGATGCACGGCATGGCGGCCGTGGCAGTCGGCGGCGTGGTGGCCAGTCTGGCCCTGTCCGTGGCATTGACGGTGATGGTGGCCAGCTTCCGCGGCTCGGTGCTGCAGTGGCTGGACACCGCACTGCCCGCGCCGCTGTACCTGCGTGCAGCGGGTGCCGGCGGAGGCGGCGGCGATGCACCCTTTCCGCCGGGTTGGGACGACACCGTGGCGCGGCTGCCCGGTGTGGAACGGGCCGAGGCGCTGCGCATCGGCAGCCTGCTGCTGGATCCCTCACGCCCCGCCGTGGCACTGCTGGCCCGGTCCTTCGGGCGCGGCGCGGCGCAGACACTGCCGCTGCGCGAGGCACCGCTGGCCGTGCCGCCGGGGCACATGGCGGTGTACGTGAGCGAAGCGCTGGCCGATCTGTACGGGGTGCGGCCGGGCACCCGCTGGCCGGCGCTGTCCCGGGCCATGGCCCTGCGCGCGCTGGGCGCCGGACAGCCCACGGCCGAATTCTTCGTCGCAGGCATATGGCGCGACTATGTGCGCCAGTTCGGCGCGGTCGCCATGGAGCGCAGCGACTACATCCGGCTCACGGGCGATGCGGGCATCGACGATCTGGCGATATGGCCCGCGCCGGGCGCGGACGAGGCCGCGCTGCGGCTCGCCATCACGGCCCGGCTGCCGCAGGCGCTGCGCGAAGGCGGGGAGCCCGCCGTCGAGTTCAGCACCGCACAGGCGATCCGGGAACGTTCCCTAGCGCTCTTCGACCGCAGCTTCGCCGTGACCTACTGGCTGCAGGCCGTGGCCATCGGCATCGGGCTGTTCGGCATCGCCGCGAGCTTCTCGGCGCAGGTGCTCGCGCGTCGCAAGGAACTGGGCCTGCTGTCGCACCTGGGCCTGACGCGTCCGCAGATCCTCGGCGTGGTGGCGGGCGAAGGCGCGGCATGGACCGCTGTCGGGGCCGTCGCGGGGCTGGCGCTCGGCTGCGCCGTCTCGGCAGTGCTCGTCCACGTGGTGAATCCGCAAAGCTTCCACTGGACCATGGAGATGCACATCCCCGCAGCACGCCTGGCGCTGCTGTGCTGCGCCGTGGTCGCGACGGGCACGGTGGCAGCGTGGCTTGCAGGCTACTCGTCTGCATCCCGCCACGCAGAACTGGCGCTCCGGGAAGATTGGTAAATCAAATAAATGCTTACCACGTGATGCTTTTTGTTGAATTTCCCGCAGAATGACGTCATTGCGAATGGCTATGGGGTTCAGGGGAGGACGCTCCATGACAAGGTGCCCGAGCACCGACGAGGCCGTTCAACGTATTACTACATTCATCGCAGCCACCGGCCACCATCACCGGCCTGCAGGTTGCACCGGAGGATATCTTCATGCTTCGTCACCCACTGCGCTGGCTGGCCGGCGCCGCGCTCGCCGTCGCCCTCTGCGCACCCGCCGCGGCCCAATGGGTGGTCCCGCCGGGCTCCTCGCTCGACGTGCCTCCGGGCGGCACCGTGGACATCGCCTGCACGTCGCTGGACATGCAGGGCACGCTGAATCTCAGCGGCGGCACGCTGTCGGTGGACTCTTCCGCAACGTTTGCCTCCGGCTCCAACGTGACCGGCTCCGGCGGCACCATCTCGGTGGGCGGAGACCTCATCGCCACGGGTCCGGTGAACACCGGCAACAACACCCTCGTGCTGCGCGACGGATGCGACCCCGGCAACACTTCCCAGATCAGCGGCAACATCGTCGTGCAGAATCTCGTGCTGCAGAGCACGACGGGCCGCAACTTCGTCCTGCCCGCAGGCGCCAACATCACGGTGCTGGGCTCGCTCACGATCCAGGGCACCCAGGCGCAGCCGGTGCAGCTCACGGCCGCCAGCGGCACGGCCGTGGTCAACCTGGGCCCGAATGCCACCGTCACGCGCAATTTCGCCAGCGTGCCGCCCACGGTGCAGATCGGGGCTGCAGCGACGGCAGTGACCTCGATTCCCACGCTCAGTGAATACGGCCTGGCGCTGCTGTCGCTGCTGATGGTCGCGCTCATGGGCTGGAAACTCCGCGCACCGGTACCGCGCCCGCACCGCGCAGGCTGAATGAATGAATGAATAACCGGCCCGGGTGGAGCACCGCGGCCCAGGCCGGTACCTGTCGCGAGCGCCGCATGCGCGTTCCAGGACATCCAGAAAATCAATAGAGAGAGGGTTCCACCATGCCGAAGAAACGCCTGGGCCATCACTGGGCCGCCACCACGCTGTGCTCCGTCATCGCCCTGCATGCTGCAGGCGCGCTCGCCGCGGACGTGACCGTCACCCCTCCTGCCGGCGGCGGTTTCGTCGTCAAGGGCGGCAACCAGGAAAGGCTGCGCGTGCAGGGCACGGGCGAGGTCTACATCCCGGGCCTGCCTTCGACCGGCACGAGCAGCAACCTGACCTGCTATGACGCGGGCACGGGGCAGCTCACCAAGTGCTCCCCTGGCATTGGCGGCGGCGCGACGGGAGCCACGGGCCCCATGGGCCCTACCGGGGCGACGGGCCCTGCTGGCGCCACGGGTGCGACCGGCGCCACCGGCGCGGCCGGCCCGACGGGCGCCACCGGGGTGACCGGGGCCACAGGGCCATCCGGAACCGGCGCCACCGGGGCCACGGGCCCGACAGGCGCCACGGGGGTGACCGGAGCCACGGGCTCGACCGGCCCCGCGGGCAGCACCGGTGCCACGGGCGCCACCGGGGTGACCGGCCCGACCGGCACCAGCGGGGCCACGGGCGTGACGGGGCCGCAGGGCGCACAGGGTCCGCAGGGCGTTCAAGGTGTCCAGGGCAACACCGGGCCGACAGGGCCCGCCGGGGCGACCGGCCCGACGGGTTCGACCGGCAATACCGGCGCGACCGGGGCCACGGGCCCGACGGGGAGCGTCGGCACCCTGACGACTTCCGTGTCGGCCACCACGACCTGCAATGGAGGCACGGGGCAGGACAATCTGACGGCGACATGCTCCTCCGGCAATGTGGTATCGGGCGGCTGCAATTCGGCGGACTTCCTGAACACCATCTCGTCGTCGCGCCGCTCCGCCGCCAACCAGTGGACCTGCAAGTTCAACTGCACATCGGCTGCGAACGTGACGGCCGAGGCCTATTGCCAGTAGGCCCCCCACAACCGGGGCCGCTCCAGGCCCCGGTACGATACGCCCGGCGTCCACCACCCGATCCGCAGTGAGCCGCCCCCGCATCTGCCTCAACATGATCGTGAAGAACGAGGCACCGGTGATCATCCGGTGCCTCGCTTCCGTGCGGCCCTTCATCGACCACTGGGTGATCGTGGACACGGGTTCCACCGACGGCACGCAGGACATCGTGCGCGAATTCCTGCAGGGCGTGGCCGGCAGCCTGCACGAGCGGCCCTGGAAGAATTTCGCGCACAACCGCAACGAGGCGCTGGAGCTCGCGCGGCCGCAGGCGGACTACGTGCTCTTCATCGATGCGGACGAGCAGTTGCGCGTTCCCGAGGGGTTCGCCTGGCCTGTGCTGTCAGCCGACGGGTACATGTTCACCTGCCGCATGAACGACTGCGAGTACCTGCGCAACGCCATGGCCGCCGCGCGCGTGCCCTGGCGCTGGGAGGGCGTTCTGCACGAGTTCCTGGCCGCGCCCGCGCACGCGCCCTGGCAGCCGCTGCCCGGCCCGGTGATCGATGTGTCGCACGATGGCGCGCGCGCCCGCGATCCGCAGACCTACCTGCGCGACATCGCCGTGCTCGAACAGGCGCTGCGGGACGAGCCCGGCAACACGCGCTATGCGTTCTACCTGGCCCAGAGCCTGCGGGACGCGGGCCGGCTGCAGGAGTCGCGCGAAGCCTACCGGCGGCGCGCGGCGATGGGCGGCTGGGACGAGGAATGCTGGTTCGCGGTCTTCCAGGTCGCCGTGCTCACCGAGCGGCTGGAAGGCCCGCCGCACGAGGTGCGGGACGCCTATCTCGCGGCCTATGCGCAGCGGCCGGTGCGCGCCGAACCCCTGTGCGAACTGGCCCGCTACCACCGGCTGCGGTCGGAGTTCGCACTGGCCCACCTCTATGCGCAGCAGGCGGCGCGCATGCCGCGGCCCGCGGATATCCTGTTCGTGGACGCCGGCGTGTACGAGTGGCGCGCGCTCGATGAGCTCACCGTGAGCGCGTTCTACGTGCAGGCCTTCGAGCAGGGCCGCGAGGCGCTGCAGAACCTCCTGCGCGAGCGGCGCTTCCCGCCTTCCGAGGCCGCACGCATCGAAGCCAACCGCCCCTTCTTCGGGCTGTAGCGCAGGATGCGGAGCATGGGCGCCGCCACCCGCCCGCCCGCCCGCCCGCCTGCGATACTTCCCGCATGACCGCACTCCCCTCCTCCGGCGCCGCGCCCGGCGGCTGGCTGCACCAAGCCATTGCCCGCATCGAGGCTGATTACCACCGCAGCGCCGACACGCACCTCATCCCGCTCAACCTGCCGGCCTACGCGGCCCATGGCATCGACCTCTACCTGAAGGACGAGTCCACCCACCCGACGGGCAGCCTGAAGCACCGGCTCGCGCGCTCGCTGTTCCTGTACGCGCTGTGCAATGGCTGGATCCACGAAGGCTCGACCATCGTCGAATCCTCCAGCGGCTCCACGGCGGTGAGCGAAGCGTATTTCGCGCGGCTGCTGGGTCTGCCCTTCGTGGCGGTGATGCCGCGCCGCACCTCGGTGGAAAAGGTGGCGCAGATCGAGTTCCACGGCGGGCGATGCCACTTCGTGGACAGCCCGGCCCAGGTGTACGACGCGGCGCGCGCGATCGCAGCCGACACCGGCGGGCACTACATGGACCAGTTCACCTATGCCGAGCGGGCGACGGACTGGCGCGGCAACAACAACATCGCCGAGAGCATGTTCGTGCAGATGCAGCACGAACGCCACCCCGTGCCGCGCTGGATCGTGGTCGGCGCCGGCACGGGGGGCACAAGTGCCACCATCGGCCGCTACATCCGCTACCAGCGGTACGCCACCCAGGTCTGCGTGGCCGATCCGGCCGGCTCGGTGTTCGGCGCGTACTGGCGCTCGGGCGACGGCACGCTCACGGCGGCGGGCTCGCGCATCGAGGGCATCGGCCGGCCGCGCGTGGAGCCGAGCTTCATCCGCACGCTCGTGGACCACTTGGAGGAAGTGGCGGATACCGACTCGGTGGCGGCGATGCAGGTGCTCTCGCAATTGCTCGGACGGCGCGTCGGCCCCTCCACCGGCACCAATTTCGCGGCCATGCTGCGCCTGGCCAGCGGCATGCACAAGCGCGGCGAACAAGGCTCGCTGCTGTCGCTGCTGTGCGACTCGGGCGAACGCTACCTGCCCACCTACTTCGACGATGCCTGGGTGGCCGGCACCATCGGCGACTGCGCGGCCGCGCGCGCCGGCATCCAGGCCAGCATGGACGCCTGACGATGCCGGGCCGCCCGACGCGCCGCGCCTGTCTCGCCGCCGCGCTCGGCGCCGCGTCCGCCAGCGCGTGGATGCCCGCAGCGCGCGCACTGCCCGCGCGTGCCATGGCGTTTCCGCGCGACCACGGCAGCCACCCGGACCTGCGCACCGAGTGGTGGTACATCACCGGACACGCCCGTGCGGACGGCCAGGACTGGGGTTTCCAGATCACCTTCTTCCGCTCCCGGGTGGACGAGACCCGCACGCTGCGCTCCGCCTTCGCGGCCCACCAGCTGCTGTTCGCGCATGCCGCGCTCACCGACGTGGGCAGCGGCCGGCTGCTGCACGACCAGCGCATCGCACGCCAGGGCTTCGGCGTGGCACAGGCGCAGGAGTCCGACACCGCCGTCCGCATCGGGGACTGGTGGCTGGCCCGCAGCGGCACGGCGGACGGCGGCAGCCGGTACGCGGCCCGCATTCCGGCGGAACGCTTCAACCTGGAACTGCAGTTCGACAGCACCCAGCCCCTGATCCTGCAGGGCCGCCAGGGCCTGTCGCGCAAGGGGCCCCAGCCGGAGCAGGCGAGCTACTACTACAGCCAGCCCCAGTTGGCGGTGCGCGGCACCATCGCGCTGCCGGGCCGGCGCCTTGCCATCGGCGCGGACGGCAGCGGTGCCCCCCGCGCGGCGCGCGCCTGGCTGGACCACGAGTGGAGCGAGGCCCTGATGCATCCCGAGGCCGTGGGCTGGGACTGGATCGGCATGAACCTGGACAACGGCGGCGCGCTCACGGCCTTCCGGCTGCGCCGCCAGGATGGCAGCGCGCTCTGGGCCGGCGGCTCGTTCCGCGCGGTCGCGGATGCCGCGCTGCAGGTCTTCGAGGACGGGCAGGCCATGGCGTTCACACCCCTTCGGCACTGGACCAGCCCGCACACCGGCACGCGCTATCCGGTGGCCTGGCGCATCGACACGCCCGCCGGGCGCTTCGAGGTCGATGCCCTGGCCGACGACCAGGAACTGGACAGCCGCGGCTCCACCGGCGCGATCTATTGGGAAGGCCTCAGCACGCTGCGCGACGCCTCCGGCAGCGAGGTGGGACGCGGCTACCTGGAACTCACGGGCTACGGAGGCGCGCTGCGCCTGTAAAGGCGCAGCAGGCTCAGTGGGTCTTCCTGATCCTTGCGATGATCTCCCCCATGATCCCGCGGCGGAACGCCAGCACGCAGACCACGAAGATCAGGCCGGTGACGATGGTCACCGATTCGCCCAGCGTGCGGAACCAGTCCGCGCCCGTGAGGGACGCGAGCAAGTTGCCGAATTCGCCGATCTTGTTCTCCAGCAGCACCACCACGGCGGAGCCGACCAGCGGGCCGGACAGCGTGCCCAGGCCGCCGACGAGCGTCATCAGGATCACCTGGCCCGAGGCCGTCCAGTGCACGTCCGACAGCGTGGCGAAGCCCAGCACCAGCGTCTTGAGCGAGCCGGCCAGGCCTGCGATGGCGGCCGAGATCACGAAGGCCAGCAGCTTGAAGCGCTGCGTGTCGTAGCCCAGCGAGATGGCGCGCGGCTCGTTCTCCTTGATGCCCTTGAGCACCTGGCCGAACGGCGAATGGATGGTGCGCACGATCAGCAGGAAGGCGGCGACCACCACGACCAGCGCCACGTAGTACATCATCAAGTCGCTGGACAGGTCGAGCACGCCGAACAGCTTGCCGCGCGGCACGCCCTGCAGGCCGTCCTCGCCGCCCGTGAACGGCGCCTGCAGGCAGGCGAAGAACAGCATCTGCGCGAGCGCCAGCGTGATCATCGAGAAGTAGATGCCCTGCCGGCGGATGGCCAGCCAGCCGAACAGCAGGCCCAGCAGCGCGCCGCCCGCCGTGCCCAGCAGCAGCCCGATCTCGGGCGTGAGGCCCCAGACCTTGATCGCGTGGCCGGTGACGTAGGCGGCGCCGCCCAGGAAGGCCGCATGGCCGAAGGACAGCAGGCCCGTGTAGCCCAGCAGCAGGTTGAAGGCGGAAGCGAACAGTGCGAAGCACAGCAGCTTCATCACGAAGACCGGATAGGCGCCGAGGAACGGCGCGGCGATCAGGCCCAGCAGCAGCAGGCCGTAGCCGAAGGTGGCGAGATTCTTGTGGTGCATGTGCGCGGCCCCGTCCTGGTCACTTTTCCTTGCCGAACAGGCCGGCGGGGCGGATGAGCAGCACCACCACCATGATGACGAACACCACGGTGGACGATGCCTCGGGATAGAACACCTTGGTGAAGCCCTCGACGATGCCCAGGCCCAGGCCCGTGAGGATGGAGCCCATGATCGAGCCCATGCCGCCGATCACCACCACCGCGAACACCACGATGATGAGGTTCTGGCCCATGAGGGGGGTAACCTGGTACACCGGCGCAGCCAGCACGCCCGCGAAGGCGGCAAGCGCCGCTCCAAAGGCGTAGGTGAGCGTGATCATCACCGGCACGTTGATGCCGAAGGCCTCCACCAGACGCGGGTTCTCGGTGCCGGCGCGCAGGTACGCGCCGAGCTTGGTCTTCTCGATGACGTACCAGGTGCCCACGCACACGACGAGGGAAGCCACCACCACCCAGGCCCGGTAGTTGGGCAGGATCATGAAGCCGAGGTTGGTGGCGCCTTCGAGCAGCTCGGGCGTGTCGTACCCCAGGCCCGAGACGCCGTAGATGGAGCGGAACACGCCCTCGATCAGCAGCGTGAGCCCGAGGGTGAGCAGCAGGCCGTAGAGGTGGTCGAGCTTGTAGATCCAGCGCAGCAGCAGCCGCTCGATCGCCACGCCGAAGAGGCCGACGACGAGCGGCGCCGCGACGAGCATCACCCAGTAGTTGATGCCGAAATACGAACCCGCCATCCAGGTGAGCAGCGCCCCCAGCATGAACAGCGCGCCATGCGCGAAGTTGATGACGTTGAGCAGGCCGAAGATCACCGCCAGCCCCAGGCTGAGGATGGCGTAGAACGAGCCGTTGACCAGCCCCAGCAGGAGCTGGCTCAGCAGGGCCGGCAGGGAGACACCGAAGATTTCCATGGGAAGGCGGATTGGGATGCGGGGTGGAGGGCGCTCAGGCGGTGCGGATCATTTCCAGAGCGCGCACTTGCTCTCGGCCTTGGTGGCGAAGACCTGGTCGCCCGGCAGCTTCTTCACGAGCTTGTAGTAGTCCCAGGTGCCCCTGGATTCCGCGGGCGTCTTCACCTGCATGAGGTACATGTCGTGCACGTAGCGGCCGTCAGGGCGCAGCGTGCCGCTGTTGAAGAAGTCGTCCATCTTCATGCCGCGCCAGGCTTCCATCACGTTGTCGGCCTCGATGCTCTTGGCGGTTTCCACGGCCTTGAGGTAGTTCATGGTGGCCGAGTAGTCGGCCGCCTGGATCTCGGTCGGCCGGCGCTTGGTCTTCTCCATGAAGCGGTCGGCGAACTTGCGGGTCTCGTCGTTCAGGTCCCAGTACCAGCTGGTGGTGAACTGCAGGCCCTCCGTGGTCTTCAGGCCCAGGCTGTGGATGTCGCTGAAGAAGATCAGCAGGCCGGCGAGCTTCATGTTCTTGCCGATGCCGAATTCCTTGGCGGCCTTGATCGAGTTGATCGTGTCGCCGCCCGCATTCGCCAGGCCCAGGATCTGCGCCTTGGAGTTCTGCGCCTGCAAGAGGAACGACGAGAAGTCCGACGCGTTGAGCGGGTGCCGCACGGAGCCCACCACGGTGCCGCCCTTTTCCTTCACCACGCGGGAGGTGTCGGCCTCCAGCGCATGGCCGAACGCATAGTCGGCCGTGAGGAAGAACCAGCTCTTGCCGCCCGCGTCCACGATGGCGGCGCCCGTGCCCTTGGCCAACGCCACGGTGTCGTAGGCGTAATGCACGGTGTAGGGGCTGCACTGCTCGTTGGTCAGTGCAGAGGTGGCTGCGCCGTTGTTGATGAAGACGCGCTTCTTCTCCTGCGCCACCTTGGCCATGGCCAGTGCCGTGCCCGAGTTGGTGCCGCCGAAGACCATGGTCAGGCCCTGCGTGTCGATCCATTCGCGTGCCTTGCTGGCTGCGATGTCCGCCTTGTTCTGGTGGTCCGCCGTGAGCAGCTCGATCGGCCGGCCGAGCACCTTGCCGCCGAAGTCGTCGATCGCCATCTGGATCGCCACCGCCCCGTTCTTGCCCTCCACGTCGGCATACAGGCTCGACATGTCGGTGATGAAGCCGATCTTCACCGGGGCGTCCTGCTGCGCATGCGCGGCCGACGCCGCGAAGAGCCCTGCGGCGCCGAGCGCCATCGCCAGTTTCGTGATTGCGTGTGCCATGGTCCTTGTCTCCTTCTGTTGTCGTTCGTCCATCGCGGGGAAAAAAGCCGGATTCAGGCTGCGCGCATCACTTCCAGAGCGCGCACTTGCTCTCGGCCTTCGTGGTCCACACCTGGTCGACGGGCAGCTTGGCGACCACCTTGTAGTAGTCCCACGGCTCCTTCGACTCGGACGGCGCCTTCACCTGCACGAGGTACATGTCGTGCGCGAAGCGGCCGTCGGGGCGGATGCTGCCCTTGGCGTAGAAGTCGTCGATGGGCGTGGACTTGAGCTTTTCCATCACCTTGTCGGCGTCCGTGCTCTTGGCGGCCTCCACCGCCTTGAGGTAGTTCATGGTGGCCGAGTAGTCGGCTGCCTGGATGTCGGTGGGCATGCGCTTGGTCTTGGCGAAGAACTTGCGGCCGAAGGCGCGCGTCTTGTCGTCGAGATTCCAGTCCCAGCTGGTGGTGAGCAGCAGGCCTTCGGTGTTCTTCAGGCCCAGGCTGTGGATGTCGGTCAGGAACACCAGCAGGCCTGCCATCTTCATGCTCTTGTTGATGCCGAACTCGCGCGCCGCCTTGATGGCGTTGATGGTGTCGCCGCCCGCGTTCGCCAGCCCCAGGATCTGCGCCTTGGAGTTCTGCGCCTGCAGCAGGAAGGACGAGAAGTCCGACGCATTGAGGGGATGCTTCACGCTGCCCAGCACGCGGCCCCCCTTGTCCTTCACCACCTTGGCCGTATCGGCCTCCAGCGCGGCGCCGAAGGCATAGTCGGCCGTGAGGAAGAACCAGTCCTTGCCGCCCTGCTGCACCACGGCGCTGCCGGTGCCCTTGGCGAGCGCCACGGTGTCGTAGGCATATTGCACGGTGTAGGGGCTGCACTGCTCGTTGGTGAGCGCCGAGGTGCCGGCGCCGTTCACGATGAAGACGCGCTTCTTCTCCTGCGCCACCTTGGCCATGGCCAGCGCCGTGCCCGAGTTGGTGCCGCCGAAGAGCATCGTGAGGCCCTGCGTGTCGATCCATTCGCGCGCCTTGCTGGCCGCGATGTCGGCCTTGTTCTGGTGGTCGGCGGAAACCAGCTCGATCGGCATGCCCAGCACCTTGCCGCCGAAGTCGTCGATCGCCATCTGGATGGCCACCGCGCCGTTCTTGCCTTCCACGTCCGCGTACAGGCTCGACATGTCGGTGATGAAACCGATCTTCACCTTGCCGTCCTGCGCCTGCGCGGCCGGGGCCATGCACACCCCGGCCAGGCCGAGCGCGGCGGCGAGGGTCTTGAGGATTGCCGTGCGTTGCTGCTTTTTCATGTCGTTGTCTCCTGAGGCGGGTATCGGATAGGGATGGGTGGATGGACCCGGGCGGGCTAGACGCCCAGCAACTCGTTGAGCACCGGCATGCGCTCCTGCAGCTCCGCCGCGCCGAACTGCAGCGCGATGCGGCCGTGCTCCATCACGTAGAAGCGGTCGGCGAGCGGTGCGGCGAAGCGGAAGTTCTGCTCCACCATCACCACGGTGTAGCCCTTCTCTCGCAGCGTGGTGATCATGCGGGCAAGGGCGTGCACGATGACGGGCGCCAGCCCTTCCGAGATCTCGTCGAGCAGCAGCAGCTGGGCGCCCGTGCGCAGGATGCGCGCCACCGCCAGCATCTGCTGCTCCCCGCCCGACAGGCGCGTGCCCTGGCTGTGGCGGCGCTCCGCGAGGTTGGGGAACATCGCGTAGATCTCGTCCACCGGCATGCCTGCGCGGCCCGTCTTGAGCACGGGCGGCAGCAGCAGGTTCTCCTCGCACGACAGGCTGGAGAAGATGCCGCGCTCTTCAGGGCAGTAGCCGACGCCCAGGTGGGCGATGCGGTGCGTGGGCATCTGGATGGTTTCCTGCCCGTTGATCTTCACCGAACCCTTGCGCGCACCGGTCAGGCCCATCGCGGCCCGCAGCGTGGAGGTCCGGCCGGCGCCGTTGCGGCCCAGCAGCGTGACCACCTCGCCGGGCTGCACGACCATGTCCACGCCGTGCAGCACGTGCGATTCGCCATACCAGGCCTCCAGGCCGCGGATTTCGAGAGCGGGGGACGATGCCATCTCAGTGATCCAATGCGCAGATTGCGGCCAGCCGCCGTTGAAAGCAGCACGGCCTTTCCGTTCCGAAGGCCGCGGAGCAGGCCGGGCCAGCAGACGCCGTGGAACGGGCTTGGCCCGGCCACTGGCGGCGTCCCCCTTCCCGCCGGAGAAGGGGGAAGGCGCGAAGCGCCACAGGGGGTTGGCGCATCATCAGTGGGTCCCCTGCAATTGGCCGTCCGTGGTGCCCATGTAGGCCTCCATGACCTGCGGATTGCGCGAGACCTCCTCGTACGGTCCCTCGGCCAGCACGGCCCCGCGCTGCAGCACCGTGATGCGGTCGGCAATGGTGGAGATGACTTTCATGTTGTGCTCCACCATGAGGATCGTGCGCCCGGCAGACACCTTCTTGATGAGCTGCGTCACGCGGTCCACGTCCTCGTGGCCCATGCCCTGCGTGGGCTCGTCGAGCAGCATCAGCTCGGGCTCCATCGCGAGCGTCGTGGCGATCTCGAGCGCGCGCTTGCGGCCGTAGGGCAGGTTGACGGTGACCTCGTCGGCCAGGTCGGCGAGGCCCACTTCCGCGAGCAGTTCACGCGCCCGGCTGTCGAGGTGCGCCAGGCTGCGTTCGCTCTTCCAGAAATGGAAGGACGTGCCAAGGCGGCGCTGCAGGCCGAGGCGCACGTTCTCGGTGAGCGTCAGGTGCGGGAACACGGCCGAGATCTGGAACGAGCGGATCACCCCGCGCCGCGCGATCTGCGCGGGCGCCTCGCGGGTGATGTCCGCGCCGTTGAAGGTGATCGTGCCGGACGTGGGTTCAAGGAACTTGGTCAGCAGGTTGAAGCAGGTGGTCTTGCCCGCGCCGTTGGGGCCGATCAACGCATGGATGGAACCGCGGCGCACCGACAGGTTCACATCGCTGACCGCGGTGAAGCCCTTGAATTCCTTGGTGAGATGGCGGGTTTCGAGGATGACGTCGTCGCTCATGGGGCAGGAGCCGCTCCGTGGTGGACCCCGCCGGCATGCCGCGCGAGGAACGGCGGCGCATGCCGGGGGGCAGGGTTGCGGTGCATCGTATGCCGCCCTGCCGAAGGCCAGGAACTGGGACAAATGCCTATGTATAAACGCCTAAGCAAACACCCCCCGCCCCGCCGGCCCGCCCCATCCAGCACGCGCACGGCGCCCGCCCCCGGCCCACGGGCTTGCCGCGCCACTGCAGCGCGGAACGCTTTTCCACGCCTTCAATCATTGCTACACCTTCAGTAGCAAACACGCTCCTTGCCAAGAGCCCCCGGCGCGCAGGCCGCCACCTTCTTACACTGGTGCCACCATGCCATCCGCCTCCGCACCGACCCTCCATCCCGCCACGCCCCCGGGAAATCCCTCGCGCCCACCGACGCGCGCCCTGGCGGGCCTGTCGCCCTTCCTTCGGCCCTATGCGGGCCGCATCCTCCTGGCACTGGTGTTCCTGGTGCTGGCAGCGGCTGCCACGCTGGCCTTCCCCATGGCCCTGCGCTCGCTGATCGACGGCGGGTTGCTGCCCGGGGACCGCGGAGCCCAGGCCATGGCGCTGCAGGAACACTTCGGGCTGCTGTTCGGCGTGGCCGTGGCGCTGGGCATGTTCTCGGCGGCACGCTTCTACCTGGTCAGTTGGCTCGGCGAGCGGGTCACCGCCGACCTGCGCAACGCCGTGTACGCGCACGTGCTGCGCCAGAGCCCGGCCTTCTTCGAAAGCACGCAGACGGGCGAGGTCCTGTCGCGCCTGACCACCGACACCACGCTGGTGCAGACCGTGGTCGGCTCCTCCCTGTCCATGGGCCTGCGCAACGCGGTGATGGGACTGGGCGCGCTGGGCATGCTGGTCTGGAGCCATCCGCGCCTGATGGCCGTCGTGCTGCTGGGCATCGTGCTCGTGGTGGCTCCCACCGCGTGGATCGGTCGCCGGGTGCGGCGGCTGTCGCGCGACAGCCAGGACCGGGTAGCGGATGCCAGCGCGCTCGCGGGAGAAGTGCTGAACGCGATTCCCGTGGTGCAGAGCCACACGGCGGAGGCCCGGGAAAGCGCACGTTTCCAGGCCGCCACCGCGCACGCCTTCGACGCCGCCGTGCGCCGCAGCCGGGCGCGCGCCGCCCTGGTGGCCTTCATCATCGTTGCCAATGCGGGATTGCTGCTGTGGGGCCTGTACCGCGGCACACAGGCCGTGCTGGCCGGCGACATGTCGGCCGGACAGCTCGGCGAGACGGTGATCTACGTCATGCTGCTGGCCGGGGCGGTCGCGGTCCTGGGCGAGGTCTACGGCGACCTGCTGCGCGCGGCGGGTGCGACCGAACGGCTGATGGAATTGCTGGCAGCCCGCCCCGCGATCGCCTCGCCGCCGGCGCCCGAACCCCTGCCCGGGGGCAGCCAGGGCCTGCGCGTGGATTTCGAGCATGTCGGGTTCCACTATCCCTCCCGGCCCGCGCAGCCTGCGCTGCGGGACTTCGACCTGCACATCCAGCCCGGCGAGACCGTGGCGCTGGTGGGTGCGAGCGGAGCCGGCAAGACCACCGTCTTCCAGGTGCTGCAGCGCTTCTATGACGTCGATCCGGCACCGGACGGCGGCCGCATCCTGCTGGACGGGAAAGACCTGCGCAGCCTGGCGCCGGACGACTTCCGGTCCCGCATCGCCGTGGTGCCGCAGGATGCCGTGGTCTTCTCGGCCTCGGCCCGGGAGAACATCCGCTATGGCCGGCCCGAAGCCAGCGACGCCGAGGTGGAAGACGCCGCGCGCGCAGCCTTCGCGCACGATTTCATCGCCGCCCTGCCCGAAGGCTACGGCACCTTCCTGGGAGAGCGCGGCGTGCGCCTGTCGGGTGGACAGCGCCAGCGCATCGCCATCGCCCGCGCCCTGCTCAAGGATGCCCCGCTGCTGCTGCTCGACGAGGCCACCAGCGCGCTGGACGCCGAAAGCGAACGCATGGTGCAGGCCGCGCTGGACGCCGCGCTGCATTCGCAGGGCCGGCGCCGCACCACGCTGGTGATCGCCCACCGCCTGGCCACGGTCCAGAACGCGGACCGGATCGTCGTGATGGAACAGGGCCGGGTGGTCGAGCAGGGGCCGCACGCCGAGCTGATGCTGCGCGGGGGCACGTATGCCCGTCTCGCGGCGCTGCAGTTCACGGCCTGAACGGGGCGGGCGGCCGTCCGTTGCCGCACGGTGCGGCCCTGCAGGCTATTGCAGGGTTTCCTTGGCGGCCGTCGGCAGGGACATCGGCAGCACCGCGATGCCTTCCTCCAGGAGCTGCACCGTCTCCTGCACGCTGGCCTGCCCGCGGATGGGGCGGTCTTCGGCGTCGCCCTCATGGATGCGGCGCGCCTCCTGGGCGAAACGTCTTCCCACATCTTCGGTATGGGCCATCACATGGCGCGCCAGCTGCAGCCACGCAGCCTGCAGGGCCTGGGGCGTGGACCTATCCCCTCCCGGCATCGCCAGGTCCGCCTGCGCGGGAGCAGCAGGCACCGCCACGGACGCTCCGGCGGAAGACTTCAGGTTCAGGCGGGGTGCGCTGAGCACCTTGCGGATCTCCCGGCTGGCGCACAGCGGGCACTCCACCAGGCCGCGGGCGAGCTGGTCCTGGAAATCCGCTTCGGAAGCAAACCATCCCTCGAAGGCATGGTCGAGTGCGCAACGCAGGTCAAGCACCTTCATGATGATGCAACGAGGTCCGTGACGTAACGTCCAAATGCGCGGGCGACGGCACAGGCGCCTGTGGCCCGACGTCAGCCCCTGCGGCGCAGCAGGTAGCGGTAAACGAAACCGGGAAAGGCCAGCGTCGCGAAGAGCGCGACCGTGACGGCATAGAACTCCCAGCCCTGCGGTGCGATCTGGCCGGCACGCTTTTCCAGCAGCAGGGCCAGCCCGCCCACCAGGAAATAGCACAGCAGCCACTCGCCCAGGCGCGCCGCCAGCGGCTTGGCCGGCACCGCACGGGGCCCGACCACCAGCCAGCGGTGGTTGCAGAAAGGCAGGTTGGCGGCCACGAGGGCCGCCACGATCACCAGCCAGATGGATGCGGAGGATGACACGGGGAGCAATCTCAACAGGTCCGGAAGCAGCCGCTGCCCTTCTCTCCACCGCAGCGCCCGCGTGGTGGCGGAGCGCGATGGAGCGGGGAATCGGAAACGGCGGCCGGCCTCCGCGAACGGCCGTTCAGGTGGCCAGCGCTCGCACCACCGCGTCGGCACACAGTGCCATCAGGCCGCCCGGCACAAGGCCGAGGACCAGCACGAGGGCGCCGTTCACGGTGAGCACCATGCGCACGTCGAGCGGCGCGGACACGCTGGTGGCCGTCAGCGGTGCATCGAAGTACATCACCTTCACGACGCGCAGGTAGTAGAACGCGCCGATCAGCGACATCACGACGGCGAACACGGCCAGCGCGATGTACGGGGCCTGGCCGGAAGCCACCAGGGCCTGCAGCACGGCCAGCTTGGCGTAGAAGCCCACCATCGGGGGGATGCCCGCGAGCGAGAACAGGCAGATGGCCATCACGCCGGCGTAGAGCGGGCTGCGCTGGTTCAGGCCGGCCAAATCGGAGATCTCTTCGCTCTCGAAGCCTTCGCGCGCCAGCAGCAGGATGATGCCGAAGCTCGCCAGCGTGGTCAGCACGTAGGTCAGGATGTAGAACATCGCCGAGCTGTAGGCGTTCTCCACCGCGTTCGCATCCACGTTGCCGTTGATGACGCCCGACAGCAGGCCCAGCAGCACGAAGCCCATCTGCGCGATGGTCGAGTAGGCCAGCATGCGCTTGAGGTTGGTCTGCGCGATGGCCGCCAGGTTGCCCACGAGCAGCGAGCCGATCGCCAGCACGGCCAGCATCTGCTGCCAGTCGATGGCCAGCGGCAGCAGGCCGTCCACCAGCAGGCGGATCATGATGGCGAAGGCTGCGAGCTTGGGCGCGCTGCCGATGATGATCGTCACGGCCGTCGGCGCGCCGTGGTAGACGTCCGGAATCCACATGTGGAACGGCACGGCGCCGATCTTGAACGCGAGGCCGGCCACGACGAACACGAGGCCGAACACCAGCACCTGGTGGCGGATCTGGCCCGAGTTCACGGCCTTGAACACCTGGCCGATGTCGAGCGAGCCGGTGGCGCCGTACAGCATCGAGAGGCCGTAGAGCAGGAAGCCGCTGGCCATCGCGCCGAGCACGAAGTACTTCATGGCGGCTTCCGTCGCCGTGGTGTGGTCGCGGCGCAGCGCCACCAGCGCATAGCTGGAGAGCGTGAGCAGTTCGAGGCCCAGGTAGATCACGAGGAAGTTGTTGCCCGACACCATGACGAACACGCCCAGCAGCATGAACATCGAGAGCGTGAACAGCTCACCGCCGCGCAGCATGCCGCGGTCCGCGGCGTAGGGCCGGCCATAGACCAGCGTCACCATCACGGCGATGGTGGCGAAGCACTTGAGCCAGTTGCCCATGGCGTCGCTCACGACCATGTTGCCGAAGCCGTAGAACGTGTTGCCGCTGCTCGCGTACATGCCCTGCAGCACGGCCACCACGGCCAGGGTGAGCATGGTGAGCACGTAGGTGCCGGTGCGACGGGGGCTCGTCACGCCCAGGTCCACCAGGGCGATCACGCAGGCCATTACCAGGAGCACGATCTCCGGGTACACCGCCAGCCAGCTGATGTTGTCAATCATCTCGGTCTCTCGTTGTCAGTCGGTTCAATGGAGCTTGGTCTGCGCCACGTGCTTGAGCAGTTCGGCCACCGACACGTCCATCACGTCGGTGAAGGGGCGCGGGTACAGGCCCATGTAGAGCACGGCCACGGCCAGCACGCCCAGCACCAGGAATTCGCGGGCGCTGATGTCCAGCAGGCCGCGCACGTTGTCGTTGGCCACGGGGCCGAGATAGACGCGCTTGAACATCCACAGCGTGTAGGCAGCGCCGAAGATCAGCGCGGTGGCTGCCAACAGGCCGATCCAGAAGTTCGCCTTCACGGCGCCCAGGATCACCATCCACTCGCCGACGAAGCCGGCCGTGCCCGGAAGGCCGCAGTTGGCCATCGCGAACAGCAGCGCGAACGCCGCGAACTTGGGCATGGTGTTGACCACGCCGCCGTAGGCAGCGATCTCCCGCGAGTGGACGCGGTCGTACAGCACGCCGATCGAGAGGAACATCGCGCCCGACACGAAGCCGTGGGCGATCATCTGCACCAGGCCGCCCGAGACGCCCAGGTCGTTGAAGATGAAGAAGCCCAGCGTCACGAAGCCCATGTGCGCCACGGACGAATACGCCACCAGCTTCTTCATGTCCTTCTGCACCATGGCCACGAGGCCCACGTAGATCACCGCCACCAGCGACAGCGCGATCATCAGCCATGCCCAGTGGCGCGCCGCGTCGGGAGCAATGGGCATCGAGAAGCGCAGGAAGCCGTAGGCACCCAGCTTCAGCATGATGGCCGCCAGCACGGCGGATCCGCCCGTGGGCGCTTCCACGTGCACGTCGGGCAGCCAGGTGTGCACCGGCCACATCGGCACCTTCACGGCGAAGGCCGCGAAGAAGGCGAAGAACAGCAGCGTCTGCGCGCGGGCCGACAGCGGCAGCTGGTGCCAGGTGGCGATGTCGAAGCTGCCACCGGACTGGTTGTACAGGTACACCAGCGCGATCAGCATCAGCAGCGAACCGAGCAGCGTGTAGAGGAAGAACTTGAACGCCGCGTAGATCTTGTTCGGACCGCCCCAGATGCCGATGATGAGGTACATCGGGATCAGCGTGGCTTCGAAGAACACGTAGAACAGCAGGCCGTCGAGGGCGCTGAACACGCCGATCATGAGGCCCGAGAGGATCAGGAACGCGCCCATGTACTGGTTCACGCGCTCGGTGATCGACTCCCACGACGCGATCACCACGATCACCGTGATGAAGGCCGTCAGCGGCACGAACCAGAACGAGATGCCGTCCAGACCCAGGTGGTAGTGCACGTTGAAGCGCTCGATCCAGAGCAGCTTCTCGACGAACTGCGCGGCGGCCGTACCGTTGTCGAAGCCGCTGAAGAGCGGCAGCGTCACGGCGAGGCCGATCAGCGCGCCGACCAGCGCGATCCAGCGAACGGCACGCGCCTGATCGTCGCGTCCGAAGGCCAGCAGCAGGGCACCGAAGGCGATCGGCGTCCAGATGGCAAGACTCAACAAACCCATTTTTCTTCTTCCTCTACTTGTTGAGCCACACGAAGTACGTCATGAGCCCGAACACGCCCAGGATCATGACCAGCGCATAGTGGTAGATGTAGCCCGACTGCGCCCAGCGCACGACGCCCGCGACCCAGCCCACGATCCTCCAGGAGCCGTTCACCACGGCACCGTCGATCAGGGCCTGGTCACCGCCCTTCCACAGGCCCGTACCCAGCGCGCGGGCGCCGCGGGCGATGATGTTCTCGTTGATCCAGTCGAGGTAGTACTTGTTCTCGAACAGGGTGTAGATCGGCATGCAGGCGCGCTTGATCGCGGCGGGCACGGCCGGGTTGACCATGTACATGTAGTAGGAGAGCGCGACGCCGGCCAGTGCCAGCCAGAACGGCGCCGTCTGCAGGCCGTGCAGGGCCATCGCCACCGGGCCGTGGAACATCTCGGACAGCTCGGCCATCGCGGGGTGCTTGGCGGCATCCACGAAGATCACGTCCTTGAAGAAGTCGCCGAACAGCATCGGCTGGATGGCCAGGAAGCCGATCACCACCGAGGGAATGGCCAGCAGAACCAGGGGCACCGTCACCACCCAGGGCGACTCGTGCGGCTTGGCGTCGTGCCCATGGCCGTGCCCTTGGTCGTCATGGGCATGGTGGTCGTCGTGGTGCGCATCCGGGTTCTGGTCGTAGCGCTCCTTGCCGTGGAAGACCAGGAAGTACATGCGGAACGAGTAGAACGCTGTGACGAACACGCCGGCCAGCACGGCGAAGTGCGCGAAGCCTGCGGCGGGCAGCGTGCTGGCGTGCACGGCCTCGATGATGCTGTCCTTGGAGTAGAAGCCCGAGAACAGCGGCGTGCCGATCAGCGCCAGGGAGCCCAGCAGCGAGGTGATCCAGGTGATGGGCATGTACTTGCGCACGGCGCCCATCCAGCGGATGTCCTGGTTATGGTGCATGCCCATGATCACCGAGCCCGCTCCGAGGAACAGCAGCGCTTTGAAGAACGCGTGCGTCATCAGGTGGAACACGGCCACCGAGTAGGCGGAAGCGCCCAGCGCCACGGTCATGTAGCCCAGCTGCGACAGCGTGGAATAGGCCACCACGCGCTTGATATCGTTCTGGATCATGCCCAGGAAGCCCATGAACAGGGCTGTGATGGCACCGATCACGAGGATGAAGTTGAGGGCCGTGTCCGACAGCTCGAACAGCGGCGACATGCGCGACACCATGAAGATGCCGGCGGTCACCATGGTGGCCGCGTGGATCAGCGCGGAGATCGGGGTCGGGCCTTCCATCGAGTCGGGCAGCCACACGTGCAACGGGAACTGCGCGCTCTTGCCCATCGCGCCGATGAACAGGCAGATGCAGATCACGGTGATGAGCATCCAGTCGGTGCCGGGGAAGCCGATGGTGCCGAGCTCTCCCGACTTGGCGAAGATCTCGCCGTAGTTCAGCGTGCCTGTGTAGGCGGCGATCAGGCCGATGCCCAGGATGAAGCCGAAGTCACCCACGCGGTTGACCAGGAACGCCTTCATGTTGGCGAAGATGGCCGTGGGCTTGTTGAACCAGAAGCCGATCAGCAGGTACGACACCAGGCCCACCGCCTCCCAGCCGAAGAACAGCTGCAGCAGGTTGTTGCTCATGACCAGCATGAGCATCGAGAACGTGAACAGCGAAATGTACGAGAAGAAGCGGTTGTAGCCGTCGTCCTCTTCCATGTAGCCGATGGTGTAGATGTGCACCATCAGCGACACGAAGGTCACCACGCACATCATCATGGCGGTGAGCGTGTCGATGAGGAAGCCGACCTCCATCTTGAGGCCGCCCACCACCATCCAGGTGTAGAGCGTCTCGTTGAAGCGGGCGCCGTCGAGCGCCACGCTCTTGAACGTGAGGGCCGAGAGTACGAACGCGACGAACACGCCGAGGATCGTGAGGGTGTGGCTCGCGCGGCGTCCGATGCGGTTGCCGCCGAAGGCCGTGCCGAGGATGCCGGCGAGCGCGGAGCCCGCCAGCGGCGCCAGCGGCACCGCGAGGAGCGTCGAAGCTGAGAGGGTTTGACTCATTCTTGAGGACCTTGCAAGTACCGGCGGATCAGCCCTTGAGGGTGTTGAGATCTTCCGCGTCGATGCTGGACTTGTTGCGGAACAGCAGCACCAGGATCGCGAGGCCGATGGCGGATTCGGCCGCGGCCACCGTCAGGATGAAGAACACGAACACCTGCCCGTGCATGTCGCCCAGGTAGTGGGAGAACGCGACGAAGTTCATGTTCACGGCCAGGAGCATCAGCTCGATGGCCATGAGCAGGACGATGAGGTTCTTGCGGTTCAGGAAGATGCCGATCACCGACAGCGCGAACAGCATCGCGCCCAGCGACAGGAAATGGCCAAGGGTCAACGTCATGCCTTTTTCTCCTCGGCGGCTGCGGGTGCTGCCGCTTCTTCCGCGGGCTTCTGTGTCGCGGCGACCTTCACCAGCGCGACACGGTCGGCGGCACGCACGCGCACCTGCTCCGAGACCTTGGTCACCTTGGTGTCCTTGCGCTGGCGCAGGGTCAGGGCGATGGCGGCGATCATCGCCACCAGCAGGATCACCGCGGCAATTTCCACCGGGTACAGGTATTCGGTGTAGAGCAGCTTGCCCAGCGCCTTGGTGTTGGAGTACTGCACCAAGTTGCCGGCCGCGTCCACCATGGCCGGCACGGCCTTGGGTTCGTCCATGCCACGGAAGCCGCCCATCAGCACTGCCGCCATTTCGAGCGCGATCAGCGCGCCGATGAAGGCCGCGAGCGGGAAGTGCCGCCAGAAGCCCTGCCGAACGGTGTCGATGTGGATGTCCAGCATCATCACCACGAACAGGAACAGCACCATCACGGCGCCCAGGTACACCAGCACGAGCGCGATGGCCAGGAACTCCGCCTTCAGCAGCAGCCAGATGGCGGCGGCCTGCGAGAACGCGAGGATCAGATGGAGCACCGCATGCACGGGGTTGCGCGCGGTGATGACCCGGAAGGCTGCATACAGCAGCACGACCGAGAACAGATAGAAGAAACCAGTCTTGGCGTCCATGAATCGGATCTTGTGAAAAGTGGTTCAGGAGCCGCAGGTCAGCGGTACTTGGCGTCGGCCGCCTTGGCGCCGGCGATCTCGGCCTCGTAGCGGTCGCCGACCGCCAGGAGCATGTCCTTGGTGAAGTACAGATCGCCCCGCTTCTCGCCGTGGTATTCCAGGATCTGCGTTTCGACGATCGAATCGACCGGGCAGCTCTCTTCGCAGAAGCCGCAGAAGATGCACTTCGTGAGGTCGATGTCGTAGCGCGTCGTGCGGCGCGAGCCGTCGGCCCGCACGTCCGACTCGATCGTGATCGCGAGCGCCGGGCAGACGGCCTCGCAGAGCTTGCAGGCGATGCAGCGCTCCTCGCCGTTCTCGTAGCGGCGCAGCGCGTGCAGCCCGCGGAAGCGCGGCGACAGCGGAGTCTTCTCTTCGGGGAACTGCACCGTCACCTTGCGGCGGAACGCGTAGCGGCCGGTCAGGGCCATGCCCTTGACCAGTTCCACGAGCATGAAGCTCTTGAAAAAGTCCTTGAAGGAAAAAGATGTCGTAGCAGCAGCAACAGCAGCCATGATGTCGTGTCCCGCTTATTTCCAGATGTTCCAGGGCGACAGCAGCCATCCGCCCACGATCAGCAGCCACACCAGGGTGACCGGAATGAAGATCTTCCAACCCAGGCGCATGATCTGGTCGTAACGGAAGCGCGGGAAGGTCGCGCGGATCCAGATGAACATGGACACCACGAGGAAGGTCTTGAGGCCCAGCCAGATCCAGCCCGGGATGAAGTCCAGGGCCGCCACCGGCGACAGCCAGCCGCCCAGGAACATGGTCACGCCCAGGATGGACACGAGCCACATGCTGGCGTACTCGGCCAGAAAGAAGATCGCGAAGCCCATGCCCGAGTATTCGACCATGTGGCCGGCCACGATTTCCGCCTCGCCTTCCACCACGTCGAACGGGTGGCGGTTGGTCTCGGCAACGCCCGAGATCAGGTAGACGACGAAGATCGGCAGCAGCGGCAGCCAGTTCCACGACAGGAAGGACAGGCCGGCGTTCGCCATCGTGCCCTGCCCCTGGCTCAGCACGATCTGCGTGAGGTTCATGCTGCCCGAGACCATGATGACCACCAGGAAGCAGAAGCCCATGGCGATCTCGTAGCTCACCATCTGGGCCGATGCGCGCAGCGCGCCCAGGAAGGCGTACTTCGAGTTCGAGGCCCAGCCGGCAATGATCACACCGTACACCTCGATCGAGGTGATCGCCATGATCAGCAGCAGGCCGGCGTTCACATTGGCCAGCGCCACGTCGGGACCGAAGGGAATCGCCACCCAGGCCGCGAGCGCGGGCATGATGGCCATCACCGGGCCCAGCACGAACAGGCCCTTACTGGCCGCCGCAGGCTGGATGATTTCCTTGGTGAGCAGCTTCAGGCCGTCGGCCAGCGGCTGCAGCAGGCCGAACGGACCCACTCGGTTGGGGCCGTGGCGCACCTGCATGAAGCCCAGCAGCTTGCGCTCCCAGAGCGTAAGGTAGGCCACCGCGCCCATGAGCGGCGCCACGATGGCGACGATCTTGAGCAGATTCCAGAGCACGGGCCACACGGCGCCCGTCCACCAGGACTGGGCGACGAGGTTCAGCCCGCCGTTGTAGAGCGCGTCGATCATGCTGCGGCTCCTTCCACGGCGACGGTGGCGGCTGTGGCAGCCTGGCGACCATCGGCCGTCAGCTGCAGCGAGGGCGCACGGCGCACGAGGCTGTCGAGCTGGTAGATGGCGGCGACCACGGGCTCCGGCGCACCGGACGCGATGGCCGGCACGGCGGCTGCCGCGGACGTCGTGTTGGACAGGCGGGCGGCCGGCACGTGCGTCGGCAGTTCGGCGCCGGTGGCTCCCACGGCGTGGGCCAGCACTTCCTGCGAGGTCTCGAAGCCGATGCCCTGCACGCCCAGCAGGTTGCCGAGCACGCGCAGCACTTTCCAGGCCGGACGGGCGTCGCCCAGCGGCTTGACCACGGCGTGGAAACCCTGCAGTCGGCCTTCGGCATTCACGAAGCTGCCGGAGGTTTCGGTGAACGGGGCGATGGGCAGCAGCACGTCGCTGAATTCCAGGTTGGTCTTGAACGGGCTCAGCGTCACGACCATCTCGGCCTGCGCGAGCGCCTCTGCGGCGCGCGCGCCCGCAGCGGAATCGTGCACCGGCTCGGTACCCAGCAGCAGCGCGGCCTTCAGGCCGCCGGCCAGCATGCGGCCCGCATCGAGCCCGCCCTGCCGGGGTTGTGCGCCCACGAACTGCGCGCCGACGGTGTTGGCGGCTTCGGTCAGGTAGCCGACCATGGCGCCGGTCTGCGCGCCGATCCACTGGGCCAGCGCCAGCAGCGACGAGGCCTGGGCATGGTGCGCCGCGGCATTGCCGAGCAGCACGGCACGGCCTTCGCCGGACGCGAGCGAACGTGCCACGGCCAGCGCCGCATCGGTCACCCGGCCGGAGGCCACGGGCGCAGCCACGCCACGCTCCCGGGCCACGGCGGCAGCGATGTCGGCCAGCGCAGCGGCCCACTCGCCGGCAGGCGCCACGATGGATTGCGCCATCGGCATGGCCCAGTCGCAGGCCACGGCGTTCAGTGCGCTCACCGCGCAGCCCTTGCGGGCCGCCTGGCGGATGCGCTGCGCGAACAGCGGGTGTTCCTTGCGCAGGTTGGAGCCCACGACCAGCACGGACTGCAGCGTGGACAGCGCCGCGATGGGCATGCCCAGCCAGCGGACGCCTTCAGGCGCGGCGAATTCCGCGTTGCGCAGGCGGTAGTCGATGTTGTCGCTGCCCAGGCCGCGCACCAGCAGCGTCGCGAGGTGCAGCTCTTCCAGCGTGCTGTGCGGGCTGACCAGCGCGCCGATGCTCTGGGCACCGTGCTCGGACTGGATGCCGCGCAGGCCGTTGGCCACGTATTCGAGGGCCGTCTGCCAGTCCACTTCCTTCCACTGGCCGCCCTGCTTGAGCATGGGCTTCGTGAGGCGATCGGGGCCGTTCAGTGCTTCGTACGAGAAGCGGTCGCGGTCGGCGATCCAGCACTCGTTCACATCCTCGTTCTCGAACGGGACGACGCGCATGACCTTGTGGTTCTTCACCTGGACGATCAGGTTGGCACCGGTGGAATCATGCGGGCTGACCGACTTGCGGCGCGACAGCTCCCACGTGCGGGCGCTGTAGCGGAACGGCTTGCTCGTGAGCGCACCCACGGGGCAGATGTCGATCATGTTGCCCGACAGCTCGGAGTCCACGGTATCGCCCACCACGGTGGTGATCTCGGAATGCTCGCCGCGGTGGATCATGCCCAGTTCCATCACGCCGGCCACTTCCTGGCCGAAGCGCACGCAGCGGGTGCAATGGATGCATCGGCTCATCTCCTCCATGGAGATCAGCGGGCCGACGTCCTTGTGGAAGACCACGCGCTTTTCTTCCTCGTAGCGCGAGGAGGAACCGCCGTAGCCCACGGCCAGGTCCTGCAGCTGGCACTCGCCACCCTGGTCGCAGATCGGGCAGTCCAGCGGGTGGTTGATCAGCAGGAATTCCATGACCGACTGCTGGGCCTTGATGGCCTTGTCGCTCTTGGTGCGCACGATCATGCCCTGCGTCACCGGCGTGGCGCAGGCGGGCATCGGCTTGGGAGCCTTCTCCACGTCCACCAGGCACATGCGGCAGTTGGCGGCGATGGAGAGCTTCTTGTGATAGCAGAAATGAGGGATGTAGGTGCCCGCCTTCTCGGCCGCATGCATCACCATGCAGCCTTCGGCGACTTCCACCTTCTTCCCGTCGAGTTCGATTTCAACCATATGCGTTTCTCGCGATCAGGCGGAGGCCGGAGCCTGGGGACTCGTCTTGTTGCGGATCAGCGCCTCGAATTCCGGACGGAAGTGCTTGATCATCGCGCGCACCGGTATGGCCGCCGCGTCGCCCAGGGCGCAGATGGTGCGCCCCTGGATGTTGTCCGCCACCGAATTGAGCAGGTCCAGGTCGCCTTCGCGGCCCTGGCCGTGCTGGATGCGGTCGATCACGCGCCACATCCAGCCCGTGCCCTCGCGGCAGGGCGTGCACTGGCCGCAGGATTCGTGCGAATAGAAGTACGACAGGCGCAGCAGGCTCTCGACCATGCTGCGCGAATCGTCCATGACGATCACGGCGCCGGAGCCCAGCATCGAGCCGGCCTTGGCGATGGAGTCGTAGTCCATCGTGCATTCCATGATGATGGACGCCGGCAGCACCGGGGCGGACGAGCCGCCCGGAATCACGGCCTTGAGCTGGCGGCCCTTGCGCACGCCGCCGGCAAGTTCCAGCAGTTTGGCGAACGGCGTGCCCATGGGCACTTCGTAGTTGCCGGGCTTTTCCACGTCACCGGACACCGAGAAGATCTTGGTGCCGCCATTGTTCGGCTTGCCGCAGGCCAGGTAGGCCGCGCCGCCGTTGCGGATGATCCAGGGCACCGCCGCGAAGGTCTCGGTGTTGTTGATCGTGGTGGGCTTGCCGTAGAGGCCGAAGCTGGCCGGGAACGGTGGCTTGAAGCGCGGCTGGCCCTTCTTGCCCTCCAGCGATTCGAGCAGCGCAGTTTCCTCGCCGCAGATGTAGGCGCCGAAGCCGTGGGCAGCGTGCAGCTGGAAGCTGAAGCTGCTGGCCAGGATGTTGTCGCCCAGGTAGCCCGCGGTGCGCGCCTCTTCCAGCGCGGCCTCGAAGCGCTCGTAGGTCTGGAAGATCTCGCCGTGGATGTAGTTGTAGCCCACCGAGATGCCCATCGCGAAGGCCGCGATGATCATGCCCTCGATGACGATGTGCGGGTTGAACTGCAGGATGTCGCGGTCCTTGCAGGTGCCCGGCTCGCCTTCGTCGGAGTTGCAGACGAGGTACTTCTGCCCGGGGAACGAGCGGGGCATGAAGCTCCACTTCAGGCCCGTCGGGAAGCCCGCACCGCCGCGGCCGCGCAGGCCGGATTCCTTGACGGTGGCGATGACCTGGTCCTGCGTCATCGGCTCGCCGCCGTCGGTGCCCAGTATCTTGCGCAGGGCCTGGTAGCCGCCGCGCGCCTCGTAGTCCTTGAGGCTCCAGTTCGTGCCGTCGAGGCCCGCGTAGATCTGCGGCTCGATGTGGCGGTCGTGGAAGCAGGTCTGGACACCCGTGGCCTGGAACTGCGAGAGGATCTGTGCCGCGGTGGTCATGCCTGTCCCTCCGCCTGGCGCAGGCCGTCCACGAGCTGATCGAGCTTCTCGTTGTCCATGAAGCTGCACATCGTGCGGTCGTTCACCAGCATCACGGGCGCATCGGCGCACGCACCCAGGCACTCGCACTGCTGCAGCGTGAACAGGCCGTCGGGCGTGGTCTCGCCCATGGCGATGCCGAGCTTCTTCTCGAGGTGGTGCAGCGCCTTCTGGCCGTCGCGCAGCTGGCACGGCAGGTTGGTGCAGACGTTCAGCTTGTACTTGCCCAGCGGCTGCTGGTTGTACATGTTGTAGAAGGTCGTGACTTCATGCACGGCGATCTGGGGCATGCCCAGGACCTCGGCGATCACGACCTCGCTCTCGGCGCTGACCCAGCCCTGCTCCTGCTGCACGATGGACAGGCAGGCCATCACGGCGGACTGCTTCTGCTCCGGCGGGTACTTCGCCACTTCGCGGGCGAAGCGCGCGCGCGTCGCCTCGGTCACCGGCGACGTGCCGGCTGCTTGGTTCGATTCGGTACTCATCGGTCAATCTCTCCGAACACGATGTCCATGGTGCCAATGATGGCCACGGCATCGGCGATCATGTGCCCGCGCGACATCTCGTCGAGCGTCGCGAGGTGGGCGAAGCCCGGGGCACGGATCTTGAGGCGGTAGGGCTTGTTGGCACCGTCGCTCACCAGGTAGATGCCGAACTCGCCCTTCGGATGCTCGACGGCGGCATAGGCCTCGCCCTCGGGCACGCGGAAGCCTTCGGTGAAGAGCTTGAAGTGGTGGATCAGCTCTTCCATGTTCGACTTCATCGACTCGCGCGACGGCGGCGCCACCTTGTGGTTGTCGGTGATGACGGGCCCGGGGTTGGCGCGGAGCCAGTCCACGCACTGCTTGATGATGCGGTTGGACTGGCGCATCTCCTGCACGCGCACGAGGTAGCGGTCGTAGCAGTCGCCCGTCTTGCCCACGGGGATGTCGAATTCCACGCGGTCGTAGACGTCGTAGGGCTGCTTCTTGCGCAGGTCCCAGGCGATGCCCGAGCCGCGCAGCATGGGGCCGGTCATGCCGAGGTTCAGCGCACGCTCCGGCGTCACGATGCCGATGTCCACCGTCCGCTGCTTCCAGATGCGGTTGTCGGTCAGCAGCGTCTCGTACTCGTCCACGCACTTCGGGAAGCGCTGCGTGAAGTCGTCGATGAAGTCCAGCAGCGAACCCTGGCGGTTCTGGTTCAGCACCTCGATCGCCTTGGCGTTGCGCACCTTGCTCGCCTGGTACTGCGGCATGCTGTCGGGCAGGTCGCGATAGACGCCGCCCGGGCGGAAGTAGGCCGCGTGCATGCGCGCACCCGACACCGCCTCGTACATGTCGAACAGGTCCTCGCGTTCGCGGAACGTGTAGATCAGGATGGTGGAGCTGCCGCAGTCGTTGCCGTGCGAGCCCAGCCACATCAGGTGGTTCAGCAGGCGCGTGATCTCGGAGAACATCACGCGGATGTACTGCGCGCGCAGCGGCACGTCGATGCCCAGCAGCTTCTCGATGGCCAGGCAGTAGGCGTGCTCGTTGCACATCATCGAGACGTAGTCCAGCCGGTCCATGTAGGGCAGCGACTGGATGAAGGTCTTGTGCTCGGCCAGCTTCTCGGTGGCGCGGTGCAGCAGGCCGATGTGGGGGTCGGCACGCTGCACGACTTCGCCGTCGAGCTCGAGCACCAGGCGCAGCACGCCGTGCGCGGCCGGATGCTGCGGACCAAAGTTCAGGGAGTAGTTCTTGATTTCAGCCATCGTGGATCGCCTGAATGCGCCGGGCGCCTCAGTGCAGGCCTCCGTACTTTTCTTCGCGGATGATGCGGGGCGTGATCTCGCGCGGCTCGATCGTCACCGGCTCGTACACCACGCGGCGCGCCTCGGTGTCGTAGCGCATCTCGACGTGGCCCGACAGCGGGAAGTCCTTGCGGAAGGGATGGCCGATGAAGCCGTAGTCGGTCAGGATGCGGCGCAGGTCGTCATGGCCGTCGAACACGATGCCGTAGAGATCGAAGGCCTCGCGCTCGTACCAGCTGGCGGAGTTCCAGATGCCGGACACGGAAGCCACCACGGGGAAGTCGTCGTCGGGGCAGAACACCTTCACGCGCACGCGCTGGTTGAGGCTGACGGACAGCAGGTGCGACACGACGGCGTAGCGTGGGCCTTCCGTGCCCACGTCGCCGTAGGTGGAGTAGTCGATGCCGCAGAGGTCCACGAGCTGCTCGAACCGGCAGCCGGGCGCGTCGCGCAGCAGCTGCATCGCGGCCAGGCAGTCGGCGGCCGAGACGGTCACCGTGAGTTCGTCGAGCGCGAGCACGATGTCGCGCGCCTTGTCGCCGAGCGCAGCGGCGACCGCATCCCGCAGAGCCTCGGGTCGGATGGCAATGGCTGTCATGCTGGAGAACCCTTCAGACGCGGGCGATGGTGTGGGTGCGGCGGATCTTCTGCTGGAGCTGGATGATCCCGTAGATGAGCGCCTCGGCGGTCGGGGGGCAGCCCGGCACGTACACGTCCACCGGCACGATGCGGTCGCAGCCGCGCACCACCGAGTAGCTGTAGTGGTAGTAGCCGCCGCCGTTGGCGCAGGACCCCATGGAGATCACCCAGCGCGGCTCCGACATCTGGTCGTACACCTTGCGCAGGGCCGGGGCCATCTTGTTACAGAGCGTGCCGGCCACGATCATCAGATCGGACTGCCGGGGGCTGGCGCGGAACACCTCGGCGCCGAAGCGCCCGATGTCGTAGCGCGCCGCGGCGGCATGCATCATCTCGACGGCGCAGCAGGCCAGACCGAAGGTCATGGGCCACAGCGATCCGGTCTTGGCCCAGTTCACCACAGAGTCATAGCTCGTGGTGATGAAGCCTTCCTTCATCACGCCTTCAATCATCGTGTCGTTCCTTGTGAAGCCCCGTCATTCCCAATCCAGGGCACCCTTTTTCCACTCGTAGGCGAAGCCCACGACCAGGATGGCCAGGAAGACGATGACGGCGACGAAACCGGTCACCCCGACCTCGTGCAGCGTGACCGCCCACGGGAAGAGGAATGCGATTTCCAGATCGAAAAGAATGAAAAGGATGGCGACGAGGTAGTAGCGCACGTCGAACTTCATGCGCGCATCTTCGAAAGCCTCGAAGCCACACTCGTAGGGGGAGTTCTTGGCCGTGTCGGGGCGGTTCGGGCCCAGCACGTAGCCCAGGACCAGGGGCACCACCCCCACTCCGATGCCGACCAGGATGAACAGAAGAACGGGGAGGTATTGATCGAGGTTCATCTGGAGGGGTACTCACCGCTGGGGCCGCACCCCCGTTCCTGCGATGAGGAATGGCCGGGCGGGCTTGCTTGTGTGTTGGTGCCGTCGGCGAGACTCGAACTCGCACAGCTTTCGCCACTACCCCCTCAAGATAGCGTGTCTACCAATTTCACCACGACGGCTGATGTCTGCATCTGGATGGCATGAGGAACCCGAAGGGCTATTTGGCTTTCCAGACAATCCGGGATTTTACTCCGGAAAAACCCGACTCTCTATGAATCGGTTACTTTTCCAACAATTATTTTGTCGGGATCTGCGCTGCGCCAGAGGCCGGTGCCGCAGGTGCCGGCGCGGATGCGGGAATGGCGGAAGTGGACGCGGGCGCCACCGGCTGCACGGCTGCAGGGGCGGCCGCCGGGGTCTCCAGCACGCTGCCCACGCCGGCAGGACGGACGTTGCCGAAATAGGCCAGCGCGAGCGTGGCCGCGAAGAACACGCCGGCCAGCACCGCCGTCGAACGCGACAGGAAGTTCGCGCTGCCGCTGGCGCCGAACAGGCTGCCCGAGCTGCCGCTGCCGAACGCGGCCCCCATGTCGGCGCCCTTGCCGTGCTGGATGAGCACGAGGCCGATCATCGCCAGCGCGGCCAGCATCTGCACGGCCAGGATTACATTCACGAGCACATTCATTTCTTCTCTACTCCGGTTGGTTCGCGCGGTGCCGCTCAGGCGGCCGCTGCGATGATCTGCAAAAACTCCTGGGCCTTGAGCGATGCGCCGCCCACGAGGCCCCCGTCGATGTCGGGCTGGGCCAGCAGCGTGGCCGCGTTGGCGGCGTTCATGCTGCCGCCGTAGAGCAGGCGGATGCGGTCCGCGTGCTCGCTGGCCGCGGCCAGCTGCGCCCGCAGCACGGCATGCACCTGCTGGGCCTGCCCGGGCGTGGCGGTGCGGCCGGTGCCGATCGCCCAGACGGGCTCGTACGCCACCACGATCTCGCTGATGCAATGGCCGTTCAGGTGGATGACCGCGGCCAGCTGGCGCTTGACCACGGCCTCGGTCTGGCCGGCTTCGCGCTCGGCCAGTGTCTCGCCCACGCACACCACCGGCGTGATGCCGGCAGCCAGTGCGCGCTGCGCCTTCTCGGCCACCTGCTCGTCGGTCTCGCCGTGGTACTGGCGGCGTTCGGAATGCCCGACCAGCACGTAGCGTACGCCGAACTCCTTGAGCATCGCGGCGGAGACCTCACCCGTGTAGGCGCCGGCTTCGTGCTGCGACACGTCCTGCGCGGCCAGCGCGATGGCCGAGCCCTCGGTCAGTCCCTGCACCTGCGCGAGGTAGGCCGCCGGCACCGCCACGGCCACGTCGCAACCCACGCCCGTGCCGGCGCGCAGCGCCTCCACCAGCGCGGCGTTGGCGCCCAGGGCGCCGTTCATCTTCCAGTTGCCCGCGATGAGTTTCTTCTTTGTCATGCTGTCCACGTCAAAACGATCTTGCCGGCATGCTGGCTCGACTCCATGAGCGCATGGGCGGCGGAGGCCTCCGCCGCCGGGAAGGTGCTGTGCACCACGGGCCGCACGGTGCGCGCCGCCAGCAGCGGCCACACCCGCTCGCGCAGGGCGGACGCGATGGCGCCCTTGAACGCAACCGAGCGGGGGCGCAGCGTCGAGCCGGTCACCGTCAGGCGGCGGCGCAAGACCAGCCCCGCATCGAAGGAGGACTGCACGCCGCCCTGCACCGCGATGATCACGAGCCGGCCGTCCTCGGCCAGGCACTCGACCTCGCGCGCCACGTAGTCGCCCGCCACCATGTCGAGCACGACATCCACGCCGCGGCCCTCGGTGATGCGCCGGACCTCGGCCACGAAGTCCTGCGTCCTGTAGTTGATGGCATGGTGCGCGCCGAGCTCCAGGCAGGTGCGGCACTTCTCGTCCGAGCCCGCCGTCACGATCACCGTGGCGCCGAAGGCACGGCCGAGCTGGATGGCCGTCACGCCGATGCCGCTGCTGCCGCCCTGCACCAGCAGGGTTTCGCCGGCCGCGAGGTGGCCGCGGTCGAACACGTTGCTCCACACCGTGAAGAAGGTCTCGGGCAGCGAGGCCGCCTCCACATCGCTCCAGCCTTCGGGCACAGGCAGGCATTGCGCGACGGGTGCGACGCACCACTCGGCATACCCGCCGCCCGCGACCAGAGCACACACGCGGTCGCCGGCCTTGAGGCCCGCAGCGGCCATCGCCTCCGCGTCACCGGACTCGATCGTGCCAGCCACTTCCAGGCCCGGCAGGTCGGATGCGCCCGGTGGAGGGGCGTAGTGTCCCTTGCGCTGCAGCACGTCGGGGCGGTTGATGCCGCTGGCCGCGACGCGGATCAGCAGTTCGCCCGCGCCCGGCCGCGGCGCGGGCCTCTCCGCGAGGCGCAGCACATCCGGGCCGCCGGGGCCCGTGATTTCCACGGCACGCATGGTGGTCGCCATACAGGGTTTCCTGGGATGTCAGGTTGCAGATGCCCGGCACTGCCGCGAGGACAGGCCGGACCGGCCGCCACCGGGGTGGCGGCGGAAGTCCTCAGGCATCCATCTGGCCCGGCTGCGCGCCGGCATCCACGGATTGCTGTTGCTGCTGCTCGGAGCTGCCGTAGTCGCGGCGTTCGCGGCGCTCGCCACGCTCCGGACGGTCACCACGGTCGCCACGCTCGGCGGGCGCCGGACGGCCGCTGTCGCCCGCCGGACGGTCCAGCAGCGCGCGCATGGACAGCTTCACGCGGCCCTTCTCGTCGGTCTCGAGCACCTTGACCTTCACGACCTGGCCTTCGGTCAGGTAGTCGGTCACCTTCTCCACGCGCTCGTGGGCGATCTGGCTGATGTGCAGCAGGCCATCCTTGCCGGGCAGCAGGTTGATCAGCGCGCCGAAATCCAGGATCTTGACCACGGGGCCTTCGTAGATCTTGCCGATCTCGACCTCGGCCGTGATCTGCTCGATGCGCTTCTTGGCGACTTCGGCCTTCTCGGCATCGGTCGCGGCGATGGTGATCGTGCCGTCTTCCTCGATGTTGATCTGGCAGCCGGTCTCTTCGGTCAGCGCACGGATCACCGCGCCGCCCTTGCCGATCACGTCGCGGATCTTCTCGGGGTTGATCTTCATCGTGTAGAGCTTGGGCGCGAAGCTGGAGACCTCGGTCTTGGCCTCGCCCATCGCTTCCTGCATCTTGCCGAGGATGTGCAGGCGGGCTTCCTTGGCCTGGGCCAGGGCGACCTGCATGATTTCCTTGGTGATGCCCTGGATCTTGATGTCCATCTGCAGCGCGGTGATGCCGGCCGTGGTGCCGGCCACCTTGAAGTCCATGTCGCCCAGGTGGTCCTCGTCGCCCAGGATGTCGGTCAGCACCGCGAAGCGGTTGTCTTCCTTGATCAGGCCCATGGCGATGCCGGCCACGTGGGCCTTCATCGGCACGCCGGCGTCCATCATCGACAGGCAGCCGCCGCAGACGGAAGCCATCGAGGACGAGCCGTTGGACTCGGTGATCTCGGAGACCACACGGATGGTGTAGGGGAACTCTTCCTTCGTCGGCAGCACGGCGACCAGCGCGCGCTTGGCCAGGCGGCCATGGCCGATCTCGCGGCGCTTCGTGGAGCCCATGCGGCCCACTTCACCGGTGGCGAAGGGAGGCATGTTGTAGTGGAACATGAAGCGGTCCTCGAACTCGCCGGCCAGCGCGTCGATGCGCTGCGCGTCGCGTTCGGTACCCAGCGTGGACACCACCAGGGCCTGCGTCTCGCCGCGCGTGAACAGCGCGGAACCGTGCGTACGGGGCAGCACGGAGTTGCGGATCTCGATGGGGCGCACGGTGCGCGTGTCGCGGCCGTCGATTCGCGGCTCGCCAGCCAGGATCTGGCTGCGCACGATCTTCGATTCGATGGCGAACAGCAGGTCGCCCACCTTGCCGGCGTCGAAGGGCTCGCCGCCGGCCTTGAGCGCTTCCATCACGCTGGCGTTGGCTTCGCGCAGGGCCTGCGTGCGGGCCTGCTTGCTGCGGATCTGGTAGACGGCGCGCAGCTTCTCTTCGGCCAGGTCCTTGACCTTGGCGACGAAGGCTTCGTCTTCAGCGGGCGCCTGCCACTCCCACACGGGCTTGCCGGCTTCGCGCACCAGTTCGTGGATGGCGTTGATGGCGACGTTGGCCTGCTCGTGGCCGAACACCACGCCACCCAGCATGATTTCCTCGCTGAGCTGCTGGGCTTCGGACTCGACCATCAGCACGGCGGCTTCGGTGCCGGCGACGACCAGGTCCATCTGGGAATTCTTGCGGGCGGTCTGGCCCGGGTTCAGCACGTATTCGCCGTTGATGTAGCCCACGCGGGCGGCGCCGATCGGGCCGCTGAACGGGATGCCGGAGATGGCCAGCGCAGCGCTCACGCCGATCATGGCGGCGATGTCGGCATCGACCTCGGGGTTGAGCGACACGGTGTGGACGACCACGTGCACTTCGTTCAGGAAGCCTTCGGGAAACAGCGGGCGGATCGGGCGGTCGATCAGGCGGCTGGTCAGCGTTTCGTGCTCGCTGGGCTTGGCTTCACGCTTGAAGAAGCTGCCGGGGATCTTGCCGGCGGCGTAGGTCTTCTCGATGTAGTCCACCGTCAGGGGGAAGAAGTCCTGGCCGGGCTTGGCCGACTTGGAGGCCGCCACGGTGGCGAGGATGACAGTGCCGTCGATCTCGACCAGCACGGCGCCGTTGGCCTGGCGGGCGATTTCGCCCGTTTCCATGACGACGGTCTTGTCGCCCCACTGGAAGGACTTGGTGACTTTGTTGAAGATGGTCATGCGTGTTTCCTATGCTTCGGTGTGGAAGGCTGGCCGCGCGGGCCAGCGGGGGCCGGAGGGCAATTCAGAACACGATGCCATTCCAGTGGGCCTGGAGCCCCGGGCGGGGCAGCCCCAGGGCCATTGGAATGACACAGCTTCGCTCTGCTATTGCGGCTCCGAAGTAGAAAACGCCTGAGTCAGCACGCTAACCCAGGCGTTCCTGCATGCGAATGCGCTTACTTGCGCAGGCCGAGCTTGGCGATCAGGGCCGTGTAGCGGTCGGCGTCCTTGGCCTTGAGGTAGTCCAGCAGCTTGCGGCGGCGGCTCACCATGCGCAGCAGGCCGCGGCGGCCGTGGTGGTCCTTGGCGTGCTGCTTGAAGTGGGGGGTCAGCTCGTTGATGCGGGCCGTGAGCAGGGCCACCTGCACTTCGGGGCTGCCGGTATCGTTGGCGGCGCGGGCGTTGTCCTTGATGACTTCGGCCTTGACGGAGGATGCGATCATTGGTTTTTCCTTGAGTGTCGGGGCCGGCGGGCATCGCGCGTGGCGAGGCTGCGGCCCCAGGTTTTGACTTGCGCCGCGGGCTGGAACGGCCGGCGGCGTGCGTCTTGCACCATGCAAAACCCCAGGATTATAACGCGCCGGCCTTCTCGAGCCATTTCCGCAGGCGCGCCACCCCTTCCACCAGCCGCGCGGGGTCGCGCGAGGCGAAGCACCAGCGCAGCCAGCCCGCCCCTTCCGGACCGAAGGCATTGCCGGGCGCCAGGCCCAGGCCGGCCTCCGCCACGAGGCGCTTGGCGGTGGCCATCGCGTCGCCGTGGCCGTCCATGCGGAAGAAGGCGTACATGCCGCCGCTGGCCGCGTGGGCACGCACGCCGGGCACCGCCTGCAGCAGTGGCAGCAGGGTGTCGCGGCACAGGTGCATGTGGGCGGTGACGCGCGGGACGATCTCCGCCTCGTGCTGCAGCGCCGCGATGCCGCCGCGCTGCGTGAAGACGCTCACGCACGAGGTGTTGAACTCGATCAGCTTGCCCATGTGGGCGGCGAGCGCGGGCGGCAGGACGAGCCAGCCCAGCCGCCAGCCCGTCATCAGGAAGCTCTTGGAGAAGCTGTGCACCACCACCAGGCGGTCCTCCGGCACGGCGAGGTCGAGGAAGCTCGGCGCGCAGCCGTGGGGCGTCGGTTCGTAGTACAGGCGCTCATAGACCTCGTCGGCCAGGATCCAGGTGCCCGTGGCGCGGCAGTGCGCCAGGATCTCGCGCTGCTCGGCCGCCGACAGCGTCCAGCCCGTCGGATTGTTGGGGGCGTTCACCACCAGCAGCCGCGTGGCCGGCGTCACGGCGCGCTTCAGGGCGTCCATGTCCAGCGTCCAGGCACCGTCCCCGCGCGGGCGCAGCGGCAGGCACTGCAGGCGCGCACCCAGGATGCGCGGCTGCGCCACGAGGTTGGGCCAGACGGGGGTGACGGCGACCACCTCGTCGCCCGGGTCCACCAGCGCCTGCACCGCCAGCATGAGGCCGCTGACGCCGCCGGACGTGACGGCGATGCGCCCGGCGTCGATGGCCGGACCGTGCAGGCGCGCCATGTAGGCTGCGATGGCCTCGCGCAGCGCGGGCAGGCCGAGGTTGTGGGAATAGAAGGTTTCACCCGCGCGCAGCGAGGCGATGGCGGCCTCGTTCACCACGTCCGGGGTGGCCTCGTCGCTTTCGCCGAACCAGAACGCCAGGACATCGGGCCGTCCCATCCCGGCGTTGGCGACTTCACGGATCTTGGATTCTTCGAGGTGGGCGAGGGTGTGGCGCATGGAAATGTCAGGTCGGCGAAACGGTACATTGTCCAGCCGGAGGAACCCCCATGCAATCGAAAACAAATCCTGCCCGTGCCACCGTGGTGCTGCTCGCTGGCATCCTGGCCGTGGGCACCGCGGCCGCAGCCAATGGCAGCACGCCCGCGCCCCCGGGAGCCAATGCTCCGGCCACCGCGGGCCCGCACCAGACCGAAGCCCGTTCGCGGGCGCGCGGGAAGGCGCCACGCGTGCGCAGCAGCCCGGCCTCCTCGTCCGCAGAGACGCCTGCCCAGCGGGAACGCCGGCTGATCCGGGAATGCAGGGGGCTGCCCAACGCGGGCGCGTGCCTCGGCTACGCCCGCCGCTGAACACCCGTCCTCCTGCCCGGGCATGCCGCGAGATGGCGGCCGGCGCCACCGCCGGGGCGTTGTCCGACAGCTCGGCGGCAGGCGCCGCGCTATACCTCGGGCACCCTCGCATTCCATGCACCGCAGGACTCCCATGCCCGAAGGCTCCGCCGCCCTCCTTCCGTGCGCCCGCGCCGCCTTCGGGCGCTGGTGCGCCATCCTGGCCCTCGCCCTGGCCACCGCCGCCTGCAGCGGCCTGCCGCAGAACGTGGAGCGCCCGGAATCCAGCGCCCTGCCCGCCTCGGCCACCGCGGACACCCCGCTCGCGCGCATGGTGGACGAGCGCAGGCAGGCGGCCGGCGCCCGCCATGCCTCGGGCTTCCTGCTGCTGAGCGGGCCGCAGGACGCCTACGGCAGCCGCCTGGCACTGGTGGAGGCCGCCCGCAAGACGCTGGACCTGCAGTACTACGCCATCCACGCGGACGCCAGCAGCGAGCGGCTGCTGCGCGGCGTCGTGGCGGCGGCGCGCCGGGGCGTGCGCGTGCGGGTGCTGCTCGACGACTTCCACAGCACCGGACGCAATGCGCTGGTGATGGGGCTGGCCTTCCAGCCGAACATCGAGATGCGCATGTTCAACCCCGTCGCCGGCCCCCGCGGCTCCATGGTGGGCCGGCTGTGGGGATCGCTCACCGACTTCTCGCGCGTGCAGCAGCGCATGCACAACAAGCTCTTCATCGCCGACAACACCATGGGGGTGACCGGCGGGCGCAACCTGGGCGACGCCTACTTCGGGCAGGCCGATTCCGGCAACTTCGTGGACCTGGACGTGCTCGCCGCCGGCCCCATCGTCGCGGAGATGTCGCGCAGCTTCGACGCCTACTGGAACAACCCGCGCGCCTACCCGGTGCAGTCGCTCATCACGCAGGAAGAACTGCGGCGCCTGCGGCAGCAGACGCTCGACCGCTATCGGGAGCGCAACGCTTCAGAAGGCGACGCCGGCACCGCGCCGGACGACCGGGTGCCTGGCGACGACAGGGCCCCTGCCGCGGATGGCGACGGCCCCCGGCCGCCCGACGGGGAGCCGCGTCCCGCGCCCGGCGGGCCTTCCGCCGAAAAGCGCGCACGCATCTGGAACGAGCAGCCGATGGACCTGGGCGCGGCGCCCTTCGTCTGGGCGCCGGCGGTCCTCCTTGCGGACCGGCCCGCGAAGATCGCGGCGGACGGAGAAGCGGCCAGCATCCGCAGCACTCCGCCGGGCACCGCACTGGACGTGCGGGGCCCCCGGGGCGCAGTGCCTCCTGCATCCCGGGCAGCCAGTCCTTCCGCGCCCTCGGACGGGCTGCTGCAGACATCTGCCGGACGTGCCGCAGAGGGTGATACCGTCGTGGACGGCCTGCTCCACCTGCTCGGCCAGGCGCGCCAGGACCTGCTGGTCATCTCGCCCTACTTCGTGCCTGGTGACGACATGAAGCGCGCCTTCGCCGATGCCCGCGCCCGGGGCGTGCGCATCCGCGTGCTCACCAATTCGCTGGCCTCCAACGACGCGCCGATCGCCCACGTGGGCTACGCACGGCACCGCGAAGAGCTGCTGTCGATGGGCCTGGAGCTCTACGAGCTGCGCAGCGAACAGGCCGGCGTGAAATCCGCCTTCGGCGACTCCGGCGCCAACGCCACCGGCAAATCCCGCGCGATGCTTCACTCCAAGGTGCTGGTGCTGGACGGGCGGCTCCTCGCCGTCGGCTCGATGAACCTCGACCTGCGCTCGCAACTGCAGAACACCGAGATCGCCCTGCTGATCCAGAGCCGCAGCCTGTCGCGCATGGCTTCGGCGCAGATCGAGACCGCCATGCGCGAGGATGCCTGGCACGTCGAGCGGCTGCCGGACGGCAGCCTCGTCTGGCGGGCGCCGCAGGGCAGCGGGCTGCCGGACGCCACGCACGAACCCGACGCCAGCCTGGGCCTGCGGATGCTGCTCCAGCTGCTGGGCCCGCTGGCACCGGACCACCTGCTGTAGGCGGGGCCGGCGCGGGCGCTCAGGGGCTCATGCCCCGCCTGTATGCGCCTCCACCCAGGCGGTGATGGTGCGCTGGTCGGTCACCGTGCGCACGTGCTGGTAGGCGGCCTCCGCCTCGGGGAAGCGCCGGCGCAGCAGGTTGAGCCACTGCTTGAGCCGCCCCGCGCGCTGGCGCGGCTCCAGGTCTTCGCAGACCGTGCGCCAGAAAACGCCCAGTTGCGGCAGCAGCGCCTCCCAGGCCAGCGCCGGAGCATCGGCACGGCCCGCGTCGGTTGAGCGGATGGCCAGGCCCAGGCCCGGGTCCGCCACGATGCCGCGGCCCAGCATGAGGGCATCGCCGCCGGAGAGCGCCCGGCAGCGCATTGCATCCGCCACCGTCCAGATCTCGCCGTTCGCGATCACGGGAATGCCCACGGCCGCGCGCAGCGGCGCAACCAGTTCCCAGTAGGCGGGCGGGCGGTAGCCGTCGGCCTTGGTGCGGGCATGCACCACCAGTTCGCAGGCGCCGCCGGCCTCCGCGGCCTGGGCACACTCCCGGGCCAGCGACGTGTCGTCGTAGCCCAGCCGCATCTTGGCCGACACCGGCATGCCTGGAGGCACCGCACGGCGCACCGCGGCCACCACGGCGGCGATGCGCTCGGGCTCGCGCAGCAGCGCGGCGCCGCCGCCGTGGCGATTCACCACCTTGGCCGGGCAGCCGAAATTCAGGTCGATGCCCTCGGGACCCAGTGCGGCCAGCCGCGCCGCGTTCTCGGCCATGCTGGAGGGGTCCGACCCGAGCAACTGGGCACGCACCGGCACGCCCGCCGCCGTGCGCCCGCCATTGCGCAGCTCGGGGATGTAGCGCAGGAACACCTTGTCCGGCAGCAGCGTGCCGGTCACGCGGATGAACTCGGAGACGCAGCGGTCCACGCCGCCGACGCGCGTCAGCACGTCGCGCAGGACGAAGTCGAGGAGCCCTTCCATGGGGGCGAGCAGCAGCAGGGGAGGATGGGACATCGGGGCAGGAGCGCCCGCACCGGAAGCCGCGTCATCGCGGCGTCATCGGAGTGCGGTGGAATGCAGCCTTCCATTGTCGCCAATGTCCCGCCCTCCCCGCACTCCATGCTGCTCTTGAAGACCGACAAGGCCCGCCTGGAACTCTCCCCCGGCGTGCGCACCCTCAGCCTGCGCGAACGCTCGCTGCTGCTGCTGGCCGACGGCCGGCCCGCAGCCGAGCTGGAAGCGCTCTACCACGGCGCCGGCAAGGACATCGTGGCCCGCCTGCTGGCGGACGGCTACCTCGCGCAGGCCGGTGGCTCCGCAGCCCCGGTACCTGCCGCCACACCCACGGCAGCCGCCACGCCGCGCCCGGTGCCAGTCGATGCACCCGCCACGGCGCCGGCACAGCCGGCAACCCCTCCCGCACCATCCAACGCGCTGCGCTCGCTCGCGGGCGCGCGCATGTACCTGTTCGACATCTGCGAGCGCATGTTCGCGCGCCGCAATCCTGCGCTCGCCCAGAACTTCCTCGAGGCGCTGCGCGGTGCACGCGACCGCGACAGCATGATGGATGTCAGCGAAGCGCTGCTGGAAGAGATCGAACTGCTGGCCGGCCCGGAGCGGGCCGCCATCGTGCGCCAGCGCATGGAGCAACTGCTGCCCACGCCGGCCTGACACGGCGCACCGGAAGGCCCCGCGGGCGTCAGGCGGCGCCGAGTCGCCAGAGCGAAGTGACCTCCGCAGCACGCGCCGCATGCAGCGGATCGGACGCATCGGCGGCCTTCCCGTGGCGCGGCCGGATGTCGTGCCGGCCCAGCACCCGCAGGCCCGCAGCCTCGATCCAGCCGAGGAGCTGGGCGCGCGGGCGAAGCTCCAGGTGCTCCGCCAGGTCCGAGAGGATCAGCCAGCCCTCCCCGCCCGGCTCCAGGTGCTCGGCCAGGCCGCCGAGGAAGCCCCGCAGCATGCGACTGTCCTCGTCATAGACCGCCCGCTCGACGGGAGCGGCGGCACGCGCCGGCACCCAGGGCGGATTGCACACCACCAGGGGCGCTCGGCCCGGGGGAAAGAGATCGGCCTGCAGGATTTCCACGACTCGCATCGCGCGCAGGCGCTGCAGGTTCTCCTGCGCGCAGGCCAGCGCCCGGGGGTCCTGGTCGGTGGCGACGATACGGCGCACGCCGCGCCGCGCGAGCACGGCCGCGAGCACGCCGGTGCCGGTGCCGATGTCGAAGGCCAGCGCAGCTGCGTCCGCGGGCAACGGCGCCTGCGCCACGAGATCGATGTACTCGCCGCGCACGGGCGAAAACACCCCGTAGTGCGGATGGATGCGGTTGTCCGGCGGCGCCCCCAGGGCAGGAATCTCCACGCCCTTCTTGCGCCATTCGTGCGCGCCCACGAGACCCAGCAGCTCGCGCAGGGACGCCACGCGGGGCGTGCCGTCGGGAGCGCCCCAGGCCTCGGCCAGCGCCGGCCGCCAGTCGGGCGCCCGCCGTAGCGCGATGCCATGGTCGCCCTCCACGGGAATGAGCAGTATGCCGAGCACCCGCGCCCGCTGGGCCTGGGCCTGGCGGTGCAGGTGGAAGGCCTGGGCCTGGGCCGGTGCCGTGGCTGGTGCGGCGGCCGCCTTGCCGCGGCCCTTCGCGCCGCCGCGCGGCCGGCTGCGGCCGTCGGCCCGGCGCATCAGCGCCTGCAGCAGGTGCCGGGCATTCTGGAAATCCCCCTGCCACAGCAGCCCCGTGCCTTCGCAGGCCATGCGATAGGCCGCATCGGCAGGCAGCGTGTCGTCCGCCACCACCACGCGGCGCGGCGCGGCAACGCCGGCCTCCGAGTGCCATTGCGCGCTGCGGTCCTGGCCGCCGTGGTTCCAGTGGATCATGCCGGGCAAGGGCTCTGGCGGATCAGTTGAGGGGGCGCTGCAGGCGCACTTCCTCGATCTTCACCCCGCCGATGACGGCGGTCTTGGCGGTGGACATTTCGCGCTTGAAGCCCGCGAGCTCGTGGAAGCGCAGCGCGCGCTCGTTGCGCATGGGCACCCACGCGGTCACGTTGGTGCAGCCTTCCTGCTGCAGGCCTTCGCGCGCGGCATCCCAGAGGGCCACGCCCACGCCCTGGTCCCAGTGGGACGGCGCGGCATAGATGGCCCAGATCTCGCCGGTGGTGGGGCGGGACTTGGCATCGCGCGAACGGTCGAAACCGACGAAGCCGACGATCTTGTCGCCTTCCACCGCCACCTGCACCTGGGGCTCGCAGTACTCGATGGCTTCACGCCAGTACGCCTGGCGCTTCTCGACCGAAGACATGGCTTTCAATTGGTCGTCGGGAACAAGGCCGCGGTACGCTTCCATCGCGGACTGCGTATGGATCTGGGCGATGGCTTTGGCATCGCGGAGCGTGGCGGGACGGACCTGAATACTGGCCTGAATACTGGACATTGGGAACGAACGGAACAGAAGAAGAAAAAAGGGGTGCGGAACGCAAAACCCGCGATTGTCGCGCAATTGGTTTTCCGGCTCCAGACCCCGGGTGATGGAAGCCCCTGCGCGCGGGTCGCGCGAGGCCTTGCGCAGCGGCCGCAAAGCCCGCCGGAAAGCGAGCGGCAGCTGCGCCGGCCGCGGGGCGGAAACAGGTTTCAGAGCCAGCGCCGCAGCAACTCCAGCGCCCGGTCGAAACGCGCGCCGTAGGGCGGATGCAGCAGCTTGCCGAGCGACCAGCGGGACTGCACCAGCACGGATTTCTGGTGGCAAAGGCGCAGAAATCCGTGCTCCCCGTGATAGGCCCCCCAGCCACTATCGCCGACACCGCCGAACGGCAGATTGTCGTGCGCGACGTGCAGCAGCGTGTCGTTCACCGTGACGCCGCCGCTCACGGTGCGCCGCAGCACGTCGTCGCGCGCCGCCTCGCTGCGGCCGAACCAGTAGAGCGCCAGCGGGCGCGGCCCGGAATTGATGTGGTCGATGGCGTCCTGCAGGCGGTCGTAGCCGAGCACGGGCAGCACCGGCCCGAAGATCTCCTCCTGCATGATCTGCATCTGCAGCGTGGCATGGAAGACCAGCACCGGCGGCATCTGCCGCGCCACGCCATCGCCGATACTCTGTGGAGGCGGTGGCGGCGAACCCGGCACGGGCTCGAGCACGTGCACCTCCGCGCCCTGCGTCTGGGCCTGCTGCAGCATGGTGCGCAGGCGCGCGAGGTGCCGCGAATGGATGATGGAGGCGTAGTCGGGGTTGCCCTCGAAATACGGGAACAGCTTCGCCACGGCGGCGCGGTATGCCTCCGCAAACGCCCCCTCGCTGCCGCGCGGCAGCAGCACGTAGTCGGGCGCCACGCAGGTCTGCCCGGCGTTGAGCAACTTTCCGTGCGCGATCTTGAGCGCGGCATCCTGCAGGTCGCAGTCCGCGTCGATGATGCAGGGCGACTTGCCGCCCAGCTCCAGCGTGGTGGGCGTCAGGTGCGCGGCAGCGGCCTGCGCGACCTTGCGGCCCACGGCCGTGGAGCCCGTGAAGACGAGATGGTCGAAAGGCAGCGATGCCACCAGCGCGGCCACGGCCGCATCACCCTGCACCACGCAGAACTCGTCGGGCGAGAAGAACTGCGCCACCAGCAATGCGAGCTGGGCGGATGTGTGCGGGGTGAGTTCGCTGGGCTTGAGCATGACGCGGTTGCCCGCCGCGAGCGCGCAGATCGCCGGACCGAGCGCGAGCTGCACCGGGTAGTTCCAGGGAGCGATCACGCCCACTACGCCCAGCGGCTGGCGCTGGATGAAGGCGTGCGCGGGTTGCAGGTGCAGCGGCGTGTGCACGCGGCGCGGCTTGCTCCAGCGCGCCAGGTGCCGCAGCGTGTGCGCGAGCTGGGTGCGCAGCACGAACAGGTCGGCCACCTCGGTCAGCCGAGGCGAACGGATGCCGAAGTCGGCCTGCACGGCCGCCGCGAGCGCGGGCCCATGCTCGTCCAGCAGCTTGCGCATGCGCAGCAGGCGTTCCCGCCGCACCAGCAGCGGTGTCCCGGGCTGTTCCCGGCTGGCCTGCCGCTGGAGTTGGAAATGGTGGCGGATGTCGTCTGGCGTCATGCGGCAATCATAGGGAAGGCCCTCGCAACGCCTTGTAAACGGGCGTCTCCAAAAGCCAGGGAAAGCACGTGCGGGCGGGCGCCGACATGCCGCGGCGGAGCCCGCCGGTCACATCACACCTTGCCGGGCAGGTCGCGCGGTTGCACGTCCATGACGTCGGCGCGCGCACCGGGCAGTTCGGCCGAGCGCAGCGGCCCCGGATCCCCATCGGCGGCCGGGCCCCGCCGGCCGGCGGCCGACCAGCGCGCGGTGCTGCGGTACACCGTGCTCCAGCCTTCGCGCGGATCCATGCGCATGGCCCAGGGCGTGGCGGGTTGGCCCGTAACGCGCGCCCAGAGAGAGCGCACGCCCCACACCACGGCGAGCAGCGCCACGACGATGAGCAGGCTCAGGAAAAACACCGCCCCCACGGCCACGACCGCGAGGCGCACGATCCACCGGATCACACCGGCCAGGAAATCATTCAAGGCACATCCTTTCCGTACAACATCGAACTTACCCCACCGCAGCCGCTTCGCCGAAATGGAAGACCCCAGGGTCCTGTACGGGATCCACGTTCACCGGGATCACGCTCTTGGGCGGATAGCGGCCTTCGAGCAGCAGCTTCGAGAGCGGATTCTCGATGCGCTGCTGGATCGCGCGCTTGAGCGGACGAGCGCCGAACACCGGATCGAACCCCACCTTGGCCAGCTCGGACAAAGCACCGGGGGATACCTGCAGGTGCAATTCCATTTTCGCCAGGCGCGCTTCCAGCAGTTGCAACTGGATGCGTGCGATCGCTTCGATGTTCTTCGCGTCGAGCGCATGGAACACCACCGTCTCGTCGATCCGGTTGAGGAATTCGGGCCGGAAATGGTTCTTGAGTTCCCCCCAGACCGCCTCCTTCACGTCGTCCGCATCCTGGCCGACCATCGCCTGGATCAGGTGCGAGCCGATGTTGCTCGTCATCACGATCACCGTGTTCTTGAAGTCCACGGTGCGGCCCTGGCCATCCGTCAGGCGGCCATCGTCGAGCACCTGCAGCAGTACGTTGAACACGTCAGGGTGGGCCTTTTCCACCTCATCGAGCAGCAGCACGCTGTAGGGCTTGCGGCGCACGGCCTCGGTCAGGTAGCCGCCCTCCTCGTAGCCCACATAGCCGGGCGGCGCGCCGATCAGGCGGGCCACGGAGTGCTTCTCCATGAACTCGCTCATGTCGATGCGAACGAGGTGCTCCTCGCTGTCGAACAGGAAGCCCGCCAGCGCCTTGCACAGCTCGGTCTTGCCCACCCCGGTGGGGCCGAGGAACAGGAAGGAACCCATGGGCCGGTTCGGATCGGACAGGCCCGAGCGCGAGCGGCGGATGGCGTTGGCCACGGCTGCGATGGCCTCGTCCTGGCCCACCACGCGCTCATGCAGCTTGTCTTCCATCTGCAGCAGCTTGTCCTTCTCGCCCTGCATCATCTTCGAGACAGGGATGCCCGTGGCGCGGCTGACCACCTCGGCGATCTCCTCCGCGCCCACCTGGGTGCGCAGCAGCCGGTTGGGCGTGGCGGTGCCGTCGGTGCCCTCTTCCTTGGCCTGGGCTTCCTTGAGCTGGCGCTCGAGGTCGGGCAGCTTGCCGTACTGCAGCTCGGCGACCTTGTTGAAGTCGCCCTTGCGCTTGAGCTCCTCGATCTGCAGCTTCACCTTCTCGACCTGCTCGCGCACCTGCTGGCTGCCCTGGGCCTGCGCCTTCTCGGAGGTCCAGATGTCCTCCAGGTCGGCGATTTCCTTCTGCAGCTTGCTAATTTCGTCCTCCAGCAACGCCAGACGCTTCTGCGAGGCTTCGTCCTTTTCCTTCTTGACGGCCTCGCGCTCGATCTGCAGCTGGATCAGCCGGCGATCGAGCTTGTCGATGGCTTCGGGCTTGGAATCGATCTCGATCTTGATCTTGGCCGCGGCCTCGTCGATGAGGTCGATGGCCTTGTCGGGCAGGAATCGGTCGGTGATGTAGCGGTGGGACAGCTCGGCCGCGGCCACGATGGCCGGGTCGGTGATCTCCACGCCGTGGTGCAGTTCGTAGCGCTCCTGCAGGCCGCGCAGGATGGCGATGGTCGCCTCCACGCTGGGCTCGCCCACGAGGATCTTCTGGAAGCGACGCTCCAGCGCCGCATCCTTCTCGATGTACTTGCGGTACTCGTCGAGCGTGGTCGCGCCCACGCAGTGCAGCTCGCCGCGTGCCAGGGCTGGCTTGAGCATGTTGCCGGCGTCCATCGCGCCCTCGGCCTTGCCCGCGCCCACCATGGTGTGCAGCTCGTCGATGAAGACGATGGTCTGGCCCTCGTCCTTGGCCAGTTCGTTCAGCACGGCCTTGAGCCGCTCCTCGAACTCGCCGCGGTACTTGGCGCCTGCGAGCAGCGCGGCCATGTCGAGCGACAGCACGCGCTTGCCCTTCAGGCTCTCGGGCACCTCGCCCGCCACGATGCGCTGCGCCAGGCCTTCCACGATGGCGGTCTTGCCCACGCCGGGCTCGCCGATGAGCACCGGGTTGTTCTTGCTGCGGCGCTGCAGCACCTGGATGGCGCGGCGGATCTCGTCGTCGCGGCCGATCACCGGGTCGAGCTTGCCGGCCCGGGCGCGCTCGGTGAGATCGAGCGTGTACTTCTTGAGCGCTTCGCGCTGGCCTTCGGCCTCCGCACTGTTGACCTGCGCGCCGCCGCGCACCGCGTCGATCGCGGCTTCGAGGCTCTTGCGCGTCAGGCCGTGCTCGCGCGCCAGCTGGGCTGTATCGCCCTTGCCGTCCACGAGCGCGAGCAGGAAGAGTTCGCTGGCGATGAACTGGTCTCCGCGCCTGATGGCCTCCTTCTCCGTGGCCTGCAGCAGGCGGCCCAGTTCGGGCCCGACCTGGACCTGGTCCTGGCCCTGCACCTGGGGCAGCCGCTTGATGGCGTTCTCGGCTGCCGTCTGCAGGGCGGCCACGTTGGCGCCGGCGCGCTGCAGCAGCGCGCGCGGGCCCTCCTGCTGCCGCAGCATGGCGGCCAGCAGGTGGACGGGTTCGATATAGGCGTTGTCATTGCCCAGCGCGAGCGATTGCGCGTCGCTGAGGGCTTCCTGGAACTTGGTGGTGAGTTTGTCGAGACGCATGGTCTGTGGTCCTCCGGAACTGCTGGGCAATTGAGGGGCCCGCCCGGAGTTTTCAAGCTGCCCGCGCGGCATGTGCATCACACGAGCGGCACCACCGCTACCAGAAAAGGAGCATCCATCCCTGCTGCGGCGAGACAGTGCAGGGATTTTCCCGTCCGGCCGCCATGGGGCCGGTGCCGGCCGGTCAGCCGTGGTTGCCCGATGCGATGCCCCAGCGGGCCAGCGCCGCGTCGTCGCTGACGCGCGCATCCACCCAGCGCGCGCCCTGCGGCGTGGTTTCCTTCTTCCAGAAAGGGGCCCGGGTCTTCAGGTAGTCCATGAGGAATTCGCAGGCCTGGAAGCTCTGGCCGCGGTGGGCCGAGGTGACGGCCACCAGCACGATCTGGTCCTGCGGAGCCAGCAGGCCCACCCGGTGCACCACGCGCGCGCCGAAGATGTCGAAGCGCAGCAGGGCCTCGTCCACCATGGCCTCGATGGATTTCTCGGTCATGCCGGGATAGTGCTCCAGCTCCATCGCTGCCACGGCATCGCCGTCGCTGCGGTCGCGCACCGTGCCGACGAAGCAGCAGACCGCTCCCACGCGCCCGTCCCGGGCGCGCAACGCGGTCAGCTCGGCCGACACATCGAAATCCTGCGGCTGGATGGCGACCCGGGCGAAGCCTGCCGCGTGGGGCGCGGAGGTGGATACCACCCGCTCGGCCATGGCGGTCACGGCGCCCGGTGCAGGCGGGGAGCGGCGAGCAGCGCGCGCTCCTCCTCGATGAACGCGTCGAGCTGGCGCCGCACGGGGGTATCGGACGGAACACCCGCCAGGAGCGTCTGCAGCCGCGCGACATCGCCTGCCGAGGGCGCGACCTTGATCTGCGCCATGGCGGCCTGCGTCTGCCCGCCCCGGATCAGGGTGACCACCTTCGCGGCCCATGCGTTCTTGTCCTGGCGTGCCATGCAGTCTTCCTCGTACTCGTGTGCGTGATGTCCAGGGCGGATTGTCCACGGGAACGGCTGCCGCGCGACCGGTTTGCTACAGTGGCCGCCCATGGCCACGCAGACCATCACCACCGAACTCTACGTCCTGTTCCCCTCGCCGCGCAACCAGCACCGCGGCGTGTATGCGCACCAGGTCTTCGTCCCGCATCCCTACGCGATCATCCACCTGCCGGACTACGGCCTGGCCGGCCCGGCCAGCCTGTTTGCCGCATGCCGCCGCGAGGACAACAAGATGGGACAGCTCGTCACCTTCGAGCAGGCGGACGACGCCCGGCGCTTCGAGCGGCTCTTCACTCCCGACTGAACCGCGGCCGGCCGCCGGCCCCGTCCCGCCCATGCACGACGACAACCAGATCCACGTCCCGCCCTCCTTCACTGCGCTCTACAGCGACGCGCGCCAGCGCCTGACAGCCCCGGCGGCCGAGATACGCGAGCGCTACGAACTGTGCGAAGACCTCGCCAACCACCTCGTGGAGCAGGCGCAGACGCTCTACCATGTGCAGGCGCCCTCGGAGGCGGAGATCCTCGGGCGCATCCACGCCGGCCTGTGCACGCCGGGCTCCGGCGTATCGCCCATCGAGGCGCGGTGGACCACGCTGCGCTTGGCAGAGCTGCTCAACTGGCGCAGCCCTGAGCTGCCCGAGGTGCCGACGGCCCCAGCCTGAAGCCGGGTGCCACCAGGGCCCGGCGGTGGCGGGCGCACTTTGAAACGCGCCACGGCACTTATTGACAGAGCTTTTACAGCAGCGCCGATAAACTGAACCGCATGCCCCTCAACCCAGCGCTGTCCCCTCCCTCCATGCCGCGGCCGCAGCGCGCCCGCGGCGATTTCTCCGGCCTGTGGGTACCCCTCGTGACCCCTTTCAGCCCATCGGGAGACGCGGTGGACCATGCCGGTCTCGATGCGCTGGCCCGCAGGCTCGCGAGCGAAGGCATCGCGGGCTTCGTGGCCTGCGGATCCACCGGCGAAGCCGCAGCGCTGGACGAGCAGGAGCAGGACGCGGTGCTGGCCACCATCCTGGACGCGGCCGGCAGCCTCCCGGTGGTCATGGGCCTGTCGGGCCACCACCTGGACCACGCGGTGCAGCGCACCCGCCGCCTCGGTGCGTGGCCGCTGGCCGGGCTGCTCGTGCCCGCACCCCACTACATCCGGCCGTCCCAGCAGGGGCTGCTGCAGTGGTTCCACGCGATCGCCGACGCGAGCGCCATGCCACTCATCGTGTACGACATTCCGTACCGCACGGGGGCCACGCTGGAACTGGGCACGCTGCGCACGCTGGCGGCCCATCCCCACATCCGGGCTATCAAGGACTGCGGCGGCAACGCCTCCAAGACGCAGGCCCTGATCGCCGATGGGGCGCTGCAGGTGCTGGCAGGCGAGGATGCCCACATCTTCACCACGGCCGCGCTCGGCGGGGCCGGGGCCATCGCGGCCAGTGCCCACTGGCAGCCCGCGCGGCTCGTGCAATGCCTGGAAGCCATCGAGCGCGGCGACCTCGGCCGGGCACGGGAACTCTGGCGCGCCCTCCTGCCGCTGATCGAAGCCTTCTCCGCAGAGCCCAATCCGGCGCCGGTCAAAGCCCTGCTCGCCGCGGAGGGATGGATGGACGGAACCCTGCGCGCACCCATGGCGCCGGTCTCCGCTGCGCTCGCTCTGCGCCTGCAGGAGGCCGCGCGCGCCCAGGCCCGGCAGTTGCAGGCGCTGGACCGGGCCGTGGCCTGATACGGTCAGGCTCATCCGCCCGTCACGGGGGGGAAGAACGCGACCTCGGCACCGTCCGGCAGCGGGGTGTCCTCGGAGCACAGCACCTGGTCCAGCGCCGTGCGCACAGCGCGTCCGCGCGCCAGGCTTTCCGCCCACGGCCCGCCGCGCGCGATCAGCGCATCGCGCAGTGCGCCCACCGTGCCGGCCTGCGTGGACAGGGTCTCGCTGCCCTGCCCCACGGCCTCGCGGATGGACGCGAAATACCGCACGATGACCCTCACGGCCGGAAAGGATGAACGGGTCGTGCCGGAGGTCATGCGAGCAGATCGGACAGGGGGATGAAGCGCACCATGTCGCCACGGGCGATGGTGCGGCCCGGCGGGTTGTCCACCAGCCCATCGCACCAGGCCGCAGAAGTCAGCACGCCCGAGCCCTGGTTCGGGAACAGCTCCAGTCCGCCGCCGGCATCGCGGCGCACCCGCAGGAACTCGCGCCGCTTGTCGGCCCTCGGCCAGTGGAAATTCGCCCTCGCTTCCACGGCGCGCGGTACGACATCCTGCACGCCCTGCAGACGCAGCAGGAACGGCCGCACGAGGATCACGAAGGTCACGAGGCTCGACACCGGGTTGCCCGGCAGCCCCATGAAATGCACGCGCTCGCCGATGCGGCCATAGGCGAACGGCTTGCCCGGCTTGAGCGCCACCTGCCAGAGGTCGATGCGCCCGAGCGTGGCCACGGCAGCCTTCACATGGTCCTCCTCGCCCACCGACACGCCTCCGCTGGTGAGCACCAGGTCGTGCGCCGCGGCGGCGCCGGTCAGTGCCTGTTCCGTGGCGTCGCGCCGGTCGGGCACGATGCCGAAATCCGACACATCGCAGCCCAGGCGCAGGAGCATCGCGCGCAGGAAGAAACGGTTGCTGTTGTAGATGGCGCCGGCAGGCATGTGCTCCGGCGGCACCTCGCCGGGCATCACCAGCTCGTCGCCCGTGGAAAACAGCGCCACGCGGGGCCGGCGCGCCACGCGCAACCGGGCCAGGCCGATGCTGGCCGCCAGTCCCAGCGCGGCCGGCGTGAGCCGCGAGCCGGCTGGCAGCACCGTCGCGCCGGCCTCGATGTCCTCGCCCGCACGGCGCACCCACTGGCCCGGCTGGGGCACGGCTTGGATGCGCACGCGCGCGCCGCCATCGAGCGCCTCGCAGTCCTCCTGCATGCACACGGCATCGGCACCGGGCGGCAGGGGCGCGCCCGTGAAGATGCGCGCGGCCGTGCCCGGCTGCAGCGGCTGCGGTGCGGAACCGGCCGCAATGCGTTGGGAGACCGGCAATTCGATGGCCAGGGAGGCACCCGCCGCTGCGACGTCCGCCCGGCGCACGGCATAGCCATCCATGGCACTGTTGTCGTGGGGCGGCACCCTCAGCGGCGACACCGCATCGGCCGCCAGCACACGGCCGTCGGCCTCGAAAGTGTCCACCTCGTCCGAGCCTTCAAGCGGGCTGGCCTGGGCGAGCAGTTCCGCCAGCGCATCCTCCAGCGGCTTGAGCGGCGGCCGGGAGGGTGTGGCCGCGGCGTTCATGCCCGGGCCTCCGGGCCGCAATACGCCCAGAGCTCGCCGCTGGCGCACAGCCAGTCGGCCAGCACAGCCGGCGCGTGCACATCGAAAACCGGAAGCGCACCGGGCGGCAGCGGCAAGCGCTCGCCCGGCACATCGGCCGCCACGGCCACGATGCGGGGATCGTGGGGGAACCGCAGGGGCTGGTCAGGATAGTCGCCGGACGGCGAACGCCACACTTCGATCTTGGGCAGGTCGCTCTCCTTGAAGCCTTCGACGAACACCCAGTCCACGGAGGCATCCAGGCGGGCGATCAGGTCGTGCACCACCGGCTCCGCCGGCTGTTCGTATTCACGCATGAGCGCCATGCGCAGGTCGGACGAGGCCACCACCTCGTAGGCGCCCGCCGTGCGGTGCCGCCACGTGTCCTTGCCAGGCCGGTCGATGTCGAACCGGTGGTGGGCATGCTTGGCCACCGACACCCGCAGCCCGTGCGCGCGCATGAGCGGAATGAGCCGCTCCACGAGCGTGGTCTTGCCACTGTTGGAGAAACCGGCGAAACCGACGACTTTCATGCAAGCCCTTCGTGGATGTGCCGCGGGCCGGGCCCGGGCGTCAGGCCGCCGCGGCCGTCCCGTCGCAATGGCGCGTGATGTAGGCTTTGACCAGATCGACGTCGGCCGGCATCACCTGCACGCGCTTGGGCAGGCGCTCGATGCCGTCGAACTTCGCGGGGCGCTCGGGGGCATGGCCCAGCGCCTCCTGGATCGTCTCGGCGAACTTGATCGGCAGGGCGGTTTCCAGCACCAGCATCGGCACGCCCGGCTCGGTGTGCTCGCGCGCCACCTTCACGCCGTCGGCGGTGTGCGTGTCGATCGTGATGCCGAAGCGCTGGAAGGTGTCGCGGATGGTCGCGATGCGGTCCGCATGCGTGCTGCGCCCGCTCACGAAGCCGTAGCGCGATGCGGCCTCGGCGAAGCGCGGATCACTGCTCAGGTCGAAACGGCCTTCGCGCACCACGGCCTCGCCGAACAGCCGGCGCGTGGCCTCCGCGTCGCGGCCCAGCAGATCGAACACGAAGCGCTCGAAATTGCTGGCCTTGCTGATGTCCATCGACGGGCTGGACGTCTCGTGCGTATCGGCGCTGCCGCGCACGCGGTAGATGCCGGTGCGGAAGAACTCGTCGAGCACGTCGTTCTCGTTGGTCGCCACCACGAGCCTGTCGATGGGCAGGCCCATCATGCGCGCCACGTGGCCCGCGCAAACGTTGCCGAAATTGCCCGAGGGCACCGTGAAGCTGACCTTCTGGTCGTTGCGGTTCGCCGCCGGGCCGTCCCCAGGTGAACCAGCCCCCTCGGGGGGCAGCGAGGACACGCCAGTGCCGAGCGTGGGGGCCATGTTCTCGGTGGCCTGGAAGTAGCCCGCGAAGTAGTACACCACCTGGGCGAGCAGCCGCGCCCAATTGATCGAGTTCACCGTGCCGATCTTGAAACGGCGCTTGAACTCCAGGTCGTTGCTCACGGCCTTGACGATATCCTGGCAGTCGTCGAACACGCCCTCGATGGCGATGTTGAAGATGTTCGCATCCTGCAGGCTGAACATCTGCGCCTGCTGGAATGCGCTCATGCGGCCGTGGGGGCTCGTCATGAACACGCGGATGCCGCGCTTGCCGCGCATCGCGTACTCGGCCGCGCTGCCGGTGTCGCCGCTGGTCGCGCCCAGGATGTTCAGCTCCTCGCCGCGCCGGCCCAGTTCGTACTCGAACAGGTTGCCCAGCAGTTGCATCGCCATATCCTTGAACGCCAGCGTGGGGCCGTTGGACAGCGCCTCCAGCCACAGGCTGTTCTCCAGGTGGCGCAGCGGCACGATTTCGCCCGTGCCGAACACCTCGGCCGTGTACGTCTTCTCGCACAGGCGCTTCAGGTCGGCCGCCGGGATGTCGTCGATGTACAGCGACAGGATCTGGAACGCCAGCTCCGCATAGCCCTGCTCGTGGTAGGCCGCGCGCAGCCGCGTGAGCGCCGCGCCGTCGATCTGCGGATAGTGCTCGGGCAGGTACAGCCCGCCGTCGGGCGCGAGGCCTTCGAGCAGGATCTCGCAGAAGCTCTTGCGGTCCGCGTGGCCGCGGGTGGAGAGGTATCGCATCAGTTCAGCTCCTCCTTGCGGACACGCACGATCGACCCCAGCACCGTGGGCAGGGCCTGCATCTGCGCGATCGCTTCGTTCATCGTACCCTCGCGCGTGTCGTGCGTGAGGATGATCAGGTCGGTGTGCGTGGCGCCCTCGCCGCCCACCTCGTCGGCCTCGCGCTGCAGCACGGCATCGATGCTGATGCCTGCGCCGGCCAGCAGGCCCGTCACCTTGGCGAGCACGCCGGCCTCGTCGGCCACGCGCAGGCGCAGGTAGTAGCTCGTGACCACCTCGGCCATGGGCAGCACGGGCAGCGCGTCGCGCGCCTCGTCGAGCGTGTTCGGCTGGAAGGCCAGGTGCGGCACGCGGTGTCCGGGGTCGGCGGAAGCCAGGCGGGCGATGTCCACTAGGTCGGCGATCACGGCACTGGCCGTGGGCTCGCTGCCCGCGCCCTTGCCGTAGTAGAGCGTGGTGCCCACCGCATCGGCCTGCACCACGACGGCATTCATCGCGCCCTCCACGTTGGCGATCAGGCGCTTGGACGGCACCAGGCTCGGGTGCACGCGCAGTTCCACACCGCCCTCGCGCCGCTTGGCGATGCCCAGCAGCTTGATGCGGTAGCCGAGCTGCTCGGCATAGCGGATGTCCGCCGCGGCGAGCTTGGTGATGCCTTCCACGTACGCCTTGTCGAACTGCACCGGAATGCCGAACGCGATGGCGCTCATGATCGTGGCCTTGTGCGCCGCATCCACGCCTTCGATGTCGAAGGTCGGGTCGGCCTCGGCGTACCCCAGGCGCTGCGCCTCCTTGAGCACCGCGTCGAAGTCGAGTCCCTTGTCGCGCATCTCCGAGAGGATGAAGTTCGTCGTGCCGTTGATGATGCCGGCGATCCACTGGATGCGGTTGGCCGTCAGGCCCTCGCGCAGCGCCTTGATGATCGGGATGCCGCCGGCCACCGCGGCCTCGAAGGCCACCATCACGCCCTTGGCGGACGCGGCCGCGAAGATCTCGGTGCCATGCACCGCCAGCAGTGCCTTGTTGGCCGTGACCACGTGCTTGCCGGCCGCAATGGCTTCCATCACGAGCGCCTTGGCCACGCCGTAGCCGCCAATCAGCTCCACGACGATGTCGATGTCCGGATTGGCGATCACGGCGCGCGCGTCGTCCACCACCTGCACGCTGCTGCCGGCGACGGCGCGGGCGCGCTCCACATCGAGGTCCGCCACCATGGCGATCTCGATGCCGCGGCCCGCACGGCGGCGGATCTCCTCCTGGTTGCGTCGCAGCACGTTGAACACGCCGCTGCCGACGGTGCCAATGCCCAGCAGGCCCACTTGGATCGGTTTCATGGTCGAAAATCTCAGTCAGAAGGTGCCGCAACGCGGGGATGTGGTGCGCTGCCGGCGATGGTTGGAACTCGGTAGGGACGGGGCGCCGCTGCGCATCACGCGGCCGCGTGCTTCTGGCGGTAGAGCGCCAGGAAATCCGCCAGGCGGCCGACGGCCTCGCGCAGGTCGTCCTCGTGCGGGAGGAACACGATGCGGAAATGCTGCTGGTCGGGATAGTTGAAGCCCGAGCCCTGCACTAGCATCACGCGGGTGGCGCGCAGCACTTCCATGAAGAACTGGCGGTCGTCGGCGATGGGGTACATGGCCGGGTCGAGGCGCGGGAACATGTACAGCGCCGCCTTGGGCTTCACGCAGCTCACGCCCGGAATCGCCGAGATCAGTTCGTAGGCCAGGTCGCGCTGCCGGCACAGGCGCCCACCTTCGCGGACCAGGTCGTTGATGCTCTGGTAGCCGCCCAGGGCGGTCTGGATCGCCCACTGCCCGGGCACGTTGGAGCCCAGCTTGATGTTGGCGAGCATGTTGATGCCCTCGATGTAGTCGCGGGCCACGGCCTTGTTGCCCGAGACCACCATCCATCCGGCGCGGTAGCCGCAGGAGCGGTAGGCCTTGGAGAGCGAATTGAAGGTGAGCGTGAGCACGTCGGTCGATAGGCTCGCCATCGCGGTATGGCGCTCGCCATCGTAGAGCACCTTGTCGTACACCTCGTCGGCCAGCAGCACGAGGCCATGGTCGCGCGCGATCTGCACGAGCTCGCGCAGCAGCTCGTCGGAATAGAGCGCGCCCGTGGGATTGTTCGGGTTGATGACCACCAGGCCCTTGGTACGCGGCGTGATCTTGGCGCGGATGTCCTCGAGGTTCGGCATCCAGCCGTTCGCCTCGTCGCAGAGGTAGTGCACCGGCCGCCCCCCGGACAGGCTCGCCGCCGCGGTCCACAGCGGATAGTCGGGCGCGGGCACCAGCAGCTCGTCGCCGTCGTCGAGCAGCGCGTTGGTGGCCATGGTGATCAGGTCGCTCGCGCCGTTGCCCAGGTAGATGTCGTCGAGCGTGACGCCCTTCACGCCCTGCTGCTGGCTGTAGTGCATCACGGCCTTGCGCGCGGCAAAGATGCCCTTGCTGTCCGAATAGCCTGCGGAATTGGGCAGGTTGCGGATCATGTCCTGCTGGATCTCTTCGGGGGCATCGAAGCCGAACGGCGCGAGGTTGCCGATGTTGAGCTTGATGATCTTCTGGCCCTCGTCCTCCATCTGCTTGGCCGCATCCACGATCGGGCCCCGCACATCGTAGAGAACGTTATTCAGCTTCGCGGACTTGTGGATCGTCTTCATCATGCGAAAGGCCCCGGGCGCACACCCGGGACCAGGAAGAGTGAACGGGAAGGCGCCGGGGAACGCTCCCCGATACCCCGCCAGGCGGCGCAGCCTCTGGCGAAACCTATAATTTGACCACAGTTCCACGGTGGATCCCCGCCCTGTTCCGCCGGGCGCCGTATCGGCCCACACCGCATTCCCGAAGGCGCTCCTCCCCATGAAATTCCAGCCCGACCGCTCCGAAACCCAGACCATCAGCGCCTATGGCCCGGACTGGGTCGCGGTCGATGGGGAAAAGCTCACCGGCAGCGTGGTGATCGGCTCACGGGGCGAACGGCGGGAATGGCATTGCAACCGCTTCGAGGACCTCACGGCCGAGCATTTCGCGCTGCTCGCGGAGCTCGACGCCGAAGTGATCATCTTCGGCAGCGGACAGCGCAACCGGTTCCCGCCGCCGGCCTGGCTGCGGCCCCTCATGGCCCGGCGCATCGGCCTGGAGACCATGGACACCCAGGCGGCCTGCCGCACCTACAACATCCTGGCCGGTGAAGGCCGCCACGTGGTCGCCGCGCTGCTGCTGGAATCCAAGGCGTGAAACGCGCGTGGATCTTGGTTACAGACCTGCGATTCGCGAAAGAGTCCGTTTCAAGGTAAAATTACGGGTTGCGGTCGGGGGCCTTCCAAGAGCAATAAAACACAACTCCTCCGGCTTTTCAACGACTACATCAAAGATTGAAGTGCCATGGCGATCGTTGTCAACAAACCCCTTCCCGAATTCGAAGCCAACGCGACCGGTGGCATCAAGGTCTCCAACACATCGCACCTCGGCCAGATTCTGATCCTGTACTTCTACCCCAAGGACAATACCCCCGGCTGCACCACCGAGGCCATGCAGTTCCGCGACAAGTACGAGGATTTCGCCCAGGCCGGCGCTGCCGTGTTCGGCGTGTCGCGCGACAACATGAAGTCCCACGACGACTTCAAGGAAAAGCTGGAACTGCCCTTCGAACTCATCGCCGACACCGAAGAGAAGATGTGCCACATGTTCGGCGTGGTCAAGAACAAGATCATGTACGGCAAGAAGGTCAAGGGCATCGAGCGCAGCACCTTCCTGATCGGTCCCGATGGCGTACTGGTCCAGGAATGGCGCGGCCTCAAGGTGCCCGGCCACGTGGACGAGGTGCTCAAGGCCGTGAAATCCATCAAGGCCCTCAAGAAGGCGGCATAAGCGCCTACAGCCGCGTCGCGCGCGGCATGCCGGGAGTGCCACGGCAACCGTGCATAATGGTTTCAATGCTGCTGCACGACGCAACGCTCCCACACCCCTACAAAGCCGCCTCGGTCTCCAGGCGGCTTTTTGCTTTCTGACCCCTGTCCCGTCTTCCCGAGGCCCGCACCATGCCCCTGCCCCCCGCACCGACGAAACGCGCCGCCCTGCTATCTCCGGATGCCTTTCGCGCCACCGCCAAATCCCGCATGGAAGACCCGCAGACCGAGGACCCCCTCGAGGAAGCCAGCCTGACAGCGCTGCCGGCCGATGGCGTCCCCACACCGCGCAAGACCGCCAGGAGCACCGCCCGCGACGCTGCCGGCAGTACCGGCCGCAAGCGTTCCGCATCCACTCCCGCCGCGGAACCGGCCCCGGCACCCGTAGCCCCCGCGCCCGCCGCAACGGACAGCACCTCCCGCCGAGGCGCAAAGCGCCCCGCTCCAGCCACGGCGGCGCCCCCCGTCCAGCCACCCGTGCCACAGACGCTGCGCGAGACGGCCCCTGCACGCGCCGTCGCTCCGGCACCCGAGGCGGCTGCCCGGCCGCGCAAGGGCCGGGGCACCGGCCCCACGAAGATGTTCGTGCTGGACACCAACGTCCTGCTGCACGATCCGACCAGCCTCTTCCGCTTCGAAGAGCACGACATCTTCCTGCCCATGATCGTGCTGGAGGAGCTCGACGGCCACAAGAAGGGCATGACCGAGGTCGCCCGCAACGGTCGGCAGGCAAGCCGCACGCTCGACCAGCTTGCCGCCACCCAGGGCGCGGACATCGCGCGCGGCCTGAAGCTCGACGCCACGGGCCAGCGTGCCGCCGGCGGCAACCTGTACTTCCAGACCGAGCCGCTGGACTATCGGCTGCCCACGAGCCTGCCGCCCGGCAAGGCCGACAACCAGATACTGGGCGTGGTGGAAGCCCTGCGCAACAAATACGCGCCGCGCGAGGTCGTGCTGGTGTCCAAGGACATCAACATGCGCGTCAAGGCGCGCGCACTCGGCCTCACCGCCGAGGATTACCAGAACGACAAGGCACTGGAAGACGGCGACCTGCTGTACTCCGGCGTTCTGGCGCTGCCGACCGATTTCTGGACGAAGACCGGCAAGAACGTCGAGAGCTGGCAAAACGGAGCGCACACGTACTACCGCATCGGCGGGCCCATCGTGCCGCAGCTCATGATCAACCAGTTCGTCTATTTCGAGGCCCCGGGCGAGCCCAGCCTGTTCGCGCGGGTGACCGAGATCCGCGACAAGACCGCCGTGCTGCAGACCCTCAAGGACTACGGCTCGGCAAAGAACACCGTCTGGGGCGTGAACACGCGCAACCGCGAGCAGAACTTCGCGATGAACCTGCTGATGGACCCGGAGGTCGATTTCGTCACGCTCACCGGCACGGCCGGCACGGGCAAGACCCTGATGGCCCTCGCCGCGGGCCTCACGCAGGTGCTGGACGAGCGCCGCTACACCGAGATCATCATGACCCGCGCCACCGTGAGCGTGGGCGAGGACATCGGCTTCCTGCCCGGCACCGAGGAGGAGAAGATGGGCCCCTGGATGGGCGCCCTTGACGACAACCTCGAATTCCTGGCCAAGGGCGACGGCGGCAACGCCGGCGAATGGGGCCGCGCCGCCACCAACGAGCTCATCCGCAGCCGCATCAAGATCAAGAGCATGAACTTCATGCGCGGCCGCACCTTCCTGAACAAGTACGTCATCATCGACGAGGCACAGAACCTGACGCCCAAGCAGATGAAGACCCTGATTACACGCGCGGGCCCGGGCACCAAGATCATCTGCATGGGCAACCTCGCGCAGATCGACACGCCCTACCTGACCGAAGGCTCCTCCGGCCTTACCTACGCGGTGGACCGCTTCAAGGGCTGGCCGCACAGCGGGCACATCACCCTGGCACGCGGCGAGCGCTCGCGCCTTGCGGACTTCGCCAGCGAGGTGCTCTGACGCATGGCCATCAGCTGGATCACCGCCCTGCAGCTCGTCCCGTGGGACAAGGTGATCGAGGCCTCCCCGCAGCTCATCAAGGCGGCGAAGGGGCTGCTGCGCAGCAGGGGAGCCCGGGAGGCCGAACAGGCACAGGCGGACGAGGAAGCCGCACGCCTGGCGGCATCCGGCGCCCCGTCGCCACAGGAACTGGCCCTGCAGCGCATCGGCGCCCTGGAGGACCAGGTGCAGGCGCTGGAGCAGTCGCAGCGCCAGGCCCTGGAGGTCATCGAGCAACTGGCCCAGCAGAACGCCCAGCTCGTCGCCACTGTGAGCGCGCTGCGCACCGGCGCGCAGCGGCTGGCGGTGGCCTGCGGGGTGCTGGGCGTGGTGCTGCTGGGGACGTTGGTCTATACCGTCGCCAGGGCGTAGGGCGGGGCGGCCCGGCCCGGGCCGGCGTCAGAAATCGTCGCCCGCCCCCATGGCGAGGTTCTCGAACCGCGTCTGGTTCTTCTGGAAGAACAGTTTCACCGTGCCGGTGGGGCCGTTCCGCTGCTTGCCGATGATGACCTCGGCCACGTTGGGCTCCTTGGAGTCCTTGTTGTAGTAGTCGTCGCGGTAGATGAACATGATGATGTCCGCATCCTGCTCGATGGCGCCGGATTCGCGCAGGTCGGACATCATGGGGCGCTTGTCGGTACGCTGCTCCACCGATCGGTTGAGCTGCGAGAGCGCGATCACCGGGCACTGCAGTTCCTTGGCCAGCATCTTGAGCCCCCGCGAGATCTCGCCCAGCTCCGTCGCCCGGTTGTCGGCGCTGGCGGAACCGGAGCCGCTCATGAGCTGCAGGTAGTCCACCACGATCAGGCCGAGCTTGCCGCACTGGCGGGCCAGGCGGCGGGCATTGGCCCGCAATTCCCCCGGGGTGAGGCCCGGCGTTTCGTCGATGTGCAGCGACACGGTGCGCAGGCGCTCGATGGCCTCGGTCAGGCGCGGCCATTCCTCGTCGGTCAGCTTGCCGGTCCGCAGGTTGCCCTGGTTCACGCGGCCGATCGAGCCCACGATACGCACGGCCAGCTGGGCGGCGCCCATTTCCATCGAGAAGATGGCCACGGGAAGCCCTTCGTTCAGCGCCACGTGCTCGGCAATGTTCACGGCGAACGAGGTCTTGCCCATGGAAGGGCGGGCAGCCAGCACGATCATGTCGCCCGCCTGCAGGCCCGAGGTCATGCGGTCCAGGTCGGCGAAGCCCGTCGGCACGCCGGTCACGTCCATCGGGTTGTCCGCCATCTCCTGCACCTGGTCCAGCAGGTCCACCACGAGGGTGTCCAGCGACTGGAAGCCCTGCTTGTTGCGCGAGCCCTCCTCCCCGATGGCGAAGATCTTGGATTCGGCCTCGTCCAGGATCTTTTCGACCGTCTTTCCCTTGGGGTTGAAGGCCGTCGTGGAAATCTCGTCGCTCGCCGTGACCAGCTTGCGCAGGATGGAGCGCTCGCGCACGATCTCCGCGTAGCGCCGGATGTTGGTGGCGCTGGGAACGTATTGCGCCAGGTTGTTGAGATAGGCCAGCCCGCCCACCTCCTCGGCCTTGCCCAGGGTCTGCAGTTCCCCGAAGACCGTGATCACGTCCGCCGGCTTGCTCGCATTGACGAGCTTGCCGATGGCCGAATAGATCAGCTGGTGCTCGTGCCGGTAGAAGTCGCCATCCACCAGCAGGTCACCTACCCGGTCCCAGGCCATGTTGTCGAGCAGCAGGCCGCCGAGCACGCTGGATTCGGCTTCCAGGGAATGCGGCGGCACGCGCAGCCGGGCCACCTCCTGGTCGACCGGGGCCGCGGGTGCGAAATCGGACTCAAGGATGGGGGGGAAGTCGGAACTCATGGCAATCGATCCTTGGGGCAGCCCACGCGCCGCAACGCACGGGAAGGCTATCGGTCAGGGGACAAGTCTGTGGACAAGCCGTTCACAGCCGGTGGACGGGCGGTGCATGGAATGCCGCGCCAGAAACGCAAAAGCCGCCCGGAAGGCGGCCTTTGCCAGCTTGCGCCGGCGGCAGGAGACAAACCCTTGCGCGCTGCGTCGCGTCAGGCGGTTTCGCCGTACACGGACACGGTGACTTCCACCACCACGTCGGTGTGCAGGGCCACGCTCACCGTGGAGTCGCCCACGGTCTTGATCGGGCCGTTGGGCAGGCGGACCTGTGACTTGGCGACCTGGTAGCCTTGCTTGTTCAGCTCTTCGGCGATGTCATGGTTGGTGACGGAACCGAACAGGCGGCCGTCCACGCCGGCCTTCTGCGTCAGCTTGACGTTCGTGCCGCCGAGCTTCTCGCCCTGGCCCTGGGCTTCCGCCAGCTTGGCGGCTGCAGCCTTTTCGAGTTCGGCGCGCTTGGCTTCGAACTCGGCCTTGTTGGCTTCGGTGGCGCGGCGTGCGCGGCCCGAGGGGATCAGGAAGTTGCGTGCGTAGCCGTCCTTGACCTTGACGATTTCGCCGAGGTTGCCGAGGTTGACGACTTTGTCGAGCAGGATGATTTGCATGGCTCTTGCTCCTCAGATCTTGTGCTGGTCGCTGTAGGGCACCAGGGCCAGGAAGCGCGCACGCTTGATGGCGGTGTTCAGCTGACGCTGGTAGATGGCGCGCGTGCCGGTCAGGCGCGCGGGGATGATCTTGCCGTTTTCGGCGATGAAGTCACGCAGCGTGTCGACATCCTTGTAGTCGATCTCTTCGACGCCGGCGACCGTGAAGCGGCAGAAACGCTTGCGCTTGAACAGCAGCGACTGGGTGTTGCGCTTCGGACGCTTGTCCTTGTTGAACTTCTTGAACGTGGCCATTTGGGAAGCCTCTTGAAAATTAATCTTGTTGAATGTCCTGGACGTGGAACACCAGACCCTTGGCGTTGCGCGGCGTGGCGAGGAAGCCCTGGAAGGTCCAGAGGCTGCCCAGTGCCTGCCGGGCGAGGCGTTCGGCCAATGCGCCGAAAGCCACCGCTTTCACAACTGCCGCGACATCACGCTGCACGCCTGCCTCGGACTGCTTCGAGCCGTGCTCGAGCTTCAGGTCCAGGGCGGGCAGGCCGGCCGGTGTGTACCGCAGAGGTTTGGTCTCCGCGATGCAGGCCGTCAGCGTCACGCTGTTGCGGGGTTCCACAGCTCCCGGGGAAGCGGTCGGATCAGCGCTCGTTGGCAGCGGCGAACTCGGCCTGGCTGGCCTTGCGGGCCTCTTCGCGCTCGACAGTCTTCATCATCGAGGAAGCGCCGGTCTCGGCCTTCTTCTTCACGACGGTCAGATGGCGCAGCACGGCGTCGTTGAACTTGAAGGCATGCTCCAGTTCAGCCATCACGGCCTGGTCGGCCTCGATGTTCACGCACAGGTAGTGGGCCTTGGCGAGCTTGTTGATCATGTAGGCCAGCTGGCGGCGGCCCCAGTCTTCCACGCGGTGGATCTTGCCGCCGCCGGCGGTGATCATGCCCTTGTAGCGCTCCAGCATGGCTGGGACCTGTTCGCTTTGATCCGGGTGGATCAGCAAGATGATTTCGTAGTGACGCATGCATTTCTCCTTCTGGGATGAGCCACCCGCCGCGTCAGGTGAAGCAGTGTGGCAAGGCAAAGCCGGCGATTATAGCGCCACCCTCGCCGGCTTGTACACTCCTGGCGCCAGCATGTGCGCTCCGCCCCCGGTCCGGGAGGCAGATGCCGGAATTTGGCGGGACTTCGCTTGAAATCCCTCTCTTTGCACCCAGGTGCCGTGCGTCATCGTTCATTCACCTACACCAGAACAACCGACATGTCCGATCAACAGCATTCAGCCCCCCAGAACGCCGCAGCGCCGGCGTCCCCGTCCGACAGCCCCGAAGCCGTGGAGGCGGCCATGGCCGCGCATGCGGCGGACGAGCTGGGCCGCCTGCAGAACGAGCTGGCCGAGCTCAAAGCCAAGAGCGCCGAGCTCGCCGACCAGTTCCTGCGCGCCAAGGCCGAGGCCGAGAACGCCCGCCGCCGCGCGGACGAGGAAGTCTCCAAGGCCCGCAAGTTCGGCATCGAGAGCTTCGCCGAAAGCCTGCTGCCGGTGGCCGACAGCCTGACGGCGGCGCTCGCCATCAAGGACGCCACGATCGAGCAGTTGCGCGAGGGCACCGACGCCACGCTTCGCCAGCTCACCTCCGCCCTCGAGCGCAACAAGGTGCTGGCGATCCATCCGGGCGCCGGCGAGAAGTTCGACCCCCACCAGCACCAGGCCATCAGCATGGTGCCCGCCGAGCAGGAACCCAACACCATCGTGGCCGTGCTGCAGCGCGGCTACGTCATCTCCGACCGCGTGCTGCGCCCGGCCCTCGTCACGGTGGCGGCACCGAAGTGACGCCCTCTTCCGGCCCTCGCCCCCCGGCACGCCGCGGAAACAAATTCCCCGGGCCGACGGCTTGAAGCCGGACAAGTTATCCACAAGTTACTGGCTATCCAAATCCTTCAAGAATCGCGGAGAAAAACATGGGAAAAATCATCGGCATCGACCTCGGCACCACGAACAGCTGCGTCGCCATCATGGAGGGCAATACCACCCGCGTGATCGAGAACAGCGAAGGTGCCCGCACCACCCCGTCCATCATCGCCTACCAGGAAGACGGCGAGATCCTCGTTGGCGCCTCGGCCAAGCGCCAGGCCGTGACGAACCCCAAGAACACCATCTACGCCGCCAAGCGCCTGATCGGCCGCAAGTTCGAGGAAAAAGAAGTCCAGAAGGACATCGACCTCATGCCCTACACGATCGCCAAGGCCGACAACGGCGACGCCTGGGTGGAAGTGCGCGGCAACAAGCTGGCCCCGCCGCAGATCAGCGCCGAAGTGCTGCGCAAGATGAAGAAGACTGCCGAGGACTACCTGGGCGAGCCCGTCACCGAGGCCGTGATCACGGTGCCGGCGTACTTCAACGACGCCCAGCGCCAGGCCACCAAGGACGCCGGCCGCATTGCGGGCCTGGACGTCAAGCGCATCATCAACGAGCCCACGGCCGCAGCCCTGGCCTTCGGCCTCGACAAGCAGGAAAAGGGCGACCGCAAGATCGCCGTCTATGACCTGGGCGGCGGCACGTTCGACGTCTCCATCATCGAGATCGCCGATGTCGATGGTGAGAAGCAGTTCGAAGTGCTGTCCACCAACGGCGACACCTTCCTGGGCGGCGAGGACTTCGACCAGCGCATCATCGACTACATCATTGCCGAGTTCAAGAAAGAGCAAGGCGTGGACCTGTCCAAGGACGTGCTGGCCCTGCAGCGCCTGAAGGAAGCCGCCGAGAAGGCCAAGATCGAGCTGTCCTCCTCCGCTGCGACCGACATCAACCTGCCCTACATCACGGCTGATGCATCGGGTCCGAAGCACCTGAACATCAAGCTGACCCGCGCCAAGCTGGAAAGCCTGGTGGAAGAGCTGATCGAGCGCACCATCGCCCCCTGCCGCACGGCCATCAAGGATGCCGGCATCAGCGTGTCCGACATCCACGACGTGATCCTGGTCGGCGGCATGAGCCGCATGCCCAAGGTGCAGGAGAAGGTCAAGGAATTCTTCGGCAAGGAGCCGCGCAAGGACGTGAACCCCGACGAGGCCGTGGCCGTCGGGGCCGCCATCCAGGGCCAGGTGCTCTCGGGCGACCGCAAGGACGTGCTGCTGCTGGACGTCACCCCGCTGTCGCTGGGCATCGAGACCCTGGGCGGCGTGATGACCAAGATGATCACGAAGAACACCACGATCCCGACGAAGTTCGCGCAGACCTTCTCCACGGCCGACGACAACCAGCCGGCGGTGACGATCAAGGTGTTCCAGGGCGAGCGCGAGATCGCCAGCGCCAACAAGCTGCTGGGCGAGTTCAACCTGGAAGGCATTCCGCCGGCCGGCCGCGGCGTGCCGCAGATCGAAGTGACCTTCGATATCGATGCCAACGGCATCCTGCACGTGAGCGCCAAGGACAAGGGCACGGGCAAGGAGAACAAGATCACGATCAAGGCAAACTCGGGCCTGTCCGAGGACGAGATCCAGAAGATGGTGAAGGACGCCGAGCTCAACGCCGCCGACGACAAGAAGAAGCTCGAGCTGGTGCAGGCCCGCAACCAGGGCGAGGCCGCGGTCCACAGCGTGACCAAGAGCCTGTCCGAACACGGCGACAAGCTCGAGGCCGGCGAGAAGGAAAAGATCGAGGCCGCGGTGAAGGACCTCGAGGCTGCTCTCAAGGGCGAGGACAAGGCCGCGATCGAGGAAAAGACGAATGCCCTGATGTCCGCGAGCCAGAAGCTCGGCGAGAAGATGTACGCCGATGCGCAGGCAGCCGCCGCCGCGGCGGGTGCCGGCGCGGAAGCCGGCCCGGCCGCAGGCCAGGCAGCATCTTCCGCAGGTGGCACGTCGTCCTCGGCACCGCACGACGACAACGTGGTGGACGCCGAAGTGAAGGAAGTCAAGAAGGGCTGACGACGCCGCGCGCACCCACCGGGCGCGTGCCTTCCCTAGCCGCCGCGCCGGGCCCTTTCCCCCAAGGGCCTGCGCGGCGTTCGTGTTCCCAAAGGACCCGGAAACACCATGTCCAAACGAGACTTTTACGAAGTCCTGGGCGTTCCGAAGAACGCCTCGGACGAAGAGATCAAGAAGGCCTATCGCAAGCTGGCGATGAAGCACCACCCCGACCGCAACCAGGGTGATGCCGCCAAGCCGGCCGAGGAGAAGTTCAAGGAGGCCAAGGAGGCCTACGAGATGCTCTCCGATCCGCAGAAGCGCGCGGCCTACGACCAGTTCGGGCACGCCGGCGTGGATCCCAACATGCGCGGCCCCGGCGGCGCGGGCGCGGAAGGCTTCGGCGGTTTCGCGGAAGCGTTCGGCGACATCTTCGGCGACATGTTCGGCGGCCGGCGGGGCGCCGGCGGCGGGCGGCAGGTCTATCGCGGCAACGACCTCAGCTACGCGATGGACATCACGCTGGAGGAAGCCGCCAAGGGCAAGGAAGCGCAGATCCGCATTCCCACCTGGGAGAACTGCGAGACCTGCCACGGCAGCGGCGCCAAGCCCGGCACCAGTGCCAAGACCTGCACGACCTGCTCCGGCACGGGTACGGTGCAGATGCGCCAGGGCTTCTTCAGCGTGCAGCAGACCTGCCCGCACTGCCGCGGCACGGGCAAGATCATTCCCGAGCCATGCGTTACCTGCCACGGCCAGGGCAAGGTCAAGAAGCAGAAGACGCTGGAAGTGAAGATTCCCGCCGGCATCGACGACGGCATGCGCATCCGCAGCGTCGGCAACGGCGAGCCGGGCACCAACGGCGGGCCTCCGGGCGACCTCTACATCGAGATCCGCCTGAAGAAGCACGAGATCTTCGAGCGCGACGGCGACGACCTGCACTGCCAGGTGCCTGTGAGCTTCATCACCGCAGCCCTGGGCGGCGAGATCGAAGTACCCACGCTGCAGGGCAAGGCGGCCATCGACATCCCGGAAGGCACCCAGGCCGGCAAGCAGTTCCGGCTGCGCGGCAAGGGGATCAAGGGCGTGCGCTCCAGCTACCCCGGCGACCTGTACTGCCACATCGTGGTCGAGACGCCGGTCAAGCTGACGGAACACCAGCGCAAGCTGCTGCGCGAGCTGGACGAATCCCTCAAGAAGGGGGGAGCGAAGCACTCGCCCAGCGGCGAGAGCTGGACCGACCGGCTGAAGAACCTCTTCACCTGATCGCTGCCCTATCCACTGCAGGCCGCCCCGCGCACCGCGCCGGGCGGCTTTTTTTGCGCCCCGGTGTCCCCCATCGCGATGTGCGACGTCGCGTTTCGCGATGACTGGGCACAAGCATCCAGAGGACAATCCCTTCAAGGCTTCTCTTTCGAAGAAGCCATATGCCCTACCCATGAAAAACCCCGACCGCCACTTCGCGCGCCGCATCGACCTGACCTCGCTGCAGCTGTTCGTGGCCGTCTGCGAACTGGGCAGCATCGGGCGGGCCGCAGAGCGCGAATTCATCGCCGCGTCCGCGGTCAGCAAGCGCCTCTCGGATCTCGAAGCGGCCGTGGGCTCCGCGCTGCTGTACCGGCACAGCCGGGGCGTGACACTGACGCCCGCCGGCGAAAGCCTGCTGCACCACGCGCGCACCGTGCTCTTCGGGCTGGAGCGCATGCAGGGCGAACTGAGCGAATACGCCGATGGCGTGCGCGGCCACGTGCGGGTGCACGCGAACATTTCCGCCATCGTGCAGTTCCTGCCCGAGGACCTCGGGGCCTTTGCCAGGGAGCATGCCCAGGTCAAGATCGATCTGCAGGAGCATCTGAGCCCCGACGTCCTGCATGCCGTGCGCGAAGGCGCGGCCGACCTGGGCCTGTGCCACACCGGCGACGGTTCCGAGCCGCAGGAACTGCAGAGCCGCCCCTACCGCAGCGACCGGCTGGCGCTCGTGGTGCCCGAGGGGCATCCGCTGGCCGGGCGGCCTGCGGTCCGGTTCGAGGATGTGCTCGACTGGGACATCGTCGGCCTGCAGGCCAACAGCAGCATCAGCCTGGCCATGCGCCGCGGCGCCGCGCGTGCCGGGCGCCCCCTGCGCCAGCGCATCCAGGTCACGGGCCTGGACGCCATGTGCCGAATGATCGACAACGGCCTGGGCATCGGGCTGCTTCCCGACCGGGCCTTCGCGCTGATGCGCGGCGTGGGACGGCTGCAGCCGGTCCTGCTGGACGAACCCTGGGCGGAGCGCTCGCTCCGTCTCGTCGCGCGCGACTTCGGCAGCCTGCCCGTGACGGCGCGGCTGCTGGCCGACCATCTGGCGCCGCCGGAACGCAGGACCTCTTCCTAGAATCCACCCATCCCCACCCTGAACCAGCCCACGAGAGAACACACCATGGGACGCACCCTCTACGACAAGATCTGGGACGAGCACGTCGTCCATACCGAAGATGACGGCACGGCCATCCTCTACATCGACCGCCACCTCGTGCACGAAGTGACCAGCCCGCAGGCGTTCGAGGGCATCCGCCAGGCCGGACGCAAAGTCTGGCGCGTCAGCTCCATCGTCGCCACGGCCGACCACAACACGCCCACCAACGGCTGGGAGCGCGGCTACGACGGCATCGAGGATCCGATCAGCAAGGAGCAGATCACCACGCTGGACAAGAACATCGCCGAAGTGGGCGCCGCCGCCTTCTTCCCGTTCATGAGCAAGCGGCAGGGCATCGTGCACGTCATCGGCCCCGAGAACGGTGCGACCCTGCCCGGCATGACCGTGGTCTGCGGCGACAGCCACACCAGCACGCACGGCGCGTTTGGCGCCCTGGCGCACGGCATCGGCACCAGCGAGGTCGAGCACGTCATGGCCACGCAGACCCTGCTGGCCAAGAAGGCGAAGAACATGCTGATCCGCGTGGAGGGCCAGGTCGCCCCCGGCGTGACGGCCAAGGACATCGTGCTGGCCATCATCGGCAGGATCGGCACGGCCGGCGGCACGGGCTACACCATCGAGTTCGCGGGCCCCGCCATCCGCGCACTCAGCATGGAAGGCCGCATGACCGTGTGCAACATGGCCATCGAGGCCGGCGCCCGTGCGGGCCTGGTGGCGGTGGACGACAAGACCATCGAGTACGTGAAGAACCGGCCGCTCTCCCCCACCGGCGTCGAATGGGACCAGGCCGTCGCCTACTGGAAGACGCTGCACTCGGATGCCGATGCGCACTTCGACACCGTGGTCACGCTCAACGGTGCCGACATCGTTCCGCAGGTCACCTGGGGCACCTCGCCCGAGATGGTGCTGGGCGTGGACGCCAGCGTGCCCGATCCCGACAGGGAAAAGGACCCGAACAAGCGCAGCGCCATGGAGCGCGCGCTGACCTACATGGCGCTGGAGCCCGGCAAGCCGCTGAACGACATCTTCGTGGACAAGGTGTTCATCGGCAGTTGCACCAACAGCCGCATCGAGGATATGCGCGAAGCCGCTGCCGTGGTGAAGAAGCTGGGCCGCAAGGTGGCAGGGAACATCAAGGTGGCCATGGTGGTGCCCGGCTCGGGCCTGGTGAAGGAGCAGGCCGAGCGCGAGGGCCTGGACCAGGTCTTCAAGGCCGCGGGCTTCGAGTGGCGTGAGCCTGGCTGCTCCATGTGCCTGGCCATGAACGCCGACCGCCTGGAGCCGGGCGAGCGCTGTGCCTCCACCAGCAACCGCAACTTCGAAGGCCGCCAGGGCGCGGGCGGGCGCACCCACCTGGTCAGCCCCGCCATGGCCGCCGCCGCCGCGGTGCACGGGCACTTCGTGGACATCCGCAGGTTCGCCTGACCATGAAAACCCTCACCGCCCTGTCCGCGCTGGCCCTGGGCCTGCTGCTGGCCGGCTGCAACACCGTCAAGGGCATGGGCCAGGACGTGCAGCGCGCCGGCAGCGCCATCGAGCGCGCCGCCAAGTAATCCGATCCGAACCGAAACGCAACGGACACCTGCCATGCAGAAATTCACCCTCCACAAAGGCCTCGTGGCCCCCATGGACCGCGAGAACGTCGATACCGACGCCATCATCCCCAAGCAGTTCCTGAAGTCGATCAAGAAGACCGGCTTCGGCCCCAACCTGTTCGATGAATGGCGCTACCTGGACCAGCCGGGCCAGCCCGGCGTTCCGGAATCGGCCCGCAAGCCCAATCCCGACTTCGTGCTGAACCAGCCGCGCTACGCGGGCGCTTCCATCTTGCTGGCCCGCAGGAACTTCGGCTGCGGATCGAGCCGCGAGCACGCCCCCTGGGCGCTGGACCAGTACGGCTTCCGCGCGATCATCGCGCCCAGCTTCGCCGACATCTTCTTCAACAACAGCTTCAAGAACGGCCTGCTGCCCATCGTGCTGCCCGAGGCCACGGTCTCCCGCCTGTTCGACGAGGTACATGCCTTCCCGGGCTACGAGCTGACCGTCGATCTGGAGCGCCAGGTCATCGTGCACAACCAGGGCGAGGAGATCCCGTTCGAGGTGAACGCCTTCCGCAAGTACTGCCTGCTCAACGGCTTCGACGACATCGGCCTCACGCTGCGCCAGGCCGACAAGATCCGCGCCTTCGAGGCGGAGCGGCTGGCCACCAAGCCCTGGCTCGCCCACACCATGCCGGCCTGATGCCCCGAGACCTTCTTCGCAACCGCACCCAAGAGAACTACCAATGAAAATCGCAGTACTGCCCGGCGACGGCATCGGCCCCGAAATCGTGGCCGAGGCCGTGAGGGTGCTCGAAATGCTCGACCTTCCCTTCGAGATGGAGTCCGCCCTGGTCGGCGGCGCCGCCTACGAGGCGCACGGCCACCCCCTGCCCGAGGCCACGCTCAAGCTGTCCCAGGAGGCCGACGCAGTGCTGTTCGGTGCCGTTGGCGACTGGAAGTACGACAAGCTCGACCGCCCGCTGCGCCCCGAGCAGGCCATCCTGGGCCTGCGCAAGAACCTGGGCCTGTTCGCCAACTTCCGCCCGGCCATCTGCTACGAACAGCTCACGCACGCTTCCAGCCTCAAGCCCGAACTCGTCGCGGGCCTGGACATCCTCATCATCCGCGAGCTGACGGGCGACATCTACTTCGGCCAGCCGCGCGGCCGCCGCACGGCCACCGACGGGCACTTCCCCGGCGCCGAGGAGGCCTTCGACACCATGCGCTACAGCCGTCCGGAGGTCGAGCGCATCGCGCACGTCGCCTTCCAGGCCGCGCGCAGGCGCAGCAGGAAGGTCACGAGCGTGGACAAGGCCAACGTGCTGGAGACCTTCCAGTTCTGGAAGGACGTGGTCACCGACGTGCACAAGGAATACCCCGACGTGGAGCTGGAGCACATGTACGTGGACAACGCCGCCATGCAACTGGTGAAGAAGCCCAAGGCCTTCGACGTGGTGGTGACGGGCAACATGTTCGGCGACATCCTCTCGGACGAGGCCTCCATGCTCACCGGCTCCATCGGCATGCTGCCCTCGGCCAGCCTGAACAGCAGGAACCAGGGCCTGTACGAGCCCAGCCACGGCAGCGCGCCCGACATCGCCGGCCAGGGCGTAGCCAACCCGCTGGCCACCATCCTGTCGGCGGCCATGATGCTGCGCTTCAGCCTGAACCAGGAAGCCGCCGCCCAGCGCATCGAGGCCGCCGTGCAGAAGGTGCTGGCCCAGGGTCTGCGCACGCCCGACATCTGGAGCGAAGGCACGACCAAGGTCGGCACGGCGCAGATGGGCGATGCGGTGGTGAAGGCCCTGGCGCGCTGATACCCGCCTTTTCCCCTTTCGACCAGGCGGCCCCCAGGGCCGCTTTTTTCGTCTGCAGCCCCGCGCATCATGGGTCCGGATGCGCGGTCGGGCGGTTCGGCGGCCTGGACATCGCCTTCAATAACGCCGGCACGCTCGGGCCCCTCTACCCCACGATCGACATCCATCCGGACGACTGGCGCCGCACGCTGGACACCAATCTCGGCAGCGCATTCCTCGGCGCGCGGCAGCAGATCCCGGCCACAGGCCCTGGCAGCCGAATACGGCGCCGAAGGAATACGCGTGAATGCGCTGCTGCCCGGCGGCACCGATACGCCCATGGCACGCGAGATGAACGGCAGCCCCGAGGCCCTGGCCCAGGTGGCCCCGCTGCACGCCCTGCGGCGGCTGGCACGCCCCGAGGAAATCGCGCAGGCGGCGCTCTACCTGGCTTCGGACGCATCGTCTTTCGTCACAGGCACCGCGATGCTGGTGGACGGGGGCGTACCGTCCTGCGCGGGTGAAAGCGCTGCCACGTGTGGTGCGGCCGCGACGCGGACGGGGTGCCGCTGCCTGCATGCGTATCTCCGCGTACGCCGTGTGTCCGGGTATCCGCTAAAATCGCCGCTCATGTTTGCCGCCCGCCCGTTCGCCCCGAACACCGCCTCTGCCGCCCTGGCAGGCGTGGCCACGCGCGCAATCACCACCAAAACCACGACCACCATTAAGGGCTGATCCAGCCTGGTTCGTCGTGCGCCCTTCCTGGCCCTGACGAGCCAGGCGAGCAGTCCCGGTCGGGCACTGTTTTCTTAAACCGAAAGGGCGTTGAAATGAGCAAGTTGGTAGGGTTGGTCGGCTGGCGCGGCATGGTCGGCTCGGTCCTGATGGAACGCATGGCGGCCGAGGGCGATTTCGGCCTCATCGAGCCGCTGTTCTTCTCCACCTCGAACGCGGGCGGCAAGGCACCCGCCGAGGCGAAGAACGAAACCACGCTGCAGGATGCATTCGACATCAACGCCCTCAAGCGCTGCGACATCATCCTCACCGCCCAGGGCGGCGACTACACTACGGAAGTCTTCCCCAAGCTGCGCGAAGCAGGCTGGAAGGGCCACTGGATCGACGCGGCCTCCACGCTGCGGATGAAGGACGACGCCGTGATCGTGCTCGATCCGGTCAACATGCCCGTCATCAAGGATTCGCTCGCCAGGGGCGGCAACAACTGGATCGGCGGCAACTGCACGGTCAGCTGCATGCTCATGGGCGTGGGTGCGCTGTACAAGGCCGGCCTCGTCGAATGGATGAGCACGCAGACCTACCAGGCGGCCAGCGGCGGCGGCGCGCAGCACATGCGCGAACTGCTCACGCAGTACGGCACGTTGAATGCCGAAGTGCGCTCGCTGCTGGACGATCCGAAGAGCGCCATCCTGGAGATCGACCGCAAGGTCATCGCCAGGCAGCGCAGCCTCTCCGAGGCCGAGACGGCCAACTTCGGCGTGCCGCTGGGCGGCAGCCTGATTCCCTGGATCGACAAGGACCTGGGCAATGGCATGTCGAAGGAAGAGTGGAAGGGCATGGCCGAGACCAACAAGATCCTCGGCCAGGGCGAAGGCTTCGGCACCCAGGCCGTGCCGGTGGATGGCTTCTGCGTGCGCGTGGGTGCCATGCGCTGCCACAGCCAGGCCCTGACGTTCAAGCTGAAGAAGCACGTGCCCGTGGCAGACATCGAGGCCATGATCGCCGCCGACAACGAGTGGGTGAAGGTGGTGCCGAACACGCGCGAAGCCACGCTCCGCGACCTGACGCCCGTCGCCGTGACCGGCACCATGACCATCCCGGTCGGCCGCATCCGCCAGCTCGCCATGGGCCCGGACTATATCGGCGCCTTCACCATCGGCGACCAGTTGCTGTGGGGCGCCGCCGAGCCGCTGCGCCGCATGCTGCGCATCCTGCTGGACGCCTGAACGCGGCCTGCTCCGGCCTGAACGCGGCCTGCTCCGGTATGGCCGGGCGTAACCGGGATACCAGACTCATGCACGCTTTGTTACGAGTCGTTGTCCTACGACAACATGCAAAAAAGGCCTCTCGTGCCCCACCCGTGGAGGTGGTCGCGCGGGGCCCGGCACCTCGCTTGTCACTGCAAAACATTGATGCTATGGTGCTTTTTACATATTTTCACGCGTGAGCGCGGAACCGGGTGCGCCCCGCTTCCGCGCTTTTCGCGGAGGCTCAAAACTTGATCGGCTGATGGCACACATGCATCGTTGGAAACTATCTGCTCTGGCCGCGGCGGCCCTCGTCTCGACCGGCTTCTACACCTCCGATGCCAGTGCCCTCTCCCTCGGGCGCCTGTCGGTCCAGTCGGCCCTGGGCGAGCCGCTGCGGGCCGAGATCGACCTGCCCCAGATCACGGCCGCGGAAGCGGAATCCCTGCGCGCCGCACCAGCCTCCCCGCAGGCCTATCGCGCACAGGGTCTGGAGGTCTCCCCCACCCTCAACGACCTGCAGGTACGGCTGCAACGCAAGGCCGACGGGTCCATGGTCCTGCGCCTGACGACCAGCCGCCCCGTCAACGACCCCTTCGTGGACCTGGTGCTGGATACCAGCTGGAACGCGGGCCAGCTCGTGCGCAGCTACACCCTGCTGCTCGACCCGCCTGCCAGCCGCCGCGAGACTCCGGCCCCCACCGCCACCGCCCAGGCGGGTGCGGCCCCCTCGCCCGTGCCGCAGTCCCCGCCCCGCACGGCAGCGCCCGCGCAGCAGGCGCGCGCCGAAGCGCCAGCCCAGCCTCCCGCCGCAGTGCCGGCGCCGGCCTCTCCGCCAGCGGCCCGCCCGCAACGCCCTGCCGCCGCGCCGGCGCCAGCCCCTGCCGCACCCTCGGGAACCCCCGAAAGCGTGGTGGTGCGCCCCGGCGACACGGCCGGCCGGCTGGCCGGCACCTACCGGCCTGCCGGCGTTTCCCTGGACCAGATGCTGGTGGCCATGATGCGCGCCAACCCGGACGCCTTCATCCGCGGCAACGTGAACCGCATGAAGTCCGGCGCCGTGCTGGATATCCCGAGCGAGGCGCAGGCCCGCGCCACCCCGCCCGCGGAGGCGCGGCAGATCATCGCCGCGCAGAGCCGCGACTTCAACGAATTCCGCCGCCGGCTCGCGGGCGCAGCCCCTTCCGCCGAGGTGGCTGCGGCCGAGCGCTCGGCCAGCGGCCGCGTGCAGACGCAGGTCGAGGACCGCAAGGCCGCCACCGCAGCGCCTGACAAGCTCACGCTCTCCAAGGGCGCCATGCGCGGCCAGCGCGCTGCGGAAGAGCAGCTGGCGCGCGACAAGCAGGCCGGGGCAGACTCCGCCCGCATGGCCGAGCTGTCCAAGAACATCTCGGAGCTGAACAAGCTGGGGGCCGCGTCCGCCCCGGCGGGCGCACCCGCGCCGGCCGCCTCAGCCGCACAACCCGGCCGCATCGCCGTTCCGGTCGGTGCTCCCCCGGCCTCGGCTCCCGCACCTGCGGCATCCACGCCCGCTCCCTCGCCGGTCCCTGCGCCAGCGCCGGCGGCCAGCGCTCCCTCCGCTGCGCCGGCTGCGGCCTCGGCAACGGCATCTGCGCCAGCGCCGTCTCCGACACAGGAAACGGCAGCCTCTGCACCAGCGGCGGCCAGCGCCCCTGCGTCCGGAGCCTCTGCCGCGGCAGCGCCGGCTCCGGCCGTGCGCCCGCAAACGCCTCCCCCGGCCGCGCCGCCGGAAGAGCCTGGATTCCTGGACTCCCTGCTGGAGAACCCGATGCTGCCGCTGGCCGGAGGCGGCCTGCTGGCACTGCTGCTGGGCTACGGCGTGTATCGGACGGTGCAGAACCGGCGCAACCGCCACGCGGTGGACAGTTCCTTCCTCGAAAGCAAGCTGCAGCCAGACTCCTTCTTCGGCGCGAGCGGCGGGCAGCGGGTGGATACCGCCAGCAGCCAGCTCACGACGGGCGCGTCGTCCATGGCGTACTCGCCCAGCCAGCTCGACGCGGGCGGCGACGTGGATCCCGTGGCCGAGGCCGACGTCTATCTGGCCTACGGCCGTGACCTGCAGGCGGAAGAGATCCTCAAGGAGGCCCTGCGCCACAGCCCCGACCGTACCGCGGTGCATGTGAAACTGGCCGAGATCTACGCCAAGCGGCAGGACCGCAAGGCGCTCGACGCCGTGGCCCAGGACGTGTTCCGTCTGACCGACGGGCACGGCGTGGACTGGAACCGCGTCGCGGACCTCGGCCGCAGCATCGATCCGGAAAATCCGCTGTACCAGCCGGGAGGCCACCCCCCGGTGCTGGGCGACGACGCCGCGCGCCACCTGCCCGCCGAAGGATTCCAGAGCACCCTGACCGACGGCCGCACGGCCGCCGGCATCGCGGCCGTCGGAGCGGCAGCCGGGGCAGCGGCAGCCACCGCAGCAGCGATGCCGCCCGACCTCGACCTGGACCTGGATCTCGACCTACCGGACGATGCGCTGACCGAGGCACCTGCCCTGCCTCCCGCGGCGCCCGGCGCCTTCGCAGCGGCGACGGCTGCGGCCGCGACGGCATCTCCGGCCAGCGCCGCACCGGCACCCGCAGAGGCCGTGGAGCCCGTACTCGAGTTCGACCCGTCGCCCACCACGCCGCTTCCGATGGCCGGCAGCGCTGCCCCACAGGCCACCCCCGCCCCGGAGCTGGACTTTCCCGATGACCTGTCGCTGGCGGACTCGGCCCACGCTTCGCTGGAGCCGGGAGCCGCACCCGCTTCGGCCCCCGTTCCCCTCGAGTTCGATCTGGGCGACCTGTCGCTGGACCTGGATGCGCCCACCGCCGGCCGTGCCGAGCCGTCCACCGCTGGAGCGGAACCCACCCCCGCCGCCACGGAGCCTGGCGAGGCAACCGGCGACGCAGCCGGGCTGCCGGACGATCCGCTGGCCACCAAGCTGGCGCTGGCCGAAGAGTTCAACGCCATCGGGGACGCGGAAGGCGCGCGCACGCTGGTGGAGGAAGTCATCGCGGAATCCTCGGGCGCACTCAAGGCCCGGGCACAGCGCCTGCTGGCCGAACTGGGCTGATGGCCGGACAGTCCGCGACCGGGCGGGCCCGGCGTACGGGCGGACGGCCATGAGGGTGGCGCTGGGCGTCAGCTACAACGGCTCGGCCTACCGCGGCTGGCAGAGCCAGCCCGGGGGAGTGACCGTGCAGGACCGGCTGGAGGCGGCCCTCGCGCGCTTCGCCACGCACGAGGTCTCCACGATCTGCGCCGGGCGCACGGATGCGGGAGTGCACGGCCTCATGCAGGTGGTGCATTTCGATACGCCGCTGGAGCGCACGCCGTTCTCCTGGGTGCGCGGCACCAACACGTTCCTGCCTCCGGACATCGCCGTGCAGTGGGCCCGCCCCGTGCCGGAGGCATTCCATTCGCGCGCCAGCGCCATGGCCCGCCGGTATGCCTACGTGCTGCTGCAATCGCCAGTGCGCCCGAGCGTGGAGTCGGGACGGGTGGGCTGGGTCTTCCACGCCCTGGACGTGAACGCCATGCGCGCGGCGGCACGGCATCTGCTCGGCGAGCACGACTTCACCTCCTTCCGTGCCTCCGCATGCCAGGCGAGGTCACCCGTCAAGACACTGCGCCGCATCGAGATCACGCAACGCGGCACGGGTGGGATGCCGGCGGGCCAGCCCTCGGGCGACCGCAGCGACGTACCCACCTGCTACTGGCGGTTCGAGTTCGAGGGCAATGCCTTCCTGCACCATATGGTGCGCAACATCATGGGGTGCCTCGTGGCGGTCGGCCAGGGGCAGCACCCGGCGGACTGGATGCACGCCGTGCTGCAGGCGCGCTCGCGGGACGCGGCGGCGCCCACCTTCTCCCCGGACGGCCTGTACTTTCTCGGTCCGCTCTACGATCCGGTCTGGGGACTGCCCGATCGCACCGCTGCGTATGATTGGCTGGCCTGACGGCAGGCCCCGCGGCTGAGCCGTTGCATTGCCCGGTGCCCGGCGGACCCTGTACGCGCCTGCGGCAGCCCATCCGCATACCTTCATGTCTTCGCCCATGCCTTCATCCGCCCCTGACACGCCCCTGCCGGACAGCCGGCGCGGCGATGCCCCGGCCCCCCGCACGCGCATCAAGATCTGCGGCATCACCCGCGAGCAGGACCTGGACGCGGCCGTCCAGGCCGGCACCGATGCGGTGGGGTTCGTGCTGTACCCGAAGAGCCCCCGCGCGGTCACCGTGCAGCGGGCCGCCGCGCTCGCGCGCCGCCTGCCCCCCTTTGTCACGCCCGTGCTCCTGTTCGTGAATGCCGAAGCCGCGGAGGTGGCGGCCGCCTGCGACGAGATCCCGGGCGCCACCCTGCAGTTCCACGGTGACGAAAGCCCCGAGGCCTGCCAGGCAGCGGCTGGCGGGGGTCGGCCCTTCGTGCGCGCGGCCCGCATTCCCCTGGACGCTCACGCCCCGGCGTTCGACCTCGTACAATTCGCCGAGCAATACTCACGCGCCCAGGCCATCCTGCTCGACGCCCACGTCGACGGCTATGGCGGCGGCGGCAAGGCATTCAATTGGTCACTCCTTCCACCAAGCGTCGGCTCTCACCTCGTTTTGTCTGGTGGACTCACGCCTGCAAACGTGACCGATGGCATCTTGCAGGTGCGGCCGCGCGGCCTTTCGCTCGCGGTTGACGTCAGTTCCGGCGTGGAAGCCGAAGGCCCCGACGGCCGTCCGCTGCGGGGCATCAAGGACGCCGGCAAGATCCAACGCTTCATCGCCGCCGTGCGCGCGGCCGATGGGCATTTTGCGAAGAACGATTGATGCTTTCCTACCAACAGCCCGATGCTTCGGGCCACTTCGGCCGCTATGGCGGCAGTTTCGCGAGCGAGACGCTCACGCATGCCCTCACCGAATTGCGCGAGGCCTATGCGCGCTACCAGAACGACCCGGAGTTCCTGAAGGAATTCCACGGCGAACTCGCGCACTTCGTGGGCCGGCCGTCGCCCGTCTACCATGCAGCGCGCATGAGCCGCGAAATGGGTGGCGCGCAGATCTTCCTGAAACGGGAAGACCTCAACCACACGGGCGCGCACAAGATCAACAATGTGATCGGCCAGGCCATGCTGGCCCGCCGCATGGGCAAGCCGCGCGTGATCGCCGAGACCGGCGCAGGCCAGCACGGCGTGGCCACGGCCACCATCTGCGCCCGCTACGGCCTGGAGTGCGTGGTGTACATGGGTGCCGAGGACGTGAAGCGCCAGAGCCCGAACGTGTACCGCATGAAGCTGCTGGGCGCCACCGTGGTGCCCGTGGAGTCGGGCAGCCGCACGCTCAAGGACGCGCTCAACGAGGCCATGCGCGACTGGGTGGCGAACGTGGACAATACCTTCTACATCATCGGCACGGTGGCGGGCCCGCACCCCTACCCGATGATGGTGCGCGACTTCCAGAGCGTGATTGGCACCGAATGCCTCGCGCAGATGCCTGAAATGCTGGCAGAGCAGCGCATCGGCGCCGAGCACCCGGACGCGGTGATCGCCTGCGTGGGCGGCGGCAGCAATGCCATGGGCATCTTCCATCCCTACATCCCGCACGAGAGGACGCGCCTCATCGGCGTGGAAGCTGCCGGCGAGGGGCTGGACAGCGGCAAGCATTCGGCATCGCTGCAGCGCGGCAGCGCGGGCGTGCTGCACGGCAACCGTACGTTCATCCTGCAGGACGAGAACGGCCAGATCACCGAGACCCACAGCATCAGCGCCGGCCTGGACTACCCCGGCGTCGGGCCCGAGCATGCCTGGCTGCAGGAGATCGGCCGCGCCGAGTACGTGGGCATCACCGACAAGGAAGCGCTCGACGCCTTCCACTACCTCTGCCGCACCGAGGGCATCATCCCGGCGCTGGAGTCCAGCCATGCCGTGGCCTACGCCATGCAGCTCGCCAGCACCCTGCGCACTGACCAGTCCATCCTCGTGAACCTCTCGGGCCGGGGCGACAAGGACATCGGCACCGTGGCGGATCTCTCGGGCGTGGATTTCTACGACCGCCCGTCCATGCGGGGCCATGCCGTCAAGGGAGGGCCGGCAGCATGAGCGCCGACGTGACGACTTCCCCCACTGCGCCCAGGGCAGCCACCGAGCCCGCCCAGGGACGCATCGGGGCGACGTTTGCCGACCTGCAGGCCCGCGGCCGCAAGGCACTCATTCCCTACGTGACCGCCGGCTTCCCGTTCGCTGACATCACGCCTGCGCTGATGCACGGCATGGTGGAGGCCGGCGCCGACGTGATCGAACTCGGCGTGCCGTTCTCCGACCCCATGGCCGACGGCCCGGTGATCCAGAAGGCCGGGGAAAAGGCACTTTCGCTGGGCGTGGGCATGGCCCAGGTGCTGGGATATGTGCGCGAATTCCGCCAGCGCAACGCGAAGACCCCGGTAGTGCTCATGGGCTACGCCAATCCGGTGGAGCGCTACGACCAGCGCCACGGCGAGGACGCCTTCGTGCGCGACGCCGCCGAGGCCGGCGTGGACGGCGTGCTGATCGTGGACTACCCTCCCGAGGAATGCGAGGACTTCGCGGCCCGGCTGCGTGCGCATGGCATGGACCTGATCTTCCTGCTGGCCCCCACCAGCACCGAAGATCGCATGCAGCAGGTGGCCCGCGTCGCGAGCGGCTATGTGTACTACGTCTCGCTCAAGGGCGTGACCGGTTCCGGGGCGCTCGATACCTCGGCCGTGGAAGCCATGCTGCCGGTGATCCGCCGCCATGTGCACATCCCCGTCGGCGTGGGCTTCGGCATCCGCGACGCGGCCACCGCGCAGGCCATCGGCCGCGTCGCGGATGCCGTGGTGATCGGCAGCCGCATCATCCAGTTGCTGGACGACCAGCCCCACGAGCGGGTCGTGCCCCTGGCCATCGACTTCCTGCGAGGGGTGCGCAAGGCGCTCGACACGTAGAATTAGAGACCATCCCCCTGAGCGGCTTTGCCGCTTCCCCCTTCTCTCGCGCTTCGCGCGGGAAGGGGGACGACGCCTACGGCCCGGCGGAGCCGGTTCCGTGGCGTCCGCTGGGCTGGGCCGCGCCGGTTTTGAAGGTTGTGGCGCTGCGGTCTGCCATTCATTTTGAGGAATACACCCATGTCCTGGCTCGAAAAACTTCTGCCCTCCAAGATCCAGCAGTCCGACCCGACGGAGCGCCGCCAGGTGCCCGAGGGGCTGTGGATCAAGTGCCCGAGCTGCGAGACGGTGCTCTACAAGACCGACCTGGAGCACAACCAGAACGTCTGCCCGCATTGCAGCCACCACCACCGCATCAATGCCCGCCCGCGCCTCGACGCCTTCCTGGACGCGGAAGGCCGCTACGAGATCGGCCAGGAAGTGCTGCCGGTGGACGCGCTCAAGTTCAAGGACAGCCGCAAGTACACCGAGCGCCTGAAGGAAGCGCTGGAGAACACCGGCGAGACCGACGCGCTGATCGTGATGGGCGGCTCGGTCAAGAGCATCAACGTCGTCGCTGCCTGTTTCGAGTTCGACTTCATGGGCGGCTCCATGGGCAGCGTGGTGGGCGAGCGCTTCGTGCGTGGCGTGGAAACCGCCATCGAGCAGAAGGTGCCGTTCATCTGCTTCACCGCCACCGGCGGCGCCCGCATGCAGGAGGGCCTGCTGTCGCTCATGCAGATGGCCAAGACGAACGCTGCGCTCACACGGCTTGCCAAGAAGGGCCTGCCGTACATCAGCGTCCTCACCGACCCGACCATGGGCGGCGTTTCCGCGGGCTTCGCTTTCGTGGGCGACATCGTGATCGCCGAGCCCAAGGCACTCATCGGTTTCGCAGGCCCCCGCGTGATCGAATCCACGGTGCGCGTGACGCTGCCGGAGGGCTTCCAGCGGGCCGAGTTCCTGCAGACCAAGGGCGCAGTGGATTTCATCTGCGATCGCCGCGAACTGCGCAACACCGTCGCCAAGAGCCTGGCCATGCTCCAGCGCCTGCCGGCCGACTCGGTCGCCTGAGCCACTGCCAGCAAGAAAAAGCCGCCGCCCCTCACGGGGGTATGGCGGCTTTTTTACGCCCTACCGCATCACGGCACCCTGCAGGTGACCCAGCACGATCATTACCACCTGCAGCAGCACGATGGCCACGAGGGGGGAAAGATCCACTCCGCCCAGCAGGGGAATCACGCGGCGCAGGGGACGCAGGATGGGGTCGCATAGGCGCCCGATGACATCCGCGATCGGCGAACGCGTCTGCACCCACGACAGTATCGCGCCGACGATGAGCAGCCCCATCATCCCGGAGACCGCCGCCCGCGCCAGTCCGAACAGGGCCATCCAGGGCAGCCAGGCCAGGCCCAGCAGGCCGCCCAGCAGCAGCCACAGCAGCAGGTACTGCGCCAGCTGGATCAGCAGCCCCGCCACGAAGCTGGACCAGTCCCAGCGGCCCGTGGGGGGAATGATGCGGCGCAGCGGCATCACCAGCCAGTCGCTGAGGGCGAAGACCAGTCTGCCGACCGGGTTGGAGAAGGGAACGCGCTGCGCCTGCATGTACAGGCGCAGCAGGCAGGCGCCGGTGAGCAGGCCGCCGATCACGTCCAGCAGGAAAGAAGCAATCTGGAAGAGCATGGGACCTCGTCGTAGGCAGGCCCGTCGCGGGCCCGTTCGCCGTGGGATGATAGCGGGCCGTACAGGCCCCGCCCATGACCTTCGCCCCACCTCCCCACGAGCCTGCGCCCCCGGCGCCGCTCACGCTCAGTTCGCTGCCGCTGTTCCCCCTGGGCACGGTGCTGTTCCCGGGCGGCCTGCTGGCCCTGCGGGTGTTCGAAGTGCGCTACCTGGACATGGTGCGCAAGTGCCGCCAGGCCGGTGCACCGTTCGGCGTGGTGGCCCTCACGGACGGCCATGAGGTGCGCCATGCCGGCGCGGCGCCCGAGAAATTCCACGACGTGGGCACGCTCGCGACCATTTCGGAACTCGACGATTCCCACCCCGGTCTCATCGCCCTGCGGGCCCAGGGGGCGGATCGCTTCCGCATCGTGCGACGCCAGCTGTTGCCGCACGGCCTCTGGATCGCCGACATCGAGCAACTGCCGCCGGACGTGGCCGTGCCCGTGCCGCCGGACCTGCGCAAGGCCGCGGCGGCCCTGGAACAGGTGCTGGCGCGCCTGCGCGACCGCAGTCCCGACGACGCCAGCCTGCCCCTGCCCAGTGCCGCCCAGCTGGACGACTGCGGCTGGGTGGCGAACCGCTGGTGCGAACTGCTGCCGGTGCCCATCGACCTGAAACAGCAGCTCATGCAGCTCGACAGCCCGCTGCTGCGGCTGGAGCTCGTGGACGACGTGCTGGACCGCACCGGCATTGCGCCATGAGCAGCCTCCGCGCCATTCGGACCGCGCCCGGTGTGTTTGCGCCGTGAAAGTCCTGCAGGTCATCACCAAAGGCGAAACAGGGGGAGCACAGAGCCACGTGCGCACGTTGTGCGCCGCTCTCGGCAGGCAGGGTGTGGCCGTGCAGGCCGCCATTGGCGGAGCCGGCCCGACCTCCCCGCTGGGCAGGGATCTGGAAGCCCTGGGCCTGCATGTGCATGGCATTCCCTTGCTGGACAACGGTTTGCGGCCGTTACGCTTCCTGCAGGCCACGCGCGATCTGCTCCGCATCGTACGAACGGAGTCCCCGGACCTGCTGCACGCCCACAGCGCCATGGCCGGCGTGGCGGCCCGTCTGGCGGGAGCGTTGTCGGGTGTTCCCGTGGTCTATACCGTGCATGGTTTCGCATTCAAGGCCGGCAACTCCTGGCCGCGCCGGACGGTGGCCTGGACCACCGAGGCACTGCTGGCCCCGCTGACCCGTCGCATGGTGTGCGTCTCGGAGCACGAACGCGCACTGGCGGGCAGCCTGCCCTTGCCGCGCAGGCGCCTGCACACTGTCGTGAATGGCGTGGACGACATCGCCGCGCCCTCCGATGCCATGGCCTGGAAGCGTGAAAGCACTGCGATCGCGATGGTTGCCCGCATGGCCCCGCCGAAGCGGCACGACCTGCTGCTGCAGGCCCTGGCCAGACTGAGGGACACGGCCGGACGGGACTGCTCCGTCAGCCTCCTGGGAGACGGCCCCGAGCGGCCGGCCCACGAAGCGCTGGCAGCCCGGCTGGGCCTGCAGTCGTCGGTCCATTTCACGGGGGACGTGGCCGACGTACCCGCCCGGCTCGCACGCCACGGCATCTTCGTGCTCATGTCGGACCATGAAGGACTGCCCATTTCGCTCATCGAGGCAATGCGTGCAGGCATGGCGATCGTGGCCAGCGACCTGCCTGGCGTGCGCGAACTGCTGCCCGGCCCCGAGCACGCACTGCTCGTGCCCGCGGACCCGGAAGCGCTCGCTGCGGCACTGCGACAATTGGCAGAGTCCCCCGTGTTGCGCGCCCGGCTCGGGGCTGCCGCCCGGCAACGCTACGAAAGGCACTACACCGCCGAGCGCATGGGCTCTGCAGTGCGCGGCATCTATGCCGCTGCCCTCCGGCATTCCCGCTCCTCAATTGCATGAACAGCATTCCCCAACGCGAACTCGGCTCCTCCACGGCGCACCGGCAAGGCGCCGTGCTGCGCTGGTCGCTGGCGGGGACGGTGACATTGCTCGCGGCCTACCTCATCGGGCTGGAGCTGCAGCGCCGCGGTTGGGTGACCTACCAGTTCCCCGCGACCGTCCTGTGGTGCGCCATCCCCTACGCCATCGCGGCCTACTGGCTGTACAGCGGTGCGCACCTGCCGCGCTTCGAAGGCAGAAGCTTTCTTTTCGTGGCGACCGCCGTGCCGTACCTGACGGCCCCGCTCGGTTTCGCACTGCTGCAGCGCCCCTATTCACGGGGGGCCGTGTTGCTGTCGTACCTGCTGTCGCTGGCGTGGTTCCTGATCGGCCACTGGCGCGACCTGAACCGGCACGGACTGTGCCTGACCTATCTGGACGATACCGTCCCGCGGCGCCTGCAGGCGCTCCTGGGTGCAGGCGCGGACGAGGCACGCAGAAAGGACATCACGCTCGTGCCCTGGCCGGAGCATGGCCTGGATGATGCCGCCGCTTCGGGCTGGGCCGGCGTGGTGCTGGACCGGCATGCCCCTTCCCATGCGGCGCGCGACCGGAGGATCAGCGGATTGCGGCTGCAGCACGTGCGCCTCTACAGCGTCGAAGCAGTGGCCGCACTGCTGAGTGGCCGCATGGTGCTTCCCGACAACCACGCGCAGGATCTGTGGGCGCTGGACGGCAATCCGGCCTACGACACGGTCAAGCGCATGGTGGACCTGGCCGCCACCCTGGCGACGCTGCCGCTTTGGCTTCCCCTGTGCCTGGTCGCCGGCCTGGCGGTGAAACTGGACTCTCCCGGCCCCATGCTCTTCTCACAACTGCGCGTGGGCCGCAACGGGCGCGAGTTCTGCATCTGGAAGCTGCGCAGCATGCGCCATGCGCCCTCAGAGCAAGGCGCACGCTTCGCGCAGCCCAACGACGACCGCATCACGCCGGTGGGCCGCTTCATACGACGCACCCGCCTCGACGAACTTCCACAGTTGTGGAATGTCCTGCGGGGCGACATGGGCCTGATCGGACCACGGCCCGAACAGGCGGAATTCGTGCGCAGCTTCGCGGAACGCATTCCCGCCTATCCCTACCGCCACCTGGTGCGCCCCGGCCTGACCGGCTGGGCGCAGGTACAGCAGGGCTACGCGGACAGCGAGGAACAGACCGCCGTCAAGCTCAGCTACGACCTCTACTACGTCGCGCACTATTCCGTGGCACTGGATCTGCTGATCGCCTGGAAGACGCTGCGCATCGTGGCCAGCGGATTCGGTTCCCGGTAGCAGCATGGCGTCAGGACATCCCCACCCGCGCGCGCGCGACCAGCACGTCCGCCCCCAGCGGCCGCCGGCGCACGAGGCCCCGGAGCAGACGCCCCTTGAGGCTGCCTGCCGGGCTGACCATGCAGCCGCGCAACTCCTCGACACGCAGGCCGGCATCGGCCAGCACCTTGCACAGGGTGTAGGGCGAGAACCAGGCCCGGTGATCGGTATTGACGCGCTCGACGCCGCACAGCATGTTCACCGCGTTGCGCAGCGCGAGTCCGTTCGGCACAGACACCACGAAATCTGCGGCGGGAAAGATCTGCGCGAGCCGCGCCATGAACGCCGCAGGATCTCCCAAATGTTCCAGTACGTCGGGAACCATGACGATTTCCACACCGAGTCCCCGCAGGAAGACTTCGGAATCCGCGGCGTGGATATCCAGCGCATGCACGTGCTGGAATCCGAGCTGCCGGGCAGCCTCCACCGCCTGCTGGTTGATGTCGATGCCATGGCATTGCCGCGCGCTGCGGCTCAGGCGCGCATGCAGCCAGCCGCCATCGGCCACCCGTGCGGCGATCAGCGGCTGGTGGTCGGCAAACCCCACGTGCAGCACCGATCGCCCCGTGCACCATTGTTCGAGCAGGTCGCCGCGCGCCAATGGAGCAAAGGCCATCCGGGGCTGGTAGCGATAGTCGTCATCGAAGTCCTCGCCCGATAAGTATCTGGAGATTGCATCCATGTCCCGATTATCCCCAGGCACTGGCACACCTCCGCGTATCTGCCTGCTGCACGATGCACCGGGAGCCGGAGGCGTGGCAACGGTCACACGGACGCTGGTGGACGGACTGCGCGAAGCAGGCTGGCCGGTGGACATCCAGCATGCCGCGCCGCAGAGGGGGCCGGCCCTGCTCGCAGCGGCCCGGCGCAGCGACGTGCTGCTCGCCGCGCACAATTTCCGGCCTGCCTACGCAGCCTGGGCCCTGGGCCTCGCGACGCGCAGGCGCTCCGTGGTGTGGGTGCACGGACCGGTGGATACGGTGCTGGAACAGGCCCGCGCCGGCGCCGGAAAACAGGCGTGGCTGCGCTGGCTCTACGGGCGCGTCTCGCATTGCGTGTTCGTCTCCGGGTCATCGCAAGCGGCGTTCCTGCGGTTCATGCGGGGCGGCGGCCGGAAGTCGCCCGCATTGCGCGTCGTGCGCAATCCCGCCCCGCCGTCGTCCGCCCGTGCACGACAGGCAATGGAGATGAACAGGCCGGGCCCGGTGCGCATGGGTTACATGGGACGCCTGTCCGTCGAGAAAAACCCGCTGCTGCTCGTGGAGACCCTGCGCAGGCTTCCGCCCGAATTCCATCTCTCCCTGGCAGGGGACGGGCCGCTGCGCGGCACGCTGGAAGCTGCATCGCAGGATCTCCAGCAGGCAGGACGGCTGCGATTCCTGGGGCATATCCAAGACAGCGCAGGGTTCTGCCGCGGGCAGGATCTGACCCTGCTCACATCGCGCTATGAAGGCTGCCCCATGGCCGCCCTGGAATCGCTGTCGGTGGGTGTGCCCTGCGTCGGCGTGCCCATACCGGCCCTGCAGGAGATGCTGCACGATGTTGCGCCTTACCTGCTCGCGCAGGAAAACTCTGCGCAGGCGATGGCCGATGCCGTGCTCGCAACGCTGCGCATGCCAGCCGGGCTCGTGCAGGCGGATTTGCACCGCGTTCTGGAGCGGTACCGGCGTGCGGACTTCCTCGCAGGCTGGCAATCGGTGCTTCGGGAGGCAGCGGGGCGATGCTGATCCACTTCATACACTCCGGGCAAGCCTACCTGCCGGAACTGGCAGCCTACTCCGCGTTCCTGCGGCAATCCGGTCACCAGGCCGTGCTGCACAGCCATCCGGGCACGGTGCCCGGCGATGCCGAGGTACTGTGGTGGATCTGCGGACTCGTGCCCCCGGCAAGTGCCCGGCGCCACCCCGGTGCGTTCCAGGTGCATGAGTACGCGTCGGCCTCGGTGCCGCCCTGCGCCTGGCTCAAGGACAGGATCAAGTCCTGGCGGCAGCCCACTCCGGATTACCGGATCTTCCAGAATGCCTGGGTGCGCCGACGGCTCGGGTTCAGCGACGGAATTCCGTTCGAATACCGCGACATGGGCGTTCCAGAAGCCTTCCTGCCGCGCTCGGGCACACAGCGCAGCGCACGTTTCGATTTCGCCTACCTCGGAGACATGCACCGGCTGCGCGGTTTCGCGCCGCTGCTGCAAGCCCTGGCACCGGCCGGACGCACGCTGCTGCTCATAGGGGAGCCGCCCGATGACCTGCGGGCCGCACTGGGCCGCCTGCCCAACGTGTCGATGGCGGGACGCGTGCCGCAGGGCGACGTCCCGGCCCTGCTCGCGCAGGCTCGCTACGGCCTGAACCTGGTGCCGGTACGCCCCCCCTACGACCGGCAGACCTCCACCAAGCTGCTCGAATACTGCGCAGTCGGGCTGCCCGCCATCTCCACCGACTACCGCTGGGTGCGGGAGTTCGAGCGCACGGCGGGCGCACGGTTCATCTACCTTCCCGCCCACGCGACGGTGGCGCGTTACGCGGACCTGCTGGGGCCCGGCCTCAACGGGCAGCCCTGCACCGTTCCGCCGATGGAAGCGCATACCTGGAATGCGCTGCTGTCCCGCATGCACATATGGCGCCGGTGGCAGGAGCGTGCATGAAACTGCTCGGCACCACGACGCATATCGCGGCCGCAAGCGCCGTCTCGCTGGGAGCCCAGGGGCTCTTCGGCCTGCTCATGCTGCGGCTTTTCCAGCCCCAGGAGGTAGGACGTTTCACGGTGGTGAGCCAGATCGGCTTCTTCTGGATGACGCTGGCGCTCGCCCAGAGCCAGTTGCGCTTCCTGGCCAACATCCACCACCCTCCTGGCCTGGCACTGCGGCAAGCAATGCGCGCCAGCTTGTTGCGCTGGACCTTTCTGCTTCCGATAGCGGCAGCGGCCGTGTGGATTGCGGACCTGGGCCGCCCCGGCGCATGCCTGGCCTGGGCCGCCCTCCTGGCACTGCTGCAGCTCGGCTGGTACATGGCACAGCCATGGGCCCTGCGCACGGCATCCGCGCAGTCGGCCGCGCTGGCCCGGTCGGTCCCGCCGCTCGCCGCGCTCGCGGCGGCCGGCAGTGCAGGAATGCTCCTGCCGGGCACCGGTGCCACGGTGCTCTTCGCAGCGGCGGCGGGCAGCTACGCGATCGGCGCGCTCTGGCTGCTGCGCCCCGCGCGCGATGCACGCACACCGCCGGAGGACGACCATCACACGCCAGGAGAAGCGCGCCCGTTGCAGCAGGACGACCGGGGTCCGCTCCTGCGCATCGCACACACCGCAGCCGATGCCGCGGCAGGCATGGCGGTTCTCGTCATGTGGCAGCGGTTCCATGGGGCCGCGGAGGCGAGCTATCTGGCCGTGCTGCTGCGGCTGCTGGGGCTGCTGCCTGCCGTGGTGCACGCCGCCTGGCCCCAGGTGCTGCTTTCACAGGGGCGCGAACATTCCGCGCTGTCGCGGCGGATCGGCCTGTCGGGCGCGGCCTGCACCCTGCTGGCGGGCCTGGCCGCTGCCTGGGCGCTCCATGCACGGTGGATTCCGTCCGCCTGGCAAGGCCTGGAGGGCTATCTGGCACCGCTCGTGATCTGGCAGGGATGCGCCTGCCTTTTCGCCGCGTACGGCCATTTGCCGTTCCAGCGCGGCCTGGCGCGTCCCTTCTCAAGGGCCGCCATCGGGTTCAACGGACTGCAAATTGCCATCCTGTGTCTTCCGCTCGCATGGCCCGGCATCGATCCCGTGGTGCACATGTGGACCCTGGCGGGAACATCTGCAGCCATTCTGCTGGTCATGGTGCGCTGGCTGACGGGCAAAAAACTAAAATAGCCCGTTCCAGCCAGTCCACTAGCCGCTACCACGGCTGCACACGCTCGTTTCTATGCTTCCCCCCCAGAATTCCTCCGCGCCCACCGCCGCCCCCTCCGACGACAACCAGCTCATCGCCGAGCGCCGCGAAAAGCTCAAGTCCCTCCGGGAGGCCCAGGCACAGGGCAAGGGCGTGGCCTTCCCGAACGATTTCAAGCCGGCGTACCATGCCGCCGACCTGCAGGCGCAGTACGCCGAGTCCGACGCCGAGACGCTCGAGGCCAATCCCGTGCCGGTGAGCGTGGCCGGCCGCATGATGCTCAAGCGCGTCATGGGCAAGGCCAGCTTCGCCACCGTGCAGGACGGCTCGCTCGGCACGACCCATGGCCGTATCCAGCTCTACGTCACGCGCGATGCGATCGGCGAAGAGGCCTACGCGGCCTTCAAGCACTGGGACCTGGGCGACATCGTGGGTGCCGAGGGCACGCTGATGAAGACCAAGACCGGCGAGCTGTCGGTCAAGGTGACCGCGCTGCGGCTGCTCACCAAGAGCCTGCGGCCGATGCCCGACAAGTTCCACGGCGTGGCCGACCAGGAGGTCAAGTACCGCCAGCGCTACGTGGACCTGATGACCGACGAGGCCGCCCGCAAGCGCTTCGTCGCGCGCAGCAAGGCCGTCAGCGGCATCCGCGAATTCATGGTGCAGCACGGCTTCCTGGAGGTGGAGACGCCCATGCTCCACCCCATTCCCGGCGGCGCCAATGCCAAGCCGTTCGTGACCCACCACAACGCGCTGGAGCAGGAGATGTACCTGCGCATCGCGCCCGAGCTCTACCTCAAGCGCCTGGTGGTGGGCGGCTTCGAGCGGGTGTTCGAGATCAACCGCAACTTCCGCAACGAAGGCATCTCGGTGCGCCACAACCCCGAGTTCACGATGATGGAGTTCTACGCGGCCTACTGGAACTACCGCGACCTCATGGACTTCACGGAACAGCTCGTGCGCGATGCGGCCACGAAGGCCGCGGACAGCCTGCAGCTCACCTACCAGGGCCGCGCAGTGGACCTCTCGCAGCCCTTCGAGCGCCTGACCATCCGCGAGGCCATCCTGCGCCATACCGAGGCCGGCGACGGCGTGGACGATGCGGCATGGCTGGTCGGTGCCCTCCGCAAGCTCGGCCTCTCCGAGGAGAAGAACCGCCTGTCCACCCGTTCGCTCGCGGGCCTGCAGGTGCTCTACTTCGAGGAAACGGTGGAAGACAAGCTCTGGCAGCCCACCTTCATCATGGAGCACCCCACCGAGATCAGCCCCCTGGCGCGCGCCAACGACACGCGCCCCGAGGTGACGGAGCGGTTCGAGCTCTACATCACGGGCCGCGAATTCGGCAACGGTTTCTCCGAGCTCAACGATGCGGAGGACCAGGCCGCACGGTTCCAGTCCCAGGTGGAAGCCAAGGACAGCGGAGACGACGAGGCCATGTATTTCGACCACGACTTCGTCCGCGCGCTGGAATACGGCATGCCGCCCACCGGCGGCTGCGGTATCGGCATCGACCGGCTTATGATGCTGCTGACCGACAGCCCCAGCATCCGCGACGTGATCCTGTTCCCCGCCCTGCGCCGGGAGCACTGATGAAAACCGCGGCCATGCACCGACCGCCCGGTCCGTAGAGAGGAAGGCCGATGACCGCCATGCCCCCCATTTCTCCCGCCGCCCCAGGGCGGCATGGCGACCCCCTCCCCTCGGCGGGCCCCTTCTCCGTCATGGTCGTCGAAGACCAGGCCTCCGTGCGCGCCGCCCTCGTGGCCGAGCTCAGGCATGCGGGGGTTGCCGACGTGATGGAAGCCGCCTCCAGCGAGGTGGCACTGCAACTCTTCAAGCTGCGCCGCCCCGACCTGGTGCTGCTGGATATCCGGCTCTCGGACGGGAACGATGGCTACTGGGTCGCCCAGCAGATGCGCGAGGCCGAGGCCGGCGGCTGGACGCCGATCATCTTCCTCTCGGGGCTGGACAGCGACCTGGACGTCTGGCGCGGTATCGAGGCCGGCGGGGACGACTACCTCGTCAAGCCCGTGAAACCCATCGTGCTGGTGGCCAAGCTGCGCGCCATGCGGCGCCTGCTGGACATGCGCCGCAGGCTCGTGACCATGTCCGAGGAACTGCACCTGGCGAACCAGCGCCTGAACGAGATGGTGGAGGTGGATCCCCTCACCGGCCTCGTCAACCGGCGCGGCTTCGACCGCATCCTGCACAGCGAGATCCTCGCTGCGCGCCGCGACGGCATGCCGCTCACGCTGATGCTGTGCGACCTCGACCACTTCAAGCGCTTCAACGATGCCGTGGGGCATGTCCAGGGCGACACCTGCCTGCGCGAAGTGGGTCGTCTGCTCAAGGAGGTGTGCGTGCGTACGCGCGACGTAGCGGCACGGTACGGCGGAGAGGAGTTCGCGCTCATCCTGCCCAACACGCCACGCTCCGGGGCGATGACCTTCGCGCGTGCGCTCGGCAAGCTCGTGAGCCAGCGCGCCATCGCGCACCCCGACTCGCCACTGGGCGCGAGCCTCACGGTCTCGGGAGGCATCACCACCTGCGTGCCGGACGACAGCACCAGCGCCGAAGCCATGCTGATGCGTGCCGACGAAGCCCTCTACGCCGCCAAGGCCCAGGGCCGCGCGCGCTTCTTCAGCTTCGAGATGCAGATGGATACCATCGAGCAATTGCGCGGCTGACCTCGACGCTGCGCACGGCTCCCGCCCAAGCGGCGGGGACGGCTCCGCGGAACCCTTGCCTGCAGGGATGCTCCCTCTGTCGGTGAGCAATCCTTCCGTTATTTCCCGTACTTTCTCCCAGACGCTGACCGCCTTGCATCCCCTGTCCATGACCCGGCTTCGCACCTACCTTCCCGACTGGATGCAGGAGTGGCTCGACATCATCGTGCCGGGCGTCCAGATCTTGCTCATCCTGATGCTGGCCGTGCTGCTGCAGCGGACGCTGCGCCGTCTGCTCGAACGCGCGGGCCGCCACTACCAGTGGCCCATCGAACTGATGGTGCCCATCAACGGCCTGGTGCGCTGGATCATCATGGGCAGCGCCGTGCTGCTGGTGCTGGAACGGCTGGGGGTTTCAGCCACCGTGCTGTGGACGGCATTCACGGGCTTCGCGGCAGTGGGCGCGGTCGCTTTCTTCGCGGCGTGGAGCGTGCTCTCCAACCTGTTCTGCGCTTTGCTGATCTTCACCGTCGGGCCCTTCCGGCTGGGCGACTACATCGAGGTGCTGGACACCGCGGAAAAGCCGGGCGCCAAAGGCCGCGTCGTGGACATCAACCTGCTCTACACCACGCTCGAGGATTTCCACGGCACGCCCGATGCGCCCGTGCTGCTGCAGATCCCCAACGCACTCATCTTCCAGCGCGTGGTGCGGCGCTGGACCAGCGCGCCGCCCCGGCCGGTGGACGCGGCGGAGCCGCAGCAGCCTGCACCGACCGAGCCGCTGGCACAGCCGGCCTCCTCGCTGCCATCGTCCTGACAGGGGCCGGGGCCGCGACCCGCCGCCCCCGCCAGGATCTCAGCCGCCTTCCCGTGGCCTGTGACCACCGCCGTGCTGCTGCTGTGGCGCGGGCCGGGATTCACGCATGGCCTCGTGCATGGCCGGGCGCGGCGCGGGCTGCTGCGGTGCATGCATGGCGGCGACCGGCATGCTGCGCGGCTCCGCATGCATGGGCTGTTGCTGCACCGGCTGCGGCATGCGGACGGGCTGCTGCTGCATGTGCGGAGAAGGTGCCGGCGTCTGGTGAGGCGCCTGCAGGGCGCGTGCCATCGACGTGTCCATCGGCATCTGCGGACGCTGCGACGGAGCCGGCATGGGGACAGCAGGAGCCGCAAAGGCGGCATGCGGATTCCGGTTCTCGGGCATGGCCAGGCTGGTGCGTCCGTGCTCCTGTCGCGGCTGCAGTTCTGCCGGAGCCAGTGCAGGCCTCGCCATGTTGGGCCCCATGGCGGCTGCCATCGGCGTTGCCGCCGGGCTGTTGCGGTTTTCGGCGGAATGCTGCGGCCCGGCTGGGCGCTGCAGTTCCATGGGGCGATTGCCATGGCCGGCACGGCTGTCCTGGAAGGCTGCGGACAAGGAGTGCGGCGCTCCCGGAGAGGCTGCGGCGCCCGGCTGGGCGAAAGCCTGCGCCGCGGCGGGCTGGCCCGGCGCGACCGGCATCAGGGCCCTGCCCGGGCCCTGCATGAGGGCCTCCGGCTGGCGAGCACCGTTGCGATCGCCTGCCGGTGGCAGGGCCTGCACGTGGCGCTGCTCGAACGGCATGGGACGCTGCCCCGCAGCAGCATGGCTGTCCTGCAGCGCCGCGGCCAGCGACTGGCCGTGCGGCCCGTTCGGCGGCACCATGGCAGCGCGCACGGGTGCGGCGGGCCCGCCGGCGAATCCCATGGCGGGCGCACCCGGCGCAGGCAGGCCCGGCGGCTGGCCCGGCGCGTTCACATAGACATTGCGGTTGTTCACCGTGATGCGGTTGTGGATGTTCTCGATCACCGTGGGCGAGTTCGACACATAGGTGGCGCCGCGGTACACGACCGCAGGTCCCCAGGCGGGCGGCGGCGGCGCAGGGCCCCAGGCGATCGGCGGCGGAGGCGGTGGGCCCCAGTGAAGGTTCCAGTCGTTCCATCCCCAGCCATGGTGGTGGCTGCTGGCCAGCGCTCCCACCAGGACGCCGGCGCCGAAGGCCAGCGCACCCACGGCAACAGGGTCCGGGCCCGCGACGACCGCCACCGGTGCAGGCTGCACCACCGGCACGGCCCAGCGGTAGCTGGGATACACGGGCACCGGTGTGCCGTACACCACGGCCGGGTCATAGCGCGGTACATAGACCGTCTGCACCTCGGCGGGCTCGATGGTGATGGCGGTGGGCGGCGGCGCCACCACCGCCGGCCCCTGGTACAGCGCCACGGGGGCCTGGGAGGGCGGCAGCGGCGGCGGCAGGGAGCGGGCCTCCACCGTCGCCACGCGCAGGCGCGGCGAACTCTTGAGCGTACCGGCATGGGCAGCGCGCGCGCGCATGGCCTGGATGGCATTCATCACGTCGGCAGGATCGTGGTAGTAGGCCTTGCCCAGCGCCGTCGTCCAGGGCAGGTTGGAGGCCATCTGTTCCAGCACGTTGGGAAACGCCGTCAGCGACTTCACGCTCGGGTCCCAGGGTTGGGAGTCCACCGCGCCCGTCAGTGCCGTGCCCTTCAGGCCGGGGTTCTGGGCAAGCCAGGCTTCAGCGGCAGACACCTGGTCCGGGTAGGTGGCGCCGGCAAGCACCTGGGCCACGAGCTTGTCGGGGTAGAGAGCGATCGGGGCCACCATCTGGTAGAGGACGTCCGCGGAAGGCGGCGTGTAGCCCACCGGTACCGCGGCAGCCGTGGATGCCGCAGCGGACGCCGCGGGCTCCGGAGCGGGCACGCTGGCAGCCGCCTGGGGAGCGGGCGTCGTGACGCGCTCGCAACCGGCAAGGGCGCATGCCGCGGCGATGCAGGTGATGGCCGTGCCCAGCAGAACGCGGCGGGGTGCGGCAGGGGAAGCGACGGCTGGGAGAGCAGGATCACGGACCATGGGATGACCTCCGGCAAGGGCCGCGCCGCCCTCATGGCCGCGGGCACTGTTTGCTGTTCGTAACGCCATGCCTGGGCAGGCGTTGACGCCATGTGTAGCCCGATGTGTCCGGCCGCGGCAGCGCAATGCGCATCCCCGGCGCGGTTTTCCCATGCGCCCCGGCTTGTTGCGAAAAACAGGCCATGCGCGGCACGAGAATCATTCAGTTACAAAAAATCCGGCCGTCAAGGCAGGCAATCCAGCGCCCGCAGGTAATCCGGCTCCAGCATGAGTTCATCCCAGGGATGGGGCATTGCCTGCGGAAGCAGGGCGAGCCGGCGGGCCTCGCTGTCCGGACTGGGGCGCCAGCGCCCTTCGCCGCGTGCGCGCTCCAGGGCTTGCAGCACATCGTCGAGCGCCCTGCCCTGCTCGCGCCCCTCGCCCACCAGGCTCTGGTTGCACAGCAGCACGAGGTCGCAGCCTGCATCGAGGGCAGCGAGCGTGGCGGTCGCAAAGTCCACCACGGCTCCGTCGATGCGACGGGCACCTTCCATGCTGAGGTCGTCGCTGAACACCGCGCCGCTGAAACGCAGGCGCTGGCGCAGGATGTCCTGCAGCCACCGGCGCGAGAATCCCGCCGGCAGGCGGTCCACGCGCGGGTAGATGACATGGGCCGGCATCACACTGGTGAGCGTGTTCGACAGCCAGGCATAGGGCGCGGCGTCATCCGCCAGGATCGCGCCCAGGCTGCGCCGGTCCACGGGTACGTCGGTATGCGAATCGGCCGCGACGAAGCCATGTCCCGGGAAATGCTTGCCGCAATGCGCCATGCCTGCCTTGAGCAGGCCATGTGCCACGCTTTTGGCCAGCATCGTGACCACCCGCGGGTCTCGGTGGAAGGCCCGGTCGCCAATCACGCTGCTCGCCGAGGCGCTGCCTGCAGGCCCGTCCCCGCCCGATGGCCAGTCCAGATCCAGCACCGGTGCGAACGAAAAATCCACGCCGCAGGCGCGCAACTCGCTGGCCAGCACATACCCGACGGCGCTGGCCGCATCCATCGCTCGCATCGCGCCGGTGCCAGGGCCCTGGCGGCCGTCGTCCATCCACAGCGCGCCCAGGGCCCGCATCGGCGGCAGGTGGGTAAAGCCGTCGGTGCGGAAACGCTGCACCCGGCCCCCCTCGTGGTCCACGCAGATGAGCAGATCGTCCCGAACGGCCTTGATCGAGGCCGTGAGCTCCAGCAGCTGCGCGCGGTTCTCCCAGTTCCGGGCGAACAGGATGATGCCCCCCGTGAGCGGGTGGGCCAGGCGCCTGCGGTCGGCCGGAGTGAGCGCCGTGCCGGCGATGTCGAGGATGAGGGGTGCGTGTTCGATGTCGGCAGTCATGCAGGAAACGTCGTACGTGCGTAAAGGGGAAAGAGGAATGCGGCGGTGCGGCTCAGGCCGGAGGGCGCTGCACAGACTCCGGGCGGGTGCCCTCGCCTGGCTCCCCGCGCTCCACCACGCAGAAGCTCGCCGCATAGTCGCTCTCGTCGGTGACGCTCAGGTGGCAGCGCAGCCCCCGGGCCTCGAACCAGACCTTGAGCGCCCCATGCAGCACGATGACGGGCTGGCCGCTCGGCAGCTTGGCCACCTCGCAGTCCCGCCAGGTCATCGGCATGCGCATGCCCATGCCGATGGCCTTGCTGAAGGCTTCCTTGGCGGAGAAGCGCGTGGCCAGATAGCGCACGCCGCGCTCGGGCCAACGTGCGCTGCGTTCGCGCCATGTGCGCAGTTCGCCGGACGCGAGCACCTTCTCGGCGAAACGGTCACCATGGCGCTCCAGGCTCGCCCGGATGCGGCGGACATCGCAGATATCGGTGCCGATGCCGTAGATCATGCGCCGGCCCGCCGCTGCGCCATGCCGGCATCGATGCAGCGCTGGTAGGCCTGCACGGTGGCGGCGTAGCCCAGCTCCAGCGCATCCGCGACGAAGGCATGCCCGATGGACACTTCCAGAAGGCCCGGCACGCGCGCGACGAAGGCTGCGAGATTGTCCCGGTTGAGATCGTGCCCTGCGTTCACGCCCAGCCCGGCCTCCAGCGCCGCCCCGGCCGCCACCGCATAGCGCAGGAGCTGCGCCTCCTGGGCAGGCGTGCCCCAGGCCGCGGCATAGGGTTCGGTGTAGAGCTCCACACGGTCCGCGCCCACGGCGCGCGCGGCGGCCATCTGCGCCGGCTCCGCATCCATGAACAGGCTCACGCGCACGCCCAGCCCGCGGCATTCGGCCACGAGCGGCGCCAGGCGCTCGGCGTCCTGCGGGAAGCTCCAGCCGTGATCGCTGGTGAACTGATCCTCACCGTCCGGCACGAAGGTGGCCTGGTGCGGACGCACGGCGCGGATGAATTCCATGAGGTTCTGCGACGGATTGCCCTCGATGTTGAACTCGCGGTCGGGCCACTGGCGCAGCAGCGAAGCCAGCGCCGGTACGTCGTCCGCGCGGATATGGCGTCCGTCCGGGCGCGGATGGATGGTGATGCCCTGCGCGCCTGCCTCCAGGCACAGCAGCGCGGCACGCTCCACGCTGGGAATGCCCAGGTGGCGCGTGTTGCGCACGAGGGCCACCTTGTTGACGTTCACCGACAGCGCGGTGCGCAGGGAATGCTGGGTCATAGGGATTGGAGATCGATCATGAGCTGCCGCGTCCGCAGCAGGGGACTGCCGCAATGGTATTGCAGCAGGGCACGGAGCTGCGGCTTGAGATCCGCGGCCGGAGAAGCACTGGCGGCGAGTCCCGCCACGATCGCGCGCAGCGTGGCCGTATAGGGCTGGGCCTCTCCCAGCGAGCGTTCCAGCTGGCGCCACTGCGCACCGCCGAGCGTGGCACGGTCCGAGGCCAGGGCGGCCCGCAGTCCGGCCTCCGGCACCAGCGCATAGCGGGCTGCCGGCGCCAGCGGTGCCAGCGTGGACGTTTCCACATCCAGCGCGGGCAGCAGCCCGATCTCGCGCAGCAGCAGCAACTCGAAACTGCGCAGCACGGGCTCCAGGGCATCGCCATGCTCGCTGGCCAGCACCCGCACCACGCCGGCGTAGGCATCGAACAGCGCGGCATGCGTGTCCTCGCGCGCCAGAAGCCGCATCAGCAATTCATTGAGGTACAGACCCGAAAGCAGCGCGTCGCCCGTGGGCATGACGTGCCCGCCCACCCACTCGGCCCCCTTGAGCCCATGCACCTCCTCCCGTCCCTCGCCGTTCAGCGTATAGGTGACGCGCAGAGGTTGCAGCGGCAGCAGCACGGGCCGGAAATTGGACGTCGGCTTCTTCGCCCCCTTCGCCACCAGCGCCACCCGCCCATGGTGGCGTGTGAACACGTCCAGGATCAGGCTGGACTCGCTCCAGTCGTAGCGGTGCAGCACATAGGCGGGTTCGTCGGAAATGCGGCGTGCGGCCATGGAGGGCTATGCAATCAATGGCGGCTTTGCGTCGAAGGACACAGAAAAGCGGGAAACCGTTTTACCCGCAATCAAGGCGCCAGCATCCCCGCTGCGGGCTGGCAATCGCCAGCGACCCGGGTGGCGCCACGGGACGAAAGGCCGCGGAGCAGGCCAAGCCAGCAGACGCCGCGGAACGGGCTTCGCCCGGCCGCTGGCGTCGTCCCCCTGGGGGGAAGGCGCCGCAGGCGACTCAGGGGGGAGTTACTCATACCCGAACGAACGCACCCGGGCCTCGTCGTCAGCCCAGCCCGAGCGCACCTTCACCCATACTTCCAGGAACACCTTCGCGTCCATCAGCCGCTCCATTTCCTGGCGCGCCTCGGTACTGATGCGCTTCAGGCGTTCGCCCTTGTCGCCGATCACCATGGCCTTGTGGCTGTCGCGCTCCACCACGATGGTGGCCGCCACGCGGATGAAGCGCTTGTGCGTCTTGCTGGGCTCTTCCTCCATCTTGTCGATCACGACGGTGGAGGTATAGGGCAATTCGTCGCCGGTGAAGCGGAAGAGCTTCTCGCGCACGGTCTCGCTCGCAAGAAACTTTTCGCTGCGGTCCGTCAGTTCGTCTTCACCGTAGAACCAGGGCTGCTCGGGCAGGTACTTGGCGCAGATGCCGAACAGCCTCTCGATGTCGCCCTTGTTCTTGGCCGACATGGGCACGAACTCGGCGAACGGATGGCGTTCCTGCATGCCCTTGAGCCAGGGCGCGATCTCGGCGCGGCGATGCACCTCGTCGAGCTTGTTGGCGATCAGCAGCGTCGGAATGCCGGGCTTGAAGAGTGACAGCACCTTGGCGTCAGCCAGGGTAAAGCTGCCCGCCTCGACCACGAAAAGGATCAGGTCCACGTCGCCGATCGCGCCCATCACCGTCTTGTTGAGCGACTTGTTGAGTGCCGTGCTGTGCCGTGTCTGGAAGCCCGGCGTATCGACGAAGACGAACTGCGTGCCTTCGCGCGTGCGGATGCCGGTAATGCGGTGGCGCGTGGTCTGCGCCTTGCGCGAGGTGATGCTGATCTTCTGCCCGACCAGCGCGTTCATGAGCGTGGACTTGCCGACGTTCGGCTTGCCCACGATGGCGATGAGGCCGCAGCGCTGCGGGCCCTGTGCGGCGGCGGCCTCCGAGACAGCGCCAGTGCCGCCCGGCTTTGCGGGCGCAGCGCCCGGTCGTGCCGCGGCCAGCATGGCCTCCAGGTCGTCCTGGGGAGCGACAGGGGTGCCGGGTTGGCCGGAAGCGGGGGGAACGGAGGAATTCATGGGTGTTTCGCTTTCAGGGTGGCCAGCATGGCGGCGGCAGCAGCCTGTTCGCCCGCCCTCCGCGATCCGCCGATGCCGCGCTCGGTCAGGCCCAGTTCCGGGATGTCGCACTCCACATCGAAGGTCTGCCGGTGGGCGGCCCCCACCGTGGCGACCACGCGGTACTGCGGCAGCTTCATTTTGCGGCCCTGCAGCCACTCCTGCAAAGCGGTCTTGGCATCCTTCTCGGCCGCCTGCATGCGTGGATTGATCTCCACGTCCTGGTAGAGCCGATGCACCAGCGCTTCGGCACACTGGTAGCCGGCATCCAGGTAGACGGCGCCGATCAGGGCTTCCAGGGCATCGGCCAGGATGGACGGGCGCTGCTTGCCGCCGGATTTCGTCTCGCCTTCGCCCAGCCGCAGTACCTGCGGCAACTGCAGGCCCAGGGCCAGGCCGTGCAGCGCCTCCTGGCGCACCAGGTTGGCCCGCACCCGGGAGAGATCGCCTTCCGGCAGGTCGCTCAGGCGCTGGTAGAGCAGGCTCGAGACGGCCAGGTTCAGCACCGAATCGCCGAGAAACTCCAGGCGTTCATTGTGGTCGGCCGAGAAGCTGCGGTGCGTGATGGCCCGCTGCAGCAGGGATGGATCGGAGAAGGCATGCTGCAGGCGGTCCTGCAACGCGGAAAGGCTGGGTGAAACCAAAACGGAGAAGGTAGGAAGAAAAGGGTCAGTTGGTCTGGTCACGGAAGCGGTACACCAGGTACGCGGGGCCGACGAGCGCGATCTCGCGCGAGTAGCCGAAGGACACCACGATCTTGTCGTTGCGCTTCGTCACCTCGAGGTCCTTGCCGCTGATGGAGCTGATGTTGTCGATCGCGGCTGCGCGATCGAAGGAGGCCCGCACTTCCGGCACCGTGGACGCCTCGCGCGCTGCCTTGGCGGCCGCCTTGCGGATGGCCTGGTACTCCAGGAAGATGGGCACCGACTGCCCGCCGATGGCGAACACGGCCACCGCGAACAAGGCGAGGAACACCAGGCCGATGAAGGACAGGCCGCGCTGACGGGATCGGCGGACCGTTCGCGGGGCGGTCGATGCGGAACGAGGCAGATGGTGCTGATGCAGACCCATGGTCCGGACCCTCTTCTTTGGTATGTCTTGGGGGCACGCCGCGGTCCGCGGCGTGCCGCTCACTGGAAGCCGCCGATGCGCTTCAGGTTGCTGAAATTCATCCACACGAAAAAAGCCTTGCCGACGATGTTCGCGTCGGGCACGAAGCCCCAATAGCGTGAATCGAGCGAATTATCACGGTTGTCGCCCATCATGAAATAGTGGCCTTCGGGCACCTTGCACACCACCCCCTCCACGCTGTATCGGCAATTCTCGCGGAAGGCGTAGTCGCTGGCCCCCTGGATGAATGCGGGCACGTCGGGATTGTTGATCATGCGGTGCGGCTTGGCGCCCAGATGCTCGTCGTACTGCTTGAAGTAGCGCATCGTGTCCTCGTCGAGGAAATCGGGCAGCGCCGTGGTCTCGACCGGCTTGCCGTTCACCATGAGCCGCTTGTTCAGGTAGGCGATCTCATCGCCCGGCACGCCGACCACGCGCTTGATGTAGTCCATGCTGGGCTGCGGCGGATAGCGGAACACCATCACGTCGCCGCGCTGGGGCGGCGTGCCCTGCGTGATCTTCTTGTTGATCACCGGCAGCCGGATGCCGTAGGTGAACTTGTTCACCAGGATCAGGTCGCCCACCAGCAGGGTCGGGATCATCGAACCGGAAGGGATCTTGAACGGCTCGAAGAGGAACGAGCGCAGCACGAAGACGATGGCGATCACCGGGAAGAGCCCCGCCGTCCAGTCCAGCCACCACGGCTGCATCAGGATGCGGTCCTTCGCCTCATGCACGTCGCCATCGACCTTGGCAATGCCCATGCGGTCCAGCTCGGCACGCCGCTGCACGGCTGCGTCCTCGATGGCCTGGGCCGCGCGCCGGCGCCGCGGCAGGAAGACGAAGCGCTCGGCCAGCCAGTAGGCACCGGTCACCACCGTCGCCAGCAGCAGCAGCAGCGCGAAATTGCCCTCGATGGCGCCCACGTACCAGGCACCCACATAGCCGACGAAGGCCGCCAGGATCGCGGCGGTCACGTATTGCATGGCTTGCATCGGTATCACTCCTCCACTTGCAGGATGGCGAGGAACGCCTCCTGCGGCACTTCGACAGAACCGATCTGCTTCATGCGTTTCTTGCCCGCCTTCTGCTTCTCCAGCAGCTTGCGCTTGCGGGTGATGTCGCCGCCGTAGCACTTGGCCAGCACGTTCTTGCGCAGCGCCTTGATGGTCTCGCGCGCGATGATGTTGGCGCCGATGGCGGCCTGGATCGCCACATCGAACATCTGGCGGCTGATGATCTCGCGCATCTTGGCGGCTACCGCGCGGCCGCGGTACGCCGACTGGCTGCGGTGGACGATGATGGACAGCGCATCGACCTTCTCGCCGTTGAGCAGGATATCCACCTTCACCACGTCGGAGGCCCGGTACTCCTTGAACTCATAGTCCATGGATGCATAGCCGCGCGACACCGATTTCAGCTTGTCGAAGAAGTCCAGCACGATCTCGCCCAGCGGCAGCTCGTAGGTCAGCATCACCTGGCGGCCGTGGTAGGCCATGTTCAGCTGCACGCCGCGCTTCTGGTTGGCCAGCGTCATCACCGGCCCCACGTATTCCTGCGGCATGTAGAGATGCACGGTCACGATGGGCTCGCGGACCTCCTGGATGCGGCCCTGGTCCGGCATTTTGGAGGGGTTCTCCACCATGATGACCTCGCCGTCGCCCTTGACCACTTCATACACCACGCTGGGCGCGGTGGTGATGAGGTCCTGGTCGAACTCGCGCTCCAGGCGCTCCTGCACGATCTCCATGTGCAGCAGGCCCAGGAAACCGCAGCGAAAGCCGAAGCCCAGCGCCTGCGACACCTCGGGCTCGAAGTGCAGCGATGCATCGTTGAGCTGCAGCTTCTCGAGCGCGTCGCGCAGCTGGTCGTACTCGCTGGCCTCGGTTGGGTACAGCCCTGCGAACACCTGCGGCTGGATTTCCTTGAAGCCGGGCAGTGCCTGCTCGGCCGGGCCCAGGTTGTTGGGCAGCTTCTTCTCCAGCGTGATGGTGTCGCCCACCTTCGCGGCCTTGAGCTCCTTGATGCCGGCGATGATGTAGCCCACCTCGCCCGCATTCAGTGCGTTGCGCGACTCGTTGGCGGGTGTGAAGACGCCCAGGTTGTCGGCGTTATAGGCCGCACCGGAAGCCATCATCTTGAAGCGCTCGCCCTTGAGCAGCCGGCCATCGACCACGCGCACCAGCATCACCACGCCCACGTACGGATCGAACCAGCTGTCGATGATCATGGCGCGCAGCGGCGCATCGGGATTGCCGCGCGGCGCAGGCACCTTGGCGACGATGAGCTCGAGGATCTCGTCGATGCCCATGCCGGTCTTGGCGGAACAGGGAATCGCATCGGTCGCGTCGATGCCGATCACGTCCTCGATCTCGGCCTTGGCGTTGTCGGGATCGGCCTGCGGCAGATCCATCTTGTTGAGCACGGGCAGCACTTCCACGCCGAGGTCCAGGGCCGTGTAGCAATTGGCCACCGTCTGGGCTTCCACGCCCTGCGAGGCATCGACCACGAGCAGCGCGCCCTCGCAGGCGGACAGCGAGCGCGAAACCTCGTACGAGAAGTCCACGTGGCCGGGCGTGTCGATCAGGTTGAGGTTGTAGACCTGGCCATCCTTGGCCTTGTATTGCAGCGCGGCCGTCTGGGCCTTGATGGTTATCCCACGCTCTTTTTCGATGTCCATCGAATCGAGCACCTGTGCTTCCATCTGGCGCTCTTCCAGGCCGCCGCAGCGCTGGATCAGGCGGTCGGCGAGCGTCGATTTGCCGTGATCGATGTGCGCAATGATCGAAAAATTTCTGATGTGATTCATCAACGAGAAGCGACAAGTAGTTGAATTAGAACGGCGCGCACAAGAAAAAAGGGCGCGTCAAGTGGTGACGCGCCCTGAACCAACAATCTTTGGCAACTGCGATGGTTGGAGCTTCATTGTAGGCAAAAAGGCCGACAGGGAAAGCCCGCGTCATGACCCGCAGGGCGCGTTGCCACTCTGCAACGCAGTATTTATGCACAGCTTATTCACAATATGCCAGCACATCATGCGAACAACTTGTGGGCGATCTGTGGAACACCTGTGCATGGAAAGGGGCGATCCCATATGGTGATGTTACCGGCTTTGCATATGCAGACAGGTGGCTGAAAACGTGCAGCATTCTATCCAAATGCATAGATAGAACTTTTTTCCTCTGCCGGCATGCCTGCGCCCTCTGCCCCAGGGAGCGCCCCTGGGGAGTGGAAAGGCCCCAATTCCCACTCCAGGATGGGGCCTTTGCCTGTCATTGCCGTGTCTTACCGGCTCGGGCGGATGACGGCGTACTGGGTCCAGTCACCCCGGCGGAAAAGCACATTGATGGGCTTGGACTTGTCCGCCTTGGCCAGGACGGCATCGAAGTCCTTCATGCTGGAGACCTCGGTGTTGGCGACTCCCAGGATCACGTCGCCCTCCCGCAGGCCTGCCCTTGCCGCCGCATCGGTCACCCCGGTCACGCGCACCCCTCCCTTGACCTTCAGTTCCTTTTTCTGGGCATCGGTCAGGTCGGCGGCCGCGAGGCCGAGCTGCAGGGCGGCGGGCGATGCCTTGGGCTTCGCGCTCCGGTCGCCGGCCGCGGCGGCCGGCTTGTCGTCGGGCTCCACCTCCGCCACGGTGATGGGCAGGTCCTTCGTGGCACCGCGCCGGAACACCGTCACGGTGCTCTTGTTACCAGGCTTGGTGTTGCCCACCAGGCGCGGCAGGTCGGAAATCTTGTCGATGCTCTTGCCATCGAAACGGGTAATGATGTCGCCCGCCTCCACGCCGGCCTTGTCGGCCGGCGAGCCGGTTTCCACGCCCGTCACCAGCGCGCCCTGCGTCTTGCCCAGGCCGATCGATTCCGCCACGTCCTTCGTGACCTGGCCGATCTGCACGCCGATGCGCCCGCGGGTCACGCGCCCCGTGGCCCGCAATTGGTCGCTCACGCGGATGGCCTCGTCGATCGGGATGGCGAAGGAGATGCCCATGAATCCGCCGGAGCGCGAGTAGATCTGGCTGTTGATGCCCACCACCTCGCCGCGCATGTTGATGAGCGGGCCGCCCGAATTGCCGGGATTGATGGCCACGTCCGTCTGGATGAACGGCAGGTAGTCGCCCGTGTCGCGCTGCTTGGCGCTCACGATGCCTGCGGTGACCGTGTTTTCCAGGCCGAACGGCGAGCCGATGGCCATCACCCACTCGCCGACGCGCAGGCGGCTCACGTCGCCGACCTTCACCGCCGGCAGGCCGGTGGCGTCGATCTTGACCACGGCGACGTCCGTGCGCTTGTCCGAGCCCACGATCTTGGCCTTGAACTCACGCTTGTCGGTCAGGGTGACCAGCACTTCCTGCGCACCCTCCACCACGTGGGCGTTGGTCATCACGTAGCCGTCGGAGGTGAGGATGAAGCCGGAGCCCACGCCGCGCGGCTGCTCTTCGTCGGGGCGCTGGGGACGCTGCTGGCGCGGAGCGCCCGGCATGGGCAGGCCGAAGCGCTTGAAGAACTCCAGCATCTCCTCGTCCATGCCATTGGTGGAGGAACGGTCGGGTGCCTTCTCGATGGTCCGGATGTTCACCACCGCCGGGCCGACCTGGTCCACCAGGTCGGTGAAGTCCGGCAACCCCTGGACCACCGGCGGCGGGCTGGCGGTGGCGGCCTGGGCGTGCAGCGCACCAGCGGGGACCAGGGCGACGGCTCCGGCGGCAGCGAGGGAGCGGACGAGTGTCCGGAAACGCGATGGGTTACACGGCATGGTGAACATGAAAGACCTTTCTTCCTTTTCTGGGCAAATCGCTGATGTTGTGCAGGAACGCATGCGAAGGTGTGAAGGACAAGGCCGTGTTTGGTTCCCTGCGTTGAGGCCGGCGTTCAGCCGGCGACGTGCGGCTCAACGCACGGGCTCGATCTGCTCCACCAGTTGCAGCAAGGTCTCCTGCGGCACCTCGCCTACGGCAGTGAGCCAGGTGGAGCCTCCGCCCACCCGCTGGGCAAGGGTCTGGGTGGCGCCCATGTCCATGCGACGCGGCTCGCCGGCATGGCGCGCGGCGTCGTAGGGCTCGAAGAACAGGGACACAGTGGCCAGGCCGTCCGAGAAAATGCACTGCAGGGGCGGCATGGGCATCCTGGCCAGCATGGCCGGATCCCGCTTGTAGCAATCTCCAGGAACAAATCCGGCCACCGGCCTGTTCAGCTGCCACCCAGCCTCCCGCGCCGTCGTCTTCACCAGCGGCAGGGCCAGCAACCGGAACCCGCGGGTATCGTCCATCTGCGCCATCAGCTGCGGCACGGAAGGAGGCGTGTCGAAATCGATCTGCGAGAACGCCGCCTGCTCCAGCACCTGGCCACGCAGGCCCAGCGTCTGCAGCTTGACCACCAGGCCGCTCGGCCGCGCCATCCAGATGCGGTAGCCGAAGCGCAGTCCGTCCCGGGGCTCCAGCCACAGGATGCTGGCGTCCTGGCCGGCCACCCGGTCGCTGCCGAGGAACCGGGCCTGGTAATGGCGCAACACCGCGCTGCTTTCGGCCTGCGGCAGGTGGGGGAACAGGCCCGGCATGTCCCGCCGCTCTTCCTTTACCACCTGGGCCCGCGGCAGGAAGGTGCGAACCAGATCGTCCCTGCGGAAGACGATGCGCGGCAGGCCATCCAGGGCCTCGATGCGCTCGATCTGCACCTTGCCGTCCGTAGCGTGCCAGATGCGCGAACTGGTCATGCCCCCCGCGGAAGACCACACCACGAAGCTGCCGCGGTAGCTCTGCTCGCGCGATGCCCGATGGATGCGCTCCACCCAATCGTCGATCTCGTTACGGACCAGCGGTGCGGAGGCGGCCGCGGACCCAGCCCGGACCGCGGGGCTACCGTTGCCGCCTTCGGTGCCGGCCCAGGCGCAGAGCCACGGCGCGCAGGCCAGCCATACCGCCAGCCCTGCCATTCCCTTCACCCGGCTGCCTCGCCGGACCCACTTCCATCCGCCTTCGGTGTCGCGCGCGCCTGACAATCCCGATCTCCGGTACTGCAAGCGCTCAGCGCTGGGGCGTCTCGAAGGTGGCATTGCGCAGGAAACCTGCCGGCATCTGGAGCGCCGAAGCCCCCCCGTACTGGCGGTGCGCTGCCAGCAGTTCGTCCAGGCGGGGATCGCGCAGCATCACCTGCGGCTCGCCCGCAGGATCGGTCGCGGACACCAGCGTCGTGGCGGCCGGCGCCTCCATGCGCGAGGGCACCGCGGCCAGCCGGGTTGCGTCGCCGGCCGGCGCCCCCCCGGACAGGCTGCTCCAGCCCAGCACGCCGACCGCGGCCAGCGAAGCCAGGCCGGCAACCATCTTCCAGCGGAACACGGCGGCATTCGCCGCCTCGCCCTGGGCCTGGACCGCGGCAGCAGCCAGAGGAACCGCAGCGTCTGGCAGAGCCACCTGGGCGGACGGCCGCTCCTCCTGCGCCAGCCGGGACATCACGCGATCGGCCAGGGCGGCGCTTCCAGGGCGGGCCAGCTCGGGAGAGCGCAGCACGTCGCCGATCAGGTGATAGACGGCCCAGGTTTCCCGGCCCTCGGCGGTCTGGGCATAAGCGAAGGCTTCGCCCCACTCGGCCTCGCCGATGCCGCCATCGGCCAGCGCGGAAAGCTGCTCACGCATTGTCGGATCGTCTTTCATGCTTCTCACCTGCTATCGTCCTTGGGCCGGCACGCTGCCCCGGCCTGCCGGGCACACCCGCATCACCAGCGCTTGCCTGTCTGCTTTTCCAGCAATGGGCGCACCCGGGCGGAAATCGCCTCCCGGGCACGGAATATCCTCGATCGCACCGTTCCTATGGGGCACTGCATCACCTCGGCGATCTCTTCATAGGTCAGGCCTTCGATCTCGCGCAGCGTGACCGCCTGGCGCAGATCCTCCGGCAACGCCTCCATGGCCGTGTTGACCGCCGCGGCAATCTCCTGCGCGGCCAGCACGGTTTCCGGGGTTTCGTCGCTGGTTAGTTCATGTCCGATACGGGAAGTTTCATCCTCGTCCTCTCCACCTCGCAATGCGTTCTCGGAAATGACGGGATTGCGCTTGATGTCCATCAAGGCCTTCTTCGCCGTATTCACCGCGATACGGTAGAGCCAGGTGTAGAACTGCGCCTCTCCGCGGAACTGGTGCAATGCGCGGTAGGCACGCAGGAAGGTCTCCTGGGCGATGTCCTGCACCAGGTCCGTGTCGCGCACCATGCGGCCGATGAGGCGTTCGATGCGGCGCTGGTACTTCACGACCAGCAGCCCGTAGGCCCGCTGGTCGCCGGACACGGTGCGCTCCACGAGCTGGAGGTCGCTGTCGGCGGGGGAAGGCGGGGGCAGGGAAGCGTTCATGTATTCGTGGGCTCACGCATCGGGGCGATGAGCGGAGGGCATCGTCGGCCTCTGGGCTGCGGGCTCCCGTCTGGGGCGCGAATATACCGCACGGCGGAGCGTGAGCCATCCGGCGGCGTGGCGGCCGGGCTCGAGGCCCAGCCAGGCATTCCGGCCATCCTGGCCCACGATGCGCACCAGCAGGAACCGCTGCAGATCCAGCGCGACCTCCAGGCGCCCGCACACCGGGGGGTACGCCCTGCCACGGTCCAGGGACCACAGCAGGCCATCCCATGCCAGGACCCCGGAGGACCACCGGGATGCAGCGCGCCAGCCCTGCATCGAGACCCCGCTCCACAGCGCCAGGCCGCAGGCAGCCGTCCAGGCAGACGCACCGCTTCCGCAGAAGGCCCAGGCCGCCCACGCCGCAAGGCCGGCAAGACTGGCGCCGAGCACCCAGCCACGAACCCTCTGCTCCGCGCCTGCGGGGTGGCGCAGTACCGGGGAGAGGAATTCCTCCCGCGCGAGATGGGCCATGGATGCGGGATACCCCGTAGCCGCCACGGCGGTGAGGCCGTCAAATGCGCCGGAAGACCAGCGTGCCGTTGGTGCCGCCGAAGCCGAAATTGTTCTTCACCGCGATGTCCATCTTCATGTCCCGCGCGGTATTGGCGCAGTAGTCCAGATCGCACTCCGGATCCTGTTCGAAGATGTTGATCGTGGGAGGCACCTTCTGGTCATGCAGCGCCAGCACGGTGAACACGCTCTCGATGCCGCCGGCACCGCCGAGCAGGTGGCCGGTCATCGACTTCGTCGAGCTCACCACCATGTTCCTGGCATGGTCGCCCAGGGCCGCCTTGATGGCGTTGGTCTCGTTCAGATCGCCCAGGGGCGTCGAGGTGCCATGTGCGTTCAGGTAGTCGACCTCGTCGGCATTGATGCCGGCATTGCGCAGGGCCGACAGCATGGCGCGCCGCGGGCCGTCCATGCTGGGTGCGGTCATGTGGCCGGCGTCCGCGCTCATGCCGTAGCCGGACAGCTCGGCATAGATCTTCGCGCCGCGGGCCTTCGCATGCTCGTACTCTTCCAGCACCAGCACGCCGGCACCTTCGCCCAGCACGAAGCCGTCGCGGTCCTTGTCCCACGGACGGGATGCCGTGGCGGGATCGTCGTTGCGCGTGGACAGCGCCCGCATCGCGGCGAATCCTCCCACGCCCAGGGGCGACACCGTGGATTCCGTACCGCCTGCGACGATCACGTCGGCATCGCCGTACTCGATCTTGCGGGCGCCCTCGCCGATGCAGTGCAGGCCCGTGGTGCAGGCAGTGACCACCGAGAGGTTCGGCCCCTTGAAGCCGAAGCGCATGGAAACATGCCCAGCCACCATGTTGATGATGGACGCGGGAACGAAGAAGGGAGTGATGCGGCGGGGGCCGCGGTTCTCCAGTTCCGCATGCGTGTTCTCGATCAGCGGCAGGCCGCCGATGCCCGAGCCGATGATGCAGCCGATGCGCGTGGCCAGTTCCTCTTCCAGGGCCTCGCCCACGGGCAGGTCCGCATCGCGCACAGCCTGCTCCGCTGCGGCGATGCCGTAGTGGATGAAGCTGTCCATCGTGCGCGCATCCTTGGCGCTGATATAGGCATTCAGGTCGAAATCCTTGACCTCGCCGGCAATCTTGCAGGCAAAGTTCGAAGCATCGAACTTGGTGATGAGGCCAATGCCGGACTGACCGGCAAGGATTTGGGCCCAGGCTTGCGCCACCGTGTTACCGACGGGGCTGACGCAACCCAGGCCGGTCACGACGACGCGACGACGGCTCATGCGCTAAGACTCTTTCGTGCTGATACCGGACCGCAGGGCGATCCGAGAGGAAGGCGAAGACCGGAGGCTCAGGCCTTCTGGTGGGTGTTCGCGTAGTCGATGGCGTTCTGCACCGTCGTGATCTTCTCTGCGTCTTCGTCAGGGATCTCGATGCCGAACTCGTCTTCCAGCGCCATCACCAGCTCCACCGTGTCGAGGGAGTCGGCACCCAGGTCGGCCACGAAAGCCTTTTCATTGGTGACTTGCGACTCTTCCACGCCGAGTTGTTCGGCGATGATTTTTTTGACACGTGCTTCGATATCGCTCATGGTTTCCCTTTGGGGGTTGTGAATGAATCCGCGATTCTAGCCGTATCGGGATACACCTCGAAATGGCTCGCCGGGCGGAACAACCGGCGTCAACTTTCATCAATTACATGTACATGCCGCCATTGACATGCAACTCCTGGCCCGTCACATACCCCGCGTCATCCGAAGCAAGGTAGGCCACGGCCTTGGCGATGTCGGAGGGCTGCCCCATGTGGCCCAGCGGAATCTGCATCTGCAGGGCCTTGTTCTGCTCTTCGGACAGCTCCGACGTCATGTCGGTACGGATGAATCCGGGAGCCACGCAATTCACGGTGATGCCCCGGCTGCCCAGCTCGCGGGCCAGCGATCGCGTCATGCCGGCGAGGCCCGCCTTGGCCGCGGCGTAGTTCGCCTGCCCCGGATTGCCGGAGGCACCCACGACGCTCGTGATGTTGACGATGCGGCCATAGCGCTGCTTCATCATCGGGCGCATGACTGCACGGCAGGCGCGGAAGACCGACTTCAGGTTGGTGTCGAGCACGGCATCCCAGTCGTCGTCCTTCATGCGCATGGCGATCTGGTCGCGGGTGATGCCTGCGTTGTTGATGAGCACGTGGAGGGCGCCCCGCTCCTTCACGATGCCGTCGATGAGCGCATCCAGCGCCGCTGCATCGTTGACGTCGAGCGCAGCACCGCGGCAGCCGTCATGGCCGGACAGGGCCTGCGTGATGCGTTCGGCGCCCTCTGCCGTCGTCGCAGTGCCGACGACACGGAAGCCGCGGGCCGCCAGCTCGGCGGCGATCGCGGCGCCGATGCCACGGGAAGCCCCGGTCACCAGGGCGATCCGGGGGGTGTTGGCGGAGGATGGGGAAGTGGTCATGGTGTCGGAGTCTTATGCCAGCAGTTCACGGGTTTCCTGCAGCGAGGCGGGATCGTGCACGGTGGAGGCCACCAGCGCCGCGTCGATGCGCCGGACCATGCCGGCGAGCACCTTGCCCGGTCCGCATTCCACCACATGCGTGACGCCCCGCGCCTTGAGCGCTGCGACGCACTCGACCCACCGGACGGGGCCGAAGGCCTGCCGGTAGAGCGCGTAGCGAATCGCGTCCGCATCCTGCACCACGGCCACGTCGATATTGTTCACCACCGGAATCCGCGGTGCCGCCAGCACCACCTGCGCCAGGGCCGCGCGCAGCTTCTCCGCGGCAGGCTTCATCAGGCTGGAGTGGAACGGCGCGGAGACGGGCAGCGGCAATGCGCGCTTGGCCCCGCCGGCCTTGAGGACCTCGCACGCCTTGTCCACGCCGGCCTTGGTGCCGGCGATCACGGTCTGCGCGGGATCATTGAAATTCACAGCCTCCACGACATCGCCGCTGCCGGCGGGAAAGCCCGCGGCGGCCTGCGCGCAGCCTTGCACCACCTTCGAGGCGTCCAGCCCGAGGATGGCGGCCATGGCGCCCACGCCCACGGGCACGGCCTCCTGCATGGCGGAGGCACGCAGCCGCACCAGCGGGGCAGCCTGGGCCAGCGTCAGGACGCCGGCTGCCACGAGGGCCGAATACTCGCCGAGGGAATGCCCCGCCACCGCCGAGGGCATGGCACCGCCTTCCGCCAGCCACACGCGCCAGGCGGCCACGCCGGCGACCAGCATGACGGGCTGGGTGTTCGTGGTCAGCGCCAGGGCCTCCTTGGGCCCTTCGCGGATCAACCGGCCGACGTCCTCGCCGAGCGCATCGGAAGCCTCCTGGAGTACCTGCACCACGGCGGGGTGATCGCCCCAGGCGTCGAGCATGCCGACGGATTGCGAGCCCTGCCCGGGAAAGACGAATGCGAAGTTCTTCGTTGTCATGGATTCAGGTCAGTGAAAGAAGCCGGCACGGGCAGCGCAGCATGGCGCCACCCGGCCGGCAGTCTCCTCAGAGGGTGAGCAGCACGGCGCCCCAGGTGAAGCCGCCGCCCACACCCTCGAGCAGCAGGTTCTGCCCCGGTCGGACCTGGCCGGAGCGCACCGCGTGGTCGAGCGCGAGCGGGATGGAGGCGGCCGAGGTGTTGCCATGCTGGTCCACCGTGACCACCACCTTGTCCATCGGCAGGCCCAGCTTCTTCGCGGTGCCCTGCATGATGCGGATGTTGGCCTGGTGCGGGATCAGCCAGTCCACGTCCGATTCGGAGAGCCCCGCCTTGTCCAGCACGGCGCGCGCGGCCTTGTCGAGCACGCCCACCGCCAGCTTGAAGACCGCCTGGCCGTCCATCTTGAGCAGCGGATCGCCGAGGATCTCGCCACCATAGACGTTGCCCGGAACGCACAGGATGCCGACGTGCCTGCCGTCCGCGTGCAGGTCGCTCGCGAGGATGCCCGGCGCCTCGGAAGCCTCCAGGACCACTGCACCCGCACCATCGCCGAACAGCACGCAGGTGGTGCGGTCGTTGAAATCGAGCAGCCGGCTGAACACTTCGGAGCCCACCACGAGGGCGCGGCGGGCTGCGCCGGAGCGGATCATCGAGTCCGCCACCGTCAGTGCATAGATGAAGCCGCTGCACACTGCCTGCAGGTCGAATGCAGGGCAGCCATTGGCGCCCAGCTTGTTCTGGAGGATGCACGCAGTGGAAGGGAAGACCATGTCCGGCGTGGACGTGGCGACGATGATGAGGTCGATGTCCGCAGGCTGCACGCCTGCGGCATCGAGCGCCTGTCGCGCCGCCTCCAGCCCCAGGTCGCTGCTGCACACGTCGCGCTCGGCGAAATGCCGGGCGCGAATGCCCGTGCGCTCCACGATCCACTGGTCCGAGGTCTCAACGCCCCGCCCGGCCAGTTCGGCCACGAGGTCGGCATTGGTCAGACGGCGCGGGGGCAGGCTGCTGCCGGTGCCTGTGATGCGGGAATAACGGCTCATTCATTGGGGCCCGAAAAGGTCCGTCAGGGCGTCGGCTGCGCGGCGGCGGGGCCCAGCAGGGGCGCGGCATGCGCAACCCGCGAACGGACTCGATCGAGCAGGTTGTTGCGGGCCGCATCATACGCGCGGATCAAAGCCTGCTCGAACGCCAATATGTCAGCGGACCCGTGGCTCTTGAAGACAAGCCCCCGCAGCCCGAGCAGCGCCGCGCCGTTGTAGCGCCGGTGGTCCATGCGCCGCATCAGCGCAGATAGCACCGGATAGGCCAGAACTGCCGCGATTTTCGTGAAGATGCTGCGCTTGAACTCCTGCTTGAGCGCACCGACGATCATCGATGCGACACCCTCGCTGGCCTTGAGCGCCACGTTGCCCACGAAGCCGTCACACACGACGATGTCCACCGTGCCCTTGAATATGTCATTGCCCTCCACGTTGCCATGGAAGTTCAGGTCACCGGACTCGGCCGCGGACCGCAGCAGCTCGCCCGTGCGCTTGATGACCTCGTTGCCCTTGATGACCTCCTCGCCGATATTCAGCAGGCCGACCGCAGGCTCCTGCGTGCCCTCGTGCAGCGCCGAGACCAGGGCCGCGCCCATGACGGCGAACTGCAGCAGATGCTCGGCGCTGCAATCCACGTTGGCGCCCAGGTCCAGCACGGTGGTCGCGCCGCCCCGGGCATTGGGCATCTGCGTGGCGATGGCGGGCCGGTCGATGCCGTCCAGGGTTTTCAGGAGGTAGCGCGCAATGGCCATCAGCGCCCCGGTGTTGCCGGCCGACACGGCGACCTGCGCCGCGCCGTCCTTCACCTGCTGGATCGCCACGCGCATGGAGGAGTCCTTCTTGCGGCGCAGGGCCACCTCCACGGGGTCGTCCATCAAGACGACCTCGCTGGCCGGGACGATCTGCGCGCGCTCGTGCGCGAACCCGCCCAGGCTCTCGGGTTGGCCCACCAGCAGCAGCCGCGCTTGCGGATGGTGTTCGAGGAATTGGCGGCAGGCCGCCAGCGTGACGCGGGGGCCGTGATCGCCCCCCATGCAGTCAACAGCCAGTGTGATCATGGGCGACTCGCCGGATCGCACGCGGGTGGAATCCGGAAAAAAGAAGCAGCGGACAAAGCAAAGGCCCGCGCTACCGCATGTGTAGCAGCGGGCCTCGGCGCGCGAGCGGAGATCAGGCTTCGGACTTGTTCTTCAGCACCTGGCGGCCACGGTAGAAGCCGTTGGGGCTGATGTGGTGGCGCAGGTGGGTTTCGCCGGTGGTGGGCTCGACAGCGATGCCGGGCACGTTCAGGGCGTTGTGCGAACGGTGCATGCCGCGCTTGGAGGGGGACTTTTTGTTCTGTTGAACAGCCATGGTGGCTCCTGGTCTTGAAAGGGTGGGTTGGTAAAAACGCGATCAGCCCATTGAAGACACGAGGGGATTCGCGCGAAGCCCATGATTATAGCCCAAATGGTTTTTCAGTCTTCGTGTTTGCCGGTCTTGAGGGATGCGAGCGCCGCGAAGGGGTTCGGCTTGTCCGCGCTGGCCTCCTCGAAATCCTCGTCGCTGGAGGCCATCCGCACAGTGGCAGGACATTCCTCGTGGCGGGGAACGAGCGGCAGCGCCATGAGAAGCTCGTCCTCGATCAGTTCGCGCAGGTTGAACTCGCGGCTCATGGCCAGCAGGTCTTCCTCGCTTTCGTCGTCGAGCGCCTCGGCGGTCGCTTCGTCGGCGACGAACCGGAATTCGCGATCGACTTCCAGGGGGACATCCACCGGTCCGAGGCAGCGCTGGCAGGTCATGGGGAAGGCGGCGCGCACGCGCAGCCGCAGCCATACCTGGCCACCGATGCCGTGCGTGGTCCGCACTTCGCCGTCGGCCGTCCAGTCCACGAGCAGGTCGGGGTGCAGCCCCTTGGCCTCCTGGGCCAGCCGCTCGTATTTCAGGAGCGAATCATGGCCGGACAGATGACCGCCCGCCTGCGCGAATGCCTTGACGTCGAGGCGCTGGGGAGAGAATTCCTTGGTCATGGCGGCAGTGTAAGAGAATCGCCGCCATGTCTGCCCCCGCCTCCCCTCTCCGCCCACTGGTACTGGGCTCCACCTCCCGCTACCGGCGCGAACTGCTCGGCCGGCTGGGGGTGCCGTTCGATGTGTCCGCGCCCGACGTGGACGAGACCCCGCAACCCGGCGAGTCGCCACGGGATCTCGCCCTGCGCCTCGCGCAGGCCAAGGCGCGCGCAGTGGCACAGCGCCATCCCGACGCAGTCGTCATCGGCTCCGACCAGGTGGCCGACCTGTCCGGCACCCCGCTGGGCAAGCCGGGCACCCATGAACGGGCCGTGGCCCAGTTGCAGCGCATGCGCGGCCGGACCGTGGTGTTCCAGACCGCCGTGACCGTGGCCTGCGCCGCCACGGGTTTCGAGGCCACCGATCTCGCGCCGGTGGAAGTGCGCTTCCGGGATCTCACGGACGAGGAGATCGAGCGCTACCTGCGCGCCGAACAACCCTACGACTGCGCGGGCAGCGCCAAGAGCGAGGGCCTGGGCATCAGCCTGCTGGACGCCATCGTGAGCGACGACCCCACCGCGCTGGTGGGCCTGCCGCTGATCCGCACCTGCCGCATGCTGCGCAACGCGGGACTGGTGCTGCCATGACGGAGCAGTCCCGCACGCTTGCGCAGCCCGATGCGGCCGGTACGCCCCGGCAGCGCGGCACGCTGTATCTCGTACCCGCGCCCCTGGATTTCGGGTGCGATGAGCAGGCCCCGCTGGAGGACGCACTCCCGGCAGGCACCTTGCAGAAAGCCGCACGGCTCACCCACTGGATCTGCGAGAACGCGAAGAGCACGCGCGCCTACCTCAAGCGCATCGACGCGCTCCATCCACTGGCTGCGCCGCTGCAGGGCCAGTCGATCACCGAATTGCCGCGCGAGGTCCACAAGAAGGGGGACCACCAGGGCGCCCCGGGCGGCGCGGCCGGCTTCGATGCCGGCCCGTTGCTGGCTGCGGCGATGGCGGGCCACGACATGGGGCTGGTCAGCGAGGCGGGGATGCCCGCCGTGGCGGACCCCGGCAGCTCGGTGGTGCGCGCGGCCCATGACCTGGGCGTGCGCGTGGAGCCGCTCACCGGCCCCGTTTCGCTGCTGCTCGCCCTGGCGGCCAGTGGCCTCAACGGCCAGAACTTCGCGTTCAACGGCTACCTGCCGCAGGATGCGGCCCAGCGCGCGCAGCGCATCCGGGAGCTGGAGGCGCTGGCGCTGCGGCAGGGGCAGACACAGTTGTTCATCGAAACGCCCTACCGCAATCCCGCGCTGTGGCAGGCCCTGGTCAAGACGCTGCAGCCCCACACCCGCCTGGCATTCGCCAGCGGCCTGACCCTGGCCAGCGCCCGCACGGCCAGCCAGCTCGTGCGCCACTGGCGCCAGCAGCCCGAAGTGCTGGACAGCCGCACACCCGTCGTGTTTGCCATCGGACGCTGAGGTCCGCAGCCGCGGCTGGAATAGGAAAGAGGCGCCGCGGCGCCTCTTTTTTGCAGGAGCGGAGCCCGCCTGTTCAGCGCACTGCCGGCAGGCTGGCGCCCAGGGCGCGGACGGCGGTTTCGCCCATGGCAGCGCCGAACTTCTTCACCAGTCGCTCGGCCACGTTGTCCCGGCGCGTGTAGTCGATGATGTCCTCGGCCTTGACGACCTCGCGGGCGACGTAGTCGAGGTTGCCGAGGTGATCGGCCAGCCCCATCTCGACGGCCTGCTGGCCGGTCCAGAACAGGCCGCTGAACGTATCCGACGTGGTCTTGAGGCGATCGCCCCGACCTTTCTGCACCACATGGATGAACTGCTGGTGGATCTGGTCGAGCATGGCCTGCGCATACGTACGCTGCTTCTCGGACATCGGGCTGAACGGATCGAGGAAGCCCTTGTTCTCGCCGGCCGTGAGGAGGCGGCGCTCCACGCCGAGCTTCTCCATCGTGCCGGTGAAGCCGAACCCGTCCATCAGCACGCCGATGCTGCCCACGATGCTGGCCTTGTCCACGAAGATCTGGTCGGCGCCGGCCGCGATGTAGTAGGCGGCCGATGCGCAGGTTTCCTCGACCACCGCATAGACCGGCTTGTTGTACTTGGCCTTGAGCCTCAGGATCTCGTCGTTGATGATGCCGGCCTGCACGGGGCTGCCGCCAGGGGAGTTGATGAGCAGCACCACGGCCTGCGAGCCGGAATCCTCGAAGGCGCTGCGCATGGCCGCGACCACGAATTCCGCGCTGGCCTCCGCGCCGGACGCGATCTCGCCCTTGATGTCCACCACGGCGGTGTGGGGCGTGCTTTTGCTGGGCGTCGCAACGTCGCGCGCAAGCAACACCCAGGCCACGGCGACCAGGAAAACCAGCCACGCCATGCGGGTGAAAACACGCCAGCGGCGTGCTGAGCGCTGCTCGGAGAGGGTGGCGAAGACGAGCTTTTCCAGCACGTCACGCTCCCAGCCGGGGGCCTTTCCAGCCACGGACGGCGTATCTTTTGCTATTTTTTCAGGAGCACTCTGGGCCCACAGGTCAGGTGTGGGCGACGGATCAGCTTCCAGGCCGGAGGGTTCTTTCCGGGTCGGATCGGTCATGGGATGTCTCAAAATTCCACGGGTTGCAACTGGGAACCAGTATGCCAGCGCACCACTCCGCACTCTTCCGAAATTGTGATCTTCACCAGTCCGCCGCGGCAGGGGCCACCCGCGCAGGCTCCGGTGTCGGGGCGGTAGGCCGCGCCATGCGAGGCGCAGAGCAGCCAGCGCCCCGTGTCATCGAAGAAGCGGTTGGGCTGCCAATCCATCTCCATGGGCACATGGGTGCACTGGTTCAGGTAGGCATGGGCCTGCCCCTGATAGCGGATGGCAAAGGCACGGCAGGACTGCCCGGCCCACACGACACCGAATGGAACGGCATCGTCGCCCTCCCGCAGTGCATCGCTCGGGCACAGGGGAATGGCCGATCCTGAGACAGCGGGCATATGGGGTCTTCCAGCGGTGCACCGGTGCGGTCAGCCGTTGCGCACCAGCCATTGGTGCAGATCGGCCACGGAATGGGCGATATGCAGCGGCTCCAGCGCATGGAATCCGGAGGGCTCGTGCGCTCCGTAGCTCACACCCACGCCGGCGCAGCCGGCAGAGCGGGCCATCTGCAGGTCGTGGGTGGTATCGCCGATCATCAGCAGCCGCTCCGGCGACACGCCGAACTCCGCCATCAGCTCCTGCAGCATGAGGGGATGCGGCTTGCTGGCGGTTTCGTCGGCCGTCCGGGATCCATCGAACATGCCGCGCAGCGAAACCGTGTGCAGGACTTCGTCGAGCCCCCGGCGGCTCTTGCCGGTGGCCACGGCCAGGAGGTGGCCGGACGCGCGCAGTTCTTCCAACATCGGCAGCACGCCCTCGAAGAGGCTCAGGTCGTTCTGGTGGCGCGCATAGTGGTAGCCATAGCGGCTGCGCAGTTCCGCATGTTTTTCGCGCGGCACGTGGGGTGCGGCATGCGCCAGCGCCTCCATCAGCCCCATGCCGATCACCCAGGCGGCGTCGCGGTCGCTGGGCACCTGCCCGCCCACGTCGCGCACGGCATCCTGGATGCAGCGCACGATGATGGCGGTGGAGTCGAACAGGGTTCCATCCCAGTCGAAGGCGATGAGATCGAAGCGGCGGGCACGGGAGGCGGACATGGGCGGCGGGCGTCAGGTGGGAGCGGGAGCGGCGGGAAGGAAGCCGGACAGCTCCGCCGGCAGGTCGGCATGCAGCTCGATGCGCTCGCCGCTGGCGGGGTGGCTGAACTGTAACCGCCATGCATGAAGGAACATGCGGCGCAGGCCGTGCTTCTGGACGCGGCGGTTCAGATCGAAGTCGCCATACTTGTCGTCGCCCACGATCGGATGGCCCCGGCTGGACAGGTGGACCCGGATCTGGTGGGTGCGGCCGGTCTTGATCGTCACTTCCAGCAGCGCCATGGCCGGCAGACCCTCGGCCGGCCGGGCCGGCACGCGGCTGCGCACCCTCACGAGGGTGATGGAGCGCATGCCGTCGGGATCGTCCTCCGTGGTCACGCGCACCCGGCGCTCGCCGTCGGCCTGCAGGTACTTGTGCAGGGGGGCGTCGATGACCTTCAGGCGTTCCGGCCAATCGCCCGCCACGAGGGTCAGGTAGGTCTTGCCGGTTTCGCGCTCGCGGAACTGGTCCTGGAGGTGGGTGAGCGCCGACCGCTTCTTGGCCACGAGCAGGATGCCCGAGGTCTCCCGGTCCAGGCGATGCACCAGCTCCAGCAAGCGGGCCTGCGGGCGCGCCTGGCGCAATTGCTCGATGACGCCGAAGCTCACGCCGCTGCCGCCGTGCACCGCCACGCCGGCGGGCTTGTCCAGGGCGATCAGGTGCTCGTCCTCCAGCAGCAGGGGAAACTCCCTGGCCGGTGCGGGCCGCTCCGCCTTGGCGGCCACCTTTTCGGAGATGCGTACGGGCGGCACGCGGATCACGTCACCGGCCTCGACGCGGGTGTCGGCCGCGGCCCGCCCCTTGTTGATTCGGACTTCGCCGCTGCGGATGATGCGGTAGACGTGCGTCTTGGGCACGCCCTTGAGTTCACGTATCAGAAAGTTATCCAGCCGCTGCCCTGCGGACTCGGCATCGACCTCCACCCGGCGCACGGCCACGGCACCCGGTTCGGAGTCGGCGGGGGGACGGCCGGGCACCGGTTTGGCCCCTATAATGTGTTTCACCTGTGCGACGTTGTGTAAGTGGTTGATTTGTCTGGAGTTTAGTCCACCCGACCCGGCATGCCGCACAGGAAGGTCGATGCCAACGGGCGTCGTGCGCGCAGATTGCAGGCCGGTCGCCTGCGAAGGCCCGCATGCCGCACGGCCCGGCTGACGAATTGAAACACCCAAACGGAATCCCCAACCGGCAGGCCGCCTCTCCACGGAGATCGCCCCTGCCGCGGATCAAAGCGAAAAACATGTTGGCGCTGATGGCTTGGATCATGGCCCTGTGGCAGAGGCAGCAGCCTCTGGCGCGGGCCGTCCGCATGCCGCAGGCGCCCGCATGGCGTGCCCAGCCATCGACATTCTTCGTGGCCAAGAAGCGCGCTTCCTGCATCGCCCCCATCCACGCCCCACCTCCCCGGCTGCCAAGCTAGTCAACAGCTTCGCGGCCGCCTGGCTTTCAGCGGCAATTCCTTCGTTTCAGTGCGTCGGCCCTGGCATCCATGGCTCCTGAAGAGCCTGTGTCAACGGTTGAACCCCGGGACGCGTGCAGCCTTTCGCTGCACGGCGCACCGCACCCAAACGAAGAAGGAAACGCATCATGAAGCGGATGCTCATCAATGCCACGCAGCCCGAAGAACGGCGCCTCGCCATCGTGGACGGCCAGAAGCTGCTGGACTACGAGATCGAGATCGAGGGACGCGAACAACGCAAGGGCAATATCTACAAGGCCGTGGTGACGCGGGTGGAGCCCAGCCTGGAGGCCTGTTTCGTCGATTACGGCGAAGACCGCCACGGCTTCCTGCCCTTCAAGGAAATCTCCCGCCAGTACTTCGCCGAGGGCGTCTCGCCCAGCCAGGCCCGCATCAACGACGTGATCCGCGAAGGCCAGGAGCTGCTGGTCCAGGTCGAGAAGGAAGAGCGCGGCAACAAGGGCGCGGCCCTGACCACCTTCGTGTCGCTGGCAGGCCGCTACGTGGTGCTGATGCCCAACAACCCGCGCGGCGGTGGCGTCTCGCGCCGCATCGAGGGCGAGGACCGTGCCGAGCTGAAGGAGGCGATGGACCAGCTCGAGTACCCGAAGGGCATGAGCATCATCGCGCGCACCGCCGGCATCGGCCGTTCGGCGCCCGAGCTGCAATGGGACCTGAACTACCTGCTCAAGCTCTGGACCGCCATCGACGGTGCCGCCAGGGGCGGCAAGGGTGCCTTTCTGATCTACCAGGAATCCTCGCTGGTGATCCGCGCGATCCGCGACTACTTCAACAACGACATCGGCGACATCCTCATCGATACGGACGACATCTATGAACAGGCGCAGCAGTTCATGTCGCACGTCATGCCCGAGCATGCCGCCAAGGTCAAGCGCTACCGCGACGATGCAGCGCTGTTCAGCCGCTTCCAGATCGAGCACCAGATCGAATCCGCCTACGCCCGGACGGTGACCCTACCCTCCGGCGGCGCCATCGTGATCGACCACACGGAAGCGCTGGTGTCCGTGGACGTGAACTCCGCGCGCGCCATCAAGGGCGGCGACATCGAGGAGACCGCCACCCGCACCAACCTGGAGGCCGCCGACGAAGTGGCCCGCCAGATGCGCCTGCGCGACCTGGGCGGCCTGATCGTGATCGACTTCATCGACATGGAGGAGAGCAAGAACCGCCGCGAGGTGGAGAACCGCCTGCGCGACGCGCTGCGCCACGACCGCGCCCGCGTGCAGTTCGGCACGATCAGCAAGTTCGGCCTGATGGAAATGAGCCGCCAGCGCCTCAAGCCCTCGCTGAGCGAAGGCGCGCACATCCGCTGCCCGCGCTGCGACGGCACGGGCCACGTGCGCGACACGGAAGGCTTCTCGCTGCAGATCCTGCGCATGATCCAGGAAGAGTCCATGAAGGACAACACGGCCGCCGTGCACTGCCAGGTGCCGGTGGAAGTGGCCTCGTTCCTGCTCAACGAGAAGCGCACCGAGATCGCCAAGATCGAGCTCAAGCAGCGCGTGAGCGTGCTCATGGTCCCCAACAAGACCATGGAGACGCCCAAGTACAAGCTCGAGCGCCTGAAGCACGACGACCCGCGCCTGGACCATATCGCCGCGAGCTACAGGCTGGCCGAGGAGATGGAGGACCCAACCACGGTGACGCGTCGCTCCCAGGAGCCGACGAACAAGCAGACCCCGGTGATCAAGGGCGTGCTGCCCGACGCGCCGGCCCCGGTCGCCGAGCCGCGTCCGGAAACGCCCCGTGCTGCGGGCGCACGCAACGGCTCGCACGCGGCCGCCGCACCCGCTCCGGCGCAGGCGCCCGCCCCGGCACCTGCGCCTGCACCGTCAGCCCCGCAGGAACAGGGCTTCTTCGCATGGCTCAAGAGCCTCTTCGGCTTCGGACCGCGCCCGGCCCCGGTGTCCGCGCCGGCTGCGGCTCCAGCCCCGGCGCCTGCCGCCGATGCCCCGCGTGACGGACGCCGTGGCGGCCGGCGCGGCGGACGCGACGGCAATGGCAGCAGCCGTGACGGTCAGCGCGAGAACGGTGGCGCGGAAGGCCGCGGCCGCCGTGGTGAGCGCGGAGAACGCCCGGAACGCGCCGAAGGCGAGGCGCAGCGCAACGGCAGGGGGCCGCGCGATGCAGAAGGCCGCGAAGGCCGGCCGGCGCGGGAACGTGATCGTGACCGCGAAGGTGGACGCGAGAATGGACGCGACACCTCCATCCGCGCAGACGGAGAGCCCGCGCCCCGCAATGGCCGTGAAGGCCGCGAGGGCCGTGAAGGCGGCCGCGGCCGCGAGCGCCGGGATGCCGGCGACGCCCCGCGCCAGCAGCCGATGAGCGCCGACGCCGGTCTCGCGGTGTCGGCCGCGGACGTCGGCATCGAAGGCCAGGGCGCCGCACCGCAGGAGCGCGGCGAACGGGGCCCTCGCAACGGCGAGCGCCGGGAACGCCGTGAACGCGGCGGTGACCGCCGCCCGCGCGGAGAGGACGGCCAGGCCGAATTCGTGGACACGTCCCCGATGGCCTCGCTGCCCGACCTGGACCTGACCGGCAGCGAAGCCGGTGGCCCGTCCACGGGTTCCGCCCCGGGCGAGGAGCCGCGCCGCGAGCGCCGGTCGCGCGACCGCTATGGACGTGACCGCCGGGAGCGCGCACCGCGCGAAGGCGCGGAGGCGGAATCCGCACCGGTGTCCGAGTCCGGCACGGCGCAGGCCGTGGAGCAAACGGCCGGAGAAGACCATTCCCAGGAAGCGCCGCGCCGCAGCTACTTCAGCCAGGGGGGCGGCGCACCGGCGCCCTCCACCGCGGCGGAAGCGCCTGCAGCGCAGGACGAGGTCACTGCGCAACCTGCGCAGGCACCGGCAGCAGCGCCGGCACCTGCCGTGGCCACGGCTGCGGCGCCGGTCCCCGCGCCCGCGCCCGCGCCCGCACCGGTCGCCGCGCCAACGCCTGCACCTGCGCCCGCACCGGCCGCAGCCGTGCCAGGACTGCCGCGTGTCCAGGCATTCAAGCTGCCGGTGGATGAGCTGAACCGGATCGCCGAAAGCTCGGGCCTGCAGTGGGTGAACTCCGATGCGGACAAGATCGCGGCCGCGCAGGCGGCGATCGCCGCGGAGCCCCACCCGGTGCACGTACCGCGCGAGCGGCCTCCGGCCGTCGTGCTGGATGAGGGTCCGCTGGTGCTCGTGGAGACCCGCCGCGACCTGCGCGACATGAAGCTGCCGTTCGAGCAGCAGCCTTCGTCCGTCGCCTGACGGGCTCCGACGGCCGGTGGCGCCACGTGACTGGCGCCACCGGCCGTCCGCATTTTTCCGGACCGTCCGCTGCCCCGAGGGAATCCGCTCCCATGCTGTTCCTGCTGTCTCCCGCCAAATCCCTGGACTACGACACCCCGCTGCCGCCAGGGCTGGCCCACACCCTCCCCCCGTTCATTCCCGAGTCCACGCAGCTCATCGGCGTGCTGCGCGAGAAGTCTCCGCAGGAGCTCGCGTCCCTGATGGATATCAGCGACGCGCTGGCCGGGCTCAATGCCGCGCGCTATGCCGCATGGTCGCCGCGGTTCACGGCGGCGAACGCGCGCCAGGCGCTCTTCGCCTTCAATGGCGATGTCTATGAAGGCCTGGACGCCCGCAGCCTGGACGGCGACGGACTGCGCTGGGCGCAGGACCACGTCGCCATCCTGAGCGGCCTCTATGGCGTGCTGCGCCCCCTCGACCGGATGCAGCCCTACCGCCTGGAGATGGGCACGCGGCTGGCCACCGGCGCCGGAGCCAACCTCTACCGGTTCTGGGGCACGCGCATCGCCGAACACCTGAACCAGCGCCTCGCCGCCGATGCCACGCCCGTGGTGGTGAACCTCGCCTCCCAGGAATATTTCAAATCCGTGGACACCTCCGTGCTGAAGGCGCGCGTGATCGAATGCGTGTTCGAGGACTGGAAGGCCGGCCGCTACAAGATCATCAGCTTCCATGCCAAACGCGCCCGCGGGCTGATGGCGCGCTATGCCGTCCAGCACCGCGTGATGGCGCCCCGCCAGCTGGAGGGCTTCGATCTCGAAGGCTATGCGTTCGACGCTTCCGCGTCGGTGCAGGACCGCCTCGTCTTCCGCCGCAAGGACGGAGGCTGAGGCGCGCCCGAAAAACCGCACTCTGCGGCCGTGTTTGGCACGGGGGTTAACGTACCCGCCTGCCGATGGCCGTACTCCCACCCACTTTCCCGACCGCACACATGTCCGCCAACCGCCCCGTTGCAGCGCGCACCGACACGGACGCCGCCCCCTCCCAGTCCATCACGCCGGAACTGCGCACCTGGATCATCGCGCAGGCCCAGGCGGGCTTCGGTGCGCCCGCCGTGCTGCAGTCCATGCTCGACGCGGGCTGGAGCGAGGACGTGGCCACCTATGCGATGGAGCACGTGCTGCGCGAGCAGCTGGACACGCTGGCGGTGCAGCAGGGCCATCCGGCAGCCTCGCGCGTGCCCGAGCCGGACTTGGCGGAGTCCCCCGGCAGCATCGATGTCGGCGACCGCCGCGTGGACGTGCTCATGGTCATGGCCCAGCCGCGCGTGGTGCTGTTCGGCAACCTGCTGTCGCCCGAGGAATGCGATGCCGTCATCGATACGGCCCGTCCCCGCATGGCCCGGTCGCTCACCGTCGCCACGCGCACGGGCGGCGAGGAAGTCAACGACGACCGCACCAGCAACGGCATGTTCTTCCAGCGCGAGGAAAACCCCGTGGTGGCCCGGCTGGAGGCGCGCATCGCCCGGCTCGTGAACTGGCCCCTGGAGAACGGCGAGGGCCTTCAGGTGCTGCATTACCGGCCCGGTGCCGAATACAAGCCGCACTACGACTACTTCGATCCTGCGGAGCCCGGCACGCCGACCATCCTGCGCCGCGGCGGACAGCGCGTGGCCACGATCGTCATCTACCTCAACGACCCGGAAAAGGGCGGCGGCACCACCTTCCCCGACGTGCACCTGGAAGTCGCTCCGCGCCGTGGCAACGCCGTGTTCTTCAGCTACGAACGCCCCCACCCCTCCACGCGCACGCTCCATGGCGGCGCTCCCGTCGTCGCCGGCGACAAATGGATCGCCACGAAGTGGCTGCGCGAACGGCGCTTCGAATGACGCAGGCGAACACACCATGAACACTCCCGACCAATCCCAGCTGGGCCGCGTCTCCGGCTACGCCGACCAGTACGACGCCTCGCTGCTGTTCCCCCTGCCTCGCCAGCCCAAGCGCGACGAGATCGGCATGACGGGCGCCCCGCCCTTTTTCGGGGCGGACCTGTGGACCGCCTTCGAGCTGTCGTGGCTGAACCTGCGCGGCAAGCCGCAGGTCGCGCTCGCGCACATCACCGTTCCCTGCGAGACGCCCAACATCATCGAGAGCAAGTCGTTCAAGCTCTACCTGAACAGCTTCAACAGCACGCGATTCACGGATGCCGCGGAAGTGCAGGCACGCATCCGGGCGGATATCAGCGAGGCCGCGTGGCGCGGATCGGACCGCCAGGCCACGGTAGGCGTGAAACTGGTGCTGCCCGAGATGTTCGACCGCGAGCCCGTTCAGGAACTCGACGGCCTGCTGCTGGACCGCCTGGACTTGGAGTGCACGCACTACACCCCCGCCCCGGAGTTGCTGCATGCGAACCATGGCGAGGCCCCCGTCACGGAAACGCTCACCAGCCACCTGCTCAAGAGCAATTGTCTGGTGACCGGCCAGCCGGACTGGGGCAGCGTGCGCATCCAGTACAGCGGAGCCCAGATCGACCAGGCCGGCCTGCTGCAGTACCTGGTCAGCTTCCGCAACCACAACGAGTTCCACGAGCAGTGCGTGGAGCGCATCTTCATGGACCTGTGGACGCGCTGCCGCCCGATCAAGCTCTCGGTGTACGCGCGCTATACCCGGCGCGGCGGGCTGGACATCAATCCGCTGCGCACCAGCCATCCCCAGGCGCTGCCGGCCAACATTCGCACGGCGCGGCAGTGAGGTGCCCTGCGGGGCGGCTCCGACCCCGCGGGACACCCGGCAAGAAGCCATGGCGGCTGCTTCGGCCCGTCAGTCTCCGGCGCGCCGCAGCTGCTCCAGCCGCGCGGCGATGGCATCGACGTCGAGCGCGTCCTCGGCATGGGCCAGGTAGGTCTCGAGGTCTGACACCGCCCCTTCCGCGTGGCCCAGTTCGGCCCGCGCCAGGCCGCGGTCGCGCCATTCGCCCCAGGCATCGGGCAGCAGCAGCACCAGCCGCTCCTGCACGGCCGCGAGGCGGCCCCAATCCTGCTGGGACCGGTGGATTTCCTTCAGGTTGCGCAGCATGCGGGCAATGACCTCGCGCGCCGGGGCGGCCTGCAGGTAAAGCCCCAGGGGCACCTCGAAGTCGTCCACGAGTCCGCTGCGCCGCCGGAACGGCTCCAGCCGCTCGGCCAGGTCTTCGCGGGACAGGGATTGGCCCGTGGTCGGATCCAGGACCACCTGCCCGCGCGGCAGCAGCACCTTGACCATGAAATGCCCGGGAAACGAGATACCCCGCGCATGCAGCCCGAGCCCCTGCGCCAGTTCCATCCACAGCACGGCCAGTGAGATCGGAATGCCCCGGCGCGTGCGCAGCACGGCGTTCAGGTAGCTGTTGTCCGGGTCGTAGTAGTTGTTGACGTTGCCGCCGAAGCCCAGGTCGTGGAAGAAGAACTGGTTGAGCGACCGCAGCCGCTGCAGGGAAGAGGCGTCCTCCGGCAACCGGCGGCGTACGCGGGCCAGCAGTTGGTCCATGTCGCCGAGCAGCTGCTGCACGTCGAATTCGGGGTATTCGTCGTGGGCGATGCAGGCTGCAGCTTCCAGCAACGGAAACTGCTCGTCGCTCTGCACGAGAGCGGCGAAATATTCAAGCGGTGTCGGGAGGGAATAGCTCAGAGCCATGCCAGAGGTTGTACGGGCGTGCGCCGGGGGGCGTCAAGCAGACGCATTCCACGCACTGGTAAAATTTTTGTCGGGCTTCAGCGGCGCAGCAACTGGCGCAGCTTCATTCCCGCCGCCCACAGCGCGCCGAAATACAGCAGTGCCGCTCCTGCCAGGAACACCGCGAGCCACCCCACACGCTGCGCTTCGTGGGCCCGCATCGCGATCCAGTCGATGTACCGGCTGGCCCAGATCAGGAAAATCGCCAGCAGGGCGCTGGCCGCCACGACCTGCATCAGCAGGCGTCCCCAGCCGGGCTGCGGCTGGAAGCTGCCGCGGCGCAGCAGCCCCACCAGAAGCCACAGGGCGTTCACGAGCGCGCCCAGCCCGATGGACAGTGCCAGGCCTGCATGCTCCAGCCAGGGCACCAGCAGGGCATTGAGCAGTTGGGTGACGAACAGCACGGCCACCGCGATGCGCACGGGAGTGCGGATGTCCTGGCTGGCGTAATAGCCCGGCGCCAGCACCTTGATGGCCACGAGCCCCAGCAACCCGACGCCATAGCCCGCGAGCGCCAGGGCGATCTGCCCCACGTCGCCGTCGTGCAGCGCGCCATGGTGGAACAGCGTGGCCACCAGCGGCTGAGCGAAGGTGAGCAGGGCCACGGCGCACGGCACGGACAGCACGACCACAATGCGCAGGCCCCAGTCCAGCATGGCGGAATAGCGCTGCGCGTCGCCGGCGGCACGGGCGGCCGCGAGCTGCGGCGTGAGCACCACGCCCAGGGCAACGCCCAGCAGCGAGGTGGGGAACTCCATCAGGCGGTCCGCGTAGAAAAGCCAGGTGACGCTGCCCGGGGCCAGGTAAGAAGCGATCTGCGTGTTGATCATCAGGGAGATCTGCGCCACGCCCACGCCCAGCAGGGCCGGCCCCATGAGCGCGAGGATCCGCCGCACCCCCGGCGCCCGCCAGGCAGTCCGGACCGCGCCGGGCGACATGCCGATGCGCGGCAGCAGCCGGAGCCGGTGCAGCGCCGGCAGTTGCACAGCCAGTTGCGCGATGCCGCCCAGCATCACGCCTCCCGCCATGGCGTAGATGGGCTCGATGCCGCGCGCGGCCAGTTGCGGCGCGCCCAGCCATGCAGCCAGAATCATGCAGAGGTTGAGCAGCACCGGCGTGGCGGCCGGCACGGCGAAGCGCTTCCAGGTATTGAGCACCCCGGCGGACAGCGCCACCAGCGACATGAAGCCGATGTAGGGGAACATCCAGCGCGTCATCAGCACGGCCGCTTCGTAGCCCTCCGGGTTTTGCCACAGCCCGCTGGCCAGCAGCCAGACCAGCAGCGGCGCGCCCAGCACGCCCGCCAGGCAGGTGAACAACAGCACCCAGAAGAGCGTGGTCGCCACGCTCGAGATCAGCGCGCGCGTGGCGTCCTCGCCGTGCTGCGCCCGGTGCGTGGCCAGCACGGGCACGAAGGCCTGGCTGAATGCCCCTTCCGCGAAAAGGCGTCGGAACAGGTTGGGAATGCGGAAGGCGACGTTGAAGGCGTCGGTGAGCGCGCTGGCGCCGAACATCGATGCCATGAGCAGATCGCGCGCCAGTCCCGTCACACGGGAGGCCAGGGTCAGCAGGGAGACGGTGGAGGCGGCTTTGAACAGTGACACGGGCAGGAGTGTATGCGCTGCGCACCGCGGCCCACGTCCCCGCCGCGGGGGCGCTGGAGCCGCGCCCCCGCGGCCTGGGCTATAATCGCCGGCTTTGCTGACATCATCCTCAGACACCTAAGGAATCCATCATGGCATCTGCCAAGCCCAAGAAAAAGAACCCCCGCCTCGCCTCCGGCCGCAAGCGCGCGCGCCAGGACGTGAAGCTGAACGCAGCCAACACCTCGCTGCGCTCGAAGTACCGCACTGCCGTCAAGAACGTCGAGAAGGCCGTCCTGGCCGGCGACAAGACGAAGGCCTCCGAACTGTTCGCGAAAATGCAGTCCGTGGTCGACACGATCGCCGACAAGGGCATCTTCCACAAGAACAAGGCAGCTCGCGACAAGAGCCGCCTGTCCGCCAAGGTGAAAGCCCTGGCACTGGCCGCCTGACCCTCTTCAGGCAAAACAGCCCGGGTGGCCCTGCCGCCCGCCGTTTGCAACGGGTGCGCTGTCAGCAAAAAACGGAAAACCGCCTTCGGGCGGTTTTTTCGTTTCAGGGTCCCTATTCCGGGCTTACGCGCTGCAATACCATGGCCTGGGAAAGTGAAGCTTGATTTTTGTAAAGGTTTTCACTTTGGTGGGAGAATCCCGCTTCCAAAAATTCCTGTTCTCCGGTAGTGGCGCTCGGCCTGCTCGTCCCTGATGCAGGCTGCCTTGCGCGCTGCCTTCGTGTTCCATGAAAAAGACGATCAAAGCCTTGTCCGGCACCCTGCTGGTGCTCGCCCTGGCCGCTGTACTGTTTCTGTACTGGCCCCTCTTCCCCCGCTCCGTACCCCCTGCCGAAAACGACCAGCCCATCGATGTCGCGATGGTCGGTGCCGGCACCATGAGCGCCACGCTGGCCACCTATCTGCAGGAACTGCAACCCGACTGGAAAATCCAGGTCTTCGAGCGACTGGACGGCGTGGCCCTGGAAAGCTCCAATGGCTGGAACAACGCAGGCACGGGGCATTCGGGCTTCGCGGAACTGAACTACACGCCGCAGCTCCCCGACGGCTCCATCGAGACCAGGCGCGCGGTGGGCATCGCCGAGCAGTTCGAGGTGTCGCGCCAGTTCTGGGCGCACCAGATCGGCCGGGGCGCCATGCAGGCACCGGGCACGTTCATCAACCCGACCCCCCACATGAGCTTCGTCTGGGGAGATGACAACATCGCCTACCTGCGCAAGCGCCATGCCGCGCTGGTGCGCAACCCGCTCTTCTACGGCATGCAGTATTCGGAGGATCAGGCCCAGATCCGCCAATGGGCTCCGCTGATGATCGAGGGCCGCGATCCGGCCCAGAAGGTGGCCGCCACCTACATGCCCCTGGGCACCGACGTGAACTACGGTGCGGTGACGAACCAGCTCATGGCAGGCCTGCGCAAGAGCCCGAATTTCACGCTGAGCCTGCAGCACGAAGTGCGCGCGCTGCGCCAGAACGCCGACAAGACCTGGAACGTGACCGTGGCCCAGCTGGCCGAGGGCGGCAAGGAAAAGACCATCAAGGCCCGCTTCGTCTTCGTGGGCGCCGGCGGTGCGGCCCTCAAGCTGCTGCAGGCATCGGGCATTCCCGAGTCGAAGAACTACGCGGGCTTCCCCGTGGGCGGGCAGTTCCTCGCCACCGAGAACCCCGAACTCACCGCTCGCCATGACGTGAAGGCCTACGGCATCGCATCGACGGGCTCCCCGCCGATGTCGGTCCCGCACATGGACGCCCGCAACCTGGACGGCAAGCCGGTCGTGCTCTTCGGCCCCTTCGCCCTGGCCACCACGAAGTTCCTCAAGAGCGGTTCCTGGTTCGACCTGTTCTCTTCCATCACGCATGACAACCTCATGGGCATGCTGCGCGTGGGCATCCACAACCTCGACCTCGTGAAGTACCTGGTGCAACAGGCGGAACTCACCGACGAGGACCGCTACAGGGAGCTGCAGGCCTACTTCCCGCAGGCCAGGCGCAAGGACTGGCGCCTGATCACCGCCGGACAGCGCGTGCAGGTGATCAAGCGTGATCCGGAAAAGGGAGCGGTGCTGCAGTTCGGCACGGAAGTCGTGACGGATGCCGATGGCACCATCGCGGCCCTGATGGGCGCCTCTCCCGGCGCATCGACGGCGCCCTACATCATGCTGAACCTGATGGCCAAGGCGTTCCCCCGGCAGATGACGGACGCCGGCTGGAAGCCGCGCCTGCAGCGGATCGTCCCGTCGTATGGCCGCAAGATCAACGACAGCGCCGCCACGACCAACGAGATCCGGCGCATGACCAGCACGGCCCTGCACCTGCCCTACCTGGACGTTCCGGCCGATCTCTCCCAGCCTGCCACGCAGCCGGCGGCGCCTGCCTCCGCGGCACCGGCCGCTCCGCGCAGCCTGAACAAGGAAATGCAGGCCCTCTGAGGCCGACGCTGGCAACAATGCCTGGCCGCGCTGGATGGCAATGCCGCCAGCGCGGCTTTTTCATTGCCGCCGGCACCATCGCGGCGACGGGGCCGTGGGAAATGGGGATGGATTGGGTGCCGCCCCTCAAGGGGCCGGACTGCTGCGCACGGTGCGCGGCGAGCCAGTCCTGGGCGGTGTTCAGGCTTTCCCGGGAGCGGGTGCACCGTCCGGAAGCAGGCAGGCCTCGGCCACCTGCAGGCCATTGTCCCGAGCGAAGTTCATGACGAAATCCCAGGCCATGGGCTCGTGCGATTGCAGGTCGCGGTGGACCACGACGCACTTCACGCCATTCATGGTGGTGGGCACGCACCAGGGGGAGTAGCTCAGGTGGCTGCCGGGCCGGGCGCCGCCGGGCCGGAACTGGCTCATGACGCCCGCCAGGCGCTCGGCCCAGTCGCTGGGGCGGAAGGTTTTCCCGTCGTGGGTGATGCCTTGGATGAAGACTTCTTTCGAGTTGGGGGAAACCATGGGGGATCGGGGGGTCGTGGAGGGAAGTCGCCGCAGGATCGCCGCCAGGCGCTACTGACCAGCATTCTAACTCTTATATAAGAGCTACCCGCCCCAAAGACCCTGCCCCGGCCACCCCGGCGGCCCGCATGGCTGTGATGCGCAATCGTCAACGGCGCCGTCATGGGCTGCACCTAGAATCGTGCTTCGCGCGCCGGCCGGCCTTCTCCCCGGACCGGCGCATTCTTTCCCGATATGCATCGAACGCCTGGAGATTTCTGCATGAGCGCTTCCGCCCAGCCCGCCTCGCCCCACGTGATGAACACCTACGGCCGCCTGCCGATCGCGCTCGAGCGAGGCCAGGGCTGCAGGGTATGGGACGTGGGCGGCAGGCAGTACCTCGACGCGCTGGGCGGCATCGCCGTGAACACGCTGGGACACAACCATCCGAAGCTGGTGCCCGCGCTGCAGGAACAGATCGCCAAGCTGATCCACAGCTCCAACTACTACCACGTGCCCCTGCAGGAGCAGCTCGCCACTCAGCTGGTGGAGCGCTCCGGCATGACGAACGTGTTCTTCTGCAACTCCGGGCTGGAAGCCAACGAGGCTGCGCTCAAGCTGGCACGCAAGTACGGCCATGACAAGGGCATCGAGCGCCCGCAGATCGTGGTGTACGAGAAGGCCTTCCACGGCCGCTCCATCGCCACCCTGTCGGCCACCGGCAACCCGAAGGTGCAGGCCGGCTTCGGCCCGCTGGTCGAAGGCTTCATCCGCGTGCCGATGAACGACATCGAGGCCATCCGCCAGGCCACGGAAGGCAATCCCGACGTGGTGGCGGTGTTTTTCGAGACCATCCAGGGCGAAGGCGGCGTGAATCCGATGCGCATCGAGTACCTGCAGCAACTGCGGCAGCTCTGCGACGAGCGCGGCTGGCTGATGATGATCGACGAGGTGCAGTGCGGCATGGGCCGCACCGGCAAGTGGTTCGCGCACCAGTGGGCCGGCATCGTGCCGGACGTGATGCCGCTCGCCAAGGGCCTGGGCTCGGGCGTGCCGATCGGTGCGGTGGTGGCCGGCCCCAGGGCGGCGAACATCTTCGCGCCGGGCAACCACGGCACGACCTTCGGCGGCAACCCGCTGGCCATGCGCGCGGGCGTGGAAACCATCCGGATCATGGAAGAAGAAGGCCTGCTGCAGAACGCGGCCGACGTGGGCGCGCACCTGAAGGCAGCCCTGCAGCGCGAGCTGGGCGGACTGCCCGGTGTGAAGGAGATCCGCGGCCAGGGCCTGATGCTGGGCATCGAGCTCGACCGCCCCTGCGGCGTGCTCGTGGGCCGCGCGGCCGAGGCAGGCCTGCTGCTGTCCGTCACCGCGGACAGCGTGATCCGCATGGTGCCCGCGCTCATCCTCACGCGCGAGGAAGCCGACGAGATCGTGTCCCTGCTCGCTCCGCTGGTCAAGGCCTTCCTGGCCGAATGAAAACCGCCTCCCACATGAAGCACTACCTGCAATTCAAGGATCTTTCCGCCCAGGATTACGCCTACCTGTTCGAGCGCGCGGCGGTCATCAAGGGCAAGTTCAAGAGCTACGAGAAGCACCATCCGCTCACGGACCGAACGCTGGCCATGATCTTCGAGAAGGCCAGCACGCGCACGCGCGTGAGCTTCGAGGCTGGCATGTACCAGCTCGGCGGCAGCGTGGTGCACCTCACCACGGGCGACAGCCAGCTCGGGCGCGCCGAACCCATCGAGGACAGCGCCAAGGTCATCAGCCGCATGGTGGACCTGGTCATGATCCGCACCTACGAGCAGACCAAGATCGAGCGCTTCGCGGCGCACTCGCGGGTGCCGGTCATCAACGGCCTGACCAACGAATTCCATCCCTGCCAGATCCTGGCGGACATCTTCACCTTCATCGAGCACCGGGGTTCCATCCAGGGCAGGACCGTGGCCTGGGTGGGCGACGGCAACAACATGGCCAATACCTGGCTGCAGGCGGCCGAGCTGCTGGACTTCACGGTGCACGTGAGCACGCCCTCGGGCTACGAAGTGGACAGCCGCATCGCGGGCGTGGCGGCCGGCTCGCACTACAAGGTGTTCGGCGACCCGCTGGAAGCCTGCCGGGGCGCCGACCTCATCACAACGGACGTGTGGACCAGCATGGGCTACGAGGCCGAGAACGAGGCCCGCAAGAAAGCCTTCGCCGACTGGTGCGTGGATGCCGAGATGATGGCCGCGGCGCGCCCGGACGCGCTGTTCATGCACTGCCTGCCGGCGCACCGCGGCGAGGAAGTGGAGGCCGACGTGATCGACGGCCCGCAATCCGTCGTCTGGGACGAGGCGGAGAACCGCATGCACGTGCAGAAGGCACTGATGGAATACCTGCTGCTGGGCCGGATGGCCTGACCACGCCCCCCCGAGCGGCCCGGCCTCCGCCATGGACTCCCGCCCGGACGCTCTGCTGGCCCGCTGGGAAGCACTGGGCCGGTCGCTGTCCCGGCACGGGCCCGCCTGGACCTCGGAGGGACGGCGCCTGCTGCGCCACTGGTCGTTCTGGCCCCGTGCGTACCATGACACGCACCACCTGCGCGCCTGCCTGGACCACTGGGAGGCAGCGCGCGCCGCTGCCGGGCCGCAGCCCATGGAGGACCCGGAAGCCATCGCCCTCGCCCTCTGGTTCCACGACGCCGTCTATTGGCCCTGGTCGGGCCGCAACGAGGAGCGCAGCGCGCGCTGGGCATGCCGCTTCCTGCAGGGCCAGGATTTCGGCAACGCGCGGGTGGAGACCGTGGAGCGCCACATCCTGGCGACGCGCCATGGTGCAGGCCCGGCTCCCGGGGGGGATGCCTGCTGGGTGGTGGACATCGACCTCGCCATCCTCGGACAGCCTCCGGCCGTCTATGCCGGATTCGAGCGCAACGTGCGGCGCGAGTACCGGTTCGTGCGCTGGCCTCGTTACGTGGCGGGGCGCTGCGCGATCCTCCGGTCGTTCCTGGAGCGGCCGGCCCTGTATGCCACTCCCTGGTTCCGCGATCGCTACGAGGCCCAGGCGCGGGAGAATCTACGGCATGCGCTGGAGGTGCTGGGTGCGGGCAAGACTTTCTAGGCAGCGGAGCCCCTGCATCCAGATACTGGGGTCACAAGAGATAACAGCGCATTCGCACATAAGTGACAACATGCACCTCCATACAAGGAGGGAACATGCTCTTTTTCGATACGGAGGGGATGGTCGTGCGCGATCCCAAAATCAGGCCTTACCGGTTTACTACGATAGAGCGTACGGCTATGCAAGTGATTTCGGGCATCATCGTTCATCAGACGGGCGCAGCTACCGAAAAATCCACATTCAACAGTTATCGACTGGCCAATGCGAACGGCGCCCACTTCCTGATTCTGAAGGACGGTACCATTTATCAGACGGCATCCGTGTTCAAGCGGACCAGTCATGTAGGACCGTTGAGGGCAAGGTGCCTGGCAGAGCATCGCTGCACACCAGCGGAAATCAAGACGCTGAAGACTGCCACTCCGACCACGACTCACCGCATTGAAATGCAAAAAGTTGTGCCTGGACGCTATCCGTCCAATAGTGACAGCATGGGAATAGAGATTGTCGGCGTAGCATCGCTTCCCCCTGGCGTCTCGATGCCGCCCGGATTGAATGATCAGCAGCAGAGAGCATTCATGGGCAATCGAGCAGTATTTGAACCACTTACATCACAGCAACAGGCATCACTCCGTTATTTGGTGGATGGGCTAACCAAAGCATTACGAATTCCATCCGCCGAGATCCACAAGCACCCGGATGTAAGCCGGAAGAACGCCACCGAAGCCGCAACAGCATCTTGGCAATGACGATGCGCCCCATCATATTCACGGCCATCGCAACCATGGGCTTCGGCACTGCGCTTGCCGCAGGTCGGCCGATCCAGGAATTCTGGCAACCGCAGCATGTGCGCCAGGTCACCATCGACCAGCCTGCGGCCCGCAGCTTCGGCCAGGGCCGATGCAGCCACATGGTGCTCGACGAGAAGCGCCTGCGGTTTTTCCTGGCGCACGCCCGCGCGGGTACCCCGGAGCGCTATGACCAGGAAATGCTTGTCGATGACTGCAACGCCGAAGGCCGCGTGGAGTTGACGGATGGACGGCGGTTCAAGGTGTCCATCGACAACTGGACCGGCTGGGGCTCCATCAGCGATGACCGGGGAACGCAGTTCCTGTACTGCCGCAACTGCACGGACATCCTGGAGCCGGGTTTCGGATTCCAGCCGCCCGGCCGCCGGGGAAGCGGCGGCCGGGACTGAGGCGCAGCCCGCAGCCCGGCGCGGACGGCTCAGGAAGAGGAAGAGCCCTGCTGCGTACGGGAAGCTCCGGCGCCCTGGCTGCGCACCGGGGGATGGAACACCACCGGCTTCCCATCGCCGCTGCCGGCCTGCGGCGACGAGGTCGCACAGCCGCCACCGCCATTACCACTACCGCAGCTGTCGCAGCCCCCGCAACCCGACGATGCCGCCAGCGCAGGATGGACGCCGCCCAGGCGGGCGCGCCAGCGCGCGGGCATCCATTTCCAGGAGACATAGGCCGCGGCCAGGGCTACGGCCGCCGCGACGATCCATTCCTGCGCCGTCATGTTCATCCACCTCCGGAGGTCAGGGCGAGCGCCACGCGGTAGGTGACGAAGCTCGCGGCATAGGCCAGCGCGAACAGGTAGGCCGCCATGATGAGCGGATAGCGCCAGCTGTTGGTTTCACGCCGCACGGCGGCGATGGTGGAAATGCACTGGGGTGCGAACACGAACCACACCAGCAGCGACAGCGCCGTGGCGAGCGACCAGGTCTGGCCGATCAGCGTGCCCAGTTGCGCGGCAGCCTCCTCGCCCGTGGCGGACAGCGCATAGACGGTGCCGAGCGCGCTCACGGCGACTTCGCGCGCGGCCATGCCGGGCACGAGGGCGATCGCGATCTGCCAGTTGAAGCCGATGGGGGCGACCAGCGGTTCCAGGAAGGCGCCGATGCGGCCGGCGAAGCTGTAGCCGATGGCGGCACCCGTGGCGCCGTCCGGCGGTGCGGGATAGCTGGAGAGGAACCACAGCAGGATGGTCACCGCCAGGATGATGCCGCCCACGCGCTTGAGGAAGATCATCGCGCGCTCGTAGAGGCCCTGCGCCAGGCCGCGCAGGCTGGGCCAGCGGTAGGCGGGCAGTTCCATGAGCAGCGGCGTCGCGCCCTGCTGGCGCCGCGCCAGGCGGGCCACGGCTGCCACGGCCATGGCGCTCACGATGCCGCCGGCGTACAGCGCGAACAGCACCAGGCCCTGCAGGTTGAACACGCCGGCCACCGCGCGCTCGGGAATGAACGCGCCGATCAGCAGGGCATAGACCGGCAGCCGCGCCGAGCAGGTCATGAGCGGCGCGATCATGATGGTCACCAGCCGGTCGCGCCAGTGGGTGATGGAGCGCGTGGCCATCACGCCCGGTACGGCGCAGGCAAAGCTGGAGAGCAGCGGGATGAAGGAGCGCCCCGACAGGCCGACCGTGCCCATGATGCGGTCCAGCAGGAACGCGGCGCGGGGCAGGTAGCCGGAGTCCTCCAGCGCGAGGATGAAGAGGAACAGGATCAGGATCTGCGGCAGGAAGACCAGCACGCCTCCCGTGCCGGCCAGGATGCCGTCGGTGAGCAGGCTGCGCAGCGGCCCTTCGGCCATGTGGGCGTTGATCCAGCCCGACAGCGCCGCCACGCCGTCCTCGATGAGGCCCTTGGGGGCCTCGGCCCAGCTGAAGACGGCCTGGAACATGAGGAACAGGGTCACGGCGAGGAGCACCAGGCCCCAGAACGGATGGAGCACCACCGCATCGATGCGGTCATCCGCGCGCAGGCTGGCGGCCGCGGGTTCGCGCACGGCCGCCGCCATGACGCGCCGCACTTCCTGGTGCAGTTGCATCGCACGCTCGGACGCGGAAGCCGGGCCCTCCCCCGCGGCCACGGAGGCGGTGGGCAGCGGTGGCGTGGCCGTATCCAGCCAGCCCAGCAGTTCCCGCGCGCCGTCGCTGCGCACGCCGACCGTGGAGATCACCGGCATGCCGAGTTCCCGCGACAGCGCCTCGCGGTCGATGGAGATGCCCTGGCGCTCGGCCATGTCGCTCATGTTGAGTGCCAGCACCATGGGCAGGCCGAGCGCGCGGGCCTCCAGCACCAGCCGCAGGTTGAGCCGCAGGTGCGTGGCATCGGTCACGCACACCAGCAGGTCGGGCAGGGCCTCGCCCGCGCGCCGCCCGGTGACGATGTCGCGCGTGACGGCTTCGTCCAGGCTGTGGGCGTTCAGGCTGTAGGCACCCGGCAGGTCGAGCACGCGCACGCGCCGTCCGCCGGCCGTCTGCAGGTGACCTTCCTTGCGCTCCACGGTCACGCCCGCGTAGTTGGCGACCTTCTGGCGGGCGCCGGTCAGCAGGTTGAAGAGGGCAGTCTTCCCGCAGTTGGGGTTGCCCAGCAGGGCGATGCGCAGCGGCTGGGCGCCGGAGATCGAGGTCTGCGCCGTCATGCCGGTACCTCCCCGGGCTGCACCCGGACCAGGGCCGCCTCGTGGCGCCGCAGGGCGAAGGTGGCCTGCCCGATGCGGACGGCAAGGGGATCGCCGCCGGGAAAGCCGCTGGCCACGATGCGCACGGGCTCGCCCGGCAGGAAGCCGATTTCCATGAGGCGCTGCACGATCGCCTGCTCGCGCTCGTCGCGCGCGGGCTGGAGGGATGCCACGTGCGCGGCCAACCGGCGCGGCAGCTGGTCCAGCCCCATGGGCGCGTGTGGGGAGGAAGGCCGGGCGTGCGCGAGCCCGGCCGCATCGTCAGCGGACATCTTCATGGGAGCTATTGTTAGCAATGATATTAATTCTCATTCTACCTGGCAGAACCATTTGGGCCTTGCGATGGATCACAGACCCCTGTCGCACGCAAAGGTTCTCGCACGGCCGCGATTTTCTCTCGTCCCGGCGCCGCCTGCGCCATGCACCGCGCGGCATGCGGTCTAGCCGAGGCACAATCGCGCCGCCATGAGCCTTCACCCCTGCCTGACCTGCGGCGCCTGCTGCGCGAGTTTCCGCGTCGATTTCTCGGTGCACGAGTCGCAGGAGGAAGGCGGCTGCGTTCCCGCCGGACTCGTGGTCGAAGTGAATGCCGGCCTGCGGCGCATGCGTGGCACCGACCACGCGGCGCCGCGATGCGCCGCGTTGTCCGGACAGGTGGGCACGCGGGCCGCCTGCGGCATCTATGAATGGCGCCCTTCGCCCTGCCGTGAATTCGAGGCGGGCCGCGGCGCCTGCGCGCAGGCCCGGCGGCGCCACGGCATGGCGCCGCTTCCGGAAGGCTTCGTCCTTTAGCCGGAGTCAGGGCACGGGCAGGCCGCCGATGCGCCCCTTGAATTCCTGCAGCGAAAAGTAGCTGTGCACCCTGCGCACGCCGGGCAGGCGGTGCAGGCGGTTCTGCAGCAGTTCGGAATAGGCGTCCAGGTCGCGGGTGACGACCACCAGCATGAAATCCTCCGGGCCGGAGATGCCATGGAACATGACCACCTCCGGAATGGCACATACCGCCTCCTCGAAAGGCAGGGACGATGCTTCGGTCTGGTGATCGATTCCGATCATCACGAATACCATCACTCCCAGGCCGAGCGCGCGCCGGTTGAGGGTCGCATGGTAGCCCGCGATCACGCCGTCTTCTTCCAGACGCTTCACGCGGCGCCAGCACGGGGACTGCGAGAGATGGGCCATCTGTGCCAGTTCACCGGACGTGAGCCGGCCGTTGTCCTGCAGGGCCGATACCAGCTGCCGGTCCGTACGATCCAGTTCGGTTTGCATAGATATTCCCCAGAAACGCCGAAATGAGAAGGATTTTCCAATTTTCCGGCATGTAGGGATTAAACGACACCGTGCGGATGCGGGCTGCCTAGGATGCGCGCGTTGGCGGCGTTGCCGCTGCGAGGAGCCTTCCCATGACCACGACCCGCTCTCTTTGGGACATTTCCGCGCCGGTGCATGCCGGCAGCCCGGTGTTTCCCGGCGACACGGCCTATGCGCAGCAGTGGTGCGCCACCATCGGGCCGCAATGCCCGGTGAACGTGAGCGCGGTGACAATGTCGCCCCATGTGGGCACGCATGCGGACGCGCCACTGCACTACGACCCGAAGGGCGCGTCGATCGGCGACGTGTCCCTGGACGCTTTCATCGGACCCTGCCGCGTGATCCACGCGATCGGCAAGGGCCCGCTGGTCGCATGGGAACACATTGCCCACGCGCTGGGCGCCGACCGGCCCGCCCTGCCGCAGCGCGTGCTCGTGCGCACCTATGAGCGCATGCCGGTGGACCGCTGGGATGCCGCGCTGGCCGCCTACGCACCGGACACCATCGAACGCCTGGCCGACCTGGGCGTGGTCCTGGTGGGCATCGACACCGCCAGCATCGACCCCGCCCGCAGCAAGTCGCTGGACAGCCACCAGGTGATCCGCCGGCGCGGGCTGCGGGTGCTGGAGAACCTCGTGCTCGATGCGGTTCCCGAGGGCGACTACGAACTCATCGCCCTGCCCCTGAAGCTCGCCACCGCGGACGCCTCGCCCGTGCGCGCCGTTTTGCGGGCGCTGGCCTGACGCGGGCTGCCCGCCGCATCCATCCATTCCCGACTCTTTTCTGGCCCTTCCCTCACCATGACCACACTCGACGATTGCCGCGCCCTGGACGCGCACGACCCGCTGCGCCCGCTGCGCGGCCATTTCCAGCTGCCCGAGGGCGTGATCTACCTCGACGGAAACTCCCTGGGCGTGCTGCCGAAGGCCGCCCCTGCTCGCATCGCCGAGGTGGTGGAGCAGGAATGGGGCGCGGACCTGATCCGCTCGTGGAACAGCGCGAGCTGGTTCGACCTGCCGCAGCGGCTGGGCAACCAGCTCGCGCCGCTGATCGGCGCAGGGGCCGGCGAAGTCGTCTGCACGGACAGCACGTCCATCAACCTCTACAAGGTGCTGAGCGCGGCGCTGAACATCGCCCGCGAGGACGCGCCCACGCGCCGCCGCATCGTGAGCGAGCGCAGCAACTTTCCCACCGACCTCTACATCGCCGAAGGCCTGTGCCGCGAGCGCGGCCTGGAACTGGTGCTGGTGGAGCCCGAAGAGATTCCTGCCGCGCTCACCGGCGACGTGGCGGTGCTGATGCTCACGCACGTCAACTACCGCACTGGCGCGATGCACGACATGGCGGCCGTCACCGCCGCGGCGCACGCACAGGGCATTCTCTGCGTATGGGACCTCGCGCACAGCGCCGGTGCCGTGCCCGTGGACCTGCGCGGCGCGGGTGCGGACTTCTCGATCGGCTGCGGCTACAAGTACCTCAATGGCGGCCCGGGCGCCCCGGCGTTCGCCTGGGTGCATCCGCGCCATGCCGACCGCTTCTGGCAGCCCCTGTCGGGCTGGTGGGGCCACGCAGCACCGTTCGCGTTCACGCCGGACTACCAGCCGGCACCCGGCATCGCTCGCTACCTGTGCGGCACCCAGCCCATCATCAGCCTCTCGGCACTGCAATGCGGCCTGGACGTGTTCACCGCCGCACGGCCGCTGGGCGGCATGCAGGCGCTGCGCGCGAAATCGCTGGCGCTGACGGACCTGTTCATCCGGCTGGTGGAGGAGCGTTGCCCCGGCCACGGCCTGGGCCTGGCGACACCCCGCGAGCATGCGCGGCGCGGCTCCCAGGTGTGCCTGACGCGCGATGAAGGCCGGGGCGTGGACGGCCGGGGCAGCGGCGCCTATGCCATCGTGCAGGCGCTGATCGCGCGCGGCGTGATCGGCGACTTCCGCAAGGGCGATGGCGGCCAGGGGCCGCACAAGGACATCCTGCGCTTCGGCTTCACCCCGCTCTATCTCGGCTTCGAGGACGTGTGGAATGCCGTGGAGCACCTGCGCGCCGTCCTGGACGCTGGCGAATGGCGCCGGCCCGAATTCAACCAGCGACACGCCGTGACCTGAAGGCCGGCAGGAGACATCGCACCATGTGCCCCCATGCCACGCAAGCATCCAGCGCGCCTTCATCCGCGCCCCCTTCCGCGCACGCGTCCCAGCCCGAAGCCATCGTGCACGAGGAGCGCGCGCAACTCGATTTCAGCCGCGACATGAGCTATGGCGACTACCTGCAGCTCGACGCGATCCTGACCGCGCAGAAGCCGCTGTCGCCCAACCACAATGAAATGCTCTTCATCGTGCAGCACCAGACCAGCGAGCTGTGGATGAAGCTGATGCTGCACGAGCTGCGCGCCGCGATCGACCATGTCGCGCAGGGCGACCTGCCGCCGGCATTCAAGATGCTCGCGCGCGTGTCCAAGATCATGGAACAGCTGGTCCATGCCTGGGATGTGCTTGCCACGATGACGCCGCCCGAGTACAGCGCCATCCGGCCCTACCTCGCGCAGTCGAGCGGCTTCCAAAGCTACCAGTACCGCTGCATCGAGTTCTCGCTGGGCAACAAGAACGCGGCGATGCTCAAGCCGCACGCGCACCGGCCGGATCTGCTCGCGCTGGTGCAGGCGGCCTACGAAGCGCCATCGCTCTACGATGAGGCGCTGCGGCTGCTGGCCCGTCGGGGCATTCCCGTGCCCGCGAGCCACACGGACCGCGACTGGACGCAGCCCTATGCCGAGAGCGATGCGGTGGAAACCGCCTGGCTCACCGTCTATCGCGATACGCAGCGCTACTGGGACCTCTACCAATTGGGCGAGAAGCTCACGGACCTGGAAGACGCCTTCCGTCTCTGGCGCTTCCGCCACGTGACCACGGTGGAGCGCGTGATAGGCTTCAAGCGCGGCACCGGCGGCACGGGCGGCGTGAGCTACCTGCGGCGCATGCTGGATGTGGTGCTGTTTCCGGAGATCTGGAAGTTGCGCACGAGTCTCTGACCCCCTGGAGTCGCCCTGGGCCATGCGGCTCGCTGCAGGCGCGCTCGCCTACCGGCTGCTGCCGGGACCCGCAACCATCGCGTCCACGGCCTCGCCCCGGTAAAGCCAGGGCTGGTCGAGCAGCCGCGCACCGAGCAGGCGCAGGGAGGCGTCACGGGCCCAGCGCACGGGACCCGTGGCGTGGAAGATCCTGCCGTTGCGCTCGGCCCTGGCCTGCACGCGCGCATTGCGCAGCCAACGACCGCCCGCGTAGCGCGCCAGGCGGCCAGGCACATCGCCGCTGCCACCGGACAGGGCGAGCCCGAGCGCGGCGGCGTCCTCGATAGCCATGCCGGCGCCCTGGGCCAGATAGGGCCGCATCGGATGGGCGGCATCGCCCAGCAGGGCCACCCTGCCGTGCGCCATCTCGTGCGGTCCGGACAGCGGAGCCCGGTCGGACAGCGGCCACAGACGCCAGCCGCCGCCCGCCTGCGGCACTGCGCGCACGAGGTCCTGCAGCGCCGCGCAGGTGGGGCGCAGCGCCCCTTCCAGATCCCCCGCATTGCCGGCATGGTCCCAGTGGTCGAGATCCTCGGGCGCCCGTCCATGGCGGATGGCGACGATGTTCATGAGTTCGCCGCGGCGCACCGGATACTGCACGACATGCAGCCCCGGCCCCAGCCAGGCCGTGACCTGCGCGGTGCGCAGGCGCTGGGGCAGCGCATGCTGGGGCACCACCGTCCGGTAGGCCAGATGGCCGGATATCCGCGCGGGCTCGGCGCCCAGCAGCCGGGCGCGCGTGGCGCTGCGCAGTCCATCGGCACCGACGAAGGCGTCGCCCTGCACCTGGTGGCCCGCCACGGTGCGCACCGTGATCCCTGCAGCATGCTCCCCGTGATCCGCGATGGTCTCGCCGAGATGCAGCTCAACCCCGGGCCGGCTGCGCACGGCCTCCAGCAGCAGGCCGTGAAGGTCTGCGCGGTGGATGGCGACGTAAGGGGCTCCGTAGCGGGACGCGATGGCCGCGCCCAGCGGCATCGCCGCCAACACCCGGCCATCCAGCGCGCTGCGCACCTGCAGCCTGTCGGGATACGCGGCGACGGCCTGCAAAGCGGCCTCGAACCCCCAGGCGTGCAGCAGCCTCACCGCATTCGGCCCGAGCTGCACGCCTGCACCCACTTCGCTGAAAACGGGCGCGCGCTCGTACAGGTCCACCGACCAGCCCGCGCATGAAGCCGCCAGGGCCGCGGACAGGCCTCCTATGCCGCCGCCCGCGAGCAGGAGCCCGGGCTGTCGTGTGTATTGCATGGGTCGATTGTGCGGGTTGCCCCGGGCACCGGGGTCGAGGCAGGTCAAACCCGGGTGCCGCCGCGGGCGGATCAGAGGGCCGGGCGCAGCGCCCTCTCCAGCACGGCAGCGGGTGCCGGCCGCCCGAAGAGGTGGCCCTGAAACGCCTTGCAGCCGTGGCGCTGCAGGAATTTCAGCTGGCCCGTGGTCTCCACCCCTTCGGCGACCACCTCCAGGTCGAGGCTGCGGGCGAGCGCGAGGATGGTCCGCACGATGGCTGCGTCGTTGGGGTCGGTGAGCACGTCGCGCACGAAGCTCTGGTCGATCTTGAGCTGGTCCAGCGGCAGCCGCTTGAGGTAGGCGAGTGAAGAATAGCCCGTGCCGAAATCGTCGATGGCGAAACCCACCCCGTGCGCCCGCAGCTGCTCCATGCGCGCGATCACCTCTTCCACGTCCGCCATGAGCAGGCTTTCGGTGAGCTCGATCTTCAGCAGCCGCGGCTGCGCTCCGCTGCGGCGCAGGGTCTGCAGCAGCTGGTCCACGAAATCGGGCTGGCGGAACTGGCGCACGCTCACGTTCACTGCAAGCACGAGCTGCGCCGTGGTGGCGCTGCGGCTCCATGCCACCAGTTGGGCGCAGGCCCGCTCCAGCACCCATTGCCCCAGCGGGATGATCAGCCCGCCCTGCTCCGCCGCCGGGATGAATTCCCCGGGCATCACCAGGCCGCGCTGCGGGTGGCGCCAGCGTACCAGCGCCTCCGCGCCCAGCATGCTGCCGTCGCCGTTCACCAGGGGCTGGTAGTGCAGCAGGAGTTCGTCCGACTCGAGCGCTTGCCGCAGCTCCGATTCGAGCGCCGCGCGCGCGAGAACCGCCTGCAGCATGGAGGGATCGAAAAAGCGGACCGTGTTGCGACCGGCGGCCTTGGCCTGGTACATGGCGAGATCGGCATGCTTGAGCAGGTCGTCCACGCCGGCCGCGTGCCCCGTTCCACCCCCGAACAGCGCCAGCCCGATGCTGGGCGTAGTGTGGTGGTATCCCATCCCGCCGACCGCATAGGGCCTGCCCAGCGCCGCGGCGATCCGGTTCGCCAGCACGGCCGCATCGGCGCGGGCCCGGTGCATGTCGCCCGGCAGGCCTTCGGCCAGCACCACGAACTCATCGCCGCCGAACCGGCTCACCGTGTTCGCCGCACCAGCGCAGGCGAGCAGGCGCTGCGCCGCCTGCACGAGAAGGCGATCGCCCATGTCGTGCCCGAGCGTGTCGTTGAGGTCCTTGAAGTTGTCCAGATCGAGGAAAAGCAGCGCGCCGTGGCTGCGTTCCTGCGCCGCCGTGCCGATGGCGCGGTGCAGGCGGTCGGTGAGCAGGCGCCGGTTGGGCAGGCCGGTCAGCGGATCGAAGAATGCCAGGCGTTCGATTTCCGCGTCGACGCGCTTGCGCTCGGTGATGTCCCGGCCGACGCCCCGGTAGCCCAGAAAGGCGCCATCCGCGCTGAAGACCGGGATCCCGCTCACGGACACCCAGTGCACGCGCCCGTTGGCCCCGGTACGCTGCAGTTCCAGGTCCCGGAAGGGCTGGCGCGCCGCCAGGAGCCGCCGATGCTCCACCCAGTCCTGCGCGGAGAGATTGGAAGCGCCCAGTTCCCACCGTGTCCGGCCGACCACTTCCTCCGGTGAAATGCCCATGCCCTTGAGGCCCTGGTTGACGTGGACGAAACGGTGCTCGGCATCCTGTTCCCAGTACCAGTCGGACGACAGATCGCACAGGCTGCGGAACCGCGCCTCGCTGAGCCGCAATTCCGACTGCAGGAGCATGTGCGGGGTCACGTCGGAAAAGGTGCGCAGCCACTCCCCGCCCGGCAGGGGCGCGGTGAAGACCTCAAGCATGCGGCCGTCGGGTGTCTTGCGCCAATAGACACCGGGGGGCGGAAGGGCGTCGCCGCTCTCCACGTACGGGCGTCCCCGCTCGTCCACCCGCTCGAAGCCCGGTCCGAAATCGCCGCGCTGCGCCTGCCATTGCTTGACTTCCGCCAGGGTGGGTACGGCATCGAGCAATGTGCGCGGAAGATCGAGCATCCCGGGCAGGCGGTCGTTGTAGAAGAGAACGCGGCGGTCCGGCCCGAGGATGAGCAGGCCGGACGCCATATGGTCGAGCGCCGTGTGCAGCATTTCCGGCGTCGCGGCATGGCCGGGCGGGCTGGCGGCCCCGCCCCCCTCCGGCCGGGCCATCCCCTGCCGCATCCCGTCGATGCCGCCCCGCTCGCAGGAAGCCAGCAGGGCCGACAGCCGCAGGGCCAGTTCGCGCATGGTGCCGTCGCCCGGCCCCGAGCGCAGGACATAGTCTCCGGGACCGGCACGCAGCGCCCTGGCCGCCAGGGCCTCCTGCTGGGGGTGCGCGTCGAGGTACAGCAGCAGCGGCAGGCGCCGGCCAGGCTGCACGGACCATGCCGGCAGTGTCACCGCGTGCGGTGGCGGCACCAGCACCACGGCGTCGAATCCGGTGCCCGGGCCGGGCCCGTCGCGCATCGACATCCAGGAGATCGGGACCACGTCCCAGGCATGTCCCCAGTGCCCGCCTTGCGATGCCAGGGACGCCGCTGCCGCGGAGCACTCGCCGGCCGCTCCGGCGTCTATCCAGCCGATGCGCATGTTCAGAGCACCGCGCCGGCGGTTCCCTGGGCAGCGGCGGGCTCCGCCGGACCGGTAAGGTCGTGCTCGCGCTCGAAGTCCTCCAGCGGCACCGGCTTGCCGAACAGGTAGCCCTGGAAGCCCTCGCAGCCGTGCAGCTTGAGAAAGCTCAGCTGGCCCGCGGTTTCCACGCCTTCGGCCACGACCTGCAGGTCGAGGCTCTTTGCCAGCGCCAGGATGGTGCGGACGATGGCGGCGTCGTTGGGATCGGTGAGCACGTCGCGCACGAAGCTCTGGTCGATCTTCACCAGATCCAGCGGCAGGCGCTTGAGGTAGCTCAGGGACGAATACCCGGTGCCGAAGTCGTCGAGCGCGAAGCCTACGCCGACCCGCTTGAGCTGCGCCATGCGGCCGATGGTGTCCTCCACGTCGCCCAACAGCAGGCTTTCGGTGAGCTCGAGCTTGAGCCGCTGCGGATTGGCCCCGGTGCCCGCGAGCGTTCCCAGCACCTCCGCCACGAAATCGGGCTGGCGGAACTGCCGGGCGCTCACGTTCACCGCGATGGTGAAGGCGGCCGTGGCGGGATGGGCAGCCCAGCGCACGAGCTGCTCGCACGCGGTCTGCAGCACCTGCCGGCCCAGCGGGAGGATGAGGCCGGTCTCCTCGGCGAGCGGGATGAAGTCGGCCGGGCTCACCAGGCCCTTCACGGGATGCTGCCAGCGCACCAGTGCCTCCGCGCCGCACAGGCGCGTGCTGCCGTCCACGATGGGCTGCAGGTGCACGGTGAGCTCCTGCCGCGCGATGCCCTGGCGCAGATCCGACTCCAGCTGCGAGCGCGCCGTCACCTGGGCCTGCATGTCCGGGTCGAAGAACCGCTGGGTGTTACGTCCGGCGGCCTTGGCCTGGTACATGGCGAGATCGGCGCGCTTGAGCAGTTCGTCCACGCTGCGCCGCTGATCTCCGAAGAGGGTGATACCGATGCTGGGTGTGCTGTAGTGCTGCTGCGTCCCCATCTCGAAGGGCCGGTTGAGCTGGGCCAGCAGCTTCTCCGCGACCTGCTCGGCCTGCAGCGCTGCCTGCGCGGTGTCGGCGTCCAGGCCTTCGAGCATGACCACGAATTCGTCGCCCCCGAAACGGGCCACGGTATCGGAGGTGCGCACGCACTCCTGCAGCCGCTGCGCCACCTGCACGAGCAGGCGGTCCCCCATGTCGTGGCCGAGGGTGTCGTTGAGATCCTTGAAGTTGTCCAGGTCGATGAAGAGCAGCGCACCCAGCTTTTCGTTGCGCTGGCAGGCGGCGCCAGCCCGCTGCAGGCGGTCCAGCAGCAGGCGCCGGTTCGGCAGCCCGGTCAGGGCGTCGAAGAAGGCCAGCAGCTCGATCTGCTGCTCGGCCTTCTTGCGGTCGGTGATGTCGCGGCTCACGCTGAGCAGCCCCGTGACGTGCCCGCGCATGTCGCGGATCGGGGTCTTGATGGTCTCGAAGTAGCCGGCATAGCCGTCTTCGGCGAAGGTGAGCGTTTCCTCGTACACCAGGGGCTGCCAGGCGGCCATCGCCCGCTCGTCGAGCTGTCGCACGCGGGCGGCCTCGATGGGCGCCATCAGCTCCTCGTCGCCCAGGCCGAGGATGTCGCGCTCGCGCCGGCCCAGGTAGCGCTCGAAGACCGGGTTGCAGGACAGGTAGCGCCCGGACGCATCCTTGAGAAACACCACGTCCGGGATGGCGTTGACAAGGCTCGCGAGCCGGGAGCGCTGCTGGCTCAGCTCCAGTGCCAGGTGCTTCTGCTCCGTCACATCGACGGCGAACACCATGATCGCCACGACGCGACCGTCCGACCCGGTCTCCGGGATGATGGTGGTGTGGAAGAACTCCGGTCCTTTACCCCTGTAGGGCGAGCGGTAGTCGAACACTACCGGCCGCCCCTGCAGGGCCCGCAGCAGATGCGGATGCAGGGACTGCACGAGTTCCGCGGACAGGACCTCGGAAGCGCGCCGCCCCTCCAGCTCCTGCGGCGTGCGCCGCAGCCACTGGGCCTGCGACGGATTCACATAGAGGATGCGCAGGTCGCGGTCGAGGCGGGAGATGCCCCCCGGCATGCGGCCCAGCAGGCTGGCGAGCTGGATTTCGTGCGCCCGGCTGAGGTCCTGCGCCTCCCGCTGCTCTGTCACGTCGGTGAGGACGCCGTCCCAGATGACCCGGCCGCTCCCCCCCTTCAGCAACCGCGGGGAGGAGCTCAGCCGTATCCACCGCGGCGCGCCGTCCATGCGCCGCATCCGCACCACCGACTCCCCCACGCCCATGGTGCGGTAGGAGACTTCGTCCGCATCGGCCTGGGCCGCCCGGTCCTCGGGATCGATGCGGTCGAACAGGCGTTGAGCATCTTCCATGACATCGGCGGCGCGCACCCCCACGAGCCGTTCCAGCGCTTCGCCCATGTGGACGAACCGGCGCCGGCCGTCGGGCTCGCGGACCATCTGATAGAGCACGCTGTCGGGCAGGTTGCGGCCGAGCAGCTGCAGCCGCGACTCGCTGTCGCGCAGGCGGGACTCCGCCTCCCGCAGCCGGGCATAGGGCAGGCGGACACCGGCGATGAACACCGCCTGGAACAGCACGGCGTAGCCCACCACATGCAGGGCGTGCGCCAGCATCCGGGCCCAATGAAGCCGGTCCGGCGGAAGCGCCACCAGGAGCTGCGCCGCCGCCATCGCCACGGCGGCAGCGGCCATCGTGCGGCGCCGGCCATGGCGTTGCACCGCGGCGTCCGCGCTGCGCTGGCGCATGCCGTAGAAAAGGCCGGCGGACAGGACCATGATAGCGCCGGACACCAGCGCGGCGACACGCATCGGCGCGTGGCCCGAGGCGATCAGCCAGTCGCGGGGGCCGTCCGTCGTGGCCGTCCAGACAATGGCCAGGGACAGCAGGGCCGACACCAGGGCCCAGGCCATGCCGGGGCCTGCGGCCGACGCGCGCAGGGCGAACAGGAGCAGCGTCACCGACTCCGCACCGTGGCCCCAGAGAGAGAAGTAGTGCGAAACCGCCACCTGCGCGTCCTGGCCCGCTCCCAGCGGCTGGTGCGACAGGACGCCGTGGAAGAAGTTGCACACGGCAGCGGTCGCCAGGCCCACCACCAGGATGTTGGCGCGGCCCTGCGCGCTTTCATCCAGCATGTGCAGCGACACCGACACGGCCAGCACGCCGATCAGCACCGCCACCATGTCCAGGAACTGCTCGACGCCGTGGGGGCCGTCCAGGCCCGTGCCCAGCAGCTGCATGACGGGGACGAACATCGCCGCCATGCCGGCCACCACCAGCACGGCGGTGACCGCCGGGCTTTCGGAAAACGGGGCGCGGCGGACGGAGCCGGCGGACGGCGGGCGGAACAGGCGCATGGATGGGTCGAGGTGGCCGGCTGTGACGAGTTTATGCCTTGAACATATCGTCACAAGTGTATCGATCCCGCCGGGCGGACGGTTGCCGCCGGTCTGCCCGGCCGCGCGCTCGTCAGGCAGTCAGCAACTGGCGCAGCACATAAGGAAGGATGCCGCCGGCACGGTAGTAGTCCACCTCGATCGGGGTGTCGATGCGCAGCGTCACCGCCACCTCCCGCTGCGAGCCGTCGGGCCGGCGGATCACGAGCCGCGCCTCGCTCTGCGGGGTGAGCGCCGGGTCGGGCACCACGTCGATGGTCTCGTCGCCGCGCAGCTCCAGGGATTCCCAGGAGTCCGAGCCCCGGAACTGCAGCGGCAGCACCCCCATGCCCACGAGGTTGGACCGGTGGATGCGTTCGAAGCTGCGCGCGACCACCGCCTTGATGCCCAGCAGCTGCGTGCCCTTGGCCGCCCAGTCGCGGCTGGAGCCGGTGCCGTACTCCTCGCCGGCGAAGATCACCGTGGGCGTGTTCTGCGCCATGTACTGCATCGCCGCGTCGAAGATGAACATCTTCGTGCCCTGGTGGGAGCCTTCGTTCTGGAAGATGGTCAGCCCGCCCTCCTCGCGCGATCCGTCCTCCTTCGGCGGGATCATGAGGTTCTTGATGCGCACGTTGGCGAACGTGCCGCGCATCATCACGTCATGGTTGCCGCGGCGTGCGCCGTAGCTGTTGAAGTCCTGCTTCATCACGCCGTGCTGCAGCAGCCACTGGCCGGCGGGCGAGGTTTCCTTGATCGAGCCGGCCGGGGAAATGTGGTCGGTGGTGATCGAGTCGCCGAAGAGGGCCATGATGCGCGCGCCCAGCACCGAGGTGCCGCCACCCTCCGCCGCCTCCAGCGCGAAGTTGGCGAAGAACGGGGGCTCCGCGATGTAGGTGCTGGCGGGCCAGTTGTAGGTGTCGCCGGAAACACCCTGGATCCTGCCCCAGAGAGCGCCCGGGTCGGTCTTGACCCGGCCGTAGTTCTCGCGGAATGCCTTGCCGTTCATCGCATGCTTCATGAGCTGGTGCACTTCGTCGCTGCTGGGCCAGATATCGCCCAGGTACACGTCGCGGCCGCCACGCCCCCTGCCCACCGGCTCGGTCATCAGGTCGCGCAGCACCGTGCCGGCAATGGCATAGGCCACCACCAGGGGCGGGCTCGCGAGGAAGTTGGCCTTGATGTTGGGATGGATGCGCGCCTCGAAATTGCGGTTGCCCGAGAGCACGGCGGCGCAGACGAGGTCGCTGCCCGTGATGGCATCGTTGATCTCGGGCGCGAGGTCTCCTGCGTTGCCGATGCAGGTCGTGCAGCCATAGCCCGCCACGGCAAAGCCCAGCTTCTCGAGGTAGGGCAGCAGGCCGGTCTCGCTCAGGTACTGCGTGACGATGCGCGAGCCCGGCGCCAGCGAGGTCTTGATGTGCGGCTGGACCTTCAGGCCTGCCTCCACCGCCTTCTTCGCCAGCAGGCCTGCCGCGAGCAGCACGCTCGGGTTGGACGTGTTGGTGCAACTGGTGATTGCCGCGATCAGCACGTCACCGTTGCCGATCGTGGGATCGGCGCCCCTGGCGGGCAGCCGCACGGAGGGATCGGCATGCTTGACGGCGAGCTGGGGCTTGTTGTGCTCCATCTCCACGAGGAAGCGCGGTCCGCCGGCAGGCGCGGCCTTCTCGGCCGGCACGCCCTCGCGCACGTCCTCCTCGCCGCGATGGATGTGGTGGCGCGTGTGCAGCAGCTCCACAGGCCGGTTGAAGCCGCTCTCCGCGGCCGGCCTGGAGAACAGCGTGGTGAACTGCTCCTTCACCTTGCCGAGCTCGATGCGGTCCTGCGGCCGCTTCGGGCCGGCCAGGCTGGGAGTGACGTCTCCCAGGTCCAGGCGCACCACCTGCGAATAATCGATCTCGCCGGCCTGCGGCACGCCGAACAGGCCCTGCGCACGGAAATACGCCTCGAAGGCCTCGATCTCCGCCTTGGTACGGCCCGTGCCTTTGAAGTAGTCGATGGTCTTCTCGTCCACCGGGAAGAAACCCATGGTGGCGCCGTACTCGGGCGCCATGTTGCCGATGGTCGCCCGGTCGGGCAGCGCCAGGGTGCGCGTGCCTTCCCCGAAGAATTCGACGAACTTGCCCACCACCTTGTGGCGGCGCAGGATCTCGGTCACCGTCAGCACAAGGTCGGTGGCCGTCACGCCCTCGCGCAGCTGGCCCGTCAGCTCGAAGCCCACCACGTCGGGCGTGAGGAAATAGACCGGCTGGCCCAGCATCGCCGCCTCGGCCTCGATGCCACCCACGCCCCAGGCCACCACGCCGATGCCGTTGATCATGGTGGTGTGGCTGTCGGTGCCGACCAGGGTGTCTGGGTAATGGACGCCATCGGCACGCCCGTGGACGCCGCGCGCAAGATATTCCAGGTTCACCTGGTGCACGATGCCGAAGCCCGGAGGCACCACCCCGAAGGTGTCGAAAGCCTGCATGCCCCACTTCATGAACTCGTAGCGCTCGCGGTTGCGCTGGAATTCGAGCTTCATGTTCAGGTCCAGGGCCTTCTTCGTGCCGTAGTAATCGACCATGATGGAATGGTCCACCACGAGGTCCACGGGCACGAGCGGCTCGATCTTCTTGGGCTTCTTGCCGAGCCGCTGGGCCACGCTGCGCATGGCGGCCAGGTCGGCCAGCAGGGGGACCCCGGTGAAATCCTGCAGCACCACGCGCGACACGATGAAGGGAATCTCGTCCTTGCGGTCGTCGACCGCCTGCCATGTCGCGAGCTCCTCCACGTGCTCGGGCGTCACCTTCAGGCCGTCGCAATTGCGGAGGACGGACTCCAGGACGATGCGGATGGATACCGGCAGGCGCTTGACGGACGGGAACTTCCGCGCCAGGGCGGGAAGGGAATAGAACTGGCCGCTTTTACCCGACGCGGTCGTGAATGTCTGCAAGGTGGATGCGAAAGCGTGGCGGGGAACCACGGGGGACTTCGAGGCCATGTAGCACTACTCCTTTAATGGGGCGACGCTCCCATTTTGGCAGTCCGGGATTTCAATGCAAATGTAGGGCGAAGTGCCCGCAGCCGCAGCGCTCGCCAACCGCAACCCGGCCGCTGCGGGCACGTTCGCCGCCCCACCACCACCGTCCTTGGGAATCACCCATACACATGGAAAGCGCCAAACTCCTGCATTACCGCAGCAGAAAATGTGCTATGGGACATGCAGTCGATATTGCCGCGGCGCCACCAGTCCTGCGCGCATATCGGGCCGCCCCATCCACCGGCGCAAAACGCCATGTGCATTCACCATCGCCGACCCGGAGGAATCCGCGGCGATGAAACCCCTGTCACGGGCAATAAAAAACCCGCCGAAGGGCGGGTTGGGTCAGCTCTGCAGGAAAGGCCGGCCGGCCCGGTGGCCAGGGCGAAGGGCCTTCCGGACTGCGCCATCAAATGGCGAACTGTTCGCGATTTTCGTTCTGAATCCATTTGGGCGCCTTGCCACGGCCCGTCCACGTCTGGCCGGTGGCCGGATTGCGGTATTTGGGGGCCACCTTGGTGCCGGCGCTCGCGCTGCGGGCACGGCCTGACGGGAATACGTCTTCCGCCTTGAGGCCATACTCGGACACGAGCGAACGCACCTGGGCGATCGCATCCGACAACTCGCGGCGGCGTGCCTCGTTGATTTGCTGCTCGAGTTGCTCGCGCTGCTTCAGCAGTTCCTTGTAGCTGGTGTTCATGTCGGTCATGCGTGTGGAGTGGATAACAAGGATTGCATTATAGAAACTATTTTCGAATACGTGCAGGTTTTACGGGCATTCATAAAAGGACCTCCACGCGCTGCGCTCCGGGAACTTTGAAAGCGGAAACTCCTCGAATCCCGCCCCTTGCACGGTCCGTCCGGCCGACAGGGGCTTCCGGTCGAATCACAATAGCGCTCTTCCATAACCCTGCCGCACCACGGCCCATCCCCATGGCTCTCTACTGCATTGGCGATATTCAAGGCTGCGACGCAGCGCTGCAGCGCCTGCTCGACACGGTGGATTTCTCCCCCAGCCGCGATACGGTTTATCTGCTGGGAGACCTCGTGAACCGCGGCCCGCAATCGGAGGCCGTGCTGCGGCGCTGCGCACGGGCCGGAGACAGCCTGCGCGCCCTGCTCGGAAACCATGACCTGCATTTGCTGGCCGCCGCCCATGGCGCGCGCAAGCCGTCGCGGCGCGACACCCTCGCCGGGGTGCTGCAGGCCCCCGACCGGGATGCACTCCTCGACTGGCTGAGGCAGCAGCCGCTGGCGCGCGATCACCGCCTGGGCGGCGAACGGCTGCTCATGGTGCACGCCGGCGTACTTCCCTCCTGGACGGTCGACGCCACGCTGGAGCATGCCGCAGAAGTGCAGGCGCAACTGCAGGGGGACGCATTGCCGGAATTCCTGCACGCCATGTACGGCAACACACCGGACCGGTGGAGCGACGGGCTTTCCGGCATGGACCGCTGGCGCACCATCGTGAATGCACTGACGCGGCTGCGTTTCTGTACACCGGATGGCCGGATGGATTTCGACAGCACAGAGGCGGCGGATGCGGCGCCGGACGGCCTGGTTCCCTGGTTCGACGCGCCCGGCAGGCGCACGCGCGACACGCTGGTGGCTTTCGGGCACTGGTCCACGCTCGGCTGGATGAACCGCCCCGACCTGCTGGCGCTGGATACCGGCTGTGTCTGGGGAGGCTGCCTCAGCGCCGTGCGGTTCGGCGCCACGCTGTCGGAACGTGAGCGCCTCAGCGTGCGCTGCGAACAGGCACAGGCACCGGGCTGAGCTCCGGGCCCGCGATGGGCCCGGACGTGCGGCCGGTCACTGGCCGGACGGGGTTTCCACGGCCGGCAGGGCGGCCTTGAAGAGCGCGGCGACCTTGCGCTTGGGCTTGATGTTGGCGGAAATGCCGCTGCGCGCAGGCTGCTGCCGGGAAGCGGCCTCCCAGGTGGGTGCCGCCTCGGCGGCCGGTGCCTCGTACGGCCTGTCGAAGAACGGATCGCGTGCCGCGGCGGGCGTTCGGTAACCGACGGGCGGACGGGAGTCGCGGCTTTCGCCACGGCTTTCCCGCCGGCCACGCGCGTCGCCGCCGGAGTCGTCGTCGCGCCAGGCACGGCGGCCGTCGTTGAAGCGGCCGCGCGGACGATCCTCTTCCACTTCCAGCGCTTCGAGCTCGATCTTCTTCTTGGTGAGCTTCTCGATGTCCGCCACCAGCCGGGCGTCGCTGCTCGACACCAGCGTGACGGCCAGGCCGGAGGCGCCCGCGCGCCCGGTGCGGCCAATGCGGTGCACGTAGTCTTCGGCGTTGAACGGCACGTCGAAATTGAACACCGCGGGCACGTCCTTGATGTCGAGGCCGCGGGCCGCGACGTCGGTGCACACCAGCAGGTCCACCTCGCCGCGCTTGAAGGCGTCCAGCGCCTTGAGGCGCTCGTCCTGGCTCTTGTCGCCGTGCAGCGCAGCGGCCTTCAGGCCCTCGCGCTCCAGGGTGCGCGCCAGGCGCGCACAGCCCAGCTTGCTGTTGACGAAGACGAAAGCCTGCTTCACGCCGCGCGTGCGCAGCACATGGTGGACGGCGCGGCGCTTGTCGTCGTCGCCCACGCTATAGAAGCGCTGCTCGACCGTGGACGCGGTCTCGTTGGGGCGCGCCACCTCGATCGTGATGGGGTCCTGCAGGTAGCTGCCCGCCAGGCGCTTGATCTCGGGAGAGAACGTGGCGGAGAACAGCAGCGTGGTGCGCGTCTTCGGCAGGTAGCTGAGGATGCGCTGCAGGTCGGGCAGGAAGCCGATGTCCAGCATGCGGTCGGCCTCGTCGAGCACGACGTACTCGACCTGGTTGAGTACCGCGTTCTTGGCCTCGATGTGGTCCAGCAGGCGGCCCGGCGTGGCCACGAGGACTTCGACGCCTTTCTTGAGCTCCAGCGTCTGGGGCTTCATGTCCATGCCGCCGAAGACCACGGTGCTGCGCAGCTTGGTGTATTTGGCGTAGAGCGCGATCTGCTGGGCGACCTGGTCGGCGAGTTCGCGCGTGGGCAGCAGCACCAGGGCGCGAACGGGATGGCGCGCCGGGGAGGTGGAGCTGTTCTCGTGCTTGAGCAGGCGCTGCAGGAGCGGCAGCGAGAATGCCGCCGTCTTGCCGGTGCCGGTCTGCGCGGCGCCCATCACATCCTTGCCGGCGAGTACCACGGGAATGGCCTCGGCCTGGATGGGGGTCATCGACGTGTAGCCCATCTCGGCCACGGCGCGCGCCAGCGGCTCGGCCAGCGATAAATTGGAGAAAGAACTTGTCATGTGCGGCCGATATTGTCGCACCAGCCCTTCCCGGAAGCCACGGGAACGTCCTCGTGGCTGGCGGGGTGGCTATTTTTGCTACATCTTCGATAGCAGCAAGCCTTTTGCTTCAAAGGCTCCTGGCGGAGAAGGTGTCGCAGGACTTGATGCTTCCGCCCTGCAGCCCGGCCTGGAACCACCGCTGGCGCTGGGCACTGGAGCCGTGGGTGAAGCTGTCCGGAACGACCGCACGGCCCGCGGAGCGCTGCAGCGCATCGTCGCCGATCTTCGCCGCGGCGTTCATGGCTTCCTCGACGTCGCCCTGCTCCAGGATGTGCCGCGCGTTCTGTGCGTGGTGGGCCCACACGCCCGCGAAGCAGTCGGCCTGCAGTTCCAGGCGCACGGACAGGTGGTTGTATTCCACCTGGCTCACCCGGCCGCGCATCTGGTCCACCCGGCTGCTGATGCCCAGGAGGTTCTGCACGTGGTGGCCCACCTCGTGCGCGATCACGTAGGCCTGCGCGAAGTCGCCCGGCGCGCCGAGGCGGTTCTTCAGCGTCTCGTAGAAACCGAGGTCGATATAGACCTTGCGATCCGCCGGACAGTAGAACGGGCCCATGGCCGATTCGCCCCGTCCGCAGGCGGTGGGTGTCGCTCCACGGAACAACACGAGCCGGGGGTTCTGGTAGGTCGAGCCGTTCTGGCGGAAGACATCGGCCCAGACGTCTTCGGTGTCGGCGAGCACGGTGGAGACGAACTTGGCCATGGTGTCGTCTGCGGGCGGGCGATGGGCCGGAGGCTGCTGGGTCTGCACATGGGCGGGAGGCGCGCCGCCGCCGCTCAGCAGGCCGAGGATGGTCAGGGGATTGATGCCGAACACCCACCCGCCGATGAGGGCGACGACGATGGTGCCGATACCGATGCTGCGTCCCCCGAACACCGGAAAGCCGCCCCCTCCCCCGCCGCCGTCGCTTTCGTCACGGCGGTCCTCGACGTTGTCCGATTCGCGATTGCCTTCCCATCTCATCGTGCGCACCCTGAAAGATTCATGCCAGTGCGTGATGGTACGCCGGCCGGAGCAGACTCAGCGGGCCGCCAGGTGGGTGGCGGGGGCCCAGCCGGCATCGGCCTGCATCGCCTGGCCCGCCACCGGCAGGGTGCTGCCAGCCGTGGACTGCAGTCCCCTGGCGACCCAGGCGTGCTGCTGCTGTTCGGCATGGCGCACGTGGTCTTCCAGCACCCAGGCCATGGCGGCGATCTGCAGCACGATGACGGTGGCGCCCGTGGCGAGGACGCCCGGCCGGATGCCGGGGCGGGAGGATGCGTCCATCCGGGATGGCGCGGAAGACGGCTCTGCGTGGAAGTGGTCCATGGGAAAGGCTTTCTCGGGAGCGGCCTGGCGCTTCAGCGGTGGCACCAGTGCAGGCCGGCGGCCGCGGGCTCCGCGTCCTCGAAATAGTCGGAGAGTTCCTTCACCAGCGCCTGCAGGGTCTCCCCGGGCAGCTGGCGCGCACGCGCGATCTGCTCCAGTGCATAGCGGCGGTCGCCGAGCATCATGGCGGCGCTGATGCAATGGCCCCGGGCCGCCATCTGCAGCAGGAACGCATCGAGCGTCTGCGCGGGCCAGTAGCGCGGGCCGCAGGGATGGGCCCCTTCGGAGTGGTAGTCGGCGGGCGCGCCTGCCCGGGCGGTAGGGAGCGCGGAGGAGGCAAGCATGGCGAAGTCCTCGGCAAAAGAACGTATGTGTCAGTCTGCCGGCCTTTTGTGACAACCATCACGACATGCAACGGCATACCTTGATGCAGATGCTAGGGCCCCGCCACGGCCTGCGCATCGGAGAAACAGGCCGCCCGCCTGTAGGACACGCGCCAGTCGCGCGCCGGCAGTCAGGCCTTGGGCAGCGTGACGCCGACCTGTCCCTGGTACTTGCCGCCGCGGTCGCGGTAGCTCACCTCGCAGACCTCGTCGCTCTCGAAGAACAGCACCTGGGCGCAGCCTTCGCCGGCGTAGATGCGCGCCGGCAGGGGCGTGGTGTTGCTGAACTCGAGGGTCACGTAGCCCTCCCACTCGGGCTCGAAGGGCGTGACGTTCACGATGATCCCGCAGCGCGCGTAGGTGCTCTTGCCCAGGCAGATGGTGAGCACGTTGCGCGGGATGCGGAAATACTCCACGGTGCGCGCGAGCGCGAAGCTGTTGGGGGGGATGATGCAGCTGTCGCCATGGAAATCGACGAAGCTCTTCTCATCGAAATGCTTGGGGTCCACCACGGTGCTGTGGATGTTGGTGAACACCTTGAATTCGGGCGCGCAGCGGATGTCGTAGCCGTAGCTGCTGGTTCCGTAGCTGATGATCTTGCGGCCGTCGCTTTCGCGGATCTGGCCGGGCTCGAACGGCTCGATCATGCCGTGCTGCTCGGCCATGCGGCGGATCCATTTGTCGCTCTTGATGCTCATGGGTTCTCTCTCCTCGTGCGCGCCAGTCGAAAGGCGGCGCGCGGACGCGATACTACTCTTTTCATAGCTGTGGAAAACCGCTGCACGGGCTCCGCAGACTCATCGGGCCGCCGCGATCACGGTGCGCTCGACGAGCCGGTCGTCGCCCAGCACGATCATCGCGAACAGCAGCTCGTCCAGGCTGGAAGCCTGGGCCGTCTTGCGCGCGAGCAGCGGGGTGGCCGCGGGATTCAGCACGACGAAGTCCGCCTCGCAACCCGGCTGCAGGTTGCCGATCACCCCCTCCAGCCCCAGCGCGCGCGCCGCGCCGGCCGTGTGCTGCCACCAGAGATGGCCGGGCGGCAGCGAGAGGCCGGGCTTGGTCTGCCCCTCCCGCCCCACGTAATAGGCCGCGAGCATCGTGTGGAACGGGCTGAAGCTGGTGCCGCCCCCCACGTCGCTCGCGAGGCCGTAGCGGAAGCCCACGCGATCGGCGCCCTCGTAGTCGAAGAAGCCGCTGCCGAGGAACAGGTTGCTGGTGGGGCTGACGGCCGCGGCGGTGCGGGTGCCGCGCATCAGCGCGCGGTCCTCGTCGTCGAAGTGGATGCAGTGGGCATACACGGCCCGATCGCGCATCAGCCCGAAGCCCTCGTACACGGCGAGGTAGCTGCGGGCCTGGGGAAAGAGTTCGAGCGCCCAGCGGATCTCGTCGCGGTTCTCGGCCACGTGCGACTGGATCCATACGTCGGGATACCGGGCCGCCAGCTCGCCGGCGCCGCGCAGCTGGGCCTCGCTGCAGCTGGGGGCGAAACGCGGCGTGATGGCATAGCCCAGGCGGCCTCGGCCGTGCCAGCGGCGGATGAGGTCTTCGGTGTCGGCGAGCGAGCGCGTGGTTTCGTCGCGCACGCCGTCGGGGGAGTTCCGGTCCTGCAGCACCTTGCCGGCGATGAGGCGCATGCCGCGGGTGGAGGCCTCTTCCATCAGCGCATCCACCGACGCGGGATGGGAGGTGGCGAAGGTGAGCGACGTGGTGACGCCGTTGCGCAGCAGCTCGTCGATGAAGACGGTGGCCACGCCCCGGGCATAGGCGGCATCGGCGAAGCGCGACTCGTGCGGGAAGGTGTAGTTTTCCAGCCAGGGCAGAAGCCCTTCCGCGGGCGAGCCGATGACGTCGGTCTGCGGGAAATGCACGTGCATGTCCACGAAACCGGGCGCGATGATGCGGCCGGGGCAATGCGTGACCGGCAGGCCCGGGTACCGGGGCGAGAGCGTATGCCAATCACCCGCGGCGACCACGCGCTGCACGCCGTCGGCGCCGGGACCGACGGCCAGGAATCCGTCTTCATCGTAGAGCGGCCTGCCTTCGGCGTCGAAGCGCAGGAGTGCGGCACGGTACACGTGGGTGGCGGCGTCAGGGGTCAGGGGCGGGGTCGGCGTGGGCATGCGGGAATGATGACATGGCGGCCCGTCGGGGCGCTTGGCCATGCGGGGTTTGGTGGATGAACGAACAGGAGTGGATGGGCGGGAGCCCGCCTGCAGAACGTGGATGCGACACCGGGGCTGGGAGCGCAGGCTGCCTAGCGCTGCACACCCTCCACGAGCCAGTCCATGCGCAGGATCTGCTCGTCCGCCAGCGTGCGGCCGGCAGCGATCACCTCGCGCCCGGTGTTGTCCCGCACGGGCACTGCGCCGGCCGAGAAGGGGTGCAGGCGCCCGCGGGCGATGTCGTCCTGGCGCGCGAGCACCTCCCTGCGCACGGCCGGCGGTACGCGGCTGCCGAAGCCTTCCACGCGCACCATGCCCTCGCGCACGCCGCCCCAGAGGTTGCCGCTCTTCCAGCGGCCCTCGCGGACGGCGCGCACGCGCTCGGTGTAGTAGGCGCCCCACTGGTGCGTGACGGCCAGGACCTGGGCGTCCGGGCCGATGCCCCGCATGTCCGAGTGGTAGCCGATGGCCAGGCGACCGCGCTCCTGGGCCGCGGCCATCACCGCGGTGGAGCCGGTATGGAACGCCACCACGTCCACGCCTTCGTTGAACAGGGCCATCGCCGCGTCGCGCTCCCTGGGCGGATCGAACCAGACGTTGAGCCAGACCACCTTCACCGTGGCCTTCGGATCGACGGAGCGCATGCCGAGCGTGAAGGCATTGATGCCCTGCACCACCTCGGGAATCGGGAAGCCTGCCACGAAGCCCGCGACGTGCGAGCGCGTCATGCGGCCCGCCGCCACGCCCGCGAGGTATCGGCCCTCGTAGTAGCGTGCGTTGGCCGTGGCCACGTTGGGGGCGGTCTTGTAGCCGGTGATGGATTCGAACTTCACATCGGGGAAGTCGCGCGCCACGCGCAGCGTGGGCTCCATGTAGCCGAAGCTGGGCGTGAAGATGATCTGGTGGCCGGTGGCGGCGAGGTCGCGGATCACGCGCTCGGCGTCCGCGCCCTCGGCCACGTTCTCGACATAGGTCGTGCGCACCTGCGGCCCCAGGGCCGCCTCGACGGCACGGCGCCCTTCGTCGTGCTGGCGCGTCCAGCCGGCTTCGGTGATGGGCGATACGTACACGAAGCCGGCCTTCACGGGAGCGCCCCCGGCGGGGGGAACGGCCGCGCCAGGCCGGGAAAAGGCGGAAGGGGCAAGGAAAAGACAGGCGGCCGCGAGCGCGGCAGCGAGGTTTTTGTACATGGTGGTCCTCTACATGGTCCCGGAACTGGAAAAAGAAAAAGGCTGCCGGGACAGCAGCCTTTCGTCCGCATCTGCGGAAGACAGGGGCGGGATTTTATCCGCGGCCCGCCTGTCGCGGGCCCGGAGGGGCCTTTTGCATCAGACCGGCGACACCACGCCGCGCCCGGCGAAATGCCCCTCCGCATTGGCGATGAACCGGTCCACGCTGGACTGCACGGCCTCGGGCGACCAGCCGGCCACGTGCGGCGTGAGCACGACGTTGTCGAGCCCGATGAGGGCCTCGGGCGGATGCGGCTCGCTCTCGTACACGTCCAGGCCCGCGCCGGCGATGCGGCGCTCGCGCAGCGCGTCGGCCAGCGCCCCGGTATCGACCACGCTGCCGCGCGCGATGTTCACGAGATAGCCCAGCGGGCCGATGGCGTCGAGGACCTCGGCATTCACCGCGTGGCGCGTGGACGGGCCGCCGGGCGTGGCGCACACCAGGACGTCGCACCATTCGGCGAGGTCGCGCAGGCTGGAGAAGTACTGGTGCGGCACGCCGTCCCGCGGGTTGCGGTTGTGGTAGCCGATCTGCATGTCGAAGCCGGACGCGCGGCGCGCGATCTTCTGGCCGATGGTGCCCAGGCCGAAGATGCCCAGGCGCTTGCCGGACACGTTCGGCGGCAGTCCGATGGCATCGCGCCAGACGCCTTCGCGGCAGAGGCGGTCCAGCGGGCGCAGGCCGCGCACGATGGAGATGAGCAGGCCGAAGGCATGGTCGGCCACGCAGTCGTCGTTGGTGCCGGCGCCGTTGGCCACGGCGATGCCGCGCGCCCTGGCGGCGTCGAGCGCGATGTTCTCGTAGCCGGCGCCCAAAGCGCAGATGAGCTCGAGCGCGGGCATGGACTCGATTTCCTGGGCCGTGAGGCCGATGGAGCCGATGGTCAGCACCGCGCGGAAGCGGCCGCCCTGCGTGGCGATGGCCTGGGTGCGGTCGTTGGGGGTGGGTGCGTAGTGCAGGTCGTAGGCAGCGGCGATCTGGGCCTGGTGCTGCGGCGACAGGGTGTTGAGGGCCAGGAGGGGAATGCGCGGGGTGGACACGGTGGAAGCTTCCAATCCAACAATCAAGGTCGGCATGCGCCCGCGGATCGGGCGCGGGCATGCCGCGGCGGCTGCAAGGGCCGCGGCGGCACACCGGCCGGGGTGCCGAGATTGTGCGCCAGCCTGCGGCCCCGGGGAACTACGGCCGCACGGTCCGGGTGCGCAAATTCGCATCCGAGGCGATCTCGGCCTCCGTGAAGGGCACGCGCACCCACTGCTTCGCGGCGTAGGCCTGGGTGTAGTCACCCTGGTGCGGCGAGCCCGGATCGTCCGAGAGGGAATGGGTGAGCAGCGTATGGGCCTGCACCCCGCCCGCGGGGAAGGCGACCACCTGCAGGTAGCTGTTGCCGTGCGGCTGGCCGTCCATGGAATACCCACCCTGGTCGATGGGATTTTCCGAGCAGGTGATGGTGAAGTAGCCGATGCCGGCGCAGCCGCCGTACAGCGGCATCTTCCTGCCGCCGCGCACCGAGAACAGCACCTCGCCGCGCGGCGCATCGACCGCGAAGCCGCTCTGCTTCACCTTGGCCACGGCGGCACCGAAGGCTTGCTGCAGCGCGCCGGCAGCCGCGGGATTCAGGTCGCGTGGCGTGTTCAGCGGATCGGCGGGGTCGAACGGCGTGGTGTAGAGCTGGGCCGCCGGTACCTGCACGCGGCTCCAGAACTCATCCCACACGTGCGAGCCGCGCGCATCGCTGTTGCCGGTGTTGTCCCAGGCGCGCAGGGCGGCGCAGGCAGAGGCCACGTCCACGGAGGAGCCGCCGACCGTGACCTGCGGCGAGGTGCAGACCAGGGCGATCGCCTGGTCCTTGAAGCGCTCGGCGCTGAAGACGCGGCTGTTGAGCACCATCTGCCGGACGATGGCGCTGCTGGCCTGGCGGCCGCCGTAGCCATCGGTGCCGGCCAGGCGCTGCAGCGCCATGGTGTGGCCCAGGCGCGTGCGCAGGCTCTGCGGCGTGCCCGTGGCGCCGAAGATGGGCGCGTAGCCGGTGAGTGGCGCATTGGCGTTGGCGAGCCAGTAGCTGTCGTTCATGTTGCCCACGTAGTCGTCGCGCAGCAGGCTGGGCATGCGCGACGGGTCGATGGCCCCCTTCTGCACGGAGTCCGGGTCGGACTGCCAGTCGCAGGCGCTGCGGGAGCCGTCGAAGAACGGCACACCCGGCAGCGAGGCGGCGATCGCCTTGCCGTAGGCCGTGGTACAGGAGGCGATCTGGCTGGAGGAGACGTTGGGCACCGCACCCATGTCCGCGTACCAGGCCCGGGCGCTGCCGCGCCCCACGGCCACGGTGTTCACCCAGGGAATGGCGGATTCCTCGCGCTGGATGGCCATGAACTCGTCGAGCGACCGGGCCTGGTTCCAGCGCATCCAGTTGCGGAAGGTGCGGTAGTTCTCGCCGTTGATGTCGCGGATGACGAAGGCGGTGGACTGGCTCCAGGCCAGGACTGGGTTGAGCCTGGACAGGTTCACCAGCGGCCCCATGTCGGTCTTGTAGAGCGTGCGCGTCACGTCCACCGTGCCCGATGCCGTGCGGTTCTGCACCGTGATGGTGGTGGCCGCCATCTTCACGGGGGCGCCGTCGCGCAGGTAGGTGGTGGGATCGCCCGCGGCCAGCGTGAGCTGGAAGAAGCCGAAGCGGCGCGCGGAGGAGACCGTGTGGCTCCAGGCCACGTTGTCGTTGAAGCCGATCAGCACCACCGGGATGCCGAGGAACGACACCCCGCTCACGTTCAGCTCGTTGCCGATGGTGAGTTGCGCCTGGTAGAAGCGATCGGGCCCCTTCCAGTACCAGTGTGGATTGCCGAAGAGCAGCGGACTGCCCTCGCCCGTTCCGGCCGTGCCGAAGCCGTACATGTTGCTGCCGATGCCGGCCGTGCCGCCGACCTGCAGGTCCGGGGTTCGGGTGCGGGAGGCATCGAGGGCCGCGACGGCGGTCGTGCCACCCTTGCTCTGCGGCGCGGCCGCGGCGGTGTCCGAGCGTGCGGCAGCGGGCGCGGTGGCGTTGGCGATGGCCGCCGCGAAGTTGCTGTAGCCCCCCGCGAGGTTGGCGGCGAACATGCGCCGCCATATGTCCTGCACGGTGACGGGCTGCACCCAGGCTTCGTTGCGGCAGGCCGCGTGGGCACCGCTGTCGGCCTGGAGGTCGCCCAGGTAGCGGTTGTAGCCGGCGGCGAAGCCCTCGACCATCTGGCGCAGCTTCTCCGGCTGGGCCGCCATCATTTTCTCCACCACGTCGGCAGAGATGACGTGGCGGTGGAAGAAGTCCGAATCGATGTTGAGCGGCCGGCCCAGCGTGCTGTTGTAGATGACCTGCGCGGACCCGCCGAAGTAGCGGGAGCGCTCGCCACGGTAGGTGACGAAGGCATCGGCGAGGGTGCAGAGATTGTCCTGCGCCTGCGCGTAGCCGTAGCCGAAGCCAGCCCCGCCCCAGGTGGATGCCTTGATGTGCGGCACGCCCATGGCGGTGCGGCGGATCTCCGCGCTGTAGGGGGCCAGGTCGCCGCGGCCGTGACCGCCGCCACAGGCGGCCAGGCTGGCGACGAAACAAAGGGAAAGCGGCCTCAGGCCGCCGCGGAACGTAGTGCGCATGGTGGTGTGTCTCCTCTGGGCCCCCTTGGCAGCTGCATGGCCGGGGCCGCCAGAGCATAGGAAAAATTGCTGCCGGGCGCTTGTACGCAGCGGCTACGTCGCCAGAGGGGGAATGCGTCAGCTGGCCTGCGCTCCGCGCCAGGCCGTGTGCGCGCAGTCGTCCACGAACACGTCCACGCGGCCCGCGTCCGCCAGGAAGGACGGCGTCAGGCCGAAGCAGCGCTGGAAGGTGCGGCTCATGTGCGCGCCGTCGGTGAAGCCCCCCGCGAGCGCGATGCCGGTGAGCGACATGCCGGAGGCCATCATCTGCACGGTGCGGCGGATCTTGGACCACAGCAGGTAGCGCTTGATCGACAGGCCGGTCTGTTCATGGAAGAGGTGCGTGAGCCGGCCGGGCGACAGGCAGGCCACGGCCGCCAGGTCGCACAGCGGAACCGCCATGCCATGGCTTCCGGCATCGCGCATCCGCTGCAGCACGCGCTCCACGCGCGGATCCAGGCACGCACGGTCGCCGCGGGGGCGCTTCACGGCGCCGCAGGCTGCGTCCAGCATGCTGCCGCTGAGGCGGCGCAATGCCGGGCTGTCCAGCTCGCCGTGCAGCGCGCCTTCGAAGCCCTCGCGCAACCCACTGAAGTCGGCCGCATCCAGCGGCAGGATGCCCTGGCCGTCCAGGCGCGCGGCCAGCCTGCGGAACGTTCCGGACGCCGGATCGACGTTCAGCGAGAGCAGGCCGCAGCCGTCGGCGTCGAGCTGGCGGGGCACGTTCGGCGCCACCAGGGCCGCGGTGCAGCGCAGCACCGTGCCATCGAGCGCGACGAGGACGAACGGGCGGCCGGAGGCGGATGCCAGCAGGGTGGCGGAAGCCCGGGCGGTGAGGCCGGACTGGATCGCCTCCGTGAGGTAGAAGAAACGGTCATCCCAGAGATGCAGCTGGTTGGTGGTGGACATGCGGTATGCGGCGCGTGCCCGGACCAGCGCCGGTTTGCGCGCCCGTGATTCTCACGCAACAGACTATCGGCCGTCGATCCGCAATGACCCGCGGGGCCATGCCGTCTCAATGCGGCGCGGCGAAGCGGTCGAAGCAGGCCCGCAGCGCACGCTGCCAGGCCTGCTTGTCCGCGTCCGGAACGAAGCTCGCCTCGAAGCTGTTGGATGCGAGCTGGTAGGCATGCGCCGCCGTGAGCGTGGGCACGGCCTCGAACAGGCGCAGGAAGTTCGTGTTCAGGTAGCCGCCGAAATAGGCGGGGTCGTCCGAGTTCACCGTGGCCGCCAGGCCCGCATCCAGCAGGGCCTGGATGTTGTGGTCCGCCAGGTCGGGAAAGACGCACAGCTTCTCGTTGGACAGCGGGCAGACGGTGAGCGCCACCCGCTCGGCGGCCAGCCGGCGCATCAGCGCCGGGTCGTGCACGGCCTGTACGCCGTGGTCGATGCGCTCGGCACGCAGCACGTCGAGCGCGCTCCAGATGTAGGCCGGAGGCCCTTCCTCGCCCGCGTGCGCGACGCGGTGCAGTCCCAGTTCGCCGCAGCGCGCGAACACGCGGGCGAACTTCTCGGGCGGATGGCCCACCTCGCTCGAGTCCAGGCCCACCCCGATGAAGCGGTCCCGATAGGGCAGTGCCTGCTCCAGCGTCTCGAAGGCGTCCTCTTCGCTGAGGTGGCGCAGGAAGCACAGGATCAGCGAAGCGCTTACGCCCAGCTGCACCCTGGCGTCCTCGCAGGCCCGGTGCAGGCCTTCGATCACCACGCCGATGCCGACGCCGCGCGCGGTGTGCGTCTGCGGATCGAAGAACATCTCGGTGTGCACGATGTGGTCGGCGGCCGCGCGCTGCAGGTAGGCCCAGGCCATGTCGTAGAAATCCTGCTCGTGCAGCAGCACGCTCGCGCCGGCGTAGTAGATGTCCAGGAAGCTCTGCAGGTTGGTGAACGCGTAGGCGCTGCGCAGCGCCTCCACGTCGGCATAGGGCAGTGCCACGCCGTTGCGCTTGGCGAGCGCGAAGATCAGCTCGGGCTCGAGCGAGCCCTCGATGTGCATGTGGAGCTCGGCCTTGGGCATGGTGCGCAGCAGGTCGGGCAGGCGCTCCGGGGCGATGGCGCCGGCATGCGGCGGGAGGGCGGTACGGGAATCGGTCATGGGAAGCCTCGGGAAGGCGCGGCACGGATGCGCGCAGCGCACAGCATAAGGCCGGCCGGGGCCGCGCGGGCTACCAGGCCGAGTCCTGCCCCTGCAGCGCGCGCCGGGCCAGCAGGAAGGTGGCTGCGTTCCAGCTCTGGCCGGCCATGCCCATGGGCGCCAGCGTGCGGCCATGGAACCACTCGGTGAAGCGCCAGTCGTCGAGCGCATTGGCATGGGCCAGCTTCGCCAGTTCGGACCAGCCGGCGCGGCGCAGGCCCAGGCGGGCCAGCGCCATCACCCAGAAGCCGCCGACGAAGGGCCAGATGCCGCCGTTGTGGTACTGGTGCATGAGGTTCTGGCGGTGCCGGCCCATGTAGGCCCGCCACAGGTCGTGCTCGTGGGACAGCGGGTGCAGCACCACGCGCACGGGCAGCGAGTTGCCCGCATGGGCGGCTTCGATGGTGTTGACGATGTTGTGCGCCATGGCCTCGTCGGCGAGTCCTGACTGGATGGCCAGCAGGTTGCCGAACACATCGCCCTCGTCGCCCACCACCGCCAGGTTCACGAAGCTCAGGAACAGGCCCGGGTCGCGCCGGCCGCGCCGGGCATAGTGCTGCAGCAGCCGGGCGCGGTGGTACTCGGGCAGGTCGCGCTGGAACGGGTTGAAGAGATGGTTGAAGTGGTGCTGCGTGTCCTCCGCCTGGCAAAGCGAGAAGCGGCGCTTGACGTCGAACCACAGGGCGTTGGTGTAGAGCACGTAGCCCGAGCGCGGCATGATGTCCGCCCAGTCGCTGGCCTCGTTCTGCTGCAGCAGCCGGAAATGCTGGTGCTCCTGCGCGAGCAGCCAGCCGATGGCCCGCTCGACGCCATCGGACCAGCAGTCGCCGTCCACCGCACCATGGCGCCGCACGTGGTCCACCGCGATCAGCCACCACAGGGTGGAGTCGATGCAGCCGAGGTACCAGAAGTCCGCGTCGCGGCCCTCCGGATCGACGTATTTGGGAATCTGGCCGTTGGGGGCCTGCTGCGAGGCGAGGGCATCGAGGCTGGCCACGGCGCCCTCCTCCAGGGCCGGCACGCCGCTGCCGCACATCGCCATGACGCACATGGCCGCGTCGCGCCCGAAGATCCGCGTATAGCGCCGCGCCACCGCCGCCGCGGTGCGGCTCGCGGCCAGGATGCCGTGGGGCGTGAGGTTGCGTTCGAGCAGCGCGAGGGAGGCTTCCGAACAGGCATCGATCAGCGCGAGGGATGGGGCGTCGAGGGAATGGTCTGTCATGGGCATGCAGTGGGCAGGCGAACAGGCAGGCAGCGGGCGCGTAGTGCGCCAGGCAGGCCCGCGGGGCCGGGCCGCCCGGTGGCCACGCACCTCCCGGGCATGGAGCATCGGAGCCGGCACGGGTTCCATTGTGCAGCCGGATGCGGAACTGTCCAGCCCTCACGCGTGCGCCCGGCGCGGCCGGGAGCGCCTCAGCAGGCGCCGAAGGTGATGCCGCAGCCGCGCAGATAGCGCCGGTAGGCGGAAGAAGCCTTGTCCGCGGCGGTGTGCAGTTCCGCCCGCAGGTCCAGCGGCAGTCGCCTGGGCTCCTGGGATTCGAGCACAGGCTGGTCCTGCATGAAGATGGTGTGCTGGAAGTCGCGCAGCCTGGCGTCGGGTGAATCGAAATCGGCCACCGCCAGGCGGAACCACACGCGGCTCGACTCCGGCGTGATCGGGCAGATGTAGAGCGCGATGGACTCGCGCCAGCCCTCCACCGCGGTGGTGCCGGATTCCGGCAGCTTGGTCAGCACGGCCGCGTACGGGCCGGTGACTTCGTAGGTGTATTCGACCTGCGCCGCCGTGGTGGAATGCAGGTTCGACTGCGGCTGCCAGGCCTTGCAGCCGGTGGCCAGCAGGCCGGTCGGCGTGGGCTCCACGCGGTAGTCGTCGATGGCCGCGGCATCGCGCGCGCCGAGCCAGCCTTCGTGCACGAAGCCGAAATGCGACATGTCGAGGAAATTCTCGACGATGCGGGGCGCGCTTGCGGCCACGTCGTAAGGCCCGCAGTTGAGCTTGCGCAGTCGCGCGTCGTCTTCCGCGGCGAATGCCGGCAGGGCGGCGTCGCCCGGCGCCAGGCGCACCCACACCAGGCCGTGCGCTTCCCGCACGCCGAAGCATTCCACGCGGTGCCCGGCCGGCGGCTGGAACTGCGGCAGCGCAGGCACCTGGACGCAGCGGCCGCCACCCTCGAACTGCCAGCCATGGTAGGGGCATTCGAGCCGGCCTTCGTGCACGCGGCCGAGCGAGAGGCGCGCGCCGCGATGGGGGCAGCGGTCGGGGAAGGCATGCGGCACGCCTGCAGCGTCGCGCCAGAGGACGAGGGGCTGGTCCAGCAGGCGCGCGGCCAGGGGGGCGGCGCCGACCTCTTGCGCCAGGGCGACGGGATGCCAGTGTTGTTGTTCGATCATCGTGGGAAGGATTGTCAGGCCAGCGCGCGCACGGAATTGCTCAGCGAGCGCGCGCAGGCGATCAGGGCCGGCGCGAGGCGTTTTTCCGCCTCCTCGGGGGTCCAGCGGCTGGTGGGCGCCACGACATGCACCGCCGCCACGGGGCGGCCGCGCCCGCCGACGACCGGCGCGGCCAGGGTCATGTCGCCCAGGAACAGCTCTTCGCGGTTGACCGCATAGCCGCGCTGCCGGGCCAACTGCAGTTGCTCCAGGATGGCGGACTCGTCGGTCAGCGTGTGGCGGGTGTGGGCCACGCGCTCTCCCTGGCGGATGAGCGCCAGCGCATCGGCCTCGGGCAGCGCGCTCAGGAAGGCCCGCCCGGAAGCGGTGCAGTACATCGGGATGCGGCTGCCGATGGGCATGTGCACGGGCACGAACTGGGCGCTGACGAAGCGCGCCACATAGACCATCTCGGCGCCGTCGGCCTCGGTGAGGCAGGTGGTTTCCGTGGTGACGTTGGTGAGTTCGGACAGGAACGGATTGGCCAGGTCGATGAGCGGATTGCCGGCCAGGTAGTTGAACCCGATGCGCAGCACGCGCGGCGTGAGTTCGTAGCGCCGCGTCTGCGGATGCTTGCGCACATACCCCAGTTGCTCGAGGGTGTAGACCATGCGCTGCGCCGAGCTGCGGTTGATGCCCGCGGCCTCGGCGACCTCGGCGAAGGTCATGCCCCGGCGCTGGGCGCCGAAGGCGCACAGCACGTCCAGCCCTTTCTCGACGGACTGGTTGAACAGACGGCTGACGTCATCTTCTGAAGGGGTGGAGGCCATGAAGGCAGTATAGCCCCGCCACTCCAAGAAATCGCATATCGATTTTCTTTTAGCGATTAGTAGTTTTCACTAATTTCAAATCGCTCATCGTGAATCGATGATGGCATCGATCTTGCACCATGCCCACCGTGCGGACCGGCGCGCCCCAACGGCGTGCATGGCGCACATCCGTGGTCCATCCCGCCTTTCGTTCAAGGAGCCCCGCCATGCGTTTCCTCATCCACCGCCTACGCCACCTCATGTCCGGCCTGCTGGCTGCCGCCGCCGTCACGGCCGCCTGTGCGCAGGGCGCCGCGCCCGCGAGCTACAACGTCGGCGCGACCGCCACCGGCATTCCCTTCACCTTCCTCGACATCAAGACCAATACCATCCAGGGCATGATGGTGGACACCGTGCAGGCGGTGGCCAAGGCCGGCGGGTTCACCGTGAACGTGCAGCAGACGGTGTTCTCGGCGCTGATTCCCTCGCTCACCGCCAGCAAGATCGACATCGTCTCTGCCGCCATGCTGAAGACCCCCGCGCGCCAGCAGGTGGTGGATTTCAGCGATCCGGTCTATTCCTACGGGGAAGGCCTGATCGTCAAGGCCGACGACGGCCGCGCCTACGCCTCGCTGGACGACCTCAAGGGCGAAGTGGTCGGCGCGCAGGTGGGCACCGTATTCCTCGACATGCTGCAGAAGAAGGGCATCTTCAAGGAAGTGCGCAGCTACGACTCGGTGGCCGACCTGACGCGGGACCTGGCCCTGGGCCGCATCAAGGCGGGCCTGGCGGACCAGCCCATCCTGGCCTACCAGATCCGCCAGAACACCTTCCAGGGCGTGAAGCTGGCCGAGGGCTACAAGCCGTCGAACGTGGGCGACGTGTGCCTGGTGGTGCGCAAGGGCGATGCCGAGACGCTGCAGCGACTGAACAAGGCCATTGCGGCCGTCAAGGCCGACGGCACGCTCGCGCAGATCACGAAGAAGTGGGGCATTTGAGCCCCATGTCCAATTTCCTCCAGCATGCGCGCGATTTCCTGCCCATCCTGCTGCAGGGCGCGGTGGTCACGGTGCAGGTCACCGTGCTCGCCTTCCTGCTCAGCAGCGCCCTCGGGCTGGTCCTCGCGCTCGGCAAGCTTTCGTCCGTGCGCGCGGTGTCGCTCGCGGCTTCCACCTTCATCAACGTGATCCGCGGGCTGCCGATCATCGTGCAGCTGTTCTACATCTACTTCGTGCTGCCGGATTTCGGCGTGCAGCTCACGGCCTTCCAGGCCGGCGTGATCGGGCTGGGCATCGCCTATTCCGCCTACCAGGCGGAGAACTTCCGCGCCGGCATCGAGGCGGTGGACCCGGGCCAGCGCGAAGCGGCGCTGGCCATGGGCATGCGCCCTGCCCTGCTGATGCGGCGGGTGATCCTGCCGCAGGCCTTCCGCATCGCGCTGCCCCCCTACGGCAACACGCTGGTGATGATGCTCAAGGACTCGTCGCTGGTCTCCACCATCACGGTGGCGGAGATGACGCGCGCGGGCCAGCTCATCGCCTCGTCCACCTTCCAGAACATGACCGTCTATACCCTGGTGGCGCTGCTCTACCTTGCGATGAGCCTGCCGCTGGTGGCCTGCCTGCGGCGCCTGGAGCGCCGGCTGGGCGCGGGGAGCCGCCGATGATCGAGATCGAAGGCCTGGAGAAATCCTACGGCGCGCACCGCGTGCTGCAGGGCGTGAGCCTGCGCGTGGCGCGCGGCGAGGTGGTCTGCCTCATCGGCCCCTCGGGATCGGGCAAGTCCACCGTGCTGCGCTGCATCAACGGACTGGAGTCCTACCAGGGCGGCGAGGTGCGCGCCTTCGGCGAGCGCGTGGACCAGGGCGCCGCCGGCATCCACCTGCTGCGCCGCCGCATGGGCATGGTGTTCCAGCGCTTCAACCTGTTCCCCCACCGCACCGCGCTGGAGAACGTGATGGAAGGCCCCGTGCACGTGCAGGGGGTGCCCGCGGACCAGGCCCGCGCGGAGGCCAGGGCGCTGCTCGCCAAGGTGGGCCTGGCCGACAAGGGCGGGCACTACCCGGCGCAGCTCTCGGGCGGGCAGCAGCAGCGCGTGGCGATCGCGCGGGCCCTGGCGCTCAAGCCCGAGGCCATGCTGTTCGACGAGCCCACCTCGGCACTGGACCCGGAACTGGTGGGCGACGTGCTGGGCGTGATGCGCACGCTGGCGGATGAAGGCATGACGATGGTGGTGGTGACGCACGAGATGGGTTTCGCGCGCGAGGTGGCCGACCGCGTGTGCTTCCTGCACGGCGGTGCCATCGTGGAGGAAGGCAGCGCGGCGCAGGTGCTGGGCGCGCCACGGCATGCGCGCACCCAGGACTTCCTGCGCCGGGTGCTGCATGCCCCCACGGGGAGCTCGGCATGAGCGGCGCCGCTTCGGCACGCCCGATCGGCACCCATCCGGCCGCGGACTCGCTCTGGGCCGCCACCGCGCCGCCGGCGCCGGAGGCACCGCCGCTCCAGGACCGGCAGGCGGCGGACGTGCTGGTGGTGGGCGCGGGCTACACGGGCCTGTCCACCGCGCTGCACCTGGCCGAGGGCGGAGCGCGCGTGCGCGTGCTGGATGCACACGGCATCGGCTGGGGCGCCTCGGGCCGCAACGGCGGGCAGGTGAACCCCAGCCTCAAGCACGACCCGGACGAGCTGCTGCGCATCTACGGCCCCGCCCGGGCGGAGCCCCTGATCCAGGCCGTGTCCGGATCGGCGGACCTGGTGTTCGGCCTCATCGACCGCCACCGCATCGACTGCGCCCCGGTGCGCGCGGGATGGCTGCAGGTGGGCTACACCGAGCAGGCGGTGGCAGGCATGCATGCGCGCGCTCGGCAGTGGGAGCGCCACGGCGTGCGCACCGCCATGCTCGGCCGCACCGAGGCGGCCGCGCGCATCGGCAGCCCGGCGTTCGCGGGTGGCTGGTGGGACGGGCGCGCCGGGGCCGTGCAGCCGCTCGCCTATGCGCGCGGCCTGGCGCGCGCGGCGCAGGGCCTGGGCGTGCACCTGCACGGCGGCTCGCCGTTGGCGAAGCTGGAACGGCAGGGCACGCGCTGGGTGGCCACCACGGCCGCGGGCCACAGCGTGGAGGCGGGCCAGGTCGTGCTGGCCACCAACGGCTACACCGACGGCCTGTGGCCGGGCCTGGCGCGCACGGTGCTGGCGGCCAACAGCTTCATCGTCGCCACGCGCCCGCTCGGCCCGGGCGGCGACGCCATCCTGCCCGGCGGAGAAACCGGCTCCACCTCGCAGCGGCTGCTGCTGTACTTCCGCAAGGATGCGCAGGGCCGCCTGCTGATGGGCGGGCGCGGACATTTCACGGACCCGGCCGGCGCGTCGGATTTCGCGCACCTGGAGCGCGCCACGGCGCTGATGTTTCCCGGCCTGGGTCCGCTGGAGTACGCGTACCGCTGGGCCGGACGCATCGCGGTCACGCGCGACTTCATGCCCCACCTGCACCAGCCTGCGCCGGGCGTCACCCTGGCGCTCGGCTACAACGGCCGCGGCGTGGCGCTCGCCACGAGCATGGGGCGGGAAGTGGCGGCCCTGGTGGCAGGCGGCCCTCCGCAGCGCTGCCCCTACCCCGTCACCCCCATCCAGCCCATCCCGCTGCACGGGCTGCAGCGGTTCTACGTGGCGGCGGGCGTGGCCTGGTACAGCCTGATGGACAGGCTGAACGCCTGATTCCCGGCGCGGGTTCCGCGCAGCGGCGGCACGCAGGCAGCCACGCCCGGCCCGCACGCCGCAGAATCGGGCCATGAATCTGCGACAGATCGAAGCCTTCCGGGCCGTGATGGTCACCGGGTCCGTCAGCGGGGCGGCGCGCCTGCTCCACGTGTCCGTGCCCGCCATCAGCCGGCTGCTGTCGCACACCGAGGGCCGGCTGGGCTTCGCGCTGTTCGAGCGCGTCAAGGGGCGGCTGCATCCCACGGCCGAGGCCCGGCGGCTGTACCTGGAGGTCGAGCAGGTCTATGGCGGCGTGCAGCGCATCGGCAGCCTGACGCGGGAGCTCGCGGTGCGGCGCCGGGGCCTGGTGAGCATCCTGTCGAGCCCCAGCCTCGGGCAGATGATCGTGCCGCTGGCGATCGCCCAGCTGCGGACGACGCTGCCGGACCTGCAGGTGCATTTCCATTGCCTGAACCACGACGCGCTGAAGGAACGCATCCTGCAGCAGCGGGCCGACCTGGGCATTTCCACCTTCCCGGTCGATCATCCGAACCTCACCACCCGTCCTCTCGCGGCTGCCCGGCTGCTGTGCATCTGCCCGCGCAGCCACCCCCTGGCCGCGTACGAGGAGGTCGGCACGGAGGAGCTGCTGCCGCACGAGCTCATCGGCTATCCGCACGACTCGCCGCTGGGGCTGCGCATCGACCAGATGTTCGCGGCCGGCGATGCGGCGCCGCGCTTCAACGTCGAGGTCACCTCGCCCCACTACGCCTGCGCCCTGGTGCATGCGGGCGCGGGGGCCGCGCTGGTGGACGAGTATTCGCTCCAGGGCTGGCTGGAGTCTCGCTTCAAGGTGATTCCGGTACGCGGCGCGCAGCCCATCCTGGCCGACCTGGTCCACCTCCAGTCCGAGCCGCTGTCCCCTGCCGCCCAAGCCCTGCTGCACGCCCTGCACAGCGTGCTGCTGCAGTGCGGGCTGGCGCTGCCTTTCCCGGACGACGGCGCGACCGGCTGAGTTCCGCCGCGCAGGACAGGCGGGGACGCACCACGGTGGAGTGCGGGACGGGTTTTCCGCCCCCTGCCGGTGCAGGGCCCGCCCGTGCGCACCGCGGGGATGCGAAGGCTTAACACCCGGTTAAACCTGCGCGACAAAGCGTCATTCGACGCACCGGACACCGCTTCGAATAATCGATTGCATCACCCCGCTGCAACGAAGAGAAGAAGGTTTCCATGACATCGCGCCCCGCCCCTGCCCGCCGTTTCCTCGACCTGGCCGTCGCCCAGATGGGCCCCGTCCACCTGGCCGACAGCCGGCCCTCGGTGGTGGCGCGCCTGGTCGCGATGCTGCGCGAGGCGCACGGCCGCGGCGCGCGGTTCGTGGTGTTTCCCGAACTGGCGCTGACCACGTTCTTCCCGCGCTATTGGATGCCGGAAGCGGAGGCGCAGGAGCGCTTCTTCGAGCGCAGCCTGCCGGGCCCGCAGACGCAGCCGCTGTTCGACGAGGCGCGCCGGCTCGGCGTCGGCTTCTACCTCGGCTATGCGGAGCTGACCGCCGAAGGCCGCGGCTTCAATTCGGCGGTGATCGTGGGGCAGGACGGCGCCATCCGCGGCCACTACCGCAAGATCCACCTGCCCGGCCATGCGGACCACAAGCCCGAGGCGCCCTTCCAGCACCTGGAGAAGAAATTCTTCGAGGTCGGCGACCTGGGCTTCCGCGCCTTCGACACCGACGGCGTGCGCATGGGCATGTGCCTGTGCAACGACCGCCGCTGGCCCGAGACCTACCGCGTGATGGCGCTGCAGGGCGCCGAGGTCGTGGTGCTCGGCTACAACACGCCCTCGGTCAACATCCACTGGGACGAACCGGCCCACCTGCGCACCACCACGCACCTGATCTCGCTGCAGGCCAACGCCTACCAGAACGGCATCTGGGTGGCTGCGGCCGCCAAGTGCGGCACGGAGGACGGGCACCACATGATCGGCAGCTCGGTCATCGTCGCGCCCAGCGGCGAGATCGTCGCGCGCACCACCAGCGAAGAGGACGAGGTGATCTGCGTGCGCGCCGACCTGTCGCTCGGCGAGCACTTCCGCGAGCACGTCTTCAACTTCGCGAAGCACCGCCGCCCAGAGCACTACCGCCTGATCGTCGAGCGCACCGGCGCGGGCAATCCGCTGCCCTGAGCCTGTCCCCACCCCCCATCCCCATTCCCCTGAGAAAGCTCCACCATGATCCACCGCATGCTGTCCCGCTCCCTCGCGCTCCTGGCCTCGGCCGCCTGCCTGTCGGCAGCCTCCCTGCCGGCGCAGGCCGCATGGCCCGAGAAGCCCATCACCTTCGTCGTGCCATCGGCCGCCGGCGGCTCGCCCGACGTGCTGTCGCGCATCGTGACCAACGAACTCTCGAAGTCGCTCGGCGTGCCGGTGGTGATCGACAACCGGCCCGGCGCCGCCGGCAACATCGGGATCATGCAGATCAGGAGCCGGCCGGCGGACGGCTACACCATCGGCTACGGCAACGTGAACACGCTGGCCGTGAACCGCACCCTGTTCAGGAAACTGCCCTACGACGTGGACCGCGACCTGGTGCCGGTGGCCCATGCCTTCGACCTCTACAACGTGCTGATCGTGCCCAGGGAATCACCCATCCAGGACGTGGCCGGCCTGATCGCCGCGGCGCGCAAGGCACCGGGCAAGCTGTCGTTCGGCGCGCCCGGCGTGGGCACCACCGGGCACATGGGTGGAGAGCTGTTCCGCAGCATGGCGGGCATCGACGTGCTCTTCGTGCCCTATAACGGCGGCCCGGCCGCGCTGCAGGACCTGATGGGCGGGCGCATCGACTACCTGTTCGCCAACTCGTCCGAAGTCGGCCCGCTCGTGGCCGCGGGCAAGGTGCGCGCGCTGGCCGTGAGCAGCGCGAAGCGGATCGCCCTGCTGCCCAACGTGCCCACGCTGGACGAATCCGGCGTGAAGGGCTACGAGACCGTGGCCTGGGGCGGCGTGGTCGCGCCGCACGGCACACCGCCCGAGATCATCGCCAAACTGAACGCCGCGATCAACGCCGCGCTGGCCACGCCCGCCGTGCGCGAAGGGCTGGCCAAGCTCGGGGCCGTGCCGGCCGGCGGCACGCCCGCCGACTTCCAGCGCACCATCGACCGCGAGACAAAGCGCTGGGGCGAACTGATCGAGCGCAACAAGATCGAGAAGCTCGACTGATGGTCGGGCCCGCCACCACCCCGGGCACCGCCGCAGCAGCCCCGGACGCGCGCCTGCTGCTGCGCGGCGGCCTGCTCATCGACGGCAGCGGCGCGGCACCGCGGCCCGCCGACCTGCTGGTCGAAGGCGAGACGATCGCTGCCGTGCTGGAGCCGGGCATCGGCGCGGCCGGCGCGCATGTGGTCATCGACATCGCCGGACGCGTGGTCGCGCCGGGCTTCATCGACTCCCACACCCACGACGACGGCTACCTGCTGGCCCATCCGGAAATGGTGCCCAAGGTTTCGCAGGGCGTGACCACGGTGGTGACGGGCAACTGCGGCATCAGCCTCGCGCCCGTGCCGCCCGGCCGCGCCCTGCCCCAGCCGCTCGACCTGCTCGGCCCCCCCGATCTGTTCCGCTATCCCGACTTCCCTGCGTGGATGCAGGCGCTGCGCGAGGCCCCTGCCGCGGTCAACGTGATTCCCCTGGTGGGCCACGCCAGCCTGCGCGTGAGCGCGATGGACGACCTGCAGCGACCGGCCACGCCGGAAGAATCCGTCCGCATGGCGCGCCTGCTGGAAGAGGCGCTGGAAGCCGGCGCCTTTGGCCTGTCCACGGGCACGTTCTATCCGCCCGCGCAGCACGCCACCACGCAGGAGATCATCGACATCGGCGAGGCCATGCGCGGCCGCGCCGGCATGGTGTATGCCACCCACCTGCGCGATGAGTCCGACCGCATCGACGAAGCGATCGAGGAAGCCCTGGACATCGGCCGCGCGCTCGGCGCCCGCGTCGTGTTCTCGCACCACAAGCTGGCGGGCGAGCGCAACCACGGCCGCTCGGTGGAGACGCTCGCGCGCATCGACCGGGCCGGCCTGCTGCAGCCCGTGTGCCTCGATTGCCACCCGTATCCCGCGACCTCTACCATGCTGCGCCTGGACCGTGTGCGGCTCGCGCGCCGCACGCTCATCGCCTGGTCGCGCGGCGAGCCGTCCGCCCAGGGCCGCGACTATGCGGACCTGCAGCGCGAATGGGGCCTGGACGACGACGCCATGCTGCAGCGGCTCGCGCCCGCGGGCGCGATCTATTTCCTGATGGACGAGCGCGACGTTGAGCGCATCCTCGCGCACCCGCGCACCATGGTGGGCTCCGACGGCCTGCCCTTCGATCCGCATCCCCACCCGCGCCAGTGGGGCACCTTCACGCGGGTGCTCTCGCGGCTGGTGCGCAACCAGGGCCTGCTGACGCTCGAAGCGGCCATACACAAGATGACCGGACTGGCCGCGGAGAACTATGGCCTGGCCGAGCGGGGGCTGCTGCGCGCCGGCTGGAAGGCAGATTTCGTGGTGTTCGATCCGGTGCAGGTGCAGGACGTGGCGACCTTCGACCGGCCCGTGCAGGCGAGCCGCGGCATCAAGGGCGTGTGGGTCAACGGCCGGCAGGTATGGGATGGCCGGAAGCCGACGGGCCTGCGGCCGGGCCGGGTACTGGAGCGCTGACAAAAAAGGGCCGCCCATGGGCGGCCCTTTCACCATTCGGGGCAAGCCCCGCGGCTTCACTTCTTGTCGCCGCCCGGCACGGTGCCTTCCACGCCCTTGACGTAGAAGTTGATGCCCGAGAGGAACTTGTCGTCGGCGACCACGTCCTTGGCGAGCAGTTCCTTGCCGTCCTGGCCGAGAATCGGGCCCTTCCAGATCGCGAATGAACCGTCCTTCAGGCCGGCCTTGACCTGGTCCACCTTGGCCTTGGTCTCGGCAGGCACGTCGTCGGCGATGGAGACGAGGTCGATCGCGCCTTCCTTCACGCCCCACCAGCTCTGGCCGGTGGCCCACTTGCCTTCCAGCACGTCGCGCGTGGCCTTGACGTAGTACGGGCCCCAGTTGATGACGGCCGAGCCCAGGTGGGCCTTGGGACCGTAGGCGGTCATGTCGGAATCCCAGCCGAAGGCGCGCTTGCCCTTTTCCTGGGCGGTCTTGAGCACGGCGGGCGAATCGGTGTTCTGGAACAGCACGTCGGCCCCGCCGTTGATCAGCGAGGTGGCGGCTTCGGTTTCCTTGGGCGGGCTGAACCATTCGTTCACCCACACCACCTTGGTCTTGATCTTCGGGTTGACCGACTGCGCGCCCAGCGTGAAGCTGTTGATGTTGCGGATCACCTCGGGGATCGGCACCGAGCCGACCACGCCCAGCGTGTTGGTCTTGGTCATGGCGCCCGCGATCACGCCGGCCATGTAGGCGCCTTCGTAGGTGCGGCTGTCGTAGGTGCGCACGTTGGGCGCGGTCTTGTAGCCGGTGGCGTGCTCGAACTTCACATCCGGGAAGTCGGGGGCGATCTTCTGGATCGTCTCCATGTAGCCGAAGGTGGTGCCAAAGATCAGCTTGTTGCCCTGGCCGGCCATGTCGCGCAGCACGCGCTCGGCGTCGGCCGATTCGGGCACGCTCTCGACGAAGCTGGTGACGACCTTGTCGCCGAATTCCTTCTCGATGGCCTTGCGGCCGTTGTCGTGCGCGAACGACCAGCCGCCGTCGCCCACCGGGCCGACGTAGGCGAACGCGATCTTCAGCGGCTCGGCCTTGGCCGCGGGGGCCGAGGCGGCGGGCGCGGGTGCGGGCGTGGATGCCGGTGCCGGCTCGTCCTTCTTGCCGCAGCCCGCGAGCGCGGCGGCGGCCAGGGCGGAAAGCGCGGCGGCCTTCATCAGCGAGCGCTTGTGCAGATCGGTCATGTCGAATGTCCTTCCAGGGGAAACAGGTGAGAGAAGAAATCGGAAACGTTTGGAAACGGCAATGATGGCACGGCGCGCCGCCCCGGTCAGCCCCCGGGGTGGAACGGCTTGCCCAGCGAGGCCGGCATGTTCGCGCGGATCCAGGCCGGATTGCGCGAGATCAGCGCCAGCACCACGATGGTCGCCACGTAGGGCAGCATGCTCAGGAGCTGGCTGGCCACCTGCACGCCCGTGGCCTGCAGGTGGAACTGCAGCATCGTCACGCCGCCGAACAGGTAGGCACCAAGCAACACCCGTGCCGGGCGCCAGGTGGCGAAGGTGGTGAGCGCCAGCGCAATCCAGCCGCGGCCGGCCACCATGCCCTCGACCCAGAGCGGCGTATAGACCGTGGAGATGTAGGCCCCCGAAAGGCCGCACAGCGCGCCGCCCGCCACCACCGCCGCGAGGCGGATGCGCCGCACCGGATAGCCCAGCGCATGGGCCGATTCGGGCGATTCGCCCACGGAGCGCAGTACCAGCCCCGCGCGCGAGCGGTAGAGGAACCAGGCGAGGCCCGCGGTGAGCGCCATCGCGCCGTACACCAGCGGGTGCTGGCGGAACAGCGCCGGCCCGACGAGCGGCAGGTCACCCAGCAACGGCAGCGCGTATTGCGGCAAGGTGGGCAGCTTGGCCTGCACGTACTGGATGCCCGCGAAGGCCGAGAAGCCCGCGCCGAACAGGCTGAGCGCCAGGCCCGTGGCGTACTGGTTGGTATTGAGCCAGATGACCAGCACGCCGAACACCGCGGCGAGCAATGCCCCGGCCCCCATGCCGGCCGCGAAGCCCGCCCACGTGCTGCCGGTGTGCACGGCGGTGGCGAAGCCCGCGATGGCCGCGCAGAGCATGATGCCCTCGGCGCCGAGGTTGACGATGCCCGCCTTCTCGTTGATGAGCAGCCCGAGCGCGGCGAGCGCCAGCACGGTGCCAGCGCTGAGCGTGGAGCCCAGGAGCAGTGCGTACGCTTCCATCACGCGGCTCCCTTCCGGGCCGGCGCACCGACCCAGCGCACGCGGTAGGCGATCAGCGTGTCGCAGGCCAGCAGCGTGAACAGCAGCAGGCCCTGGAACACGCCCGTGAGCGATTTCGGCAGCCCGAGGCGCGACTGCGCGAGTTCGCCACCGATGTAGAACATGCTCATGAGCAGCGCGGAAAACACCATGCCCACGGGATGCAGCCGCCCCACGAAGGCCACGATGATGGCCGCGAAGCCGTAGCCCGCCGGCACGTAGGGGGTGAGCTGGCCCAGGGGTCCGGCCACTTCCAGCGCGCCCGCCAGGCCGGCCGCGCCGCCGGAGACCAGCAGCGCCGTCCACAGCGCGCGGCGCGACGAGAAGCCGGCATAGCGCGCGGCGGCCGGGGCGAGCCCGCCCACCTGCTGGGCGAAGCCGGCCCGCGTGCGGAACAGGAACACCCACAGCGCCGCCGCGGCGGCCAGCGCGATCGGCAGGCCGATGGTCACGCGCGAGCCCTGCATCAGGCGCGGTATCTGCGTCACCCGCTCGAAGGTGCGCGTCTGCGGGAAGTTGTAGCCCATCGGGTCCTTCCAGGGGCCATAGACGAGGTAGCCCAGCACCAGCGTGGCCACATAGACCAGCATCAGGCTGACCAGGATCTCGTTGGCATTGAAGCGGTCGCGCAGCAGCGCGGTGATGCCGGCCCAGCACATGCCGCCCAGCACGCCGGCCACCAGGATGGCCGGCACGATCCACGGCCCGGTGGTCTTGTCCGCCAGCAGCGCGATGCCGCCGGCGGCCACGGCGCCGATGACGAACTGGCCTTCCGCGCCGATGTTCCACACGTTGGAGCGGAAGCACACGGCCAGCCCCAGCGCGATCAGCAGCAGCGGCGTGGCCTTGACCATCAGCTCGCCGATCGCATATTGCGTCTTGATCGGCTCCCAGAAGAACACCTGGAGGCCGCGCACCGGATCCTTGCCCAGGGCGGCGAACAGCAGGACGCCGATCAGCACGGTGAAGGCCAGCGCGAGCAGCGGCGAGCCATAGGTCCACAGGCGCGAGGCCTGCGGACGCGGTTCAAGCTTGAGCATGCACGCCCTCCGGATGGTCTTCGCTTGCCCGGCGGCCCAGGTGCGCCTGCACGTCGGCATTCCACAGGCCGCTCATCCACTCGCCGATGCGCTCCACCGTGGCGTCGGCCCGGTCGATCGAGGGCGACAGATGCCCCTTGGCGATCACGTGCAGGCGGTCGGAGATCTCGAACAGCTCGTCCAGCTCCTCGCTCAGCACCAGCACCGCGCATCCCGCGTCGCGCAGCGCCAGGATCTCGCCGCGGATCTGCGCGGCCGCGCCCACGTCCACGCCCCAGGTGGGCTGCGAGACGATCAAGAGCTTCGGGCCGGCGTCGATCTCGCGGCCCACGATGAATTTCTGCAGGTTGCCGCCGGAGAGCGACTTCGCCGCCGCCTGCGGGCCGCCGGCCTTCACCTGGAAGCGCTCGATGATGCGGCGCGCCTGCGCGGCCAGCGCTCCGGTGCGCACCCAGCCGCCCGCGCCCACGCAATCGGACCGCGTGAGCAGCAGGTTGTCCGCCAGGCCCATGGTGGGCACGGCGCCGCGGCCCAGGCGCTCCTCGGGCACGAAATGCAGGCCCAGCGCACGGCGCGCGCGCGGGCCCATCCGGCCGGCCGGGCGGCCCGCCACGCGCACCATGGCGGGTGCGGCACGCGTGTCCTCGCCCGAGAGCGCGTAGAGCAGTTCCTTCTGGCCGTTGCCCGACACGCCCGCGATGCCGACGACCTCGCCGGCCCGCACGGCAAAGCCGACGTCGATCAGCTCCACCCCGAACGGATCGCCGCGCTGCAGGCAGAGGCCTTCGACTTCCAGCACGGCGTCGCCCGTGCGCGCGGGCCGGTGCTGCAGGGCCGGCGGCTCCGCGCCGATCATGAGCCGCGACAGCGAGGCATTCGATTCTTCCAACGGGTTGCACACGCCCGTCACCTTGCCGCCGCGCAGCACCGTGCACGCCGTGCACAGCGCGCGGATCTCGTGCAGCTTGTGGCTGATGTAGAGGATGCTGCAGCCCTCGGCGCTCAGCTGGCGCAGCACCACGAAGAGCTTTTCCACCGCCTGGGGCGTGAGCACCGACGTGGGCTCGTCCAGGATCAGCAGGCGCGGCGAGGTGAGCAGCGCGCGGATGATCTCCACCCGCTGCATCTCGCCCACCGACAGGGTGTGCACCGGCCGCAGCGGATCGATGTCCAGCCCGTACTGCGCCGCGGTGCCCTCGATGCGACGCGTGACCTCGGCCAGCGCCAGTCCCTTGTCCAGCCCCAGCCAGACGTTCTCGGCCACCGTGAGGGTGTCGAACAGGCTGAAATGCTGGAACACCATCGCGATGCCCAGCTGCCGCGCCTCCTGCGGATTGCGGATGGACACGGGCCGGCCGTCGAACCACACCGCGCCCTCGTCGGGCTTGACCGATCCGTAGATGATCTTCATCAGCGTGGACTTGCCGGCACCGTTCTCGCCGAGCACCGCATGCACCTCGCCGGGCTGCACGGTGAGCGACACGCCGCTGTTGGCCACCACGGCCGGGTAGCGCTTGGTGATGCCCGACAGCTGCAGGCGCGGCGGCGCACCGGCGTCAGCTGGCGGGGAGGGGGGAGCATTCATGCGGACGATTGTCTCTTGGATTGAATTGGGCGGCGCAGAAAGAAGAGCGCCCGACAGGACCATGCAAGCCCCGTGCCGTGCCGGTGCGCGGAATGCCGACCCGGCGCCCTCTATCATCCGAAGAGTTCCTGCGGCCTACATCCGGCCTTCCACCGACGACACCATGGTTCTCTCTCCGTACCGCGGTGCGCTGCTGCACCGCTTCGTCCTGTGCTCGGCCCTGTACGCCGCTGCCGTCCATGCAGGCCCCGCCCCGGACCTGACCCCTGCCCAGGCAGACCAGCGCCGCACGGAAGCCCGCCCCTACCCCCACGCGCTCGGCCCGGTCCAGGGCATCCGGATCCGCAGCACGCGCTACTTCGATGCCGACAACCGGCCCTGCGCCGCACCGCGCCCGAAGTCCCGCACGATCACGGCCCGCCACGTGCGGACGTTCCTGCGCAAGGCCGTGCCGGTGTCGCAGATCGACGTGATGAACTATTACGGCGCCTTCGGCGAATGCATGAGCGACTGGGTGGACGTATCGTTCGCGGATGGGCGGCGCGTGCGGATGACCTTCGCGGCAGACAGCGGCGTGGCCTACCTCGCGCCGCTGGTGGACGGGAAGGAGGGCGAGGTGTATTTCTACGTCTGCGAGGACTGCGGCCGCTAGCGGGAGTGCGGGTGCTGGCATCGAATTTGCGGTGGCAGGCGGCGCCGGGACCGGTTACGCTTCCAATCCATGGCCTCCATGCCTCCGTCTGGTTCCTGGACGCCGGCGCCCGCCCCAGAAAGCCCCGCGAATGACCGTTGCCTCCCGACCGATCCGCTTCCTCCGCCGTGGCCAGCCCGTGACGCTGGCCCATGTGCCGCCCGACCGCACGCTGCTGGAAGTGCTGCGCGAGGACCTGGGCGACTGCGGCACCAAGGAGGGCTGCGGCGAGGGCGACTGCGGCGCATGCACCGTGGTGCTGGGCTCCGAAGAAGGGGGCCGGCTGCGCCTGCGGGCCGTGAACAGCTGCATCCGGCTCGCGCACGCAATCGACGGCATGGCGCTGTGGACGGTGGAAGACCTCGCGCAGGATCCGCTCATCCAGCGCGGCGCGCCCGCCGATGCGAGGGAGGCCGGCGCGCCCGCGCCGCTGCATCCCGCGCAGGAAGCCATGGTGCAGTGCCACGGATCGCAGTGCGGCTTCTGCACGCCGGGCTTCGTGATGAGCCTGTTCGGCATGTACCAGAACCATGTCTGCCAGGGCCGCGCCGTCACGCGCGAAATGGCCGTGGCGGAGCTTTCGGGCAACCTGTGCCGCTGCACCGGCTACCGCCCGATCCTGGACGCCGCCGGGCGGATGGCCGAACTGCCGGCCCAGCCGGTGGACGAAGGCGCGGTGCTGGAGCGGCTGCGGGAACTGCAGGCCCCGATGGCGGCACCCCAGGACGGCGCGCCCGGCTATCTGGCGCCGGAGACGCTCGCCGGACTGCTGGCCGCACGTGCCGCGCATCCGGACGCGCAAATCGTCGCCGGCACCACCGACGTGGGCCTGTGGATCACCAAGCAGCACCGCCGCTTCGAGCGCGTGCTGGACGTCACCCGTGCCGGGGAACTGCGGCGCATCCATACCGCGGGCGGCCATCTTTCCATCGGCGCGGCGGCCACGCTGGACGACGCCTTCGCCGCGCTGGCCGCGCACTGGCCGGCGCTGCGGCGCTTCGCCGAGCGCTTCGCCGGGCTGCCGGTGCGCAATGCGGGCACGCTGGGCGGCAACGTCGCCAACGGCTCGCCCATCGGCGATTCGATGCCGGTGCTGATCGCGCTCGGCGCGCGCATCGTGCTGGCCAGCGTGCGCGGTGAGCGCAGCCTGCCGCTGGAAGACTTCTACACGGGCTACCGCCGCAACCTGCTGGCGCCGGACGAGATCGTCGCGCGCATCGACATTCCCCTGCCCGCGCCGGGCGACCGGCTGGCCGCCTACAAGGTGTCCAAGCGCTTCGACGACGACATCTCCGCCGTCTGCCTGGCCGTGCTGCTCACGGTGCGCCATGGTGCGGTGCAATCGGCCCGCATCGGTGCGGGCGGCGTGGCGGCGGTGCCGGCGCGCGCACGCGGCGCCGAGGCTGCGCTCACTGGCCAGCCCTGGAGCGAAGCCGCTGCGCTGCGCGCGGGCGAGGCCCTGCAGGCGGAGTTCACCCCCATTTCCGACATGCGCGCCAGCGGTGCCTACCGGCGCGCCGTGCTAGCCTCGCTGATGCGGCGCTGCTGGCTGGAGAGCCCGGAACGCCCCGCAGGAACCGAGGCGCTGCCCGTGTCGCTCGAACAGCTCGTGCCGGTGGCACCGGCGCAGGCGGAGGAACAGGCATGAACCGCCGCGACGACACCCTGCCCACCAGCACCGCCCCCGAAGGGCCCCTGAGCCGCGACGCGGACGCGGACCCGGTGGCCGCACGCGCCGATGCGGAAGGTGCGGCCGGCCCGATGGCCGGTGAAGCCCCACCGCCCGGCCTGGACGGCACGCCCCGCAGCGCACGCCGCGCCGTGGGAGCCTCTTCCATCCACGAGAGCGCCCGCGCCCAGGTGGCGGGCGCGGCGCAGTACATCGACGACCTGCCCGAATGGAAGGGCACGCTGCACGCGGCGCCCATCCTCTCGCCCGTGGCGCACGGCCGCCTGCGCGGCGTGGATGCCGCGGCGGCCCGAGCCCTGGCCGGCGTGCGCGACATCGTGCTGGCGGCCGACGTGCCGGGCGACCCGGTGCTCGCCGCCTTCGCGCACGACGAGCCGGTGTTCGCGCAGGACACGGTGCAGTTCGCCGGCCAGGTGGTGGGCCTCGTGCTGGCCGATACCGTGGCGCAGGCGCGCCGCGCCGCGCGGCTGGTCCAGCTGGATATCGAGGAACTGCCGCCGGTGCTCTCGGTGCACGAGGCGCTGGCGCAGGAAAGCTACGTGCTGCCGCCCGTCACCGTGCGCCGCGGCGATGCGGCCTCCGCCCTGGCCGCGGCGGCGCACCGCCTGCAGGGCACGCTCGAAGTGGGCGGCCAGGAGCATTTCTACCTCGAAGGCCAGATCGCCTACGTCCTGCCGCAGGAACAGGGCCAGTGGCAGGTGCATTCGAGCACCCAGCACCCGGGCGAGGTGCAGCACTGGGTCGCGCATGCGCTGGGCATCGACAGCCACCGCGTCACCGTGTCCTGCCGCCGCATGGGTGGCGGCTTCGGCGGCAAGGAGACGCAGGCCGGGCACCTGGCCGTGTGGGCCGCCGTGGCCGCGCGCAAGGCCAGGCGCCCCGTGAAGCTGCGGCTGGACCGCGACGACGACTTCATGGTCACGGGCAAGCGCCATCCCTTCGCCTACGACTGGGACGTGGGCTTCGACGGCACCGGGCGCATCCAGGGCCTGCGCCTGCGCATGGCCGTGAACTGCGGCTTCTCGGCCGACCTCTCCGGCCCCGTGGCCGACCGCGCGGTCTTCCATTGCGACAACGCGTACTTCCTCGAGAACGTGGAGATCGCCTCCTACCGCTGCAGGACCCATCTCCAGAGCCACACGGCCTTCCGCGGCTTCGGCGGGCCGCAGGGGGTGATCGCCATCGAGACCATCCTCGGCGACATCGCGCGCGCGCTCAGGCTGGATCCGCTGGACGTGCGCATGGCCAACCTCTACGGGCTGGAGAACCGCAACGTCACGCACTACCAGATGGCCGTGGAGGACAACGTCCTGCACGACCTGCTCCCCCGGCTGGAGCAGTCCTCGCAGTACCGCGGGCGGCGCGGGGCCGTGGCGGCCTGGAACGCCCGCCACCCGACGCTCAAGCGCGGCCTCGCCGTCACGCCGGTGAAGTTCGGCATCAGCTTCACGGCCACGCTCTTCAACCAGGCCGGCGCGCTGGTGCATGTCTATACCGACGGCAGCGTGCAGGTGAACCACGGCGGCACCGAGATGGGCCAGGGCCTGCACACCAAGGTGGCGCAGATCGTGGCCGACGAACTGGGCGTGCCGCTCGACCGGGTGCTGGTCACCGCAAGCGACACCAGCAAGGTGCCCAACGCCAGCGCCACCGCGGCGTCGAGCGGCACCGACCTCAATGGCCGTGCGGCGCAGTTCGCCGCGCGCCACGTGCGCGACAACCTCGCCGCCTTCGTCGCGGGGCTGGACCACTGCGGCGCGGGCGCGGTGCATTTCGAGAACGGCCGGATCACCTCGCCGAAGCGCTCGCATGCATGGCGCGACGTGGTGCAGGCCGCCTACGCCAACCGCATCCAGCTCTGGAGCGACGGCTTCTACCGCACGCCCAAAATCCACTACGACAAGACGACGCTCACCGGGCGCCCGTTCTACTACTTCGCCTACGGCGCGGCCTGCACCGAGGTGGCGATCGACACGCTCACCGGAGAGAGCCGCGTGCTCGCCGTGGACATCCTCCACGACGCGGGCCGCAGCATCAACCCCGCCATCGACATCGGCCAGATCGAGGGTGGCTTCGTGCAGGGCATGGGCTGGCTCACCACCGAGCAGCTCGTCTGGGACGGCCGGGGCCGGCTCGCGACGCACGCACCCAGCACCTACAAGATCCCCGCCACGGGCGACATCCCGACCCATTTCCGGGTGGACCTGTGGCACGAAGCCAACCGCGAGGACAACGTGGGCGGTAGCAAGGCCGTGGGCGAGCCGCCCTTCATGCTGGCCGTGAGCGTCTATGAAGCGCTGCGGGATGCGGTGGCCGCAGCACGCGCGCAGGCACCGAAGGGCACCTCGGCGGACAGCCCCGTGCACCTGGTGTCGCCGGCCACGGCCGAGAACGTGCTGCGCGCGCTGGGCGGCGTGGCGGACTGACCGGGCGCCATCCCTCAGGGCGCCGCCGGGCCGGCGCGCTGTAAGGAACGCAACTGCCAGGCCCGAGCCTCCGCCTCCCGGCCGTGGATCTGCAGATACCTGCCATAGGTCCGCTGCGCCGCGCTTTCGCCCCGCTCCGCGCGCTCGCGCACCTGCATCAGGCACAGGCCGTGCAGCGTGGCTGCCTCCTGCCGGGGGCAGGTGCGGGCGCTGTCGATCCACCACCAGCCCGTCCATGCCCCGAACACCGACAGGAAGGTGAGCAGGAACTTCGCGCCACTGCCGCGCCGCAGCCACCACGCCGCCATCGCCTGCGTCCCCTGCCCTGCTGCCATGTCAGCGCTCCAGCGCATCCAGCTCGCGCGACAGCGCATCCAGGTCCGCCTGGCGCACCGGCATGAATTCGCTGAGCATGTCGGCGATGGGCGGTGGATGGGCGACATCCTGCGCGCACAGCGCCAGGTTCGACCGGATGGCGCGCCGCGTCGCCGGAGCGACGCGGTGGCCGGTGTCCCGGGCTGCACGCAGGTAGTGCCCCAGCGAAAGATAGGCGCACTGCGTGAGCAGCGGAATCTGCGCCGCGGCCTTGTCCAGGTCGAACGCGCCGCAGCGCTGGTGGGTGTAGAGCTGCAGCAGCCGCAGGTGGGCATCGGGGCTGTCCGACGCCACGCGCTGCATGATGGCTTCGACCGTGCGCGCCTCGAAGCCGGGTATGCGGTCGCAGTAGCCGATCATGTTGTCGTGCAGCTCAACCCCTTTCCTGGCGCCGTGCATGGCGCGAAGCTGCCAGCCGTTCCCCTCCTGCTTCCGGTCTTCCCCTTCGAGATAATTGCCGTAGATCCATTGGGCCAGCACCTCGCCCTGCTCGGCACTGTCACGGATCTGGATCAGGCAAATGCCACGCAACGTGAATTCGTCCTGGCGATCACAACGCGCGCTGTCGGCCCACCACCATGCCGTCCAGGCGCCTGCCAGCATGAACAAGGCCAGGAGCAGTTTGGCAGCCAGGGAAGACTTCTTCCACCAGAGGAATATCTTCATGGTTTTTTCATCAACACATCTGCCAGCGGACCTTTGACGAGTTCGCCACCGTCACGTGGAGAGGTCCGGGTGATGGCAATCGGCTTCCCATCCGGCCCCCAGGTACGCCAGCGCCCGGGACGGAACAGATCCGGGAAAGGCAGTCCAGCCAGTACGCCCGGCAGCTTCTCGAAAGCGCCCTGACCGATCGCCGTGCCCCCCATTGCGTAGTTCCAGGTGGTCGTGGTCGGGGCTGTGACGAATGTACGCAGTGCCACTGCCAGGGAGCTCGAAATACCGTCCGAGTCAGCGCCAGCATTGCATGCATCGATCATGATGGGCTGCCCATGCCATATTCCGCTGCGGTGGATGAGATCCACGATGATTCCCTGCCGCGTTACCCCTTGAAGGCTGTTCGACCGTGCGTGGGCAAAAATGTAAACGTATCCGGGAACGCCTCTTTCTCTAAGGCCGGACAGGTACAGAGCCTTGTCCGAAGGCTGGATCAGGATGATTTTTCTCCGCACCCGGTCCACGGTCGCGATTTTCTTCACGATGGTCTTGGAAGCATCCAGACTCTGAAAAACCAGCTTGGGCAACCCCTTCCCCGGCCCATGCTGGATACGCCCCTCCTCGACGGGCTCTGCAGGCTCCTCCCGAAGCCAGTACGCAAGCGACATTCTTTGGATTCCTCCCTGTGGCGCACGCCGCGGCAGCGGTGCTGCCGGCTCCCTGCCGGCGCCATCACGGGCGCCCGGCGTGCGGCACGCACTATGCCCGACGGAGCCGCCGTTGCCGATGCCGCAGCCGCCCGCGTTCCGAAGAACAGAATGTTGCCACAGCCGTCATGGACAAGACGGCCACTCCGCGGTAGTGCTCGGGAGGCCCCGCTGACGCGCCCCGGTCAGGCCTGCACGTTGCCGTCCGCCGGGGTGCTCTCGTGCGGGTGTTCGGGCCGCAGCCACCGCACCTCGACGCGGTTGCGGCCCGCGCGCTTGGCCTCGTAGCAGGCCATGTCGGCCGCGTGCAGCACGGTGGGCACGTCGTAGGCGTCCCCATCCAGCGGCACGAGCCCGATGCTCACGCCCAGCGTGTACGTGCGGCCGGCATAGGCCGGCTCCCAGGCATGCACGGCCGCGCAGAGCTGGGTGGCGATCGCCACGCCGCGCGGCAGGGCGCAGCCGGGCAGCACCACCGCGAATTCGTCACCGCCCAGCCGGGCGGCCCACCCCACGTGCCGCACCTGCGTCTCGATGAGCCGGCCCACGTGGCGCAGCACGTCGTCGCCTGCGTCGTGCCCGGCGATCGCATTCACCACCGTGAAATGGTCGAGATCGAGAAACAGCAGCACGCCCTCTTCTGGTGCAGCAGCGGGCACCACGGCGTCCGCGTGGCCTTCGGGGTCCTGCAGCGAATCCAGAGGCAATGCACCATTCCGAACCACCGGACGCACCACCATGGAGAGTTTCGCACGACCCGCCAGCAGGGCGTGCAGGCGCTGCTGGAACGCTTCGCGGTTGGCGAGCTGCGTGAGGGGATCGTGCCCCGCGGGCCAGTCCTGTTGCCGCCGCGCCTCGCGCGCCGCTGTCAGGTCCTCCAGCATCCACACGGTACCGCCGCCTTCCGCCACGGCGCCGTCGCGCACGGCCCGGCCGAGCACCCGCGCCCAAACCGCGCCGCCGTCCTTGCGGACGAAGCAGACATCGCCGTCGAAGGCGCCGTGCGCGGCGAACTCGGCACGCACGCGCCGGCCCACTTCGGCATAGGCTGCATCGCTGGCATAGAGCAGCCGCGCGGGCTGACCCTGCAGTTCATGCGGTTCGTAGCCGAGCAGGCGGCAGGCCTCCAGCCCGACGACCATCACGTGCCCGGCGCGGGTGATGACGATGCCGGCGGGCGCATGGTCCAGCACGGCCTGGAACTGGTCCTGCAGCACGCCCGCCCGGTGCTGCGCCAGGCGGCAGTCGTCCACCAGCGCGCGGCAGACCTGCGCGAGGGCGTCCACCTCGCCTGCGCCGGACGGCCAGGGGGCGTCGTCGGCGATGCCGGCGGGACGGGCGCGCGCCACGCGGCGGCACAGCCGTGCCAGGGGCTGGGCCAGCACGGCGATGGCGATGGCCGCGAGCAGCGCCGCGCAGGCCGTGGCGGCCGCGGCACGCACCAGCCCGCGCTGGCCGCCGCCGGCCAGCAGGTCCAGGTCCGAGGCGCGTGCGTCGCTCACACGCGCCACCAGCCACTGGGGCAGCGGCACGCCCGCCACGCTCACGAGCTGCCCGCCCACCACCTCCGAGAATCCGCGCCCCGCGACCGCCGCCTGTCCGCCCTGCAGCGCCCGCTCGTACACCTGCGACAGCCCCGCCTCGTTGCGCACCAGCCCGAGCACGCGGGCCGTATCCGGGTGCGCGAGGATGGCGCCGTCGCGCGAGAAGACCACCAGCGTCGAACCGGCCCGTGCCGGCAGCGCCATCGACGGCGGCAGCAGGCCCTGCGACTGCAGCCGCAGCGTGCCGGCGAGCGCGCCCTGCACCCCGCCGTCCTCGGCCGCGCGCAGTGGCAGGCTGAACATGATGCGCGCGTCGGCAGGACCGTTGCCGATCACGCCGGACACGAGCGGCTTGCCCTCCAGCAAGGTGCGCCGCAGTTGGTCGCGCTCGGCGGGATCCAGCTGCGCGCCGGGGTGCAGCCGCCCGTTCTGCCAGTACAGGCCGAGGCTGCCGTCCTGCCGCGCGATCTGCAGGGCATCGAAGAAACGCGCCGCGGGCAGCCCCTGTCCGAGCAGGGCGTCGAGCGCGCCCGGCGAATCGGGCAGCGGCGTGGGAATGCTCTCGGCCAGCGCGGCCAGCACGCGCTGGTTCTGCTCGATCTTGCTGGACAGCAGCAGCGCTATCGCCTCGACCTCGTCGGTCTGCCGCTCCATCAGGCGCTCCAGCGCCTCGTGCTGCGCGGAGCGCGCCACCAGCCAGGCAGTCAGCCCTCCGGCCAGCAGCACGGCAGCCACGGCGGCGGCGATCATGCGCAGCACCAGCGGGCCGGGCATGTGCCAGTGCGCCTCGCGCCCGTCGTGCACCGTGGCGAAGGCACGCAGGCGCCCGCGCCCGGCCGCCGCAGGCGGAGCGGGCGGCGCGCTCATGCGCGCCCCACGTTCTGCGCGGGAATCGGCCGGGAACAGCGGGGGCGGGACATGCGGAGCGGTCGGTTCGTTGCAGGGATGCACACCCGGGACAGGCCGGGCCCTTGCAAACGAATATACGCAGCGCTCCGCCGGACGGCTTTGGGTAGAACCCCGGGGGGCGACCCCGGGAGAACCCCGATGGCGCCCCGGCTTCAGGCCTCGGCAGGCTGGAGCGCGGGCCGCTGCTCCCGGTCCCCGATCTCGTAGAAGAGCTTGTGCACCGTCTCGTTGAACGGGGCATCTTTCAGCCGGGCCTGGATCATCGCGTGCAGCGAATCGGACGAGGCCCCCGCATCGTTGCGCACGGCGGCCTGCAGCAGGCTGCGCAGGTAGGCCTCCAGTTCCCGCGCACGGCTGTAGGGCAGCGGGCTGCGCGGCTCCTGCAGGAACGCCACCAGGTCGCGCACGCCGACGTCGAGCAGGCGGTCGATGTCCCAGCCCGCCGGCCGCTGCGCATCTTCCAGGACGGAAAAGGGATTGCCCTGGTAAGGCGCCGTGCGCAGGCCCAGTTCCGCAGCGATCATCGCTGCGACCAGGGGCGCCATGAGCACGCCGTTGCGGTAGGTGCCGGTCGCGATGTAGAGATCCGGCAGCCGGGTCCTGCCCACCAGGGGCCGCTTGAACGCGGCGATGGGCCGGAAGCCCACGCGGATCTGCTCGATGCGGCTCGTGCGGATGTCCGTGTTGATCTGGTGGATGGCCTCGTCGAACAGGCCGTGCAGCTCGCCGGGCTGCACCTTGGCCTCGGCGTCCTCGTCCACGCCCGTGAAATTGGTGGCGCCGACATACAGGGTGCCGGTACCGGGCCGGGGCACCAGATGGATCCCGCAGGCGAAGGTGCGGTTGGGAGTCCGGATGGTGTGGGCCACCGCCGGCGCTTCGCTGATGAGGCAGGAAACGCCCTTGCCGAAGCTCAGGGCCGGCAGCGCGGCGTCCTCCGCCAGCCCCGGGGGCAGGCACTCGAGCGAGCGGGAGCCGCTGGCCAGGACCACGGCATCCACCTGCTGCACGCTGCCGTCCGAGAGCGTTGCCTTCCAGGCTCGCCCCTCGGGGCGCACCTCCCGCACGCGCGCATCGAGGTGCCGGTAGCGCGGACGCCGCGAGAGCACTGCCGCCATCGCGTCGAGCAATTCACCGGAATGCACCGCATGCTCGTTCCTCAGGTAGAGGCACAGGGCCGGCGCGTGGACCGGGCTGGGCTTCAGGCCGGGGACGTCGCCAGGCTCGATCCACCCGGCAGGCTCGCCGCGGAGAGCGGCCTCCGCGTGCATGCGGCGGATGCCGTCGCGGTCCCGCGCCCCGAGGTTGTTCGCGATGATCACCGTGCCCTCGACCTGGGAGACGGGAACGGCCGCCTCCTCCCGCAGGCGCTCCAGCCACTGCGGGTAGTAGCGCTGCGCGGCCAGCCGGAAGTCGAACTCCTCCATCTCCTCGGGGCCGTCGTCGGCGGACATTTCACCGAAGGCGCCGAGCATCGCTCCGGCAGCGCGGGAAGCGGAAAGCGCATCGCCCTCGCGCGGGTAGGCGTGGACCACGTTCGCTCCACTGCCGTTCAGTTCCATCGCGGTGGCCAGGCCCACCACGCCGCCGCCGATCACCAGAATGTTCTTCATGCCGTCTTTCATGCGTTGGACTCCCATGTTCATGCCGCCTGCCCCGCCTCGGCGGGGGACGGCTTGCGGTAGGCGAATACCCCGTCGAAGTTGCGCGCCAGATGGGCGCCCATCGTGACGGGCGCATAGCGCGCGGGCTTCGTTTCCGTGACGAACTGCGCCATCGGCTCGACCACGCAGTCGTGGTCGGGGTCGAAGAAGAAGTTGAGCGAATGGCGCACGTTTCCGGACACGTTCACAACGCGGTGGGGCGTCGCGCGCCAGTGGTCGTTCGTCCAGATGCCCGTCACGTTGCCGAGCAGGCAGAGGAAGGTGCCCGGCACGCGCGGCACGCGGGTCCACCGGCCAGCCGGGTCGCAGACTTCGAGGCCTTCCTCGTCCATCTGCCAGATCACCGTGACGATGCCGTAGTCGGTGTGCTCGCCGCAGCCGATCGCCTGTGAATGGCCGCCCGCGGGCTGCTGCGGATAGCGCGCGGCGCGCAATTGCGCGAGCGGCTTGAGCGTGCGCTCGGCGAAGTAGGTGTTGGACAGGCCGAGCGCGATCGCGAACAGCTCGCTGATGTCGCCGCACATCGCGAGCCACTCGCGGTAGAGCCACGACAGCGTGGGCCGCAGCAGCGGCTGCGCCGCCGGCCAGGCATTGGGCCCGTGGAAGAACTTCCCGGCGCGCACGTCGGGATCGTCGGGGCCCAGTTCCATCGCCATGTCGAAGGCTTCCTTGATGTCCTGGACGGTGCTGCCATAGGCGGTTTCCTCGCCAGGGGGCACGTATCCGCGGTGGTAGCGCGACCGCGACAGCTCGATGGACATTTTCTCTGCCCGGGGCAGATCGAAGAACGCCTGCACGGCCTCCTGCGCGGAGTGCAGCAGGTCGTCGGGAATGCCGTGCTCCTCGACGCAGAAGTAACCGAATTGGCGGCATACCCCGCCGAGTGCGAGCGCCAGTTCCCGCTTCTTCACTGCATCGCGCGAGCGCAGCGCGGCCAGGCTGACGATGGGAATGCGCTGGCCGGGCCCGGTGTACCGGACGCAGGGCGAATCCATTATTGAAATATTCAGTTCTGCCGGAATATTCATTTTCGCCTCTCCCATATTCCTTCGCAGTGGATGGGGACTGCCTGGAAGGCAGGCGGGGCGTGGTGCGGCCATTCCCTCACGGGAGAAATCGAATGGATTTTCATCGGCAGTCCGGTGGTTGATAACGCGGCCATTATCGGCAGCACCACCACGGAAAGCCCGGGCGTTCATAAAATTACAATAACCCGAATTAAATAATCAGATGAAAATAAATAATCCGGAATACGGTTCCATTGTCCCTCTGCCATGCGGCTGGACGGGTCGCACGGGCGGCCAGCGCTGAAACAGGCATGGCGGCCCACGAGCCGTCCGCCCAGGGGCCCCGGATGCCGGACGCCGCAGGGCGCTCAGCCGCCCGCCACCATCTGCAGTTGGCCCGGCTGCGGCAGGACGAGCACGTTGCCCGTGCCGGCGATGAGGCCGTGCTCGCGCAGGTGCCGCAGCACCCGTGAGAAGGTTTCCGGCGCGATGCCGAGTTGCGCGGCGATGAGGCGCTTGCGCTGGCTGAGGGTGACGCGCAGCGCGCCGCCGTCGCCGGGCTCGGCGTGGCGCAGCAGCCATTGGGCGCAGCGGGCTTCCGCGTCCTGCGCGAGGCGGCTCACGGCCAGTTCGGTCTGCTGCAGGTAGCCTGCGGCCATGTCGCGCACCAGGCGCTGCACCGCGTCCGGCAGCAGCGCCACCTCGTCGCGGAACGCCTCCAGGGGCACGCGGCGCAGTTGCACCCGCGAATCCGCCACCATGTCCACGGGGCAGGGCTGGCCGAGCAGGGCCGACGCGGCATCGAGCCAGAAGGGCCCGTCCACCGCACCGAGCTGGTGCCGGAGCTGACCCTCCTCGCGCACCGCGAAGACCACGCGGCCACTATCGAGGTGCAGCACCGAAGCGGACTGCTGGCGGCGCTGGCGCAGCACCTGGCCTGCAGCGGCCACCTCGAACGGCACGGAAGGATCGGTGGAAGGGATGGGGAACATGGAGCGCACTGTGGCGCGCCAGCGTCCCGGGCGTGTTGAGCGAGGTCAAATGCGCCGCGCGCGATGCGGGACGGCGCACCCTGCCCGCGCCGCATGTGCCCGGCCGTGCGGGAAGGGAAGTGCCCATCTTGCCGGCACGGTAATTGCTGGTTACAAACGGCCACCGCCGGAGCGGGCATTCCACGGTTGCCGTGGTGCGTTCTCCGGGTGCACGGCGTCACGATACGCCCTGCTCCGGTGCATCCATCCGATTTCCTTTCTCTTTGTGTTTGTCTTTGTCGTTGTGGACAGGAGCCTTATGAAAAAAAACCTGATCGCGCTGAGCGCCGCGCTGTTGTGCGCCGCCGGTGCCCACGCCCAGAGTTCGGTCCAGCTCACCGGACTGTCTGACATCTACGCGGGCTCCATGAAGATGGCCGGCGACGCCAACCGCCGCTCGGTGGTCAACAGCGGCGGCCTGACCACCTCGTGGTTCGGCTTCAAGGGCACGGAAGACCTGGGCGGCGGCCTGACGGCCAGCTTCCAGCTGACGTCGTTCCTGCAGACCGACACCGGCACGCAGGGCCGCTTCACGGGCGACACCTTCTTCTCCCGCGATGCCAACGTCAGCCTGTCGGGCAACTTCGGCTCCGTGCTGCTGGGCAGGTGGATGGCGCCCAACTTCCTGCCGTCCGTGGTGGGCAATCCGCTGGGCGACTCGTTCAACTTCTCGCCGCTGATCCTGCACATGAACGTGCCCCTGTTCAACGGCACGGGCTGGGCCTCTACGACGCCCGCCGACACGGGCTGGAGCAACCAGATCGTCTACAGCACACCGAAGATCGGCGGCTTCTCCGCGAACATCCAGTACCAGTTCGGCGAGCAGGCGGGCAACAACGGCCGCAAGAACGTGGGCGCGAACTTCTTCTACTTCGGCGGCCCGCTCACGCTGACCGGCTTCTACGAGCGCGACCAGATCGCCAATCCCGGCCAGGGCGCCTACCTGGGCACGACCAAGAAGGACTGGATGCTGCTGGGCGCCTACGACTTCCAGGTGGTCAAGCCCTTCCTGAGCTATGGCGAGGCCAAGGCGGACAACACCGACAACAAGGCCAAGACCATGCAGATCGGCGCCTCCATCCCCACCGGCCCGTCGGGCAAGGTGCTGGTCGAGTGGGTGAAGACCGAGATGACGCAGACCGACATCGACCGCAAGACCTTCACCGTCGGCTACGACTACTTCCTGTCGAAGCGCACCGACGTCTATGCGATGCTGATGAACGACCGCATCACCGCACAGACCAAGGGCAACAGCTTCGGCGTCGGCATCCGCCACCGGTTCTGACGCGAGTCCCCTTCTCCAGGGCGAAGAGCGCGGGAATCGCTTCCCGCGCTCTTTTTTTTACGCCCCCGGATCGTCAGATCTTGCGCGAGAGATCCCACATGGCATCGACCAGCAGGTCGATGTCGCGCGCGTCGTGCCCGGCAGGTGGGCACCGTCCACGATGCTGATGAGGCCGTGGGCCTTCACCACCCCCATCAGGTCCGCGATCGACAGCATGGTGCCAGTGTTGCAGGTGGGCGAGGACCACATCATCGCGCGCACGCGCTTGCCCAGGGCCTCGAGCGCGCGGATGCGCTCGTCGAACAGGTTCACTCAGGTGGCCGCGGTCTGGTGGTTGCCCACGGGCGTCTCGATGCGCGGCACCTCGATGCCATAGCGGTCCGCGGCGATCTTGAGCGGCGTGTCGCCGCCGCCGTGCTCGTGGTTGGTGGTCACCACCACGTCGCCGCGCGGCCAGTCGATGCCGAGGATGGCATGGCACATGCCCGAGGACGTGTTGGCGGAAAATGCCCGTTCGTCCGCATCCACGCCAAAGCCCGGCGCCACCTGCCTGCGCAGGTCGAGCAGGTTGCCCCGTAGCCGCTGCCGGAATCGGCCGCCTGCTTGCGGTTCTCGCTGTCGAAGACGTCCAGCACCAGCCTGGGGTGCAGGAGGCCCGGGATCTCGCCGCCGCGGCCCCGGAGCGCGTGATGGTGCTGTCGATGCACCAGGACGCCGGGTATGTGCGGCGTGCCGTGGGCCTGGGCGCGCGCGGCTACGTGCGCAAGGATGCGGATGCGCCGGCCGGCCAGCTGGTGCAGACCATCGAGACGGTGCGGGCCGGCGGCAGCCATTTCAGCGAAGGCGTGCGCGCGCTGGTGGGCGGCGGTGCTCGGGCTGCTGGCCGAGGGGCGCTCCAACAAGGACATCGCCGAGCAGATGGGCACCTCGGTGCGCACGGTGGAAACGCACCGGCTGCACCTGCGGCGCAAGCTGCGCATCGACGGGCAGGCCGCCCCGGCGAAGTACGCGGTGGCCCATGCAGACGTGTGCTGCCGACACGCACCTTCCGACGTAGCGGAATTCCCCGCTGCGGCACGGAGTGTGTCATTCCGATGTCATGGGGTGGGAGTAACTTCGCGACAATTGTGTATGAATGTAACAATCGCACCCGGCCATGACAGCGCGCTCCAGGCGGTGGTCGCTTCGCTGTCGCCTGCGGTGCGGGACGGCACGGGACCGCTCGTGCGGCTCATGCGGGGCGGCGGGCTCCACTGCGTGTTCCAGCCCCTCGCCGATCTCCGCGAGGGCAACGTCTATGCCCACGAAGCCCTGATCCGCGGCCCGGCGGGCACGCCCCTGCACACGCCCGACCGCCTGCTGGAGGCTGCGCTCGCGGAAGGCGTGCTGCAGGAGTTCGAGCTGCTGTGCGTGGCGATCGCCCTGCGGCAGTGGGGGGCGTCCGGCGGCGCGGGCCGCCTGTTCGTGAACATCAGCGCGGATGCGCTGGTGCGCGGGGTATCGCTGTGCCGCGGCATGACGCTGGCCGGCGCGGCCCGGGCCGCGGGCGTGTCGGCGGAGAACGTGGTGCTGGAGATCACCGAGCACGAGCGTGTGAGCGACATGGCCTCGCTGCGCGAGTCGCTCAAGCAGGTGCACGCCTGCGGCGCACGCATCGCGCTCGACGATTTCGGGGACGGCCGCTCCAGCCTGCGGCTCTGGTCCGAGACGCGGCCGGACTTCGTGAAGATCGACAAGTACTTCGTGCGCGACATCAGCGCGCATCCCGGGAGCCTGCAGATGCTGCAGGCCATCAAGGGCATCGCGGACGCGTTCGGCACCACCCTGATCGCCGAGGGCATCGAGACGCAGGACGACCTGCGGGCGCTGCGCGACCTCGGCATCCCCTATGGCCAGGGCTACCTGCTGGGCCGGCCCGGGCCCGGACCGCGCGGGCGGATCGAAGCGCCGGCCCTGGACGCCGTGCGCGACCGCCGCGTGGCGATCATGCCGCACCGCGGCCAGAACGCCCGGCCGGGCATCCTGCGCAACCTGCTGGTGGTGCATGCGCCCACGGCCACGGCCGAGACCAGCAACGACACCGTGGCCGGTCTCTTCAAGGCGCATCCGGAACTGCATGCCCTGCCGGTGCTCGACGGTGCGCGCCCCGTGGCGCTGATCAACCGCCAGCAGTTCATGAACCACTACGCGACGCTCTACTTCCGCGAGGTGCACGGCCGCAAGGCCTGCGCGGCCTTCGCGAACCCGGCGCCGCGCGTGGTCGAGCTCGACTGCGACGTGGACCAGCTCGTGGGCATCCTGACCTCACAGGACCAGCGCTACCTGAGCGACGGGTTCATCGTCACCGACAACGGCCGCTACGTGGGCCTGGGCACTGGCGAACAACTCGTGCGCAGCGTGACCGAGGCCCGCATCGAGGCGGCGCGTCACGCCAACCCCCTCACCTTCCTGCCGGGCAACATTCCCATCAGCCTGCACATGCAGCGGCTGATCGACAGCGGCACGGAGTTCGTGGCCTGCTATGCCGACCTGAACCACTTCAAGCCGTTCAACGACTACTACGGCTACTGGCGCGGCGACCAGATGATCCGCCTCGTGGCGCGGCTGGCCGTGGCGCACTGCGATGCGCAGCGGGACTTCATCGGGCACGTGGGCGGGGACGACTTCATGCTGCTGTTCCAGAGCGGCGACTGGCTGCAGCGCTGCCAGCGCATCGTGGAAGAATTCGCGCGCGAGGCGTTCCAGTTGTTCGACGATGCCGCGCGCGCGGACGGCGGCATCTGGGCGGAAGACCGGCACGGGGTGAAGCGCTTCTTCCCCTGCACGACGCTGGCGATCGGGGCGGCGCGCGTGGTGCCGGGCACCATGCGCCATGCCGAGGAGGTGGCCAATGCCGCTGCGCTGGCCAAGCACGAAGCCAAGGGCTGCGCGAGCGGCCTGGCCTGGCGCACGGCGGAACGGACCGATCCCCTGGTGCACGCTCCGGGGCCTGTACCGCTGCGCGCCTGGCAGGGCTCGGGCGCCACCGCCGCAGCGTCCGCCTGAGCGGCGGGGACGGCCCGCCAGCGGTCAGCGGGCCGGCGCGCCGCCCTCGAACCAGCGCCGCACGAGATCGCGCTCGGCATCCGTCATGCCGGTGGCATTGTTCATCGGCATGAGCTTCTGCACCACTGCCTGCTGGTAGATGGCCTGGGCATGCTGCGCCACGGATTCGGCGGAATCCAGGCGCAGGTTCTTCATCTGCACCTGCTCGCCGTGGCACATGTAGCAACGCTGTGCCAGCACCGGCTGCAACTGGGCGTAGCCCACGGGCGCAGCGGCGGCCGGGGACGATGGCGCCGCCGGCACGGCGGGTGCCTGCGACAGCCGCAGCCCGGAGATCGTGCCGACGATGACGGCGCAGCCCACCAGGGCGTAGGGCAGCGGGTGCGCATTGCGGCCCAGCTTCCAGCCGTGGCGCATCACGAAGAACTGGCGGATGGATGCGCCCGCGAACATCATCAGGATGAGGATCAGCCAGTTCTGCGGATGGCTCCAGGTGAAGCTGTAGTGGTTGGACAGCATGCAGAACAGCACCGGCAGCGTGAAGTAGGTGTTGTGCACGCTGCGCTGCTTGCCGCGCTTGCCGTGGATCGGGTCCACCGGCTGGCCGGCCTTCATCTGCGCGATCACCTTGCGCTGGCCCGGGATGATCCAGAAGAACACGTTGGCGCTCATGCTGGTGGCGATCATCGCGCCCACCAGCAGGAAGGCCGCGCGGCCCGCGAACCAGTGGCAGGCCAGCCACGAGGCCGCGCACACCAGCACGAAGACCAGCGCGCCGACGATGGCGTCGCCGTTCTTCCGCTGGCCGAAAACGCGGCAGATCGCGTCGTACAGCAGCCAGAACACGGCCAGGAACGCCAGCGCGACCACGACGGCGGTGGCCGGTGCCCAGTCCATGCGCGACTTGTCGATCAGGTAGGTGCTGGCGCTCCAGAGGTAGGACACCGTGAACAGGGCGAAGCCGCTGATCCAGGTGCTGTAGCTTTCCCAGAAGAACCAGTGCAGATGCCTGGGCAACTGGGGCGGCGCGCCTGCGAACTTGACCGGGTGGTAGAAGCCGCCGCCGTGCACCGCCCAGAGTTCGCCGCTCACGCCCTGGCGCTGGAGGTGCTCATCGACCGGCCGGGTGAGGCTGGAATCGAGAAAGACGAAATAGAACGACGACCCGACCCAGGCGATGGCGGTGATGACGTGGACCCAGCGCAGCAGCAGGTTGGCCCAGTCGAGGAGGTAGCTTTCCATGGTGGCTCTCAACTTCGTGCGCGGCCCGTTGCATCGAAGGCGGCCGCGCGGCAACCTGCTCACCACGGCGGGCGCTCTGAGCAGCGGGAAGGCCGCGCTGGATGCGCCCCCCGCCCCAACGACGGAAAAGACGGCATCGCCTTGCACCGCTGCGACCTGTGGCCCGAGTGTATGCAGGTTCCGTTCCCGGCGCGACGGGAGCGGCCCGGATGGCGTCATCCGAGCGGCGTGGGCGGCAGGGTGGCGAGCAACTGGGCCGCCACCGACACCGCGATCACTTCGGGCTCCTTGCCCGCGATGTCCGGCAGGCCGATGGGACAGGTGACGTGCGCCAGTTCCTGCGCGCCGAAGCCCCGCGCCTGCAGGCGGTGCGAGAAGGTGGCCCACTTGGTGCGGCTGCCGATGAGCCCCAAGAACGGCAGGTCGGCACGGGCGCGCTGCCGCGCGAGGCAGGCGGCGACCACGTCGAGATCCTCCGCGTGGCTGAAGCTCATGATGAGCACGCGCGAGCCCGGCGCCAGCCCCGGCACGGCTGCATGCACGGGCTCGGAATGCTCGCAATGCGCCCCGCCGGCCTCCGCGTCCGGAGGGAAGACGCCATCGCGGCTGTCGATCCAGGTGAGCTCGAAGGGCAGCGGCGCCAGCACGCGCGCCAGTGCATGGCCCACGTGCCCCGCGCCGAAGAGCGCGACCGGCGCGCGCGCGGGCGCCAGGCGCGTCGCGAGCGCTGCGCGGTCCGCCGCCTCCACGCGGGTGAAGCGCAGGTGGACCACGCCACCGCAGCACTGGCCCAGGCTCGGCCCCAGGGCAAACCGCACCACCGGCGGCGCGGCCGGCCCCGGCGCGTCCAGGCGCGCACGCGCCTCGCGCACGGCATCCCATTCCAGCCGGCCGCCGCCGATGGTGCCCAGCAGCGGCCCGTCGGCGAACACGGCCATCCATGCGCCGCGCTCCCGCGGCACCGATCCCTGGATAGACTCCACCTCGACCAGGCAGGCCGGCCGCGCGGCCAGCCCCTGGATCAAGGCGTGCAGGGCGGGCGTCAACGCCATGGCGCGCCCCCGCGTTGGGTCATCCAGGGCCCGGCGCATGTCCGCCACCTTTCCCCGCGGCCCGCAACGGACCTCCGATGAAGCCTTCCCTCCCCTCCTCCCACGGCGCGACGGGTGCCGGACGCCACTGGCTGCTGGCCGGCCTGATGGCGGCCGTCGCCTCCCTCGTGGCCGCCTGCAAGTCGGGACCGGAGACGGCCCCCGCGCCCGACGAAGCCAGCGCCCCCGCCGCTGAGGCATCCGGCGACGTCAAGGGCCCGGAGCCCGCCACGCGCGGCTCGGCGCGCACCTCGGCCGCGGCCAATCCGCGCGCCTACCGGCAGGACGCCGCCACGCACCTCTACGGCCTGAACCAGGCGCGCATCTACCGGGGCAAGCTCCCGCCCCTGCTCTACGCCATCGGCACGCTGCAGGTCGATATCGACCGCAACGGGCAGGTCACCCGCCTGTCCTGGATGCGCGCGCCGCGCCATGCGCCGGAGGTGATCGCGGAAATCGAGCGCACCGTGCGCGCCGCGGCGCCCTACCCCGTGCCCGAGCGGATGGGCCGCGTCACCTACACCGACACCTGGCTGTGGCACAAGTCGGGCCGGTTCCAGCTCGACACGCTGACCGAGGGCCAGCTCTGACGCCTGCGGGCTCGGCAGTTCAGGAGCCACGGTAGGTCGAGTAGCTCCAGGGGCTGACCAGCAGTGGCACGTGGTAGTGCTGCTCGGCATGGGCCACGCCGAAATCCAGGCTCACGCGGTCGAGGAAGTTGGGCTCGGGCAGCGCCACGCCGCGTGCGCGGAAGTACGCGCCCACCTCGAACGACAACCGGTAGGTGCCTGTCCGCAGGCTGGCGTTGTCGAAGAGCGGCGCATCGGTGCGGCCGTCCTGGTTGAGCACCAGTTCCTTGAGCAGCCGGGCCTGGCCGCCTGCGGTGTCGTAGAGCGAAACGGCCATGCCGGCGGCCGGGCAGCCGTGCATGGTGTCGAGAACGTGCGTGCTGAGGCCCATGGGGCGTCTCCTGGTGTCTGGGTGCCCCAGTGTATGCAGGCTCCATGCCCGTCCCGCCGCACCGGGGCCGGCTGTAACGAACCGTGACGTGCGTGGCGGGACGCCCGCTCTACACTGTCCGCCCCTGCCGGCGGCGTTCTGCGCCGGCATGCACTACAACGACAGGAAAGGGCTTCGACCGATGACTTCCCCCCGCCTCCAACGCCCCTGGCTGCTCGCTGGAAGCAGCATGCTCGCGCTGCTGGCCATCGCGGGCTGCGCGAACCTCCCAGGCACTGCCACGGCGCCCGCGGACACCGCGCAGGCCCCGGAAGGTGCTCCCCAGCAGACGCCGGCGGCGCGCGCGGCGGGCCGCGCCTACGACATGGACATGGATGTCTTCCATCCGGTCGTGGCGCGCAACGGCATGGTGGCCACCGAGCAGGAACTGGCCACCAAGGTGGGGCTGGACATTCTGCGGGCCGGGGGCAACGCGGTCGATGCGGCCGTGGGCGTGGGCTTCGCGCTGGCCGTGGTCCTGCCCAACGCCGGCAACCTGGGCGGCGGCGGCTTCATGATGGTGTACGACGCGAAGAGCGGCAAGAGCGTGGCGCTCGACTTCCGCGAGATCGCACCCCGCAAGGCGAGCCGCGACATGTACCTGGACGAGAAAGGCAACGTGATCGACGGCAAGTCGCTCTACACGCACTACGCCGTGGGCGTGCCGGGCACGGTGGCGGGCCTGGAGCATGCACTCAAGACCTGGGGCACCCAGCCGCTGTCGAAGGTGATCGCACCCGCGATCGCACTGGCGGACAAGGGCTTCCCCGTGAGCCTCACGCTGGCCAAGACGCTGGCGCAGGAGCGCGACAACATGGGCCGCTGGCCGGCCACGCGGCAGATCTTCTGGCGCGGCGACGCGCCCCTGAAGATCGGCGACCGGCTGGTGCAGAAGGACCTCGCCCAGTCCCTGCGGCTCATCTCGCAGCAGGGTGCCAAGGCGTTCTACCAGGGCCCGATCGCACGGCGCATCGCGGCCGAGATGGCGCCCTATCCCGGTGCCCTGGGCCTGCAGGACCTGCGCGACTACGAGGTGGTGGAACGCACGCCCGTGCGCGGCACCTACCGCGGCTACGAAGTGGTCACCATGCCCCCGCCCTCGTCGGGCGGCGCGCACCTCGTGCAGATCCTCAACATGCTCGAGCCGATGCCGCTCGCCCAGTGGGGCCCGGGCAGCGCCCAGACCCTGCACATGATGGCCGAGAGCATGAAGCTGGCCTACGCCGACCGCTCCGAGTACCTGGGCGACCCGGATTTCGTGAAGGTCCCGCTCAAGGGCCTGACCTCCAAGGCCTACGCCGCCTCGCTCGCGAAGACCATCGATCCGAACAAGGCGCGCCCCGCCAGGGACATCAAGCCGGGACAGCCGCAGCCCTACGAGAGCGACCAGACCACGCACTTCTCGGTGGTGGACAAGGCCGGCAACGCGGTGGCGGTGACCTATACGCTGAACACCAACTTCGGCAGCGGCATCGTGGCCAAGGGCACGGGCATCCTGCTCAACAACGAGATGGACGACTTCGCCGCCAAGCCCGGCGTGGCGAATGCCTACGGCCTCGTGGGCGGCGACGCCAACGCGGTGGCCGGCGGCAAGCGGCCGCTTTCGTCCATGAGCCCCACCCTCGTGCTCAAGGACGGCAAGCCGGTCCTCGTTACCGGCAGCCCGGGCGGCGCGCGCATCATCACCACGGTGCTGCAGACCGTGGTCAACGTGATCGACTTCGGCATGAACCCCGCCGAGGCCGCGGCCGCACCGCGCATCCACCACCAGTGGACCCCGGACGAGCTGCGCATCGAGAACGGCTTTTCGCCGGACACGCTGGCCATCCTGAAGTCGCGCGGCCACAACCTGGCACTCAAGCCCTCCATGGGCCGCACGCAGACCATCCAGCGCAAGGACGGCGTGCTGTTCGGCTACTCCGATCCGCGCAATCCGGACGGTCTCACGCTGGGCTACTGACCGCGGCCCGCGCCTACCCGCCGTCAGGCCACGGGCCGCATCGGGTGGGCGAGGAAGAAGCGCAGCATTTCCGCGCTGGCGTCCACGCCGTCCACATCGGTGAAGGTGCCCTGGCCGTCGCCGCCGGACCACGCGTGGCCCGTTCCATGGAGCTCCCACAGCTCCGCGCCGCAGCGGCCCGTGCCGTCCTCATAGACCGTTCGGGTGAACCTCCGCCCTCCCACCGAGACACCCGCCGTCGTCCGGGGAATCATGGCTTGCAGGGTTTCGCTCTCGTGGGCTTTCACCGCTGCATCGATCACTGCGCCGGCATTGCCGGGGTGCACGGTCGTGTCGCCATCGCCGTGGAACACGATCGTCGGCACTGCCCGGGTGCGGCCCGCGCAACCGCCGGGCGCCGGGCTTCCGCTGCGCATCACGGACAGCGCCGACATGGCATCGTTCGCGGCACCTGCCCGCAGGCCGGAATGCACCCCCACGGCGGCGAAGATGTCGGGGTAGCTGCAAGCCAGGATGTCCGCCATGGCCCCGCCCGCCGACAGCCCCGCCACGAACACGCGGGACCGGTCCATCCGGTACTCCTGAGCGATCGACTGCGCCAGCGCAGCCAGCACGGCGGGCTCGCCGCCGTCCCGCCCCTGGTGCTGCGGCTTGAACCAGTTCCAGCACCGGTGCGCGTTGTCCCATTGGGCCTGTTCCGGGTACAGCACCGCCACCCCTGCGTCGCGTGCATGGACATGCATCTGCGTGCCGGCCGCGAAATCGCCGGCATCCTGGGTGCAGCCGTGGAGCATGACCACCATCGGGCAGGGCTGCGCACCTTCGGCGCGCGGCGGAAGGCACAGCCAGTAGGCGAGCGTGCGGCCCCGGTGCGTGAACTTGCCGCGTATCCATTGTTCGGGATCCATGCGGTCCGGCCCGGCAGCCGGCAGCGGGGCCGGGAGTGCGCGCCGCATGGATTCGGCGTTGATGGTAGGAAATTCAGTCATGCGGGCCCACTATGGACGGCCCGCTCCCGCTGCAGTGCAGCAATTACGCCCGTCCCGGCGTGCTCGCCGTCCTACGCACCTGTCCGCCGCAGGCGGCATGGCCGCCATGGCCGGCACTACAGCACCAGCAGCGCGCGGAAGTCGTTCACGTTGGTGTGCGTCGGCCCGGTGACCACGAGGTCGCCCAGGGCGGCGAAGAACCCGTAGGCGTCATTGCGCGCGAGATGGTCGTCCACGCGCAGGCCTGCCCGAGCGGCGCGCGCCAGCGTATCGGGTGCGACGAAGGCCCCGGCGTTGTCCTCCACTCCGTCGATGCCGTCGGTGTCGGCGGCCAGCGCCCACACCCCCTCCTGCCCCTGCAGCGCACGGGCCAGGCCCAGGCAGAACTCGCCGGCGCGGCCGCCCCGGCCCCGCGGGGCGCCGGGCGGTCGCTCGCGCACCGTCACCGTGGTCTCGCCGCCCGAGAGGATGGCGCAGGGGCGGGCGAACGGACCGCCGTGCCGCGCCACGGACCGGGCGAGTGCGGCATGCACGGCCCCCACGTCCCGCGATTCGCCCTCCATTTCGTCCGAGAGGATATGCACCGGCAGCCCCGCGGACCGTGCCGCCGCGGCGGCCGCCTCCAGCGACTGCCGCGGCGTGGCGATCAGGTGCACTTCCGGCGCCTGGCCCTCCACGGGCTTGGGCGTTTCCAGCGAACCGGCCTCCAGCGCCGCACGCACGGCCGGCGGCAGGGCGATGCGGTGGCGGTCGAGGATGCGCAGCGCGTCCGCGCAGGTCGTCGCGTCGGGCACGGTGGGGCCGCTGGCGATCACCGCCGGATCGTCGCCGGGCACGTCGCTGATCGCGAGCGTCACCACCCGCGCCGGGGCACAGGCGGCTGCCAGCCGGCCGCCCTTGATGCCGGACAGGTGCTTGCGCACGCAGTTCATCTCGGCGATGCCCGCGCCGCTCTCCAGCAAGGCCCGGTTGATGCGCTGCTTGTCTTCCAGCGCCAGGCCCTCGGCAGGCAGCGTGAGCAACGCGGAGCCGCCGCCCGAGATCAGGCAGACCACGAGGTCGTCGGCCGTCAGGCCGCGCGCCAGCTCCAGCATGCGCCGCGCCACCGCCTCGCCCGCGGCGTCGGGCACCGGGTGCGCGGCCTCCGCCACGTCGATGCGCGCCGGCACCCCGCGCGGCCGCGGCGGCACGTGGCCGTAGCGCGTGACGACCAGCCCGGACAGCGGCGCCCCGGCCGGCCACAGCGCCTCCAGCACGTGCGCCATGGCCCCACCGGCCTTGCCGGCGCCCAGCACCAGCGTGCGGCCCCGGGGCGGGGGCGGCAGGTACGCGGCCATGCGCTGCAACGGCAGGGCCGCCTGGACGGCCACATCGTAGAGGTGGCGCAGGAAGCGGACGGGTTCGGTGGCGGGATCGGGTGCGGGCAACGAGGAACCAGCAGACGGCAGGTCGGGGAAGGTCATGCGCAGATTCTGGCGCAGGCATCCGTGGCGACACGTCACGGATACATATTGACTCCGGCAACTGCACCAAGGCACCGAGAATTCCCTGCCGCTGGCGGGAGGCTGGCGCGCAGCGGCTTCTGCTGCCCCCTTTTTCCATTCAAGAGTCTTCAATGACCATTGCACCCTTGGCGTGCCGCCGGGAGGACGGCGGCACGCCGATCCAGATCACCGATGCGGGCACCATGAGCCACCTGCTGTTCAAGCTGCGGCACCTCATCCACTTCACCACGCAAGCCGGCGCGGCTGGTATCGCCCGCACCGGGATGATTCGTGCCAGCAGTTATGGCCTCGACGGAATTTTTGGCGCCGGTGTGTACATGGCGCGGATCGGGCGCCCGCTCAACGGTTTCATCGACAAGGTATCGCGGATTCCCATCCACCTTCCCACCCCGGCAGGAACCGTGCGCATCGTGCCCTACCTCGTATACGTACGTTGGGGAACGGCAGGAGTGAAGATCGCGCCATGAACACACTGCCGCCATCCCGCATTCTCCGAAGAGCATGCGTCCTGTTCGCCTGGGGCTGCTGGGCATTTGCCTGGTGGAAGTCCATCTGGTGGCTGGTGCCTGTTTCCTTCATTCCCTATCTCCTGTGCAACCGCTATGGATACCTGCTGGATAGAAACCGCCCCGAGGACCGCGGCGAGCCTTGAGCAGTAATCCGCACCCCCTGGTGCGGGAATGCCTTGGAACGCGCCCCGAACTTGGTGCACAAAAATTGCATACAAAAATCCGGTCCGCCGCTATCATGGGCCGGATGGAACCGTCCACCACCAGCGCCATCGTCGCGAGCCTGACCAAGGCCATCGTGGAGCACCGCCTGCTGCCGGGCGCCAAGCTGGCCGAGCAGAAGCTGGCGGACCATTTCGGGGTATCGCGCACGCTGGTGCGGCAGGCGCTCTTCCAGCTGTCGCAGAACCGGCTCGTGACGCTGGAGCCGGCGCGCGGGGCGTTCGTCGCGGCGCCGTCGGCCGAGGAGGCGCGGCAGGTGTTCGCCGTGCGCCGCATGCTGGAAGCCGAGATGACGCGCGCTTTCGTGCGCGAGGTGACGCCCGCCCGGGTGCGCGCCCTGCGCGAGCACGTCGCACGCGAGAAGCAGGCGGTGGACGAGGCCGACGTGCCGGGACGCACCGAACTGCTCGGCGATTTCCACGTGCGCATGGCCGAGCTCATGGGCAACGAAGTGCTCGCGCAGATGCTGGGCGAGCTGATTTCCCGCTGCGCGCTCATCACCCTCATGTACCAGAGCGCCGACGAGGCCGCGCATTCGCACGAGGAGCACGGCCACATCGTGCAGGCCCTCGCCGACCGCGATGCCGACCTGGCCGTGCGCCTGATGGACGAGCACCTGCGCCACGTGGAGGCCAGCCTGGCCTTCGACCGCGCGCACCCCGCCAACGAGCTGTCCCGCGCGCTCTCCTGATCCCCCTGCAGCCCTTTTTCCCAACGCCACCACCACCATGACCGCACCGCCGATCTACGACGCCACCCTGCCCTACCCGCGCGACCTCGTGGGCTACGGGCGCAATCCGCCGCACGCGCGCTGGCCCGGGGGCGCGCGTATCGCCGTGCAGTTCGTGCTGAACTACGAGGAAGGCGGCGAGAACGCCACCCTGCACGGCGACGCGGGCAGCGAGCAGTTCCTGTCGGAAATGTTCAACCCGGCCAGCTACCCCGACCGCCACATCAGCATGGAGGGTATCTACGAATACGGTTCGCGCGCGGGTGTCTGGCGCCTGCTGCGCGAGTTCGAGCGCCGCGGCCTGCCGCTCACCGTGTTCGGCGTGGCGACGGCGCTGCAGCGCCACCCGGAGGTGACCGCCGCCTTCGCCGAGCTGGGCCACGACATCGCCTGCCACGGGCTGAAGTGGATCCACTACCAGAACGTGCCCGAGGACGTGGAGCGCGCCCACATGGCCGAGGCCATGGACATCATCCGGCGCCTCACGGGCGAACGCCCGCTGGGCTGGTACACCGGCCGCGACAGCCCCAACACCCGCCGCCTGGTGGCCGACTACGGCGGCTTCGCCTACGACAGCGACTACTACGGCGACGACCTGCCCTTCTGGATGAAGGTGAAGAAGACCGACGGCACCGATGCCACGCAACTCATCGTGCCCTACACGCTCGACTGCAACGACATGCGCTTCGCGCTGCCGCAGGGCTACTCGCACGCCGACCCGTTCTTCCAATACATGAAGGACACCTTCGACGCGCTCTACGCCGAGGGCGACCCGGCCGGCGACGACCGGCCCAAGATGATGAGCATCGGCATGCACTGCCGCCTGCTGGGCCGCCCGGGCCGCATCACGGCGCTGCAGCGCTTCCTTGACCACGTCCAGCGCCACGAGCACGCCTGGGTGTGCCGCCGCATCGACATCGCGCGCCACTGGGCCGCGACCCATCCTTGCCCGGAGGTGACGCCATGACCCTGACCCTCGACCAGCTCAACGCCGCGCCCGTGGACGAAGCCGCGCGGATGCTGGACGGCCTGTACGAGCATTCGCCCTGGATCGCCCAGGGCGCACTCGCCGATCGCCCCTTCCGCACGCTCGCGCAGCTCAAGCATGCGATGGTGAGTGTGCTGGACGCGGCCTCGCGCGAGGCGCAGCTCGCCCTCATCCGCGCCCACCCCGAACTGGCCGGCAAGGCCATGGTGGCGCGCTCGCTCACGGCCGAATCGACCGGGGAGCAGTCCCGGGCGGGCCTCACGCACTGCACGCCGGAGGAATTCGATCGCCTGCAGCAGCTCAATGCCGACTACAACGCGCGCTTCGGTTTCCCCTTCATCCTGGCCGTGCGCGGCCCGCGCGGCACGGGCCTGCCGCGCCAGGAGATCATCGAGACCTTCGCGCGGCGCCTGGACAGCCACCCGGATGCCGAGTTCGCCGAGGCGCTGCGCAACATTCACCGCATCGCCGAGATCCGCCTGAACGACAAGTTCGGCGTGGAGCCCGCGCTGGGCAACGACGTCTGGGACTGGCAGGAGAAGCTCGCGCAGCACAGCGACCCGGGCTTTGCCGAGAAGGGCCAGCTCACCGTCACCTACCTGACCGACGCGCACCGCGCCTGCGCACAGCGCATCAGCCACTGGATGCGGGACTGCGGCTTCGACGAGGTCGAAGTGGACGCCGTGGGCAACGTGGTCGGGCGCTACCACGCGGCCACTCCCGCCGGGCAGAAATGGCTCATGACGGGCAGCCACTACGACACCGTGCGCAACGGCGGCAAGTACGACGGGCGCCTCGGCATCTTCGTGCCCATGGCCTGCGTGCGCGAGCTGCACCGCGCGGGGCGCCGCCTGCCCTTTGGCATCGAGGTGGTGGGCTTCGCAGAGGAAGAAGGCCAGCGCTATGCCGCCACCTTCCTCGGCTCCGGCGCCCTGATCGGCGACTTCCGCCCCGAATGGCTGGACCAGCGCGACGCCGACGGCGTGACCCTGCGCGAGGCCATGCAGCATGCCGGGCTGTGCATCGACGATATCCCGAAGCTGCGGCGCGACCCGGCCGCCTACCTGGGCTTCGTCGAGGTCCACATCGAGCAGGGCCCGGTGCTCAACGAGCTCGGCCTGCCGCTGGGCGTGGTCACCTCCATCAACGGCAGCGCGCGCTACGTGTGCGAGATGCTGGGCGTGGCGAGCCATGCCGGCACCACGCCCATGGACCGCCGGCGCGATGCGGCCACCGCCGTGGCGGAACTGGCGCTCTACGTGGAGCGCCGCGCCGCGCAGGACGGCGACTCGGTGGGCACCATCGGGCAGCTGCAGGTGCCCGGGGGCTCCGTCAACGTGGTTCCCGGCCGCTGCACGTTCAGCCTGGACCTGCGCGCGCCCACCGACGCGCAGCGCGACGCGCTCGTCGCCGACGTGCTGGCCGAACTGGAGGCGATCGCCGGCCGCCGCGGACTGCGGCATACGGCCCGGCGGTCCATGCAGGCCAGCGCCGCGCCCAGCGCAGCGGCCTGGCAGCAGCGCTGGGAAGCCGCGGTCGAGGCCGCGGGGCTGCCGGTTTTCCGGATGCCGAGTGGCGCCGGCCACGACGCGATGAAGCTGCACGAGATTCTGCCGCAGGCGATGCTGTTCGTGCGCGGCCAGAACGGCGGCATCAGCCACAACCCCCTGGAAAGCACCACGAGCGACGACATGCAGCTCGCCGCGCTCGCCTTCTCCCATCTCCTGAACCAACTCGCCCAGGAAAAGAACCCATGAGCAGCAGCACCTACGCAGACATCGACGTCTGGATCGACCGGCACTTCGACGAGGAGGTGCAGTTCCTGCAGGCCCTCGTGCGCGTGCCCACCGACACGCCGCCCGGCAACAACGCCCCGCACGCCGAACGCACCGCGGAACTGCTGCAGGGCTTTGGCTACGCAGCGGAGAAGCACGCCGTGCCCGACGCCGAAGTGCGCGCCTGCGGCATGGAATCGGTCACCAACCTGATCGTGCGCCGCCCCTACGGCGCGGGCGGCCCGACGGTGGCTTTGAACGCCCACGGTGACGTGGTGCCGCCCGGCGAAGGCTGGACGCACGACCCCTACGGCGCCGAGATCGCGGAGGGGAAGATGTACGGCCGCGCGACGGCCGTGAGCAAGAGCGATTTCGCCTCGTTCACCTTCGCGGTGCGCGCGCTCGAGGCCGTGGCCCGCCCGGCGCGCGGCGCGGTGGAACTGCACTTCACCTACGACGAGGAATTCGGCGGCGAACTCGGCCCGGGCTGGCTGCTCGCTCAGGGCCTGACGAAGCCCGACCTGATGATCGCCGCGGGCTTCAGCTACGAGGTGGTCACCGCGCACAACGGCTGCCTGCAGATGGAAGTGACCGTGCACGGCAAGATGGCCCATGCCGCCGTGCCGCACACGGGTGTCGATGCGCTGCAGGGGGCCGTGCACATCCTGAACGCGCTCTACCGGCAGAACACCGCCTACCGGCAGGTCACGTCGAAGGTCGAGGGCATCAAGCACCCCTACCTGAACGTGGGCCGCATCGAAGGCGGCACGAACACCAACGTCGTGCCCGGCAAGGTGGTCTTCAAGCTCGACCGGCGCATGATCCCGGAAGAGAACCCCGTGGAGGTGGAAGCCGCGATCCGCCGCGTGATCGACGAGGCCGCCGCCGGCTTCGAGGGCATCCGCGTGGAAGTGCGCCGCCTGCTGCTGGCCAACGCCATGACCCCGCTCGCGGGCAACCGCCCCCTGGTGGACGCGATCCAGCGCCATGCCGAAGCGGTGTTCGGAGAGCGCCCGCCGGCGGTGGGCACGCCGCTCTACACCGACGTGCGGCTCTACGTGGAGCGCGGCATTCCCGGCGTGATCTACGGCGCCGGCCCGCGCACCGTGCTCGAATCGCACGCCAAGCGCGCGGACGAACGCGTGGAGCTCGAAGACCTGCG
>NZ_FNJL01000085.1 GCF_900104515.1 Paracidovorax cattleyae
CGCTGACGTCTGTCGGGTAGGGCTTGCGGGGCATTTGCAAACTCTACCTCCCGCATCGCACTCATGAAGCAAAGTTCATAACACGCTCTAGCGACATCTGTCGACAGCCCAAGTTTTGGGAGGACTTGGCAGGTCTGCGTGCCGTTGGTATCCGCTCGACGTTGATCGCCGATATGGGCGAGCAGCCTAGTGTGTCTGGTCCGCAGCTCGAAGAAGATGGTTTAGCCCGGCTACTGAACTCGGCCAGCGTCTTTGCGTTGTCGGAAGACGAGCAAAGTCGGGACTTGGCTCAGCAGATCGCGGTCTTCGCGAGCTTAATGACAAGCGAGGCCGCAGTGCTAAGTGCTGCCTCGCACATTCTTTCTGGCCTTGGGAACTTCCCGGGCTTAACGCTCATTGAGAACAAGGAGTTTGAGCAATTGGGCCTGCAGACACGCTTACGTAGCGCGCTGCTTCGCCAACTCAACTCGGTCAAGATGGACGAGCGTGATGTGGCACTCACGGAGTTCCAGCTCGAGGTGTGGGAAAGCCTGAAGGAACAGCTCGCCACAGCGATATCGGCTCCAACCTCCGCAGGTAAGTCTTTCGTCGTCCTTGAGCATCTGTGCGAATCGGCGTTAGCGGCTTCTACTTTTACTGCGCTTTATATTGCTCCGACTAGGGCTCTGCTGGCCGAAATACAGGGAAAGCTTGAACGGCGCCTTGGCGCGCATGTCAGTGGTGTTCGCGTGACGACGATTCCGGTTCCAGATCCGGAGCAGCGTCCGAAGCAAATATACGTTCTAACTCAAGAGCGCGCACAGCTGTTGCTATCGACGCTGGACCTTGACGACGTAGTTAATCTGGTCATAGTAGACGAGGCTCAGGCAATTGGAGATGAAAGCCGAGGGATGATTCTCCAGGATGCCTTGGAGAAAGTGCGCGAGGCTAACCCCAATGCCCGGTTCCTTTTCTTGGCGCCAGGTGCTAGCGGGTTCGACTTGGTGGGGGAGAGCGTCGGACTGTCGAAGTTACATATCAAAGAGACCGGCTTGTCGCCGGTGGTCCAGAACCGTATAAGCGTGCGGTTCCCCAACGAGGACGAGCACTCGGTACACCTGGATTTAGTAACGCCCGAGCGATTTGAGCCAATCGGGTCCTATAAGTTCAAGCGCGGTTTTGCGCTTGGCGACGATGCCAAACTAGCTGCTGTCGCGCAGGAGTTCGGGGCTGCAGGGCGATCGCTTGTGTATGCCACGGGAGCCAAGAATGCAGAGGATCTAACTGCGCTGATTGCCCTGAACCGACCGGCGGAGGAGCAGGGGCCGCTGAATGACTTGGCTGTCTTCATCGAAAAGCACGTGCATAAGCAATACTCGCTCGCGCGCTTCGTGCGTCATGGCGTTGCGTTTCACTACGGGAACATGCCCAGCCTGCTGCGCGAGGGAATTGAGGTAACTTTTCGAAATGGAGACCTCGACTATCTGTGCTGCACCACGACCCTGTTCCAGGGCGTTAACTTGCCTGCTCGCAACGTCTTCATCGATACGCCGACGCGGGGGAATAAAGGCGAATTGCTTGAGGAGGCAGAACTCTGGAATTTCGCGGGTCGCGCTGGACGGCTAGGTGAAGAGGTTGTGGGCAACGTATTTCTGGTCAACTACGAAAACTGGGAGGAAAAGCTCCTCACCAAGCGCAGCCCGTTCCGGCTAAAGGTTGCCTTCAAGGAGACTTTGGAGGATAGCTTCGACGCTGTTCTCGATTTGCTGGAGATCGCTGGCAGTGACTCGCCCGACGCTGAGCGCAAGCGAGCCGACGAGCGAACGACCGCTGCTGCCGGGCTAGTCCTCTTTCGGGCTTCGCAGGGCAACCTGTCCGCATTGCTCGGTCGTGGGAACATCAACCTTAGCAACCAACAGTTTGAGAAGCTCGGCTCAAGAGCCAACAGTGCACTAGAGCGGCTTGGCTTGCCGCCCTCTGTGCTGACTAACAGTTGGATTGACCTGCTCCCCATAGGGCGTACCAATAGAAGGTTAGTAGAGTCCGTTTTCAGAGGAAGAACGGACATGAAGAAGAGCAGATTCACCGACG
>NZ_FNJL01000039.1 GCF_900104515.1 Paracidovorax cattleyae
GCGGCGCGCACGCCGTGGCTGGCTACACCGCTGCCCTCGCCCTCCGCGGTGCGCTCACGCACCAAGGCCAGCGCGGGCAATGGCGTCAGCGCCAGCCGCTCCACCCCGCACGACACCTTGCGGGCCTTGAGCCCCAGGCCTTGCGCGGCGCGCAACAGATCCGACACGCCGACCGGCTCGCTCGGCGACAGCCCCAACTGGTGCGCCAGCGCCGCCGGATCGCCCGCGACCTGGTGCAGCCTGGCGATGAGGCACAGCGACTGCAGCGCCTGCCACCCCGGCCCGCCGTGGGCCTGAGGCGCACTTCTCCCTTCCGCCATGCGGATTTCCCCCGTTTTTTCGCCTCACTCCATGGAAGGCGGATATTGTTGTGTTAAGGGGCGGGATAGTAAGCGAAAGGTACGACGGGATACGACGTACTTCTCAGTTACGCGCGAGAGTTCTGTATTTTTTTGTTAACGCGCGGGCAGGGGTTTTGCCGCCTGAGGCATGGCGCGACACGCAAGGCACTCTTCATGGAAGGTCGAGGGGGACTCCCGCCGCAGTGATCACCCCACCCCCCAGGCACACTTCGCCGTCGTACAGCACCGCGCTCTGCCCAGGCGTCACCGCCCACTGGGCCTCCGGGAATGCGAGCGCGAAATCCCCGCCCTCCGCCTGCGTGACAGTGCAGGCCGCATCCTGCTGGCGATAGCGCGTCTTGGCCGCGCAGGCGCCGGCGGCCGGCGGCCGGCCCGCCACCCAGCTCGCATCGGTGGCCTGCAGCGTGTGCGACAGCAGCCAGGGATGGTCGTGCCCCTGCACCACGCGCAGCACGTTGCGTTCGACCTCCTTGCGCGCCACGAACCACGGCGCATGCTCGCCGCCGCCGCGCTGCGCGCCTTTTTCCTTCACGCCGCCGATGCCCAGGCCCTGGCGCTGGCCGAGCGTGTAGAACGACAGGCCCACGTGCTGCCCCAGCCGCCGGCCGCGGTCGTCCAGGATCGGGCCCGGCGCGTGCTGGATGTAGCGGTTCAGGAACTCGCGGAACGGCCGCTCGCCAATGAAACAGATGCCGGTGGAGTCCTTCTTCTTCGCGTTGGGCAGGCCGATCTCTTCTGCGATGCGGCGCACCTCGGTCTTGCGCAGCTCGCCCACGGGGAACAGCGTGCGCGAGAGCTGCGCCTGGTTCAGGCGGTGCAGGAAATAGCTCTGGTCCTTGGCCGGGTCCAGCCCCTTGAGCAGTTCGTGCAGTCCCGTGGCGGGGTCGTGGCGCACGCGCGCGTAGTGGCCGGTGGCGATCTTTTCTGCGCCCACGCGCATGGCGTGGTCCAGGAAGGCCTTGAACTTGATCTCGGCGTTGCACAGCACGTCCGGATTGGGGGTGCGGCCGGCCTCGTACTCGCGCAGGAACTCGGCGAACACGCGGTCCTTGTACTCGGCGGCGAAGTTGACGTGCTCGATCTCGATGCCGATCACGTCGGCCACGGCCGCGGCATCGACGAAATCGACATTGGAGGAGCAGTACTCGCTGTCGTCGTCGTCCTCCCAGTTCTTCATGAAGATGCCCACGACTTCGTGGCCCTGCTGCTTCAGGAGATGGGCGGTCACCGCGGAATCCACGCCGCCGGAGAGTCCGACGACGATGCGCTGCTTGGGGGAGGCTGTCATGCCCGGGATTGTATTTTTTGGAAGAGACCGGGGAGAAGTGCCGGCCGCAAGCCCCTGCCTGTCGCTGACAGGCATGTAACTTTACAAAAAAAGTCAAACACTTTTTTATAGGATAAATAATAAATCTGTAGTTGCACCCAATTGCCTCCGATCCATAATTTCAAATATTCAAAATATGAACAAAGCAACAAAGATCCTAGTCGCAGTTGTACTCGCAGCATTGGCCATAGCGTGGATTTACCATCCCGCCCAACCGGATAATACTCCGAATACAAAGCTCCATTCCCCCATTGCCTTCGTGGTGTCGTCCTTGCCCAAGACGCGCCTTGAGGCCCATCCACTACAGGAACCCCCGTCCCAGTCCGTTCCAAGCCTTGCCACATCCGCGGCAGCCCTATCCAGCCTCCATCCACCCGACAGGCCCGCATGGGAGATATTAAGGGACTATCGAAATCGCCCCGCGGACCGCAAACAGGAAGACAGCGTTCTTTCAGCAATGTCCTATTGCATCAACACCCAGGACAGCACGGACACATTGCGTTCCCTAAAGAGTCGCGGTACCGCAGTGCCTGGCGAAATTGACGCACTGGAGGCTCATGTGGAAGGCCATGCAAAATTCTGCGGCCGACTGCTCACAACCGATTTTCAGGTGCGTACGGAAATCGTGCGCAGTCGCGCAGAATCCGGAGACACAAAAGCAATGATGGCATTCCTAGACATTGGCCCAGGGGGTTACTGGCCCAGAGAGGGCAGTCCGCCGGGTTGGACACAGGAGCAGAAATACGCGTGGCAACAGGAGGCATTGGTTTACCTCAAAAAGGCTGTAGAACGCAATGAACTTTCCGCGCTAAACGCGCTGGCAACGGTTTATAGCAGTCAGCCTTCCGACAATAGCGAGACTGATCCCTTTTTCTCCAACCTCTACGATCCAGTCCAAGCGTATGCATACGCTTATGCCTGGTCTATCAAGACATTCAGAGTGCCTGATCCTTACCAGGAAAAGGCACGTGATTTATATCTACAACGCTTTCAGCGCCCCTTGACTTCCGAAGAAATCGCCAAGGGACAAAAAATAGCAGGCGAAATAATACGCTGATAAATATTTATGCAAATGAAAATCAAAATCCTTACCGCAATCGCACTGACCACAGTGCTGATATTCATGGCCGCGGATTACGGAAGATACCGATGCGATGCTTGCTCACTGCCGATGAATCCAGCAGACGTTCGTAGCTTCATTGGTGTCTATGTCAATCCAACCGTTTCAATGTGGGCGGCAAAAGACACCGTATCTATTTGCAATGGGACGACATGCGTTCAATGACGCCAAACCAGGGGACAGTCTGGAGTCCAAAATACCAATATCCGGATCCTAAAACAGAATACAAAGGGACGGGCATTCCATTGACATCCGACGACAGTTACGGGCCAGATCCCAACCCAGGAGGTGGAGCCCCTCCGTTCTATACAGGTCCGATCGCTCCACCGGATACTCCAGGCGAGGTCGTGACAGGACCTCTTACTCCAGCCCCGTCCATCTGCTACATGACGTCGGACTACGCGATCGACGGGTGTCCATGAAGGCATGCCAGCATCCCGATGGCGAAGTAGGCAGTCACACGCCCCGCAGCACGCTCGCGTCGGTATGGATCATGTCCACCGGGTGCCGCTGCCCGGCGAGGTAGTCCTCGATGCAGCGCATCACCAGCGGGCTGCGGTGGCGGTCGGCGCAGGAGCGCAACTCATCGGGCGTCATCCACACGGTACGCACGATGCCGTCGTCGAGCGTGCGCCAGGCATGGTGCGCGCCCAGCGTGCCGGTGAAGGCGAATCGCAGGTAGGTGATGTCGTCGCCCGTGCGGGTGCGCGTGAAACGGTTGAGGTAGACCCCGACCAGCGCGGTGGCGGTGAAGTCGCAGGCCGTTTCCTCCAGCACTTCGCGCACGCAGGCCTGTTCGGGCGACTCCCCAGGGTCGAGATGCCCGGCGGGATTGTTGAGCCGCAGCCCGTCGGCCGTGTCCTCTTCCACGAGGAGGAAGCGTCCTCCCTGCTCGATGACGGCGGCCACGGTGACGTTGGGTTTCCAGCGGTGGGGCATGGCGCGCATTATGACGATGCGGCGGCGCGGCGGTCCCGTCGGACACCGCCCCATTTCCATCCCGTCACGGCCGCACGGGCACCGGCCGCAGCACCAGCCAGAGCGCCAGCGCGATCAGGGCGCCGCCTGCGGCATGCGCAACGGTCACGGTTTCGTCCAGCAGCAGCCAGCCCCAGGCCACACCGAACGCCGGCACGAGGAACGTGACGGAAAGTGCCTTGAGCGGCCCCACATCCGCGATCAGCCTGAAATACAGCACGTAGGCCCAGGCGGTGCAGAACAGCCCCATGGCCAGCAGCGCCGCCCAGACCTGCGCGGGCGCCACGGACCACTGGGCCACGAGGCCCGGCTGGCTCCAGGCCTGCCATGCCGCCCACGGAGCCAGCGCCAGCACGGCGCCCCACTGGCTGCCCAGCGCGACCAGGCGGCTGTCCAGCCCGCCGCGTGCGGTGATCCAGCGGCGCGTCAGAAAGCCCGCGAGGCCATAGCAGGCCGTGGCAGCCAGGCACGCCGCGATGCCCGCCGCGACCTGCATGGTGAGCACGACCGGCCCGGCCTGCGCCAGCACCGCCACGCCGGCCATGCCGAGCAGCACGCCCGCGGCACCCGTGCCGGTGATGCGCTCGCCGAAGGCCGCCGCGCCGATGAGCACGCCCATGAGCGGCGTGGTGGCGTTCAGCATCGCGCTGTAGCCGGCCGGCAGCACCCGCGCGGCCAGCGCGAACATGCAGAACGGAATGCCCGAATTGACCACCCCGAGCATGAGCACGGCCCCCAGCCGCCCCCGGAACGCGGGGCGCTGCCGCGTCAGCGCCACCAGTGCCACCAGCCCCAGTGCAGCCAGCAGCACGCGCCCGAAGGCCGTGGGCACGGCGCCCAGCGCCGGGACGGTGTAGCGGGTGAAGAGGAAGCTCCCGCCCCACAGGGCGGCGAGCAGCAGAAGGCGCAGGAGGCTGGCGGAAGACATGGCGGATGGTGTCCAGGCAGGTGAACGGAAGGCGCGGCCGGCATGCGGCCGCGGGGACATTCTCCGCAGTGGACGGCAACAGGAACAAACGATTTATGCTGGTGGACTGTTTAGTGTTTCTCAACATCCATGCGCCTTCCTCCGCTTGCTTCCGTGCGTTTCTTCGAGGCGGCGGCCCGCCACCTGAGCGTGCGCGCCGCTGCCGCGGAACTGCACGTGACGCCGGGGGCGGTATCGCAGCAGTTGCGCAGGCTCGAAGGCTTCCTGGGCTGCGCACTGTTCGAGCGGCTGCCGCGCGGGCTCGCGCTCACCGGGGCGGGGCGCGATTACCTTGCGGCCTGTGCCGAGGCCCTGGCGCTCGTCGGCCACGCGACCGCACGCCTGCAGGCGCTGGGGCAGCGGCACGTGGTGCGGCTCAGCTGCACCGCCGGCTTCGCGGTGCAATGGCTGGTGCCGCGGCTGGAGGACTTCTCGCGTCTGGCACCGGACGTCGATGTGCACGTGAGCACCACCGACCGTTTGGTCGACCTGGCGTCCGAGGACATCCATTTCGCGGTGCGCCATGGCCTGGGTGTGGCGCCGGGGCTGCAGGCCGAGGTGCTGGTGGCCGACGACCTGGTGCCGGTCTGCAGCCCGCGCCTGATCGCGCCGCGGCGCGTGCCCCGCATCGCCGACATCACCGGCGCCCGGCTGCTGCACGACGGGCACCGTGGCGACTGGCGACTCTGGTGCGAGGCGAATGGGGCCTCCGGCGTGGACTGCAACTAGGGGGTGGTGTTCACGCATTCCAACGGCACGATCGAGGCAGCCCTGGCAGGCCGGGGTTTCGCCCTGGCGCGGCAGGGCTTCGTGGCACAGGAGATCGCGGCGCGCACGCTCGTGGCCGTGCAGTCGGCCGCACTGGCGACACCGCTGGCCTACCGGCTGGTGCACCGGCCCGAAGTACTGGTGGACCCGGCCCTGCGCAGCTTCCGCGACTGGATCACCGCACAGGCCGCCGCCTCCTGAACCCGGCACACCAGAACGCAGGCCCGCGACCCGCTGCCACCGGTTTCGCGCCTGCGGGCACATATTCGCGCGGATGCCTACGGAAGATTGGCGGCCCTCCAGACTCCGGTTTATTTTTCCCGATAACTCCAATGCCTGCGATTACCAGTTCTTCCGTCTCCCCCTCCACCGCGCCACGTCCTGCGCCCCCATCGGACGCAGATACGGCCCCGGCCAGTGCGCCGCGTGAAGCCATGCGCATCGCGTTGCCGGCGGGGATGCCTTCCCATGACAAGCGGTCCGGCCGCGGCGAAGGCGGCACCACGCCGCCCCGCGCGCCCCTGCCACTTCCTGTCTCGCCGGCCTCGGCAGCGCGTGCCGCCGGCAGCCCGGCCCGGCTCGAGGAAGCCGCTCCGGACGCAGGCGGCGCCCCGTCTGCCCCCGCCGGGACGCGCAGGCGCCTGGAGCAGATCCTCAAGACCATGGGGAATATGGTTGACGCCCGCACCGCCGTGATGCGTGGCGACGACGCGGAATTCATGCAGGAGTTCAAGGGCCGGGGAGACCCGGAGCGCAGGGTGCTTCCCGCGGGCAGCACCCTGCCGGAACTGCGGAACGCCGCACGGGCGCTGCGTACGCAGTTGCTGGCGGACGGCGTTCCCGCCGAACTCACGACACGATTCGAGGGGCGGCTCGCGCACCTGGATTCGACGCTGGAGGCGCTGGAGACCGAGCAGCCGCTGGCACGCCGCGCCGCGGTCTATCTCGGCATGAACGCACTGCTGCCCGTCCTGCCCGTTGCCGTCGCCTTCCGCGGCCACCAGAACCAGTTCGAGGCCGAACTGGCGGGGCTCTACGCCAAGACCGCCCTGATGGCGATCGGTTCGGCACGTTCTCCCACGGGGGCGAACTGGCACAGCGCCATGGACCATTTCATGTCGCGCCACTACATCAATGTGGTGCAGGCGGCGCTCTTCGCTCTGCCCACGTTCCTGCCGCAGTTGCAGAAGCTCAACAATCACCCTGCCTTCAACGTGGGCGCCGGCATGGTGTCGACCGCGGCGCTGTTCCTCGGCTTCCTGGGCAAGGAGACGCGGGAAATCACCAACCGCATGCGCAAAGGCGTGCCGGACCCGGCGCTCGCCGAGGCAGGCACCCGCCTGCAGGAGGCGACCATGTTTCCCGACACGCCCAGGGAACCGGCCACCGAAGGCGCGGACGAGGCCGCGCAGACCGAGCGCACATCCGCCATCCAGGCGCGCACGGCCCTCTCGCAGGCGCTGGACCTGGCACGCGCCGACCAGAAGGCCGTCACCGACGGCAAGGCCAGTTTCCTGGCCCAGGGCGAAGGCAAGGAACTCAGCCCGGTCACCAGCAAGCAGCTGACGCTGGTCGCGGATGCGTTCCTGTCCATCGCCACCGACCTGGAGCGCGTGCTGCACCCCGCGGGCCTGCCCGAGCAGGCCGCCACGGCCGCCAACGCAGCAGAGCAGGGAGCAGAGAAAGCCGAACGCATCGCGAAGTACGCCCTGGCGGCCTTCACCGGTGCCGTCTGCGTGACCACGACCGGCCTGATGTATCCCGACCGCATCGGCATGGTGGATCTGTCTTCCGACGCGGCCTTCACGGTGGCCCTGATGGTTGCCAACGCCCGCAATCCCAACGTCACGCGCCGCGATGCGCTCGACGAGTTCAAGTCGTTCGCGGGGCTCAGCCTCGTGATGATCGCGGTGCTGACGGCCAACCATGCCGGGGACGACTTCATCGAGAAGAACACCACCGGCATGCTGATGGGGGCGGCCGCCATGGCCCTGCTCAACGTGAGCATCCCCGGCCCCGTGGGCCACCTGGCCGGCGCGGGCCTGGAGAAGCTGTACGCGGGGCTGCAATCGATGCGGCCCGCGGAACTCTCGCAGACGCTGCTCGGCATCGGGCACAACGCGATGGAGTGGCTGCGGGAGCAGTTTCAGGGCGCGGCGCGGGCGTCGTCGGCCGTCGAGATCCATGAGATCCAGGAGGCGGAGGCTCCACGCCACGCGCCCGTGGCCCCCTGAGCAGGCCGGGGCCTGCCGCCCTGCATGCAGCAGGCGCTCCCTAAAGCAGGCGTTCCATATACACCGCCTGCGCGCCATAACCGGCCAGGCGTTCGCACGCCTCGGCCGATGCAGGCTCGCGTACCGCGTAGCCCTGGCGCTCCCAGTAGGCGCGCGACCCCTGCACCGAGACCAGGGCGGTGTGCTGCAGCCCGGCGGCGCGGGCTTCGTTCCACGCTGCCTGCAGCAGCGCGCCGGCCAGCCCCCGGCCCGCGCAGGCGGGGTGCACGGCCATGTCGTGCAGGTAGAGCGTGCCGGGCGCCTCGGCGGGCACCTCGAAATCGCCGTGCAGCGGCGTCACCTTGCCGCGAACCGAGCGGTAGGCGGCCAGATAGGCCTGCACGGAGCCGGGCGCCCCGGCGACCAGCGAACAGGTCACGGGACTGGCCAGGCGCCGGGCGAAGACGTCTGCGCTTTCGAGGAATCCCTCCCCATAGCAGGCCCGCTGCACCGCCAGAAGGCCGGGCAGGTCTTCGATGCCCAGCCTGCGTATGGGCGGCACGGGAGCGGCGAAAAGGACGGGCACGGCGGTCGGATCGGCTGGAGATCGCATGAATCCATTTGTTCCGGTCGGGTTCGAAGGGCAACTCGGCCGTGGGGCGACACGGTATGTAATAGAGTGCAGACAGTACATCACAACGCGATCAGTGCTCCGGCGGGCAGGCGGACCCGGACCGGTGGCGGCCACACGCCTTCATGTCCCTGAACCATTTCCTGCGCCTCATCGGCATCGTGCTGGCCACCGTGACGGCCCTGCTGGCCGCGCATGCCAGCTGGGGGCAATGGCGGTCGTGGCGCGCGGCGGACGCCGGATCGCGCGCGCTGGCGGACCTCGGCCTGGGCCTGGTGGCGGCCGAACGGGTGTCGCGCGAGCGCGGCCCGACGAACGCACGCCTCGGTGCGCTCGACGGAACGCCCGATCCGCAGGCCGTCGCCGCCCTGGCAAAGGCGCGGGAGAGCACCGACCAGGCCATGGCACAGTTGCGCGCCATGCTGGCCGCCCGATCGCAGGCACCCCACATGGGCGCCCTGCTGGCCGGGGCGGACGACACCGCGCAGGCGCTCGCACGCGCCCGGGCGGCGGCCGACGAGGTCATCGCCCTTCCCCATGCCCGGCGCACACCCGAGGCCGTCCGCGCCAGCGTCTATGGCCTGGTGGCCATCGTGCCGCGGCTCGCGCCGGTCAACAGCGCCCTGATCCAGGCCGTGCGGACGGCCCAGCCGTCCATGGACGGCGACACGCAGGTGCTGCGGATCACCGCGGAGCTGCGCGAGCATGCGGGCCTGCTCGGATCGCACTTCACCGCGGCGCTGGCAAAACAGCGGCCGTTCACGGCCGAAGAACGGAATGCGATCGAGCAGACGCGCGGACGCATCATGGCGCTGCAGTTCCTGCTGGAACAGCGCCTGGCCCGCCAGGATGCCCCGCCCGACATCGCCGAGGCCTGGGAGGCCGTGGACAGTGGCTACTTCGGCCATGCGGCGCGGGACATCGTCGCGCCCGTGCTGGCAGCCGGCGAACGGGACGGACGCTACGGCATCACCGCCGCCCAGTTCGCGGAGCGCTACGTGCCCGAACTGGGCAAGGTGGTGGCACTGCGCGACCGGCTGATGGCGCGGTTGCAGACGGACGCGCTCGCCGCCCGGGAGCGCGCACTGCACAGCCTCGTGGAGGTGGTGGGCGTCTCGGCCCTGCTGTGGACCATCCTCGCGGGCACGCTGGCCATGCTGCACGCCCGCGTGCTGCGTCCCCTGGCCCAGACGACCCGGGCCCTGCAGGACCTGGCCCGCAACCGCCTGGACGCCCCATTGCCCCGGCCCGCGGCCGACGACGAGATCGCCGCGGTGATCGGCGCCGTGCGTGCCTTGCAGGAACACACGCAGTCCCGGCAGGTGCTCGAGCGCGAGCGCGACGGCCTTATCGCGCAACTGCGCGAGCAGTCCCTCACCGACTTCCTCACGGGGCTGCCCAATCGGCGCGCGTTTTTCGCGGCGGCGCGCGAACGCATCGCGCAGGCGCGGCAGCAGCGCTTCGACGTCACCCTGATGCTGCTGGACGTGGACCTGTTCAAGAGCTTCAACGACCGCGCGGGACACGCCGCCGGGGACGAAGCGCTGCGGGCCGTGGCGCGTGCGGTGCGCAACACCCTGCGGCCGGGCGATCTCGTGGCGCGGCACGGAGGCGAGGAATTCGTGGTGCTGCTCGGCCCCTGCGCGGGCCGCGAGGGTGCGGCATGCGCGGAGCGCCTGCGCCACGCCATCGAGATGGCACCCGTCGTGCTGCCCTCGGGGGAGCGCTTCGGGCTCACGGCCAGCGTGGGCGTGGCCGTATCCCAGCGCCATGGCCTGGTGCTGGACCACCTGCTCTCGGAAGCGGACACGGCCCTCTACCGGGCCAAGGACCGGGGCCGCAACCGGGTCGAGGAAGCCGCCTGAAGGGCCGGTGGCTCAGCGCGGCAGGGCGGCCGGCGGGCGTATGAAGTCATCCAGCGACAGGCCCTTTTCCCGCAGCAGCGCCTCCAGCACCGGGCGCAGCTCGCCGAGACTTTCCTCCACCGCCTCGCGCACCGTGTCCACCACGACCTGGGTGCTGCGCTCGATCTCCACGTTGAGCGCGTCGCCCTCGCGCAGGTCCTCGAACACGGTGGCGCGGCGCGTCTCGGGGATCAGCCAGACCTCGAACCATCCCTCGGCACGGTTCACCTCGGCCACGGTCAGGCTGGCGCCGTGCAGCGCGATGTAGCCCTTGGCGAAGACATAGCGGCGGAACGGGGCGGGCACCGCCACGCGCCACACGCGGTTGTTCTCGGAATCGCGCACGCTCTGCAGCGTGGCCGCGAAATCGACGTGGCCCGACAGCGGATGTCCGCCGATCTCCGCGCCGTCGCGGGCCGCCCGCTCCACGTTCACGCGCCGCCCGGCCGCATAGCCGCCCAGCGTGGTCACGTTCAGGCTCTGCAGCATCACATCGAACGCGGCCGACGTGGGCGAGACCAGGCGCGTCACCGTAAGGCACACGCCATCCACCGCGACGCTGGCGCCGATGGCGAGCCCTTCGCAGAATCCGGGGGGAAACTCGATCACGAAGGTGCGCAGCCCTTCGCGGTCCTGCAGCTCGGCGAGGGTGGCGGTGGCCTGGACGATACCTGTGAACATGGCGCGGATCTCTGTGGATGAAGGAAGCGGGGGGCGCCGGGCATTGTGCCACCGGGGCTCTCTCCCCCGTTCCGGCAGGGGCGTCCGGGAAGGCGGACCGCGCTACGCGCCCAGGGCCGCGGCCACGCGCGCCGCGAGCACATCCAGGTCGAACGGCTTGGTGAGCACGCCCATGCCCGGGTCCAGGTCGCGCTCGCCGATCACGGCCTGCTCGGCATAGCCGGTGATGAACAGCACGGGCAGGCCCGGGTGCAGCACGCGCCCGGCGTCAGCCACCTGGCGGCCGTTCATGCCGCCGGGCAGGCCCACGTCGGTGAGCAGGAGATCGAACGGCCCGGCCCCGCGCAGCATCTCCAGCGCGGAGGGACCGTCCTCTGCCTCGAGCACGCGGTAGCCCTGCTCGCGCAGCGACTCCGCCACCATGGAGCGCACGGCAGGCTCGTCATCCACCAGCAGGACCGCCGGCGTGCCGCGCCCCGACCCGGACACGGGCGCCCGGGCCTGCCCGGAAGGCGGCACGGCCGCGCCCGGGCCGGCCGGCAGTGCGGCATCCGCGCCGGCATGGCGCGGCAGCCAGAGCGTGATCGTCGTTCCCTGCCCGGCCTCCGAAGCGATGCGGGCGGAGCCGCCCGACTGCTGGGCGAAGCCATAGACCATCGACAGGCCCAGGCCCGTGCCCTGCCCCAGCGGCTTGGTGGTGAAGAAGGGCTCGAAGGCCCGTGCCGCCACGTCCGGCGCCATGCCCTCGCCGGTATCGGCGACCGACAGGGCGACATATTCCCCGGGCTGCAGGTCGGTGGCGGGGCGCGGGTGGGGCCCGTCGCAGGGCTGGCCGGCAGCGTGGTTGGAGGTGGCGATGCGCAAGGTGCCGCCGCTGGGCATCGCATCGCGCGCATTGATGCACAGGTTCAGCAGCGAATTCTCGATCTGCCCGGCGTCGGCCCGCACCATCCAGAGCCCGGCGGCAGGCTCGAAGCGCACCGCGATGGAGGGGCCCACGGTGCGCTGCACCAGGTCCAGCAGTTCCGCGACGAGCTGGTTCAGGTCCACCACGACGGGCGCCAGGGTCTGGCGGCGGGAAAACGCGAGCAGCCGGTGCGTGAGCGAGGCGGCCCGCTTCGCCGAGCGGTGCGCCGTGTCGATGCAGCGCTCCATGTCGGCCACGCGCCCCTGGGACACGCGCAGCCGCAGCAGGTCCAGGCTGGCCATGATGCCCGCCAGCAGGTTGTTGAAGTCGTGCGCGATGCCCCCGGTGAGCTGCCCCACGGCCTCCATCTTCTGGGCCTGGCGCAGCGCTTCCTCTGCGGCCATCAGCTCGCGCGTGCGCTCTTCCACCTTGGTCTCCAGCGTGTCGGCCAGTACGCGCAGCTGCCGCTCCGCGGTGCGCCGCTGCACGGCCATGCGCGTGCGGTGGGCCACGCTGCGGATCAGCGCCAGTTCGTCCGGGGACCACTCCCTCGGCACGGGATGGTTCAGGAACAGCATCGCCACGAGCCTTCCGCCCTCGATCAGCGGCAGGTTCACCAGCGCACCCGCCTGCACCGCCCGCAGGGCGGGTACATGGCTGGCGGTGCGCTCGTCGGTGGACACATCGCTCACGATGACGATCTGGCCGCGCAGCAGGTCCTCGTAGAACCGGCCGTAATGGGGCAGGTGGTGCCGGCCCACGGCCGTGGACATGCCCAGGGACGTCCAGTCGCGCACGATGGTGACCGTGTTGGTCTCGTCGATGTCGCCGTAGCCCGCGCGCCCCACGCCCAGGGTCTCGCCCAGCACGCGCGCGGCGGCATAGGCCATGTCGGCAGGGTCCTCGAGCGAGCGGAAGCTGTCGTCGAGCTGCAGCAGCGCCTGGGTGCGGCGCTCGGCGAGCGTCTGTTCGGTGACATCCTGGGCCGTCCCCGCGATGCGCAGGCTGCGGCCGGCCATGCCGCCCTGCACCTGGGCCAGCACCTTGAGCCAGCGCACCTGGCCGTCCGCGCGCCGGATGCGGTGGTCGAGCGCGTATTCCTGGCGCTGCGCGACGCTGTGCTCGAAAGCGGCCCGCACGCGCCCGGCATCGTCGGGATGCACCGAAGCCACCACCTCCCGCCAGCTCAGCGGCTGCTCGGCAGACAGGCCGAAATGCTCGCGGCAGACCTCGGAACTGGTGAGCACGAACGTCTCCAGGTCCAGCTCCCACAGGCCGATGCGCCCCGCGATCGCGGTGAAGCGCAGGTGGGCCTCCCGCTCTTCGAGCGCACGCACGCGCTGTCCCGCGACGGCGAGCGGCACCGGGGCATACCCGCCCGGGGCGGGATCATCATCTCCCCCGGCTGTGGGTGTCGGCGGAGGAACGGGCGAATGGGTCAATGGACGGAATCTCCCCGGACGGGCCACCGGCCGGCACCGTGAGACGGCCGGCGCCGGATGGCGGAACGGCAGCGATTGTGACGCAACCGCGGCGCGGGCTCGTTGCAGGGCGCAAAAGACCCGCCCGCACCTGCTCACATCCGCCCAGCCGGGCCCTCAGCGGGCGCGCAGCAGATCTCCGGCTTCGATCAGCACCAGTTCGTTGTCGTCGGCGCGATCGGGCTCGCGGCTGGAGCTGAAAGGCAGGTTGTTGTCGTTGCCCACCACGATGTGCGTGGCGTCCACGATGTCCACGTTCTCGATGGTGAAGAACGGGAAGGCGAGCACGCCGCCTGTCAGGGGCTTGCGGGCCAGGCGCTTCGGGTCCTGGATGTTCAGCAGGTCGATGTAGCCCACCTTGCGCAGCGGACCGCCTGCGTTCGCGTGGGTCAGCTCCACCTTGTACACGCGCTTGAACTTCGCCACGTCGTGGAAGCAGTCCGCGCGTTTCTGGCCCTCGGGGCAGGCCTTGTCGGGCGTGCCCTCGCCGTTGTCGCGCTCGATGACGAGGCCGGTCTGGCCGTCGATCATGTTGAAGTCGCCGATGGCGTTCTGGTTGGCCTCCAGCACGTATTTCCAGTAGCGGCCGGTCCATTTTTCCTGCCGCACGTCGAACTCCAGCACGCGCAGGTACTGCCGGCCGCCGTCCACGGATTCATACGCCCTGGCGGACTCGTCCCACACCGGGCCTTCGAGCAGCGCGTACAGCCTGCTGCCGTCGGGGCTCGAAGCCATGCCCTCGAACCCCTTGGAGCGCTTGATGTCGAAGGCCGGGGCCTTGGCGTCGGGCGCGGCGGCGGTGGTGACGGCAGGATGGTCGGGCGAGCGCACCACGCGGCCGTCCACCTGGGTGTCGAAAACCGCCAGCACCTTGCCGTCCAGGTCGGCCTTGATGAGGAACGGGCCGAATTCCTCGCCGATCCAGAGCGCGCCGCCGGCGAACTGGAAGCTCTCGGGGTCGAAGTCGGCGCCGGTCAGGTAGCGCTCCTTCGTGCCTTCCTCGGCGATGCGGAACGGCACCTTCCCGTCGGGGTCGTGCAGGAACACGGTCTTCAGGCGCTCGAACCGGCCGGTCTTGAAGTCCACCGCATAGTGGTTCAGGTAGAGCATGAAGTCCGGCGAATTGGCCTTCGCGCCGGCACCGTTGTCCGTCAGGATCCAGAAGGTGCCGTCGGCCATGCGCTTGATGCCCGAGTGGCCCTGCAGCGGCTGGCCCTGGAACGGCAGCGAGACGCCCGTGGGCCGCCCGGCGGACGTGCCCTCGACGGTGCCCACGGCATCCACGCGCCGCGGCGTGGTGAACTTGCCGCTGGTACGCAGGTCCGCCGGCGCGTCCGGCGGCGCGGCGATGAAGGACTGCGCGGGCAGCACGGCATGGCCGGCGAGCGTGGCGGGATAGGCAGCGGGCTCGGCATGGGCGCACGGCAGTGCGGCGAATGCGAGGGCGGCGGCGAACGTGGCGGAGCGGAAGGCGGCAGGCATGCGGGATGTCGTGCGATGGCGGATGAGGCCGCCACGATGCCGCCTTTCGGTGTCAGGCCGGTGACGCAGCCTCCGCAGGCCGCCTCCGGAGCCGCCAGGCGAGGTAGCCCACCACCGCGGCATTGAAAGCGATCACCACGGTGGCGGCCAGCGACGGCCGGTGCAGCCAGTGCCAGACTTCGAACGGAATGTACAGGCCGCCCGACAGCGCCCCCAGCGCCTCGCCCCAGGCTCGCCCCTTCCACAGGCCCCAGGCCTCCGCGAAGCGCAGGGCAGCATAGGCGGCGACCGCCAGGATCAGCCACTGGAAATCCTGCTGCGCGAGCAGGTCGAGCCGGGACAGGAGCATTTCCGGGTAGCGTTCGCCCGGATTCAGGCCCACGTGCCCGATCAGGGACACCGCGGCGTGGTGCAGGTCGTGGTGCAGCAGGCCGAGCAGGCCCAGTCCGGCCATGAGCGCAACCACGCCCTTGACGGCTTCCAGGGTGGCGATGGTCCGCAGGGCCCGTCGCCCGGCGGCATCGCTGCTGCCGTGGCGGGCCTGCGCGCCCGCGCCGGCAGGCTGGGCGCAAGCGGATACGGTCACGTCGGTGGGCTGGGGCATGGAATGCTCGCGGAAAAAGGACATGGCGGCCCGGCAGTATCGCCTGCCGGGCCGTCCCGGCTCTATAGGACGCGTGCTCGACCGTGCGCATCGCCGGAGCAGGCCGCGCTGGCGGCGGGCGGCCTTTCAGTCGCCGAGCGTTTCGTGCGTGGCCGCGCTGCCCCGGCGCCAGTAGCCCGACGCCTTGATCCATTTCGGGTGCACGCCGCGCTCGTCCACCAGATGCGCGCGCAGCGCCTTGGCGGCAGCGGTTTCGCAGGCCACCCACGCATGCACGTCGCCCGCCGGCAGGGGCAGAGCGCGCAGGGTCTCCAGGAGCCGCATGCCCTCTCCCGGGGCCGCCCCGGAACGATGGACCCACCGGATGCACGCCGCAGCCTGCGTGGGCAGGGGTTGCTCGTCGGCCGGCCCGTCCACTTCGATGAGCGCGAGGGCAGGCGTGCCTGCAGGCAGTTCGGCCAGGCGGCGGGCGATGGCGGGCAGGGCCGTGTCGTCGCCGACGAGCACGTATCCATCGAACGCGAGCGGCACGAGCAGCGACCCGCGCGGGCCGCCGATGGAGATGCGCTGGCCGGGTGCGGCCTGCAGCGCCCACGCGGTGGCGGGGCCCGCATCGTGCAGAGCGAAATCGATGGCGAGCGTGCCGGCCTGGGCATCGTGCAGGCGCGGTGTGTAGTCGCGCATGGCCGGGCGCGGCGCGCCGGGTACCGGTGCGCCCTGGGCGTCGAAGGCCGGCAGCACGGGCTCGCCGGTGGACGGATCGGGCAGGAACAGCTTCACGTGGTCATCGAAGCCCGGGCTGTGGAAGCCGGCGAGTTCCCCGCCCTCGAGCGTGACGCGCACGCAGTGCGGCGTGATGCGTTCGGCGCGCTGCACGGTGAGGGTGCGCAGCCGCAGTTCATGGCGCACGCGCTGCAGCGCGCGGGCCTCCACCTGGGCAGGGGACGGCTGGGAGGGTGTGGAAAAGGGTGTCTGGCTCATGGCGAATCCTTGGGTCAGAGCCGTTCGATCCGCCGTGCGGCGTCGTCCAGCAGGTCGGCGATGGCGTGGATCTGCTCCGTGCCCAGCGGAGCGCCCGCCAGGCGCATGTGCAGGGCCTGGCGCAGGTTGTGCACGGCCCGCTCCACGGGTGCGGGCCGATGGCCGCGGTGCCCCATGCCGTCGGCCATGCGCGCGAGCAGGGCATTCACCTCGTCGCGGTGGATCTCCAGGTGCGCCAGCCCTTCGGGCGTGGCGGTGTGCAGCTTGCGGCCGCCGCCTTCGGCGCTCACGGTGACGTGGCCCAGTTCCTCCAGCAGGGTGAGCGTGGGATAGACCACGCCCGGGCTCGGGCTGTAGCTGCCGCCCAGGCGCTCCTCGATGGCCTTGATGAGCTCGTAACCGTGGCGCGGCTTGTCCGCGATGAGCTGCAGCAGCACGAGGCGCAGGCCGCCGTGGCCGAAAAAGCGGCCGCCACCGCGCCGTGGGCCGGGCGGCGCGCCCCGGGATTCGAGCAGGTCGAGGTCTTTCATGGGGACGTACTCCGATAGAACGATTTATCTAAGATATATCTAATTCATATCGAATTGCATCTTCACGCAGAAATCCCCTGGTCAAAACAGGGACTTGACCGAGCCTGGAGCGGCGAAGGCGCCCGGGGATCAGACGGCGGCTGCCATGCCCGCCGCATGCCCGCGCGTGAACGCCTCTTCGAACACCGAATACCCGGACCAGTCGGCATGGGCGAAGGCCAGGCGGGCCGTGCCGGGCACGGAAGGCGCGGCGATCCGCTCCCCGTTCGCCAGCACATAGCGCTGCCGGGGCGCAGGCATGCGGCCGGTCTGGCTCAGGAAGGCCAGCGTCCCCGGCACGGGAATGGACATGGCGTGCCCGTAGCGGGTGATCTCCACGCGCGTCACGCGGGCCCGCAGGTCCGGGTGCGGGCCGGACAGGCTCGCGAGGATGGCGTCGCGCCAGTGCGTCCAGGGCTGTTCGGCAAGCTGGCGGCGGCCGTCCGGCACGTCGCCCAGCGCCCGGTAATAGGTGAGCACCGTGGGGCCGGGGCGCGGATCCAGGCGCTGGTGGCCCGCATCCACGTAGCCCAGGCCGCCCGGCGCCAGATCGTCGTACAGCACGTTGTCCCAGGCGGGGGCCGCGCCCTCGCGGTCCGACAGCGGGGCGTCGATGCGCAGGTTCGCCACCAGCCAGGGGGCCCACTGCAGCCGCTGCGCGGCCTGCGCGAGGAACGCGGGCGGGTTGCGCACCACGCGCGCCGCCACGAAGACGGGCAGCGCCACCACGCAGCGGCGCGCCTGCCAGCGCTCGATGCTGTCGCTCGCATGGTGCAGCACGTCCACCTCCACACCGCGCCGGGTCTCCTCGATGCGCAGCACGGTGCTGCCGGTGCGCAGCGCCCCGGCGTCGTTCAACGGCGCCGCCAGCCGCTGGGCCAGCCAGCCGTTGCCTTCGGGCCAGGTGAGCACGCCTTCGCGCTCCTCGCCGGCGGCATCGCCGGGCGCATGGAAGCCGTGGCGGCTGGCGAAATAGTGGATGCCCGCCCAGGCCGACACCCGCGCCGTGCCGGCGCCGTAGTCGTCGCGGCAGCAGTAGTCGAGGTACCAGCGCAGGTGCGCATCCGAGAAGCCATCCTGCGACAGCCAGGCGTCGAACGTGAGGGCGTCCAGCGAACGCAGCACGGCGGAAACCGGCTGGTCCGGCCGCCACAGTTTGAACGTGGGCATGGCGAAACGCGCCGTGCGGCCCAGTTCCGCCACCCGCGCGGAGAAGCGCCGGTACTGCTCCAGGGTGTCCGCGCCGACACCGTTCACGGGCAGCAGGCCCTCCTGCCAGGCCCCCCGGAAGAACAGCCGCTCCTGCGGGCTGTGGCACAGGCTGCGCTCGTCGATCTGCCAGCGCCCCGCCACGCGGCGCCGCAGGCCGAGTTCCTCCAGCAGGTCCTGCACCTCGCGCGCGCCGTCGCCCGGCACCGGCAGGTAATGAGCGCCCAGGGGGCAGGCGATACCGTCCACCTGGCCGGCGCGGCTGTTGCCGCCCGCGGCATCCTCCATCTCCACCAGCATGAAATCATCGACCCCGGCCAGGCGCAGGGCACGTGCCGCCGCCAGGCCCGCCACCCCGCCGCCCGCCACCACCACCTGGGTGCGGCGCACGATATCGGGCTCGATCGTCCCGCCCTTCTGCAACCGGTCGCGCAGCGCATGGCCCCGGGCCATGTCGATGCCCGTGAAGCCCCCGGGCAGGTCGCGCGGCGACGGCTCGCAGCCGGCCAGCGCATACGCCGCCGTGGCTGCGGCGCCCCGCAGCAGGGTACGGCGCTGCAGCGCGGGAAAATCGAGGTGGGAGACAGGCATGCGGCGTACTCTACGCCACGGCCGTGTCAGGCCGGGCAGGGCCTGCGCACCGGTCCACCCGGACCGGCATCAATGCGCGGCCACCCTGCCCCACTCCTGCTCGTAGGTGTGCACCAGCACCTGGTTCGAAAGGCGGTTCACCTCCGCCGGCACCCGGGCCATGTCCAGAGGGAAGTCGAACAGCAGCGGCAGCGTGGGCACCGACAGGAACCGCAGCCCCCCGGGCAGGCGCTCCGGCAGGCGCCACGGCCGCCGGCTCGCGATGACGAAACCCCATTCGCCGAAGCTCGGCACGTGCACGTGGTACGGCGCCGCGGCGAGGCCCACCGACTCGATGGTCTGCACCACGGTCCAGAAGCTCTGGCGCGCCACCAGCGGCGAGGTGGTCTGCACCACCGCATAGCCGCTCGCCGAGAGGCGCTGTTCCAGCAGGGCATAGAAGCTGTTCGTGTAGAGCTTGCCGATCGCGAAGTTGGTCGGGTCGGGAAAGTCCACCACGATCACGTCGAAAGTGGAGGAATCCCCTGGGCCCCCCTGCTGCAGCCACTGGAACGCATCGGTGTTGACGATGTGCACCCGCGGATCGTTGAGCGCCCCGGCATTGAGCCGCACCATCGCCGGATCGGTGCGGAAAAGCCGCGTCATGGCCGGATCGAGTTCCACCAGCGTGACCGATTCGACCGACGGGTACCTGAGGATCTCGCGCACCGCCATGCCGTCGCCGCCGCCCAGCACCGCCACGCGCTTCGGCGCCCCGTGCGCGGACATCGCCGGGTGCACCAGCGCCTCGTGGTAGCGGTATTCGTCGCGCTCGGCGAACTGCAGGTTGCCGTTCAGGAACAGCCGGTAGCCCGAACGGCCATGGGTGACCACGATGCGCTGGTAGGGCGAGGCGCTGGCGATGACGATGCGGTCCTGGTAGAAGCGGTCTTCCGCCAGCCGCGTGACGTGCTCGGCCCCGGCGAAGCCCGCCAGCAACGCCGCGAGCACGGCCGCGCAGGCCAGCGCGTGCGCCCGGACGCGACGCAGTTCGTGCCGGAACAGCCACAGCGCCCAGACCGCCACCACCGCGTTGAAGATGCCGAACAGCAGCCCCGTGCGCACCAGCCCCAGGTGCGGCACCAGCAGCAGCGGGAAGGCGAGCGACACCGCGAGCGCGCCGAGGTAGTCGAAGGTGAGCACCTGCGAGACCAGGTCCTTGAGTGCCACGTTGCGCTTGAGGATGCGCATCACCAGCGGTATCTCCAGCCCCACCAGCATGCCGACCAGCAGCACCATGCCGTAGAGCAGCAGCCGGAACGCGCCCGGCACGTAGGCATTGGCCAGGAAGAGCAGCGCGGGCAGTGCCCCGCCGACCACCGCCACCAGCAACTCGATCCGCAGGAAATGCGCGGGCAGCTGGCGCTCGAAATACCTCGACAGCCACGAGCCCACGCCCATCGCGAACAGGTAAGTGCCGATGATGGTGGAGAACTGCAGCACCGAATCGCCCAGCACATACGAGGCGAGCGCCCCCGCGACGAGTTCGTAGAGCAGGCCGCAGGCGGCCACCACGAACACGCTGGCGAGCAATGCGACATCCAGCGGGCGCGGGGCGGGCTGCGAAGGGGATGGAAGGGGGGCGGCGGCGGTCAAGCCCGCTATTTTGCGGGATGCGCGCCTCCATACCCTGCCGCCCCACCGGCCGCACAATGCACGCACACCGTCACGGGCGCCGGGCCCCTGCACGGCGCTCCAGGAGGGTTCGAATGCATTTCATCGTCATGGGCGCCGGGGCCATCGGCCTCTACGTGGGCGGACGCCTGGCCGCGGCCGGGGAGGCGGTGACCCTGGTGGGCCGCCCGCGCATCCTGGACGCGATCGCGCGGGACGGCCTGCGGGTGAGCGACCTGGATGGAGCCGACGCACACGTGCCCGCGCGCATGCTGCGGCTGGCCCCGTCGCCGGACGGCATGGAATGCCCCCGCGACGCCATCGTCCTGCTGTGCGTGAAGGGCGGCGCCACGGCGCAGGCGGCGCGCGCCCTCGGCGCCGCGTGCCCGCCCGGCACCCCCGTGGTGTCGCTGCAGAACGGCGTGGACAACGTGGCGCGCATCGCCGCCCATGCGCCAGCGCTACGGCCCATCGGGGCCATGGTGCCCTACAACGTGTTGCTGCGCGGCACGCACGTGCACCGTGCGACCACCGGGGACATCCACCTGCAGCGCGATCCGGCCGCCGCCGCGACGGCCGATGCCTTCAGGGCGGCAGGACTGGGCACCACGGTCGTGGAGGACATCCGCCCGGTGCAGTGGGGCAAGCTGCTGCTGAACCTCAACAACCCCGTGAATGCGCTCTCGGACCTGCCGCTGCGCGAGGAACTGCGGGACCGCGACTGCCGCACCGTGCTCGCCGCGCTGCAGGCCGAAGCGCTGCGCGCCATGGCGCGTGCCCGCATCCGCCCCGCGAAGGTCGCGCCCCTGCCGCCGGCGCTGCTGCCGCACGTGCTGCGGCTGCCCGACGCGCTTTTCACGCGGCTCGCGCGCCGCATGCTGCGCATCGACCCGGCGGCACGCTCTTCCATGTGGGACGACCTGGAGGCCGGGCGCCCCACCGAGATCGACGACCTCTGCGGCGCCGTCGTGCGCCTGGCCGCGGCGCACGGCCTGCGCGCGCCGTGCAACGAACGCATGTGCGCCCTGCTCGCCGGCCTGCGGCAGCGCCTCACGGGCGCGCAGATGCGCCAGGCACTCGGCCTCTGAAGCGGGTCAGAAAGCGTAATTCGCGCTCACGAGCAGCGAGCGCGGCGTGCCCGGCAGCGCGCTGGTGCCCGGACGCCAGTACTCCTTGTCGAACAGGTTGGAAACGGCCGCCGTCACGGTCCAGGGCGCGGCGCGCCAGCCGACGAGCGCGTCCCAGCGGCTGTAGCCCGCCATGCGCGACGTATTGGCGTCGTTCGCCCAGCGCGGGCCGGAATGGGTCACGCCGATTTCGCCGTACCACGGCCCTGAAGGCGCATAGCGCACGAACAGGCTGCCCGTGCGGCGCGCCACATCGCGCAGGTCCTTGCCCTCCAGGTCCCGGTTGGCCTTGTTTTCCACCACGGTGGCGTGCGTGATGCCCGCGCCCCCGCGCACGTACCAGCCGGCCGCCACGCGGCCCGATACGGTGAACTCCAGCCCGCGCGAGCGCTCCTGCCCGCGCACGGCCCAGACGTCGGGCTGGTTGGTCGCATCGGGCTGGTAGCGGATGTTGTAGTGGTCGATCTGGTAGGCAGAGAACTGCGTGGAAAGCGCACCCTGCAGCCAGTCGCTCTTGATGCCGGCCTCGAACTGGCGGGAATACTGGGGCTCGTCGTCCTGCGCGCCGCTGATGCCCAGCATGCCGCGTCCGCCGAATGGCGAAAAGCTCTTGCTGTAGGAGGCATAGACGCTGTGCTCCCGGCCGGGCTGCCACACCAGGCTCGCGCGCGGGCTCACGGAACTGCCGCTCGAATGCCGCCACGCACCGGTGATGCGGTTCAGGCTGTCGAAGTCATAGTCGTCATGGCGCGCACCCACCAGCAGCTTCCACTGCGGCGCGAGGCTGACGAGATCCTGCGCGTAGAGCGCCCTGGCGCGGGCCAGGTGCAGGTTGTGCTGCGTCGGTGCGCCCTGCGCGGGCCGCACGGCGTTGAACACCGGGTTGAACGGATCGACGAAGCCGTTGCTCGCCGCGGTGGAGAAAAGCCGCGGCTGGCGCTCCTCGTCGCTGTGCTCCACGCCCAACAGCAACTCGTGCGCCATGCCCGCCAGCTCGACGCGGCCGGTCAGGTCCACGGTATGGATGGTGGTCTTGTTGTTGGTCTGCTGCCAGGCGTAGCTCTGGCGCAGCAGGCCCGGGTTCGTGCAAGCGGCGCCCGTGGGCGTGCGGCCGAGGGTGTTGCAGTAGGTGCCCAGGAAGTAATGGTCGAAATCCTGCCGCGCCTCGCGCCGGCTGGCCACCCAGCGCACGCTCCACTGCGGATTGAAGTCGTAGCCCAGGTCCGAGCGCAGCACGCGCAGGCGGTCTTCCACGTAGTCGCCGGGCTGCGCGAAGCCCTGGCGCGGTGAGACCCCCGGTGGCAGCTGCTCGTAGGCCGGCCCGCGGTCCGGCACGCGCCAGACGTTGTCGTAGGTGTACTGGCCCGTCCAGCGCAGGCCCGTGCGCGTGTCCACGAGGATGCTGGGCGACACCATCTCATTTTTGTTGCGGATGCCGCTGCGGAAGCTGTGCGCCTGCTCGCGGTCGGCCGTGAGCCGCACGGCCACGTTCGGGCTCAGCACGCGGTTGATGTCCAGCGTGCCGCCCACGTTGTTCCACGAACCGCCACGCAGCGTGGCGCTGCTCCCGGCATCGAAACGTGCCTGCTTGCTCACCAGGTTGACTACGCCGCCGCCCGCCCCGCGGCCGTAGAGCACCGACGCGGGGCCCTTGAGGATCTCGATGCGCTCCACGTTCGCGGTGCTGCGGCGCACCTGGCCGCCCTCGCGCACCCCGTCGCGGTAGATGTCGCCCGAACTCACGTCGAAACCGCGGATCGTCAGGCCCTCGCCGCGCATGTCGTAGCTCGCGCTCACGCCCGGCTGGCCGTCGAGCATGGTGGCGAGGTCGTTGATGCCGTAGCTCTTGTACTTGTTCACCTCGACCGTGTCGATAGTCTGCGGAATGTCGCGCGGCGCGGTGTAGGTCTTGGTGGCCGTGGTCACGCCCTCTGGGCGTACATCGTCAGGGTCGAACTGCGCGCCGGAGACGTGGACAGTGGGCAGCGAGGCCTGCGCGGAGGCCTCCTCCGCAGGCACCTCGCCCTGCGCCCAGGCCGCTCCCGCCAGGCCCGCCCACAGCATCGCCGCGCGCAGCGGCGCGGAGCCGGACGGGGCAATGCCCTGCGGGGACGCCTTTGCCAGGAAAGCCTGCTGTACCGGCACGCCAGGGCGGGGCATGCGCCTGGCTCCGGAAAAGATGATTTTCACCATATCGCTCTCGAAAAGCCGGCCATGCCGATGGAGCTGCGGCCGCGTTACAAAACGCATCGAATTGTAATGAGAGTTATTAGCATTATTGATAATTCGCGTACGGATTGCACGGTTGTCAACTTGCTGCTGCGTTAACGTAAAATTTTGTATCAACTCCACATCAAAACCATACCAACACGACGCCGCCCGACCGAGCGGCTGCAGCTGGGAGATCCGATTTGCGCCCCCTTGTGCTGGCAGCCGCCATCGCTGCTTCGCCGGCCCTGGCTGCCTGCACCACGCCCTATGCCCGCAGGGCATGGCGGGCGGATACACCGACGAGAAGATCGATGAAACGCACTACCGCGTGAAGTTCGACGGCAACGGCAGCACGTCCGCCGACCGCGTCTGGAATTTCTGGCTGTACCGCTGCGCCGAACTCACCAAGGAAAAGGGATACACCCACACTTCACGGTGCGCAAGCCGGACGAGCCCCTGGCCGGCGGCGCGCCCATATTCATCCATACCCCTTGCGTCACCATCAGAACGTGGCACAACGATGCGGTCATTGCCCTGTACCGTGATCCCCTGCCCGAGGCCGTGATGGTGCTCGAGGCCCGGGTGGTGCTGGAGCAGCTCGGCCCCTGCATCCAGACCAACGGAAGAGACGCCGCGCCGGCCCGCGAGGAGCTGCTGCCCAAGGCGGCCTCCATGGTCCCGCACGGCTGGACCAGGCGGCCGAGGACGCCATGGCCACCTGCCGGTTCCTGCCGGCGCACGACTCCACCGGCTCGCCCATGCAGTCGTCCTACACCATGCGCTACGACTGGCGCCTGGAAGATGCCCCGCCCGCCCCCTGGGTGGAACTGAAAGCCCTCGGCGGCGCGGGCTTTCCCGCCACCGGCGACGTTGCGGCCATGGCCTTCGCTGGCGATAGCGTCGCATCGCCCGCGCAGCGCGCGAAAGTGCTGGCCATGGTGAAGGCCAAGGCCACGGAAATGGCGGATTGCCCGAGCATCGAGACAGCGGCCTCGCGCGCATCGTGCGCGACATCAGCGCCACGGCTGTAGCGGGCGGCCGCTCGATCGAGCTATGGACGTTGGCCCAGTGCGGCCGGACCATGCGATATGTCGTCCTCGTGGCGTTCCCGCTGGACGCCCCGGCCTTCTTCCATGCCGTGCCCCTCGCAGCGTCGGAACCCGATCCGGCCTGACAGCACCCGCTCCCGCAACTGGCATCTCGAGCCAGCGGACCACGGCGGGTTCACCCCCCGTGGATCGCCGCCGCCACGATGATGCTGATGCCCAGGCACATCGCCGCTACGACCATGGCCAGGGCCTTGTTCTGCTTCTCGACGATCTCGGCCCACAGGTCGTAGGGCGTGGCCTTGTCGATGATGATGAAGCTGATCCAGAACACCGCCACGCCGATCAGCGCGAACAGGATGGAGCCGAAGAACGCGGCGGGATGCAGCCAGTCGAGTGTCATGGTGAACTCCTTCATTGAACGCTGAGAAAATTGCCGCAACGCACCCGCGGCGCGTGGGCCGCAGGTGCCGGCTGCTATTTGTGCCCGCCGCCGCTGGACCAGCCTCCGTAGGAGCCGCTGGACGAGCGGTAGCTCGACGAGGTGCAGTTCTCCCGCGCGGGATCGCAGGAGGAACTGCAGCCCCGCGAGAAGAGCAGCAACAGGAGGATGAGCACGACGGCCACGATGATCACCGTGGCGCAGCCCACTCCCCCGAGGCTGCCGGCGCTCGCCAGGGGCGCCGCGTCGTCGCGCTTGAACAGGTCCTTGCGACCCTCGAGCTTGAACGCCTGGGCCACCAGGGCGCTGTCCACCAGGCTGCCCACCGACCACGTGATCTCGCGCGGGGTCTGCTCCATCGACAGCCGGCCCCGGCCACCCTTGCTGCTGTAGTCGCGGTTCTGCGTGACCTGCCCCCGCTCCACCGGCCAGTAGAACTCGCCCAGCGCGTAGGTGGTCTCTGCGCGGTACTGGTAGTCCAGCCGGTAGGGGTTCTGCAGGTAGGTGGCGGTCTGACCGTCGGCGGACAGCTTGGGCGCGCCCGTCGCGGGCCGCACCAGGCTCCAGCCGTCCGACGCGTCCACGAGGAAGGCGAACCCGCGCTGGCGGTGGTAGAGCAGATACTCGTCCCAGCCGAAACTTTCGTCGTCGTCCGGCTCCTGGCCCATCCGGTGCTGGAAACCCACCACCTGCCAGTCCACGCCCTCGAGCCGGCCGGTCGAGCCCAGCGGGATCAGCGGCTGCACCGGTTCGTCCTGCACCGCGTGGCGCAACTCGCCCCCGATGCCTCCCGAGATGTCGATGAGGCTCGCGCACGATGGGCAGGTCAGGCTCTTGGTGGTGCCGAACGCCACCGGCACCGGCGCGCCGCAATGCGGGCAGCTGAACTGGCGCGCCTTCTCGTCCTTCGCCGACTCCTCCCGCAGGCCCTGCATGCGCAAGTCTTCCAGCCGCACGGTGCGGCCGCGCTCCACCCGCGGGGGCGCCTGCGAATAGTCGATGGACAGCACCTCGCCCTGTTCGCTGCGCAGTTCCACCATCGGGAAAGGCTGGCCCAGCGGCGGCAGCCTGGGCAGCTCGCCCTGCGCGGACACCAGGTGCGTCTGCACGTTCGCCGCCACGCTGTAGGGCACGCCGTTGATCGCCGTGGTGGCGCCCACGCGGAAACGCTCCGGTGCGGGCAACTCCCGCCCCGGCTCGATGGGCCGCGTGAACACGTAGCCCCCGTTGTCCTCGCCCAGCGTGGCAGTGGTGCCATCCTCCAGGATCGCATTCCACTCGGTCCAGGTGCCCGTGTCGGCCTTGTACTGCAGCCGCCCGATCAGCGTGAACGGCTGCTCGCGCCCATCCAGCACGGCGCGGCCGCTCGCCATGAGCTGCAGCGGGCTGTGGTCGCCGAACACCTCCGCCATCTTGCCCACGCGGGACAGCACCTCCCCGCTGCGCACCACGGTGCTCTGGCAGTAGGGACAGACCGCGTGCGTGGACTGCGCGCTGCGGAATTCGACCGGCGCGCCGCAGCCCGGGCACGGCGCGCGGTAGTGGCGCTGGAGTTGGGGGTCGGCCATGTGGGAATCGGTGTTGTCGGCCACCCGCCGGCATCCTCGCCGGCAGGGCATGAAAGACTCCGCGGCGGCCGGAGGCATTGCCATCCGCCGCCCGCGGCGCCGCGGGTCACCCGCTCAGACCAGCTTCTTGAGCAGCTCCGCCTTCTTGGCGTCGAACTCTTCCTGCGTGAGGATGCCCTTGGCCTTGAGGTCGCCCAGCTTTTCCAGGGTGGCCATCACGTCCTCGGGCCGCACACCCGCCACGGGCACGGCGCCCGCAGCGGCAGGAGCCTGCGCACCGGCGCCCCCCTGCAGGCCCTGCTGCAGGTTCTGCGCCAGCACCTGTCCGAGCGCCACGCCCGCGCCCAGGCCCATCGCGTCGCCCGCGACGCCGCCCCCGTTGCCTGCGCCTTCCGCGAACTTCGGGATGGACTGCGCCGTCTGGTACTGCATGAACCTGCCCATGTCGTTGCCGACCATGCCCATGCCGATCTTCTGGTCGAGGATCTTCTGCAGCTCCTCGGGCAGCGACAGGTTCTGCACCGTCATCGCCTCCAGTTGCAGGCCGATCTTCGCGAACGCGGGCTGCAGCTCCTTCGCGAGTGCATCGGCGAACATGATCTGGTTGGCCGCAAGGTCGAGGAATGGCAGGCCGCTCGACGCGATCGCGTTGCTGATGTTCTGCAGCACCAGCCCGCGCAGCTGCCCGTCGAGCTCGCCCACCGTGTAGGCCCCGCGCGTGCCCGAGATTTCGGTATGGAACAGCTTCGGATCGGCCACGCGGTATGCGTAGTTGCCGAAGGCGCGCAGGCGCACCGCCCCGAAATCCTTGTCGCGGATGGTGATGGGCTGCGGCGTGCCCCACTTCTGGTCCACCTGCTGGCGCGTGCTGAAGAAGTACACGTCGCTCTTGAACGGGGACTCGAACAGCTTGTCCCAGTTCTTCAGGTAGGTGAGCACCGGCAGCGTCTGCGTGGTCAGCTTGTAGGTGCCGGGGCCGAACACGTCGGCCACCTTGCCTTCGTTGACGAACACCGCCATCTGCGACTCGCGCACCACCAGCGTGCCGCCGTTCTGGATTTCCAGATCGCGCATGGGAAAGCGCCACGCCAGCGTTCCGTCGTCGTCTTCCGTCCACTGGATGATGTCGATGAACTGCTTCTTGATGAAGTCCATGAGGGCCATGCGGTGCTCCGGCTGTGAAGAGGGAAGGAAGGAAAACGGACTGCGAACCCGTCCGTGCGGTGGCCGATCATAGCGGCGCCGGGCCGCGGCGCTATCGCCGGCTTCGAGAGGATCAATTGGCGCACGCCAATGAGAATGCCTAGCATTCACACATCCCCCGCGAACACCGATACGGAAAGTAAGAAGGAGAGCCGCCATGGACCGCATCCGCCACGCCACCCGCCAGAACCTGCCCACGCTCATGAAGACGGGCAGCTACTACCTCATCCACATCTGCGTCGCGGCCCTGGTGGCCTATGCGGTCACCGGCAACCTGATCGCCTCGCTCACGCTGAGCCTGCTGGAGCCCACCGTGCAGGCCGTGGCGTTCTTCTTCCATGAGAAGGCCTGGCAGCGCGCCAGTATGCGGCGCGCGGCAGCGGCTGCGGCTGCGGGCGCCGCCGTGGACACCGCTCGGCAGCCTGCTGCAGCGGGCGCCTGACCCAAAAAGAAGAGAGGCAAAGAAACGGAAGAAGCAGGAGAACTGCCATGCACCTCATCGTTCCGTACGACGCATCGGCGCATCCGCATCACGCCTACGCCACTGCGACGGCCACTGGTGCCACTGCCCCGCAGATCCGGTCGATGCCCTTCGCCCGCTGGCTGGTCGAGCGCCTCGCCGGCCTCGCCACGGGGCACTGAGCCCCGCCGCAGGATCGGTCAGGCGCGGGTATCGAGCAGAGACCCGAGCATGCGGTCCTCGGTCTTGACCGCCTGCAGATTGGCCGAGAAGGCGTAGGTGGCGGACATCTGGCCCACGACATCTTCCTCCAGCGACCCGCCCACCGCTGATGCCCGCCCGACGCGCGCCTCCACCCCGCCCTGATCCGGCACCGCGGCCTGCTCCACCGTCTGGCGGCGGAAACCCTCCGTGTTCACGTTGGCCACGTTGTGCGCCGACGTGTCCAACTGCAGCTGCGCGGCGCGCAGGCCGGACGAGGCGATGGAGGAAATGGAGGACATGATGGGGAGCCCCTGCAGGAATGGCGGTGTGCGGATTATGGGCGTCTGGATGGGAAATGCGATGTAATTCCGTACCCACGGACGGCTTTAGAAAATGGCAGCGCCGAGTGGACATGACCGCATGGCACATACTTCCGGGGCATGAGCTATAGAGGGGGACGATCATGAAAAATCCTTCCTTTGAACCAAGAAGCACAGGCATGCCACCCGTGCGGGAGGCCAGCTCCCGAGGGCATTCGGAGTAGCTCAGGTGCAAGAGCTGCCACCAAGCCTGGGGTCGACACGCCACCATCCACGTGGCCTCGTGGACGAGATCGCTGCCTCTGATCTCAAGTCGATACTGCATTCCAAACGGGCCAACCTTTATTACCTTGAACATTGCCGTGTTCTGGTCAATGGAGGCAGAGTCGAATATGTGACGGACACGGGCAAGCGCAGCCTGTACTGGAACATCCCCATCGCCAATACCACCAGCATCCTGCTGGGCACAGGCACCTCGATCACCCAGGGCGCCATGCGCGAACTGGCCAAGGCCGGCGTGCTGGTGGGCTTCTGCGGCGGTGGCGGCACGCCGCTGTTCTCGGCCAATGAAGTGGACGTGGAGGTGGCCTGGCTCACTCCGCAAAGCGAGTACCGCCCGACCGAATATCTGCAGGCCTGGGTGCGCTTCTGGTTCGACGACGCACTGCGCCTGCAAGCCGCCAGGCACTTGCAGGCCCTGCGAATGGAACGCCTGCTGGCCGAATGGAACACACGGGCACTTCGCGAAGCCGGCTTCGGCGTGGACCTTGCCCGGCTCCAGGCCTTGGTAGGGCAATTCAGCGCCCGGATCGGGCAGACCCCCGATGTCACCACACTGCTTACCGACGAAGCCCAACTGACCAAGGCGCTGTTCAGGCTAGCCGTGGAGGCCGTAGGCTATGGCGACTTCACCCGCGCCAAGCGCGGCACCGGCACAGATGCAGCCAACCGCTTCCTAGACCATGGCAACTACCTGGCTTACGGGCTGGGCGCCACCGCCACTTGGGTGCTGGGCCTGCCGCACGGCCTGGCCGTGTTGCACGGCAAGACGCGGCGCGGCGGGCTGGTGTTCGACGCTGCGGACCTGATCAAGGACGCATCCATCCTGCCCCAGGCCTTCCTGTCGGCCATGCGCGGCGACGACGAGCAGCAGTTCCGCCGCCAGTGCATCGAGGCTCTGACGCGCAGCGCATCGCTGGACTTCATTATCGATTCGCTCAAGCACATCGCCGTCAGCACCGCACATCTGGCGAGTGGGTCCGCCCCAGCACGGGAGCCCAGCGCATGAACGTGCTGTTTGTCGCGCAATGCACCAAGCGCGCACTGACCGAGACACGACGCATCCTGGACCAGTTCGCCGAGCGGCGCGGTGAACGCACCTGGCAGACGCCCATCACGCAGGAAGGTTTGACGACCGTGCGCCGCCTTCTGCGCAAGACAGCGCGCAAGAACACCGCTGTGGCCTGCCACTGGATCCGTGGCCGCGACCACAGCGAACTGCTCTGGGTGGTGGGCGATGCCAGCCAGTTCAACGACCAAGGCGCGGTGCCCACCAACACCACCGCCAGCAACGTGCTGCGTGCGGACGACGAGAACACCTGGCACCACCTGCCGCTGATCGCCGCCTTGGCCGCGCTGGCGTCTTTGCTGCACGACCTGGGCAAAGCCACTCAGGCCTTCCAGGACCGGCTGCACAACCCGGGCCTGCGCGAGCGCAATCATTACCGGCATGAGTGGGTGTCGGTGCGGCTGTTCCAGGCGTTCGTGGGACAAGACAGCGACTCCGGCTGGCTGCAGCGGCTGGCGAGCTGCGCGGAAGCAGGTGTGGACACCCGGGCCTTCGAAGCGCAGTGGCTGGATCCTGCTGACGGAAGGCTGCTGCGCGACGGACTGGACGAGCCGCAGGCATCGCGTCACCTGCCCTTCGCCCGCCTGCCCCGACTGGCCCAGGCCGCGGCTTGGCTGGTGTTCACCCACCATCGCATGCCCTGCCTGCCCGTTGGAAGAAAGCACGGCGGAGAAGGCGAAGATGCTGGCGAAACCAGGAGCATCCACCGCCGCTTCGGCGCACGCCCCAGCTTCCTGAACGCCAGCGCGCTGGAGAACGTGCTGGTCCACATCAATGCCGACTGGAACGAGCCGCGCGAACGCCCAGACCATGCTGCGGTGCAGGCCCACTGGCATTTCCCGCACGGGCTGCCCATCACCACCGCCTCGTGGCGCAAGCAGGCTTCCCGCTACGCCCGCAAGCTGCTGGAGCTGCCGCAGGCGTTCGGTGACCAGGCAAACGTGCTGCACGACCCGTTCGCCATGCACGTCGCGCGTCTGTGCCTGATGCTGGCCGACCACCACTACTCCAGCATCAGCGACGAAGCCCCGCGCGCGCCGTACTGCAACGCGGCGTATCCGCTTTACGCCAACACCCGGAACAGTCACTCTCAGAACGATAGCACAATACCCTTGCCGGGCAAGCTCAAGGGGCCGGTTTTCAATCAAACCCTGGACGAGCACCTGCTGGGCGTGCAGGCTCATGCCACGCTGGTGGCGTGGTCCCTGCCCAGCCTGGCGCGCAGCCTACCCGCGCTGAAGAACCACAAGCCCCTCAAAAAGCGCAGCGCCGATGCACGCTTCGCCTGGCAGGACAAAGCGGCCGAACTGGCCACCAGCCTGCACGCCCGCACGGCGCAGCAAGGCGCGTTCATTGTCAATATGGCCTCTACGGGCTGCGGAAAGACGCTGGGCAATGCCCGCGTCATGAATGCGCTGGCTGACCCGGCCACCGGCATGCGCTGTGCCTTCGCCATCGGGCTGCGTACGCTCACGCTGCAGACCGGGCGGAGCTTTCAAGACGATCTGGCGCTGGGTGAGGATCAACTCGCCATCCAGGTGGGGGGTGCCGCCAGCCGCACGTTGTTCGAATACTGGGAGCAACAGGCAGAGGCCACCGGCTCCGCCTCCAGTCAGGCGCTGCTGGACGAAGCGGGCACCGTGCTCTACGAAGGCAACGACCAGCATCCGCTACTGCAGCGCCTGACCAACGACGCCAAAGCCCGCGCGCTGATCGCCGCGCCGCTGCTGGTCTGCACCGTGGACAACCTCACCCCCGCGACCGAAAGCCTGCGCGGCGGCCGACAGATCGCCCCCATGCTGCGCCTGATGACGGGCGATCTGGTGCTGGACGAGCCCGACGACTTCGATATGGCCGATCTCCCCGCGCTCACTCGGCTGGTGCATTGGGCGGGCCTGTTGGGTAGCCGCGTGCTGCTGTCATCGGCCACGCTGCCGCCTGCGCTGGTGGAAGGGCTGTTTCTGGCCTACCGCGCTGGACGCGCCGTGTACCAGCAGCACCGTGGCGAACGGCCCGGCGAGCCCGTGAACGCCTGCTGCCTCTGGATTGATGAGTTCCATCAGACAACGCAGGACTGCGCGGACGGCCCGGCCTTCCGCGAAGCGCACGCACAGTACACGCGAAAACGTATCGGCAAACTCCAGAATGCCGAGGTGCGGCGGCTGGCCCACATCGCTTCATTGCCTGAGAGCTGGCATAGCCTGAATGAGGCCGAACGCCGTAAAGACTTCGCCCGTTTGGTGCTGGAGCAAGCCTGGCAGTTGCATCAGCGCCCCCACAACCACACCCAAGACGTTGTCAGCGGCAAGCGCGTGAGCTTGGGCCTTATCCGCATGGCCAACATCGTGCCGCTGTACGACGTGGCGCTGGCGATGCATGCGTCAGATGCCCTGCCATCGGCGCTGCAGGGCACAGTGCGCATCCACCTATGCGTGTACCACTCGCAATTCCCTCTGCTGTTGCGGTCGGCCATCGAACAGCAGCTCGATACCCTGCTCAACCGCCGTGGCGCAAGAGACGGCCTCGACCCCGCCCTGCAGCGCCCGGCCATGCGCGCACGGATAAGTGCGCACCCGGAGCCCCACCACATATTCATCGTCTTGGGCTCGCCAGTGACGGAGGTGGGCCGAGACCACGACTACGACTGGGCCGTGGTCGAGCCATCTTCCATGCGTTCGCTCATACAACTCGCCGGGCGGGTGCGCCGGCACCGTCAGGGAGACGTGACCGGGGTCAACATGGCAGTGCTGGACAGCAATCTGCGGCATTACGAGCATCCCAGCCAGGCGGCATTCTGCAAACCAGGCTTCGAGACGGCACATCCCCCCTTCCAGTTGAAATCGCACGGGCTGCATGACCTGTTGCCGCAAGCGATGCGTGGCCACGCGCCATGGGCCGTGGATGCACGCCCACGCATTGCCGTGGAGTCCACAAAGCTGTTTCCCAACCGCCAGCTCGTGGATCTGGAACATGCCCGCATGCACGCCAGCCTGCTGCCACGGCCCCCGGATGCGCCGCTTTTCATCCATTCGGCCCATCTGCACTGGCACCACCCCGGCCATCTCTGGCTCACCGGCCTGCTGCCCCAGTTCCAGCGCTTTCGCTACGACCCACAGAGCCGCGACGATACGGTCCTGTTGCCCGACGAGGAAGAGGCAACGCTGCGTCTGTACCGTGTGCAGGACGGAGGCCGGCGTGGAGAAAAGGTCTATATGCCTGTGCACGAAAGCCTCTGCCTTCCGGTTCCAGATGCGTACGTGGCATCTCCCAGCGTGTCTCTGTGGCTTCAGATCGATCTGATGAGCGAGCTGCGGGCTCTGGCGAAAGCACAAGGCCGGCCACTGCAGGAATGTGCTGAACGCTACACCACCGCCAGCCTGCCCCGCACCGACAACGGCTGGCTGTTCCATCCCGCACTGGGCTTCACGGTCCGGCGGCAGTGAGCCTCAGGCCGCATGCCACTGCAAGGGATGCACGGCCTTCACAGCGGTTTGCAGCGATTCATCCAGCTCGGCCCTGCGCAGGTCATAGGCTGTCTGCAGGTTCAGCCACGATTGCGCATCGCCCCCGAAAAAACGGCTCAGGCGCAACGCGGTATCGGCCGTGATGCCCCGGCGCTCCAGCACGATGTCGTTGATGCGCGAGGCCGGCACATGCAGTTGGCGGGCCAGCGCGTTGGCGCTCATCTCCATGGGCTTGAGATAGTCCTCGCGCAAGACCTCGCCAGGGTGCACGGGACGCATGCCGTTCTTGAACATATCCGTTCCTTCCTTCATTCCATTGATGCGAAGACATACCCCGTGGTTCAGTGGTAGTCAACGATCTCCACGTTCGCCACCCCTTTTTCGGTCCAGACGAAACACACGCGCCACTGGTCATTGATGCGGATGCTGTGCTGACCTTCGCGATCTCCCCTCAGCAGTTCCAGCCGATTGCCGGGAGGACTGCGGAGGAAGTCCAGGGTCTGCGCTGCATCCAGCTGTGCCAGTTTGCGCTCCGCCACGCTCTGGATATTCGCAAAGCGCCGGGTCTTGCCACTGGTGAACAGCCGCTGGGTTTCCTGGCACTTGAATGAGGTGATAGCCATGGGGATGAAGCAATTTTATATCGTTTACCGATATCCGGTAAGCTGCCTTTACGGCAGTTGGTGCCACGCACATCATTTTCTGAACTGCTTTTTCAGCAGCTACGCATATCATGGCAGGAAAGGAGGAGCGATGATATCGACAGACCCCAGCAAGACTTTGTGGCCTTCAGTGATTTCGGCTTTTATTCACGAACGCCTGAGAGCCCGGCTCGATAAATTGGCGGACGACGATCCCCGCAGGCCAGAGGTGCTGGCGCAGCACGTCCCTGGCACATGGCTGGCTGATGCGGCGTGGCGTGTGGCCCAGATCCAGGCCGTCACCCACTCCCTCAAACCCATCCACCCGGACGCGCGGGGCACCAACCTCTATGTAGCGCCCTCCGCCCTGCCTGTGCTGGCTGAACTCGGCAGCCACGCCCTGGTCGGTCACTTTGCCACTGACGTGGTGGGCAATGCCGCCGCCCTGGATGTTTACAAGCTGCTCAAGCTGGAAGTAAACGGACGCAGCCTGCTCACCGCCCTGCTGGCGCAGGATGCAGATGCCCTCACTGCGCTGCATCCGGATGCAGCTCGGGCACGAGCACTGCGTGATGCGTTCGTTTCACTGACGCAACCACGTTCCGAAGTGCCCAGCAGCCATACGCTGGCCAAGCAGGTGTACTGGCTGGCGGGCAGCGATGCCTGCGACGATGCCAGCTACACACTGCTGGCCCCGCTGTACGCAACATCGCTGGCCCATGCGGTGCATGCCCAGGTGCAGGAGGCTCGCTTCGGCGAAGCGAACAAGGCCGCCCGCCAGGCCCGACGCGATCGCAAGGCACACGACGGCGTGTTTCACGACTATCCCGGGCTGGCTGTGCAGAACATGGGGGGGACCAAGCCCCAGAACATCAGCCAATTGAACAGCGAGCGCCGGGGTATGAATTACCTGCTCTCGTCTCTACCGCCGCAGTGGCAGGCCAGCGCAGTGCGGCTGCCGGTGCATGCCGCGTCGGTGTTCGACCGGCTGTTCTTGTCGCGTCCCGAGGTGCGCCGTACCGTGCGCGCGCTGCGGGTGTTCCTGGAGACAGGCCCGGACGCCAACCGGGCTACACGCGAGCGCCGCGAGTCCATGGTGGACATGCTGTTGGGCGAACTGGTCGCGTTGGCTGCCGAGTTGCAGCAGTTGCTGCCGCCGGGGTGGACCTGCGATGACGCGCGTTTTCAGGATCTGCATCGCAGCGAGCAGCTGTGGCTGGACCCGCTGCGCGCCGAGCGCCCCGATGAAACCGACTTCGCGCACGAATGGCTGCGGATGGACTGGCCCGCCGCCATCGGCCTTCGCTTCGCCAACTGGCTGAACGCCCAACTTCGCGACAAGCTGCTGGTGGGCGATACGGAAGCCCGCGCATGGCAAAAGGAACTGCTGACCGATGAGGATGGTTTCCAGCATCAATTGCGCGCGCTGCGGCAGCGGCTGGATCGCTCAGCTACGGAGGTCTCGCCATGACACACCCCCAGGCCATCCTCGTTCTGCCCCACCTGCGCATTCAGAACGCCAACGCCATCGCTAGCCCGCTTACGCACGGCTTCCCCTCCATCACTGCCTTCACCGGTCTGATGTGGGCGCTGGAACGCAAGCTCGCCCAAGCAGGCCTGCCGCTGCGGCTGCAGGGTGTGGGGGTGGTATGCCACCACCACCAGGAGCAGGTCACGCAAGGCTATGTGGGCAGCTTCAACCTCACGCGCAACCCAGTGGACAAAGACGGCAGCACCGCAGCCATCGTGGAAGAAGGCCGGATGCACCTGCAGATCACCCTGGTGCTGGCCGTATCGGAAAAGCGCATGCCCGGCATGCAGGCGGCTCTGGTGCAGGCCAACCAGGCGCAGCTCGATGGCTGGGCCACGCAGGCAGGCCACATCCTGGCGGGTATGCGTGTCGCAGGAGGCAGCGTACTGCCTTCGCGGCCTGTACCGGGCAGGCGGGTGCGGCCCTGGATGGCCATCGTGCCCGAAGAGCCTGCCGCTGCGGCAATGGCATTCCGCGGATGGAGCCGGCAGTGGCTGCCCGGCTTTGCCTTGGTGGGCCGCGATGACCTGCTGGCCGCACGCCTGCAGCATCTGCGTACCACGCAACCCGATGCCACGCTGCTGGATGCCTGGCTGCATGCATCCCGATTCAACCACCAGCCCCTTTCCAACATGGAGGGCACTGATGCGCCCAATGACAAGGTGCGCTGGGGCGACCCATTGCGCTCCCAGGGCAGCGGCTGGGTGGTCCCCGTCCCCGTGGGTTATGCCGCGCTCACGTCCGGAGCGCATGCCCCTGGCACGGTGCGTAATGCACGGGATACCGCCGTGCCTCTGCGGTTCGTGGAATCGGTCTATTCGCTTGGCGAGTGGATCGGACCACACCGCCTGACGGGTCTGCATCAGTTGCTGTGGCATGTCGAAACTGACGAGACCCGGGGCCTGTACCGCTGCCGCAATGGCTATCGGCCGCAATCCGCGAACGACGACACCTCCGCGAATGTCGGCAATCCCACAGGCACGCTGGACGTATGGGATGACACAGAAGCCTACGACTACACCTGAGCCGCTCCCCTCGTCCGCATTCAACGCTCAACGAATTTTGAAAGATACACACCATGACCGAAAAACTTTCCACCGCCTCCGTCCTGGCCTTCGAACGCAAGCTGGATCCATCCGACGCCGCTTTCCACGCCGGGCAATGGGACGACCGCGCCCAGTCGCATAGCTGGCCGTCCGTGGCCATTCGGGAAAAGTCCGTGCGCGGCACCATCAGCAACCGGCTCAAGGCCAAGGACCAGGACCCGGCCAAGCTGGATGCGCAAATCGAAAACCCCAATCTGCAGACCGTGGACGTAGCGGCCCTGCCCGCCGGGGCCGACACGCTCAAGGTGCAGTTCACGCTGCGCGTACTGGGCGGCACAGGTACGCCATCGGCCTGCAACAGCGCGGCCTATCTCTCCAAGCTGAAGGCTACGGTGCAAGGCTACGTGCAGCAGCACGGCTTTGGTGAACTGGCTCGGCGCTACGCCGCCAATCTCGCCAACGGTCGCTTTCTGTGGCGCAACCGGGTCGGCGCGGAGCGTGTGGAAGTCATCGTGGAGCAGATGCAGAACGGCCAAGCCGTGCAGACATGGTGTTTTGATGCTCTGGCCCTGCCTATGCGCTCCCTGGGCACGCCTGACGGGACGGAGGCCGAGGGTTCGAACGCACTGGGCCAGGCCATTGCGACCGGTCTGGCAGGATCGGCCCATGTACTGCTGCGAGTGACGGCCTTCGCTCGCCAGGGCGCAGGGCAGGAGGTATTTCCTTCGCAGGAGCTGATCCTGGACAAGGCCAGCGCAGGCAAGAGCAAGACGCTCTACCAGGTGGACGGCGTGGCCGCCATCCATTCGCAAAAGGTCGGCAACGCCATCCGCACCATCGACACGTGGTACGAAGGCGCCGACGAACTCGGCCCCATCGCGGTGGAGCCGTACGGCTCCGTCACCACCCAAGGCAAGGCCTACCGGCAGCCCAAGCAGAAGCTAGACTTCTACACCCTGCTGGACCACTGGATGCTGAAAGACCAAGTGCCTCCCGTAGAGCAGCAGCACTTTGTGATGGCCGTCCTCATCCGCGGCGGTGTCTTCGGCGACGCCAGCTGATCCGCGACGTGCCATGACCACACACTACATCGATATCACGTTGCTGCCCGATCCGGAGTTCAGTCCGTCGCATCTGCGCAGTGCTTTGTTTTCCAAACTGCACCGGGCCCTGGCGCACCGGGCGGCAGGCGACATCGGGGTGAGTTTTCCCGGCCTGAGCCTGCAGGGAAGGCACTTGGGCGACACGCTGAGACTCCACGGCACCGAGCCCGCCTTGCTAGAGCTGCACACACAGCCCTGGTTGCAAGGTATGCGCGACCATGTCCTTGCGGGCAATGCCATTCCGGTACCTGCGGACGTGCGGCACCGGGTGGTGCGCCGCGTGCAGGCGCAGAGCAATCCGGCACGCCTGCGCCGCCGGCAAATGCGTCGGCACGGCTACGACGAAGCCGAAGCGCTGCGGCGCATTCCGGACAGCGCCGCGCAGCACCTGCACCTGCCTTACCTACACCTGCAAAGCAGCAGCACCGGACAATCGTTCCGGTTATTCGTGGAGCATGGCCCGTTGCAGGCTGAGCCCCGGATGGGCTACTTCAGCGCCTATGGACTGAGCACCACGGCCACCGTGCCCTGGTTTTGACCCTTTTTTGGACGCTGCCCCTGGCGCCTTAAAAATCAATGACTTGCACGCGTCCGGCGCGGAAGGGTCAACGCGCCAGGAACCGCAGTTTCTCTTTGTGGGTCAATAGGATAGGACGTTTTATCGCCAGTTCACTGCCGCATAGGCAGCTCAGAAAGCGTGCGCGTGCTGTGCGCGCCCAGGTCCGCATGTTCACTGCCGCATAGGCAGCTCAGAAATTGCGTGCCACAACCATGGCGTTCGAAAACACGTTCACTGCCGCATAGGCAGCTCAGAAAAGTCGGCAATCTCGTAGCCGCGCAGGTGGCCCGTTCACTGCCGCATAGGCAGCTCAGAAAAGCAGAAGCGCCGTTGATCGCTCAGCTCGACGGTTCACTGCCGCATAGGCAGCTCAGAAAAATACGACCGGGCTCTCCGCCAGTGCCCCACGCGTTCACTGCCGCATAGGCAGCTCAGAAATTGATGATCGGCTTGTGGTTGGTGGGCATGTAGGTTCACTGCCGCATAGGCAGCTCAGAAAGTCGCCGGCCTCCAGCACGATGGAGCGTTCCGTGTTCACTGCCGCATAGGCAGCTCAGAAACAGCATGAGCGCTGACACCACCCCGGGCCTGGGTTCACTGCCGCATAGGCAGCTCAGAAATGTCCGATGTCTTCTTCGATGACGCCGAGATGGTTCACTGCCGCATAGGCAGCTCAGAAAAGGACGCACTCTTTCGCGAACTCCATCACGGTGTTCACTGCCGCATAGGCAGCTCAGAAACACGAGAACGGGCAGTTGCCCTATCCCTCCGCGTTCACTGCCGCATAGGCAGCTCAGAAATTGATGGGGAGCCGCCAAAGGGTGCCACCAAGGTTCACTGCCGCATAGGCAGCTCAGAAATTTCGTTCGACCCGTTTGAAGGCGACTTCGGCGTTCACTGCCGCATAGGCAGCTCAGAAAAGCCGCCACCCATCGGGCACAGCGGGCGCTGCTGTCAACGCCGATTTAAATCTGACCCACTTTCCGTCGGATCGCCGAAGTAAACCTGACCCACCCGGGGTCTTCTTCCTCGCGCTGCTCGGCTGCGCAGGGCGAAGCCCGTAGCAGCCGAGCAGCGCGGCGCCGGTCATGCCGCTGCCGTCGCCCTCCTGGCCGTCTGCCCGGCCTTGCGTTTGTCCTTCAGTCGGTAGCTCTCGCCGCTGATCTGCACGATGTGGGCGTGGTGCAGCAGCCTCGCCCGCGCACGCCACGAACTTGACGTAGCTCGCACGGCTGTAGCCCAGGGTTGCGACCATCGCCAACAGCGGATCGCGGCCCCGTCGCACGTAGGTGAAGTCGGCCTGCATCTGCTGGCCCGGCGGCGTCTCGAAGCGCACCAGCGGCTCGGGCTCGGACTTCTTGAGCGGGGCGAGGAATGCCTTGAGCTGGCTGATGCCACCGGCATACCCTCGTGCCCGGATCTCGCGCAGCAGCACGGTAGCCGGGATCCAGCGCGGATGGGCCTGCGCGACGCGTTCGCGCAGATAGGACTGGTAGGCGTCGAGCTTGCAGGCCCTCGGCTCGCGCGGTCAGTAGCGCTGCG
>NZ_FNJL01000043.1 GCF_900104515.1 Paracidovorax cattleyae
GTCTCGTCCGGCAACCGCGCCCGCCCCGAGAGCCCCGCGAACTCCCGGTACAGCGGGCGTTCGTGCAGTTCCTCCTCCATGGCCGGGTCGCTCAGGTTCCACCACAGTTGCAGGCAGTGGATGCGCAGCATCGTCTCCACGGCGAACGGCGGGCGTCCACCCAGTGCCTGGTGCGCTCCGCGCGCATGCGGCTGGATCAGTGCCACCAGCGCCGCCCACGGCACCACCCGGTTCATCTCTTCAAGGAAGATCTCCTTGCGGGTCTTCTTGGGCAGGGGATCGAACCCCAGCATCTGCTGCTCTTGCGTCATGCCCGCCATCTTGCCTGCTGCTCACTGCACCCGCCAGTCCGCGATGGGGTTTTGCAGACCTTCCTTAGGTCCAGTCTAGATCATTGGGATATGCGCACTGGCCGTATTCACCGGCACTGCTGTGGCCAGTCACTGCCGTGTTACCCAAACGTCACTCCCGCGCAATAGTCGGAGCGAAGAATGCCAAGCCTCTCCATTCCTCTCCCCACGACATGACCTCGCATCCACGGCCCACCGTGCCGCCCCTCCTCGGCCGCCTCCTGCTGGCCGCCTGCACGCTCGCGTTTGGCCTGCTGCTGGCCGGCTGCGGCGGCTCCGGCTCCGATTCCGCGAACGGCTTCGTCGCCAACTGCGGCAACCCCGACACGCACTGCGCGCCCAAGCCCTGAGCCGGGCCCGCGGGCGCTCCGGTGCCTGTCCTGCCCTGCGCCTGCCGCAAGCAACGCCGCGTGCGCGGTGCATGCCCCGTGCCGTGCCTTTCTTCGGACAACAAGCACTCCTCCAAAATGACCGTCGATTCCTCCAAACGCAAGTTCCTCTCCGGCGTGCTCGGCACCGGAGCGGCCGCGGCCACGCTGACCGCATTCCCGCCCGCCATTCGGCGCGCGCTCGCCATCGAGGCGAACAACGCCACCGGCACCATCCAGGACGTGCAGCACGTGGTGCTGCTGATGATGGAAAACCGCTCGTTCGACAGCTATTTCGGCACCTTCAAGGGCGTGCGCGGTTTCGGTGACCGCTTCGCCGTGCCCTCGCAGTACGGCCGCAACGTCTTCTACCAGACCTACACCAAGACGACACCCGCCAGCACCTACGTGCCCTTCCGGCTGGACGAGGCCCAGGGCAACGCCCAGCGCGCCGGCAGCACGCCGCACACCTGGGTGGACTCGCAGGCGGCCTGGGACCACGGGCGCATGTCGCGCTGGCCCGATGCGAAGCTGCCCCTCTCGATGGGCTACTACGAGACGGCCGAGGTGTCGTTCCAGCGCGCGCTGGCCGATGCCTTCACGCTGTGCGACCACTACCACTGCGGCATGCACACGGGCACCATCGCCAACCGGCTCTTCTACTGGACGGGCACCAACGGCCCCAACGGCATCAGCCCCGTTGATGGCTCCCGCGTGCGCGTGGCGGGCCTGAACAACCAGTTCAACGCAGGCAACGACGTCGGCGCCTCCACCGACGGCTGGACCTGGACCACCTACGCCGACCGGCTGCAGAAGGCGGGCGTGTCGTGGAAGGTCTACCAGAGCCTGATCGACAACTTCGGCTGCAACGAGATGATGGGCTTTCGCCACTGGCGCGCGGAGATCGAGAAGATGCCCGCGGACCGCAAGCCCCTCTACGTGGCCAAGACCGACATCACGCAGCCGCAGGGCCTGGCCGGCCCCGACTACGACCCGGCCATCGACGACGCCCTGAGCCCGCTGGCCAAGGGCTTCGGCAACACCATGCCGCAGGGCTTCCTGGAGACCTTCCGCGACGACATCGGCAAGGGCCGGCTGCCGGCCGTGTCGTGGATCATCGCGCCCTCGGTGTACAGCGAGCATCCCGGCCCCTCGAGCCCCGCGCAGGGCGGCTGGTACGTGCAGGAAGTGCTGGACGCGCTCACCGCCAATCCGGACGTGTGGAGCAAGACGGTGCTGCTCATCAACTACGACGAGAACGACGGCTTCTTCGACCATCTGCCGTCGCCCGCCGTGCCCTCGCGCAACGCCGACGGCAGCCTCGCCGGCGCCTGCACGCTGTCTGCCGCCGACGTGGCCGTGGAATACCACGACTTCCAGCCCGCCACCTCCAGCCAGCCGCCGGCCGACGGCAAGCCCTACGGCCCCGGCCCGCGCGTGCCGATGTGGATCGTCTCTCCCTGGAGCCGCGGCGGCTGGGTGAATTCGCAGGTGTTCGATCACACCTCCACGCTCATGTTCCTGGAGAAGCGCTTCGGCGTGGCCGAGCCGCAGATCAGCGCCTATCGCCGTGCGGTGTGCGGCGACCTGACGAGCTGCTTCAACTTCGTGAACCCGAACACCGAGACCCTGCCCACGCTGGCCGGCCGCACCAACAAGACGGCCGTGGACGCACGCATCGCCGCGCAGGTGCAGGCCCCCAAGCTGCCGCAGCCCGCGGCGGCAGCGGACACGGTCCTGCCAGTGCAGGCGCCGGGCGTACGGCCTTCGCGCGCGCTGCCCTACGAGTTGCACGCCACGGCCCAGGCGAATGCCGGCGCGGGCACGGTGACACTGCTGTTCGCCAACACGGCCAAGGCCGGCAGCCCCGCCGCGGTGTTCCACGTCTATGACAGGAAGCACCTGGACGCGATCCCGCGCCGCTACGTGGTCGAGGCCGGCAAGACGCTGAACGGTGTCTGGAGCGTGGCGGCCGACGGCGGTGCCTACGACCTGTGGGTGCTGGGCCCCAACGGCTTCCACCGCGCCTTCGCGGGCGACCTTGCTCGGCAGGCCTCTGCCGGCACGCCCGAGGTGCAGGTCTGCTACGAGCTGTGCGACCCGCCGCAGGTGCGCGTGAAACTCTACAACCGCGGCACCGCGGCGGTCGGCTTCACCGCCGAGGCGAGCGCCTACCGCACCGACGGCCCCTGGACGCGCACCGTGCAGCCGGGCGCCGTGGAGGAGCTGGCCTGGGTACTGGGCGAGAGCGGCAACTGGTACGACTTCACCGTGCGCTGCAGCGCGGCCCCGGCCTTCGCTCGGCGCTTCGCGGGCCGCGTCGAGACGGGCCGGGATTCCGTGTCCGACCCGGCGATGGGGCAGGAGGCCTGAGGCCGGTGCGCGCGCGGGGCGGTCATCGCTGCGACGCCATGTGCGGCGATGCGTCCGATGCCGGCTTGGAGGGCTGCGCCGTGGCGAACCCGCCCCCGCGGCGCTTCGCCACATACATCGCGAGGTCGGCGCAATGCACGACTTCGGAGCCGTGCCGCGCGTGCGCGGGCGCGCAGGCGATGCCGATGCTGGTGCCCACTTCCGCGGAAAGGTCCGGCCGCAGGGCGATGGGCCGGCGCACCACCTCCACGATGGCGGTGGCGATGTCGCTCAGCGTCTTGGGGTCGTCGGTGCGCACGAGAATGGCGAACTCGTCGCCTCCCAGCCGGGCCAGCGTGTCCGAGGCGCGGATGATCTTCTGGATGCGGGCGGCCACTTCCTTGAGCACCACGTCGCCCGCATCGTGCCCGTACTCGTCGTTGACGAACTTGAACTTGTCGAGGTCCATCAGCATCACGGCGAAGCCCGACCCTGATTTGCGCAGGTCCTGCTCGGCACGCAGCAGCCGGGCATCGAAGGTGCGGCGGTTGGCGAGCCCGGTGAGTGCGTCCTTCTGCGCCACGTCCTCCAGCGGCGTCACCACGCGGTTGGCGACCACCTTGACGGCCATGATCGAGATGATCGCACTCAGCAGCACGCTCACGCCGTACAGCGCCTCCAGCCTGAGGAATGGCGATATCACGGGCGCAAAGGGCTTGGCCACCACGGCGCTCACAGGCAGCGGGCCGGAGTCGTCCAGCGTGATGACCTTGACCCGGTAGCCGGCTCCGTCGGCATCGCTGGCGGAAAACGGCGCCGGGTCCTTGGCGTTCCGGCCGACGGGCTCCAGGGAGATGGACTCGGGCAGGGTGCTCGCGTAAACGGTGTAGCGGCCCCCGGGTTCATGGGAGACGAAGGCCATCTGCAACTGTGTCATCCGCGCGAATTGCTCGGCGCCGGCATGCGTGATCCGGAAGGCCAGGTAGATGTGCGCCACGGGCACCGGAGCCCGCACCGTCACCTTGATCCAGTTGTGCAGCACGGACTCTCCGTCCTCTCCGGTCATGGTGCGCATGTTGCGGTTGGTTTCGCGAACGCTCCCCACCAGCGTCTCCAGCCGCTTGTCCAGCGCTGCGTCCCGTTCGCGCAGGAAGCCGGACACGGACGATCGCGCTCGCAGCGTGCCGTCCAGGTCCGTGAGCACGATGAGCTCGGCGCCGGTGCGCGCCAGCTGGTTGTAGAGCGCCGACTCCACCGTGTCGCGGTTGGTCTCGTTGAAGATGATGTTCTGCAGGCCGTAGTCCTTGGAGGCCAGCTCGGAGGCCACCCGCCGGGACTCGCGCCGCATCGCGGCCGTGTATTCGAAGGTCTGCCCGCCCGCCTCCAGGGCGGCATCGACGCTTTCCATGGCGATCCGCCGGTTGGAAAAGTGCAGGAAGACGAAGGCCACCAGCTGCGCGGCGATCAGTGTCAGGGCGAGCAGGGCCAGGAAACGGCCTGTCGATGCGGATGGCAGGAAATCCCTCTTCATGCGTGCTCTTTTTCTGCAAGGCGCGGGCAATCGTGTTCCTGGGCAGGGCGGGCGCCCGCCGTTGGTGCCCTGCCTGATCTCTCTCAATCTCTCTGCGTCCCATGATGCCCGCCTTTGGCCCATCCGTGCAATGGCCGGCGGGTTACCCAGGCGGTGGGGAATGCCATAGGAGGTGCTGTGCTTCCATACAGATGCGCAATGGCGAAGTGCGCCGACACCGGGCGGCTCGACGATGCGGTGCAATGGCCGCATGCCGTCTCCGTTCCTCACCCGCTGCCTGGAGGGCGCCAAGCGCCTCATCCAGCCCATCATGCCGCTCGTGCGGGCCGTCAACCTCTGGCTCGACGCCGATGGCCTGCGGATGAGCGCGGCCATGTCGTTCTACGGCATGCTGAGCCTGGCACCGCTGCTGCTGCTGCTGGTGGGCGTGCTGGGGTGGTGGATCGACAAGTCCTACCTCGAAACCAACCTCATCGCCCAGGTGCAGTCCGTGATGGGCGAGCGCGGTGCGGAGGTCGTCAAGCTCGCACTGTCCAGCGCACGTGAGCCGTCCGAGGGCCGGCTGGCGTCCATCGCGGGCTTCGTGCTGCTGCTGTCGGGGGCGACCGGGGTGTTCGTGGAGCTGCAATCCGCTCTGGAGCGGCTCTGGACGTCCGGCCAGCCACCCGCTGCCGACAACAACAAGGCCTGGTGGCGCATGGCCTCGCTGCGGCTGCGCGGCCTGGCGTACGTGCTGGCCATCGGCTTCCTGCTGCTCATCTCGCTGGTGGTCTCCACGGTGATCCACGTGGTGGCCACCTGGGCGAGCACGCGCCTGCCCTTCGCCTCGGGGCCCATCCTGCAACTGGTCAACGAACTGGTCGCGTTCGGCATCGCGGTGCTGCTCTTCGTGGGGCTGATGCGCATCGGGACCGGGCCCAAGCCGCCGATGGCCTGCCTGGTGTTCGGCGCCGTGGTGGGGGCGATCCTGTTCACCGTGGGCAAGCAGCTGCTGGCGCTCTACCTGGCCACGGCGGCCGTGGTGTCGGCCTACGGGGCGGCGGGTTCGCTCGTGGTGCTGCTCATGTGGATCTATTTCTCGTCGGCCGTGCTGCTGTTCTCCGCGAGCTGCGCCCGCGCCCTGCAGGAAGTACGGGCCGAGCACATGGGGCGGCGCGTGGACGCTGCCCATGCCGAGGATGTGCCCGCTTCCACCTCACCGAAGCCACCGGCACCCGCCGCGCCGGCCGGCGCGCGCTGAGCGGGCGGGCGCTGGCGGTCAGCGCGCCGCCGGCCGCAGCGTGTCCGCGGAGAGGCGCAGGACCCGCGCCAGCTCCAGCGCGTTGCGGGGCGCATGGAGCTTGGCCGTGTTGTCGAAGAAGCAGAACACGTCCCGACCGCCCGGGGGCGGCACAGGTGCCCCTGCGGCGGGGCCTGCCAGTGCGGCATCGCGCGGCGCTGCGCCCCGGTGCCACGCCCGGATGCGGCGAGCCCAGTCGGCGATCCGCTCGTCGCTGTAGCCGCTGGCATACAGCGCCTCGGCGCCGTGCAGGCGCAGGTACATGAAATCGGCGGTGATGTCGCCCAGCTCCGGCCAGCGGCCGCCGGTGTCGGCCACCACCAGCGCCACGCCGTGGCGGCGCAGCAGGGCGATGCACTCGGGGGTGGCGAAGCTGGAATGGCGCACCTCCAGGGCATGGCGCATGCGCCAATGCGGCCCGGCCGCCTCCAGCCATTCCCTGCCGCGCATGCGGGGCTCGCGCTCTCGGGCCAGTTCCAGGCCCTGCCGGGTGTCGCGGGGCAGCAGGGCCAGGAAATCCTCCAGCAGGCCGGCATCGAACGGCAGGCTCGGTGGCAGCTGCCACAGGATGGGGCCGAGCCGCGGCCCGAGCGAGAGCAGGCCGGACGCCAGGAAGTTCGCGATGGCCGCGCGCGGCGAGCGCAACCGCAGGATGTGGGTGATGAAGCGCGGAGCCTTGACGGTGAAGACGAAGCCTTCCGGCGTATCCCGTGACCACGCCGCGTAGCTGGAAGGGCGTTGCAGCGCATAGAACGAGCCGTTCAGCTCGATCGCGGGAAATTGCCGGGAGGCGAATGCCAATTCCCGGGCCTGGGCCAGGTCGTCCGGATAGAAGGTGCCGCGCCACGGCGCGTAGCGCCACCCGGAAACGCCGATGCGTATCTGTGCGGCCGGTGCTGCCTGAGGTGCCATGCGGCCACTCTGCGCAGGTGCGCGGGAGCCGTTTGCGGGAAGCCTTCGGCAGGCCGTGTCGGACGCCGCCGGGCGGCTCTACAGCTTCTTACGGTGTTTACAGAGCCCAGGCGGTATGTGAAGCACCGGCGCGGGTACCCTGCAGCCACAACACCCATGGAAAGGGAAATCGTATGAGTCTCGTCGTCCGTTCCAACTCTTCCGCCGCGGGCCCTGGCGTGGCCGGCGGCTCGGCGAAATGGCTCTGGGCTGCGATCGGCGTGCTCGGAGTCAGCGTGCTGGCCCTCGGCGCCACGCTGGTGGTCCAGAACCGCGACCGCGCTCCGGATGTCGCGTCTGCCGTCCAGCCCGCCGCCGCCCTCGCTCCGGACGCACAGTCCGCGGCGGCTGCCAATCCGTCCATCAACCCCGCCGTACTCCAGGGGGCCCAGGGCCGACCCGCCGCCGTGGCCCAGCAGGCCCCGGCCCAGCAGTTCGCGCAGCGCGCGCCTTCCGCAGGCTATGCACCGCAGCCCGCCTACAGCGGTGCCCCGCAGGGCCAGCAGCCGGTGGCCATGCAGCGTGCCGCGGCGCCGGCCTGCATGACCTGCGGCCGCGTCGAATCCGTCCAGGCCTTTCAGCAGGCCGCACCTGCCACCGGCATCGGTGCCGTGGCCGGCGGCGTGATCGGCGGCGTGCTGGGCAACCAGGTGGGCAAGGGCTCGGGCCGCACGGCGGCCACGGTGCTCGGCGCCGTCGGCGGCGGCTACCTGGGCCACACGGTGGAGCAGCGCACCCGCACCACCACGGCCTACCAGATCCGCGTCCGCATGGACGACGGCTCGGTACGCACCTTCACGCGCTCGCAGCCGGTGGCCGAAGGCACGGCAGTGCGGGTGGAAGGCCGCAGCTTCCGCGTGGACAACGGCCAGTACGGCAGCGGCTACGGTGGCGGCTATTCCGCCCAGGCACCGCAATCGATGCGGGTGGCCGACAACGGCTACTGACATCCCGGGCCGGCCGGCATGGTCCGGCCACTCCCCATCGGCCTTGCAGGCGGGCGGCTTTCAGGCCGCCCGTTTCTCTTCCTGCGCCAGCGTCACTTCTCGACGAAGGCGCGCTCGATCACGAAGTCGCCGGGCTTGGTGGTGTTGCCCTCCTCGAAATCGCGCTTTTCCAGGATGGCCTTGAGCGAGGCCAGCATTTCCGGACTGCCGCAGAGCATGACGCGGTCCACCAGCGGGTCCAGCGGGGGCACGCCCAGGTCGGTGAAGAGCTTGCCGTTCTCGATCAGGTCGTTGATGCGGCCCTGGTTGCGGAAGGGCTCGCGCGTGACGGTGGGGTAATACTTGAGCTGCTTGCCCACCATCTCGCCCAGGAACTCGTGCTGCGGCAGCTCCTGGGTGATGAAGTCGTGGTAGGCCAGCTCGTTCACCTGGCGCACGCCGTGCACCAGGACCACTTCCTCGAACTTCTCGTAGGTGTCCGGGTCGCGGATCACCGACAGGAAGGGCGCGAGGCCGGTGCCGGTGGAGATGAGATACAGGCGCTTGGCCGGCAGCAGGTAGTCGATGAGCAGCGTGCCCGTGGGCTTGCGGCCCACGACGATGCTGTCGCCCACCTGGATGTTCTGCAGGCGCGAGGTGAGCGGGCCGTCCGGCACCTTGATGGAGAGGAACTCCAGGTGCTCCTCGTAGTTGGCGCTCGCGATGCTGTAGGCCCGCAGCAGCGGCTTGCCGTCCACCTTGAGGCCGATCATGGTGAAGTGGCCGTTGGAGAACCGCAGCGACGTATCGCGGGTGGTCGTGAAGGAGAACAGGCGGTCGGTCCAGTGGTGGACGGAGAGGACTCGCTCTTCGTTGAATGCGCTCATGGATGGATGGCAGAAAGTGAAAACGACAAGGGGCGCGTGGCCTTCGAAGGCAGGGCCGGTGGCTCGTGCGGGCAGGCCCCGGAGGCGCCCTGGCTGCCCCCTGCCAGGCGGGCAAACCCCTGCATTGTCGGACAAACCCGGCCGGCAGATGCCGTCAGTCCCCAGAACGTGTGCGCGAATCCCGTCTATCGTCACTCGGAAAACCTGCCAGCCGTGCCGCCTGGGGGGCTGCGGCCGCATCCTGGCCGAGATGTTCCGCCACCATCTCCGCCAGCCAGTCCATTACCACCCGCACGCGCCGCGGCAGGTTGCGGCGGTTGGCATACATCAGCGTGAGCGGCATCGGCGGGGCGGCGTACTGCGGCAGCACCTCCACCAGGTCGCCCTGCGCCAGCAGGTCCACCACGCCCAGGCGCGGCACCTGGATGATTCCCAGGCCCACCAGGCAGCCGGCGATGTAGGCCTCGGCGTTGTTGACGGTGAGGGCGCCCTGCATGGGAATGGCCGCCAGCGTACCGTCCACCACGGCCTCGAAGCCGCCGGAGCGGGCGCCGAGGGTGTTCACGAAATGCACCAGCCGGTGGTTCGCCAGATCGTCCAGCGCGTGGGGCGTGCCGTGCGCGCGCAGGTAGGCGGGGCTCGCGCAGTTGACGAGCCGCGCCGGGCCCAGCGGGCGCGCGATGAGGCTGGCGTCCACCACCGCGCCGGTGCGCAGCACGCAGTCGAAGCCTTCGCGCACCACGTCCACGCGGCGCTCGGTGCTGCTCAGCTCCACTTCCAGGCCGGGATGGCGGGCCAATAATTCGGGCAGGCGCGGCACGACGACGTTGCGCGCCATGCCGGTGGACATGTCGATGCGCACGCGCCCGCGCAGGCCGCCGGCGCCGTCACCGTCGGCGTGCTGGAACATGGACTGCAGCTCATCGACGTCGGCCAGCAGGTCCTTGCAGCGCTCGTAATAGGCCTGCCCGTCCTGCGTGAGCTGCACGCGGCGGGTCGTGCGATGCAGCAGGCGCGTGCCGAGCTGGGTTTCCAGCTGCTGCACGGCGGTGGAGGCGCTGGCCTTGGGGATGCCTAGCGCCTCGGCGGCCTGCGTGAAGCTGGCCAGCTCGGCCACGCGGACGAAGGTGTGCATGCGGTCGAAGGGGCTCATTGTTCTTGCTTGATGAACGATGTGATCGATTTTGAGGGATTTATAAGAATTTTGTCGATCAATAGACTCCATTCCATCGCTTCTTTCTCACCCATCCACTGAAAGGACTTCGCCATGGCCTCCATCGCATCCACTTCTTCTTCTTCTCCCTCCGCCGCCCACCCGGCCATCGCCCTCATCACCGGCGGCAGCCGGGGCCTGGGCCGCAATGCCGCGCTGCACGTGGCGCGCTCCGGCACCGATGTGATCCTCACCTACCGCAGCCAGGCTGCCGAAGCGCAGTCCGTGGTCGCGGAGATCGAGGCGCTGGGCCGCCGCGCGGTGGCGCTGCCGCTGGACGTGGCCGCCAGCGCCACGTTCACGGAGTTCACCGGGCAGGTGCGCGAGGTACTGGCGCGGCACTGGCAGCGCGAGCGTTTCGACTTCCTGGTGAACAACGCGGGTTCCGGCGCGCATGCCGCCTTCATGGAAACCACCGAGGAGCAGTTTGACCAGATGGTCGCCATCCACCTGAAAGGCACCTTCTTCCTGACGCAGAAGCTGCTGCCGCTGATGAACGACGGCGGGCGCATCCTGAACGTGTCCTCGGGCCTCGCGCGGTTCGCGCTGCCGGGCTACGCCGCCTATGCGGCGATGAAGGGCGGTGTGGAGGTGCTGACCCGCTACCTGGCCAAGGAGCTGGGCGCGCGCGGCATCGCGGTGAACGTGGTGGCGCCCGGCGCGATCGAGACGGATTTCGGGGGCGGCGCGGTGCGCGACAACGCGCAGCTCAACACCTTCATCGCCGGCCAGACGGCGCTGGGCCGCGTGGGCCTGCCGGACGACATCGGCGGCGTGATCGCGGCGCTGCTGCAGCCGGGCACGGGCTGGGTGAACGCGCAGCGCATCGAGGTGTCGGGCGGCATGTTCGTCTGATCCGGAAGGAGACGGCTGGCGTCAGAACGTTTCCCAGTCGTCATCGCTTCCGCGGGAGGCCTTCGGCGCGGTCGCGGCGGCCGGCGCCGCGGTGCGCGGCAGTGCCTGCGCAGCGGCAGGGGGGCGTGCTGGAGCAGGGCGGGGTGGTGCCACGGGCGCAGGCGCGCGCACCGCTCCGCTGGCGGCGCGCGCAGGCGTCGGACCTGGCACATGGCGAGCGGACGGATCCATCGCCGGTGCCGGTTCCGCCACGGCAGCCTGCTGCGTGCCCGCAGGAATCCGGAACACGCTCACCGCCTGCGAGAGTTGGCCGGCCTGGGCCTTCAGCGAGCCCGTGGCGGCCGCGGCCTCTTCCACCAGCGCCGCGTTCTGCTGGGTCACCTGGTCCATCTGGGAGACGGCCTGGTGCACTTGGTCGATGCCCCGGCTCTGCTCTTCGCTCGCGGCGCTGATCTCGGCGACGAGGTCGTTCACGCGCTGCACGCTCTGCACGATCTCGTCCATGGTGCGGCCGGCTTCTTCCACCTGGCTGGAGCCTTCCGCCACCCGCGAGACGGAATCGCCGATAAGCGCCTTGATGTCCTTGGCGGCGGCGGCGCTGCGGCCGGCCAGGGCGCGCACTTCCCCGGCCACGACGGCGAAGCCGCGGCCCTGTTCGCCCGCGCGGGCGGCCTCCACGGCCGCGTTGAGGGCCAGGATGTTGGTCTGGAACGCGATGCCGTCGATCACGCCGATGATGTCCGAGATCTTGCGGCTGCTTTCGTGGATGGCGCCCATCGTGTCCACCACGCCCGCCACCACCTGGCCGCCGCGGGCAGCGGTGCCTGCCGCGGAGGACGCCAGCTGGCTGGCCTGGCGCGCGTTGTCGGCGTTGTGCCGCACGGTGCTGGTCAACTGCTCCATGGCCGCGGCGGTCTGCTGCAGCGAGCTGGCCTGCTCCTCCGTGCGCGAGGACAGGTCCTGGTTGCCGCCGTCGATCTCGTTCGACGCGGTGGCGATGCTGTCCGTGCCCGCACGCACGCGTCCGACCACCTGCGCGAGGCTCTTGTTCATGTCCTTGAGCGCCTGCAGCAACTGCCCTGTCTCGTCCGCGGACGAGACGGTGACGTGGCTGGTCAGGTCGCTGGCCGCGACCGCGCGCGCCACGCGCACGGCCTCGGAGAGCGGGCGCACGATGCCGCGCGTGAGCCACACGGCGCACGCCGCGCCCAGCGCGAGCGCCAGCAGCCCCAGCACGATCAGCAGCAGGCGGCTCTGCGCATGGATGTCCTGGATGTGGGCGGCCGTCGCGTCGATGTCCCGGCGCTGCAGGTCCAGCAGTTGCTGGATGAGCGCCACGTAGGCCTTCGTGGCCGGCAGATAGACCTGCGTGAGCAGGCGTTCCGCCTCGTCGGCCCGGCCCTCGGCCTTGGCCTTCACGGCCTGGTCACGCGAGGCCAGGTAGGCCGTGCGGGCCTTGGCGATGTCGGCCCAGACGGCTTTCTCCTCGGGGCTGTCGAGCTGCGGCTCGATCTTCTCGACGAGCCGGGCGGACTCGCGCGTGGTCATGGCCGAGTCCTCGGCGAAAAACGCGGCCAGGGAGGGGTCGGAGCTCTTGACGATGGCGGTGGTGCGGCGCGCGGCGCTGTCCACGTAGCGGTACCAGTCGCTGATCATGCGCTCGTTGGCGAGCGGCTGCTGGGTCATCGCATGGGTGGCCTGCGCGACGCTCTGCAGGCGCCAGAGACCGAAGGTGGTCATCAGGGCCATGAGGCCGAGGACGAGCGCAAAGCCGCCCGCAAGGCGCGTGCCGATGGAAAGATTTCGCATGAGGGATTTCCTGAAGGTGGATGCGCGGCAGGGGCCGGCGCAGGCCGGGCGCGTGTGCGCCCGTGCAGGCATTCAGGAGTATCGGCAGCGCCCGCCGCACCTTGAACACGGCAGTGGAAATTCGGCGAGGGGCGGAAGGTCCGCCCGCCGGCTCAGTCGAGCTTCAGCTTCTGCTTGGCCACCACGCCCTTGTAGAGCTCGTACTCGGCCTTGGTCTGCGCCGTGAACTCCTCCGGCGTGTTGCCGACCACGAGCGAGCCCGTGTCCTCGATGCGCTGGCGCACGGCCGGGTCTTCCAGCGTCTTCTTCACGGCGCGCGAGATCTTGTCCACCACGTCGCGCGGCAGGTTCTTCGGGCCATGGATGCCGTAGAACGCCATGCGGTTCACCGGCTCGAAGCCGACTTCCTTGAACGTGGGAACGTCGGGCAGCGAAGGCAGGCGCTGGGGCGCCGCCACCGCGATCGCGATGAGCCGCTTTTCCTTGATGAAGGGCAGGGCCGACGGCAGGTTGTCGAAGATCATCGGGACCTGCCCGGCCACCGCGTCGTTGAGCGCCGGGCCCGCGCCCTTGTAGCCGATGTGCTCCAGCCCCAGGCCGGAGAGCGACTTGAACAGCTCCATCTGCAGGTGGCCGATGCCGCCGGTGCCCGAGGTGGCGAATGCGTACTTGCCGGGATGGGCCTTGACCTCGGTCATGAAGGCCTTGAAGTCCTTGGCCGGAAAGCCCGGGTGCACCGCCAGCACGTTGGGCGTGGCCGCCATGTTGATGATGGAGGTGAAGTCGGTCAGCGGGTTGTATTTCACCGCCGGGTTGATCGCGGGCGCCGAGGCCACCGAGGACACGGTGGCCACGCCCAGCGTGTAGCCGTCGGGCGCGGCGCGGGCGATTTCTGTCGCGCCCACCACGCCGCCCGCGCCGGCCTTGTTGTCCACGACCACCGGCTGGCCCAGCGTCGTGCCGAGCGACTGCGAAACCACGCGCGCGACGATGTCGGTCGTGCCGCCGGGAGCGAACGGCACGATGAGGCGCACGGACTTGGTGGGGTAGTCCTGGGCCAGTGCGGGGGCTGCGGCACAGGCGGCCAGGGCCGTGGCGGCGAGCAGGGCGCGGCGCAGGGGGGATGCGGAATGCTTCATGTCGGATGTCTCCTGGGGAATCGGATATTTTCGGTGCTGCGGTGGCGCCGCACGGACATGTCTTCTGCAGCTTGCGTGCCACCCCGGGTGCGGCGGCACCGGATGGGCCGGACGGGCGCGCCAGCGCTGGAGATGGGGCTTGTTGCGGGGCTGCGGAGGGGCTGGGTGCAGCCGTGTTGCGCGGCGGTTTTCCGCACATGGACGGACGGGTTGTGCGGTTTCCCGCACACCAGGCCTTGTCAACGGGGGTAGCCCTTGGGTGCGCCCTGCCGCCACGCACCACAATGCGGGCCCAACCGCCGTCCTCCGCTTGAAACCCGACCGTTCCCTCCTGATCCCCGGCCTTGCGGTGCTGGCCTGCGTGTGCGTCGGCGCGCTGGTGTACCGCGCCACCCTCGACACGCAGCTGTCCCGCCAGCAGCACGCTGCAGCGCAGCGGCTCGATTTCGCAGGCCAGAGCCTGGAATCCCTGCTGCATCGCAACGAGGCGCTGCCGGCCCTGCTGGCCCTGGACGACGGGCTGGGCCACGCGCTGCGGGATTCCGGCCCGGCCGGCCTGGCCGCTGCCAATGCCTTCCTGGAGCAGGCGGCCGGACTGGCCGATGTGGAGGCGGCCTATCTGATGGATGCCGGCGGCCACACGGTGGCAGCCAGCAACTGGCGCCAGCCGGGCAGCTTCATGGGGCAGAACTACCGGTTCCGGCCGTACTTCGAGGCCGCGATGCAGGGGCGCACGGGGCGCTTCTACGGCGTGGGCGCCACCACCGGCAAGCCCGGCTACTTCATCGCCGCGCCGCTACCCGCCGAGGCGCCCGCGCGCGGCGTCGTCGCGGTGAAGATCTCGCTGGACACCTTCGAGGCGGCTCTGGCCGCCGGCGGCGACACGGTGCTGCTGGCCGACCGCGACGGCGTGGTCTTCCTCAGCACGGAGGCGGAATGGCGCTACCGCACGCTGACGCCGCTCGGCGGCGAGGCGCTCGTGCGGCTGCAGAGCGCGCAGCAGTACGGCAGCCATGCGCTGCGGCCCCTCGACCACGGCCTGGGTGCCTGGCCCGACGGCCGCACGCCGGTGCGCCTGCGGCGCGCGGGCCAGGAGCGCGACTTCACCGTGGCCGCGCGCGGCGTGGGGCCGCTCGGCTGGCAGATGCTGCTGCTGGCCGACCAGACCCCGGCGCGGCAGGAATCCCTGGTGGCGGGCCTGGCGGGCGCGCTCTGCGCCGCGCTGCTGCTGGGCCTGGCGCTCTACCAGCGGCTGGACCGGCAGGGCCAGGCCGAACGCCGCGCCAGTGCCGAGCGCCTGCAGACCGCGCGCGACATGCTGGAGACCCAGATCACGCAACGCACTGCCGACCTGACGGCCGCCAACGCCGCCCTGCAGGACCGCGTGCGCGACCTGCAGCACGCCGAACAGATCCTGCGCGGCACGCGCGACGCGGCCGTGCAGGCCGGCAAGCTGGCGGTGCTCGGCCAGATGGCGGCCGGCATGAGCCACGAACTGAACCAGCCCCTGGCCGCGCTCCAGACCCTCTCGGACAATGCCATCGCACTCGACCGCCAGGGCCGCCGCGAGGATGTCACCGAGAACCTGCACCTGATCGGCCAGCTCGCGGCCCGCATGGGGCGCATCGTGCGCCAGCTCAAGAGCTTCGTGCGCAAGGAAGCGCCCGTGCTGCGGGCCTGCAGCGTGCGCGATGCGCTGGACCACGCACTCATGCTGCTCGCGCCGCGCTGCACCGCGGTGCGGGTACGCATCGACGTGCAGGAATTCAGCCCCGGCCTGTGCGTGCGCGCGGACGCCACGCGCCTGGAGCAGGTGCTGGTGAACCTGCTGCGCAACGGCCTGGACGCGGTGCAGGACCGGCCGGTGCGCGAAGTGCGCTTCGCCTGCGCGGTGGAAGCGCAAGGGAGCGGTGGCACGGTGCGGCTGCGCGTGTCCGACACCGGCGGCGGCATCGCGCCCGAGGCCCGCGAGCGGCTGTTCGAGCCGTTCTTCACCACCAAGGCGGGCGAGGGGCTGGGGCTGGGCCTGGCCGTCTCGCGCATCATCGTCGAGGGCATGGGCGGCACGCTGGCCGCCGCCGACCTGCCGCAGGGGGGCGCCGAATTCACCGTCGCCCTGCCGCTGGCCCACCCCGACACCTGACACCCCGTTCCATGCCCGAGGATTCCTGCCGATGACCGACCCCGCGACCTTCGATGCCGATGGCCCTGGCCCCGTCTACCTGATCGAGGACGACGCGCTGGTGCGCCGCGCCTACGGCCAGGCCCTCGAGCTGGCCAACATCCCCGTGCGCGCGTTCCCCCACGCGCAGGCCGCGCTGGACGCGTATGCCGCGGACCCGCCCGCCACCGTGGTGACCGACATCCAGATGCCCGGCGTGGACGGCATGGAGCTGCTGCGCCTGCTGCGGCAGCGGGACGCCGCGCTGCCCGTGGTGCTGGTCACCGGGCATGGCGATGTCGCGATGGCGGTGGAGGCCATGCGCGACGGGGCGTACGACTTCATCGAAAAGCCCTTTTCGTCGGAGCGCCTGCTCATCACCGTGCGCCGCGCGCTGGAGCGCCGGGCCCTGTCCGACGAATTGCAGCGGCTGCGCGCGCGCGGCGCGGCCGAGGCGGGCGATCCGCTGGCCGGCCTGGTGGGGCAATCGCCGGGCATGGCCGAAGTGCGGCGGCGCGTGGCGGCGCTCGCACCGCTGGGCGTGGACGTGCTGCTGCACGGCGAGACCGGCGCCGGCAAGGAAGTGGTGGCCCGCGCGCTGCATGCGGCCAGCGGCCGCACCGGCCCGTTCGTGGCCATCAACTGCGGTGCGCTGCCCGAGACCATCATCGAGAGCGAACTCTTCGGCCACGAGCCCGGGGCCTTCACGGGTGCCACGCGGCGGCGTATCGGCAAGATCGAATACGCCAACGAAGGCACGCTGCTGCTCGACGAGATCGAATCCATGCCGCAGGCCCTGCAGCTGCGGCTGCTGCGCGTGCTGCAGGAGCGCGAGATCGAACGCCTGGGCAGCAACCAGAGCGTGCCCATCACCTGCCGTTTCGTGGCCGCGGCCAAGGCCGACCTGAAGCAGTGGGTGGCGCGCGGCGAGTTCCGCGCCGACCTGTACTACCGCCTGCACGTGGCCACCATCGACCTGCCGCCACTGCGCGAGCGGCCGCAGGACATCCCCCTGCTCATGGCCCACTTCCTCGCGCAGGCCGCCGCGCGCCACGGCCGGCCGGAGCCCGCATGGAACGACCGCGACCTGGCGGCCTGGCTGGCCCACGACTGGCCGGGCAACGTGCGCGAATTGCGCAATGCCGCGGAGCGCCTGTGCCTGGGCCTGCCCGTCGAGCCCGTGGACGGCGGTCCCGAATCCGCCCCCTCGCTCGCCGCCCGCGTGGATGCCTTCGAACGCAAGCTGCTGCGCGACACGCTGGGCCTCACGCAGGGCAACGTGGCCCGCGCCGCCGAACTCCTCAAGATGCCGCGCAAGACGGTCTACGACAAGCTGCAGCGGCACGGGATCGCGCCGGGCGGCGGGGCGGGGCGCGACGCGGAGAAGCCCTAGCGAGAGACCGGACGCCCGGGCCGGCGCTAGGCCCGGGGCAGGTGCACCAGCGCCGTGAGTCCGCCCCCCGGCCGCGCGCGGAAATCCAGTGCGCCGCCGTGCGCCTGGCATATCGCTGCGGCGATGGCGAGGCCCAGCCCGGAGCCGCCGGAATGCCGCGCCCTGGACTGGTCGGCCCGCCAGAACCGGTCGCGCAGCCGCGGCAGATCCTCCGCGGGCACGCCGGCGCCGCGGTCGCTGAAGGCCAGGACCACCGTGCCGGGCGCCACCGATGCCGCGATATCGAGAGACCGGCCGCTGGCGGCGTAGCGTAGTACGTTGTCGATCAGGATGGACACCACCTGGCCGATGCGGTCGCGGTCGGCCAGGACCTGGAGGGACGGCACCATCACCTGCACGCGGAATTCCGCTTTCTCCAAGCCCGCCTGCACCCACTGCAGGCGGTCCCGCACGAGGCTTCCCAGGTCGAAATGCTCGGGCTCCAGGTGGAGCTGGCCGGCCCGTGCGAGCGACAGCAGGTGCAGGTCGCCGACCAGCCGGTTGATCTGCTCGAGCTGGCGGTGCACGAGCTGCAGCTGGGCCTCGTCGCGGGGAAACACGTCGTCCATCATGCCCTGCACGCACCCCATGGCCGCCGTGAGCGGTGTGCGCAGCTCGTGGGCCAGCATGGCGCTCGACTCGCGCACCTCCCGCTCGTACTGCGCCAGCTTCGCGGTCATGTCGTTGAAGTCCACGGCCAGCCCGGCCAGCTCCTGCGGGGCGCTGTCGATCACCTGCGCCCGCGCGCGGAAGTCCCCCGCGGCCACCCGGCGGGCCGCCTGGGCCACCTGGCTGAACTGGCGGGACAGCGGCCGCGAAACCAGGAGCCCGAAGAGGATCAGGAAAGGCAGGGCGCACGCGAGCATGACGAGCAGCGTCAGCCAGTCCGGATTGCTCAGCCCGGGAAGAACGTAGTCGATGTCGTAGTAGCGCTCGAACAGGCTCCACAGCGCGGCCTGGTTGTCATGCGGGTGCTTCAGGAGCTGCTGGGCTTCGGCCCGGACCGGCACCGGCAATCGCTGCAGCAGGCGCAGTTCGCGCAGTTGGAAATAGGTCCACATGCCTGCGGCGATGGCCAGCACGGCACCGATGGCGAGGGCGCTGATCCGCACGCCCATCCACCGCCACAGCGGCGTGGCTTCCTGCGGGCGCCGAAACCACCGCAGTCTCATTGGAACCGGTATCCGATGGCGCGCACCGTCACCAGCACGCCGGTGATGCCGTGCTGCTCCAGCTTGCGCCGCAGGTTGTGGATGTGCGTGTCCACCACGCGTTCGAGCGCTTCGCTCTCCGGCAGGCAGGACTCCAGTAGCTCGCTGCGGGTGAACGCCTTGAACGGCGTCCTGAGCAGCAGGGCGAGCAGGTTGAACTCCGTCGGAGTGAGGTCCAGCACGGTGTCCGGCCCGCCGCCGGTGTCGGCGATCGCCGCACGGACGGCGGTCGTGTCGACGGTCAGCGGGCCATGGCGCAGCGGCCCTTCGGCGGTGCGGGCCGGCGCGGCCCGCCGCAGCACCGCATGGACGCGCGCGACCACCTCCCTGGCGCTGTAGGGCTTGACGACATAGTCGTCCGCGCCATAGCGCAACGCGCCCAGCTTCTCCGGCTCGTCGCCGATGGCCGTCACCATGATCACCGGCGTGTCCCCGGCCCTCCGGATGGCCGAGAGCACATCGATCCCGCTGAGCCTGGGCAGCATCATGTCCAGCAGCACCAGGTCCGGCCGCCACTGCCGGAAGAGCTCCAGCGCCTGCTCTCCGTCGCCGGCAATGGCAATGGCGAAGCCGTCTTTGCGCAGATAGGCGTCGAGGATGCTCGCGCAGTCCGCGTCGTCCTCCACCACCAGCACTTTTTTTCCCGTCATCGGAATCGGACCTTGATGAAATCTTGAAAAATCGCCAAGGCAACCTTGACCTTGGGTCATGACACTGCGGTCCCGTTCGACACGACAGACCCATGATCATGATTCCACACTTCATCGGCCACCGGTATCGGCGTGCGTGCGTTTGGGTGATGCCTTGGCTGGCCGTGTGGGCGCTCTGGGGGTGCTCGCTGGCACCGGTCTACGAGCGCCCCATCGTGCCCGTGCCCTCCACGTTCTCCGGCGACACGCTGGCCGCAGCGACCCGCGGCACGGGGGCCGGCGCCGAGATCCACACCGAGGAGATGGCGTTCCTGGCCGCGTTCGCACCCGATCGCGACCTCGCGCCGCTGGTGTCCCGCGCGCTGGCCCACAGCCCCGATTTCCGCCTGGCTGCGCTTCGGGTGGACGCGGCCCGTGCCCAATACCGCATCCAGCGTGCCGACAGCCTGCCCACGCTCAGCGCGGGCCTGGCACAGGCCCGCCAGAGGTTCGACAACGCCGACCTCGATGCGCGCTACCAGCAGAACCTGCGCACCGCGACGCTGGGCATCGGGGATTTCGAGTTGGACTTTTTCGGCCGGGTGAAGTCGCTCTCGGATGCTGCCCGGGAGCGTTTCCTGGCCTCCCGCCGGGGGCAGGAGGCCGCCCGCGGCGCGTTGATCGCCGAGGTGCTGCGGGCATACGCCATGGAGCGGGCCGCGGCCCAGGAACGGGAGCACGCGCAAGCCATCGATGCCGACAGCGCCAGCATGCTGCGCTTTGCCGTGCGTCGCCACGAGGTGGGGTTGATCTCGCGGGACGACCTGCACCGGCAGCAGGCCCGGTCCGACCAGGCGCGCGTGGCGGCCCTGGAGGCGGCCGACGCCCAGCGCGCGGCCTTGCGCGCGCTTCAGGTGCTGGCGGGCTATGACGTCGTTCCCGACGGCGGCGGCATGGAGGCGCTGGCCGGGCCGCAGGCCCCGCTCGACGCGCTGCGCGACCTCGACTCGCAGAAGCTTCTGCTGCGTCCCGACATCCGCCAGGCGGAGGCGGAGCTGCAGGCGGCCCATGCCGACATCGGCGCCGCGCGGGCAGCGTTCTTCCCGTCCATCCGGTTGACCACCTCGGTGGGCACGGCCAGCCAGAGCCTGGGCGGCCTGTTCGGCAGCGGCACGGGGGTGTGGTCGTTCATGCCGCAACTGGCGCTGCCGATCTTCGATGGCGGCCGCAACCGCGCGAACCTCGACCTGGCGTGGACCCGGCAGCAGGCCGGTGTGGCCGAGTACGAGAGAGCGGTGCAGGTGGCCTTCCGTGAAGTCGCCGATGCGCTCGATGCGCACACCACGCTGGTGGAGGCCCTGCGCCGCCAGACGGACCAGGACGCGCGGGTGCAAAGCCGCGTGGATCGCTGGGCGCGGCGCACCCAGGCGCAGCAGGCCGACCGCACCGAACTGCTGTCGGAGCGCATCGCCGCGGAGCAATCGGCGATGTCCCGGCTGCAGGCCCAGCGCAGCCTGGCGCTGAACCGCATCGACTTGTTTCGTGCCTTCTATGGCGTGCCCCTTCCTTCTTCCCTCTAAACCGTCCCAGGAGTCCTCCCCATGCCACCCTTGTTCCTTCTTCGTTCCGCCCGGATCGGTCATGCCGGTTCGGTGGTGCTGGCCCTGCTGGCGACGGCAGGCCCTGCCCTGGCTGCACAGGATTCGCTATTCGGCGATAAGACGGAGCTGGCGATCGGTGCTGGTGCGGCCTGGGCGCCGCGCTACGCCGGCTCCGGCGATGCGCGCATGCTCCCCGTGCCCGTCCTGTCGGTGCAGCGCGGCATCCTGTTCGCCGACACCTCGCGCGGGCTGGGACTGCAGTACCAGTTCGATTCCGGCCTGTACCTCTCCCAGTCGATCCACTACGACCTGGGGCGGCAGGAGCGCGACAGCAACTGGCGGCCCGGATCGGCCAAGCTGCTGGGGATGGGCCGCGTTCCCGGCTCGGTGACCGCGCGCACTTTGCTGGTGCAGCAGATCGGCTCGCGGCTGTCCCTCAGCGCGGAGGCCGAGTTCGCGCTGCGCGACACAGCGCGGCGCAACCGCTACCGCGTGGGCATGGAGGTGCAGTTGCTCCAGACCGGCAGCGACACTGTCTCGGCGTCGCTGGATGCCCATGGCGGCGATCGCCGCTTCAACCAGGCGTACTTCGGTGTTACCGCGGCACAGGCCGGCCGTACCGGCTTGCAGGCCTTCACGACCGGAGCGGGCCTGTATGCGGGTTCGGTGGGCATGCAGTGGGAGCACCGCTTCGCGCCGCACTGGGCTGGCACGCTGCAGGTGGTGGGAACCCACTATCTCGACAACGCCGCCCGGAGCCCGGTCGTGAAGCAGGACAACACCGTGGCCGCGACCGCGGCGCTGACCTATTCGTACTGATCGGCGCACGCCCAGGATTCCCCGTGAAACTCCGCCTTTTTCTTTGTGCTGCCGGCCTCTGCACGGCGGCCTGGCTGACCGGCTGCGGCGAGCGCGCCCTGCCACCGGTCGATAGCCCGCGCGCGGTCAAGCTCGAAACCATCGGTCTCGCCGGCCAGTCACAGGCCCGCTTCGTGGCGAGCGTGCGCCAGGAGCAGCGCGCTTCGCTGGCTTTCGAGGCCGGGGGCCGCGTTGCCGCCATCGGCGTGGACGTCGGTGACCGGGTCCGGCAGGGGCAGGTGCTGGCCCGTCTGGACGAGCAGCCGATCCGCCTGCGGCTCCAGCAGGCAGAGGCCAGCCTCCGTTCCGCGGCGGCGCAGCGTGCCGAGCGCCTCTCCCAGCTCGACCAGCAGCAGGCGATGTTCGCTGACGGCGCCATCTCCCAGGCCACGCTCACGAGCGCCCGCGTGGCGCTGGACACGGCCCAGGCCCAGTGGGAGGTGGCCGGCGCAGACCGTGCGCTGGCACAGCGGGCGCTGGGCCAGGCCGCACTGCGCGCGCCGTTCGACGGCAGCGTCGTGGCCCGGCTGCTGCAGCCGGCGGCAGATGCCGCTGCCGGCCAGGCGGTGCTGCAGATCGAAGGGCAGGGCCGGCCGCAGGCCACGGCCTATCTGCCGCAGGACACCGCCCGGACGCTGGCCCCCGGGCAGGAAGTCCCGGCGCAACGCGCCGAGACCCCGCGGCCCATCGTTCTACGCGTGCGCAGCGTCTCCGAGCGGCTGGACACCGCGGGGAGCGTGCAGGTGCTCTTCGACATCGCACGGGCGGCGGGGCCCCTTCGCAGCGGAGACAGCCTGCTGCTGGCGTTGGCGGGCCCGGAGCGGCCCCTTTCCGTGCCGCTGGCGGCCGTGCTTCTCCAGCCTGCGCAGGGCCGTGGTGCCGTCTACCTCTACGACCCCCAGGCCGGAACGGTCCGGCAACAGGCCGTGGAACTCGGTCCCGTGGAGGGCGAGCGCGTGCAACTGGCCGCGGGCGTGAAGAAGGGCGACCGGGTCGTGGTGGCGGGCGCGGCGTTCCTGGCCGACGGCCAGAAGGTGCAGCCCTTCCGGTCCGAATCGCGCCTGGCCGATGGAGGTGGCTCGTGAACCTGACCCGCACTGCCATGGGCGCCAGCCGCCTCACCTTTTTTGCAGCCGTGCTGCTGCTGTTGGGCGGTGTCTTCACCTTCCTCCATTTCCCTTCGCAGGAAGAGCCCTCGGTCACCGTGCGGGATGCCCTGGTGTCCGTCGCCATGGCGGGCATGCCTGCCGAACAGGTCGAAACCCTGCTCGCCAAGCCGCTGGAAGAGCGTTTGCGAGAGGTGGCCGGCCTGAAGAAGATCGTGACCACCGTGCGTCCGGGCAGCGCCATCCTGCAGTTGACGGCCTATGACGACGTGAAGGACCTGCCCGGACTGTGGCAGCGCGTGCGCGCCAAGTCCGGCGAGGCCGGCGCAGCGCTGCCCACAGGAACGCTCGGGCCGTTCGTCGACGATGACTTCGGCCGCGTGGCCGTGGCTTCTGTCGCGGTCACCGCGCCGGGCTTCTCGATGAGCGAGATGCGCGGCCCCATCCGAAGCCTGCGCGAGCAGCTCTACACGCTTCCCGGCGTGGAAAAAGTGAGCATCCACGGCCTGCAGGAAGACCGGGTCTACGTGTCCTTCGACCGTGCCCGCCTGGCCGCGGCGGGCCTCGCGCCGGCGGCTCTGGTGCGGCAACTGCAGGCGCAGAACGTCGTCACCCCGGGCGGGCTCGTGTCCGCCTCCGGGCTGGCCATGACGGTCGCCACGTCGGGCGAGATCCGCAGTGCCGAAGACCTGCGCCAGACGCTGGTCTCGGTTCCCGCCGCGGGCGGTACGCGCGAGATGCCGCTGGGCGATTTGGCCCGCGTGCAGGTGATGCCCGCCGACCCGCCGGAAAGCGCGGCCATATACCAGGGCCAGCCCGCGGTGGTCGTGGCCGTGTCGATGGCCAAGGGCTACAACATCGGGGCTTTCGGCCAGGCGCTGCGCGCCAGACTGCAGGAGACCGGGCGGATGCTGCCGGTCGGCTTCGAGCAGCACGTGGTCACGTTCCAGCCCGATGTCGTCGAGCGCGAGATGGACAAGATGCACCACGTGATGGGCGAGACGGTGGTCATCGTCATGGCCGTGGTGATGCTGTTCCTGGGGTGGCGCACCGGCCTGATCGTGGGCGCCATCGTGCCGCTCACGATCCTCGGCTCGCTCATCGCCATGCGGGGGCTGGGCGTGGAGCTGCAGACCGTGTCGATCGCCGCGATCATCCTGGCGCTGGGCCTCCTGGTGGACAACGGCATCGTGATCGCGGAGGACATGGAGCGGCGCCTCGCCAGCGGCGAAGAGCGCCGGCATGCCTGCATCGAGGCCGGGCGCACGCTGGCGGTGCCGTTGCTGACCTCCTCGCTGGTGATCGTGCTGGCCTTCTCGCCCTTCTTCTTCGGTCAGACATCGACCAACGAGTACCTGCGCTCGCTGGCGATCGTGCTGGCCGTGACCCTGCTCGGGTCCTGGCTGCTCAGCATCACGGTGACGCCGCTGCTGTGCTTCCATTTCGCCCGGCCCCACGCGGGCCATGCCGAAGGCGAAGGCCACTACGACTCCGCCTTCTACCGGGGTTACCGCGCCGTCATCTCCCGCTTGCTGCAGCACAAGGCGCTCTTCGTCGGCAGCATGCTGGTCCTGCTGGCGGGTGCGGTGGCGATCCTGGCCTCGATTCCGCATGACTTCCTGCCGCGGTCCGATCGCCTGCAGTTCCAAATGCCCGTGACCCTGCAGCCGGGCAGCGACTCGCGCGAGACGCTTCGCACCGTGGGGCAGATGGGCCGCTGGTTCGCCGACACGCGCGCCAACCCGGAAGTCGTGGACAGCATCGGCTACGTCGCCGACGGCGGCCCGCGCATCGTGCTGGGCCTGGCGCCCCCGCTGCCGGCGGCGAACATCGCGTATTTCACGGTCAGCGTGCGCCCCGGTACCGACATCGACCAGGTGATCGCGCGCACGCGCCAGCATCTGCGCGAAGCGTTTCCCCATGTCCGGGCGGAGCCCAAGCGCTTCTCCCTGGGCACCACGGAGGCCGGCGTGGCCATCTACCGGGTGGTCGGCCCCGACGAAGCGACGCTGCGCAGCGTCGGCGGGCAGATCGCCCAGGCGCTGGCCAGCCTGCCTGGCGCAGGGGACGTGTATGACGACTGGATGGCCCGTGTGCCGCGCTACGTCGTGCAGGTGGATCCGCTGCGTGCACGCCGCGCCGGCTTGAGCAGCGAGGACGTCGCGCAGACACTGCAGTGGCGATATGGCGGAATCACCGCTTCGGCCATCCGCGACGACGGCGCCTCTGCGCCGATCGTGTTGCGCGGCGACGCGGCCGACCGCGACGCCCGCGGTACGCTGGCGGACACCCTGGTATATCCACCGGGTGGCGGCGCACCCGTGCCGCTCTCGGCGATCGCCCAGGTGAGCGGCGCCAGCGAACCCTCCGCCATCGTTCGGCGCAACTTGGGACGCGCCTTGACGGTCACGGGCCACAACGCCTCGCTGACCACCGGTGAGATCGTGGCGGCGTTGCGGACCAGGGTGGCGCAGATCACCCTTCCGCCGGGCTACCGCATCGAGCTGGGCGGCGAGATCGAAGACTCCGCCGAAGCCAATCAGGCCCTGCTGCAGTACATGCCCCATGCGCTGGGCGCCATATTGCTGCTCTTCATCTGGCAGTTCAATTCGTTCCGCAAGCTGTTCATCGTGATCGCCAGCATCCCGTTCGTGCTCATCGGCGCAGCCGCGGCGCTCTGGATCACGGGCTACCCGTTCGGCTTCATGGCGACCTTCGGGCTGCTGGCGCTGGCCGGCATCATCGTCAACAACGCGGTGCTCCTGCTGGAGCGGATCGAGGCCGAGCTGGCCGCGGGCCTGGCCCGGCGCGAGGCGGTGGTCTCGGCGGCGGTCAAGCGCCTGCGGCCCATCGTGATGACCAAGCTGACCTGCATCGTCGGGCTGATTCCGCTGATGCTGTTCGCCGGCCCGCTGTGGACGGGCATGGCGATCACGATGATCGGGGGGCTGGCGCTGGGCACGCTGGTCACTTTGGGCCTGATCCCGATCCTCTATGACGCACTGTTCTCCTTTGGTGCTTTCCGGACTGGGATGGACCCGTCCCGCGGACGTGCCGCGGGATGAGCCTGGCGACAGGGGCCCCGTGCGCACTCAGGCGGCGCTGCGCAGCACCCGCCGGTACTGCACCGCCTCCGCCACCTGCGCCGGCCCGATGCGCTCCTCGCCCGCCAGGTCGGCGATGGTGCGGGCCACCTTGAGGGCCCGGTGCGTGCTGCGCGCCGACCAGCCCAGGCGCGTGGCCGCGGCCTGCAGGAACCGGGCGGCCGCATCGTCCAGGCCCGACTGCTCGTCGATCTCGCGGCCCTGCAGCGCCTGGTTGGGCTTGCCCTGGCGCGCCACGGCCCGTTCGCGGGCGGCGGCGACGCGCTCGCGCACGGCCGCCGAGGATTCGACGGGCGCGGTGGCCAGCAGTTCATCGGCCGGCAGGGCAGGCACCTCCACATGCAGGTCGATGCGGTCCAGCAGCGGGCCGCTCAGCTTGGCCTGGTAGCGGTCGATCTGGTCGGGCGTGCAGCGGCAGGCGCGCTGGCCCGAGCCCAGGTAGCCGCAGGGGCAGGGGTTCATCGCCGCGACCAGCTGGAAGCGCGCGGGAAAATCCGCGCGGCGTGCGGCCCGTGCGATCGTGATGCGGCCCGTCTCCAGCGGCTCGCGCAGCGCTTCGAGCGCGCTGCGGGCGTATTCGGGGAATTCGTCCAGGAAGAGCACCCCATGGTGGGCGATCGAGATTTCTCCGGGGCGCGGGGGCGAGCCGCCTGTAATCCAAAACGCTATTTGAGAATTTAGTGAAAAAAGCAAAATTAAATAAGAATCTCGGTGTCTCCACTTCGGGTCAACTCGGCGCTGACGTTGACCACGCCTGGAACATTCGACACCTTGCCATAGGTGTTGGCGAGTGAGTCGCATGGTCACATTGCCTTTAGAACTCGAGCGGCCACCAGCGCCGATACCGATAGCGGCTTGACTTTGTTGATGAGCGCTCTGGCTTTCTGCTCCGTAATGCAGAGATCGTGCGCGACTTGCATGTCAAGCCAAACGTCAGCCCGTCCTCCATGCTCGGCTCCCAGCCAACGTTCCAGGCGCAAAGCCATTTCTGGAGATATCGCAGCCGCACCATTCAGAACGCGCGATAGAGCTTGGCGCGTGACACCCAAGGCGTCTGCGGCGTTCGTGACACTCATGCCCAGGGCTGGCAAAAAATCATCTCGCAGCGTCAGGCCCGGGTGTGGAGTTGTATGCATCCTGCGCATCTTGTTCCTCAGTACTCGCGCAATCGAAGCGCTATTTGTGAATAGGCCGTAGAAGCCAACGCTAGGCGGGCCGCGACGCCTGAACCAGAGCGTCAGGTGAAGGCCGCATAGCAGAGCGAGGGCTGCACGTTTGGAGGTTGTCTACCCAAGCCTTGCGTTGTGCCTGTGCCAAGTTTCGAGCTCCTTCTTCGCCATGCTTGCGTACGGAAAACGAGCGTCGCTTCACGCAGCCGTCTTCGGCCGTGTACTCCGCAATCCAGGTCGCGCCAGTCTTCCAACCATCCTTGGTTTTCCATCGAAGCGGCTGCCTGTACACGCGCCGTTCTGGGGATGGGTCCCGGCGTCTGGAACCGTTAGTTTCAACGGGTGCCCGCGAGCAGACTACTAGCGGCGGCGGGACCAAGCCTGCCACAGCCGTGTCCGGTTGGTGGGTGATCCATCCGGGAACATCTCTCAGCATGCTCAAGCGGGTCGCGATCGCTTTTGCCTTTGCGATGTCCTCTCCCCACTCCTTGACGGAGAACGAACGCACTTTTGTTCGGCCACCCGCGTGATACACCATGGCTGACCAATAAGCCACGCCATCTTTGATGCGTCGCGATACTCCAGGAACCCCCGAAGTGTTGTTCGAGCGCACGATGGTGCCGAACTCCCGCCTGCTCATCGGGGGAAACATTCGCAACACCTCGTCGCGGTACGCCAGGGCGGCCGCTTTTGCCTGTTCGGGAGATCCATAGCGAGCCACCGAGAAAGTGCGTTGGAAGGTGCGCCCCTGGCGCCGGATGGACACGGCCCAACTGCGTAGCTGTCCGTCGGTGTCGAACCGGGAACCAAGGCCGTAGATTTTCTCTTTGGCGTTTTGTCCACTCATCTGCAAACGATCTGAAATGACCCGTGACTCGCGACCCTGTTCAAGAGCCTTGCTCCTCAGCCCAGTCACGATGGCTGAGTGCGCGCCACAGGTCCGGCGCTTCGGCAATCATCCCCGGCACAGACCCTGCGTCTGATGCTCCTTGCTCCCAGTAGCGGTGTGCCGCTTGGCGGCCGTTCTCGTAAACCAGCTCAACTGGCAGCGTTTCAGGAATCCAGGCACCGAGCAGTCCCGCATGCTCTTCGAGATCCATCCACACATGGGTTTCATTCGGTGGTGCCACACGCGCCCGCGCATCGAAAGCCGGCAGCGCCTGGCGGCACTTTTCGCACCAGCCTGCCGCACCCACGAGCACGATCAGCTTCGCACCGGGCAGGGCCAGCCGCTCGGCGATGCGCGCCGCGTCATCCCAGGGATCCAGCCGCATGGGGAATGCTCCTTCGTCGTTCGCTGCTCCACCCAGGGCAGATAGCAGGCGTCCGCATGGTGGAGCACGAACCACAACCCCAGCCGGGGCGGCAGCAATTCCAGCAGCCGCGCCACGCCGGGGTGCCCCAGCGGAGCGGCCATGGCCAACTCCTTCACCCAGCGCGTCAGCCGATGCTCGGCGCGGTGCCGGTACCAGCCCGACAGCGTGGGCAGGGACTGCGCCAGCGCATGGCAGGCCAGCCACAGGACTTCCACGCCCCGCATGCGGCCAGCCGGATGCGGAGCTTCCCCGGCAGCGGAGGCAGAGGCGGACGCATCCAAGAGCCCGATCGCAGCCTCCGCACGCACCGCCACCTCGGGATCCTGCAGCATCGCTGAAAGTCGCCCGGCATCCCACACCGCAGTGAACCTGCAGGCCGCCGCTCGCAAGTGGACATCCGGCGCAGCCAGTGTGGCGGGCAGTAACCCTGCAAAGCGCCGACCCTCCCCGTCTCCAACGCCGCGCCCGCGCAAGGCCAGAGCGCGCCAGCATGCGACCTGCAGCGGCACGGGTACGCCATCGCCATGGCCAAGCCAATGCCGCAACCACACCAGCGCCGGCGCAGGGTCCTCGTGCCATGCCAGGGCCGACACCAGGCCGCGCAGCGTGCGCTCGGGCCGCGTACTCGCGATGGCCCACATGCCCGCCAGCCGATCCCCGCTGGCCTGGGACTCGAGCGCGAGCAGCGTCGTGACGAACACCTCCGGCGCGCCGTTCCAGCGCTTCAGTTCGTTGAGCGCTGCGGCCCAGCCTGCATCGCCGTCCACTCGCAATCCGTCCAGGTGGGCATCCAGCAGCCGGCCGTATTCCAGGATCTGCGGCAGGCCCACCAGCGGCGCGCCCAGGGACGCATCGTGCTGCTGCCAGTAGAACGCCGCATCACCCGCGTGCCGGGCGACCAGCGCGGGAATCACGGGCGCTGGCGCGGGCCGCACCACGGGGTCCATCACAGAATCCGCTGCCATTCGCGCCCGTCATACACCGTGGCGCCGTACATGCCTGCCAGCAGCATCACGCCATCGCCCACCGACAGGTTGCCCGAGCAGGAAGTCACCTCAGGCGGAACGTCTGCCTCCTTGAGCTTGCCGTTCTCGATCACCCACAGGCCGTAGTCCGACGTGCACCACACCTTTCCGTCGTACCAGACCATGTCTTTAAAGGCCAGCGTCATCTCGTCGCGGTGGATGATTTCCCAAGAGTCCTCCCGGCCGCGCATGACGGAGCCGCTCTGCATGCCGATGTACACATAGCCATCGCCAGCGCAGCAGACGCTCTCGAAGTACATGTTCGTGGGCACCACGCATTGGTACCAGCGTTGGCCGTCATAGCGCCATGCGTCTCCCTTGCCACCAACGCAATAGATATCGGTGGCGCTAAAGCCATCAATGGCGTCAAATCCGCCATCGTTGCTTGCTCCAACTTTCGGAGGTAGGGGCAACGTGCTTCTATCGCCGACCAGACTTTCCCACTGGTTGGGGCCGACCCTCTTGCAAGCAGTACGCCACGGGCCTGCGGCATAGATGCTTCCGTTAATGGTCACGAGATCAAAGCAAGAGAATATAGTCTCTTTAGAAATCGGCGCCTCCATATCGTCATCACCGCCGCCCAGTGCGGCAACAAGACGATTCCGAGAAACCATGACTGCTTGATTTTTTGGGGTTGTAGAGGTTGCGAGCTTTGGGCCCGAGAAACCCTCGTACGTCGTCCAATCTAGCCGTTCGTCCTCGTCATGAGGGAAGTATGTCAAGAGCCGCTTATCACCGCCCGCCGCATCGGCCTGATCTTGGAGCAGAAGAAAGGCGAAAGTGCTGGCATCACGAACCGCGCAGTCAGCAATAAAAAAGCCCTTGAGGGCCGACTCGCGTTCCTCTGGGGTAATTTGCATTCCCATCTTTTATCTTCCTTTCTTGCTGCTTTTGCTTTGGGAGCCAGCTTTCCCGCCTTGCTTATTCCCTGTCGATTTTCCCGATGCGCTTTTGGGCATGCAGTTGAGTTTGTCGTAATAAGCGTGCAACTGAGATTCAATGCATCTGACATCGCAGCCGGACTCGGGGAATGCGGCGTTGACGGATTTCGCTCCAGCTTGAATTGCTTTTTCCTTGGTGATTTGAGCGCCATCGGGGAAGCCGATTTTGTTCAGCTCATCTTCCAGCTTGTTATGAGCTGTGCCATGCGATCCGTGGTTATTGTTTGTTCCTTCTACGCAAATCGTTGGCGCGGCGTCATGGTCATATCCAGGGCAGCCGTCAAACATCGCTTCTGGCAGCGCATGGTGCCCAGTCTGTCCCGGGCAGCAACCCTTCCCGTCCCTGCCAGCAAGCGGATTCTTCGTTTCCTTGTAAGGCACCATGGCACATCGACGCGCCCTGATGCACGGATTGAGCTTTGCGGCCGCCGTCATCATGTCGGTGACCATCTTCTGCTTGTTGTAGCTGCCGTCCGGATTCTTGTACTTGTCCAGTTGCCCCTGGATGTCGGAGATCTGCGCCTTGGCATCCTTGATCTTGGCCGCCGCCTGCTCGACTTCTCGTTTCAGTTCCGGGAACTCTTTCGCAGCGTCAACTGCGTCGTCAGCACCTATAAGGAACATGAGGGCGTTGACGGGAACGCCTACCTCTGGCCCGAAAAGGAACGAGCCACCACGTACGGCAACCTGCTTGGCGGCCATCTTTTCCAGTTTGTGCTTTACGGCGGTTTCGAGCTTTTCCTTGGCCTTGGCCTCCACGGCTTCCAGGGCCTTCATCCCCAAATCGTCCGCCATCTGCGCGGGGATGTTCTGCAGATCCTTGAACATCTCGTCCGGGCTGCTGGGCTTGATCATCAGGAATTCGCAATGGTCGTTGATCCATTGGGCATCCGGATTGGCGGCCTTGCCGCTGTGGGTGGGCAGCTTCAGCTTGCCCAGCGGGCCGGGGGCCGACTTCTGCCGGCTTTGCTTTTCCGTCGGGGTCTCTTCCGCGCATTTCTTCTCGATCGCGCCAACGTCCTTGGCGCAATTGCCCTTGGCGGCGGCCGTATCGATGTAGACGTGCCGGCGCGTGTTCGGCGCGCCTTTCTGGCTGGCGGCGGGACGGCTGCTGCGGCTGGAACCGCCACTTCTGCCGCCCGGTTTGGTGCGAGGAGCCATGCGAGTGCGTCAGGTCTTGTGGTTGTGGGTCGTGGGATCGGTGTGGCGGCACACGTTCAGGCCTTCGACCTTCACGTCGGGCGACCAGTCCACGAAGTAGCAGCGCCCCTGGATGACCTCGGTCACCACGCCCTTGCGGAATTTCGTGGTGGCGGGCTCGTCGCCCGTGCTGGTCGCGAGATACGACACATCCTTCTTGCAGATGGGCGTGCCGCACACGAACACCGTGGTGCTGCCGTTGGCCAGGTCGCGCGCAAACGCCGTGTTCGGGTATGGCAGCGGAATGCCGATCTTCGGCGGCTTGGGCGGGCTGTGGCAAACATCCGGGAAGCACGCAGCGGCCTTGCCATCGGCAGCCTGCGAGCAGAACTCGTCGTCGTTCGCGTACACGTGGGTTTCCATGCGGGCTCCTCGGGATCAGTAATGCGCGGGTGGCTGGTAGCGCACGACGACGGCCGCCCGCAGCCCCTCGTCGTTGGCCAGGTGCAGCGCACCGCAATGGCCGGGGCCGTCCGCGCGCGGCAGGAGGTGGTGCAGCCACGCCAGCATGAGCGGGCCGGTGGCTGCGCCCACTTCGCCCGTGCAATCGGCCGTGGTGAGCACCATGGGCGACGTTCCGCCATCGACTGCCACGCGCGTGAATGCGTTGGTGGCATCGCCAGCGAAGAAGCCCTCGCCGTTCTGGTCGCTGAGCCGGAACGCCAGGTCGTTGCAGTCGATGCCCGCCTGTGCGAAGGCCGTGCGCAGGGCCTGCGTCAGCCCGCGCGAGCGGCTGGGCACGCTGCCGTCGGGCCGGCCTTCTTCCATGCCCTGGCCCCAGCCCGCAATGTGCAGGCCCGGCGTCTCGGGTGGGGCCAGTTCCAGCAGGACAGCGGCGGCGGCCTCCCCGGGAATGAAACCATCCCGGTTGCCGGGCACCAGCAAGCGGTCCTGGGAGAGGTAATGGTTGATGACCTCGGAGTGGAGGTAGCTGTCGAAGCCCATCACCATCACATGCCGCGCCGCGCCTTCGCGCAGCAGTTTGTCGGCATGGGCCAGGCAGCCGGCAAGGCCCGCCCGGCCGGTCGCCGTACCGCTGGAGGCGGAATGCAGCGGGCGCCCCAGCGCGGGCCGGCTCAGCGCCACGGCCTGCACGGTCTGCCGGTCCTCTGCCGCCGGGCGCTCGGGTTCCGCGCAGAGCAGGAGCAAGGGCATGGGTTCGTCCGGCAACGGGCCGGCATGCGCCAGGCAGTCCTCCATGGCATGGCGCATCCATTCGGCCAGCCGCGGCGCGCCCCATAGGCGCGGCTCGGGCAGGCGGGCCACGCGCACGAGATCACCGCTGCGCGTGCGGAAGTCGCTTTCCTGGAAATGGTCCATGCCGGCGCGCAGTGCGCAACTGGCCGCCGCTGCGGTGTAGCCCACGGCGCAGCAGATGCCGGCGGAGACGACACGCAGCCCGTGCCCGTCCTGAGGGGAGGATGTGGGCCGCGTCATGCGCTCGCTCCCACGGCGGGGCCGCAGCCGGCGCAATGCGCATCCTCCAGCCCCAGGGAGCGTGCTCGCCACCAGGCCTCATCGACAGGGCCGATGGCAATGGTGTCGAACTCCTGGATACGGCGCCGGATGGGCACGCTGGCCCGCCACACGGCCGTCATGCGGCGCGCCTCGGTCTCGAAAAACAGCGTATCGACCAGCGCGCGCGGCTGCTCGATGCCGTAGTCCTTGCGCAGCACGCGGATCTGCAACTGGTCCAGCGGCGGCAGGGTGAAGCGCACATGCGGCTGCCCCTCCAGCATGTGGGTGAGCGCCACCTCTTCGCCTCCCACCGGGTAGGGTATGCGCTGGTCCTCGGGCGCACTCTGGTGGAACAGGTCGTTGAAGTCCTCGGGCAGGAAGGGGAACACGTCCCGCCGCCACGCCTCGTCATAGGTACCGGCATGGCGCTGGCGAGAAGGATGGTGCACCGGCAGCGCACTCAGCGCGCAGGCAGGCGCGGTGTCTTCCGGGCTGCGCACGGGGCACTCCAGCGATTCCAGGCAGGGCATCGGCTGGTCCTTGGCCTGGCCGATGGAGCGGGGCCCGGCCCATCCCAGGCCCACGGGGTTGTCGTCGCACACGTCTGCGTCGTCCTCTCCATTCGCGAGGGTGCGCGTGCCGCCGAACGCCATGCCGAAGTGCAGCGGCATGGACGTGAAGGGCTCGGGAGCGGACGCCTCGTAGGTCAGGAGGAAGCGCTGCCAGCGGCGGCGTCCCCAGACCTTGAGGCGCTTGGACATGCCCGCCACGCGCGCCTCGACCATCAAGGCGGCCACGGCCTTGCCGTCGGGTGCATGGGCATGGGCGTCGAACAGCACGTCGCAGGACGGCTTGAAGCGCACGGCATCGGAGGGATAGCGCACAGCGGACAGGCCTGGCTCGCCGTAGTGTTCATCCGACCATGCAATGGGCGGAGGCTCCACGGGACGTGGGCGCTGCCCGGCCTGCGGCAGGCTCCACGCACCCTTCGTAACGATGACCAGATGCTCCCGTCCGGACACATCGACGGACGGAAATACCTCGGAGCGCAGCCATCGGCTGCTCGCGACCACTTGCATGGGCTGCGCTCAGTTGATCTGCACCGAGCCGCCGCGGATGCGCTGGCCCGCGCTCGCGTGACTGGTCACATAGGCACCCCGGATATGGACGTGCCCGTCGGCGGTCAGGAGGATGGCGGCATCGCCGCAGCGCAGTTCCAGTTCGGTTTCCGCTTCGATGCGTACCCGCTGCCCGTCGCGGCTCACTTCCACGGCGTTCGGAGCGGAGGTTTGCGTAGGCACTGCCTCGGGCATCAGGATTCCGAGAATGATCGGCCGGTCAGCGCGGGCTCCCTCGAAACCGATGGCGACCGAACGGCCAATCTCGCCGGCCTGCAGCGTCACCATGCTGCGTGCGGGCAGGCCCGCCAATCCGAGCGCGGGGATATCGACGCATGGGCTCTGGCCGCCGTCGCCCACGCTCGCCAGCGTGCCGAGGGCAATTCCGTCGGCGCGCGGATATGCGCCTTCGCCAGGCACGGCCTGCTGGGGCTTGTGCAGCAGCGCCGTGAATGCAGATGGCGCAGCCTCGGCGCCAACGGCCGGCGCTGTGGCGCCAGGGATGGGGGTGTGATCAGTTTTCAAGGATCTTCGCCCCCTTCATGGTGATGTTCCCGTCGGCCTTCAGGACCTGTTCGCCGGTCATGCCAACCACGAGGTCATGGCCGTTGAGCGTGATGGTGCCGTCCTGCCGCATCACGAGCTTGGACTGCCCCACGTTCAGCGTGATGGATTCCGGGTCCATCGTGATGCTGGAGCCGCCACCGCCCTTCGCGCCGCCACTGCCGCCGGATGGGGCGACGATGTTCTGCTTCACACCGGGCGCGCCCGATCCTCCGGCGGAACCACCGCCACCGCCCACGGTCAGCGTGTACTTGTCGCCCACGCTGGTGCTCTTGCTGCTGCCCACCGTGGTGCTTTGCGTGCTGCCCACGAGCGTGGCCATGACGGCGCCTACGTTGAGGTTGTAGGCCACGCCGACGTTCTCCATTCGCCCCACGCCCACGTTCTGCATGTAGGCGATGCCGATGGTCTCCGTCTTCATCTTGCCGACCTTGATGGACCAGTTGTTGCCGATCTTGTCCTTCTCGTTGCGGCCGATGGTCTTGCTGCGGTTGTTGCCGATCGAGACCGTCTCGTCGATGCCGACATCTTCCTTTCGGTTGTCGCCGATCCAGATCGTCTCGTCGTGGTCCACCCGCTCCGTGCGGTTGTTGTGCACCGTGATCTTCTCGTCACGGTCCACCGTCTCCGTGCGGTCCCGGTGGATGGTGTTCGTCTCGTCCCGGTCGATGGTCTTGCGCCGGTCGTTGCCCACCCACTTGTCCTCGTCGTTCTCGACCTCGGTGAGCTGGTCCTTCTGCGCATGCAGCCATAGCTGCTCCGCGCCCTTCTTGTCCTCGAAGCGGATCGCG
>NZ_FNJL01000071.1 GCF_900104515.1 Paracidovorax cattleyae
TAGTCCCAGGCCCGGTAGGCGCGCGTGAGCTTCAGTTGCAGCGGGTAGCCGTAGCGGCCCAGCACCTCCTGCACGATCTGCGGGACGGTCTTGAACTGGAAGATGCGGAAGTCCTGCCGCCGCGTGGCCACCCACAGCCAGGGCTGCAGGCGCAGGTGGTACGAATACAGCCGATGGTCCTGCCCCTGCATGCCGAAGCGCGTGACCAGGCCGTCCAGGTACCGCTTGCCGCCGCCCTCGGTCTCGATCTCCACCGTCGCCGCCCGGCCCAGCAACGCCTTGGGATCGATGTCCCGACCCTCCGAGAGCAGATCGATGTCGAAGGAGAAAAGCTGGCTCAGCTCCTCGCTGCCCCGCAGCTGCCGGAACTGCAGTTGCTCTCCCAGGGGCGTCTGGATGGTGACGCGGCGTGTCATTGTTATGGCTGCAGCCCTCTCGTTGCTGCAGAGTCAAGTTGAAACGCGGCGGATGATAGGTCTGCTGAAACAAAAACTCGACAGCCTATTAATAAAAAATTTGTTTTTAAATGTTAATCCAAGATCCATCCACTATGCCATTCATGCCTGTATTAACAAAAGTCATGAAACATATTAATAATCCGCACCCCAACTTCTCTGCCGCAACCGTCACTGCTTCCAGTGAAAATTACCTTTGCGGCATATCCTTTTCCGTGTAGCAAAGACTCACCGTCGCATCCCCCGGAATCGCCGGCATGGTCGCCTCCCACGCTTCCCACGCCTGCACCATCTCCGCCAGCCTCGTGGGCTGCAGCGGCGCCAGGTTCGCCCGCTCGCGCTCGTCCTGCGCCAGGTTGAACAGGTAATCCACGCCATCCACCCGCAGGTATTTCCAGTCGCCATGCCGCATGGCGCGCTGGCCGCGGTGGTTCATGCGCCAGAACAGGGGGCGGTCGGCGGTCCAGGCGGCATCGTGCAGCAGCGGGGCCAGGGTCTGGCCGTCCCACGGATGGTCCGGGTGCGGCTGCGCGCCGCCCAGTTCCAGCAGGGTGGCGCTCCAGTCCATGGTCAGGCAGGGCTGGGCGCTGGTGCCGCCGGGCGGGATGGCTGCGGGCCAGTGGGCGACCCAGGGCACGCGGATACCGCCTTCGGTCAGGTCCATCTTGCCGCCGACCAGGGGCCAGTTGTCGGAGAAGCGTTCGCCGCCGTTGTCGCTGGTGAAGACGACCAGGGTGTCGTGCTCCAGGCCGTGGGCGCGGAGCGTGTCCATGATGCGGCCGATGCCCTCGTCCATGTGGTGGACCATGCGGCGGTAGGTTTCCACGTTGCCGCCGGCCAGGTGGTAGATGGCCTGCCTGCTCTCGCGCAATTCGCGCGCCAGGGCCTCGTCGTCGCGGGTTTCCCAGGGCCAGTGGGGGGCGGTGTAGTGCACGCTCAGGAAGAAGGGCGTGACCTGTTGCGCGCCTGCGGCCATGCGCGCGATGTAGTCCACCGAGTGGTCGGTGATGAGGTCCGTGAGGTAGCCCTCTTGCGCCTTTTCCTCTTCGCCGAACCAGAGGTCGTGCGTGCCATTGGCGCCGCAGTGGGTGAAGTAGTCCACCCCGCCGGACATGGGGCCGAAGAATTCCTCGTAGCCCGACTTCAAGGGGCTGAAATGCGGTGGGTAGCCCAGGTGCCATTTGCCCATGAGGGCGGTGCGGTAGCCGGCGTCCTTGAGCAGCGAGGGCAGCGTGGGGTGGGTGGGCGGCAGGCCCAGGCGGTCGTTGCCGCGCGTGGCTGTGCGGATGGGCTCCTCGGCCGCACCGCGCAGGCGGTACTGGTAGCGGGCCGTCATGAGTGCGAAGCGCGTGGGCGAGCAGACCGGCGAGTTGGAATAGCCCTGGGTGAGCTTCAATCCGTTGGCGGCCAGGCGGTCCAGCACGGGCGAGACGGGGCCGAAGGCGGCATCGCGCCCGCCGTAGCACCCCAGGTCGGCGTAGCCGAGGTCGTCGGCCACGATGAAGAGGATGTTCGGTCTCTGCGGCTTCTGTGGTGTCTGCGGCATCGTGTCGTCTCCTTCGGGGGCGGCTCAGGGGCGGTAGCCGGATTCGCGGATCACGGGCTCCCACTGCCTGCGGTAGGCGGCGATGCTCTGGCGCGTCTGCGCGGGGGTGCTGACGACGGGGTCCAGGTGGTTGTCCTTGAACTGCTTGACTACTTCCTTGTCCTGCATCACCTTGAGGATGGCCGCGGCATAGCGGTCCACCTGCGCGGCGGGCATGGAGCGCGGCGCGAACAGGGTGTTCCAGCCGGAGGCGGCCAGGTCCACGCCGGATTGGCGCAGCGTGGGCACCTGGGGCAGTTCGGGCAGGCGCTGCTCGCTGGAGACGGCCAGCAGGCGCAGTTTGCCGGCCTCGTGCTGGGGCTGCAGGGCGTCCAGCGTGTCCACGGCCACGGGGATCTGGCCGCCGATCAGGTCGGTCATGAGCGGGGCCGATCCGCGGTAGCCCACGGCTTCGGCGGCGATGCCGGCCTTCTGCCCCAGCATGAGGGCGAAGAAGTGCGGCAGGCTGCCGGTGGCGGGCACGCCGATGTTGGCCGAGCGCGGGTTGGCGCGCATCCAGGCCAGCAGGTGCTGCATCTCGCGTACGGGCACGGCGGCGCCCACCGCCACGCCGAAGACGTAGTTGTTCACCTCGCTCACGGGCACGAAATCCTGGTCGGGCTGGTAGCCCACGTCGCTCACCACCAGGGGGGAGACGACCATCACCGCGGGGTTGGCCAGCAGCAGCATGGGCTGGTGGGGCGGCGCGTTCTTCACGTACTGGGCGGAGATGCGGCCGCTCGCGCCGACCTTGTTCTCGACGATGACGGGGGTGCCCAGCAGGCGCTGCAGCTTGTCGCCGACGATGCGCGCGACGCGGTCGCTCGATCCGCCGGGGGCGTAGCCGACGACGATGCGCAGCGGCGCATCCTCCGCCAGCGCGGCGCCTGCGCCCAGGGAGGCGGCGGCGCCCAGCAGGGCCGGGCGGGCCAGGGTGTTCAAGAGGAATTCGCGGCGCAGGGTCATGGCGGTGCACTCCATCGGCAGGGATGGCTGCCACTGTACGCAGCGGCGCGACAATTGTTCAAATCAACCCCGATGAGGACATTCCCGCATGGCGACGCGCCCCTCCCGTCCTGCCGCACGTTCCGCACCCTCCTCCCCATCCGGGGAGTCCGGCCCTTCCGCGGGCAACCCGCTGGCCGCGCCGACGCAGCCCGGCGACCTGCTGCTGTACCGGCTGGTGAAGCTGGCGGCGGCGTCGGGCCGCCTCGTCACCCGCCTGTGCGAGCGCAGCCACGGCATCACGCGCCGCGAGTGGGGCGTGGTGATGTGGCTGGCGCAGGAGCCGGGGCTGCAGCCTTCGGTACTGGCGGTGCGGCTGGAGCTGGACCGCGCGCGGGTATCGCGGGCGATCGGCTCGCTGGAGGACAAGGGCCTGGTGCAGCGCAAGCCCCTGGCGGACGGCGGGCCGGCGGGGCTGCACCTGACGGAGGCCGGCGCGCGGCTGCACGCCGCCCTGTGGCCGGAGGTGCGGGCCATCAACCGGGACCTGGCGCTGAGCCTGGACGCGGAGCACCTGGACGCCCTGGACCGCAGCCTGGCGCGGCTGCAGGAGCGGGCCGCGCAGCTGGAGCGGCAGCCGGCGGGCGCGGCGCCGTTTCCGCCGCGCAGCGGGGGGGCGCGGGCCGGAGCGCGGCGCGGCGCTGCACCGGGCGGCGGGCCGGCGGCTTGATCTGGGGCAAGGCCGGCCGGGCCGCGGGCCCGGGGCGGCGGCGGGCCCTGCGACAATGCCCGCCATGAGTTTCGCCCCGCTCCAGAACGACACGTTCCTGCGCGCCTGCCGGCGCCAGGCCACCGACTACACGCCCCTGTGGCTGATGCGCCAGGCCGGCCGCTACCTGCCGGAATACAAGGCCACGCGCGCGCGCGCGGGCAGTTTCATGGGGCTGGCCACGAACGTGGATTACGCGACCGAGGTCACGCTGCAGCCGCTGGAGCGCTTCCCGCTGGATGCGGCGATCCTGTTTTCCGACATCCTGACGGTGCCGGACGCGATGGGCCTGGGCCTGACGTTCGCCGAGGGCGAGGGCCCGCGCTTCGCCCGCGTGGTGCGCGACGAGGCCGCGGTGGACCAGCTGGCCGTGCCCGACATGGAAAAGCTGCGCTACGTGTTCGACGCCGTCACCTCCATCCGCCGGGCGCTGGATGGCCGCGTGCCGCTGATCGGGTTCTCCGGCAGCCCGTGGACCCTGGCCTGCTACATGGTGGAAGGCTCTGGGTCAGACGATTACCGGCTGGTGAAGACGTTGATGTACTCCCGGCCGGACCTGATGCACCGCATCCTGGCGATCAATGCCGATGCGGTGGCGGCCTACCTGAACGCGCAGATCGACGCGGGCGCGCAGGCGGTGATGGTGTTCGACAGCTGGGGCGGCGTGCTGGCAGACGGTGCTTTCCAGGAGTTCAGCCTGGCCTATACCCGGCGCGTGCTGGCGCAGCTGAAGCGCACCGGGGTGGACGGCACCGACGTGCCGCGCATCGTGTTCACCAAGGGCGGCGCGCTCTGGCTGGAAGACATGCAGGGCCTGGATTGCGAGGTGCTGGGCCTGGACTGGACCGCCAATCTGGCACGGGCCCGCGCCCTGGTGGGCGGAGCGGTGGGCGGACCGGGCAAGGCGCTGCAGGGCAACATCGACCCGAACGTGCTGTTCGCGCCGCCGGAGGCGATTGCCGCCCAGGCGCGGGCCGTGCTGGACAGCTTCGGCGCCCCGCACACCGACCGGGGCACTTCCGGGCCCACGCACATCTTCAACCTGGGCCACGGCATCAGCCAGCACACGCCGCCGGAGCATGTCGCCGCCCTGGTGGAGACGGTGCACGGCCACTCCCGGGCGATGCGCGCGACGGCGGGCACGGACCGCGCCTGAGGCGGGCAGCCGTCCGCCGGCCCGGCCGTATGGCGCGCGGCCGGCACCCGGCACAGCCTGGACTTATGCACATCGCCGGCACCACGGCGGTGCATCCGTGCCGCGCGCGATCGCCCAGCACGATGGCGCCGAATATTTCTTCGGGCCGCGCCAAGTCGTTGATTCATATGGGAAACCGGGCCCCTGCCGAATTTCCGGGCAGCGTGACGGAAACACGTGTTATCAAGGGCCTGCGCGCGGTACGCAGTGGATATCAACAAAGTTATCCACAGAAACTCTGGATTTCTCCAAAACCCTCGGAAAATCAAGCACTTGGCGGGTGAACCGGAGGCAAAACCACACCAGGAAGGCCCCTCTACCACAATCCAGGGCCCTGCGGAACTCTTGACAAGGCCACTTATGCACATTTCAGCGCATGCAGCGCTGCAGCAATCCACAGGCCGGGGTAACAGGTTGAACTTGAAACAGTTCGCCCAACATCCTTGATTCACAAGGAATTTTTCGTCACCCTGAGACCCACGGAACATCGGAATGCGGGGGAGCTGTGCACCGCCTGCCCCCTGGATGTCCCCGGATGCCCACAAAGTTATCCACAGATCTACCAAAAGGGAACCTCTCACAACCCCTGATCCGAGCCCAGCATCAAGGCTATCCGCACACATTCACCTGCTTCGGGAGCGCGATAGCAACTGCCCTGGGGACGATCCCCGTGCTCAGGGGCCTTTCGGCCCCAGCGACTCATGCGTTCGCCGTGCGCGGGCGCACCTGTGCCTTGCAGGCGCCGCTTTTG
>NZ_FNJL01000014.1 GCF_900104515.1 Paracidovorax cattleyae
GGCCACTCGGTGAAGCGGGGTTGGGCGGATCAAGGCTACATGGGCGAGGCGGCAGCAGAGGCCGCACGGGACAACGGCATCGAGCTGCAGATCGTGAAGCTGCCCGAGGCGAAGAAGGGCTTCGTGCTGCTGCCGCGGCGCTGGGTGGTGGAGCGAAGCTTCGGCTGGCTGGCGAGGTTCCGCAGGCTTTCTCGGGATTATGAGCGGCTGCCCGAAGTGCTCAGCGGACTGCATTTCCTGGTGTTTGCAGTGCTCATGTTGCCCGCCGCCGCGCGGGTGCTGGCCGCAGCGGGAAGTTCATAACACCCTCTAGTTGGGATCGCCCCTATAGGAAGATCTGCTTGACTATCGGCGCAATTTAACCTGATTAATTTAATTGGCAATTTCAATTTAGCAAATCAAATCTTCCTCGTTTTTCTTCAAAGTAATACCCGCACCTTAATGCAAAACCCACGGAGTTATTGCAGATGATTTTACAAAGCTTACCACCAACATCAAAGTCTTTTGCAGAAAATAATTCATTCAATGAAAAATTTTTTAAAAATTTAACTACACGCTCACTACAAGCACTCGGAGGTTTAATTACTCATCAATTCTTCAAAGAAAAAGGAAAGATGACCAAAGACACTGATGCCTTAGTACTTCATCAGCTATCAATCTTGATCCAGGACAATCTCCTAGAGTGGGAAAATGTCGGAGCAACCCTGCCAATTAATGGCAGAGGCGATCCCGTCCCCGAGAGCTTCAAGAAAATAGATCAAGAGCTAAACGGCCTAGCGAGCCAAGTGACCGACTACTCAACAGAAATTGGACTGTGCGCCCTTTACACAAGCGATCACAGCGAATCTCGATCTTTTCTCCTACAATTATTAAGCGCAACCAATCTCACAAACCGCGAATCAATTGACGCAGCCATCTTGAATCTTTTACCAAGAGGGGACGGATGGGGACCGACTATTTCACAAGAAGAATACACAATAATAACAAGAAATATTGCGTAATTCGCCAGATACTTTATTTCTATCTTTATTTTTCCGAACACTCACGCTTGAACGGAAAATCGCAGATCGCCGGAATCCCACTCCCTTCACCAATAACCTCTACGAATCTTGAGGTTACTTGAGCTTCAGTGCATACACAGATATGGCCAGGAAAGGTGAAAAATATTCACCCGTACAGAGCGCCGCTACAGGACAAGGATGTGCAAAACAAGATTGACGAGCAAACATTCTTCGAGTCAAACAACGGAGAAGTAAATTTTTGGATTGAACAAGAATCATCAATACATCTAAAAGCAGTCACCAGAGACAGTGATCCTGTAGAGATTTCTGCGGAGGAAGCTATGGAAATTGCCGAGAAGCTTAAAGCATTCGCACTCCAAATTTTGACAAATGAAAATCAACAAATTCCAGCTGTACGCCACATCCAAGGATGATGCAATATCGTTTAAGACTCATGAGATCGCCATATCTGCCGACCCAGACACTTTGCGCAAAATAGGGCTATTTTTCATTAACTCTGCTCACGAAATGGATTTTAATGAAACGGACCACATCCACTTGCAGGACAGGTTTACAGAGTTCTCTCACAAGAAGCATTGCGAGATAGTTCTGATCAACAGGAAAAAAAATAAAACGGCAATGATTTCCGAAATGCCATCAAAGTGAAGAGAGATGACCATTGATAAAAGAGCATACCATTTCCACGCCGCCGTTCCTAACCCAGCTCTACATCGAAGAATTACCGGATCAAGGGCAAATATTTATCAAGAGTTTTATTTTCAGAGTTTCAGGCATCTTGTGCTCTTCGCCGGAGGAAGCTGCTGTACTTGGAACATACGCCCTGGATTTGGAGCAAGAAATCTCCAACATAGCAACCCAAGATCCGATAAGAAACACATTCAAATATGGCCATATTTCATTGCAGGCGATCGCTCCACATATTGCTAATGGAAGCTCATTGCTCGGCTTGCTGAAATCCGAAGAACATAAATTCAAGGTATTGAATGGTCCAGAATTTTTCGATGGCTACGAGGGATATCTAATCAAGTATCAAGATCACGACATTTTCTTCGGCGGCGAAGTATTTTTTGGTTTCCCCCTCAAAGCCCACTTCGTTCAGGTTCCATCTGGCAGCTATGAGAAACATGCTCAAAAGACACTTGCAATATTGAGAAAAGAGTACAGCGCAACTCATCAGCGCGCTTTTACCAATTTCATTGATTCCAATAGCGATAATTTTTTCATCTCCGAAACAGCGCACGAACATATTCCTCTATCAGCCAAAAAAATAATAGCAAGCTTCTTCATAGAAAATAATCTTCTTCGCGACTCGAAAAACCTCAACCGAAGATCATTAGAAATAAAATTCTCCGATCTCAACGAACTAGGCTGGGCAGTAAGCCAGTTCGCAAATAGAAAATGGATCCATACCAAAACCACTCGAAGCGGTAACCCAGACGTTGTGGCATTAAAGCGCGAGCTCGAAAACATCAAGAAAAGATTGGGTGCTTGAAGCCGCCTCCCTCTTGGTGCCCCAAGCGAATCCGGCAGACGGCCCTACAGGAGACAAGGAACTAACATATTGCTGAGCGCAATAGCAGGCCACTCACCCACCCCGATTCCTCATCCAATCCGCCGTCCCCATGAAACTCTCCCGCAGCCTCACCCGGAGCGCCTCGGGCACGCCGGTTTCCCCCATCGCCTGGTCCATGCACGCCACCCACTGGTCGCGCTCCTTGATGCCGATGGAAAACGGCATGTGCCGCATGCGCAGTCGCGGGTGGCCGAAGCGTTCGATATAGTGGTCCGGCCCGCCGAGCCAGCCGCAGAGAAACCAGAAAAGCTTGTCCCGCGCATCGGCCAGGGTGGTGCCGTGCGCGGCGCGCAATTCCTGGTAGGCCGGCTCCAGGTCCATCAGGTCGTAAAAGCGGTCCACGAGGGTGCGCACGGCGGGTTCGCCGCCGATCCAGTCGAAGGGCGTGGCGGCAGGAAGTAGCTGCTCCGCCGCCTCGGCAGAGGCTGTCGGTGACGGGGCCGCAGCGGGAGCGGGATTGGAAACGGAGGCCGGGTCTTGGGGAAAAGAAGAAGGATCGATCATCGTCATCCGCGGACTATGGCACGCCTCGCTGAATCCTCCTGCGGGCCGCGGGCCCTCATCCGGTCGATCCGTGCCCTGCCCTCCTTCTTCTCACTCAATCACTCACTTGTCGATTCAATCACTCCGCCGCCCGCCGCAACGTCTCCACCACCGGCCGCCGCAGCACTTCCCGCAGGCCCCACCACCCCGCAGCCAGCGCCAGCAGCGCCCCCGCAAGGGCCCCAGCCAGGGGCACCCAGAGGGAAGCGGTCCACTGGAAGTCGAACACGTAGCGCGCGAGGGCCCAGCCCACGGCGACGGCGACGGTGCTGGCCAGAAAGCCCGCGAGCAGGCCGATGCCGGCCAGCTCGGCGCGCTGCACCTGGCGCAACAGGCTGGCGCGGGCGCCGACGGCGCGCATGATGGCGAATTCGCGGGCGCGCTCTTCGCGGGTGGCGGTGACGGCCGCGAAGAGCACGACGAGGCCGGCCGCGAGCGTGAAGCCGAACAGGAATTCGACGGCCCGCACCACCTGCCCCAGCACGCGCTGCACCTGGGCCAGGGTGGCGCCCATGTCCACGTTGGTGATGTTGGGGAAGGCCTGCACCAGGTGGTTGTCGAAGCCGGGCGTGGCGGGCGCGCGGTAGGCCGCCAGGTAGGTGACGGGCAGCTCGGGCGGCATGCGGTCGGTGGTGTACATGACGAAGAAGTTGGCGCGCAGGGAGCTCCAGTCCACCTTGCGCAGGCTGGTGACGCGCGCCTCGCTGGCCACGCCGGCGATGTCGAAGCGCAGGGTGTCGCCCGGCTTCAGGCCCAGGGTGTCGGCGATGCCGTCTTCCACGCTGATCTCGCCGGCAGCGCCCTCCGTCCAGTGGCCGGCCACCACGGTGTTGTGTTCCGGCGCCTTCGCGGCGTTGGAAAGGTTGAATTCGCGGTCCACGAGGCGTTTTGCGCGGTCATCGGTGTAGTCCTGCGGGCCCACCTCGCGGCCGTTGATGGCCACGAGGCGGCCGCGGATCATGGGGAACCAGTCGTAGCGGCGCACGCCCGCATCGCGCAGCGCGGCCTGGAAGGCGTCGGCCTGGTCGGGCATGACGTTGATGACGAAGCGATCCGGCGCATCGGCGGGGGTGGCGCGCTGCCAGCTGTCGATGAGGTCGGTGCGCAGCAGCACGAGCAGCACCAGGGCGAGCAGGCCCACGGCCAGGCTGCTGACCTGCACGACGGCATAGACGGGGCGGGCGGCGATCTGGCGCGTAGCCAGCACCAGCCAGCGCGGGGCGGTGGCCTCGTTGACGCTGGCGCGCAGCACCTTGACGGCCAACCAGCCGAGCAGCGCGAACAGCACCACCGCGCCCGCGAAGCCGCCCACGGCGATGAGGCCGAGCTTGCGGTCGCTGCTCACGGCCAGCAACAGTGCGGCGAAGCCGGCCACGCCCACGCCGAGCACGGCGAGCGAAGCGGGCTTGAGGGCGCCCAGGTCGCGCCGGATGACGCGCAGCGGCGGCACGCGGGCGAGTTGCAGCACGGGCGGCAGGCCGAAGGCCATCATCAGGGTGAGCCCCATGCCGAAGCCGAAGGCCACGGGCCAGGGGCTGGGCGCGGGCAAGGTGGCCTCGACGAGGCCGGCGAGCAGCAGCACGAAGACGTGGTGTACCGCATAGCCCAGGGCCACGCCCACGGCGCTGGCGAAGAGGCCCACCAGCGCGAACTCCACCACGTAGCCGCCCGCGATGCCGCGCTGGCTCTGCCCGAGCACGCGCAGCAGGGCGGCGGCGTCCAGGTGGTCGCTGGCGAAGCCGCGCGCGGCCAGGGCGACGGCCACGGCGGAGAGCAGCGCGGCCAGCAGGGCCACGAGGCTGAGGAACTTGCGGGCGCGGTCGAGCGTCTGGCGCATTTCCGGGCGGCCGCTGTCGAGCGACTCCACGCGTACGCCATGGACGCCGGGCGCCTGCACGGCCTCGGCGGCCCAGGCCGTGTATTGCTGCACGGCGGCCGGCGCGTCGCCGGCCACGGCGAAGCGGTAGGTGAGCCGGCTGGCCGGCTGCACGAGGCCGCTGGCGGGCAGGTCGGCAGCGTTCACCATGGCGCGCGGCGCGAAGCTCATGAAGCCGGCACCGCGGTCGGGCTCGATGGCGATGGTGCGCGCGATGCGCAGGCGGGCGTCGCCCAGCAGCAGTGGATCGCCCAGTTTCAGGCCCAGGGATTCCAGCAGTGCAGGATCGACCCAGACCTCGCCGCGCGCCGGGATGTCACGCGTGGACGCCGCAGGCGCACCCGGCGCATCGGCGGTCTGCAGGCTGCCGCGCAACGGGTAGCCGGGCTCCACGCTCTTGAGGGCCACGAGCCGGCTGGCGCCGCCCTGGGCATCGTCCGCACGCCCCATGGTGGGAAAACCGATGGTGGTCACGCCGCGCAGCCCCAGGGTGCGCGCCTTGTCGATGAAGGCCTCGGGCGTGGGCTGGTCGCTGGCGATGACCACGTCGCCGCCCAGCAGCTGCAGTGCGTCCCGCTCCAGCCCGCCCTGCAGGCGGTCGGAGAAGAACCCCACGGAGGTGAGGGCCGCGACGGCCAGGGCCACGGCGACGGTGAGCAGGCGCAGGCCGCCCGCGCGCAGGTCGCGCCGGAGCATGCGCCAGCCCAGCTGGATGAAGGGCGGCAGGGAGGTCATGGGCGGCTACCTTAGCGCAAACGCGGCAGCCCTCCGCCGCGCCGGGGCACCCGGCCTTGCAGGGGCGTGCTGCGCGCCCGTCGTCCAGGAACTCAGGGCCACGGTGGCCGACGCGCCGGTCAGGCGCCGCCGATGCCGACGGTCACCCGGCCGGTGCCGGCGCACTCGGTACAGGGCGCGCCTGCACGCCGGCCCGTGCCGCCACAGGCGGGGCAGAGGTTCTCGCCCGTGCCGGGGGTACCGGGTGCGGCTTCGTCGCCCGGCGCCAGCGGGGGCATGGCCGGGCGTGGATCGCGTCCGCCATGCCCTGCGGGCTGGTCGGATGCGCCCGGCTGCGGCGCCGCGCCGGCCGGGCCGCTGGCCTGCGGCGTCTCATTGTCGAACGCCGCGCCCGGGTCTTCCTCGCCCGCGACCGAAATACCGAAGGACAGCGGATCGCGGCCGGGCCGGCCGCCCGGCGGCTGCGGGCTGGAAGGGGATGGCGGACGGGAATCGGAAGATGGGGTTGCCATAAGGGACGTGCCTCCTGAAGGAAAAGGCGAACCGGAGCGCCAACGCGGCGCCGCAGCCCGTCTCCGGGTCTGGCAATCCGCATGCCCGCGCGCGGCGCCCGCCGTGCGGCAGACAGGTACCGCGCCGTTCAGGAATCCGCGCTGGCGGTGTAGCGCACCGCGCGCGGCGGGCGGCACAGGCCCCAGAGCGCGATGCCGGCCTGGGCCGCCAGGTCCACGGCCAGGGAGGTCGGCGCGGAGACGGTGGCGAGCAGGGGAATGTCGAGCCGGGCGCACTTGCGCACCAGTTCGTAGCTGGCACGGCTGGACATCACGACGAAGCCGTCCTCGCCGGAGCGCCCCTGCAGCGCAAGGCGGCCGATCAGCTTGTCGAGGGCATTGTGGCGGCCCACGTCCTCCAGCAGGTCGGTCAGTTCGCCCTCCGGCGTGGCCCAGGCCGCCGCATGCAGGGCGCCCGCGGTGGCGTTCAGCACCTGCAGGCCCGGCATGGCGGCCACCGCGCGCAGCACCACGCCAGCCGGCAGCGCCGCGGCCCAGGGACGCGTGCGGACGCGTTCGGGCACGAGGTCCAGCGCCTGCAGGCTGTCGATGCCGCACAGGCCGCAGCCCGTGCGGCCGGCCAGCGCCCGACGCCGCTCCTTGAGGCGCGCGTAGCAGCGCGTGGCGATCTCCAGGTGCACCTCGCAGGCCGCGCCCCCGCCGCCGGCCTGCGGGCCGCTGCGCGAGAACACCTCGATGCCGCGGCAGTCCGCGGGCGTGTCGATCAGCCCCTCGCTGAGCGCGAAGCCCAGGGCGAAGGCCTGCAGGTCCGAGGGCGTGGCCATCATCACGGCGTGCGAGAGACCGTTGAAGACCAGAGCGACGGGCACTTCCGACGCCACGGCATCGTCCTGCCAGGCCAGGGCACCCGCAGGCGGTGCCCCGGCAGCGCCCGGCGTGTTGCCGGACGCCCCGGCATGGCGCTGCACGGCACGCGCCACCACAGGCTCCGGCACGGGCGCGGCTGGCGCCCCATCGCCCTCGCGATCCTCGTCGCCCCGTGCATCCGGGCCACCGGCAGCGGCCGGCATGGTGCATGCATCGGCCACCCCATGGGCCACCTCATCGGCCGCCCTGCCGGCCGCCCGCACGCGCCCGGCCTCGGTGAGACGGGCCAGCCAGCGGTCGCCATCCTGGGCCACGCGCACCCATCCCGGCCCCGGTATGCCGCCCAGCACGGCGTCGCCGAGCAGGTGCAGGCGGCGCAGCACGGCGCTGCCGGGCTGCTCCAGGCGCTTGGCGAGGCGCGGCAGGGACACGCCCTGCGGCGCATCCAACTCGGCGAGCGCCGCGAGCAGCGCAGCGGTGAAATCGTCGTCCGGAACGGCCAAGACGGGCTCAGACGGCGGCGAGCGCCACTTCGGCGGACGGGCCCGTGACCGCGGTCTCGGCCCCGGCGGCGCTGGGTACCAGCACGACAGGGATGGACTTGGAGGTCGGCGTGCCCGCGTTCAGCGCCACGGACGACAGCGGCACCAGAGGGTTCGTCTCGGGGTAATAGGCGGCGAGGTTGCCGCGCGGGATGTCGTAGCCCACCAGCTTGAAGCGGTCGGCGCGCCGTTCCTGGCCATCGCTCCACACGGTCTGGATATCGACCCAGTCGCCGTCCTTCATGCCCAGCGCGCGGATGTCCTCGGGATGGATGAAGACCACGCGGCGCTGGCCATAGACGCCCCGGTAGCGGTCATCGTGGCCGTAGATGGTAGTGTTGTACTGGTCGTGCGAACGCGTGGTGAGCAGCGTGAACACCACCGTGTCGCGCGTGCGGGCGCGGGCCTGGTGCACCGGCGTGTCCTGCGGCACCGGGTGGGCCACGAAGACGGCCTTGTGCGCCTCGGTGTTCCAGATGCGCTCGCTGGCCGTGTTGCGCAGGCGGAAGCCGCCCGGCACGGCGATGCGCTGGTTGAAGTCCTTGAAATCGGAGAACACCTGCTCGATTTTGTCGCGGATGCGGGCGTAGTCCTCGATGAGCCAGAGCCAGGGGACGCGGCTGCGCGCGCCCAGCGTGGCCGCGGCCAGCCGCGCGACGATGGCGGGCTCGGACAGCAGGTGCCCGGACGCCGGCGGGTTGATGCCCACGGAGATGTGCACCATGCTCATGGAGTCCTCCACCGTCACGCCCTGCGGCCCGCCGGCCTGCATGTCGACCTCGGTGCGGCCCAGGCAGGGCAGGATCAGCGCCTCGCGTCCGTGAACGATGTGGCTGCGGTTGAGTTTGGTAGTCACGTGCACCGTGAGGTCGCAGCGCTGCAGCGCCTTCCAGGTCTCGTAGGTATCCGGGGTGGCGGCGGCGAAGTTGCCGCCCAGCGCGAAGAACACGCGCGCCTTGCCGTCCAGCATGGCCTGGATGGCCTCCACCGTGTCCACGCCGGGCTCTCGCGGCGGCTCGAAGCCGAAGACTTCCTGCAGCCGGTCCAGCAGCGCGGCCGGGGGCTTCTCCCAGATGCCCATGGTGCGGTCGCCCTGCACGTTGCTGTGGCCCCGCACGGGGCACGGCCCGGCGCCGGGGCGTCCGATGTTGCCGCGCAGCAGCAGCCAGTTGACGATCATCTGGATGGTTGCCACCGAGTGCATGTGCTGGGTGATGCCCATGCCCCAGCAGGCGATGACGCTGCGGGCCTGGCGATAGACCTCGGCGGCGGCGCGGATCTGCGCCTCGGACAGGCCCGACTCCTGTTCGATGAGCACCCAGGATTCGGCCCGCAGGTCTGCCAGCAGCGCCTCGATGCCGGTGGTGTGCTCCCGGATGAAGGCATGGTCCAGCACGCCGCCATCGCGGTCCTCGGCCTCCACCAGATGCTTCATCATGCCCTTGACCACGGCGAGGTCGCCACCCACGCGCACCTGGAAGTAATGCGTGCTGATCGGCGTGGAGCCCAGGGTGGCCATTTCCATCTTGCTCTGCGGGTCGGCGAAGCGCTCCAGGCCGCGCTCGCGCAGCGGGTTGAAGCTCACGATCTGGGCACCGCGCTTGTGGGCCTCGCGCAACTCGCCCAGCATGCGCGGGTGGTTGGTGCCGGGGTTCTGGCCGAAGATGAAGATCGCGTCGGCCTGCTCGAAATCCTGCAGCGTGACCGTGCCCTTGCCCACGCCGATCTGCGGGCGCATGGCACTGCCGCTGGGCTCGTGGCACATGTTGGAGCAGTCGGGAAAATTGTTTGTGCCGTATTCGCGCACGAACAGCTGGTAGAGGAAGGCGGCCTCGTTGCTGGCCCGGCCCGAGGTGTAGAAGATGGCCTGGTCGGGGTCGGGCAGCGCGTTCAGGTGCCGGGCGATGAGCGCGAAGGCGTCGTCCCAGGCGATCGGCACGTAGCGGTCGCTCGCGGCGTCGTACACCATGGGATGCGTGAGGCGGCCCTGGTCTTCCAGCCAGAAGTCGCTCTGCGCGGCCAGCCCGGCCACCGTATGCCGCGCGAACAGCTCGGGGCCGGCGCGCCGCGCCGTGGCTTCAGCCGCCACGGCCTTGGCGCCGTTCTCGCAGAACTCGAAGGTGGAGGCATGGTTGCGGTCCGGCCACGCGCAGCCGGGGCAATCGAAGCCGTCGGGCTGGTTCGCCGAGAGCAGTGTCTTGGCGCCCTTGAGCGGGATGTCCTGACGCAGCAGGGTGTTCTTCACGCTGTTGAGCGCCCCCCAGCCTCCCGCCGGGCCTTTGTAGAACTCGATCTTCTGTTCGCTCATCATGGTCTCCTTGGAATGCAATCATCGCGGATGGAGGCGGCGCGGCCGCCGGAACCGCGCCGGACGCATCGCCCGGAGGCTACGCCCGATGGCCCGGCCCTTGCCAGCGACGGGTTATCGCGGCACCGGTGATGCAGGCTCATGCGGGCGTCCGGAATTTCGCGGCCGCGTCGGCCAGCCCCGCCGCCTGCTCGCGCATGCGCAGCGCCGCCGCCGCGGCCTGCTCGACCAGGGCGGCGTTCTGTTGGGTCATCTGTTCGATGCGGCCGACGCCTTCGTGGATGCCTTCGATGCCCTGGCTCTGCTCGCCGCTCGCCGCAGCGATGCCTTCGATCAGCTGCGTCACGTCGCCGATGGAGCCGGCGATCCCCTGCATGGACGTGCGCGCCGCATCCACGAGGCCGCTGCCGCCGTCCGCCCGCTCCACCGAGGCCGCGATCAGCGTGCGGATCTCCCGCGCCGCGCCGGCCGAGCGCTGCGCGAGGGCGCGCACTTCGGCCGCCACCACGGCAAACCCCCGGCCCTGCTCGCCCGCCCGAGCAGCCTCGACGGCCGCGTTCAGCGCGAGAATGTTGGTCTGGAAGGCGATGCCGTCGATGATGCCGATGATGTCGTGGATGCGGTGGGCATCCTCGCGCATGCCGGCCATGGTCTGCACCACGCGCTCCACGGCCTCGCCGCCCTGTGCCGAGGCCTGCGACACCCCGCCCATGAGGCTGTTCACCTGCCGGGCGTGCCCGGCGTTCTGCGCCACCGTGGCCGTGAGCCGCTGGAGCGCCGAAGCCGCGGCATTCAGTTCGCCCGCCTGCCGCTCGGTGCGCGAGGCCAGGTCGCCGTTGCCCTCCGCGATCTCGCGCGTGGCCACGCGCAGCGACTCGGCACCCTGGCGCACCTGCGTGACCAGGCCGGTGAGGCCCACGCCGATGCCGTTGATCGCCTGCAGCATCTGGCCCACCTCGTCGCGGCGATCGACGTGCATCTGCGTGGTGAGGTCGCCCGCAGCCACGCGCCGGGCAGCGGCGCAGCCCTCGGCCACGGGCCGGGTGATGCCGCGCCGCGCGAGGGCATGGACCAGGGCCGCGACGACCGGCGGCAGGGCCACCGACACCGCGAACCAGGCCGGCTGCAGCGGCGGCAGCAGTGCCCACGCCACGGCTCCGATCGCGTACTGCGCGGCCACCACCGACAGCGCCAGGCGCGCCGCCGCCCCCAGCGCGGGCATGCCGCTGACGTCCAGCCCCACGTAAAGCACGCCCACCACCTGGCCCGCCGCATCGCGGACCGGGTCGTAGCGCGTCAGGTTCTGCAGTCCGAACACCGTGGCGTAGCCGGCATACGCGTGCCCTGCGGCCAGCGCGCGGTAGGCGGGATGGGAGCGGTCCAGCAGCGTGCCCACGGCCCGCTCGCCGTCCTGCTTGCGCACCGATGTGGCGATGCGCACGAAGTCGTCGCCCTGGCGGGCGAACACCGTGGCACGCACGCCGGTCTGCGCGGTGAAGCGGTCGATCGCCGCGAAGTCGCCGTTCAGGACGCGGCCGCCGCAGCGCAGCACGGGCGGCTGGCCCGCAGGGGCGGGCTGCAGCTCGAAGCCGCCCTGGTGGATGGCGGCCAGGGCGCGCGCCGCCGCGCGGATCCGCCGCGCGAGGCTTCCGGGCAGCATGCCGGGCCCTCGCGTTCAGTGGAAGAACTTGGCCACGCTCACCAGGGTCTTGTAGATGCCCCAGGCGAGCGGTATGCCCACGGCGGCCCAGGCGAAGGCGACCAGCGCCGGGCTGGTGGTGCCGCCACCCGCGCCGGCGCCGACCTCGGCCGCAACAGCCTTCTCGTGGGCCAGTTTCTTCTCGTGGGCCAGTTCCTCGTCGCTCATGAACCACTTGTCCGCCAGCGGGCGCACCATGAGGTTGGCAATGAGGCCGATCACCAGCATGCCCACCAGGATGTACATGGTCTGGTTGTAGACCTGCTCGCGCGGGATGCCCAGGCCGAGCTGGTACTCGCGCATGTAGTTCACCACGACCGGGCCCAGGATGCCGGCGGTGGCCCAGGCGGTGAGCAGGCGGCCGTGGATGGCGCCCACGAACTGCGTGCCGAACAGGTCGGCCAGGTAGGCGGGCACCGTGGCGAAGCCGCCGCCGTACATGGAGAGGATGATGCAGAACGCGCCCACGAAGAGCAGCTTGCTGCCCGCGCTGGCGGAGCCCGGGATGCTCGCGTAGAGCAGGCCGCCCAGCACGAAGAACACCACGTAGGTCATCTTGCGGCCGAGCTTGTCGGAGAGGCTGGCCCAGAAGAACCGGCCACCGATGTTGAACAGCGACAGCAGCGCGGTGAAGCCGCCGGCCACGGCCGCAATGGCGGCCAGCTGGCCCTTGTCGAGTTCGCCGAACTTCGCGGGCACATTGATGAGCGAGCCGCCGAAGACTTCCTGCAGCATGGGCGAGGCCATGCCGATCACGCCGATGCCCGCGCTCACGTTCATGCACAGCACGATCCACACGAGCCAGAACTGCGGAATGCCCCAGACGCGCTTCACGTGCACGTGGCGCTGCGTGATCATCGCGTTGGCCGAGGGCGGCGGGGGCGTCCAGCCTTCCGGCTTCCAGCCCGTGGGCGGCACGCGGTAGCCCAGGGCGCCCGCGATCATGAAGACGAAATAGATCAGCGCCATCACCACGAAGGTCTGCGTCACGCCGACGTCGGTCGGGGTGGAAAACGCCCTCATGAGGTCCACCGCCAGGGGCGAGCCGATCATCGCGCCGCCGCCGAAGCCCATGATGGCCATGCCGGTCGCCATGCCGCGGCGGTCGGGGAACCACTTGATGAGGGTGGACACCGGCGAGATGTAGCCCAGGCCCAGCCCGATGCCACCGATCACGCCGGAGCCGAGGATCATGAGCCAGAACTGGTGCAGGTGGATGCCCAGCGCCGACAGCAGCATGCCGCCGCACCAGCACAGGGCCGAGACCACGCCGGCCTTGCGCGGGCCGGCGCGCTCCAGCCAGCCGCCCCAGATGGCCGCCGAGCAGCCCAGGAACACGAAGAAGAGCGTGTACATCCAGCCCAGGGTGGCCACGCGCCAGTCGCAGCCCGTGGCGAACAGCTCGGCAAAGAAGCTCATGTCCTTCGGGCAGGCGGTCGCGCCCGTGCCGGCAGTGGCCAGCGCCTTGGAGAGCGGCAGCCAGAAGACCGAGAAACCGTAGGCCATGCCGATGCACAGGTGGATGGCCAGCGCGGCCGGCGGCACCAGCCACCGGTTGAACCCCGGCCCCGCGATGATCCGCTCCTTGTCCAGAAAACCTGGTCGTGTGTCCGCCATGCCCGCTCCTTACTCAGCAAGGTTGTTGTGTTCCGCGCAATGAAAAATCCGGAAATAGTTACCGGATGCGCGGAGTTTCAACGCTGCGGTTGACGCGCGTCAATAGATCAAGTCAGCAAAAGCAATTGACTTTTTCTACTGAACGGGCGATCAATAAAGGGACTTGTGCGGTGCCGCCAGAGCGGCGCGGTCGGGTCACGTGTCCTTGCTGACCGCGATGGTGGGGAACTTCGAGGAAAAGTCCCTGGCCTGGGTCGCGATCTTCGCGGCCACCTCGCGCGCCACCCGGCGGTAGATGCTCGCCACCTCGCCATCGGGCTCCGCTACCACGGTGGGGGTGCCGCTGTCGGCCTGCAGGCGGATCTGCAGGTCCAGCGGCAGGGCGCCCAGGTAGGCCATGCCGTTCTCCTCGGCCATGCGGCGGCCGCCGCCCTCGCCGAAGATGTGCTCGACATGCCCGCACTGGCTGCAGACATGGACGGCCATGTTCTCCACCACGCCCAGGATGGGCACGCCCACCTTCTCGAACATCCTGATGCCTTTGCGTGCATCGAGCAGCGCGATGTCCTGCGGCGTGGTCACGATGACCGCCCCCGTGAGGGGCACGCGCTGCGAGAGCGTGAGCTGGATGTCGCCAGTGCCGGGGGGCATGTCCACGACGAGGTAATCCAGGTCCTGCCAGTTCGTCTGCCGCAGCAACTGCTCCAGCGCCTGCGTGGCCATGGGCCCGCGCCAGATCATGGCCTGGTCGGGCTCCACCAGGAAGCCGATGGACATCACCTGCACGCCATGGTTGCGCAGCGGCTCCATGGTCTTGCCGTCGGTGCTCTCGGGCCGGTCCGCAATGCCCAGCATCATCGGCTGGCTGGGGCCGTAGATGTCGGCGTCCAGCACGCCCACGCTGGCGCCCTCGGACGCCAGCGCCAGGGCCAGGTTGGCGGCCGTGGTGCTCTTGCCCACCCCGCCCTTGCCCGAGGCGACGGCGATGATGTTGCGCACCTGCGGCAGCACCTGCACGCCGCGCTGCACCGCGTGCGCGACGATGCGCGTGGCGATGGTGGCGGACACCCGCTCCACCCCTGGCACGGTGCGGGCGGCGGATTCCAGCTCGCCCGCCAGGGCAGCCTCCAGGCTGCGGGCCGGGTAGCCCAGTTCCACGGTGAAGGACACGGCGGCGCCGTCGATGCGCAGGTCGCGCAGCGCGCGCGTGGAAACGAAATCCTTGCCCGTGTGCGGATCGCGTACGCTCGCGAGCGCCGCGAATAGCGCCTGTTCAGTCACTGCCATATCGGTATATCTCCTTGGGGCCGGGTAGTCTATTCCCTGCTCTCCGCCCTCACGGGCCGCAGGACAATGCGGTGGTTTTCGTTTTTTCGCCTTTGAGGATTGCCGTTCCGTGAAACTGAAAATGGCCCCCAACTCGCTCTTCGCCATCCTGCTGCGCTCGCCGTGGTGGGTGAGCTTTCTCGCGGCGGGCGCCATCGCCCTGGCCTGCGGGGCGCTGCTGCCGGCGCACGTGGCGCCGTTCGCGGCGGTGGGCGTGCTGCCCCTGGTCGGCGTGGGCAGCATGGCCGCCTGGCGGCAATGGAACGCCCCCAGCGCCGCGCGCCTGCAGGCGGCGCTGGACGAGGCCGGCGTCCTGCCCTGGCGCCTGCTCGCCGACCGGCTCGAGCGTGCCTGGCTTGCCGAGGGCTACACCGTCCAGCGGCTGGCCGGCGGCGCGGCGGACTTCCGCCTCGACAAGGGCGGGCATGCCATGCTGGTGGGCGCCCGCCGCTGGAAGGCCGCCTCCCACGGCGTGGAGCCTCTGCGCGAACTGCAGGCCGCGGTGCAGGCGCAGGACAGGGCCTCCGGCGCCTACCTCGCGCCACTGGGCACCGTGAGCGACGCGGCCCGGGATTTCGCGCGCAGCCACGGGCTGGACATCCTGGACGGCCCCGCTGTGTCCGCCCTGCTGCTCAAGGCCCCGGCCGGCCCGGGCGCCACGGTCCGCTGACCGGCCATCCCCCATGGCAGCCGCGCCGCCCCGAGCCATTGCGCAGCGCCCGGCCGGCCTCGTGCTCACGGGCGGCGGCGCACGCGCGGCCTACCAGGTGGGCGTGCTGGAGGCGATCTCCGACCTGCGCAAGGCCTGCGGCGCGGGGCGCGAATCCAACCCCTTCCCCATCATCACCGGCACGTCCGCCGGGGCCATCAACGCCGCCGCCCTGGCCTGCGGGGCGGACCATTTCGACCGGGCCGTGCGGCGCATCGCTCACGTGTGGAGCGGCTTCCACGCCCAGCAGGTCTATCGCGCGGATTCACTGAGCGTGATGCGCAGCGGGGCACGCTGGCTCACCCTGCTGTCGCTGGGCTGGGCGCTGGCCCGCTGGCGGCGGATGCGCCCGCGCTCGCTGCTGGACAACGAACCCCTGGCCGGGCTGCTCGCGCGGATGGTGCCGCTCTCGCGCCTGCCGCGACTCATCCGGGCCGGTCACGTGCAGGCCCTGGCGGTCACCGCGTCCAGCTACACCTCGGGCGAGCACATCACCTTCTTCGAGGCCACCGACTCGCTTGCGCCCTGGCAACGGCAGCAGCGCCGCGCGGCACGCGGCCGCATCACCCATGCCCACCTGCTGGCCTCGTCGGCGATTCCGTTCGTCTTTCCAGCGACCGCGCTGGGGCTGGACGGCCGGACCGAGTTCTTCGGCGACGGCTCCATGCGCCAGTCCGCACCGATCGCGCCCGCCATCCACCTCGGCGCCGGCCGGGTGCTGGTGATCGGCGCGGGCCGCATGCACGAGCCGTCGGGCGATCTTTCCGCGGAGCCCGTGCCGGCCTACCCCTCCCTGGCCCAGGTGGCGGGGCACGCGCTGTCCAACATCTTCCTGGACGCCCTGGCGGTGGACGTGGAGCGCGCGCAGCGCATCAACCAGACGCTGGCGCTGATTCCGCCCGAGGCGCGGGCGCTGAGCCCGCTGCGGCCCCTCGACCTGCTGGTGATCGCCCCGTCGCAGCGGCTGGATGGGCTGGCGGCCCGCTACGTGGGCGACCTGCCTGCCCCCGTGCGCACCCTGCTGGGCGCCCTGGGCGTGACCGCCAACGAGCGGGACGTGCGCGGCGCCGCGCTGGCGAGCTATCTGCTGTTCGAGCCCGGGTACACGCGCGAACTCATGGCGCTCGGCCGGCAGGACGCGCTCGCGCGCCGCTCCGAGATCTGCCGTTTCTTCGGCTGGCACGACGCAGGCCAGCCGGTCCGGGCCCCGGCGCGGCAACCCCTCCACTGAAAGCGAAAACGTCCGACACTCAGGGTTTCCACCAATGGCGCTGCCATGCCTAGAATGACTTCACCACAACCTCCCGGGAGTTCTTGGCGATGGGCATTTTTGGTTCCTCCCAATCGAAATCGGTGGCCGACCTGTTGGTCGAAACGCTGGCGAGCGCGGGCGTGCAACGCATCTGGGGTGTCACCGGCGACAGCCTGAACGCCATCAACGACAGCCTGCGCCGGCACGGCGGCATCGAGTGGATGCACGTGCGCCACGAAGAGGCCGGCGCCTTCGCCGCGGGCGCCGAGGCCCAGGTCACGGGGCGGCTCGCCGTGTGCGCGGGCAGTTGCGGGCCGGGCAACCTGCACCTCATCAACGGGCTCTACGACTGCCAGCGCAACCACCAGCCCGTGCTGGCCATCGCCAGCCACATCCCCAGCAGCGAGATCGGCCTGGGGTACTTCCAGGAAACCCACCCGACCGAGCTGTTCCGCGAATGCAGCCATTTCTGCGAGATGGTGCAGGACCCGAAGCAGCTGCCCGAGGTGCTGCACCGTGCCATGCGCACCGCCATCGGCCGCCACGGGGTGGCCGTGATCGTGCTGCCCGGCGACGTGTCCACCCTCGACGCGCCCGAGAACGCCCGGCCGGATTTCGCGCCGCCGGCCGCGCCCCGCCTGCTGCCGGACGAGGCGGCGCTCGCGGACCTCGCCGCGCTGCTGAACCGCTCGGAGGCCGTGACCATCCTGGCCGGCGCCGGCACCGCCGGCGCGCACGACGAGGTGGTGGCCCTGGCGAGGGCACTGGCCGCACCGATCGTGCATGCCTTCCGAGGCAAGGAGCACATGGAATGGGACAACCCGTTCGACGTCGGCATGACCGGCCTGATCGGTTTCTCGTCCGGCTACCACGCGATGCGCGAGTGCGACACGCTGCTCATGCTGGGTACGGACTTCCCGTACCGCGACTTCTATCCGGACAACGCGGCCATCGTGCAGATCGACCGCGACCCCGGCGCGCTGGGCCGGCGCGCACAGCTGCGCCTGGGGCTGGTGGCCGACGTGCGCGAGGCCGCCGCCCTGCTGGCTCCCCTCATCGGGCCGGGCCGCGACACCGGCTTTCTCGACAAGGCGCGCGAGCATTACCACGCGGCGCGCAAGGACCTGGACGAACTCGCGTCGCCGCGCGCCGGCGACGGGCCTCTGCACCCGCAGTTCGTAGCGGCCACGCTCGACCGGCTGGCGGCCGACGATGCAGTGTTCACCTTCGACGTCGGCACCCCCGCCATCTGGGCCGCGCGCTACCTGCGCATGAACGGCCGGCGGCGGCTGATCGGCTCCTTCAACCACGGCTCGATGGCCAATGCGATGCCGCAGGCGCTGGGTGCGCAGGCCGTGCGGCCCGACCGCCAGGTGGTATCCATCTCCGGCGACGGCGGCCTCGCCATGCTGATGGGCGACATGCTGACGGCCGTGCAGATGAAGCTGCCGATCAAGATCGTGCTCATCAACAACGGCGTGCTCGGCTTCGTGCAGATGGAGCAGAAGGCCTCGGGCTACCTGGACACCAACGTCGCGCTGCAGAACCCGGATTTCAGTGCCATCGCGAACGGCATGGGCTTCCTGGGCCTGCGCGTCGCCCGCTCGGACGAACTCGAGCCCGCCCTGGTGCGGGCGCTGGCCCACGACGGCCCGGCCCTGGTGGACGTGCTGGTGGACCCGATGGAGCTGTCGATGCCGCCGAAGATCCGGGCCGCGCAGGTCAAGGGCTTCAGCCTGTACGCCGCGCGGGCGGTGATGAGCGGCCGGGGCGACGAACTCGTCGAGCTGGCGAAAACCAACCTGCTGCGCCGGAGGTGATGGCAGCCGGCGCCGCGCCGGGCCGGGGAGGCTCTTAAAATCATCCGTTGCGCCCGGAGCCGTCCGCCCGGGCCGCACTCCCCTCAGAAAGCCCGCTCCCGATGCCCGCACGCAAGATCTTCGTCACCACCGCCCTGCCGTATGCCAACGGCAACTTCCACATCGGCCACATCATGGAATACATCCAGGCCGACATCTGGGTGCGGTTCCAGCGCATGCAGGGCGCCGAGGTGAACTTCGTCGGCGCGGACGACACGCACGGCGCGCCGATCATGATCGCCGCCGAGAAGGCCGGCAAGACGCCGCAGCAGTTCGTGGCCGACATCGCCGCCGGCCGCAAGCCCTACCTGGAGGGCTTCCACATCCGCTTCGACAACTGGCACAGCACGGATGCGCCCGAGAACCACGAACTCGCCCGCCAGATCTACCGCGATCTGCAGGCCGCAGGTCTGATCGAGACACGCACCATCGAACAGTTCTTCGACCCCGAGAAGAACATGTTCCTGCCGGACCGCTTCATCAAGGGTGAATGCCCGCGGTGCCACGCCAGGGACCAGTACGGCGACAACTGCGAGAACTGCGGCGCGGTGTATGCGCCCACCGACCTGATCGAACCCTATTCGGCGCTCTCCGGCGCCAAGCCCGTGCTGAAAAGCTCCGACCACTTCTTCTTCCAGCTGTCCGACCCGCGCTGCGTCGCCTTCCTGCAGGAATGGACGCAGGACGGCCGCCTGCAGCCCGAGGTGGCCAACAAGGTCAAGGAATGGTTCTCGGTGCGCACCAACCCCGACGGCACCACCAGCGAAGGCCTGGGCGACTGGGACATCAGCCGCGACGCGCCCTACTTCGGCATCGAGATCCCGGATGCGCCGGGCAAGTACTTCTACGTCTGGCTGGACGCGCCCGTGGGCTACCTCGCCTCGCTCAAGAACCTGCTGGAAAAGCGCGGGCAGAGCTACGACGACTACGTGGCCGATCCGCAGCTGGAGCAGGTCCACTTCATCGGCAAGGACATCGTCACCTTCCACACGCTGTTCTGGCCCGCGATGCTGAAGTTCAGCGGCCGCAAGACGCCGGATGCGGTCTTCGTGCACGGCTTCCTCACCGTGAACAACGGCGAGAAGATGAGCAAGAGCCGCGGCACGGGACTCGATCCGCTCAAGTACCTGGGCCTGGGCATGAATGCCGAGTGGCTGCGCTACTACCTCGCTGCCAAGCTCAACGGCCGCAACGAGGACATCGACTTCAACGCCGAAGACTTCATGGCGCGGGTCAACAGCGACCTGATCGGCAAGTTCGTGAACATCGCGAGCCGCGCCGCGGGCTTTCTCACCAAACGCTTCGGCGGCCGGCTCGGCACGCCCGATGCCGACGGCGCGGCGCTGCTCGATGCCCTGCGCGCCCAGGCCGGTGCCATCGCCGAGGCCTACGAGCGGCGCGATACCGCACGCGCCGTGCGCGAGACCATGCTGCTGGCCGACCGCGTGAACGAATACGTGGATGCGCGCAAGCCCTGGGAACTCGCCAGGCAGGAAGGCCAGGAGGCCGCGCTGCAGGCCGCCTGCACCACCTGCATCGAGGCCTTCCGCCTGCTCACGCTCTACCTCAAGCCCGTGCTGCCGGCCCTGGCGGCGCAAGTGGAAGCGTTCCTGAACGTCCAGCCGCTCACCTTCGCCGATGCGCCCGCCCTGCTGGGCGAGGGCCACGCCATCGGCGCCTACCAGCACCTGATGCAGCGGGTGGACATCAAGCAGCTCGAAGCGCTCTTCGAGCCCCCGGCCGCCGCTGCCGCACCCGCAGCGTCCGCCGATGCCGATGCCGATGCCGATGCCGGAGCGGACGCGCCGGGCGGCGAAGCGATCGCTCCCACCGTCACCATCGACGACTTCGCGAAGATCGACCTGCGCATCGCACTGATCGTGAACTGCGAGCCGGTCGAGGGCTCCACCAAGCTGCTGCGCCTCACGCTCGACGTGGGCGAAGGCCGCCACCGCAACGTCTTCAGCGGTATCGCGAGCGCCTACCGCCCCGAAGAACTCGTGGGCAAATTGACCGTGATGGTCGCCAACCTCGCGCCGCGCAAGATGAAGTTCGGCGTGTCCGAAGGCATGGTGCTCGCGGCCAGCCACGGTGACGAGAAGGCGCATCCGGGCATCCATGTGCTGAATCCGTGGCCTGGGGCTACGCCGGGCATGCGGGTCAGGTGATTTCGTTTTCGATGATGTATTTGCATCAATCGATTCTCCGGGCACCCTGCTGAGAGGGCAGGGTGTCGGCATTAAATTATTAGCCAAGATAAATTAACATTGTCAAGCCCGCAAAAATCAGGTTTCGAAAAATGGCAAGACGGCATCAACAAAGCCGCAAACAACGCAAATTGGAACGTATTGGATTGTGAAATCCAGACCGCAGTCAATGAATATAACCGTCATCTCTCCGTCACACCAGGCTATATAGCACTGGATTGGCAACTCATCAAAGCAATGGTCTGGGTGGAAACCGGGGCAGAAAGCCCCAAATGGACATCAAACCCAATGCAAATAGGGAACCCTGGTGATCCAGGGCTCAGTGCTCTCCTCACGGGAGATGAAGGGGGCGATCTCATCATCCCACCTGCATGGAAAAGCAGATTGACGATTGGCACAGCAACCACAATACCATCACACAATATTCGCGCAGGAATTGGCTATCTGCTTATGCGCTTAGCCACTTACAACATTAAAAGTATTCCCGATGCGGACAATTTTGTTTATGAAGTAAAAATAAAATCCGGCGACAGCATTGCCAAGATTGCCAAAGAAAACAACAGCACAATCGAAACAATAAAAGCCCTCAATCCTGGTGTGCATATATTAAAAATTGGGCAATCGCTGAAATATCAAAAAGCGTCTATGAAGAAAATAATCACAGGATGGAACATGATCGCCACATCGAGCGTAGCTGAAAAATACAATGTAGGCGATCCTCTCTATTCAAGAAAATTGGATTACTGCCTTCTCCTCATCAGGAAAATCAAAGTCCCGATATGCGCATGATGGAAAAAATTTCATTAGCACTCTACTTGGGATGCTTTGCTTTCGTCACAGCTGCGGCGACGCAAAATTTTTTCGGCACATATGAAGGCACTGGCAGAGCATGCTCTGGAAGCTTGAACGTTCGAGAAAAGAGCGTCGAATGGCGATCAGCCTTCAGCGTCTGCCACACAGCGCGATACGAGGCATTGGAGAAGAATAACAACAGCAATCCAAAACGGATCGTTCTCCATTTGGAGAAAACGGCCAAAGAATGCCGCTATCCAGTCATCGAGATGGAACAGGCAGGAAATTACAACTGGAATGTGATAGGCTATCCGTCCCTGGAGGCATATCGCAACAGGAAATTGCCTGACTGGAGCAACTCATCATTGCCGGAAAGGCAAACACTGTCATGTCCGATGGTCGGCCCCAATTGAAACCGATGGGGCCGCGGCAGACAGCCCTTTGTACCGCGGTTTGCTGACACGAAAAGGAAGGGCCGCAATGCCTGCTGCTTCGCGCTTTTTGCGCGCCCTGACGCGGTCGTTCGCTCTAACAGCCTGCCTGTCCGGGCTCGCCGGCTGCACCGTGGTGAGCGTGGCCACCACGGCCGTCGGCGTCACCGCGAGCGCCGTCGGGCTGGCGGCCGATGCCGCCATCGGCACGGTGAAGATCGTCGGCAAGGGCGTGGGTATGGCGGCCGATGCCGTCACGGGTGGCGAATCAGACGACAGCGGCATCCACATCCGTGAGTCGATCCGTCCGGCCCCGGTGCAGGCCGCCCCCGCGCCGCCTTACCCGGCCACGCCCTATTCCCCCACGTAGCGACCCGGCCGGTGGCTGATCCAGAGGAACACGCTCATCACCACCGCCGCCAGCACCGAATAGCCCACGCGCCCGGGCGGCACCACGAAGAGCGCCAGCGCCAGCACGGTGCAGTCGATCGCCATCTGCACCTTGCCGGCACGGATGCCGTGCCGGTTCTGCAGGTACAGCGCGACGATGGTGGCCCCGCCCAGGCTCGACTTGTGCCGCGCCAGGAACAGGCAGCCCGTGCCCAGCAGCAGGCCGCCCAGCACCGCCGCGAACAGGGGGTCGAGGTAGTCCACGTGCATCACATGTGGAAACATTTCGGTGAGCAGCGACAGCAGGGCCACGCTCAGGAAGGTCTTGATGGTGAACTCCCTCCCCATGCGCGTCCAGGCGAACCAGTAGAAGGGCAGGTTGACGGCGAAGAACAGCTTGCCGAAGGACACATCCGTCAGGTAATGCAGCAGGAACGCGATGCCGGCCGTGCTGCCGATGAGCAGCCCGGCCTGCCCGAACAACATCAGGGCCATGGCCACGAACAGCGTGCCCGCGACCAGCGCCTGGACATCCTCGTAGCGGCCATGGCGCAGCGAAGGAATGGGAACCGGGATGGGATCGGGCGGCGTGGACGGCATGGCAGGCAGGATCGGCGAGAGGCGCAGAAGTGGATGTGCAGAAAGCATGCAAGCGGCGGGCCAGCGGCTTGCGGCCCTGCTGCGGCCCCTCCACCGCGCGAGCTCAGCGGCCGTCCTGCAGCTCGGCCGTGCTGCCGCTGCGCAGCACGCGGCCGCGGAGGTCGAAGGTTACGCTGAACGCCATCGGCTGCGTACCGCCGTCGTTCCAGCGCCAGTCCCAGACGGTTTCGCCCTTGCGTTCGAAGGTCATCATTTTCGCCGGCTTGCCGAGGCGTCGGCGCACCTCCTCCATGAGCATGCCGGGAGCGATGGTCTCGAACACATGCGGTGCGAGCACCTGGCGCAGCGCGCTCATGCGGCCATCGGGACCGATGGTGATCATGTAGTTCTGGTGTCCGGAAGGCTGGCGGTTGTACTCGAGCGTGCGCGCGCCGCCGGGCTCGTCCCAGATGCGCTCGGGCTCGCCGAAGCGGGCGCGCACGTCGGCCTCGGTCGAAACGCCTTCTTCCAGTTCGCGGATGCGCTGGGGGTCGCAGGCGGCAAGCAGCCAGAGCGCCGCGCCGCCCGCGGCGGCCACGGACAGCGCGCGGCGGCGCGCGGGAGAGGCAGGCCCCGCAGGGGCGGACAGGATCAGGGGGTGGAGGGAGGAAGCCGGGGACAGGGAAATCGTCATCGATGAGGAAAAAGGGAAGTGCGCGGCTGGCGCGGAATACGGATGGACTGGCGGCCCCGGGAACCGGAGCGGCGGGCAGAACGGCAGCCGGAAATGTAGCCTCGGCCGGCCCCCGGTAAAATCTCCGGTTGTTACAAAGACTCCGATCCGCCCGCCATGTCCTTCTTCCGCCGCCCCGACTACCAGTCCGACGCCACCCAGTTCATCCAGAAGCTCAAGTCCGACCGGCCCGAACTCGACACCCAGCAGGTGGCGGGCCGCGCCCTGCTGTGGGACAAGCAGGTGGACCGCGACATCTGGGAGGAATATGACGAAGCCCGCGTGTCCCAGAAGCCCTACGTGTACCAGACCCAGGGCTGACCACGCCAGCCCATGGAACGGCTGGCACGCCGGTGCTCCGCAGGCGGCCCGCACCATCCGGCTGAAGGCAGCGCATGAGCGCAGACATCGTGGACTCCCCGCCGCAGGCCGGTGACGCCGTGCAGGACGCCGCTGGCGGCCCGGCCGGCGACGCCGTGGCGCGGCTCTACGGAGAGCCCCTGTTCGCCCTGCCGCAGGACCTCTACATCCCGCCCGATGCGCTGGAAGTGTTCCTGGAGGCCTTCGAGGGCCCGCTGGACCTGCTCCTCTACCTCATCCGCAAGCAGAATTTCAACATTCTCGACATCCCGATGCTGGATGTCACGCGGCAGTACCTGGGCTACGTGGACGAGATCCGCAGCCGCAACCTGGAACTGGCGGCCGAGTACCTGCTCATGGCCGCGATGCTCATCGAGATCAAGTCGCGCATGCTGCTGCCGCCCAGGAAGCAGGAAGGCGCCCAGGAGCCGGAAGACCCGCGCGCCGAACTGGTGCGCCGGCTGCTGGAATACGAGCAGATCAAGCTCGCGGCGGCCAACCTGGGCAGGGCCCCGCAGTACGGCCGTGACTTCCTGCGCGCGCAGGTCCACATCGAGCAGAGCCTGGTGCAGCGGTTTCCCGACGTCCACGTGGCCGACCTGCAGGAGGCCTGGCGCGACATCCTCAAGCGCGCGAAACTCGTGCAGCACCACCGCATCACCCGAGAGGAACTGAGCGTGCGCGAGTATATGAGCGCCGTGCTCAAGACGCTGCAGGGCCGGCGCTTCGTCGAGTTCGAGGAACTGTTCGATCCCTCCAAGGGCTCCACGGTGCTGGTGGTGACCTTCATCGCCCTGCTGGAACTGGGCAAGGAAACGCTGATCGAGATCACGCAGGCAGAGGCCTTCGCACCCATCTACGTGCGCCTCGCCTACACCCCGGTGTGAACCGCCGCCGCGGCGCCGCCTTCCGGCGGACAGCGGCCCCTTCCGACCCCCATCCTCCCGAACCGCATGGCCTCCTTCGACTACGACGTCCTCATCATCGGCAGCGGCCTCGCGGGCCTGTCCACCGCGCTGCACCTCGCCCCAACGCACCGCGTGGCCGTGCTCACCAAGCGGGGGCTGGCCGACGGCGCCAGCGGCTGGGCCCAGGGCGGCATCGCTGCCGTGCTGGCCGAGGGCGACACTTTCGATGCCCACGTGCACGACACGCTCGTGGCGGGTGCGGGGCTGTGCGACCTCGCCGCCACGCGCGCCGTGGTCGAGGGCGCGCCGCAGGCGATCCAGTGGCTGCAGACCCTGGGCGTGCCGTTCTCCGAGGAAGCGCCGGGCCGGCTGCACCTGACGCGCGAAGGCGGCCACGGCGCCCGGCGCATCGTGCATGCCACCGATGCCACCGGCGCGGCCGTGCAGCGCACCCTGCTGGACAAGGTGCGCGCCACGCCCGGCATCACCCTGCTGGAGCAGCACACGCTGGTGGACCTGATCACCGCCCGCAAGCTCGGCCTGCCCGGCCCGCAGCGCTGCCTGGGGCTCTATGCGCTCGACGAGGCCACCGACACCGTGCACACCTTCCGTGCGCAACACACCGTGCTGGCGACGGGCGGCGCCGGCAAGGTGTACCTCTATACCAGCAACCCGGACACGGCCACGGGCGACGGCATCGCCGCCGCATGGCGCGCAGGCTGCCGGGTGCAGAACATGGAGTTCATCCAGTTCCACCCCACCTGCCTCTACCACCCGCAGGCCAAGTCATTCCTGATCAGCGAAGCGGTGCGCGGCGAGGGCGGGCGCCTGCTGCGGCCCGACGGCACGCGCTTCATGCCGGCGCACGACGAGCGCGCCGAACTCGCCCCGCGCGACGTGGTCGCCCGGGCCATCGACTTCGAGATGAAGACCCACGGGCTCGACTGCGTGCACCTGGACATCTCGCACCAGAGCCCGGAATTCCTGCAGGCGCACTTCCCGACCATCCTCGCGCGCTGCGCGGAGCTGGGCATCGACATCACGCGCCAGCCCATCCCCGTGGTGCCCGCCGCCCACTACACCTGCGGCGGCGTGCTCACCGACCTCGCGGGGCGCACCGACCTCGCGGGCCTGCATGCCATCGGAGAAACCGCCTGCACCGGCCTGCACGGCGCCAACCGCCTGGCGAGCAACTCGCTGGTGGAGTGCATGGTGTTCGCACGCGCCGCCGCCGGCGCCATCCTTGCCGCACAACCGGCCTCCATCGCACCAGCGGCCCTGCCCGCCTGGGACGACAGCCGCGTGACCGATGCCGACGAGCGCGTGGTCATCTCGCACAACTGGGACGAGCTGCGCCGCTTCATGTGGGACTACGTGGGCATCGTGCGCACCGACAAGCGCCTGGAGCGCGCCGCGCACCGCATCGCGCTGCTGCAGGCGGAGATCGCCGAGTTCTATGCGAACTTCCACGTCTGCCGCGACCTGCTGGAGCTGCGCAATCTCGTGCAGGTGGCCGAGCTCATCGTGCGCTCGGCCCAGCAGCGGCGCGAAAGCCGCGGCCTGCACTACAGCCGCGACTGGCCCGCCATGGCCGCGCCCGCGGCCCCCACCCTCCTGGTGCCGCCGGTCCGCTGAACACAGCCCGGCCCCTTTCTCCTTTTTTCGACGCATGGTCCGAGACGACACCTCCCTCGCCGCCCGCAGCATCGCCAGCGTGTGGCATCCCTGCACCCAGATGAAACGCCACGAGGCCGATCCGCCCGTGGCCATTGCCCGCGCGGCCGGCCCCTGGCTGGAAGGGGACGACGGCCGCCGCTACCTGGACGGCATCAGTTCCTGGTGGGTCAACCTTTTCGGCCATGGCCACCCCCATATCCGCGAAGCCATCGCCGACCAGCTGGCGCGGCTGGACCACGTGATGCTCGCGGGATTCACGCATGCGCCGGTGGTGGAGCTCTCCGAGCGCCTGGCCGCCCTCACCGGGCTCGGCCATGCGTTCTACGGCAGTGACGGCTCGGCCGCTACGGAGATCGCGCTCAAGATGAGCGCGCATTTCTGGCGCAACCACGGCCGGCCCGGGAAATGCCGGTTCATCGGCCTGGCCGGCGGCTACCACGGGGAGACCGTGGGTGCGCTCGCCGTGACCGACATCGGACTGTTCCGCGAGGCCTACGCGCCCCTGGTGCGCCTGGGCGCCACCGTGCCCAGCCCCGACGCGCGCGGCGCCCTGCCCGGCGAGGACGCCGCCGCCGTGGCGCGCCGCGCCGCCGCCGCGCTGCAGGACTGGCTGGAGGAGCATCACGCCACCACCGCCGCGCTCATCGTGGAGCCGCTCGTGCAGTGCGCCGCCGGCATGGCGATGCACGACGCCGAATACCTGCGGCAAGCCCGCGCGCTGTGCGACCGCTACGGCGTGCACCTCGTCGTGGACGAGATCGCGACCGGCTTCGGCCGGACCGGCACGATGTTCGCGCACCAGCAGGCCGGCATCCGCCCGGACTTCATCTGCCTCTCCAAGGGCCTGACGGGCGGCACCCTGCCGCTGTCGGCCGTGCTGACCACCGACGCGGTGTATGCCGCGTTCTACGACGACGACGTGGCGCGCGGCTTCCTGCATTCGCACTCCTACACCGGCAACCCGCTCGCCTGCCGCGCGGCACTGGCCACGCTCGACCTGTTCGCGCAGACCGATGCGCTGGCACGCAACGCACACCGCGCGCCACGATTCCACGCGGCCTTCGCTCCGCTCTCGGCACACCCGTGCGTGCGGCACGCGCGCCACCTCGGCATGCTATGGGCCTGGGACGTGGAAGGCACGGCTCCCGACTTCGCGCGCCGCTACCACCGCCACGCGATGGCGCGCGGCCTGCTGCTGCGGCCCATCGGCCGCACCCTCTACGCCATGCCGCCCTACGTGCTGGACGACGACGCCATCGCGCACCTGGGCCGGCAGGCGCTCGCGGCGCTCGACGCCACGCTGGCCGAAGAGGACAGCACGCCCGGCACGGTCCCGGCCACCGAAGGGAGCCTGCCATGATCGGCTGCTTCGTCACCGGCACCGACACCGGCGTGGGCAAGACCCTGGCCAGCGCCGGCCTGCTGCATGCGCTCGCGCGGCACCATGCGCGCGTAGTGGGCATGAAGGCCATCGCCGCGGGCGCGGAACCCATCGGCCCCGGCGGCACGCTCGCCAACGAGGATGTGCTGGCCCTGCGCGCCGCCTCCACGGTCCAGGTGGCGCCCGCGCTGGACAATCCCGTGCTGCTGCCCGACCCGCTCTCACCGCACATCGCCGCGCAGCGTGCGGGCACGCGCATCGACGTGGCAGCCATCGTGCATGCCTACGGAGCGCTCGCCGCGCAGGCCGATGCCGTCGTGGTGGAAGGGGCCGGAGGCTTCCACGTGCCGCTGTCGGACACCGAGACCGGCGCCGACCTCGCCCAGGCGCTGGGGCTGCCGGTCGTGCTCGTCGTCGGCCTGCGGCTGGGCTGCCTCAGCCACGCGGCACTCACGGCCGATGCCATCCTCGCGCGCGGACTGCCCCTGGCCGGCTGGATCGCCAGCCGCATCGACCCCGCCATGCTGGCCGCAGAGGACAATATCGCCTGGCTGCGGCAGCGCCTGCAGGCGCCCCTGCTCGCCGACATCCCGCACCAGCGGCAGCCTGACCCGCGCGCCACGCCGTTCGCGCTGCCCGAATCCTGGACCACGCTCTCCGCATGACGACCTTTCCCTTCGCCCCCTCCTGGCTCGACGAGCTGCCCGCCCGCCTGGCGGAACTCGACGCCGCCCACCTGCGCCGCCGCCGCCGCGCGGTGCGGCCGCTGCAGGGCGCGCACCTGGACGTGGACGGGCAGCCCATGCTTGCCTTCTGCAGCAACGACTACCTGGGCCTTGCCGGCCACCCTGCCCTCGCCGATGCCGCCTGCGCGGGAGCGCGCGAATTCGGCGTGGGATCCGGCGGCTCGCCGCTGGTGAGCGGCCACAGCCAGGCCAACGCCGCGCTCGAGGCCGACCTCGCGCGTTTCGTGCAGTTGCCCCGGGCGCTCTACTTCTACGCCGGCTACGCGACCAACATCGGCATCGTGCCGGCGCTGGTCGGCGCGGGCGACGCGCTTTTCTCGGATGCGCTCAACCATGCCTGCCTGATCGACGGGGCACGCCTCTCGCGCGCCACCATCCATCGCTATCCGCACGGCGACCTCGCCGCGCTGGAGGCGCTGCTCGCCTCCAGTCCCGCACGGCGCAAGCTCGTGGTCAGCGACGCCGTCTTCAGCATGGACGGCGACGTGGCGGACATCCGCACGCTGCATGCGCTCTGCGAGCGCCACGACGCCCTCCTGCTGCTCGACGATGCCCACGGTTTCGGCGTGCTCGGCCCGCAGGGCCGTGGCGCCCTCGCCGAAGCGGGCCTGACCGGGCCGCAGGCTTCGCAGCGCGTGCTCTACATGGCAACGCTGGGCAAGGCGGCAGGCGCCGCCGGGGCCTTCGTCGCCGGCAGCGAGGTCCTCATCGAATGGCTGCTGCAGAAAACGCGCAGCTACATCTTCGCCACCGCCGCGCCCGCGCTGCTGGCGCGCACGCTCCAGGCCAGCCTCGGCCTCATCGAGCGCGGAGATGCCCTGCGCGCCCATCTCGACGCCCGCATCGCGCAGTTGCGCGCGGGCCTCGTGCCCGTGCTGCAGGGAACCCACTGGGAACTGGGCACGTCGCGCACGGCGGTCCAGGCGCTCCTGATCGGCGCCAACGACGAAGCACTGGCCACCATGGAAGCGCTCCGCACGCGGGGCCTGTGGGTGCCCGCGATCCGGCCGCCCACGGTGCCGGAAGGCACGGCGCGGCTGCGCATCGCCCTCTCGGCAGCGCACACCGAGGCGGACGTGGCACGGCTCGTGGACGCACTGGCCGAACTCGCTCCCGCGGCCCGGTCCGCACTGCCCCAGGAGGCCACCGCATGACCTACAGCGTCAAGGAAATCTTCTACACCCTGCAGGGCGAGGGCGGCCAGGCCGGCATGCCCGCCGTCTTCTGCCGCTTCGCGGGCTGCAACCTCTGGAGCGGCCGCGAGGAGGACAGGACCACTGCCGTGTGCCGCTTCTGCGATACCGACTTCGTCGGCACCGATGGCACACTGGGCGGCAAATATGCGCGGGCGGACGCGCTGGCCGACGTCATCTCCGCACAATGGCCGGCGCACGACGCCGACCACCGGCTGGTGGTGCTGACCGGCGGCGAGCCGCTGCTGCAGCTCGACACCCCGCTCATCGACGCGCTGCACGCCCGGGGCTTCCGCATCGCGGTGGAAAGCAACGGCACCGTCGCCGCCCCGCCCGGCATCGACTGGCTCTGCGTGAGCCCCAAGGCGGGCGCGCCCTGGGTGCAGCGCGAAGGCCAGGAGCTCAAGCTGGTCTGGCCGCAGCCCGGCTTCGACCTCGCGGAACTCGAAAGCGCAACCCGCTTCGCACACCGCTTCCTGCAGCCCATGGACGGGCCCGTGCAGGCAGAAAACACCGGCCTGTGCATCGCCGCCTGCATGGAGCGGCCCGCCTGGCGCCTGAGCCTGCAGACCCACAAACTCACGGGCATCCGCTGAAGCGGCGCCCCTTTCGCTATCGTCTCCCGACCATGCTGCTCACCGTCCACCAACGCTTCTTCTTCGATGCCGCGCACACGCTGCAGCGCGAAATCGAATCCGAAGGCAGCCGCCGCATCCACGGCCATACCTACCATGCGGAGATTTCCGTCACCGGCCCGCGCCATCCCGCGACGGGCATGGTGATCGACCTGGGCCACCTGCGCGCGCGCTGCGCCCAGTTGCGTGAACGGCTGGACCACCATCTCCTCGACGAAGTGCCGGGCCTGGGCCCCGCCACGCTGGAGAATCTCTGCGTGTTCATCGCCGATGTGCTCGGCGACCTCGATCCGCCGCCCAGCCGGGTGCGGGTCTGGCGCGAGGCCGTCGGCGACGGCTGCGTGCTCGACCTGGCACGCCCCCGCGGCTGACCTTTCCTTCAGCCACCCCTTTTCAGCCAACCCAGCGACGCCATGCCCCACCTCGTCATCGAATACAGCGACAACCTGCGACCCTTCCCGGAAGCGCAAGTGCTGGAGGCGGTCAATGCCTCCCTCACTGCCAGTCCCGAGATCCTGGCCGAATCCGACCTCAAGAGTCGCTTCGCCACAGCCGAACGGTTCGCCATCGGCACGCAGCCGGCCGGGCGCGCCTTCGTGCATGCGCAGTTGCGCCTGCTCTCCGGACGCACGCCCGAGGCGAAGCAGGACCTCGCGGGCCGCGTCGGCGCGGTACTGCGCGAACACACACCCAGGCCTGCCGGCGTGATGGTCCAGCTCAGCGTGGAGATCGTGGACATGGACCGCGCCTCCTACGTGAAGGAAAAGCTCTGACGTAATCCGTCCCGCCACCGGGCGCCAGCGCCCGGAGACGAACCGGCAGCGGAATCAGCCGACCACCGGCCGCATCATCGACGCGATCGCCTGGAAAGCGCCGATCGACTGGCCGACGGTACGGGCACTGCGCTGCAGCGCGCTGCGCTCAGGCGCATCGTCCGCCAGGGCGCGTGCCTGCGGCAGCGAAGCGAAATCCGACACCGACCGGGCGAGTTCCACCATCGCGGCGGACGAGCGGCCCACCGATTGCGCGGCGCGCCGCGTCAGCATGCCCTGCACCGGGCTGGGTGCACGCGCCGCCGAATCCACGGCCGCGGGCTCCGCCATGAACAGCGGAGCAGCCACCGCGGTTTCCATCACCTTCGCCAGCGCGGCCTGCCCACGGGCGGCCCCTGACGAGACGGCCTCGCGCAGCACGCCCAGGTCCGGCACCGACAGCGTGGAAGCCTGCAAGCGCAGCACCAGCGCGGCGCCCACGTGGCGGCCGGCCTCCGCAGATGCGCTACGGCCCACGGCCCCCAGCGCGATCTGGGCGGCCAGCACATTGCCGTCGCTGCCGGGTGTCGTGATGTCCTCCTGCAGGGAGCGGGCCTGCTCGCGCAGCGCCGTTCCGGAGGTCGGCTCCAGCGCGTTCATCGCATGCACCACGGCGTCCGGCACGATCGCGCGCTCGTCGATCGGCTCGAACGGCAGCGGCGGAAGCGTCGCCATGGCACCGACCATCGCCTCGGCGCGCCGGCTGGCCGCGCCATCCAGCAACGCTTCCACGGCTGTGTCCGGCATCCTGCCGGTGCCATGCAGCGCGCCGAATGCCAGCGCAGCCTGCTCTGCGCCCCGGCGCGCACCCGCGAGGTCGGAAGGCAGCGAACGGCCCAGCCCGGCGAGCGCCGCCTGCCCATGCCGGATCGCCTCCCCGTGGGCGGCCTCCTGGTGGCCTGGCATCGACAGGTCCTGCAGCAGGGCAGCGAGCAGCCGGGTACCGTCGGCGGCGCTGGAGGCGGCCTTGCGCTGCGCAGCCACCGGCGTGCCCATCGGCGAAGCAGCCTGGCGCGCCACCGCCGGGCGCTGCGGCAGGGCCGCGGTTCTCGCCCTGCCGGCTACGCCGCCGTCGGCCTGGGGCGCACGCCGCGCCAGGCCGGCCGGAGCGGCCAGCGCCTCGGGAGACGGCCGGGCGGCCGGCGCCTCTGCAGGGCGTGTCTCGGTGGCGCGTGCCGCATCCGGCCCGGTCTGGGGGCCCTTGCGCGAAATGGGGGCGGTCATGTCAGCCTCCTGCGGCGCCGGTGGAAAAGACCAGGGTGGCCAGGCGTGCGGTGGCCACCATTTCGCGGGCCAGCGCCTGCCCTTCGGCATCTCCGGCGGGCAGGGTCACCCGGCGGTGCAGGGTCGCCTCGCCTTCCGGCAGGCAGCCGATCACGGCGTCGAACCCCGCCAGCAGCCCGGGCGCGTTGGACAGCAGCGCGGACGCATCCTGCGCCGGCATCTCGGAGAACCGCTGCCGCATGACCACGGTGAGCATCACCTGCACCTCGGACTGCGGCATCGCGCCCTGCCTGCCGGGCGGCGGAGACAACGGCGCCACCGTGATCAACAGGTCGCCGATCGCGCAGCCGCCATCCTCCGCCGCACGGTCGATCCCGGCGTTGTCCATGCCCAGCGCACGGGCGGCGGCGCGGACGAAATCATGGGTATCGAGCGGCGGGCTCTGGAAACTGGCGGCTCCGTTGTCGGCTGCCGCGGGCGAATGAGGCGATCGCATGAGAAATCCTTGTCGTGTATCGGAAAGCGGCGGTTCCGGCGAAAACATGCACTTTTGGAACACGCCCGCGCGGGCACGTGCGGCAGGGCGGCAACGGATGCCCGGCCGCCGCGACCCGCAACCACAGGTCCGCCCCAGCAGGGTACCGATACGGCTGCCGCACCGGCCGGGCAGCACGAAGCCATGTACGGCGATGCGAAACCGTCGGCCGTCGAACCGAAGCCTGCGCCCCGGAGAGCCATCAGAAACCGGAGTCCAGTTCCGCAGACAGCCAGCCCCGCAGGCTGTTCAGGAAGGCCCATCCGCGCACGCGGGGCACGTCGCTGCGCCGGACCACGGCCTCCACCACCCGCCCCTCGCGCAGCGCCACCGCCCGCCCCACGCCAGGCAGCAGCCCGCAGGCCAGCGGCGGCGTGACCCATCGCCCATCCAGCAGCGCCGCGATGTTGCCGAAGGTCCCCTCGGTGATCTCCCCGGCTTCGTTCCAAAGTACCGTATCGAACACCCCCGGCACCGCAGGCGCGAAGGCCGCGTAGTGCGCGCGCCGCGTGGTCTTGTGGCGCACGAACTCGCTGTGCGCCGCCCCGAAAGGCCGGTCCGCCAGCGCCAGCCGCACCGGCACCGGCACCTCCGGGCAGGCGAACACCTCGGCGCGCGGCCGGCCGCCGGCATCCAGCAGCAATCGCGCGCGCCACCGCCCCTGCGGATGCGTCGCCGCCAAAGCGTCCAGGCAGGCATGCACGCGGCCGGCATCCCACAGAAAGCCGAAATGCGCCGCAGACGCAGCCATGCGTACCAGGTGCTCGTCCCGATGGCGAAAGCCCCCGTCCTGCAGCGCCAGCGTCTCGAGCACCTCGAAAGGCTGGCTGGCCCGCTCCACGAAAGCCCGCTTGTGGCGCCACTCGTTCCACTCGGCATCCGCCTGCGCATCGGAGGTGATGCCGCTGCCGATGCCGCATTCCGCCGCGCCGCCAAGCAGCACCACGGTGCGGATCGGCACGTTGAAGGTGGCCGCAATACCCCCCTCTCCGGGCCCGCCGGCGGGCCGCACCACCCCCAGCGCGCCGCAGTACACCCCGCGCGGCCCGGCCTCCAGCGCGCGGATGGTCCGCATCGCCTGCACCTTCGGAGCGCCCGTGACCGACCCGCAGGGAAAGAGCGCCGTGAACACGTCCGCAAGACCCAGGCCCGGCCGCGTACGGGCCGTCACGTCCGACGTCATCTGCCACACGGTGGGCAGCGCCTGGGTGCGAAAGAGCGCTGGCACGCGCACGCTGTGGGGCTCGGCGATGCGCGAGAGATCGTTGCGCAGCAGGTCCACGATCATCACGTTCTCGGCCCGCTCCTTGGGGGCCGTGCGCAGATGTTCCGCCCACGCCTCGTCCGCCTCGGGGGTGGTACCCCGCGGTGCCGTGCCCTTCATCGGGCGGGCCAGGATCGATCCGCCCTCAGGCCCCGATCGCCAGTCGAAGAACAGCTCGGGAGAAACCGACAGTACCTGCTCCCCTCCGGTATCGATGTACGCGGCATACCCCCCCGGCTGGGCCCGCTGCAGGGCCTCGAACAGCGCCGCCGGGCTGCCATCGAAGCGCCCCCGAAGCGGGGCTGTGAAGTTGACCTGGTACAGCGCGCCGTCACGGATGGCCTGCTGGATGCGTCCGAACGCCGTATCGAAGGCCTGGCGGCCCAGACCGCCCCAATCCTCCACCGATGCGGATGCCCCGCTGGCCTCGGCCATCCCGCCGATGCCCGCCGCGTCGCCTGCCGGCGAGGGAGCGCCATACACCGCGAACCACGCCAGCGGCCCGTCGGCCGGATGCGCCGCCAGCGCCGCATCGAACGCCCCTGCCGCCTCGTAGCGCAGATAGCCCACGCACCATTTCCCCTGCAGCGCCGCGGCGTGCACCGCATCGAGAACGGGGCGGACTTCCTGCGGCGAGCGGGCCACCAGCACGTCGCACGGCTGGGCGAAGGCATGGAGCAGCCGCGGCGCTGCCGGGTCCAGCGGCGTGGAGAAATCGATGCGGGCCGACGGGGTCATGCCGCGCCGATGCGAGGCACCAGGGCGCCCGCAGGCTGCCCCCCCTTGAGCGCCGCGGTGAACGCGAGCATGCGGTCGATGGGCTGGCACGCACGCGGAATCAGCGCCGGATCGACATGGACGGCGTTCGCGCCAGTCTCCAGCACGCGTGCCACGTCGGCCAGCCCGTTCATCGCCATCCAGGGGCAGTGCGCGCAGCTTTTGCAGGTGGCGCTGTTGCCGGCCGTGGGGGCCTCGTGGAACACCTTGTCCGGGTTGAGCGCGCGCAGCTTGTGCATCATCCCGTTGTCCGTGGCCACGATGAATTCGCGGGCGTCCATCTCGCGCGCCGCCTTGAGGATCGCGCTCGTGGAGCCCACCGCATCCGCCAGCGCCACCACCTCGGCCGGGCTCTCCGGATGCACCAGCACCCGGGCCTGCGGATGCTCCCGCTTGAGCGCCTCCAGTTCCGCCGCCTTGAACTCGTCGTGCACGATGCAGGCACCGTTCCAGAACAGCATGTCCGCCCCGGTCTCCCTCTGGATGTAGGCCCCCAGGTGCCGGTCGGGCGCCCACAGGATCTTGTGGCCCGCCGCATGCAGCGCGCCCACGATTTCGAGCGCGCAGCTGGAGGTGACCAGCCAGTCGGCCCGCGCCTTCACCGCGGCGCTGGTGTTGGCATACACGACCACGGTGCGGTCCGGATGGGCATCGCAGAAAGCGCTGAATGCATCCACGGGGCAGCCCAGGTCCAGCGAGCAGGTGGCGTCCAGGTCGGGCATGAGCACGGTCTTTTCGGGCGACAGGATCCTGGCCGTCTCGCCCATGAAGCGCACCCCCGAGACGACCAGCGTCTGCGCGGCGTGGTCGCGCCCGAAGCGGGCCATCTCCAGCGAATCGCTGACGATGCCCCCGGTTTCCTCCGCCAGGTCCTGCAGATCGGGGTGCACGTAGTAGTGCGACACCATGACCGCGTTCTTCTCGCGCAGCAGTGCGCGGATGCGTTCCTTGAGCGCGGTGCGCTCGGCCGGCAGGGGTTCCGCGGGCACGCGGGCCCAGGCGTGGCGGGTGGAGCACACGCCCCCGCCCTCGCTGACGGGCTGTTCGTATTCCACGGGCTTGAGGGCGAGGGTGTCGGTGGTCATGGCGGGGTGCCTATCGGGCCGGTTCTGCGGGGCCTCGTCGGGGTTTCGGAAAAACGCGTGTTGCAACGTGCGGAGGGCAGCGGGCGACTCAGTCCGGATCCTGCATGCGCATCGAAAAATCGGTGGCCTTCACATCCTTGGTCAGCGTGCCGATGGAGATGCGGTCCACGCCTGTCTCGGCCAGCGCACGCAGGCCCTCCAGCGTCACGCCCCCGGAAATCTCCAGGATGGCCGGTCCCCCAGGGTGCGCGGCATTCAGGCGCACGGCGTCGTGCAGCATCGGCAGCGGCATGTTGTCCAGCAGCACCATGCGGGCGCCGGCCGACAGCGCCTCGTCCAGCTGCTCCAGCGTCTCGCATTCGATCTCGATGAACTTCGCCTGCGCGGCCGCGGCGCGCGCCGCATGCAGCACGGCCGTGACGCCTCCCGCGGCGGCGATGTGGTTTTCCTTGATGAGCACCGCGTCGTGCAGCCCGATGCGGTGGTTGGTGCCCCCACCCATGCGCACGGCGTACTTCTGCGCCAGGCGCAGTCCGGGCAGGGTCTTGCGGGTATCCACGATCTGCGCGCGGGTGCCCGCCACCGCATCGACGTAGCGCCGGGTCTTGGTGGCCACGGCCGACAGCAGTTGCAGGAAATTGAGCGCCGTGCGCTCGGCGCTCAGCAACGCCCGCGCCCGGCCCTCGATCTCCAGCACCACCTGGTCGGCCGCGCAGCGCTGGCCCTCGGCCACCTTCCAGGTCAGCCGCACGTCCGGATCCAGCGCGCGCAGCGCGGCCTCGGCCCAGGGCGCACCGCAGATCACGGCCTCTTCGCGGGCCAGCACGCGCGCGCGTGCACGCCGCACCGGATCGATCAGGGCGGCGGTCAGGTCGCCCGCGCCCACGTCCTCTTCCAGGGCCCGGGCCACGTCGGCGCTCACCACGGCCTGCCATTGCGCATCGCCCACCGGGCCGGCGGCTGGCTGAAACATATTCGTCATGGAGCGCGAGCATACCGGCAACGCGCCAGCGCGACAGCAGGCACACCCCGCCGCCCGGAGGTCACTCCGGCGGACCGGGCCGGACGCCGGCTTAGACTCGCGGCTCATTCGCGTTTCCCGAGGATTGATTGCATGACCGCGCCAACGCCGACCCCTGCCAACGCCGCCACGCCCTACGGCACCCTGCCCCCTGCCTCCCCGCTGCCGCAGCGCCGTCCCGTGAGCCTGCCGCGCCTGGCGCAGATGCGCGAGGCCGGCGAGAAAATCACCATGCTGACGGCCTATGACGCCACCTTCGCCGCGGTGGCCGACGCAGCGGGAGTGGAATGCCTGCTCGTGGGCGATTCGCTGGGCATGGTCTGCCAGGGCCTGCCCAGCACGGTGGGCGTGTCGCTGGACACCATGGCCTACCACACGGCCAGCGTGGCGCGGGGCCTGCACCGGGTGCAGGGCACGGCTTGGCTGATCGCCGACCTGCCCTACGGCAGCTACGCGGAAAGTCCCGAGCAGGCCATGCGCAGCGCCTGCGCGCTGATGCAGGCCGGCGCACACATGGTCAAGCTCGAAGGCGGCGGCTGGACGGCACCCACCGTCCGGTTCCTGGTCGAGCGCGGCGTGCCGGTCTGCGCGCACCTGGGCCTCACGCCGCAGACAGTGCATGCCCTCGGCGGCTACCGCGTCCAGGGCCGCAGCGACGAGGCCGCGCGCGCGCTGCGCAGCCACGCCAACGAACTGCAGGATGCGGGCGCCGCCATGCTGGTGCTCGAGATGGTGCCCGCCACGCTGGCGCGCGAGGTGACCGACGCCCTGCCGCGCTGCCACACCATCGGCATCGGGGCCGGCAGCGGCACCGCCGGCCAGGTGCTGGTACTGCACGACATGCTGGGCGTGAACCTCGGCAGGAACCCGAAGTTCGCGCACGATTTCATGGCCCAGGCCGGCAGCGTGCGCGGCGCCATCGCAGCCTACGTGCAGGCAGTGAAGGAGGGGCGCTTCCCCGACGACGCACTCCACGCCTGGTGACGCGGCCTACCCCGACGAGCCCTGCAGCCGATTTTCCGCCGCCCCTCCCAAGTTTTTCCAGCCGCTCCCCCATGCTCATCGCACACTCCATCGCCGACCTGCGCGCCGCGCTCGCCCGCCGGGGCCGCCCGGCCTTCGTCCCCACCATGGGCAACCTCCACGAGGGGCACCTCTCCCTGGTGCGGCAGGCCGGCGCCCTCGGCGACGTGACCGTCGCCAGCATCTTCGTCAACCGCCTCCAATTCCTGCCGCACGAGGATTTCGACAGCTATCCCCGCACCTGGGAGGCCGACCGCGCGCACCTGGAGGCCGCGGGCTGCGACATCCTCTTCGCCCCGCGCGAGGCGGACCTCTACCCCCAGGCACAGACCTTCAAGGTCCAGCCCGACCCGCAGCTGGCCGACCTGCTCGAAGGGCACTTCCGCCCCGGCTTCTTCACGGGCGTCTGCACCGTGGTCATGAAGCTGTTCTCGGCCGTGTTCGGCACCACCGGCGGTGGCACGGCCCTGTTCGGCAAGAAGGACTACCAGCAGCTGATGGTGATCCGCCGCATGGTGGAGCAGTTCGCCCTGCCGGTGGAGGTCGTGGCAGGGGATACCTGCCGTGCGGCGGACGGGCTCGCCCTCAGCTCGCGCAACGGCTACCTGGGGCCGGCCGAACGCGCGCAGGCGGTCGAACTGTCACGGGCCCTCCAGGGGCTTTCTGACGCCGCGCTCTCGCGTCCCGTCGCCGACTGGCCCGAACTGGAGGCCGCGGCGAGCGACGCGCTGCGCAACCAGGGCTGGCAGCCCGACTACCTCGTGGTGCGCCGCAGGGCCGATCTCCAGCGCCCCGATACCGCCCCCGAACCCGGCACGCTGGTGGCCCTGGGTGCAGCCCGGCTGGGCGCGACGCGGCTCATCGACAACCTCGAATTCTGAACAGCCCGGCACGAGATGTCCCGCGCGCCCGGAAGGTGCGCACCTACGCGGGCAGGTGCCACCCGCGCACAATCCGCGGGGCATGCGGGTCTTAAGGTAGAGGCATCTTCAACCCACCTTTCAGGAGAAAGAACATGCCCATCATCCTGTGGCTCCTCGGCGTCCCGCTGTCCCTCGTCCTGCTGCTGATGCTCTTCGGCGTGGTGTGATGCGTGTCCGTGGCGCGGGCTGCCGGTACTCCGGCGCCCACGCCCACACGCTGCAGACGGCAGCGTTCAGCAGGAGCGCAATTCCACGGCGGGGCCGCGCCCCATCAGCCGTGCCACCGCCTCGGATGCGGTCGATCGGCCATCCAGCAGCGCAACCACTTCCTGCGCGATCGGCATGTCCACGCCGAGTTGGCGCGCACGGCGCACGACGGTCCGTGCGCTGTACACCCCCTCGGCCACGTGGCCGAGCGACTCCACTGCCTGATCCAGTGTGAGCCCCCGCGCAAGCGCTAGGCCCACGCGGCGGTTGCGGGACAGATCCCCCGTCGCGGTCAGCACCAGGTCGCCCAGCCCGGACAGCCCCATGAACGTCTCCGCCCGCGCGCCGAGTGCAAGGCCGAGCCGGCTCATCTCGGCCAGCCCCCGCGTGATGAGCGCGGCGCGCGCGTTCGTGCCCAGGTCCAGCCCGTCGCACAGCCCGGTGGCAATGGCCAGCACATTCTTCACAGCCCCCCCTACCTCCACGCCCACGATGTCCTCGTTGGCGTACACACGCAGCGTGGGCCCATGGAAAGCCTCCACCAGCAGTTCACGTACTCGCGCATCGCGGCTCGCGGCCACCAGTGCGGTGGGCCGCCCCTGGGCCGCCTCCAGCGCGAAGCTCGGACCGCTGAGCGCGCCCGCGCGCAATTGAGGGGCCACCTGGCTGCAGATCTCGTGCGCCATGAGGCCCTGGGCGGCCGCCTCTCCGCTGGCGGGAACGGCCTCGAAGCCCTTGCAGAGCCAGGCCACGGGAACGGACGCGGCACGCAGTTCCTCCAGCATGCCGCGCAGGCCGGACATGGGGGTTGCGACGATGGCGAGATCGGCCTGGCAGGACGCGAGCGCCTCGAAAGGCGCACCGCTCGCGAGGCCGAGCACCGCGGGAAAGGCGATGCCCGGAAGATAGCGGGCGTTCTGGCGCGCCGCCTGCATGGCCGCGGCCTGCCCGGCATCGCGCGCCCAGAGGGTCACGCCATGTCCTGCCGGGTGCGCTGCTGCGCTGAGCGCCATGGCCGTGCCCCAGGCGCCGGCACCGAACACGATGATCTTCATGAAGGGAGGTCGTTGCGGTTTCGGCAGGGGAACCGCTCGCAGTCCCCGGCTGCGATGCGCCGCCGCGCGGCGGCGCCTGGAGGGAAATTACTGCGTGACGCCCGGCGTCGGTGCGGCCGAAGCCAGCTGCGACTGCTGCTGCTCGTACATGGCCTGGAAGTTGATCTCTGCCAGATGCACGGGCGGGAAGCCGGCGCGCGTGATCACGTCGGCAATGTTGCCGCGCAGGTACGGATAGACGATCTGCGGGCAGGCGATGCCCATGATCGGGCCCATCTGGTCTTCGGGAATGTTGCGGATCTCGAAGATGCCGGCCTGCTTGGCCTCGACCAGGAACACCGTCTTGTCCTTGATCTTGGTCTGCACCGTGGCGGTCACGGCCACTTCGAAAATACCGTCTGCAACGGGTGCCGCCTCGACGCCCAGCTGGATGTCCACATTGGGCTGCTCCTGCTCCAGCAGGATCTGGGGCGAGTTCGGCTGCTCCAGGGACAGATCCTTCAGATACACGCGCTGGATCTGGAACACGGGATTTTCTTCGGACATGAGGTCGTTCTTTCGATTCGGAAACGGGAAAAGGGCCAGGTAAGACAAAGCCCGCCGGGGACGTCGCGTTCCCGCAGCGGGCAGCACCCGGGGCCGCATTATGCAGCGCCCGGCCAGCGCGCCTTCAGGCGCCGAGCAGAGGCATCAGGCCACCGCGGCCGTCGAGCGCGACCAGGTCGTCGTGGCCGCCCACGTGGGTGTCGCCGATGAAGATCTGCGGCACCGTACGCCGCCCGGTGATCTCCATCATGTGAGAGCGGGCCTCCGGGTCGAGATCCACGCGGACCTCCTCGATCTGCTCCACCCCCTTGGCCTTGAGGATCTGCTTGGCCCGGATGCAGTAGGGGCAAACGGCGGTGGTGTACATCTTGACGGGTTGCATGGGGCGGCCTTCCTGGAAGATTGCGTGGGGTGTGAAAGGGACGTGGTGCCGCTTCAGGCCTTTTCAACCGGCATGCTGGCGTCCTTCCAGGCCTTGAGCCCGCCGGCGAGCGCCTCGGCTTTCTCGTAGCCGAGCTTGCGGGCCACGGTCGCGGCCTTCTGGGCCCGGCCACCCTTGGCGCATACCAGCACGAGCGGCACCGACTTGTTCCTGACCACCTGCGGCAGGCGTTCTTCCAGCTGACCCAGCGGCACGTTCTTCGCACCGCCGACATGGCCGGCCGCGAACTCATCGGGCTCGGAGACATCGACCACCACGGCCTTCTCGCGGTTGATGAGTTGCACCGCGCGCGCCGCGGTGAGCGAGCCGCCCGCGGCTTCGCGGAAGACCGGCAGGAGCAGCATCGCGCCCGAAACCAGTGCGACGAGGACGAGATACCAGTTGTCGATGAAGAAATTCACGGAAGTCCTTGGGGAAAGCAAACCCCGCAATTTTAGAATGCGGCGTTTGACCCGACCGATTCCACAGCTTCCCATTCCTCCAGCCACCATGCACAAACTCGTCCTGATCCGCCACGGCGAATCCACCTGGAACCTCGAAAACCGCTTCACCGGCTGGACCGACGTGGACCTGACGCCTACCGGCATCGAGCAGGCCAAGACGGCCGGCCGCCTGTTGAAGGCCGAAGGCTACGAGTTCGACCTGGCCTTCACCAGCGTGCTCAAGCGCGCCACGCGCACCCTGTGGCATGTCCTGGACGAGATGGACCGCACCTGGCTGCCCGTGGAGCACAGCTGGCGCCTCAATGAACGCCACTACGGCGCCCTGCAGGGACTCAACAAGGCCGACATGGCCAAGCAGTACGGCGACGCGCAGGTGCTCGTCTGGCGCCGCAGCTACGACACCCCCCCGCCGGCCCTGGAGGCCACCGACCCACGCAGCGAGCGCGGCGATCTCCGCTATGCCGGCCTCGATCCCGAGCAGATCCCGCTCACCGAATGCCTGAAGGACACCGTCGCCCGGGTGCTGCCCTTCTGGAACGAGCGCATCGCGCCTGCCATGCGGTCGGGCCAGCGCGTGGTGGTCGCCGCGCACGGCAATTCCATCCGCGCGCTGGTCAAGTACCTGGACGGCATCTCCGACGACGACATCGTCGGGCTGAACATTCCCAACGGCATTCCCCTGATCTACGAACTCGACAGCGACCTGAAGCCGCTGCGCCACCATTACCTCGGCGATGCCGAAGCCGCGGCGAAGGCGGCCGCGGCGGTGGCGTCCCAGGGCAAGGCCTGAGTCCCTGCGGGCCGCCGCCGGCTGCCGTCCATGCGGCGGCTGGCGCACCGGGTAAACCCGCGGGGCGGCCCCGGCGTGCCAAAAAGCCCGGCGCGCGCGGAACTGCGCCGCGCCTGCCCTTTCCAAGGGGGTGTATATTGGACCTAGAACCGGCAAAGGTGTTTTTCGAATGGGCCACAAACTCAAAATCGCAGGATGGGTGTCGGTCGGCGTCGTTGCCGGCGCCCTGACCACGGTCTCCCTGCAGACCGTCGCCCGCGGAGCCATGACTCCGCTTCCCCTCGAGGAAATCCAGCAGCTCTCCGCGGTGTTCGGACTCGTCAAGACCGACTACGTCGAGCCCGTGGACGACAAGAAGCTCATCACCGATGCCATCTCCGGCATGGTGTCCAGCCTCGACCCGCACTCCCAGTACTTCGACAAGAAGTCCTTCAAGGAATTCCGCGAAGGCACCACGGGCCGTTTCGTCGGCGTGGGCATCGAGATCACCCAGGAAGACGGTCTGATCAAGATCGTGTCGCCCATCGAGGGCTCGCCGGCCTTCCGCGCGGGCCTGAAGACCAACGATCTCATCACCAAGATCGACGACACGGCCGTGAAGGGGCTCGCCCTCAACGAAGCCGTGAAGAAGATGCGCGGCGAGCCCAACACCCAGGTCACGCTCACGATCTTCCGCAAGGACGAGAGCCGCACCTTCCCGGTCACCGTCACGCGCGAGGAGATCAAGACCCAGTCCGTCAAGGGCAAGGAGATCGAGCCCGGCTACGCCTGGATCCGGCTGTCGCAGTTCCAGGAACGCACGGTGGACGACTTCGTGCGCAAGGTCGAGGAGATCTACCGCCAGGATCCGAACCTCAAGGGCATGGTGCTGGACCTGCGCAACGATCCCGGCGGCCTGCTCGACGCGGCGGTGGCCATCTCCGCCGCCTTCCTGCCCGAAGACGTGACCGTCGTGTCCACCAACGGCCAGCTCGCGGAAAGCAAGGCAGTCTACAAGGCCTCCCCCGAGTTCTACCAGCGCCGCGGTGCCGGTGATCCGCTCAAGCGGCTGCCCGCGGCGCTCAAGAACGTTCCGCTGGTGGTGCTGGTGAACGAAGGCTCCGCCTCGGCCAGCGAGATCGTGGCCGGCGCGCTGCAGGACCACAAGCGCGCCACCATCTTGGGCAGCCAGACTTTCGGCAAGGGATCGGTACAGACCGTCCGCCCCCTGGGCCCGGACACCGGCATCAAGCTCACCACGGCGCGCTACTACACGCCCAGCGGCAAGTCGATCCAGGCCAAGGGCATCGTGCCCGACGTCATGGTGGACGACAGCCCCGACGGCGATCCCTTCGCCGCGCTGCGCATGCGCGAGGCAGATCTCGAAAAGCACCTGACCAGCGGCCAGGGCGAGGAGAAAAAGGATGAAGCGCGCGAAAAGGCCCGCGAGGAAGCCCGCAAGCGCCTCGAGGAAGAAGCCAAGAAGCCGGCGTCCGAGCGCAACAAGATGCCGGAGTTCGGCACCGAGAAGGACTTCCAGCTCACCCAGGCACTCAATCAGCTCAAGGGCCTGACGGTGGTCGTCAGCAAGACACAGACGGAGCGCAAGGAAGAGAAGAAGGACAACTGACCGGCACGGGTGCATCCTTTCAGCCAAGGCCGGACTCCGAGGGGTCCGGCCTTTTGCTTTGCGCCTCCGTGCCGCCACCGCTCCGCCCGCACCACGCACTCCACGCCCATGAACGACGACCAGCTCCTGCGCTACTCCCGCCACATCCTGCTCGATGAAATCGGCATCGAGGGGCAGGAGCGGCTGCTCGCTGCCCATGCGCTGGTCATCGGCGCCGGCGGCCTGGGATCGCCTGCAGCCCTGTTCCTCGCTTCGGCAGGCATTGGCCGCCTGACCCTGGTCGATGCGGACACCGTGGACCTGACCAATCTGCAGCGGCAGATCGCCCACACCACGCAGCGCGTCGGCCAGCCCAAGGTGGGTTCTGCAGCGCAGGCCGTGCACGCCATCAATCCCGGCGTGCAGGTGGAGGCGCTGCCCCTGCGCGCGGATGCGGCCTGGCTCGATGCCCACGTGCCGTTTGCGGATGTGGTCCTCGACTGCAGCGACAACTACGCCACGCGGCAGGCCGTGAATGCCGCCTGCGTGCGCCACCGCGTGCCCCTGGTGGCCGGCGCGGCAATCCGGTTCGACGGACAGATCACGGTGATCGACCCGCGCGCATCCGACGCGCCCTGCTACGCCTGCCTCTTCCCTCCGGATGCAGCCTTCGAGGAGGTGCAGTGCTCCACGATGGGCGTGTTCGCGCCGATGGTCGGCATCATCGGTGCCATGCAGGCAGCCGAGGCACTCAAGCTGCTGTCCGGGGCCGGCCAGTCGCTCGCCGGGCGCCTGCTCATGCTCGACGGCCTCGCGATGGAGTGGACCGCTATGCGCGCCGGACGTGACCCGGGCTGCAGCGTGTGCGGAAAACGGCACGCGAAAGAAGGGGCCGGTGGCGAAGCGCCCCGGTAGGAGAAATCCTACCGGGGTAACACCCTGCTGCTGGCAGAATGCCGGCTCTCTCCCTATAAAGTAGAACCGTGATCAACACCTCCCATCCGGCGCCTTCAACGGCACCGACCTCACAGTGAAACTGCGTACTTATATCGTCGAAGACAACGCCACGATCCGGGAGAACCTGATCGGCACGCTGGAGGAGCTGGCGGAAGTCGAAGCCGTGGGGGTCGCCGAAACGGAGGACGAGGGCAAGGAGTGGCTGGCCGCGAACCCTGAGCAGTGGGATCTGGCCATCGTGGATCTGTTCCTTCGGCAAGGCAGCGGCCTGGGCATCCTCGCGGCCTGCCGCGACCGCACGGCACGCCAGAAGATGGTCGTCCTGAGCAACTACGCCACCCCCGATGTCCGTGTCCGCTGCGCCCAGCTCGGCGTGGACGCCGTCTTCGACAAATCCAACGAGATCGACGCCCTCGTGGACTACTGCGTGGAACACAGCACGCTGCGCAATTCCGCCAGCAGCGCCTGATCGCGCAATCGTTTTCCGTGCAACTCCGGGCCCGAGCCCGGCCCGATGATCCCCAAAGACACGAAAAACCCCGGATGGATTGCTCCGTCCGGGGTTTTTCCGTGTCTGGCAGACTGGCGCCGGCAGGCGCCGCACAGCACGCGCGCCCACGGCACCGGCTGCAAGCGCCGACCGCAGCCAGCCGGTCGCGAAGAGCCAGCGATCAATCGATCAGCTTGTTCTTCAGTGCGTAGTAGGTCAGGTCGCTGTTGGACGACAGCGCCATCTTCTCCATCAGGCGCGTGCGGTAGGTGCTGACGGTCTTGACGCTGAGGGACAGCGACTTGGCGATATCGCCCGCGGTCTCGCCCTTGGCCAGCTTCAGGAACACCTGGAACTCACGCTCGGACAGTTGCTCGTGCGGAGGCGCGTCGTCCTTGCGGTTGAGCTGCTGCGCGAGCAGGTCGGCGACGGCAGGGGTGAGATAGCGGCGGCCCAGCGAGATGGTGCGGATGGCTTCCACGATCTCCTTGGGATCGCATTCCTTGTTCAGGTAGCCGCTGGCGCCCTGGCGGATGAGGTTGATGGCGTAGTGCTCTTCGGGGTACCCGCTCAGGATGAGGATGCCCATGTCCGGCGCCTTGGCGCGCAGCATGGCCAGCGCATCGAGGCCGCTCTGGCCGGGCATCGACAGGTCCATCAGCAGCACGTCGATCTCGTGGTTGCGCACGAGGTCGATGGCTTCGCGGCCATTCGAAGCCTCGCCGACTACGCGAAGGTCTACATGTTCTGACAGAAATTGTCGCAATCCCGAGCGGACAATCGCATGGTCATCCACAATGCCGATCTTGATCATTGAGAGTTCTTTCAAGAGGCAGCTAGGCTGCCCGTCGTTGGTCAGGTGGCACATCCACCATTGCGGGAGCATGCCTGCGGCGGTTGCTGCGGGCTGGTGACATTATCCAGAATTCACCCCCGTCTCTTTCGGAGAAACATACATATGCGCTGGTCCAATTTTCGCAAGATGGCTGTCAGCCTGCCCCTGGCGCTGCTGGCAGCCGCTGCGTTGGTTGGCATCAATGAGGCCGGATACGCACGATCCAACGAGGCCGTGCAGGCACTGTCGAGCACCTACACGACCCGCGCCGCCCTCAACCGCATGATGCAGAACATGCTGGACGCGGAAACCGGCCTGCGCGGATATCTGCTCACGGGTGATGATCGCTACCTGCAGCCCTACCAGAAGGCGGCGGCCACCATCGATGGCAACCTGGAAGAACTGCGCGGCATCTACCGCTCCTCCCCGGAAGACCAGGAAGACTTCACGCAGCTCTCCAGGCAGATCTCGCGCAAGATGTCCGAACTGGATCTGAGCCTGCGCCTGCGCCGCCAGAACAACGACGACGCCTGGAAATTCGTGCTCTCCACCGATGTCGGCAAGGAGAACATGGATGCCATCCGCACGCTGTCCGGCCGCCTCGCCCAACGCAGCGTGGATCGCTCCACGCACCACACCGACGAGATCCTCCATTCGCTCACCCTCTCGCGCGTCGGCATCGCGACCGTCGTGGTCATCGGCCTGCTCGCGTTCTACATGTACCTGCGGCAGGCCAGCGCCCTGCAGACCGCCCAGGAGCGCGAGCAGGAAGCCCTGCAGCGCGAGCGCGACCGGCTGGAGCTGCTGGTGCGCGAACGCACGGCGTCGCTGACCGAGCTGGCGAACCACCTGCAACAGGTGCGCGAGGACGAGCGGGGCCACCTGGCCCGTGAACTCCATGATGAACTGGGCGCACTGCTCACCGCCGCCAAGCTCGACGTGGCGCGGCTGAAGTCGAAGATCGATGCGCAGTCGCCCGAGATCGCCGAGCGGCTCAAGCACCTTACCGAAACCCTGAACAGCGGCATCGCGCTCAAGCGCCGGATCATCGAAGACCTCCGGCCCTCGTCCCTCTTCAACCTGGGGCTCACCGCGTCGCTGGAGATCCTGGCGCGCGAGTTCGAGCAGCGCAGCAGCGTGGACGTGGAGCTCAACCTCGAACCGGTGGAACTGCCGGAGCCGGTGCAGCTCACGATCTACCGCATGGTGCAGGAGTCGCTGACCAACATCGGCAAGTACGCCAATGCCACCAAGGTGCTGGTGGCCGTGCACAACTATCCCACCCACGTGGCGGTGCAGATCCGCGACAACGGCTCCGGCTTCGACACCAGCAAGGTCCAGGCATCCGCCCATGGACTCATGGGCATGCGCCACCGCGTCGAGGCCGCCGGCGGGCGCCTGACAGTCACGTCCGAGGCCAGCGAGGGCACGCTCGTGTCCGCCGTGCTGCCCGTCGTGCACTGAGCGCCGGAGCGCCACCGCGCGCTCCATTTACCTGCTGCTCCCGTACTGGCTCCGTGCCGGCATCCAGCGCTTCTGCCGCTGTTTTCTCCGGGTTTTTCCTGTCGTCTCCTGGCGTTGCGCACATGGCGCGGCGGCGGTCGGCCGCGTCCTACAGCGCAGCGCGCCAGGGGCCGGCAGCCTGTGCGCGTCCCCAAATCTACATTGGATCCAGGCGCCAACGCGACAGCGCCATCGACCAACCACCGACCGGCCTTCCGGTCCAAGAGGAGAAAGATATGTTGCATTACGCAGTCGTTTTTCTGGTGATCGCACTGATCGCCGCACTCTTCGGCTTTGGTGGGATCGCAGCGGGCGCCGTCGGCATCGCCAAGATCCTGTTCTTCGTGTTCGTGATCATGGCCGTCGTCACCTTCGTGCTGAGCCTGCTCAAGCGCGGCTGAACACACCGACCCGCCTGCCCTGACGTCCCGACTACCTGAGGAACAGAAACCATGGAAGCACAGAAAATCGCCGACAAGGCTGCAGACACCGCGCACGACGTGGCCGACGACATGCTGGACACCGCGCAGGACGCCGTGCGCACTACTCGCAGCGCAGCCAACAAGACCCTGGACAAGGCCGAACGCAAGGTGCGTGAGCTGCAGAGCGACGTAGACCCCGTGATCGACGACTTGGCCGCCCGCGCCCAGGACCTCGCCTCCCGCGGTATCGCCTATTGCGCAGACACCAGCGAGCGCGCCCGCCGGCAACTCAACCAGGCTGCCGACGCCACCGCCCGTTACGTGTCGGAGCAGCCCGGCAAATCGTTGGCCCTGGCCGCAGCAGCAGGCGCCTTCGTGGCTACGCTGTGCATGCTGGCACGCCGCCCCCGCGGCCGCGACTACTGATCTCCCGGTTTCCGATAGCGGGACCGGACACGGAGGATGGCAGCAGTCCTCCACCACCGGCCCGCCCCATATCCACAACAACATTCCACGGGCGCTCCATGACCACCCCGAACTCCACATCTACGGCAACTGCATCGCTCACCCTGGACGAGAAAGCGCTCCAGTACGCGGCCACCCAGGACCTCGACGAAGGTGCCGTCACGCCCGCGTATGGCCCGCACCGTGACGCCATCGTGAAGCTGCTGAACGATGCACTGGCCACCGAGCTCGTATGCGTGCTGCGCTACAAGCGCCACTACTTCACGGCAGACGGTCTGGAGTCTCCGGCAATCGCCGCGGAATTCCTGGTGCACGCCAATGAGGAAGCGGCACATGCCGATCTCATCGCCCAGCGCATCGTGCAACTGGGCGGCGAGCCGGACTTCCGCCCCTGCACGCTCGAGGAACGCAGCCACGCGCAGTACGACGAGTCGTCGGACCTCAAGGCGATGGTGCGCGCCAACCTCGTTGCCGAGCGCATCGCCGTCGAAGCCTATCGGCAGATGATCTCGCTGATCGGCGACAAGGACCCCACCACGCGCCGCATGCTGGAAGGCATCCTCGCCGACGAGGAAGAGCATGCCGACGAACTCAAGGATTGGCTGCACCGCTGAAGGCGCAGCCGGCCCTCGCAGGCAGTCCACCGGCAAGGAGGGTGCAGAAGGCCGGCGGACTGAAGGATGTCCCCAGCACCCGTGTTCTCTCAACCAAACCAAGGAAATAATCATGAAGTACGCTCGTGCTCTCGCCTTTGCAGCCCTCGCTGGCGCCACCATCGTCACCACCGGATGCTCGGTGGCACGTGACCAGCAGACCGTGGGCTCCTACGTGGATGACGCCGGCATCACCACCGCCGTGAAGGCCAAGATGGCCGAAGACAAGTCGGTGTCCGCCACGTCCATCAGCGTGGAAACGCTGAACGGCACGGTGCAGCTGTCCGGCTTCGCCAAGTCGCAGGCTGAGAAGGACCGCGCTGAAGCCGTCGCACGCAACACCAAGCACGTGCGCGAAGTGCGCAACAGCATCGTCGTGCGCCCCTGATGCGCGCGGGCCGGCGGGCCTTCCTGCCCGGCCCGACCCCTTGCAGACAGGCTCCTCGCGGAGCCTGTTTTTCTTGTGCCGCTTCCGCGCAAGATCCACGGGCGCCTGCGCGCCAGGCGTCTCGCCCTTGTCCTACCAGGATGGCCCACAGGCCCTATGCTTCGCGACCATGCAGGTTTTCAATTGCGACCAATGCGGTCATCTCGTTTTCTTCGACAGCGTCCAGTGCCTTCATTGCGGAGCGAGGCTGGCGTTCCTGCCCGATCACCTCACCATGGCGGCCCTGGTGCCGGCCGTGTCGGGCCTGCAGGGCGATGCCGACCTGTGGCAGCGGGTGCCGTCGCGCCGCCAGGGCAGCGCCTCGCCGCTGTACCGGCTTTGCCATAACCGGATAGCGCACGCCGCTTGCAACTTCGCCGTGGCGGCCGATGATCCGCAGCAGTTGTGCAGGTCGTGCCGCCAGACGCGCATCCTTCCCGACCTCTCCGAGCCAGCCAACCTGCGCCGCTGGAAGCAGATCGAGCATGCCAAGCGGCAGCTCTACTACACCCTTGCACGACTGGGCCTTCAGCCCGCGCCGGATGGCGCCAGTCCGGCCTTCGAGTTCCTGGCCGACCAGCCCGGCAATCCCGTGATGACGGGGCATGCCGCAGGGACCATCACGCTGAATGTGGCCGAGGCGGACGATGACGAGCGCGCCCGGCGTCGGCTCGCGCTGCACGAGCCCTACCGCACCCTGCTGGGTCACCTGCGGCACGAATCGGGCCATTTCTACTGGGACCATCTGATGCAGGGCTCCAGCCGGCTGGAGGAGTTCCGATCGGTCTTCGGCGACGAGCGCCAGGACTACGGCGCTGCCCTGCAGGCCTACTACGCCAGCAGCCCGCACCTCGGCGCATGGCGCGAGCGCCACGTGAGCGCCTATGCCACGGCCCACCCCTGGGAGGACTGGGCCGAGACCTGGGCCCATTATCTGCACATGGTGGATCTGCTGGAGACTGCCTCGAGCTACCACACGGCGCTGGACATTCCGGAAAGCGGCGCTGTGCAGAGCTACCGCGTGGGCAACCCGTTCGCCACGGACGGGCCGGACTTCGATGCGATGGTGCAGGAATGGGTGCCGCTGACGCTGCTGCTCAACAGCCTGAACCGGAGCCTGGGTCAGCAGGACGCCTACCCCTTCGCCCTGTCTTCCGGGGCGCTGGCCAAGCTGCGCTTCGTGCACGACATCGTCCACGCCACCTGAGGCCCATCCGGCCCCGCGGAAGGATCAGCCCGCCGGTGCCATCGCCCGGACCCTGTCGGCGAGCCGCTGGCAGACCCCCGGGGAGACGAACTTGTCCACTTCGCCGCCGAGCACGGCGATCTCGCGCACGAACGTGCTGCTGATGAACTGGAACTTGTCGCTCGGGGTGAGGAAGACGGTCTCGACCTCGGGCATGAGGCTGCGGTTCATGCCGGCGAGCTGGAATTCATAGTCGAAATCAGTGACGGCACGCAAGCCGCGCACCATGGCCTTGCCGCCGCGGGCGACCACGAAGTCGCGCAGCAGCCCGGAGAAGCTCTCCACCTGCACCTGCGGATAGGGCCGGACCGCCTCGCGCACCATCTCGATGCGCTCCTCCAGGCTGAACAGCGTTTTCTTGTGATGGCCCGCCGCGACCGCCACGATCACGCTGCCGAACAGCTGCGTGGCGCGGCGCACCACATCCTCGTGGCCCAGCGTGATAGGGTCGAAGGTGCCGGGATAGACGGCGATGACGTTCTGGACCATGGCGGGCGGATCTCCTGGATGAAGGCAGTCGGTTGGAGCGGATTATTGCGGCGCTCTTGCGCCCGAGGCCCGGCTAGCCCTTGCGGATCAGGTGGGCATGCACCGCGCCCGCCCGCACATGGCGATGGATGGAAAGCCCCAGGGATGCCAGTGCCGCATCGTCCCAGGGCTGCGGCGCCTCGAGGTAGATGAATCCATCTTCCGCAAGCACCGGAACCGCAGCGGCGAGGGCCGCATCGAACAGCCCGCCGTCGAAAGGCGGATCGAGCAGTACCAGATGCGCGGAGCCCGGCGCACGCTGGCGCAGGACGGCCACGCCGTCGCCCCTCTGCACGCGCGCCGTGGTGGCGCCCAGTTTTTCACAGGAACGCCGCAGCTGATCGGCCAGGCCTGCATCGCTTTCCACCAGCAGCACCTCCACCGCTCCGCGGGATGCAGCCTCCAGGCCGAGCGCGCCCGTGCCGGCGAAGGCATCGATGCAGCGCCATCCCGACAGGTCCTGCCCCAGCCAGTTGAAGAGGGTTTCCCGGACCCGGTCCGGCGTGGGCCGCAACCCTGGGCGCGACGGCACCGGCAGCCGGGTGCGTTTCCAGAGCCCTCCGATGATGCGCACCTCTCCCGCACCGGCATGCCCGCCCTGCCGGGCGCTGGAGGCCGCCGCGGGCCGCTGGGACGCCGCGGGCTTGCGCGGCGCCGGGCTCATGGCGCGCTCCCGCCGACCACCACGGTCACCATCCGCGCGGGCTGCAGCTTGCGCGCCATCGCCGCTCGGATGTCCTCCGCGGTCAGCGCCTCCACCCGGTCGGTCCAGTGCTCGAGATAGTCGAGCGGCAGGTCGTTCCAGGCAATGTTCACGACGTTGCCCAGCAGCTTGCGGTTGCTGTCGATGCGCAGCGCGAAGCCGCCGATCAGGTTGTCCTTGGCGGCGCGCAATTCCGCGGCCGTGGGACCTTGGGCGACGAAGCGGGCGAGCACGTCGCGCGAGACCTCCACGGCCTGCTCCGCCTGGTCCGGGCGCGTCTGCAGCGCGACGACGAAGGGACCGGCATCCAGTCCCGGGGAGAACTGGCTGTACACGCTGTAGCTCAGGCCGCGCTTTTCGCGCACCTCCTCGGTCAGACGCGACGTGAACCCGCCGCCGCCCAGGATGTGGTTGCCCACGAGCAGCGCCAGGAAATCGGGATCCTTGCGCGGGAAGCTGGGCTGGCCGATCAGCACGTGCGCCTGGGCCGAGGCGAAGGGAATGCGCTGCTCCTGCGCCCGGGCCAGCGGTTGCACGGGCGGCACCGGGGACAGCGCGGAGCAACCCGAGGCATCCGTGGCCGGCAGGCGCGAAAGCAGCGTCCGGGCCAGGACCCGGGCCTGTTCCCGGCTGACGGCGCCCACGATGCTCACGCGCGCGCGGCAGGCCTGCAGATAGCGGTCGTGGAAGCCCTGCAGGTCCGCGACCTCGATGCGCGCCAGCGTCTCGGGGGTGGCACGCTGGCCATAGGGGTGGACGCCATAGACGGCCTGCGAGAAAGCCCTGGCAGCCACCGTGCCGGGCCGTGTTTCGGCCTCCTTCAGGGAGGCGCTCCAGCGCGCGCGCTCGCGCTGCCAGATGTCCTGCGCAAAGGCGGGCTGGGCGATCTGCCGCGCGGCCAGCCGGGCGGCGCGGTCCAGCAGGTCCGCATCGGTGAGCGAACGCAGCCCGTAGCTGAAGCCGTCGCGCTCCGCGGACGCCTGCAGGCTCGCGCCCAGATCGGCCCAGGCCTCGCCCAGGGCGTTCTCGTCCATCGCGGGCTCGGCCCCTTCGGCACGCACGCCCTTGGACGACATGGCGGCCACGGCGGCCGCAAGGCCGGCCTGCGGCGCCGGATCGCGCCGGGCCCCGGCATCGAAATCGACCTGCACGTCCACCATCGGAATGCCGGGGCTTTCGACGAGCCAGACACGCGCGCCGCTGGGTTCGGTCCAGTGCTGGATGGGCAGCAGCGCCCAGGCGGACTGTACGGCCAGCAGGCCCGCCGCCGCGAATGCCGCGCGCAGGGCGGCCTTTTTGATTGCAAGGTGCATCATGGGAAATTCCTTCGGCCGGCGGCCCGTCAGTGCATGCGTCCGTCGGCGTTCGCGGGCGCGGCGGGGCGGCGGGAACCGGGGGCGACCGGCTGTGGCACCAGGGTGGCCACGGTCAACTGGTCATCGCCGAAATAGCGGGCTGCCACGGCCTGCACCTGGGCCGGCGTCACTTCGCGCAGCAGCGCCAGCAGGCGCGAGTCGGCATCGGGCGGAAGACCCTGGACCCAGTTGCTTCCCAGGTCGCTCGCCTGTGCCTGCAGCGAATCGCGCGCATAGATGGTGGATGCCGCCCACTGCGTCTTCACGCGCGAAAGCTCGGCATCGCCCACCCCTTCCCGGGCCACGCGGGCCACCTCGGCGCGCAGCGCGGTATCGACCTGCTGCGCCGTCTGGCCGCCCGCGGGAACACCGCTCAGCAGGAACAGGCCCGGCCCCCGGCCCATGACCGAGGCGCCGCTGTCCGCTCCGTCGGCCACGCGGTCGGCGCCCTGCGTGAGAGATCGCTCCAGCCGCGCGCCGTCGTAGCCGCTCAGCACGCCCGAGAGCATCATCAGCGCCAGCGCATCGCGGTCGGAATCGGTGAGCTGTTCCAACCGCTGCAGCGCCGGCACCCGGAACGCCAGCGCGACGAAGGCCTGCTCCGCAGGTGCCTTGAAATCGATGCGTCGCAGGCCGCGCTGGGCCGGTTCGGTGCGCGGCTTGCGCACCGGCACCACCGCCGCGGGAATGCGGCCGTAGGTGGCCTCGGCGAGCTTGCGAACGGCTTCCGGATCCACGTCGCCGGCCACCACGATGGCGGCATTCGCGGGCACGTACCACTGGCGGTGGAACGCGCGGACATCGTCCGGCGTCATCGCATCCAGGTCGCTCATCCAGCCGACCACCGGCCGCCGGTAGGGAGATGCCGTGAACACGGCGGCGTTGAGCTGCTCCATCAGGGCCGCGCGCGGCTGGTCGTCCGTGCGCATGCGCCGCTCCTCCTTGATGACCTCGATCTCCTTCTTGAACTCCGCGTCCGGCCACTGGTTGTGCGCGAACCGGTCGGACTCCAGCCGCATGACCTCCGCGAGGCGCTTCGCGGGAATCTGCTGGTAGTAGCCCGTGTAGTCGCGGTTGGTGAACGCGTTTTCCTGCCCGCCCAGCGCGGCCACGCGGCGCGAGAACTGGCCTGGCGGCACCGTCTTCGTGCCCTTGAACATCATGTGCTCCAGGGCATGGGCCACGCCCGAGGTGCCGTCCACTTCATCCATCGATCCGACCCGCACCCACACCATGTGCACCGCGGTCGGCGCACGCCGGTCGGTCTGCACGAACAGCTGCATGCCGTTGCGCAGCGTGTACTCGCGCACGCCGGGCGCCTGCGTTCCGGGCTGGGCGCCTTGCGCCGACGAAGGCGAGGGATAGGAGGTGGTGGTGGCGGGGGTCTGTGCCCCGGCGTGCACGCAGGCCAGCAGGCCCAGGAGGGTGAGTGCGTGTTTCATAGAATGGGTGCGATTCTAAGAACCTGCCAATGTTCAGTTTTTTCAAGAAAAAGCCCGCCCCGCCTCCCGCTGAGGAGACCCCTTCCCCGGTACCGTCCGGCGGCGTTCCGGCCGTGCCCGATGCGATGCCGGCCGCCCCGCCCTTCGCGGCGGAAGCCGAGCCCGCGGCAGCCGAAGCGCAGGGCGCCTTCGGCTGGCTGCGCAACCCCTTCGCCAAGTCCCCCGCTCCGCAGGATCCCGCCGCGCCGGTTCCGCCGCAGCCGGGCCCTGCGGCCGCTCCCGTGCCGGCTTCGCCAGCGCCCACGCCGATGCCCGCGCCGCTCCCCGCCGCCCAGGCCCCAGCCCCTCTTTCCCCAGCCATGCCCCCGGCTGCGACGGCAGCCGGACCCGTGCCCGCTCCGGAATCCGGGCAGGAGCGCAAGGGCTGGCTGGACCGGCTCAAGAACGGACTGCGCAAGACGGGCACCAGCATCGCCACGGTCTTCACCGGCACGCAGATCAGCGATGCGCTCTACGACGAGCTCGAAGAGGCACTGCTGATGGCCGACACGGGCGTCAAGGCCACCGAGCACCTGCTGCAGGACCTCCGGCGGCGTGTGAAGGAAGCCCGGGCCACCGATCCCGCGGCGGTCAAGGAACTGCTCGCCGATGCCCTGGCCGACCTGCTGCGCCCGCTCGAGAAATCCCTCGAGATCGGGCGCCACACGCCCACCGTGATCATGGTGGCGGGCGTCAACGGAGCCGGAAAGACCACCTCCATCGGCAAGCTCACCAGGCACCTCGCCACCGAAGGCGCCGCGGTCCTGCTGGCAGCGGCCGACACCTTCCGGGCCGCCGCTCGCGAGCAGCTCGGCGTGTGGGCCGACCGCAATACCGTGGAGATCGTGAGCCAGGAAGGCGGCGATCCGGCCGCGGTGAGCTTCGATGCCGTGAGCGCCGGCAAGGCACGAGGCAAGGACGTGGTACTGGTGGACACGGCGGGCCGGCTGCCGACGCAACTCCACCTCATGCAGGAGCTGCAGAAGATCAAGCGCGTCATCACCAAGGCCGACGGCACGGCGCCGCACGAAGTGCTGCTGGTGATCGACGGCAACACGGGCCAGAACGCCCTCGCGCAGGTGCGGGCCTTCGACGACGCGCTCCAGCTCACGGGGCTCATCGTCACCAAGCTGGACGGCACGGCCAAGGGTGGCGTGCTGGCGGCCATCGCGCAGGAGCGCCCCATACCGGTGTATTTCATCGGCGTCGGCGAGAAGCTGGAAGACCTGGAAACCTTCAGCGCCCGCGAGTTCGCGCAGGCCCTGCTCGCCTGAAGCGCCGGCCCCGGAACCCGGGCGCGGAGCGGCTCAGCGCGACCAGGCGCGCGTGGCCTGCCGCTGCTCGCCCAGGCCTTCGACGCCCAGCCGCATGGTGTCGCCCGGCTTCAGGTACACCGGCGGCTTCTGGCCGAGGCCGACGCCGGGCGGCGTGCCCGTGCTGATGATGTCGCCTGGCATGAGCGACATGAATTCGCTGATGTAGCTCACCAGCTTCGCCACCGGGAAGATCATCGTGCGCGTGCTGCCGTCCTGGTAGCGCCGGCCGTTGACTTCCAGCCACAAGCCGAGGTTCTGCGGGTCGGGCACCTCGTCCTTCGACACCAGCCAGGGACCGATGGGCGCGAAGGTGTCACAGCCCTTGCCTTTGTCCCACTGGCCTCCGCGCTCCATCTGGTATTCCCGCTCGGACACGTCGTTGACCACCGTGTAGCCCGCCACATGGTCCATCGCATCGACCTCGGCGACATACGAGGCCCTGCGACCGATCACTACGCCCAGCTCGACCTCCCAGTCGGTCTTGGTGGAGCCGCGGGGAATCACCACGGTATCGTCCGGCCCGACGATGCACGAGCTCGGCTTCAGGAAGAGGATGGGCTCGGCCGGGATCGGCGCCCCCGTTTCCGCCGCATGGTCCGCGTAGTTGAGTCCCACGCAGACGATCTTGCCCACGCGGGCAACCGGAGGGCCGTAACGCACTGCGCCGCCCACCAGGGGCAGGCTGCCAGGGTCGAGGGCGGACAGCGAAGCCCAGGCCCCGGGCGACGCCAGCAGGTCTGCGTCCACATCGGACACGTGGCCCGACAGGCCGCGCACCCGGCCTTCGGCATCGACGATTCCGGGCTTCTCCTGGCCAGGCTGGCCGTAACGTACCAATTTCATGAAAGTCTCCAGAAAGGGCGGACAGGATTCGCCGGACATTCTCGGCGAACCTTCGTCAGTGGGCCCCGCCGCCGTCGATCATGTGGATGGCCGGTGGCGGTGAAGACGGACGCCTCCATCGGCCATCTCACCCGGTCCATTACCGAAACCATCTTTTGTTAATACAAAAGTTTCATAAAAATAAACGAATAACTCATAAAAAATAAATTTATTTAACCCATAAACCAGACTCTCCCACGCCGCCCTTCAGAGAGCGTTTTATCCAGCCGGGACACTCAATAATCCGGCCTTGAAACCAACAAGGAGGAGAACCCGTGCAGGAGATATTCATTACCGCGGCGCCGGTGGGCGCAGTGCCGCGCAACATCGAGCCGCTGGGCCCGAAATACCTTTCCGCGGCGCTGTCACGGCACATTGCCGGGTTGGATGCGGCACTCGAGAAAGGCCATGGCTGGGAGCCCGTGGCCGAGGGTGGGTTGCTGGCCAGCGAATCGACCCGGATTCCCGCCGGGGCGGATTTCATCTGCTCCCTGGCGCCCACCGCGGACGTGCTGGATCGCTGGCTCCGGGAGACGGGTCTGCACGCACAGGACGGCGTCTTCCAATACCACCAGCCGGACGCCCCGGTGGCGCGGCACCTGGATGCCGCCTGTTTTGCCAGGATCGCCTCCCGGCAAACTGCGGCGGAACTGGTGGTGCACCTGACAGGCCAGGGCTGGACCGGCGATGGCGCCGGGGGCCTCGCATGGCGGCATGCCGGAGCGGTGGAGTCGTACATACCGCCGGAGCTCGTGGAGCGGCTCCATGCCTGCGGCCCCGGAGTGGTGGAAGGGCTTGCCGCCGCCGGCTGGTGCAGGGCCGGCTCGGGCCATGCGCTTTCCGGCAAGGGCGCGTCCTGCTGGCTGCCGATCGCACCCTCCGCCATCGTGGACGAGTGCGTGGCCGCGGTGCGGGAAGGGGCCGCCATCCTCCACCTGCACACCCGCGACCACGTCGGGCAGGCATGGCGCCTGCCCTGGCTGCCCATGTCCCTGGTTACCGGCCCGCAGCCCAACCGGATCGTGCCGGACGACTACGACGCCATCGTGCCGCGCCTGCGGGCCGAAGTGCCGCTGGCCATCCTCAACCTCTCCACCAGCGTGCGGGGCGGCGGCGATGCCGAAGGCGCCGCCCGCCGCGAGCACCTCAAGCCTTATGCGCCGGACGGCACGCCCCCCGAGCTGTCCTCGCTGAGTCCGGGCGAAGTGCTGTTCCAGTCCGGCGGCGGATATCACAATACCCCGGCCTTCCTACAGCAGCAACTCGCGCATGCGCGCAGATACGGCATCCGCCCCGAGATCGAGGTCTTCAACCGCACCATCCTGCAGGAGGCGCTGGGCCCGTTCAGGCCCTGGCTGGAAGAGGCAGGCGCCCCGTGCCTGCTCATGCTGGTGGCAGGCGTGGACCAGCACCGCCGCGCCGGGGATGCCCTGGAGGACGATTCGCTCATCCCGGCTGCGCAGCGGCAGGCGATCTATGCGTCGCTGCAGGCGGGGGATGCCGCCGGCATCGACCGCGCCCTGGACATGGCCGTGGCGGCGCTCGAGCCCTCCGTGGCGGCGATCCGCCAACAGCTCCCCGGTTCACGCATCTCGGTGCTGATGCCGGGGCCGATGCAGCAGTTGCTGCCCCGGCTGGCGGTGCGGCTCCGGCTCGACGGCGTGCGCATCGGGCTGGAGGACGGTCTCACGGTACCGGACCGGAGCGTGCCGGGCGGCATGCGCAAGGGAAGGACCGCGGAGCAGGTCCGCTGGCTGCGCGAGGAACTGCAGGCGCTCGGCTGCCACGTGCTCTCCGCCGAGGCGACCCGCCGCTTGCTGCAGATGCCCGCCGCGGCCCATGCCCTGTTCCTGGCGGCCATGGATGCCACGTCGCACCTCGCCACTCCGCAATGCCCGCCCTCCGCCAGTCCGATGGCCGCCGTGATCGGAGCCCTCTCACACCTGCGTCCGGCCTTCGACCGCCGCGAGCAGTGGCTGCGCGGGCAACTCGTGCGCCACAGCCACAGCCACGGCGACAGCGCCAGGGCGGCCGCCATCGCCCGCGACCTGATCCGCCAGGCCGGCCTGTACGTGCGCTGCTTCATCGAGGAGCGGGACCGCTATCCTGCGCAGGGTGCGAGCGCCTTCCGCCCCATCCACGACATACAGCCCCTCAACCATGCATGGGAACTGCTGCTGGAAAACGGGCAGGATGCCACTTTCTACCAGCAGGCGCTGGAAGGGCTGGCGTCCGGGGCGGGCGTGGCACCGGACGGCTTCCTGACACGGCCGTCCCAACGCAAGGGCCCGGACCTACGCTTCCTCGAATACCTCGCGTCGCTTTCCTGCCGGTTCAGCGCCGACCGCCAGCACGTGGAGAACCTGGACCTGCGCCTGCAGCCCGGCTACGCGGCGTTCCAGGCCACCCTGTTCCAGGCCGTCGAGGAGGCGTACCGGCGCATGCGTGCCGGCAGCGAAGCCGAACCCAAGCATCCAGGCATCCTCGCATTCGACGCCGGCACGGGCGACACCGTGGATCCGGCGGACCTGCGCCAAGCGGTCCGCGACAGCCACTGGATCATGCTGCCCAGCACGCCGACGACCCACTACGCGGAAGGGCTGCAGCTGTCGCGGGGGCTGTCCACGACCTTCCTGTCGCACCTGCGCCGCATGCTCCCGCGCCAGGCCGATGGGCTTCGCATCCTCGGCTTCGTGCATGCGGGGCTGGACGGCGAGGGCCACCCCCTGATCGAGGCCAGCATGCTCCACAACCGCTTCCTGCTGGGAACCGACCGGGAGGGCAGTCTCGTCGGCCACCCATCGCGCCTGCTGTATGAAGCACTGCTGCTGCCCCGGTTGGTGGAGCACCCCGCAAGGCTGCTGCGAAACGCGGACGGCACGGTGGAGCGGGAAGGCGGCATGCCCCTGTATGAAGACCGCAGCCCCGCACGCCGCATCGACTTCCGGTCCATCGAGGACATACCGCCCCTGCGCTTCCTGGCGCACAGCTCGGGTATCGCGACCATGCAGCAGATGGACAACGCCATGCGCCACGACATGGAACGGCTGGGCTATTCACTGCTGGAGCAGACCGAGCTGTTCAACCGCAATGTCGTGGTGTCGTTCGCATCGGCCGCGGACATCGCTTCCGGCACCCCCGGCACGCCCACGGTGGACGTGACGGCCTACAACGACATCCGCAGCATGGCGGGGACGACCACCCCCGACTATGCGATACCGGATGCGCACCGCCGCCGCCAGGCGCTCTCCGCCCGCGATGCGAACCATCGCTATGAAGACACGCAGTGGAAGCTGATCCGTGGCGCTTCCGGCAAGGTCGTGTTGAGGCGCATCGGCGTTTTCCTGCGCGAAGACCCGGCCCGCCAGCACGATAGCCATTCGATTCGCCGCTACCTGGAAGGCGCGCCGGAGGCCGTCAGGCACCTGCTGGAGCAGTTGCACACGATGTCCGGCGCACCACGCTTCGATTTCACGCTACGGCGCCTGGCCTCGGCGGATGCACAGCCGGAACCGGAGCTGCAGCCGTGATGCGCATCGCCATCATCGGCGCCGGCTGCAGCGGCACCCTGGTGTGCCGCAGCCTGGTGCCGGAGGCACGCAAGGGCCGGGTGGCTGCGGTCACCCTCTTCGACGCCTCGGGAGACTTCGGCCCCGGCCTGCCTTACGGCAGCGGCACCACGGCCGACAGCTTCCTGCTCAACATGACGGCATCGACCCTCGGCATCGGCGAGCCACCGGACGATTTCCTCGACTGGCTCACCAGCCAGGGTCAGACCGGCGGCTACGTTCCCCGGCGGATGTTCGGCCAGTACCTCCGCACCGCGCTGGCCAACACCGTACGCGACCTGGCCGACGCCGCGGTGGATGTGCGCCGGGTGCACGGCGCAGTGACCGACATCCGGAAAACAGCCGGAGGCTACACCGTGGAGTCGCCGGCAGGCGGCATGGTGTTCGACCGGGTGGTGCTCGCGATCGGGCACCTGCGCAAGATCTCCCCGTTCGGTCTGAACGAACGCTATTTCGCCAACCCCTACCACGCGCTGGCCGGCATCGCCCACGCCATTGCGGAGGACGCATCGGTGGGCATCATCGGCAGCAAGCTCACCGCCATCGACATGGCCCTGTACCTGCGGGACCAAGGCATCCGGAGCATCCACATGCTCTCGCATTCAGGACGCCTCCCGCTCGTGCGCGGCGTGATGCCCGATGGGGGGGATTTCCGGACGGACCTGCCCCTGCAGCCTCGGGCCAGCGTGCGCCGCTTCCTGCGCCACTTTGCCGCATCGCGGCCCTTTGCCGCGGAATACCCGGGCTTCTTCACCCTCAGCGATCCCCGGTTGCGGCTGGACCTGGAGATCGAGGCGGCCCGGCAGGTCCGGCCGTGGCAGCTCTACCTGGATGGCACGAAACATGCCATCGACAGCTACTGGCAAGCCATGGATGCGCAGCAGAAGCGGCTATTCCAGCGCAAGTACCGGGGCCTGTGGATGAGTTGCCGCCATCCCATGCCCCTGGACAATGCGCTCAGGATCCGCCAGATGCTGGACGAAGGCAGCCTTTTCATCCACCGGGGCTACCGGTCCATGACCCGGCAACGCGAAGGCTTCTCCGCGCAGCTTCCCACGACCAGCCTGCCCCTGGACTACGTCATCGACGCGACCGGGGTGTCCGGCAACATCGGCCACATCGACGATCCACTCGTCGCGCGCCTCATCGACAACGGCCTTCTGGCCCAGCACCCTGCCGGCGGCATCCGGATGGAGCCGGACTCCCTGCGGGTCGCGGGCGAACCGGGACTGTTCGCCATCGGCCCCCTGACCCAGGGCACCCGGTTCTACGTCTCCGCCGTCGAGAGGCTCAAGGTGCATGCAAGCGCACTGACCAACGCGATGGTGCAGTCCATGCACGCGGCACCTTCGCAGGGCCGCCATGCTCTCCGCTCCACCCCTTCGTCCTGCTGAATCTCCACCATGGATACCACCACCGCCATCGTTGTTCTCGGCGCCGTCGCCGGCGGATTCGTGCAGGGCCTGTCCGGCTTCGCCTTCGGCCTGACCGCCATGTCCTTCTGGGCCTGGGCGGTCGATCCCCGCCTGGCAGCCTCGCTGGCCGTGTTCGGTGCACTCACGGGGCAGGTCATCGCGGCATTTTCCGTCCGGCGGGGTGCACACCTGTCCTCCCTCTGGCCCTTCGTGGCGGGCGGAATGGCGGGCATTCCCCTCGGCGTCGCCGTGCTGCCCTACCTGGATGTCCGCCTCTTCAAGCTGGTACTGGGCACGCTGCTGGTGCTGTGGTGCCCGGCCATGCTGTGGGCCAGGGACCTTCCGGCCGTCACCTGGGGAGGCCGCCTCGCGGACGGGCTGGTCGGCACGCTCGGCGGCGTGCTGGGCGGCATCGGCGGGTTCACGGGCACGGCGCCCACGCTCTGGTGCACGCTCAAGCGCTGGGACAAGGATCGGCAACGCGCCGTGATCCAGAACTTCAACCTGTCCACCCTGGCCGTCACGATGGGCATCTACGTGTTCAGCGGCGTCGTCACCCGCGACGCCCTGCCGCTCTTCGCGCTCGTGGCCCCGGCCATGCTGGTGCCGACCCTGCTCGGCTCACGGGTCTATACCGGAATCTCGGACGCCACTTTCCGCAAGGTGGTCCTGAGCCTCCTGACCCTGTCCGGCATCGCCCTGGTCGCTTCGGGCCTCCGGGGCTGAGCGTTCGGCCTGCTCGACGGAAGCGCTTCCCATGGTCCGCATCGCTCTGGGAAGACGGAGACACAGGTGCCGCTCCTACGGCCAGGCGGAAGCGCAAAAAGACAATCGGTTTTCCAACACCCGACGAGGAAAACGCCATGCCCACGACGACAAACCAGCGCACCCCCGCCGATGCCTGCAGCCTCCTGGACGCAGACCATCGCAAGGTGAAGAAGATGTTCAAGGAGTATGAAGAACTGGCCGGCTCCAAGTCCAAGACGTCCATCGCCAAGAAGCGCGACCTGGCACAGCAGATCTGCCTGGAGCTGACCGTGCATGCGCAGATCGAGGAGGAAATCTTCTATCCGGCCCTGCGGGAAGCGCTTCGCGAAACCGACCTGCTGGACGAAGCCGAGGTCGAGCACGCCAGCGCCAAGGACCTGATCGCCCAGATCCAGACCGGCGATGCCATGGACGACAAGTTCGATGCCAAGGTGACCGTGCTGGGCGAATACATCGACCACCACGTCAAGGAAGAGCGCAATGAAATCTTCGTCAAGGCCCGCGCGGCCCGCAAGCTCGACCTGGTAGCCATGCGCGACACGCTGCAGGCCCGCAAGGAGGAACTGATGGAGGAGATGCAGGCCATGGCCTGACGCGCCGCCCGCCCTGGAGCGCACCGAATCGCCCGCCACCGGATAACCGGTGGCGGGCGATTCGCTTTTCGGCACCGGGGGGCTGTGCCGATCCCGTCCGGGGAAGATCCGGCCAAAGAAAGGCTCTCTTCCTACAGAAATGCCTGCGGGACCCTATGCGCCGATGCCCCAGGCGATGGCGAGGAGAGCAGGATCTACCAGGAACTGCGCACCCAGGTGGCGGATTACAGCACCTGAGCCACGTGGTGGTGGCCTCCGGACGCGACGAGCTGGCGCAGATGCTGCAGGCCCTGGAGGACACGCGCGAGCACCCTGCGCACGACCGTGGGCAACGTGCACCACAACGCGGAAGCCGTGGCCACGGCCAGCGCGGAAATCTCCCAGGGCAACCAGGATCTGAGCGGCCGCACCGCAAGCCAGGCGAGCGCGCTGGAGCACACCGCCGCCTCCATGGCACAACTGGGATCGACCGTGCCACAGAACGCCGACAGCGCGCGCCAGGCGAACCAACTGGCCAAGAACGCGGCCGCCGTCGCGATGCAGGGCGGGCAGGTGGTCAGCCAGGTAGTGGAGACGATGCGCGGCATCAACGAGTCGTCACGGCAGATCTCCGACATCATCCAGGTAATCGAGAGCATCGCCTTGCAGACCAACATCCTGGTGCTGAACGCCGCCGTGGAAGCCGCGCGTGCCGGCGAGCAGGGGCGCGGATTCGCGGTGGTGGCCAGCGTGGAGCGTGTGACCGCCGGCAACGCTCTGGTGGAGCAGGCATCGGGAGTGGACCAGGTGGGCGAGGCGGTCACGCAGATGGACCAGGCAACGCAGCAGAACGCCGCACTCGTCGAGGCAATGGCTGCGGCGGCCGGCAGCCTGAAGAAGCAGGCCGAGGATCTCGTGCGGGGCGTGGCGACGTTCAACCTGGGCGGCGGCCGCGTCTCCCACACTGCAGTGGGTTCTCCTGCCCGGCAGTTGCCCTCACGGCATGAAACCCCACGCCGGCGCTGTCGATGTGCGCTATGGCCGCGGTATGGGACTCGGTGGGCTGGCCGCTGTGAACACGCGACCCCTGCCGCCATGGAAAGCATCAAGCCGGCGGATGCGTCGCGCCGGACTGCCAGGCCTTGTGGCCGGGTGACTCGTGCGCTGCGCCTGCCTGCGCGCAGACCGGCGCAGGCGGCAGGCCCCCCACCTCGGCCGGGGTCGCCACCACCGGCTCGGCCGGTGCGAGCATGCGTGCCTGGCGCCAGCGGCCCCAGCGGTAGTAGGCCATCGACATCAGCATGGCGCACAGCGCGCTCGCCGGAAAGCTCCACCAGATCGCATCGGTGCCCAGCCAGGACTGCAGGCCGTAGGCGATCGGCAGGCGGATGCCCCAGAGCGCCAGGCACAGGATGATGAGCGGCGGCACCACCGCGCCGGTGGAGCGCACCACACCCGAGAGCACGAAGGTCACGCCGAAGAAGAGGAACGAGCCCACGGCGATGTGGTTCAGGTGGCGCGCCGCCTCCAGAGACGCGCTGCCGGCGGGCAAAAAAAGCGACAGCGTCGCGCGGTCCAGCAGCACCAGCGGCATGATGATCGTGCCGGTCAACAAGAAGTTGAACAGCGTGCCGCTGCGGGCCACGCCGTCCACCCGCTCCCAGCGGCCGGCGCCCACGTTCTGCGCCGCCATGGACGAGCAGGCCGCCCCGATGGCCATGGCCGGCATCTGCACGTAGGTCCAGAGCTGCAGCGCGGCGCCGTAGGCCGACGCGGTGACCACGCCCTGCGCGTTGACCAGACCCATCAGCATCAGCATGGCGGTGGAGATCATCACCATCTGCGCGCCCATCGGCAGGCCCTTGACGACCAGCGCGCGCAGGATGGTGCCGTCGGGCACGAAGAGCCGCCAGTCGGCACCCCCGATCCAGAGCGGGTGCCGGCGCCAGCGCAGCCAGGCCAGCAGCGCGGCGAAGCTGGTCGCGTTGGCCACCAGCGTGGCCATGGCCGAGCCGGCAATGCCCATGCGAGGCACTGGCCCCCAGCCGAAGATGAGCAGCGGGTTCAGCGCCGTGTCCAGCACCACCACCAGCAGCAGGAAGAGGAATGGCGTGCGCGTATCGCCCGCACCGCGCAGCACGGCCGAGATGAAGGCGAACAGGTAGAGCAGCGGGATCGCCAGGAACAGGGTGCGCAGATAGGTTTCGGCCAGCGGCAGGGCAGCGGCGGGTGTCCCCATCCAGCCCAGGATCTCGCGCGAAAGCGGCGGGCCGGCCGCGGCGATCAATGCGGCCGTGCCGCCGAAGAAGGTGGCACTGGTGCCGATCACGCGGCGCGCCTGCTGCGGGTTGCGCGCCCCCATGGCCTGCGCCACCAGGATGGTGGCCGCCATGCCCACGCCGAACACCGCGCCGATCAGCAGGAACAGGATGTTGTTGGCATTGGCGGTGGCAGTGAGCGCGGCCTCTCCCAGGTAACGGCCCACCCACACCGCATTGACCGAGCCGTTGAGCGACTGCAGCACATTGCCTGCCAGGATGGGCAGCGCGAAGACCAGCAGGGTGCGGCCGATGGGGCCTTGCGTCAGGTCGCGGGTCGGGGCGCGGGTGGACGTGGAAGAAGGATTTGCAGGCGGACTGGAAGGCAGGCTCGAAGGAGCGCTGGAGAGGTAGGGCGGCGAGGCGGGCATGCGGTATGGTGCCCACGCATTGCATGCCGGGCTGTCGGCCGACGCCGAAAGTCTGCGGCTGCGAAGGTGGATCCTGCCGCAGCCTGGCGACTCGCCGCCCTGTTCCCGCATTCGCGACGCTGGCCCATGCAGCAGGTGGTAAAAGCGTCGTTCCGCCCGGAGGCTCAGCAGTGCGCCGACGCACAACCTTTCAGGAGTTCGGGGTCTGCATCCAGAGCTCTTTTGCGCTCAAGAATGCAGTGGCGGCATCCCGTCGTGCAACATCGTGACGCCCAGTTCGTACACGCCGTCCCACACGATCTGCACGCCCAGGCACAGCAGGATGAAAGCCGATGCGGCGCGCCAGCAGCGCGCGCGTGGTCGGTGATGCCCCTTCGGTCAGGCCGAGGAAGACGGGCGCCGTGGCGGCCGGGTTCAGGATCGGCAGCAGCGCGGCAGCTTGGCCGTCCAGCGCTTGATCGCTCTTCCATCAACATACTCACGATGTCTTCCTTTCAAACATAACACCTGAGCAGGGTTTCACGCGGTCAATACGAACTCGCCCAGCGGGTGCTGATCTTCCGGCGCTCCGGACGGGGCCGGGGAGTTGGTGAGGTCGAAGCGGTGTCGTACCGCACCAAGGCTCAGCCGCAATAGCATTGCCGAACACGGACAAACTCAGCGAGAAAACTACAAGACTCACCGGAAATCGGCAGAAATCGCACTCCGACTTCGCAGACATCCCCAGTCCTACGCGGGGAAAGGAACTTCGGCCTTAGCACTCCATCCAAGAGACTGCTAAAGTGAAAGCATGGAAGAAAGGATTTCTGGAATGACGACTCAGTCTGGAACCGCCGCCACCGCGCTTGCTCCTGCCAACGCCTGGGCGCTGATCCCCCCGCTGGGCAACCTGGATGCGTACATCTCGGCTGTGAACCGGCTGCCCATGCTGACGGCCGAGGAGGAGCGCACCTATGCCCGCCGGCTGAAGGAGCACAACGACGTGGAAGCCGCGGGCCGGATGGTGATGTCGCACCTGCGGCTGGTCGTCTCTATCGCCCGGCAATACCTGGGCTATGGCCTGCCCCATGGCGACCTGATCCAGGAAGGCAACGTGGGCCTGATGAAGGCCGTGAAGCGCTTCGATCCGGACCAGAACGTGCGCTTGGTGAGCTACGCCATGCACTGGATCAAGGCCGAGATCCACGAGTACATCCTGAAGAACTGGCGCATGGTGAAGGTGGCCACCACCAAGAGCCAGCGCAAGCTGTTCTTCAACCTGCGTTCGATGAAGCAGGGCTTCAAGGCCGACTCCGCCGCCGGCAGCACGGGCACGCACCGCGAGACGCTTTCCGAGCAGGAGATCGATGTCGTGGCCCAGCAGCTCAACGTCAAGCGCGAGGAAGTGATCGAGATGGAAACGCGCCTCTCGGGAGGCGACGTGATGCTGGATCCAGCCCCTTCGGAGGATGGTGAACAGGCCTACGGGCCCATCGCCTACCTGGCCGACGGCACGCATGAGCCGACCGCCATGATCGAATCGCGCCAGCGGGACGTTCTGGCCACTGACGGCATCGCGAATGCCCTGGCCACGCTGGACGACCGCAGCCGCCGCATCGTCGAGGAGCGCTGGCTCAAGGTCAACGACGACGGGTCGGGCGGCATGACGCTGCACGATCTGGCCGCGGTGTATGGCGTGAGCGCCGAGCGCATCCGGCAGATCGAAGTCGCCGCGATGAAGAAGATGAAGAAGGCATTGGCGGAATACGCCTGACACCACCGGGCACCGTTTCGCACCACGGAATCTCCGTGGCAACAGCGATAATCGGGCGCGCCACCTGAACGGGTGGCGCGCCCTTTTTTTCATCTGCCCCACATTCCCATGCCACGCCAAGACACGTCCCTCGCCCCCCTGACCCGCCGCCGCATCCTGGCCTCCGGAGCCGCCCTGCTGGGCAGTGGATGGGCAGTGGCCGCACAGCCGGTGGCCCAGGGCGCCACCTGGCCTTCCAGGCCATTGCGCCTCATCGTGGGATTTCCCCCGGGTTCCTCGCCCGACCTGACGGCGCGCACCTTCGCGGATCCGCTGGCCCATGCCCTGGGCCAGCCGGTGGTGGTCGAGAACAAGGTCGGCGCCAGCGGCAACATCGGCGCCGACGCGGTGGCCAAGGCAACGGACGGCCACACCATCGGGCTGTTCATCAACGTCAATCTCACGATCGCCAAACTGATCAATCCGGCGCTGCCCTTCGATCCGCACCGGGATCTTGCGCCGCTGAGTCTCGTGGGCATCTCGCCCCTTGTGCTCACCGCGCCGGCTTCGCAGGCGGGCGTGCCGGCGCATGCGGATGCACGGTCCTTCCTGGCTGCTGCACGGCAGGCGGGCGACCGCTGGAGCTACGGCACGCCGGGGATAGGCACCGTCGGGCACCTGGGTACCGAACTGCTCAAGGCCCGCACGGGCATCGCGCCGGTGCATGTCCCCTACCCCGGCTATCCGCAGGTAGCCATGGGCATGCTGGGAGGGCAGCTGCAGATGGCCTTGCTGCCGCCGGCACTGGCGCTGGCCCAGCAACGCAGCGGCAAGCTGCAGCTGCTGGGGGTGACCTCGGCCGGCCGCAGTTCGTTGGTGCCGGGGGTCCCGAGCCTTGCCGAGGCCGGCGTGAAGGATTTCCAGCTGGAGATCTGGAACGCCTTCGCCGCACCCGCGGCCATGCCGGCCGCCCACCGGGCCCGCCTTTCCGCGGCGATCGCCGAGATCGCCCGGGCTCCGGAAGTGCGCGATGCGCTGTTCCAGCAGGGCTGGCAGGTGGCGGGCACTTCCGCCGAGGGCCTGGCCCGGCGCATCGATGCGGATACATCCCAGATGGAGCAGGTGATCCGCGCACAGAACATCCGGGTGGAGTGACCGGCGGCGGGCCGCCGCTCCCGCGGGCGCAGCGCGGCCATTGATGTAGATCATGCCCGCCAGGGCATCGCGCCCGCAGACTCCGGTCATCGTTCCAATTTCCGGGAGTTTCCTGCCATGCCAACATTCCGCATCATCGTCATCGGTGCAGGCCAGACGGGCACGCCGCTGCTGCGCCAGTTACTGTCCGCACCCTTCGTCCAGGTACTGGGCGTGGCGGACCTCGATCTGTCGCTGCCCGGCATCGCGCTGGCGCGCAGCCATGGCGTGCCCGTGCACCAGGATTACATGGACATCCTGCAGCAGCATGGCGCCACGGCGGACATCGTGATCGACGTCACCGGCCAGGCACCGGTGCGGGAGGCCCTGCGCAAGCACATGGTGGACTCGGGCAACCAGAAGACCGTGATCCTGCACGAGCGGATCGCGCTGCTCATGATGTCGCTTTCCGCCGGCGCCCTCGTTCCGAGCCGCCACGGCGACGTGGCCTACGCCTGAGCCCGCCCGTCACCGGTTCACGGCGGGGCATGAGGCCCGCGGCGGGGCGCCCGCCAAGACCGCGCAGCCGGGTACTCCTGCCCTACTCCTCCCGAATGGCCTTCCCATGCCCCTCTCCGAACCGGACCGCAAGACCTGTCATGAATGCTCCAGCCGGCGTCTGTGCCTGATCGGCCGCCAGGGCGATGCCACGCGGGCGCCCTGGCCGGCGCTGGTGCAGGAGCACCGGTTCCGCAAGGGGGATGTGCTCCAGAACCAGGGGGAGACGGCCGAATCCATCTCGGTGCTCAAGGTAGGTACCGCGCTGCTGCAGCGCACAGGGCCGGACGCGGTGGCGCGCCCCGTGGCCATGGCGGGCTGCGGGCAGGCCCTGGGCACGGGCGCGGTGCTGGGCACCCCCGAACGGCTGACCTGGGTCGCCGTCCAGGAAGGGCGGCTGTGCCGGATACCGGCAGCGGCGCTGGTGCACTCCGGCGGGCTGGATTCGGAATTCCTGCAGGCGCTGCTGCAGGAGGAGGCGCAGGCGCAGGAACGGCTGGCGGACTGGTCCGGCCTGCTGCATCTGCGCGGCGTTCCCGCCCAATTGGCCAGCGCGCTGCTGCAACTCTCCCAGCTGCAGCGCAGCACGCTGGTGCGGCTGCCCACCCACACGGTATTGGCGTCCCTGCTGGCCACCACGCGGGAAACCATCGCGCGCTCCCTGACGCAGCTGGCACAGCAGGGCGCCGTCATACGCCACGACCGCTGGCATTGCGCCATCGTGCGGGCGCCGCTGGTCGCGCTGCTGGCGAACCAGGCAGTGCGCGCCGAGGCCCAGCCGCCCTCTCTGGTTCGCCGCCCTGCCCCCGCACGCGATGGCGGCAGGCCCGCCGCATGGCGCGCCGCCCGGGCCGCACCGGCCGCGCGCGCGCCCGCCGTTCAGGCCCTGGGTGTGTGACGCTGTCCCGCAGCCCCGCGCGGGTGCCGGGGCAAGGGCCTGGACTCCGCACCATGGCATGTGCCACGGCCGACCTTTCATGCTCAGGCGGCGGGCGCCTGCAGCAATGCCTTGACGTCGGAAGCCAGGGCCTGGGCGCCGCTGCCGTAGCGGTGATAGACGCGCAGCCGCCCTGCGGGGTCGTAGATGTAGCTGCCCGCCGAGTGGTCCATGGTGTAGCTGGTGGGCGTCTGTCCAGGCACCTTCTTGTAGTAGATCTTGAAGTCCTTGGCGACGGCCGCGAGTTGCTCGGGCGTGCCGCGCAGCGCCAGAAAGCTCGGGTCGAAGTTGGTCATGTAGGCCTTGAGCACCTCGGGTGTGTCGCGCTCCGGGTCCACCGTGACGAACAGCCCCTGCAGCCGGTCGCCGTCCGCGCCCAGCGAACGCTTGACTTCGGCCAGCTCGGCCATGGAGGTGGGGCAGACATCCGGGCACTGCGTGTAGCCGAAGAACACGACGACGACCTTGCCGGCGAAATCCTTGAGACGGCGCAGCTGGCCGTTGTGATCCGTCAGCGGCAGGTCGCGCGCGTATTCGGCGCCGGTGATGTCCACGCCCTGGAAGGACGGGGCCTGTTCCCTGGAGCAGCCAGCGAGCAGGCCCGCCGCGCCGGCGAACAGGGCGCAGGCCGCTGCGCTGCGAAGGAGGGTGCGTTTGTGCATGGGCATGGCGGTTCAAAGCACGTAGTGGTCCACCAGCAGCGCGGCGAAAAGCAGGCTGAGGTGGATGAGGGAAAAGCGGAAGGTCTTGCGCGCGAGCGCGTCCGAGTAGTTGCGCCAGAGGCGGAAGGCATAGGCGCAGAAGCCGGCGCTGAGCACCACGGCAGCGGCCAGGTAGATCCAGGAGCTCATGCCGTACACGAAGGGCATCAGGCAGCCGGCGAACAGGATGAAGGTGTAGAGCAGCACCTGCAGGCGGGTGAACTCGTTGCCGTGCGTGACGGGCAGCATGGGCAGGCCGGCCTTGCGGTAGTCCTCCACGCGGTAGAGCGCGAGCGCCCAGAAATGCGGCGGCGTCCAGAGGAAGATGATGAGGAAGAGGATCAGCGGCTCGGGGCCCACGTCGCCCGTCATGGAGGCCCAGCCCAGCACCGGAGGCATCGCGCCGGAGGCTCCGCCGATCACGATGTTCTGCGGCGTGCGCGGCTTGAGCACCACGGTGTAGATGATGGCGTAGCCCACGAAAGTGGCGAAGGTGAGCCACATGGTCAGCGCATTCACCCACATGAAGAGCACGAGCGAGCCGGCCAGGCACAGCAGGGCCGAGAAGGCGAGCGTCTGGGCGTTGGAGAGCTCGCCCTTGGCCGTGGGGCGCCAGGCGGTGCGCTTCATCTTCGCGTCGATGTGCTGCTCCACAAGGCAGTTGAAGGCGGCCGCGGCACCGGCGACCAGCCAGATCCCGAAGCAGGCGATGGCCATGTGCAGCCACTGCGCCCCGCTCGGCAGGCCGGGCACCGCGAGCACCATGCCGATGAACGCGCAGAAAACGATGAGCTGCACCACGCGCGGCTTGGTCAGCGCGTAGAACTGCGAGAAGCGGGACGGCACCGCGGGGGATGCGGTGGAAGCGGAGGCGGCACTCATGGCGAAGAAATTCTCTGGGCACCCGCGGCGGTTTCAACCGCGCGGGGGGTGGACATTTTGTCCCTGGCGCCCACGGCCCGGCTGGCGGCCAGGGTCCAGGTGAGCGCGACGACGAGGGCGGCCGCGCCGCCGGTGTGCAGCACGGCGGCCACCAGGGGCCAGTCGAGCACGACGTTGGACAGGCCGGTGGCGAACTGCAGCAGCGCCAGCCCTGCCAGCCAGCGGGCCTGCGGCCGCAGCGCCGGCACGCCGCGCAGGCGCCAGGCCAGCAGGGCGAGGGCGGCCAGCACGGCATAGGCCGCCAGCCGGTGCGCATAGTGGATGGCGGTGAGGCCGGCGAAGCTGATGTGGCTGCCGTCCTGCAGCAGGCCCAGGGGCCGCCAGATCTGGAAGCCCTCGGCGAAAGCCATGTCGGGCCACCAGCTGCCCTGGCAGGTGGGGAAGCTGGAGCAGGCAAGGACGGCGTAGTTGGTACTCACCCAGCCACCCAGCAGGATCTGCAGGCCCACCAGCGCCGCCGCCAGCACGAGCAGCGCGCGCAGGCCCGGTGCCAGGAGGGCCGTTGCGATGCCGCGCGAGGCCTGGGTCTGCCGCACGGCCTGCACGCACAGCAAAGCCAGCAGCACGATGCCGCCGACGAGGTGCAGCGTGACGATGGCGGGGAAAAGCTTCATGGTCACCGTCCAGGCGCCAAACGCGCCCTGCAGGCAGACCCATACGAGCGTGGCGGTGGGCCACCAGGGGTGCACGGCCATGCGCTCCTGCGCGGCATCCGGGCCTGCCCGGCGGCTGTCGCGCCATTGCCACCATGCGCCTGCCGTGAGCGCGATGATGAGCACGCCCACGGCGGAGGCCAGGTAGCGGTGGACCATCTCCACCCAGGCCTTGCGGTGCGTGACCGGGCCGGTGGGCATGGCTTCCTGCGCGGCGGAGATTGCCGCGCGGGCGCCCACCGGGCTCGCATTGCCGTAGCAGCCGGGCCAGTCGGGGCAGCCCAGGCCGGAATCGGTGAGCCGGGTGAAGGCGCCGAACAGCACCAGGTCGAACGTGAGGAACAGGGTGAGGATCGCCAGCGCCTGCCAGCGCCGCACGGGCGAGCCGTGGCGGTTGCGCCATGCGACCCAGGCGAGCGGCCCGAGGGCGATCGCGAGGCCGAGCAGCATCAGCTCGGCGAGCGGCGCGAAATCGTAGAGCGGCTGGGCGGCGTTCATTGTGCGGGGCCTCCGGAGGAGGCCGTCACGCCAGCGCATGGGCTGACCCGGATCATGGCTGCGCCTCCGGGCGGCCGGGCTGGTCCCACGACGACGAGGCCCGCATCAGCCGCTCCAGGTCGCGCTTGGCCCGGGCAGCGCCCGCGGCGTCCAGGCGGGCGGGAAAGCGCATCATCCAGTGGCCCATCGGGTCCACGACGAAGAGATGGTCGGACAGCGCATGGCCCGGCGCCGGGGCGAGCCAGCCCGCGAGTGCCTGGGCGTCCACGCGGCGTACCACGGCGTCGCGCAGGCCCGGGGCGATCTCGGCCGGGGCCGGGGCCGCGTCGGTCACGAGCCACACCCAGTCCATGCGCTCCTTGTCCTTGCCGAGGCTCTCGCGCAGCTGGCGCTGCAGGTAGAGGTGATTGCGGCACGGTTCGTCGCATGCGCCGGATGCCACGCTGACGAGCAGCCACTGCCCTTTCAGCGCCCCGAGCGGGCCGGCCGCTGCGCCGTCGATGCCGCGGGTGGCCAGGGCATCGGGCAGCGGACGCTGCGGATCGATGAGCTCGCCGTAGCTGCGGCGGGCCTCCGGGCGCACCAGGTAATAAGCGGTGTAGGAGGCGATGACGGGGGCGGCGCACACCAGCAGCACGCCCAGCATCTTCCAGCGGCCCTGCCCTGCGCGCTTTTCCAGCGCCGCCATGGCATCCGCCGCGGCTGGCAGGCCGTGCACGCTCAGGCCCAGCGGATGGGAGGAACCCGGGCCGTCAGGCAGAGGGGGCCGGCTGGCGGCCTGGGCGAATGAAGCGTCGGACGATTTGGAACCAGACATAGAGGATTGCCACGAGGGCGCAGAGCCCGAACCACTGGAAGGCGTAGCCATGGTGCCTGGCGACCCCGGCATCGACCGCCGGCCAGTCGCGCTGCAGCGGACCCTCGGGCCCGCCTGTCTCGATCACCGTGAGGGGGGCGAGCCGCTGCAGCCCCGTCTCGGCGCGGTAGGCCGCCAGGTCGAGATTCTGCCGGATGCGGGAAGACCCCTCTCCGCCTGCGGCGGAAGCCGGTCCGCCGGGATCGTAGAGCCGCGACGGTGCGGCCGCGATGCGGCCGCGCACTTCGACATCTTCCTCAGGCGCCGGCACCTCGGGCAGGCGCGTGCGATCCTGGAAATCGCGCGGCACCCATCCGCGCTGCACGAGCACCACGGCCCCCCCGGCCCCAGGCGAGGTGAGCTGCAGCGGCGTGAGCACGAAGAATCCGGGACGCCCCTGCATCTGCCGGTTGTCGAGGAAGACCGTATCCTGGGGAAGCCATCGGCCCCGGAGCACCACCGGGCGGTGCACGAGGGGGTTGCCACCGGGTATGCCGGAGGCGCCGTCCTCGGCCGGTGCCTTGGTGCCGGCCACCTCGGGGCCGGACACGGGCGGCAGCGATGCCAGGGCCGTGGCAGGCACGGGCGGCATCGCCTGCCGCGCATCGACCATGGCCTGCAAGGCCTGCTTCTCGGCCGCGCGCGCCAGCTGCCAGCGGCCGAGCGCCGCGGTGGCTGCCATGGCGGCGACGGCTGCGGCGGTGATGCACCAGAAGCGCCAGTCCGGCCGGAAAGGCCTGGCTTCATCGGTGTGCTTGCGGATAATGGACTGCATGAAATACGTCGTGGTGCTGGCCTTCCTGGCCATTCTGGCGAGCCTCGCGTCGGCGCTCTTCTTCATGATGCGCACCGGGCGGGACGATGCCCGCCGCGGCAGGCACATGGCCCGGGCGCTCGCGGTGCGGGTGGGCCTGTCCATTCTGCTCTTCCTGTGCCTGCTCGCGGCATGGAAGCTGGGCTACATCCAGCCCACGGGCCTGCCCGTCGGGCGCTAGGAGCAGCGAACACGACCCCTTCTGGCGTCGTTGCTGCAACTTGTCGTACTGCGTGTACTGCCTGCGATGCTGCGCTTCGCCAGAACCGCTTCGCTGGGTCGTGTCAGCCGCTCCAAAGCCCCCGCCCCAACGGCCCCGGATGCAAAAAAGCGCCCGGAGGCGCTTTCCTGCCGGGGCGGGCGCCGGCTCAAAGCCAGTAGACCAGCACGTACAGGCCCAGCCACACCACGTCCACGAAGTGCCAGTACCAGGCAGCACCCTCGAAGCCGAAGTGGCGCTCGGCGGTGAAATGGCCCTTCTGCAGCCGCAGCGTGATGAACAGCAGCATCAGCATGCCCACGAAGACGTGGAAGCCGTGGAAGCCCGTCAGCATGAAGAACGTGGAGCCGAAGACACCGGAGCTGAGCTTGAGGTTCAGCTCGGTGTAGAGGTGGAAGTACTCGTAGCCCTGTACGCAAAGGAACACGAAGCCGAGAACCACGGTCACCCACATGAAGCCGACGGCGCGCGCGCGGTGGCTTTCGCGCAGGGCATGGTGGGCGATGGTGAGGGTGACGCCCGAGGTCAGCAGCAGCGCGGTATTGATGGTGGGCAGCCAGAAGGGCCCCACGGTCTGGAAGGGCTCGACGATGCCGGCAGGCGAGGCCGTGGCGCCCGCGGCCAGGCTCGGCCAGACGGCCTTGAAGTCGGGCCAGAGCAGCGCGTTGTCGAGGCTGCCCAGCGCCGGGATCGAATGCGAGCGCGCCCACCACAGGGCGGTGAAGAAGGCGCCGAAGAACATCACCTCGGAGAAGATGAACCAGCTCATGCTCCAGCGGTACGAGAGGTCGATCTTGCGGCTGTAGAGGCCGCCCTCGCTTTCGCGGGCCGCGTCGCGGAACCACTGGTAGAGCACGAACAGCCACCAGGCGAGGCCGAAGAACAGCGAATACTTGCCCCAGTCGTGGCCGTTGACCCACTGGCCGGCGCCGAGGATCACGAAGAAAAGGCCCGCGGCGGCCATGGCCGGATGGCGCGACTCGGCGGGAACGTAGTAGTACGGCGTGGTGCCCTGGGGGGTGGATGCACTCATGGCTGGCTCCTGTCTCTTTCCTTCTTGTCGTCTTTCGTCTTCTCGGGATCGGTCTCGGGCCGGGTGGCTACACCACCCAGTTCACGAGGGCGATGAGGCCGCCTACCAGCAGCACGATGGCCACGAGGCCGACCGCGATGATGTGCAGCGGGTTGATGCGCTCGGTGTCCTCCCGGTATTCGGCGCCCTTGCGGATGCCCAGCAGCGACCATGCCACGGCGCGCACCGTGCGCCACAGCGATCCGGGGCGCGGGGCCGGCGCGGCGTGGCGGGGTTCATGGCGCGATCCCGTCATGAGCCGGCCTCCGGGCGGACCTGCGGCGCCGCGGACACGGTGGCGGGCGCCGGGGGCGTCCTGCCGCCGACCTCGAAAAACGTGTAGGACAGTGTGATCGTGGTCACGTCCCTGGGCAGGCGCGGATCGACCACGAAAGCCACCGGCCATTCGCGCTTCTCGCCGGGCTCGAGCGTGTACTGGTTGAAGCAGAAGCACTCGAGCTTGTTGAAGTGCGCCGCCGCCTGCCGGGGCGCGTAGCTCGGGATCGCCTGGGCCGCCATGCGGCGGTTCTGCACGTTCTGGAATTCGTACATCACGGTGGTGAGCTCGCCGGGATGCACCTGGACGGAGGAGCGGGCGGGCTTGAAGTCCCACGGGCCGCGCGCGTTGGCATCGAACTCGACCGTGATCGTGCGGCTGGTGTCCACCTGCGTGTTCGCGGGCAGCTTCACGTCGCGGCCCGCCACGCCGTTGCCGGGCACCTGCCGTTCCGACAGCGAGAGGATGTTGATGCCCGTGATTTCGCAGATGTGCTTGTAGATGGGGATGAGCACGTAGCCGAACGCGAACATGCCGGCCGAGATCACGGCCAGCTTGCCCACCATCCTGAAGTTCTCGCGGCGGCGGCTCATCGTACTCCTTCCTCCTGCGGCACGATCCGCAGGGCGCAGCACCCCGACACGGCTTCACCCGTCCGAAGGCCGCGGAGCAGGCCACGCCAGCAGACGCCGTGGAACCGGCTTCGCCGGTCCACGGGCGTCGTCCCCCTGGAGGGGGAAGGCGCGCAGCGACTCAGGGGGTGCCTCATAGTCTCCAGGCCATCTTGAACATGAAGCCGATGAAGAAGGCCACGGCAATGCTCGCCAGGATGATGGCCATGCGCAGGTTGGCCTTCTTCTGCTCGGGTGTCGCCATGTCGCGCCTCCTCCTGTCTTTGCCGGTGCCGTCAGCCGATCACGCGGGTGGCGGATGCGTCGAGCTTGGGCGGGGTCTCGTAGGTATGGAACGGGGCCGGGGACGGCACTTCCCATTCCAGACCCTCGGCGGCCTCCCACGGGCGCTGGGGCGCGGGCTCGCCCTTGCCGCGCATGGCGGGCAGCACGACGGCGAGAAAGAAATACACCTGCATCAGCCCGAAGCCGAAGGCGCCGATGGAGGCGACCATGTTGAAGTCGGCGAACTGCATGGGGTAGTCGGCATAGCGGCGCGGCATGCCGGCCAGCCCCAGGAAGTGCATCGGGAAGAAGGTGATGTTGAAGGTGATGAGCGAGCCCCAGAAGTGGATCTGGCCGCGGCGCTCCGAATACATCACGCCGGTCCACTTCGGAGCCCAGTAGTAGTAGGCCGCGAACATGGAGAACAGCGAGCCGGCCACCAGCACGTAGTGGAAATGCGCCACGACGTAGTAGGTGTCCTGCAGCTGGATGTCGATGGGCGCCATCGACAGGATCAGGCCGGTAAAGCCGCCCATGGTGAACACGAAGATGAAGCCCACGGCGAAGAGCATGGGCGTCTCGAAGGTCATGGAGCCGCGCCACATGGTGGCGATCCAGTTGAAGATCTTCACGGCCGTGGGCACGGAGATCAGCATGGTGGCGTACATGAAGAACAGCTGGCCCGTGACCGGCATGCCCGTGGTGAACATGTGGTGCGCCCACACGATGAACGACAGGATGGCGATGGACGAGGTGGCATACACCATCGAGGCGTAGCCGAAGAGCTTCTTGCGGCTGAAGGCCGGCACGATCTGGCTGATGATGCCGAAGGCCGGCAGGATCATGATGTACACCTCGGGGTGGCCGAAGAACCAGAAGATGTGCTGGTACATCACCGGGTCGCCGCCGCCTGCCGGATTGAAGAAGCTGGTGCCGAAGTGGCGGTCGGTCAGCGTCATGGTGATGGCGCCGGCCAGCACGGGCATCACGGCGATCAGCAGGTAGGCGGTGATGAGCCAGGTCCAGCAGAACATGGGCATCTTCATGAGCGTCATGCCCGGCGCGCGCATGTTCAGGATGGTCACGATGATGTTGATCGAGCCCATGATGGACGAGGCGCCCAGGATGTGCATGGCGAAGATGCCGGCATCCATCGAGGGGCCCATCTGCAGCGTGAGCGGCGCATAGAGCGTCCAGCCCGCGGCGGGCGCGCCGCCGGGCATGAAGAACGAGCTGACCAGCATCAGCGCGGCCGGGATCATCAGCCAGAAGCTGAAGTTGTTCATGCGCGCGAAGGCCATGTCGGATGCGCCGATCTGCAGCGGGATCATCCAGTTCGCGAAGCCCACGAAGGCCGGCATGATGGCGCCGAACACCATGATGAGGCCGTGCATGGTGGTGAGCTGGTTGAAGAGTTCGGGGTTCACGATCTGCAGGCCGGGCTGGAACAGCTCGGCGCGGATCAGCAGCGCCAGGATGCCGCCGATCATCAGCATCGTGAACGAGAACAGCAGGTACAGCGTCCCGATGTCCTTGTGGTTGGTGGCGAACACCCAGCGGCGCCAGCCCGTGGGGCCGTGATGTGCATGGTCGTGGCTGCCGTGGTCGTGGCCGGCGGCATGCCCGGTGGGGTCGAGAACTGCGCTCATGTCGGGTTCCTCAATGCTTTAGCTGTCTCACTTGCCACGCTGGGCCACGATTTCCGCGGGCTGGACGATCTGGCCGGTCTTGTTGGACCAGGCGTTCTTCGTGTAGCTGACCACGGCCGCGAGGTCGGTGTCACTCAGTTGCGCCCAGGAGGGCATGGCCCCGCCGGCCGCGCCCTTGAGCACGATGTGGATCTGCCTGGTGTGGTCCTCGTCCTTCACGATGGCCGAGCCGTCGAGCGGCTTGATGGGGCCGGCGCCCTTGCCGTTGGGCTGGTGGCAGGCGGCGCAGTTGGCGGCATAGACCTTCTCGCCACGGGCCACGATGTCGGTCAGCGTCCAGACCTTGTTGGGATCGTCGGCCTTGGCGGCGGCCTTCTTCTTCTCGGCGGCGACCCACTGCGTGTAGTCGGCGGCGGAGAGCACCTTCACGTGGATGGGCATGTAGGCGTGCTCCTTGCCGCAGAGCTCGGCGCACTGCCCGTAGTAGTCGCCGACCTTGTCGGCGCGGAACCAGGTGTCGCGCACGAAGCCGGGGATCGCGTCCTGCTTGATGCCGAAGGCCGGCACCATGAACGAATGGATGACGTCGTTGGCAGTGGTGATCACGCGCACCTTCTTGCCCACGGGCACGACCAGGGGGTTGTCCACCTTGAGCAGGTAGTCCGGCGGCGCGTCGGCGACCTTGCCGCTGTCGGAGAGCCGGCGGTGGCTGCTGTCGAGCGTGGAGACGTAGGCCAGGCCCTGGCCCTCGCCGTTGATGTAGTCGTAGCCCCACTTCCACTGGTAGCCGGTGACCTTCACCGTGAGGTCGGCGTTGGTGGTGTCCTTCTGGGCGACGAGCACCTTCGTGGCCGGCAGTGCCATGAGGATCACGATGATGAAGGGGACGATGGTCCAGATGACCTCGACCGTGACGGACTCGTGGAAGTTGGCGGGCCTGGCGCCCTGCGACTTGCGGTGCTTCCAGATGGAATAGAACATCACCGAGAACACGCCCACGAAGATCAGCGTGCAGATGACGAGCATCATCCAGTGCAGGAAATGCTGCTCCTCGGCGATGCGCGTGACCGGGGGCGCGAGATTGAGCTGGCGCACGGCCGGGCCACCGGGGAGGTCCTGCACCGCGTGCGCAGCGCCCCCCACCCATGCTCCGCACAGCAGCAGCAACGAAGGCAGCGGGTTGGAAATGCTTTTCTTCATAGTTCTCACTTCTCAGCCTCAATTAACCCTTTCCCCAGGGCGCGCCCGCGTGGGGTCGGGCGGCGCCCGGGGGCATGCGGATTCCGACAGCCGGGGCACGGCGGCCCCCGGCCGCGGTGCCCCGGGTTCCGCACGAACCCGGCGTGATCGAACGCGCGGTGCCGGCAGCGCCGCGCGGGTGTCTCTCTCCTGTCCCTGCATGCACCGGCCCGCTGCTCCGCAGGGCGGCCAGCCGTGCATGGCGCAGCATGCCGTCCCCGTGGCGCGATTGCAATAGCGCGGGCGCCATCCGCGGCCCGGCCCAGTACAAACCATGAGAAGGAAGGAGGCGGCCGTGCGACAGTCGGCCGGGCGATGGCGCGCGACGGCGCCACGCACTCGGAACGGCGCGCGGCGCGGGGCGCGGGGCCCGTGCATGCTGCGCACGGGCCGGCAGGCCCCATAGCCCGCAAATTGTAGCTTGCTGTCGATTCAGGTCACGGGCCGTAGCCGCCCGGGACGACCCGCCCCGCGGCACGGCGCCGGACTGGGCCTGCCTTCAGGGTCCGGGCGTGCGCCCCTGCCGCAGCATGGCACGCATGTCCTGCAGCGAGACCGCGCTGCTTTCGCTCATCTTCAGCCGCGGCGCGGGCTTGAAGGCATGGCCGTAGATGATCTCGAAGGTGAGCGCGAGCTGCCCCCCGTGGTCGGGGCTGGCGAGGCGTTCGGCCAGCGCCTGCTCGAGCCGGCCGCGCCAGGCGCGGCCCCGCAGCGCGGGAAAACGCGCAGGGTGGAAGTTGCGGCCGAGTTCGCGCAACTCCTGCAGCAGCCGCGCGGGCGTGGCGAAGGTCAGCGTGATGCGTTCCATGTCCATCACCGGCTCTGCGAAGCCCTGCTGGACCAGCATGTCGCCCCAGTCGTGCATGTCGGTCATGGCGTGCCCCGCGGGCGGCCACCCCAGGGCCGAATGGAGCGCGTGCAGTTCACGCACGGTATCGGGCCCCAGGCACGAGAACATCAGGTAGCCGTCCACGGCCAGCGCACGGTGCCAGCGGGAGATCAGCGCCTGCGGATCGGCCGAGAGGTGCAGCGCCATGTTGGCCCAGAGCATCTGCACGCCGCCGTCCGGCGGCAGGCCGAAACGCGGCGCGCCGGACGCCCAGCGCCCCGGGCTCCACCAGGGCCGCGCAAGCACCTCGCGCGCCGCGGGCAGGTGATGCGGCACGGTCTCGGCGACCCATGCGACGGCACCGGGGTACCTCTGGGCCACCAGCCCGTGCCCCTGCAGGCCGCCGCGCACCGGATCCCAGTCGGCCCAGGCGGCGGGCGCCTGCCGGATCCACTGCAGCCGGTCCTCCATGCGGCGCGCAACCTCTTCGTGCAGCCACGGGGAGGCAGCAGGCGCGGCCGCATGCCAGCGCGCGGCGGCGGCCGGGTCGATGGTGGGGGGAAGCAGGCGGTCGGGAGGCGCGGACATCGGGTGCGGGCGGGAAGCGGGTCGGGCAGTATATTGATGCCATGTGGAAGCAGTGGTTCTCGGGGATATCGGGCGGACTCGCCGCCGCCGTCCGGACCGTGCCCAGCCAGTGCGCGGTCTGCCATGCATGGCCGGCGCGCCGCGTGTGCGATGCCTGCGCGGAGCGCTTCGCCCAGCCGCGCCACCGTTGCGCGACCTGCGCCCTGCCCGTGCCTGCGGGCGTGCGCCGGTGCGGGGACTGCCTGCGCGATCCCCCGCCCCTGTCGGCCTGCGTCGCCGCGGTGGACTACGGCTATCCGTGGTCGGACGCGCTCGCCGGGTTCAAATTCCACTCCGACCCCGGCTGGGCCGCCAGCCTGGCCCTTCTGGTGCGCGCAGCGCCCTGGGCCGAACCGCTGCTCGATGCCGCGGATGCGGTGCTGCCGATCCCGCTCGCGCCGGAGCGTTTGCGCGAGCGCGGCTTCAACCAGTCGGCGCTGCTGGCGGCGGCCCTCTCGCCGGAGCGCTGCGACGCCCGCACCCTGGTGCGCCTGCGCGCCGCGCCAGCGCAGAGCAGCCTGTCGCGCGCCGGGAGGCTGCGCAATCTGGACGGCGTGTTCGCCGTGGCGCCGGACCGGGCCGCCCGGGTGCGGGACCAACGCATCGTGCTGGTGGACGACGTGATGACCACCGGCGCGACGCTGCACGCTGCCGCCCATGTGCTGCTGCAGTCCGGTGCCTCCCGGGTGGACGCGGTGGTGCTGGCGCGCACGGCCTGAAGGGCGGTCGGGTAGGACAAATGGCCGAGCCGGAAAGCCTGCGCTGCCCGATACATTTTTTTGCAATCTGCCCTCCACCGCGCCGGGGCGCCCGCACGCTGCGGCACACAATAGGTCCATGTTCCACATCGTCCTCGTCGAACCGGAAATCCCGCCCAACACCGGCAACGTGATCCGGCTGGCCGCGAACACGGGCTGCACCCTGCATTTGGTGGAACCGCTGGGCTTCTCCATGGAAGACAAGCTCATGAAGCGCGCCGGCCTGGACTACCACGAATATGCGGAAGTGCAGTTGCATGCGGGGTGGACGGCCTTCCTGCGCGATGCCCGGCCCAGCCCCGAGCGCGTGTTCGCCATGACCACGCATGGCGTGCACACGGTCTATGAGACCCCGTTCCTGCCGGGCGACTGGTTCGTGTTCGGCTCCGAAAGCCGGGGGTTGCCCCCCGAGCTGCGGGATGCCTTCCCGCCCGCCCAGCGCCTGCGCCTGCCGATGCTCCCGGGCCAGCGCAGCCTCAACCTGTCGAATGCCGTCGCCGTGACGGCATACGAAGCCTGGCGGCAGAACGGCTTCGCCCCGCCCCAACCGGCCTGACGGCCCGTTGTCCCCAGCCCTATCCCAGCGCGCCCGAAGCCTGCATGGCTTCCTCGATGGAATGCCGCGTGCGCTGGCTCAGGAAGTCCAGGAAGGCCCTGGTGCGCGCCGGCATGAACTTGCGGCTCGGCAGGGCCGCGTACAGCGTGAAGCGCCCCGTGGTCCAGGGCTCCAGCACGCGCACGAGCCGCCCGCTGCGCAGGTAGGGCGCCGTCAGGTCGAGCGGCTGCGAACTGATGCCCGCCCCATCCAGCGTGGCGCGCAGCAGCGTGTCGATGTGGTTGGACACGCACACGGGCTGCACCGCGACCTCCACCACGCGCCCTTCGTCACCGCCTTCGAGCAGGCGTATCACGCCGGGGCGCGTCTCTGAACGCCGGCGCAGCAGGCACTGGTGGTGCTTCAGGTCTTCCGGCACCTGCGGGATGCCGTGCGCGCGCAGGTACTCGGGCGAGGCGCAGACGATGCCGTCGAGCGAGACGACGGGCCGGGCGATGATGTTGGCGTTGAAGCGTTCGTCCGCGCCGAGCAGGGTGATGTCGTAGTCGCCGATGGGCGGGTCGAGCGAGGAGTCCACGTGGATCTCCAGCGTGACCCGTGGATGGGCCTGGCGGAAGCCCGCGACCAGCGGGGCGAGGATGTGCACGGCCAGCGCCGGGGGCGCGAGCAGGCGCAGCACGCCGGCGATCTCGGAGGTGTGCGCCTGGGCGACGGCGAAGGCCTCGTCCACGTCGGCCAGGATGCTGCGCACCCGCAGCAGGTAGGCCTCCCCCGCTTCCGTGAGCGACACCCTGCGGGTGGTGCGCTGCAGCAGCCGCGTGCCGATGTGGTCCTCGAGGTCGGCCACCAGCCGGGTGACGGCTGCAGGGGAAAGATCCAGGGCCCGGGCGGCAGCGGCGAAGCCGCCCTCGTCCGCCACGGCCTGGAAGACGCGCATGGTGAGCAATCTATCCATGTTCGCAATGAAGGTGATCCATGAAATCAGATTATTTCAATTTCATGAATTAATCATTGCCGCCGATGCTGTTTTTCCGGGGGTTAACCCTGCGTACAGTCGGATCCATCGATGAGCGACCCGTCGGGCTCACCGAGGCAGGACAAGACCGGCGCCGCGCACCGCGCAGCAAGCCGGCCTTGCCCGGACATTTCCCGACGCATGGACAGACAAAGGAACACATCATGAACCGCAAGCCTCTCGCCATTGCCGCAGCCCTGCTCGCACTGACCGCCTTCTCCGCCCAGGCCGATACCGGAATCCAGGGCGACTGGAACAACTACCCGGCCGTGAACGACGGCCCCAGCACCCTGACGCGTGAAGCCGTGATCGCCGACCTGGTGGCCGCACGCCAGAACGGCACGATGCCGCGCAGCGGCGAATGGAGCGACGTCCCCGCTCCGCTGGCCGTGTCCAATGGCAACACCCAGGTGGTGACCCGCGACCAGGTGCGTGCAGAAGCCGTCGCGGCAGCCCGCTCGCACGAGATCGTCAGCGGCGACCATTGAGACCGCGCCGCAGCGCCCTGCGCCCCGGCAACGGGACGTGCGGCGCCGCACGCAGAACGCAAGCCCGCCCATGGCTTCAGCCCGGCGGGCTTTTTCACGCCTGCACGGCACCCGTGCGAGGCGGGCCGGCAGCCAGGCGATCAGGGTTTCGCGCCGTAATTGCGGGTGAGGGATTCGGCCACGCACACGGGCTTGTCGACGCCCTCGCGCTCGATCGTGGCCAGCCAGGTCATCTGCACGCCGTCCGGCGGCGCGGGCTCGCAGGCCTGCAGCGTGAGCCGCGCCCGCAACCGGCTGCCCACGGGCACGGGCGACATGAAGCGCACGCGGTTGAGGCCGTAGTTGACGCCCATGCGCGCGCCCTCGATATCGAAGGCCGACTCGAAGAAGCGCGGCAGCAGCGACAGCGTCAGGAAGCCATGGGCGATAGGGCCGCCGAAAGGCCCCTGCGCGGCACGCTCCGGATCGACGTGGATCCACTGGTGGTCGCCCGTGGCCTCGGCGAACCGGTTCACCTGCTCCTGCGTGACGGCGATCCATTCGGTGACGGCCACCTCGCTGCCGACGCAGGCCGCCAGCTCGGAATACGACTGAAAGGTCTTCTTCATGCCCTGCACTGTAGTGCGCGGGCCGCGCCGGGGCGTGTCGGCCCGGCGACAGCGCGTCAGCCGCCGGAGAGCCAGTCGCAGATGGGCTTCCACTGCTCCAGATCGCGGGCGACCCGGCCGGGCGAGACGTCGAAGAGCGACAGGCCCTGCGCCGCGAGGTGGATGTAGTTCTGGGTGTCGCGGAGCATGCCCAGGACGGGCAGCCCCAGCCCTTCCACGAATTCCTGCAGCTTGTCGGCGGCGATGGTGCGCGAGTCCACCCGCATGCCGACGATGCCGATCTGCGTCGAGGCGGCCTGGCGGTGGGCGGCCAGCTCGTCCAGGAAGCTGCGGGTGGCGAAGATGTCGAACACGCTGGGCTGCAGCGGTACGACCACCCTGTCGGCGAGCTTGAGCACCTCCTTGAGCGGGGCGCCGTGCAGGCCGGCCGGGGTGTCCAGCACCGCATGGGTGGCGTCGCGCGGGGGGCGCGGCACGGCGCCGGCGGGCGTCTCCCAGTCGGCGATGGGGCGCGCGGCCGGCGGCCGCAGGCTGCGCCAGAGGCGCGACGACTGCTGGGGATCCAGGTCGCCGAGGGCGACGGCATGCCCCTGGCTCGCGAAATAGCCGGCCACATTCATGGCTAGCGTGGACTTGCCGACACCCCCTTTGGGGTTTGCCACTGCGATCACGGGCATGTGCGACTCCTCGATGGCGGAAATCGTTCGGTACGGGACGCCGATGGTAGCGCCACGGCGTGACGGCGCAAGCTGTCCGTCGCCGTCAGGCGTGCTGACCGCCGCGCCGCACGAAGAACAGCCCGGCGCCCACGGCCATCAGCAGGCCGCCGAAGACACGGTTCTGGTTGCGTACCGCCCGGGGGCTGCGCAGCAGGCGCCGCAGCGCGCTGGCGCTGGCCGCATAGCCGTGCATGACGGTGAGATCCACCATGACCATGGTGGCACCCAGCGCGAGCAGTTGCGTCCACAGGGGCCGCGACTCCGTCAGGAACTGCGGCAGCACCGCGACCATGAAGATGATGCCCTTGGGGTTGGTGGCGTTGGTGAGGAAGCCGGCAGCGCAGCGCCGGCGCCAGGAGGCCGCGGGGGCGGCCCCTTCGTCGCCGAACACCGTGGCGCCGCGCGCGCGCCACTGGGTGAACCCGAGATAGATCAGGTAGCACGCACCCATCACCTTCACCGCGCTGAACGCGGTCTCGGATGCCAGCAGCAGCGAGCCCACGCCGGCACCGGCGATCACCAGCACGAGCAGCAGGCCCAGTTGCAGGCCGAGGATGGTCGCGCCCGTCCGGCGCACGCCGTAGGCCAGCCCGTGGCTCATGGACAGCACGGCCCCGGAACCGGGCGAGAGGGCGATGAGGCAGGCGGCCGCGGCGAAGGCGAGCCAGGTGTGGAAATCCATGGGAAGGCAGCAGGAGACAATGGAAAGGGGATGCCGCGCCGGCATGGCCGCCGACACGGTGGCGCATGTTAACGGGGCACAATGCCCCGGCGCCTCCCTCTTCCGCTCCCTCTCCTCGTTCCCGCCGCTGCCGACACCGCGTCCATGGCCCACGCACCCACCTGGCTCACCTACGGATTCCTCTACCTCGGCGCCGCCGTACTGGCGGTGCCCATCGCGCGCGCGCTCGGGCTGGGCGCCATCATCGGCTACCTCGCGGCCGGCATCGCCATCGGCCCCTGGGGCCTGGGCCTGGTGAGCAACGTGCAGGACATCCTGCATTTCGCCGAGTTCGGCGTGGTGCTGATGCTGTTCCTCGTGGGCCTGGAGCTGCAGCCGAGCCGCCTCTGGAGCCTGCGGCGGCCGATCTTCGGACTCGGCAGCGCGCAGGTGCTGGGCTGCGCGGCCCTGCTGTGGGCGGTGGCCTGGGCTTGCGGGCTGCCCTGGCGCGTGGCGCTGGTCGGGGCGCTGGGGCTGGCGCTGTCGTCCACCGCGATCGCGCTGCAGGTGCTGGCCGAGCGCAACCTGATGCGCACGGACAGCGGGCAGAAGGCGTTCTCGATCCTGCTCTTCCAGGACGTGGCGGCCATCCCCATCCTGGCGCTGCTGCCGCTGCTGGCCGCCGGTGCGGAGGGCGCGGGCGGCGCGGCGCAGCCCCATACGGCCGGCGGCCTGGCGCTGGAGGCCGCGAAGATCGTCGGCGTGGTGGGCGCGATCGTGCTGGGCGGGCGCCTGCTGCTGCGGCCGCTGCTGCGCTGGATTGCGCGCAGCCGCACGCCGGAGATTTTCACGGCCGCGGCACTGCTGCTGGTGGTCGCCACGGCCATGCTGATGCTGGCCGTGGGCCTGTCGATGGCGCTGGGCGCCTTCCTGGCCGGCGTGCTGCTGGCCGAGAGCGAGTACCGCCGCGAACTGGAAACCGACCTGGAGCCCTTCAAGGGCCTGCTGCTGGGCCTGTTCTTCATGGCCGTGGGCATGACCATCGACTTCGGCGTGCTGATGCGGTCGCCGTGGGCCATGCTGGCGCTGCTGTTCGGGTTCCTCGCGGTGAAGGGCGTGGTCATCTACACACTCGCACGCGCCACCGGCATGGCCTACCAGGAGCGGCCGGTGTTTACGCTGCTGCTCGCGCAGGGCGGCGAGTTCGCGTTCGTGGTGTTCCAGACGGCCGCGGGCGCGGGTGCGATCCCGGCGGAGACGGCATCGCTGCTGATCGGCGCGGTGGCGTTGTCGATGCTGTTGAGTCCGCTGCTGCTCACGGCGATGGACCGCGTGCTGCTGCGGCGCCATGCGCGCCTGAAGGACGAGGTCCCGCCGGAGGTGGAAGAGATATCCGAGCCCCAGGAGGCCCCGGTGATCATCGCGGGCTTCGGCCGCTACGGCCAGATCGTGGCTCGCATGATGCTGGCCCAGGGCGTGCCGGCCACGGTGCTGGACCACAGCGTGGAGATGCTGGAGGTGGCGCACACCTTCGGCTACCGTGTGTTCTACGGCGATGCGACGCGGCTCGACCTGCTGCGCATCGCGGGTGCCGCGCAGGCCCGCGTGCTGGTGGTGGCGGTGGACGATACCGAGCAATCGCTCAAGATCGTGAAGATCGCGCGAAAGCACTTCCCGCAGCTGGAGATCGTGGCCCGCGCGCGCGACGTGACGCACTGGAATGCGCTGCGCGACCTGGGCGTGGAGCGGGTGGAGCGCGAGGTATTCGAGTCCAGCCTGAAGACCGCGCGCACCGTGCTGGAGGTGATGGGCATGCCCGCCGTTCAGGCCGAAGCGCTGGCCGACCGTTTCCGCTGCCACAACACCGCTTTGGCCAACCGTATGTACCCCCACCACAAGGATCGCGCGAAAATGATCGCCGTGGCCAAGCAGGGCCGCCAGCAACTGGTGGAGCAGATGGCCAAGGAACGGCAGGAGCAGGCGGCCGCTGCCGCTGCCCAGGCTGGCGGTCCGGCGCCCGCGGAGGGTGCGGGCCCACCGGTCGGCAGCTCCTGATCCCTGCCGTCATCCGGCCGGCCCCGGCGGCCTGCGGGCCGCAGCCCCTTGAGGCGCTTTTTCCGAAAGGATTCACGACTTCATGCGACGTTTCGAACTGATCGAGGGAAACTCCAGCAAATTCTGGGAAGTGGAGCAGGCAGCCTCCGACCTGAACATCCGGTGGGGCCGCATCGGCACCGCCGGCCAGAGCCAGACCAAGCCGTGCGCGGATGCCGCCAAGGCCTCCGCTGCGCCGACCAGGCTGGTCGCCGAAAAGACGGGCAAGGGCTACGCGGAAAAGTCGGTGTCGCGCCGGGCGCGGCGATCGGCGCATCGCCGGCGAAACCCGCGCAGGTGAAAGCCTCCGCCGCCACCGCTCCGGACGAGGCGGCCGATACCGGAACGGTTGCGGTGCAGGCGACAACGACGGCGACGGAGATGGCGGCGGCTCCCATCCGGACGACCGATGCGCCCCCTGCCGAAAGCCTGGACGCGCAATGCGAACGCGCCGTCGCCGCGACCTGGGTGCAGCTGGCCGACTGCTCGCTGAAAGTGGGCGACGTGCTCTCCGCCGCGGGGCTCAAGCGCCAGCACGGGGTGAGCGACCAGGGCGCTGCCATGGCGTTCGAGCAATTGAAGTTCGAAGGCCTGCTGCAGGGCTGGGGTACGACGGCGAAGGTCTCCAGGCAGGCGCTGATGGTCGATACCGCGGCCCGCGCGGCACAGACCACTCACGCCGATCCTGGACCGGCCCCCGCCAGCGCCAGTGCAGACTCCGTGCCGCCGTGGCTCGCGCTGCGGGTGAAATGTAAGGGACGATGAGGAGGGGCGTTGCCTCCGGGGCTCGCTGTGCAACGTGGTTTCGCAGTTCCAGCAGCGCGGAACGGGCATACCGCGGTTGCGCATTCGCCTTGTATGCGCAGATGAGCAGATACTGGCGCCCATCCACGAGCATGCGGGCGATCAGATCCGGCCCCCAATCCCCGGACACGGTTTCAGCTTCGATGCCTTCGACCCGAAGGACCGGTACCTTCTCGAGCAGCCTGTGCAGTGCCTCGCCAGCGCGGGCGTCTGCCGCTCTCATTGGATAGGCCTTTTTCACTTGAAACCTTAATTTCAACATTTGCTGAAACCGCATTGCAAATTGAAATTGCCTGATGGACGGCCGTGTGTCGCTTATAGGATGGGCCGGAGATCAAAGACACAACCCCATCGCGTGCAGGGCGGCGAGCAGCTCGCTACGCGCCCTCGCCGCTCTCCAGCATCTTGCGCAGCAGGAAATCCAGCGCCAGCCGTTCCGCGGGGTTGAGCTTGCCGTAGGTGCTCTGGGTGATGCTGCGTGCGAACGGCTGCATCGTGCGCACGAGGCCGCGGCCTTCGTCCGTCAGCTCGATCACCACCTTGCGCCGGTCCACGCGGTCGTGGTCCACGCTGATCAGGCCGCGCTGCTTCAGCCGGTCGACCACGCCGCGGATCGTGGCCTGGTCGATCACGGTGGCCTTCACCACCTCGGCCAGCGAACTGCTGCCCTGGTCGTGCAGCGAGCACAGCACCACGAACTGGGCGGCCGTCAGCTGGGAATCGGGGATGTACTGCTGGAACAGCGCCGTGTGCCGCTGATAGACGCGGCGCAGCAGATGCCCCACCTGTTCGGAGAACACATACCCCTCATCGGCACCCTCGGTCGCGGTCTTGTCGTGCATGCCGGGATTGTAGGGAGCGCCTGCGGCGGGGGACGGATCAGTCGAGCGCGCGGTTGCGGGACTCCACATCCACCGCCCAGATCGACAGCGCGCCGCCCGCCAGCATGGCGGACAGCACGGCCAAGGCCAGCGTGAAATGCGTGGCCATGATCGGAGCGATGATGGCCGGGGCGAACAGGCCGCCGAAGCGCGCGACCGCGCCCGCCATGCCCATGCCGCTGGCGCGCAGGTCGGTGGGATAGACCTCGGGGGTGAAGGCGTAGAGCGCGCCCCAGGTGCCCAGCAGCGAGAAGCTCATGAGCAGGGTGGAGCCGATCACCACGAACGGCGACGAACCCAGGCTGTAGAGCATGCAGCCCACGGCGCTGAGCAGCAGGAAGCCGATCAGCGTGGGCTTGCGTCCCCAGCGCTCCACGCCATAGGCCGAGAGCGCGAAGCCGGGCAGTTGCACCAGGGCCAGCACCACCAGGAAGACCTGGCCGCGCATGAAGGCGAAGCCCTCGCTGCCGAGCTTCACCGGCAGGTAGACGAAGACGCCGTAGTACGCGATGGAGATCAGCGCCCAGGCCAGGAACAGCGCCAGGCTGCGGCGGCGCAGTTCCGCCGAGAACAGCGCGAACAGCGACTTGCGCTCCTGCTTCTCGGGCTGCAGCGGCGGGATCGGCGTGGTGTTGCCGTTGACCTTGGCCACGCGCTCGAGCACCTGGCGGGCCTGGTCGGACTTGCCGTTGCGGTTCAGGTACATGGGCGACTCGGGGATGTAGAACCGCAGCACCACGCCCACCAGCGCCGGAATGCCGGTCACGAAGAAGATCACGCGCCAGGCATCGTTGCCCCAGGACACGGCCACCAAAGCCAGGATGGCCAGGAAGATGGTGCCCACGGCCCAGAACGACTCCAGCAGCACCAGCCAGCGCCCGCGACGGTCGCTGGGCAGGAATTCGGCCATCATGGTGTAGTCCACGGGCAGCGTTCCACCCACGCCGATGCCGGTGATGAAGCGCAGCACCAGCAGCCAGGCGAACTCGGGCGCGAAGGCCGACGCCACGCCGGCGCAGGCATCGATCACCACCGCCATCATCAGCACCGGGCGGCGCCCGATGCGGTCGGCCAGGCGGCCGAAGACGAAGGCGCCGATCAGCATGCCGATGAAGAAGAAGGTGCCGGTCTGCAGCGCCTCGGGCACCGTCTTGCCGAAGGTCTTGGCGATGGACGGCGCGCTGAAGCCGATGGACAGCACCTGCATGGCGTCGGCCAGCCAGACCAGGCCGAAGATCACGAAGAGCCGGTACTGGAACCGGCCGACACCCGCTGTCTGGATGCCTTTTTCCACCGAAACGAATGAAGATGACATGGGAACTCCTGTGGTCGTCACCGCTAGCTGTTGATATGCCCCTTCCGCCAGGTCGCGACGCCGTACCGGCACGTGCCCTGCCAGAAAACCCCTGGCGATCGAACCCTCCGGCGCCACCCGAAGGGGCCGATCGCGAAAACCGTCCTCCCGCTTTTCCTCTTCTTGTCCGCGGCCCCGCGTACCGCAGCCCGCGCTCACCGGGTCATGCGGTCATGGCACGCCCGCATGTGCCGTCGCACGCAGCCGGTGGATCGTCTCCATATCGATCGGCCACGCTTTTTCCTCCGGCGCGAAACGCCAGCGCAGGTAGCCGAGCAGGTCGGTGATCTGCCGGTCGTCCAGGCTGTCGCCGAAGCCCGGCATGTAGCCCAGGGCGTCATTGGCGGGTTGCTGTATGCCGTGGAGGATGACCTGGACCAGGTTGTCCGGCGTGGCGGCATGCAGGTTGGTGTTGAGCCCTAGCAGCGGCCTGGCGCCGAAGAGGGTCGGGCCGCTGCCGGCCTCGTGGCAGACGGCGCAGGCGTTCTGGTAGAGGCGCTCGCCGCTGGCGTGGCGGTCCAGGGTGCGCGCAGGCACCGGCATTGGCACCGCTGCGGCCGTGGCCGCCGCCGTTACGGCGGCTGGCGCGGGATCCGCGGCCGGGGCGGCCTGCGGCGCCCGGCCGGGCAGCTCCAGCAGGTAGGTGGCGATGGCGCGCACGTCGTTATCAGGCAGTTCGGCCAGGCCGTGGATCACGGGCGCCATGGGCCCGGCGGCCACGCCGTGGCGCGCGGAGAAGCCCGTGCGCAGGTACTGGTAGAGCGATTCGCGGCTCCAGGGCCGCGGGCCGTCGGCCAATCGGTTGAGCGCGGGTGCGCTCCAGCCCTCGGCCTCGCCGCCGCCCAGGTAGTGGATGCCGCCCTTCTCGGCGCCCAGCGCGTTGCGCGGCGAATGGCAGGCGGCGCAGTGGCCCGCGCCTTCCACCAGGTAGGCGCCCCGGTTCCATTCGGCGCTGCGGGCCGGATCGGCGCGGAAGGGCGTGGCATCGTGGAACAGCAGGTTCCAGCCGGCCATGGCCGGGCGCAGGCTGTAGGGGAAGGCCAGTTGCGTCTCGGGTGCCCGGGCCTGCACGGCGGGCTGCGACATCAGGTAGCCGTAGAGCGCCTGCAGGTCGCCGTCGCCGAGCCTGGCGAAGGCCGTGTATGGGAAGGCCGGATAGAGCTGGCGCCCGTCCTGGTGGATGCCCTGGCGCATGGCACGCTCGAAGGCCGCATACGACCACCGGCCGATGCCGGTTTCCGTATCGGGCGTGATGTTGGTCGAGTAGATGGTGCCGAACGGCGTCTCCAGGCCCAGGCCGCCCGCGTTCGGGGCGCCGCCCGGCGCGGTGTGGCAGACGACGCAGTCACCAGCCGCCGCGACGAGGCGGCCGCGCTCGATGGCCTGCGCCGAGTAGATCGACACATCGGGCCCGTCGGTCAGCGGCAAGGCCGGCTTCATCGGCCACGCCATGGCAGCCAGGCCAGCGATGCCCGCGGCACCGGCCGCGAGCCAGCCCAGGCCGCGGCGCAGCGCGCCGCGCACGGGCTGGCCGCCCGCACCCGCCTCGCCGGACAGCGCGAGGCGCAGCGGCTCGGTCTGGAACGGCACTTCGCGCAGGCGCACGCCCGTGGCATGGCGGATGGCATTGGCGATCGCGGCGGCGGCGGGCAGGGTGGCCACGCCGTCCAGGTCCAGCTGGCCATGGCGGACGAGGGCCTGCTCACCCTGCCCTCCCGCCAGGAGTTCACCGCCCGCAGCCGGAGCCTCCTGGGCGGCAGCTGGGCTGTTCCATGTATCGAAGGCGGCCGGAGCGCCCAGCAACCGGCGCGCGCCGGCCAGCCAGTGCGCATCCTGCTGCACGGTCCGGGTGTGCACGCTGGCGCCCTGCGCTGCCTGCAATTGCTGGCTGTCGTGGCCTGCGACCACGCGGGTGACTTCGATCTCCCCGGTCTGCGGATGCACGGCCACCTCGGCCACCCAGGCGCTCCAGACCACGTGGTCCCGCCCCTCGGCATCCAGCGTCTGCATGCAGGCCGCCGCGAATCCCCGGCCATGCAGCCGTCCGTGCGCATCCGGCCCGCCGCCGGTCCACGGCGCGCTGTGCGCCACGCGCAGGGCCAGGTCGCGCGCCGGGCCTTCGGGCAGGTGCCGCAGGCGCCAGTCCAGCGGGTCCTGCCCCTGCTCCAGCGCCTGTTCGTGCCACAGGCTTTCGCTGGCGAACACCTGCGCGGCATTGAGATCGTCCACCCCGGCCTGCGCAAGGCCGCGTGCATGGCGCCCGCCCTGCACGGTGCCGGCGTCCTGCACGCTGGGCAGGGCCGCCGCGCGGGCCGCATCGGACTGGCTCAGCAGGCGTGCGCAGCTGGGCCGCACGGCCCAGGGCAGCGGGGAGGAAAAAGCAAAGGGGGCCGGCGCATCCGCATCGTCGCCGGCCGGCTGCAGCGCCGTGCCGGCGCCGACGGAGGGGCTGGCCGCAGCGTGCAGCGCCAGCGCGCACGGTTCGACGCCCGCCGCGCACGCCACGCTGACGGGCCGGGCAACGACCCGGGACAGCAGCGCCGCATCGGCCGCCGCGTCCACCAATGCCAGCGCGGGCGGCGCGGCGCCGTCCAGCGCGAACAGGCGCAAGCCCTGCACAGGCACTTGCAGCAGCGCCGCGATCTCGCTGGCGATCAGGGCCTGGACATCTGGCGCGCAACGGGGCAGCCACAGGCTGGCATGGCCGTCCATGCACCAGGCAATGGCGCGCGCGCCGGCAGGACCATCCGCGCGGGCCGGGTGCCAGACGAACGCATCGCCCGCCGGGGCATCGGGCAGCGGCTCACGCGCACCGGCACCGGCGTCCGTCCCGCGCCAGACCGGCGCCAGAACCACGGCCGCCTGCTGCGCATGGACCGGTGCCATGGCGACCACGCCCAGGAAGTTTCCGCTACGCACCGCGGCCACGACGCCGGCCATGGCGCGCACGTCGTCCAGCCGGGCATCGGCCAGTGCGTCGCCCTGGTAGCGCAGCCCGTCCCAGCCCATGCGGTCGGGCCGCAAGGCCAGCCCGTGCAGCAGGTCCGCGGGCACGCCCGGGACCTCGGTCGCAGCCGGCGCGATGGAATGGGCCGGCAGGTTCACGGACGCACTCCTGCTTCGCTCGCCGGGGCATCCGGGGCCGCGCCGCCCACGCGCAACCGCGCGGCGCGCAGCGCGGCCTGCAGGATCTCCACGTGCGTGCCGCAGCGGCAGAGGTTGTGGTGCAGCTCGCTGCGCACTTCCTGCTCCGATGGGTGCGGATTGCGGCGCAGCAGGGCCTCGACGGTCATGACCATGCCGTTGAGGCAGTAGCCGCACTGGGCCGCCTGGCAGTCGATGAAGGCCTGCTGGGTGGGACCGGGGCATTGGCGCGAACCGAGGCCCTCGAGCGTGGTCACCTCGCGGCCCACCGCAGCCTGCACGGGGATCACGCAGGACCGCGCGGCCACGCCGTCGATCAGCACCGTGCAGGCACCGCACTCGCCCAGGCCGCAACCGTACTTCGGGCCATTCAGTTCCAGGTCGTTGCGCAGCACGTGCAGCAGCGCCGTGCCGGGCGCGGCGGGCACGGCGCAGGCGCGGCCGTTGACCCGCAGCCGGAGGCCGGGGGCCGGGCTGCTGGATTGGACGGGGTTTCCCATGGGATGCGTTGCGGCTGCGCCAGGAAGTATCAGGCCGCTGCGGCGACCTTCGGTTCCACCAGGGGGATACTGAACACGTCGTAGCCGAAGCACCACGACGGGTCCTCGTTCGTGCGCAGCCAGGTGTTGTCGTGCGAGATGCGCTGCACCTTGCTCGCGCGCTCGGCGCGGTTCGCCTCGTACAGGGCGAACGCCAGCTCGTGGTTGTGCGCGCCGACTTCCTTCAGGCAGCGGGCCAGCATGGCGCCGTCCTCGATGGCCATCGCCGCGCCCTGCGCCATGTGCGGCTTCATGGGATGGCAGGCGTCGCCCAGCAGCACCAGGCGGCCGCGGCTCCACAGCGGCAGCGGGTCACGCTCCAGCAGCGACCACTTGGTCACTTCCACCGTCGCGTCGATCAGCGCCTGCACCGTGGGATGCCAGCCCGAGAAGGCCTCGCGCATCTCGTCCTTGCTGCTCGGCAGCCAGCGGTCGTTCAGGTCCCACTGCTCGACGGGCACGCCGGTCACGTAGTAGAGCTCGTCCTGCTTGCCGGTGACGAAGTAGGTCATCATGTGGCGGTCGTCGCTCCACCACTTCACGCAGGCGTCGAAGGGCAGCATGCCCGCCTTGACCTCGGGCGTGGGGAACACGGCGCGGTGGGCCAGGTAGCCCGCGTACTTGGGCAGTTCGGGGCCGAGCAGTTCCTCGCGGATGCGGGAGTTCACGCCGTCGGCGCCGATGACGATGTCGGCCTCTTCGGCCGTGCCGTCGGCGAAGTGCATGACCACCACGTCGCCACGGTCCTCGACCTGGGTCAGGAACTTGCCGTAGGCCATCACGCTGTCCGGCAGCGCATCGATCAGCAGCGCGTGGAAATCTCCGCGGTGCACGGTCAGGTAGCTGGCACCGTATTCCTTGACGGCGTAGTCGCCGAGCGGGATCTGCGCCATCACGTCGCCGGTCTGCCAGTGGCGGCTGTACCAGTAGTCGGGGTGCGAGCCCTGGGCGTCGAGTGCGTCCTCGATGCCGATGCGGCGCAGGATCTTCATTACGTTGGGCCCGACGTGGATGCCGGCCCCCAGGCGCGAGAAGCTCGGCGCCTGCTCGTACACGCGGACATCGAAGCCCTCCTGCAGCAGCAGCTTGGCGGCGGCGGCGCCGCCCAGACCGGCGCCGACGACGGCGATACGGGGGGATCGGGACATGGTTTCTCTCCTTGCGGGAATGGGGATCAATCGGACGGGCGGCCGTCGCTGCGGCAGGCTCTTGCCAGGGTGAAAAGCACTATCCATGCCATGCAAGAATTCACCCAATTTAGGTGTATGCACTTGATTTGTTGACCCACATCAAGCGCACCACGGTGCAGAAGGATACGGTGCATTGTGCATTTTTTGGTGCATTTCATGCACAACATAGGTGCAAACCCCGATGAAATTGCCGTTTGCCAGACGGCACGGGTTTTGCAAAAATGAAGCGTACACACCCATCTGATCTTTATCAAACGCGCATCGCGCGAACAAGGCACGCCATGACCCAGACATACCGCATCGGCCAGATCGTCCCCAGCTCCAACACCACGATGGAGACCGAGGTGCCGGCCATGCTGCAGGCCCACTCCACGCTGCGGCCGCAGGACCGCTTCACCTTCCACTCCAGCCGCATGCGCATGAAGAAAGTGCAGAAGGAAGAGCTGGCCGCCATGGATGCCGAAAGCGACCGCTGCGCGCTGGAGCTGAGCGACGCGCGGGTGGACGTGCTGGGCTATGCCTGCCTCGTGGCCATCATGGCGATGGGCAAGGGCTACCACCGCGTGTCGCAGCGGCGCCTGACGGAACGCACGGCCAGCAACGGCGCCACGGCCCCGGTCATCACCAGCGCGGGCGCACTGGTCGAGGCCCTCAAGGTCATGGGCGCGAAGAAGATCGCCCTGGTGGCGCCCTACATGGTTCCGCTCACCCAGCTGGTGATGGACTACATCGCCGCCGAGGGCTTCGAGATCGTCGATTGGCGTGCGCTGGAGATTCCCGACAACCTCGAGGTGGGCCGCCACGATCCCGCGAAGCTGCCGGGCATCGTCGCCGGCATGGACTATGCCGATGCCGACGTGATCGTGCTGTCGGCCTGCGTGCAGATGCCCTCGCTGCCGGCGGTCGCGCAGGTGGAAGCGGCCACGGGCAAGCCCGTGCTCACGGCCTCGATCGCCACCACCTATGCCATCCTGAAGGAACTGGGACTGGACCCGGTGGTGCCGGGTGCGGGCGCGCTGCTGTCGGGCGCCTATCCGTACGACACGGCCGCCACGGCCTGAGGAGCATTCCATGAGCGACCATGCCAGCACCTTCCGCTACGGCGGCCACGTCCATGCCAACGGCATCCGCCAGCACTACCTGCGCTACGGCGGCGCGGATGGCGAGCGCGCGCAGCGCGATGCCGTCATCCTGATCCCCGGCATCACCAGCCCGGCCGTGACCTGGGGCTTCGTCGCCGAACACCTGGGCCGCCAGTTCGACACCTACGTGCTGGACGTGCGCGGGCGCGGCCTCTCCTCTTCCGGCCCGGGCCTGGACTACGGCCTCGATGCCCAGGCCGCCGACGTGATCGCGCTGGCGCAGGCCCTGGGGCTGCAGCGCTGGGCCCTGGTCGGCCACTCCATGGGCGGGCGCATCGCCGTGCGCGCGGCCCGCAGCCAGCCGGCCGGGCTCATGCGCCTGGTCATCGTCGATCCGCCCGTCTCCGGCCCCGGCCGCCGCGCCTACCCGGCCGCCCTGCCCTGGTACGTGGATTCCATCCGCCAGGCCGCGCAGGGCATGGATGCCGAAGCCATGCGCGCCTTTTGCCCCACCTGGACGCAGGAGCAGCGCCAGCTGCGCGCGCAGTGGCTGCACACCTGCCACGAGCCCGCCATCGTGCAGAGCTTCGAGGACTTCGGCCGCGACGACATCCACGCCGACCTGCCCCGCATTCCGCAGCCGCTGCTGCTCGTCACTGCCGAGCGCGGCGACGTGGTGCGCGACACGGACGTGGCCGAGTGGCAGGACCTGGCGCCCCAGACCGTTCACGTCCGGGTGCCCGGTGCCGGGCACATGATCCCGTGGGACAACGAGGCCGGTTTCTACGCAGCGCTCGGCGACTTCCTCGGAGCCCGGGTGGGATGAGACGACACCCCCCTGAGCGGCTGCGCCGCTTCCCCCCGCTCTCGCCATGCAGCGCATGGCGGGCAGGGGGACGACGCCAGCGGCCGGGCGAAGCCCGTTCCGCGGCGCCTGCTGGCATGGCCTGCTCCGCGGCCATCGGACGGGTGACTCCGCGCCGGCTTCATGGGTTGCCGGTGGCGCGAAACGCCATGGATAACTGAAATGCACTTTCTCTACTACCGTACGCCAAGGAGCCCCGCATGTCCGTCAGCGACAACGATCTGATCCACGCCTGGAAGCAGGTGCTCACGCTGTCCCGGCTCGAGCCCGGCCAGACGGTCACCGTGCTCACGGGCGCCGACACGCACCCTCAGACGCTGCGCTGCGCGATCGCGGCCTCCAGCGACCTGGGCGCGCGCGTCAACCGGCTGGACCTGCCGCCCGTCAACGCCGAGAAATCGCTCAGCCGCGATTCGCTGGCCTACCTGGGCACCACGCCGTTGACCGGCAACCCGGCCGCCATCGCCGCGCTCAAGGCCAGCGACCTGGTGCTCGACCTCATGACCCTGCTGTTCTCCCCCGAGCAGCACGAGATCCTGCAGACCGGCACCAGGATCCTGCTGGCCGTGGAGCCGCCCGAGGTGCTGTGCCGCCTGGTGCCCACCGAGGCCGACCGCGCACGCGTGCAGGCCGCATCGAAGCGCATCGAGGCGGCCAGGCAGATGCACATCACCTCCGCGGCTGGCACCGACCTGCGCTGCGCGTTGGGCGAGTTCCCCGCCATCTGCGAATACGGCTTCGTGGACGAGCCCGGCCGGTGGGACCACTGGCCGAGCGGCTTCGTGCTGACCTGGCCCGACGAAGGCCAGAGCCACGGCCGCGTGGTGCTGGACCGCGGCGACATCCTGCTGCCCATGAAGGACTACGTGACCGATCCCATCGAACTCACGATCGAGAAGGGCTACGTGACGCGCATCAGCGGCGGCCTGCAGGCCGAGATCCTGAGCGAGTACATGGCCTCGTACGAAGACCCGGAAGCCTACGCCGTCTCCCATGTGGGCTGGGGCCTGCAGCCGCGCGCCCACTGGTCGATGCTGGCGCACTACAACAAGGAGACCCACATCGGCATGGACGCCCGCGCCTTCGAGGGCAACTTCCTCTGGTCCATGGGCCCCAACAACGAAGCCGGCGGCAGCCGCACCACCGCCTGCCACATCGACATCCCCATGCGCCACTGCACGGTGGCACTGGACGGCACGCCGGTAGTGATCGACGGCGTGGTGCAGGACGAAGCAGGACTGGCACGCGCCGCCAGAAGACCCCAGCAAGGCAAGGACATCGCATGACGAACGCCACCACCAACAGCGCCCAGGGCGTCCCCGCCGGGGCCGTCCAGGGCGACATCTCCGCCTACGCCCGCCAGGGCTTCGGCACGCCGCTGCCGCTCAAGGCGCCCTTCGGCCTGCTCATCATCGACTTCGTCAACGGCTTCGCCGACCCGGCGGTGTTCGGCGGCGGCAACATTCCCGAGGCGATCGAGCGCACCCGCGGCCTGCTGGCCCATGCGCGCGAGCGCGGCTGGCCGGTGGCGCACAGCCGCATCGTGTTCTCGGACGACGACGCGGACAGCAACATCTTCTGCCTGAAGGTGCCCGGCATGCTGACGCTGAAGGAAGACAGCCCGGCCAGCGCCATCGTGCCCGAGCTGGCCCCCGCCCCCGGCGAATACGTGGTGCGCAAGAGCACGCCCTCGGCCTTCTTCGGCACCATGCTCGCGCCCTGGCTGGCCCAGCGCGGCGTGCAGACGCTGCTGGTGGCCGGCTGCGTGACCAGCGGCTGCGTGCGCGCCAGCGTGGTCGATGCCATGCAGTCGGGCTTCCGCCCGCTGGTGGTGGCCGACTGCTGCGGCGACCGCGCCCTGGGCCCGCACGAGGCCAACCTGTTCGACATGGCGCAGAAGTACGCGGCCGTGATGCCCCTCGACCAGGCCCTGGCCGATACCGGCGCGCTCGCGCGTTGAAATAACGCCGCTCCATGAACCTGCTCCAGCCCCACGACCTGCACGCCCCGCTGCTGGACCGCCCCGACACCCTGCTGGTCGTGCGCCAGCCCGTGGCGCCTCCGAAGCCTGCGCCGGGGCAGCCCGGTTCGGGCACCGACTACGTGCAGGCCACGCCCGAGATCTTCGTGGCCGTGCTCGCCGACCCCGGTGCGGAAGCAGGCTGGCGCGCCCTGGCCTTCAACGGCCACGTGGACCTGGGCACGGGCATCCGCACCGCCCTGGCGCAAATCGTGGCGGAAGAACTGGAAGTGCCTCTGGCCCGGCTGGAGATGGTGCTGGGCCACACGGCCGCATCGCCCAACCAGGGGCCGACCATCGCCAGCGCGAGCATCCAGATTTCCGCGGTGCCGCTGCGCCGCGCGGCGGCCCAGGCGCGCGAGCAGCTGCTGGCGCTCGCCGCCGCGCAATGGGGCGTGGATGCCGAACGCTTGCAAGCGTGCGATGGCATCGTGCGCCTCGCGGATGGCGGCGATGCGCGCACGCTCCATTACGGACAGCTATTGCACGGGCTGCAGGGGCAGCGCCTGCACCTGCCGCTGGCGCCGCCCGAGCAGCCGGTGAAGCTCAAGCCCGCGAGCGAATACCGGCTGGTGGGCCGCGGCGCCGCGCGCGTGGACATTCCCGCCAAGGCCACCGGCGAGCTTAGCTTCGTGCACGACGTGCGCGTGCCCGGCATGCGCCATGGCCGCGTGGTGCGCCCGCCGCACCCGGGCCGCGACGGCGGCGACTTCATCGGCCACTGCCTCGTCGCCGTGGACCCTGCCTCCGTCGCCCACCTGCCGGGCCATGTGCAGGTGGTCACCGAGGGCGACTTCGTCGGCGTGGTGGCCGACCGGGAAGAGCAGGCCATCGCCGCCCTGCGCGCGCTGCGCGTGCAATGGCGCCCCGTGCCGCCCGCCCCCGACCTGAGCGACCTGGCGGGCGCGATCCGCGCGAACCCGGCGCAGCGCCGCGTGCTGATGGACGAGGGCGACGTGGACGCCGCCTTCGCGGGCGCCGAAACGGCCGCCGTGCTGGAGCGCAGCTACGTCTGGCCCTACCAGATGCACGCCTCCATCGGCCCGTCCTGCGCGGTGGCCGATTTCCAGGGCGGGCGGCTCAACGTGTGGTCCGGCACGCAGAACCCGCACATGCTGCGCACCGACCTGGACCGGCTGCTGCGGCTGGGCGAGGACCGCATCGACATCGTGCGCCTGGAGGCAGCGGGCTGCTACGGCCGCAACTGCGCCGACGACGTGTGCGCCGACGCGGCCCTGCTGTCCATGGCCGTGGGCGCGCCGGTGCGCGTGCAGCTCACGCGCGAGCAGGAGCACCAGTGGGAGCCCAAGGGCACGGGCCAGCTCATGGACGTGCGCGCAGCCATCGGCCAGGGCGGCGAGCTACTGGCCTGCGATTTCGCCGTGCGCTACCCGTCCAACGATGCGCCCCTGCTGGCCCTGCTGCTCACGGGCCGCGTGCCGGGCCAGCCGCGCACGCTGGAGATGGGCGACCGCACCGCCGTGCCGCCCTACCGCTACGCGAGCCGGCGCATCGCCTGCCACGACATGGCGCCGCTGGTGCGCTCCTCGTGGCTGCGCGGCGTCTCGGCCCTGCCCAACTCCTTCGCCCACGACTGCATGATCGACGAGCTGGCCCACGCGGCCGGCGCCGACCCGGTGGACTACCGCATCCGCCACCTGGGCGACCCGCGCGCCATCGAACTGATCGAGGCCACGGCGCGCCATGCCGGCTGGCAGCGCGGGCAGCCGGGCAGCCGGGGCCAGCCCGGTGCCCACGGCCTGCTGCGCGGGCGCGGCGTGGCCTATGCGCGCTATGTGCACAGCCGCTTTCCCGGCTTCGGCGCAGCCTGGGCGGCCTGGGTCGTCGATATCGAGGTCGATCCGGCGAGCGGCCGCATCGCCGTGCGGCGCGTGGTGGTGGGCCAGGACACGGGCATGATGGTCAACCCCGATGGCGTGCGCCACCAGATCCACGGCAACGTCATCCAGACGCTGAGCCGCAGCCTGCTGGAGCGCGTGGCCTTCGACGACCGGGGCGTGGCCAGCCGCGAATGGGGCGGCTACCCCATCATCGGCTTCCGCGACGTGCCGCCGATCGAGGTGGTGCTGATGCCGCGCCAGGACGAGCCGCCCATGGGTGCCGGCGAGTCTGCCTCGGTGCCGGGTCCGGCCGCATTGGCCAATGCCCTGTTCGACGCCACGGGGCGGCGCTTCTACCAGGCGCCGTTCACCCCGGACGTGGTGCGGCCAGCGCTCGGCACCTGACATGGAAGCGGGCGACCTGGACAGCCTCGTGCTGCGCACGGCGAACGGCTGGCTGCAGGCCGGCGTCCCCGCATGGCTCGTGGCCGTCGCACGCACCTGGGGATCGTCCCCGCGCCCTCCCGGATCGCTGATGGCGATGAATGCGCGCGGCGAGGTGGCGGGATCGGTGTCGGGCGGCTGCATCGAGGACGATCTGGTGCGCCGCGTGCAGCAGCAGGCAACGGCGCAAGCGCAGGCCGAGGGTACCGCGGCGCTCCCCGAAGTCCTGCGCTACGGCATCTCGGCCGACGAGGCCCACCGCTTCGGCCTGCCCTGCGGCGGCACCGTGGAACTGGTGATGGAGCCGCTGCAGGAGCGCAGCCGGTTGCCGGAACTGCTCTACGCCTGCGCGCAGCGGCGCTGCGTTGAGCGCACGCTGCACCTGGCCACCGGGGCGGTACGGTTGCGCGACCGTGCGCAGGCCGCCGCGCCAGTACTGGAAGCGGACCGCTTCGTGGCCTGCTTCGCGCCAGTCGCGCGCCTGGTCGTCATCGGCGCGGGCGACACCGCGTACTACGCATGCCAGATGGCTGTGAACGTCGGCTTCGACATCGTGCTGTGCGACCCGCGCCTGGAGCAGGCCCCTGCCTGGGCGCAGGGCCGCATCGCCTTCACGCGCGACATGCCCGACGACGTGGTCCTGGCGCTGAGGGAAGACGACCGCACGGCCGTGCTCGCCCTGAGCCACGATCCCAAGCTCGACGACCTGGCCCTGATCGAGGCCCTGCGCTCGCGCGCGTTCTACGTCGGCGCCATCGGATCGCGCAACAACAGCGCCCGACGGCGCGAACGGCTGCGGCTGCACTTCGGGCTGCAGGACGCCGAACTGCAGCGCCTGCACGGCCCGGCGGGCCTGTTCATCGGCAGCCGGACACCCGCCGAGATCGCCCTCTCGATGGTGGCCGAGGTGGTGGCGGCGAAGAACGGCGCACTTTAAAGCGGCCCAAAGAACCCTTAATCCACGCTGGCGCCGGACTCCTTCACCACCCGGCCCCACTTCACGCTCTCCTTCTGGATGAAATCGGCAAACTGCGCGGGTGTCTCGCCGGCCGCCTCGGCGCCCTGCTCCGCAAGCTTCTTGCTGATGTCGGGCTGCGCGAGCACCTTCACGATGGTGGCGTTCAGTTTGGCGACGACCGGCGCGGGCGTGCCGGCCGGCGCGAACATGCCGAACCACGACGTGGCCTCGTAGCCGGGCACGCCGGCTTCGGCGATCGTCGGCACGTCGGGCAGCTCGGGCGAGCGTTTGGCCGTGGTGACGGCGATGGCGCGCAGTTTGCCCGAGCGCACGTGCTGGATGGCCGAGGGCATGTTGTCGAACATGATCGCGATCTGGTTGCCCAGCAGGTCCGTCACGGCCGGCGCACTGCCTTTGTAGGGCACGTGCACCATGTCCACCTTGGCCATGCTCTTGAACAGCTCGCCCGAGAGGTGGATGGAGCTGCCGCTGCCGGACGATCCGAAGTTCACCTTGCCCGGGTTCGCCTTGGCATAGGCGATCAGCTCCTGCACCGTCTTGAACGGCTGCGCCGGATTGGCCACCAGCAGGTTGGGCACGTTGGCCACGCGCGTGAGCGGCGCGAAGTCCTTGATCGGGTCGAACGGCATCTTCCTGTAGAGCGCGGCGTTGATGGCATGCGTGCCCACCGTGCCCATGAAGAGCGTGTAGCCGTCGGCCGGGGCGCGTGCCGCCACCTGGCCGCCGATGTTGCCGCCCGCACCGGCGCGGTTGTCCACCACCACCGGCTGGCCCAGTTCGGTGCCCATGCCCTGGGCGATGATGCGCGCCAGGATGTCGGTGGTGCCGCCGGCCGCGAAGGGCACGACGATGGTGATGGTCTTGCTCGGGAATGCCTGCGCGGCGGCCAGCCCGGGCAGGAGCGCGCAGGCGGCCGCGGCGGCGATCAGGCCGCGGCGGAAGATGGAGTGGGCGATGGTCATGGCTTGTTTCCTCGGATCTCTTCGTTGTAGGGATGGGGATGCGGCGCGCCCGCGCTCACTCCTGCACGATGGACGACGGGTGGTTGGCCAGCGGCGTCACCTTGATCTCCATGTACGGGAACAGCGGCAGGCCGCTCAGGATCGCGTGGAGCTCGTCGTTGCCGGACACGTCGAAGATGCTCACGTTGGCGTATTCGCCGACGACGCGCCACAGGTGGCGCCATTGGCCATCGCGCTGCAGCTGCTGCGAATACTCCTTCTCCTTGCGCTTGATCTCGTCGGCCACGTCGGGGGCCAGCGTGGACGGGATGCGGACGGTCATTTCAGCCATGAACAGCATGGGTTTCTCCTTGAGGATTCGGGTTGGGATGTGGAAAGAAAGCGGACGGCCCGTACGGCCATCACAGATGCGGCCAGACCAGCATGGTCACGGCATAGATCGCGCCCACGAGCAGCATGGAGACCACGGTGTAGCCCATGATGTCCTTGAGCTTGAGCTTGGACAGCGCCAGCGCCGGCAGGATCCAGAACGGCTGCACCAGGTCGTTCCAGCCGTTGCCCAGCATCACCGACATGGCCGTCTGCGCCTGCGAAGCGCCCAGCGTGGTGGCCGCGTTGATCATGAACGGGCCCTGCAGCACCCAGTGGCCGCCGCCCGAGGGCGCGAAGAAGTTGATCACGAAGGAACTCACGAGGCCCCACAGCGGCAGCGTGGCGGCAGTGGAGATGTTCACGAACACGTGCGCGATCGATTCCACCAGCCCCGAGCCGTGCATGATCGCCATGATGCCGGCGTAGAACGGGAACTGCAGGATGATCCCGCCGATCGTCTTCACGCCCTCGTTGACCTTCTCCACGTACTTCATCGGCGTGCCCAGCAGCAGCACCCCGAGGAACAGGATGAAGAAGTTGATCATGTTCAGGTCGAGGTTGCCGCCCTTGATGAAGTGCATGGCCACGTACGCCATGCCGCACAGCCCGATCAGCAGGCTCAGCACGCGGCTGTTGTTGAGGCGGTACGCCAGCGTCTTCTCGTCGCCCAGCAGGCCCTCGGCGCCGGCGGCGGGCTTCGTGTCGGCCACGGTGGCGGGGTCCAGCTCGACCACCTTCTCACCCTGCTTCGGGTGCATGGCGGCATTGAGCAGTGGCAGCGCGATCAGCACGGCGAGGCTGGTGAGCAGGATGGGCGCGGAGAAGATCGTCTGCGTGAGCGGGATCAGGCCCATCGTGCCCTCGAAGGCATGGCCCTTGGTGGAGATCAGTACGGGAATCGTCGCCGAGAAGCCCAGGCTGTACATGGTGAAGCCCGTGTAGGCCGCCGCGATGATCAGCGGATAGTGCACGCCCTTCACCTTGAGGGCCAGTTTGCGCGCCATGATGCCGCCGATCACCAGGCCGAAGCCCCAGTTCAGGTAGCTGCCCACGCCGCCCACGATGGTCGCGACGATGATGGCCTGCCGCGGCGTGTCCACGCGCGCGGCGATGCGGTCGAGAAAACGGTCCACGATAGGCGCGGCCGCCAGCACGTAACCCATCACCAGGATCACGGCCATCTGCGTCGTGAAGGCCAGCAGGCTCCAGAAGCCCTTGCCCCAGTCCTGCACCACGGCGTCGATCGGGCGGCTCTCCACGCCGAAAGCGAGCGCCATGGTCAGCAGCGTGAGCAGGATCGCGAAGACGAACGGATCGGGCAGGTAGCGCCGCATCAGTTCGGTAAAGAAGGCGGTGATTTTCGACATGGAAGAACTTGTCTCGCTGTTATGGGATGAATGAGAGAAGAAGAGAAATCGCTTCAGTGGCGCAGCTTCTGGAACCGTCTCGGCCTGTCCTGTCAGAAGGCCGCGGAGCAGGCCACGCCAGCAGACGCCGTGGAACGGGCTTCGCCCGGCCACCGGCGGCGTCCCCCTTCCCGGAGCGCGCAGCGGTCCGAGAGAAGGGGGAAGGCGCGCAGCGCATCAGGGGGTAGTTCACACACCGGCCACGCCAACGGTCATGCCGCCGCAGACATAGAGCACCTGCCCCGTGACGAAGCCGCTGCGCGCATCGAGCAGGTACGACACGGCATGCGCCACGTCGTCCGGCGTGCCCACGCGCTTCACGGGCACCGCATCGATGATGGCCTGCGTGCGCGGTGCATCCGGCGGGTTGGCGCGGTCGAACAGCTCGGTGCGGATGGGCCCGGGACCGATCGCGTTGGCCGTGATGCCGTGGCGCCCCAGCTCCAGCGCCCAGACGCGCGTCATGCCGATCAGGCCGGCCTTGGTGGCCGAGTACGCGGTGCGCAGCTCCTTGCCCAGGGCGGCGCGCGAGGACATGTTCACGATGCGCCCGAAGCCGGCCGCCTGCATGCCCGGCAGCAGCGCCTGCATGCACTGCAGGCTGCAGCGCAGGTTCAGCGCAACAGCCAGGTCGAACTGCTCCAGCGTCTGCTCGGCCGCCCCGGCCGGCACCACGATGCCGACGTTGTTGACCAGCCGCGTGATCGGTCCGCCGGCCAGCGCCTGCTGCAGCGCGCGCGCCGTCTCTGCGGGATTGGACAGGTCGGCCTGGATGCCGCCGGGCACGCGATCGACCAGGCGGTCGATGACGACCGGCTCGTAGCCGTCGGCGCGGCAGCGTTCGGCCGTCGCCGCGCCGATGCCGGCGCCGCCGCCGGTGATGAGAACGCGCTCGCGCACGGAGGAGACCAGGGAATTCGTCATGGGGAATCCTTCAGGGGAATAGGTGGTGCCGCGCCGCAGCGGACGGCTCACAGGTAGCACTGTCCGTCCACGTAGGCCTTGCGCCAGCGCGTGAGCACCACGCGCTCGAACAGGCCGGCGGCATGGAAGGGATCGGATTCGATGAAGCGCTGCGCCTCTTCGCGCGCATCCATCGCCACCACGTAGAGGCCGCCGCCCAGATCCCTGCCGCCGTCGTCCAGCTTGGCCCCGCAGGCCAGCAGCAGGGCCTTGTGGCGGTCCAGGAATTCCAGGTGCGCGGCGCGCGTGGCCTGGCGCACGTGCTGGTGGCCGGGCTTGTCGAAGGTTTCGATGATGAAAGGCATGGCGTGTTCTTCCGTGCGGCAGGCCGGCACATGGCGGATGCCGCGGGCCAAGGGGCCTGCGGCGTGTTCGGGATGGGTGGCTCCCGGGCCCGCGGGCCCGGGAAGTGGCGGCGGTGGTCTCAGACCGTGGCGACGGGCGTCACGGGCGAGCCCACGGCGCCGGGCAGGTTCAGCGGCGGCGCCGTCAGCAGGAAGCGATGGCGGCCGTGCTCGCGCAGCCAGCGCGCCAGCGGCGTGAGGTACCAGAGCTCGCCCAGGTGAACGCCCAGCTTGAACAGGCAGTGCTCGTGCAGCGGCAGCGCCGCGCAGCAGGCCGGCCCGGGGCGAGCGGGCAGGCCCTCGACGGCGTAGTTGTCCGCCGCGATGGCGGCGAGCTGGCTGTCGGTGATCCACTGCAGCAGCTTCTCGTCGCGGCCGTCCAGCACCGCGCAGGCGTTGTGCAGCACCTGCGGGTCGGGATGCCGACGCATGCCCAGCACCACGTCGGCGAAGCCCGTGTGCAGGCAGACGATGTCGCCCGTCTCCACCGCCACGCCGTCGGCCTCCAGTACGCGCATCAGCGTGTCGTAGCCGACCAGCGTGCGCGCATCGCCCAGGTGGGCGCGCAAATCGATCATCACGCCGCGGCCCTGCACGCCCGTGCGCGCCATGCCCTCGATGCCCAGGGCATGCGCGGCCGAGGTGCTGCCGGCAGAGTCCGCGGCGGCCGGCACGCCCGTGTCGCGCACGTCCTGCGGGCCGACGATGTGCCGCCCCGCCGCATAGCCGTTGTAGTAGAGCGCCTCGGGCAGGCCGTCGCCATTGGCGTCGAACAGCGATCCGGCGTGCGCCAGGCTGTCCCACTGCGTCGAGTACTGCAGGTACAGGATGGCCAGGTCGTCGGACATCACGTCGGTGCGGCCCGGCTCCAGCTCGGCCATCAGGCAGTTGAAATTGACCAGCCCCTTGCGCAGCGTGGGCCGCAGCACGGGGGGATGCCGGTTGGGATTGAGCGCGCTGCCGCCGGGGTAGTCCAGCGGCAGGCTGAGCGCGAAACTCAGGCCCTCGCGCACCTCGGCCACGCCCTGGAGCACCTTGTCGGGCGTCAGCAGGTTCAGGCGGCCCAGCTGGTCGTCGGGCCCGAAGTCGCCCCAGGTCGAGCCAGGTGGGCGCTGCTTCCAGCGGGGGTTCGCGGGCTGTGGCTGTTCCATGGAATCGGTCCTAGTTCCTTTGCAGAAAATCCGAGAGCGCGGCATCGAAGGCCTGCGGCGCCTCGAGGTTGGACAGGTGCGAGGCCGGCAGTTCGGCCACGCGGGCGCCGGCGATGGCGGCCTGCATGGCCTGCGTGTCCGCCACCGTGGTGACCGGGTCGGCCGCGCCGGCGATGAGCAGCGTGGGCACGGCGATGCCACCGATGGCCGCGCGCAGGTCGGCCTGGGCCAGGGCCTCGCAGCAGCCGGCGTAGCCTTCGGGATCGACGCCGGCGATCCAGCCTTGGGCGCGGCGCACCACCTCGGGCTGCGCGGCGGCGAAGGCGTCGGTGAACCAGCGCCCCGGCGAAGAAGCGGCCAGTTCGGCCATGCCGGCCGCGCCCTTCTCGCGCACCATGGCGGCGCGCGTGGTCCATCCCTCGGCCGTGCCGATCTTCGCGGCACTGTTGGCCACCACCAGGCGCTCCAGCCGCTGCGGCGCATGCACGCCGAGCCAGAGGCCCGTGAAGCCGCCCATCGAGATACCACAGAAGCTGGCACGGGCGATGCCCAGGGCATCGAGCAGGGCGACCACGTCGCCGCCCAGCTGGTCGAAGGTGTACGGCCCGGGAGACACCTCGCTGCCGCCGTGGCCGCGCGTGTCGTAGCGCACCACGCGGTGGGTGCGCGCGAACCGTTCGGCCTGCGCGTCCCACATTTCCAGCGTGGTGCCCAGGGAGTTGGAGAACACCAGGGCCGGCGCATCGGCAGGCCCTTCCACCCGCACACGGAAAGCGCCCGCCGCGGTCTTCAGCACGTCGTCGTTCATGGCCATGTCGCCCCCGCTCACACGCGCTCCAGGATCACCGCGATGCCCTGGCCCACGCCGATGCACATGGTGGCCAGCGCATAGCGCCCGCGCGTGGCATGCAGCCGGTTGACGGCCGTGGTGGCCAGGCGCGCGCCGCTGGCGCCCAGGGGATGGCCCAGGGCGATGGCACCGCCCCAGGCGTTCACGCGCTCGTCGTCGTCTTTCAGGCCCAGCATGCGCAGCACGGCCAGGCCCTGCGCGGCGAAGGCTTCGTTCAGCTCGATCACGTCGAGCTGCTCCAGCGTGAGGCCGGTCAGCGCCAGCACTTTCTGGGTGGCGGGGGCAGGGCCGATGCCCATCACGCGCGGCGCCACGCCGGCCGTGGCCATGCCGACCACGCGGGCCTTCGGCGTGAGGCCATGCTTCGCGGCCGAGGCTTCATCCGCCAGCAGCAGCGCGCAGGCACCGTCGTTCACGCCGCTGGCGTTGCCCGCGGTCACCGTGCCGCCCTCGCGCACCACTCCCTTGAGCCGGGCCAGCGCCTCCAGGCTGGTCTCGCGCGGGTGTTCGTCCTTGTCCACCACCACCGCGTCGCCCTTCTTCTGGGGAATGGTCACGGCAGTGATTTCGCGCGCCAGGTGGCCGGCCTTCTGCGCGGCCACGGCCTTGAGCTGGCTGGCCAGGGCCATGCGGTCCTGCGCCTCGCGCTCGATCTTGTAGTCGTCGGCCACGTTCTCGGCCGTTTCCGGCATGGAATCGACCCCGTACTGTGCCTTCATGAGCTTGTTCACGAAGCGCCAGCCGATGGTCGTGTCGTACACCGCGTTGCTGCGGCTGAAGGCGCTCTCGGCCTTGGGGCTGACGAAGGGCGCGCGGCTCATGCTTTCCACGCCGCCGGCGATCATCAGGCCCGCCTCGCCCGCCTTGATGGCGCGCGCCGCCGTGCCCACGGCATCCAGGCCCGAGCCGCACAGGCGATTGATGGTGGCGCCCGGCACGTCGATGGGCAGGCCGGCCAGCAACGCGCTCATGCGCGCCACGTTGCGGTTGTCCTCGCCGGCCTGGTTGGCGCAGCCGTAGAGCACGTCGGTCACCGCCGCCCAATCGACATGGGGGTTGCGCGCCATCAGCGCCTTGAGGGGAACAGCGCCCAGGTCGTCGGTGCGTACGCTGGAGAGCGCACCGCCGTAGCGGCCGAAGGGTGTGCGGATGGCGTCGCAGATGAAGGCGTGGGAAGAAGTCATGCGGTTTGTCTCCGGGAAGGTTCTTTCGGGCGCGGGTCAGGCGCGGCGGATGGGCAGGCCGACCAGGCGTTCGAGTTCGCCGTGCTCCAGGCCCTGCACGGCGTCGATCACCACCAGGCCGTCCGGCGTACAGGCCAGCGTGGCGAGGTCGGTGTAGATGCGCTTGACGCAGCCGATGCCGGTGAGCGGGTAGGTGCACTGCCCCACGATCTTGGACTGGCCCTGCTTGGTCAGCAGATCCATCATCACCCAGGTCTGTTTCGCGCCGATGGCCAGATCCATCGCGCCGCCCACGGCCGGGATGGCCCCGGGCTCGCCCGTGCTCCAGTTGGCCAGGTCGCCCGTGGCGCTGACCTGGAAGGCGCCCAGCACGCAGATGTCCAGGTGGCCACCGCGCATCATGGCGAAGCTGTCGGCATGGTGGAAGTACGCGCCGCCCGGCAGCAGCGTGACGGGCTGCTTGCCCGCATTGATGAGGTCGTAGTCCTCCTGCCCTGCCACGGGCGCGGGGCCCATGCCGAGGATACCGTTCTCGCTCTGCAGGATGACTTCGCGGTCGGCCGGGATGTGGTTGGCCACGAGGGTGGGCTGCCCGATGCCCAGGTTGACGACGGCGCCTTCGTGGATGTCCTGGGCCACGCGGCGGGCCAGTTCGTCTTTGCTGCGTTTCTGATAGCTGCTCACGCTGATTCCTTCTGCGCTGGTGGCCTGTTCAATTCCGATGCGATACCGGGCTCATGCAGGCTTCTTGAAGCCAGCGCCCTGGGTGGCGGTGCGCTCGATGCGCACGATCCTGCTCACGAAGATGCCGGGGGTGGCGATGGCCTCGGGATCCAGGGCGCCCAGTTCCGCGATCTCGTGCACCGTGGCGATGGTCTGCTTCGCGGCCGTGGCCATCACGGGGCCGAAGTTGCGTGCGGACATGCGATACGTCAGGTTGCCCCAGCGGTCGCCCCGCTCGGCCTTGATGAGGGCCACGTCGCCGTGGATGGGGTACTCCAGCACGTAGTGCCTGCCGCCGATCTCGCGCGTTTCCTTGCCCTTCGCCAGTTCCGTGCCGTAGGCCGTCGGGCAGAAGAAGGCGCCGATGCCTGCCCCGGCCGCGCGCAGTCGCTCGGCGAGGTTGCCCTGCGGCACCAGTTCCAGCTCCAGCTTGCCGGAGCGGTACAGGTCGTCGAACACCCAGCTGTCCACCTGCCGCGGGAAGCTGCAGATGATCTTGCGCACGCGGCCCGTCTTGAGCAGCGCTGCCAGGCCCGTGTCGCCGTTGCCGGCATTGTTGTTGACCACCGTGAGGTCACGGGCGCCCTGCCCGATCAGTCCGTCGATCAGTTCGCCGGGAATACCGGCCGTGCCGAAGCCGCCGACGAGCACCGTGGCGCCGTCCTGGATGCCCGACAGGGCCTGGGCGACGGAATCCGCAATCTTGTTGATCATGGGAAGAAAAACCTGGAATGGGAGCAAGGCCGGACTGCCGTGCCGCACAGCGACAATCCGGCCCCGCGGGCGGGAGGCGACCGGAGGTCCGGCCGCGGGATTTTGTTCGTATAAAGAACAAATGTTCGTACAATGAATTAATTCTAGAACTAACAGCTTATGAGCGATACCCCCAAGGACCCTGGTAAAAACCCTAGGCCGGGCGACAGCTATGTGCAGTCGTTCGCCCGCGGGCTGGAAGTGATCCGCTCCTTCAGCGCGGCCGCCCCGCAACAGACGCTGAGCGAGGTGGCGGCCTCCTCGGGCCTGACGCGCGCCGGCGCCCGCCGCATCCTGCTCACGCTGCAGACGCTGGGCTACGTGGAAAGCGACGGGCGACTGTTCCGCCTCACGCCGCGCATACTGGACTTGGGGTTCGCCTACCTCTCGTCCATGCCGATCTGGGACCTGGCGGAGCCTTCCATGGAAGCGCTGGCAGGCGAGGTGCACGAATCGTGCTCCGCCGCCGTGCTCGACGGCCACGACGTGGTCTATGTGCTGCGCGTGCACACCCACAAGATCATGAGCACCAACCTCGGCGTGGGCTCGCGCCTGCCCGCGTTCTGGACCTCCATGGGCCGCATGCTGCTGGCCGGCCTGCCCGACGAGCGCGTCATCGCGCTCATGCAGGACCTGCCGCGCAAGCGCTTCACCCCGCGCACCGTGGTGGAGGACGCGGAACTGCTCGCCCGCGTTCAAACCGCCCGCGCGCAGGGCTGGTGCCTGATCGACCAGGAACTGGAAGAAGGATTGATCTCCGTCGCCGCCCCGCTGCGCGACCGCACCGGCCGCACGGTGGCCGCGCTCAACATCAGCGGGCAGGCCAACCGCACCAGCGCGAAGATGATGCAGCGCGACCTGCTGCCCGTGCTGCTGCGCACGGCCGACACCATCTCGCGGCTGCTGGGCACGCGCCGCGGCTGAGGCCGCGCTCTTCTCCGCGAGGCCAGGCAGCGCCTATCACGCTCCTGGCCCCGGTTACGGCCTGTGCCGGCCTGCAGCTTCGCATGCCTCGCACCTGCTTCGCCGTTCATACTGCTTTCGATAATGGATATGCAAAAAAATATGCATAGCCAACGGAAGCGCCATCATGCAGACCTCACCCACCGCAAGCACCACGGATCCATCCACCCCCTCGCCTACCCCGGCGGCATGGCTGCGCGAAGCGGCCCGCCGGTTCGGCGAAACGGAAGGCGCAGAGCCTTTCTCCGAGGCGCGCTCCTTCGAACAGGACGGCATCCGCTACCGTCCCCTGCGGATCGAGGACGCCCCGCAGGAGCGCTGGGCCCTGGTGGCGTCGCAGCCCTGCCCTGCCGGCGTGGAAGAGCCCGTCTGGACCAGCCTGCTGCTGCACCTCAACGCACCGTCCATGGCGCTCGGGTCCATCGGCATCGGCCTGGATTCCGCCGGACGCGCCGTGGTCGTGCACGGCGTGCCCCCGTCGCATGTCGGCGATGCGGCGCTGCTGGCCCAGGATCTGTTCCAGCTCAGCTACTTCAGCGGCATGCTGCGGGAAAGCGCTCTCGGAGTGCAGCACCACCTGTCCTCGATGATCGACGCGCATGCCCTGCGCCAGGCCGGGAGCGCCTCCGGGCCGGAAGCCGCGCCGCCGGAGATGCCGCCGCTGCCGCCGGGTCTCGAAGCCACGGTTCAGGCACAGGCCGGTGCGGACTGGCACCGCCCCCTGCTCGGGCAGGCTCTGGACGAGCTGGGCGCCGCGGCCTCGGGCACCCCCGGCCTCCCGCTGGGCGCCATCGTCCGGCTGCAGGGCAAGGATATCCAGATCGCGGCCTGCGGCGATGGCCGCACGCTGCTGCTGTCGGCACCGCTGGACCGGCCGCTGGCCGACAGCGCCGAGCGCACCGCTGCGCTGCAGGCCAACGTGGAGCTGATGTTGATCGCCGGCTGCGCGCTGAGCCTCTCCCCCGAAGGCACGTTCGTACAGACACGCTGGGACTCCGCGGGCATGGATGGCACCGATCTGGCCGTCCAGCTGGATGGTTTCGCCGCCCTGTCCGCCAGCATGGACGGCACCTCCGCCTCCATGCAATGAAACCCGACGAAAGGAGCCTCCCATGCTGAAAAACACCACCGCCTCGCCGGGCACCTCGTCGCCCCAGCACCTGCTCACCTCCCCGGGCAAGGAGGCGCAGCCCACCAGCAGCCAGCCGACGTCACCCATCGCCCTCACAGGCAGCCAGCGTCTGCCGGAAACGGAACTGCCGCGCTTCGCACGGCCGGATGCGCAGGCGTCCACCTCCGCCGCGGCCTCTTCCAGCAGGCCCCCGCGCAACGATGCGCCCCGGGCCCCGGCGCGCGAAATGTCCCTGCGCTACATGGCCGACGTGGAAGCCCAGACCCACACGCCCGTCCCGGGACGGGGCGCGCGGCTCCTCCAGCAGGGGCGGAACCTGGCGTCCGGGGCCCGGAATCTGGCGCAGAGTTCGCTGGGCCAGGTAAGGAGCGGCGCGGTCGCGGGCGCCGCATACGCGGGACAGGCCGCCACGGCAGTCAAGGACAAAGCCGTGCAGGGCTACCACTACACGGCGGCGAAGGCACACCAGGGCTGGGAGGCCACCAGCCAGTTCACCCGGCAAAGCGCGCAGGACCTCGTGGGCGACCGGCTCCCCAGCCGCGCGGCCGTGGGCGCCTTCACCGGCCACACGGTGCAGCAGTTGCTGACCTGCGGGATTCCCACCTTCTCCCGCGAATACGCGATGCTGCAGATCTACCGGGGCATCGTGAACACCAGGTTCGCCCAGGACAACCCCTTCGCCATCGTCGGCATGCAGACCGCCGTGTCGATGGCGGCCGTGCTGGCGCACGCGAAGCTGCGGCACGCGCGCATGGACCGGGATCCGGAAGCCGCGGTCAAGGGGCATTTCGGCCTCACGAACGCGCAGTGGGACGCCATGTCCCCGCAGGACAAGGCAAGGCGCAAGGAGATCCAGCAGGCGGATTCGCGGCGCGTGACGGCGAACCAGGTCATTGCCGAGACCGGCAACTTCATCATGGGCGCAACCGCCGCGGCCGGCGGGGATCCCGGCGTGTCTGCGCGGGTGCTCGCCACCCAGGTGCGCAACGTCATCTATGCCGCCATGCGCGAGCTGATGCAGGCCAGCCTCAAGTTCGTCGATACCCGCGGCCCCGGCACCAGCGGCGTGAACGACGCCAACATGAGCTCCATGGCGGCGGTGTACACGTTGATGACCATGGGCGCCAGCACGGCCTCGGACGGCGTGGTCGGCGCGGTGCTGAACGCGCGCTCCGTCGGCCTCAGCGGCCTGCAGTTCCAGGTGGCGGACACGAACAACCCGGTCAACGATCCGCAGCTGGAGAATGCGGCCCTCGTGGCCCTCATCCGCGGCCTCTTCAATACCTCCGTCGAAGTGATCGACGCGGGCGTGGGCAAGCACTATGAAACCAGGCAGGTGGGCGCCCAGCAGGTATGGAACTCGGGCAGCAAGCTGCCCATGAAGGACCACGACCGCGTCCTGGACCACTCCGTCGCGCGGTTCTCCTGGAACCAGTTCGCAGGCATGGCCAACCTCGCGGTGCAGCAGGTCGCCAGGGCCACCGGCCTCAACCAGGCGGCCCCCGCGCTGACCTCGTTCCTCGGGGTCGGCACGACGGCTGCCGCCTTCGGCCTGGCCTACCGCAATACCAACCAGACCTACCAGGCCCACGCCAGGGTGCGCTCCGCCGTGGCGAACGCGCAGGCGCCCGCCGCCCCGGCGACCGCGCCGGCACCGGACGACGGCTCTCAGGCGGTGGCGTCCGGCGCCGGCCACGCCACGCAGGCGCGGCAGCGCCATACCGCAGTCCCGGAAATCGAGGAGGCCGCGGACGACAGTGCCGCCGGGCCCCCGCACGGCGGGCAGGCCCGGCCCACGGCCTGATAAGGCACCGCGCAGGGACGATGCCGCCGTGCTACGCTGCGCGGCATCATGTTCAATCCCACGCAAGCGGACGTGCGCCGCTTTTTCTGCGCGGTGCATGCCAAGGCCCAGGCAGGCCAGCCGATGGAAGCCATCGAGACCCTGGCCAGCCTGTGGATCGCGGAACACCCCGAATACCACGGGGAACTCTCCGACGTGGACGCCGCCCTCGCCCGCGACTACGACCGCACGCCCGGCTGCACCAACCCCTTCCTGCACCTGTCCATGCACCTCTCGATCAGCGAGCAGTGCAGCATCGACCAGCCGCGCGGCATCCGCCAGGCGGTGGAGCTGCTCGCCGCCCGCCTGGGATCGCTGCAGGATGCGCACCATGCCGCCATGGAATGCCTGGGCAGCATGCTCTGGGAGAGCCAGCGCTCGGGGCGCCCTCCGGACGGCAACGCGTATGTGGCCTGCGTGCAGCGCCGGGCCACCCGCGACTGAAACCGCTCCCCGGCGGTAGCTATAATTAAAATAGCAAACACCCGACGACGACCACGGCAGTCCCACCATGAACCGACGACCTCCGGCACGCCGGGAACATGGTTTCGAAGGGCGGTGCTGAAGTGCGGCGCTGGGCCCTGTCGCTGCGCACGGCCATCGCCGTGCCGTTCGCGGCACTCTTCATCGGCACCGTGGCACTGCAGGCGGTCACCCAGCACCGCCAGATCGATGCGCTGATCGACCAGGAAAGCGTGCGCCTGCTCGACGCCGTGACCCACACGGCCAGCGACCGCCTCGTGAACTTCCTGGCCACGCCGTTCCGGGTCCAGCGCAGCGTCGCGGACGCGATCGGACGCCACGGCCTCTACCACGCAGGCGACCTGCGCTCGATCCACGAATACCTGCGCGCCATCCTGGACGCCATCTATGCCGAAGAGCGGCAGATCGGCCTGCTGGGTTTCGGCGGGCGCGAGGGCGAATACACCGGCATGCGGCGCGAGGACGACGGCCGCCTGCGGCTGATCCTGCAGGACCGCAGCACCCATGGCCGGCTGCAGATATACGGACTGGACGGCAACGGCGCCGTCATCGCCTCTGAGGAGGGCTACGACCCGCGCAGCCGCCCGTGGTATGCGCCCGTCGTCGCCTCCGGCCAGTCGCGCTGGTCGGACATCTACACCCGCGCGGGCGAGCGCGCCGACGTGATCATCGCGGCCTCGTCCCCGGTCGTGTCCGAGGGGGAACTGGTGGGTGTGGTGCAGGCCGAGGTGCGGCTCGACACGCTGCAGCGCTTCCTGAGCAACGATCCCCTGCTGGGCCACGGCCATATCTTCGTGCTCGATGCCGAGGACCGGCTGGTCGCGCAATCCGGCGAAGGCAGCGTGACGCTGCCCATGGCACCCGGCAGCCGCCAGTACGGCCGGCGGCTCGCCAGCCAGAGCACCAGCGAGGCGGTGCGCGCCGCGGCCCGGTTCCTGCCGCCGGGCCCGCAGGACGGAGGCGCCACGGCCTTCAGCTACCCCATGGGCGGCCAGCGGTACTTCGCCCGCGTGACGCCGTTCACCCACGTGCCCGGCCTGAACTGGCGCATCGTGGTCGCGCTGCCCGAGGCCGACCTGCTCGGCGACACGCGCGCGGCCTCCCGCCGGCTGCTGGTCGCCACCGCAGCCATCGCGGCGTTCGGCCTGCTGCTGGGGCTGTGGGCCATCCAGCGCATCGCCGCCCCGATCCTGCTCACGGCCAGGGCCGCGCAGCGCATGGCCCGCGGCGACTGGGACACGGAGCTGCGCATCACCAGCCCGCTGCGCGAGACCGGGACCCTGGTGCAGGCCTTCAACGACATGGCCGGGCGGCTGCGCCATTCGTTCGAGCAATTGCGCCGGCAGCTGCTGGGCGATCCGCTCACCGGCCTGCTCACGCGCCGCGGCCTGCTCGAGAAGGCCGACTGGCCGCATCCGCAGCGCGCCGTGCTCGTGCTGGCGGGCATCGACGCCTTCCGCGCGGTGAACGACAGCATGGGCCTGGACACGGGCGACCGGCTGCTGCAGGCCGCGGCGGACCGGCTGCGCGACTCCCTGTCCGCGACGGCGCTCGCCGCCCGGCTGGGCGGCGATGAATTCGCGCTCCTGTACCTGGCCAGCGACGCGGCCCCGCCGGCCGATGCCGGGCGGGCCATCCAGGACGTCTTCGCCCAGCCCTTCTCGGTGGGCGAGGACGAAGTGCAGCTGACCGTCTCCGTGGGAACCGTGTCCGGCACGCTGCCGAGCGGCCGGCTGGCGGACTGGCTGCGCAACGCGAGCAGCGCTCTCGGCGAAGCCAAGCGGATGGGCCGCGGCCAGTGCGTGCCCTTCACGCCGGACATGATGGAGCGCTCCCTGGAGCACGTGCGCCTCGCCTCCGAACTGCGGCAGGCCCTGGAGCGCGGACAGTTCGTGCTGCACTACCAGCCGGTGGTGGAACTTTCCTCCGGCCGCACCATCGGCGCCGAGGCCCTGGTCCGCTGGAACAGCCCCACGCGCGGCCTGGTGCCGCCCGGCGTGTTCATTCCCGTGGCGGAAGCCTCGGACCTCATCCTGGGCCTCGGCGAATGGGTGCTGCGCGAGGCCACGCACGCCATCGCCGGGCGGCTGGCCCAGCTGCCGGACGACTTCGACATCCACGTCAACGTCTCGGCCCGCCAGCTCATCCAGTCCGACTTCCAGGACACCCTGAAGCAGATCCTGCAGGACAGCGGCCTGCCGCCGGGGCACCTGACGCTGGAGCTCACCGAATCCGTGCTGCTGGAGGACGACGGCGTGACCCGCGCGCGGCTCGCGGCGATCCGCGCGCTGGGTGTGAAGATCGCCATCGACGATTTCGGCACCGGCTATTCGTCGCTGGCCTACCTGGGCCGGCTGCCGTTCGACTGCCTGAAAGTGGACCAGCGTTTCGTGCGCAACCTGCTGCACTCGCCCCAGGACGAGGCCATCGTGATGGCCGTGCTCAGCATGGCCAGGGGCTTTGCCGTCTCCGTCGTGGCCGAAGGCGTGGAAACCGCCGACGAGGCCGCCCGCCTGCGGTCCATGGGCTGTGCGAACGCGCAGGGCTACCACTTCGGGCGACCGGCGCCGCTCGAGCACCTGCGCCTGTCCACGCCCCTCTGACCGGCGGCCTCAGCCACCGCAATTAATCAGCGGCATTTTCCTGGAAAAGGAAATGGGTAAATACCCTGGAATATGCGCCTGCGGCGCGAAACTCAGCGGAAGCGCGATTGCGGCACCACCTGCAATTCACCGTCGAGCGACCCCAGATACCCCGACAGGGCCTTGAGCTCGGCATGGGAGAACTGCTTGGCGATGCCCGCCATGATGGCGTTGGAGCGGCCCACGGTGGCCGCGGCGGGGCCGCCCGTCTTGTAGGCCTTGAGCGCGGCGAACAGGTAGTCGGGATGCTGGCCCGCGATCTTCGGGTAGGACGGATCGATGGGCTTGGAGAAGCTCTCCCCGTGGCAGGACACGCAGGCGCCCTTCTGCAGCAGCTGCGCCACCTGGGCGCCCGGCTCGCGCGAGGGCTTGGCGGGTGCGCCGCCCGGGCGGGCCTGGCCGGCGTAGTACGCGGCCACGTCGGCGATGTCCTGGTCGGAGAGCGAATCGGCGATGCCGCGCATGGTGGGGTGCCTGCGGTCGCCCTTCTTGTAGGCCTGCAGCGCCGAGGCGATGTAGCCGGCGTTCTGCCCGGAGATCATGGGCACCTTGTACACCTCGGGGAAGCTCGCCTGGTAGCCCGGGATGCCGTGGCAGCCGATGCACATGGCGATCTTGCCCTCCCCGGCCTTCGCGTCTCCCTTGACGTCCTGGGCATGCGCCGCGGCGGTCACGCAAGCGACAGCGACGGCGAATATCGTGGTCAACTTCTTGTTCATTTTGCGCGCACAATCCAATGGAGTTTGTCGGTGCTCGGGGGCCAAAATGATTATAGCCAGCGCCCCTTCCGGCCATTTATCAACGATTACCCTCACCGCCCGCCACGCCATGAAATTCCAAGGTTCCGAAAGTTATGTCGCCACGCCGGACCTCAAGCTCGCGGTGAACGCAGCCATCACCCTGCAGCGCCCGCTGCTGGTCAAGGGCGAGCCGGGCACCGGCAAGACCCTGCTGGCCGAGGAGGTGGCACGCACCCTCGGACTGCCGCTGATGCAGTGGCACATCAAGTCCACCACCAAGGCGCAGCAGGGCCTCTACGAATACGACGCCGTGAGCCGGCTGCGCGACAGCCAGCTGGGCGACGCGGACAGCAGCGAGCGCGTGAAGGACATCCGCAACTACATCGTGCAGGGCGTGCTCTGGCAGGCCTTCACCGCCGACCAGCCCGTGGCGCTGCTGATCGACGAGATCGACAAGGCCGACATCGAATTCCCCAACGACCTGCTGCGCGAGCTCGACCGCATGGAGTTCTACTGCTACGAGACGCGCGAGCTGATCCGCGCGAAGCACCGCCCGCTGGTCTTCATCACGTCGAACAACGAGAAGGAACTGCCCGACGCCTTCCTGCGCCGCTGCTTCTTCCACTACATCCGCTTCCCCGACGCGGACACCATGCGCCAGATCGTGGCCGTGCACTTCCCCGCGCTCAAGAGCGAACTGCTCACCGCGGCAATGAAAACCTTCTACGACGTGCGCAACCTGCCCGGCCTCAAGAAGAAGCCCTCCACCAGCGAACTGATCGACTGGCTCAAGCTGCTGGTGGCGGAAGACATTCCCCTGTCGGCACTGCAGAGCGCGGACGACAAGGTCTCCATCCCGCCGCTCGTGGGCGCGCTGCTCAAGAACGAACAGGACGTGAGCCTGTTCGAGAAGCTGGTGTTCATGAATCAGCGCAACCGCTGACCCGGGAGCGGACGCCATGGCCTTCGTCGAACCCGTCATCCTGCAGGACCGCGGCATCCGCCTGGAGCCGCTCGCACTCGCCCATGAAGCCGGCCTCGCCGCCGCCGCGGCCGATGGACAGCTGTGGACGCTGCGCGTCACCTCCGTGCCCGAGCCCGCGAACACCCGCGCCTACATCGAGGCCGCGCTGGAGGGCCGCGCCCAGGGCCACCGCTTCGCCTTTGCGGTCATCGAGGAGGCCAGCGGCGAGGTGCTGGGCACCACCAGCTACCACGACATCCTGCCCGCGGTGAAGCGCGTGGAGATCGGCTGGACGTGGTACGCCCGGCGCGTGCAGCGCACCCACGTGAACACCACGGCCAAGCTGCTCATGATGGGCCACGCCTTCGACACCCTGGGCTGCCACGTCGTGGGCTGGCGCACCGACAACTTCAACTTCGCCTCGCAGCGCGCCATCGAGCGCCTGGGCGCGAGGAAGGACGGCGTGCTCCGCGGCCACGCGCTGCGCCGCGACGGCACCATCCGCGACACGGTGATGTACAGCCTGCGCGCCGGCGAATGGCCCGAGACGAAAGCCCACCTGCTCTACCTGCTGGAGCGCCACCAGACGGCGGCGGCAGGCGCGGGTGCCTCCGCGGCCTGACGCGGAACGTACGCACGCGCGAAAAGCCACGAGGACGCACCGGCATGCTGATCGACTTCTTTTACGCACTGCGCGCCGGCCAGCTGCCGGTGTCGGTGAAGGAATACCTCGCCCTGCTGGAGGCGCTGGATGCAGGCGTCGTCGGCCCGAAATCCGAGGACGGCTGGAACCTCGACGATTTCTACCACCTCGCGCGCACCGTGCTCGTCAAGGACGAGAAGCACTTCGACAAGTTCGACCGCGCGTTCGGCGCCTACTTCAAGGGCGTCGAGATGGTGGCCGACTTCCGCAAGGAGGTGCCCGCCGACTGGCTGCGTCAGATCCTGGAGCGAGAACTCACGCCCGAGCAGAAGGCCGCCATCGAGAAGATGGGCTGGGACGAGCTCATGGACACGCTGAAGAAACGCCTGGAAGAGCAGAAGGAGCGCCACGAGGGCGGCAGCAAGTGGATCGGCACGGGCGGTACCAGCCCCTTCGGCCACGGCGGGTACAACCCGCAGGGCGTGCGCATCGGCGGCGCCGGCAAGAACCGGAGCGCCGTGAAGGTGTGGGAGCAGCGCGCCTACCGCGACTACGACGACACCCAGGAGCTCGGTACGCGCAACATCAAGGTCGCCCTGCGGCGGCTGCGGCGCTTCGCGCGCGAGGGCAACGACCTGGAGCTGGACCTGCCGGACACCATCCGCAGCACGGCCGCCAACGCCGGATACCTCGACATCAAGATGGTGCCCGAGCGCCACAACAACGCGCGCGTGCTGCTGCTCATGGACGTGGGCGGCACCATGGACGAACACGTGCAGCGCGTGGAGGAGCTGTTCTCCGCGGTCAAGAGCGAGTTCAAGCACCTGGAGTTCTACTACTTCCACAACTGCGTCTATGACTACATGTGGAAGAACAACCGGCGCCGCTTCGCGGAGAAGTTCCCCACCTGGGACATCATCCGCAAGTACAACCGCGACTACAAGCTGATCTTCGTGGGCGATGCGACCATGAGCCCCTACGAGATCGTGCAGCCCGGCGGCAGCGTCGAATACCACAACGAGGAGCCCGGGGCCGAGTGGCTGCAGCGGCTCACCCACGCCTTCCCGAAACACGCCTGGATCAACCCCGAACCGCAGGGCGTCTGGCAGTACCGGCAAAGTATCGGCCTCATCCTACAGTTGCTGGGGGGTCGGATGTACCCTTTGTCCCTCAAAGGTCTCGAGGAGACCATGCGGCTGCTGTCAAAATAAACTTCATGCCCAGCCTGACTACAGCGCCGGCCCGTTGGCCGGCGTTGCTGCTTCTGAGTCTCGTGGCGCTCCAGGGCTGCAGCCTGCTGCCCGGCGCCCGCGACAAGGCGGACAGCGACGACAACACCGCCACCCTCGCCTCCGACGCCGGAGAAGCCGGAAGCGGCGCCGATGCCTTCACGCTCGACGTGCGCGGCCCCGACGCCGTGCGCGAAATGCTCCAGCGCCACATGGAGCTGCAGCGCTTCCGCAAGCTTCCCGACCTGCAGGCCAGCGAACTCTCCCGTCTGCTTGGCGCGGCCGACGCCAATGCCCGCGAGCTGCTGGGCACCATGGGGTACTTCAGCCCCACGCTCACCATCTCGCTCAAGGAAACGCCCGGCGGCCCCGCGCCCCGGTCCATCACCGTGGACGTGGAACCCGGTCCGCGCACGCAGGTCGCCGCGGCCGACATCGCCTTCACCGGCCCGGAGGCCGAATCGCCGGACTTCGCGCGCCGCCAGGAGCGCATCCAGCGCTCCTGGTCGCTGCAGCCCGGCCAACCCTTCACGCAGGATGCCTGGGACGGCGCCAAGGCCGACGGCCTGCGCCAGTTGCAGGTCCGCCGCTACCCCACGGCGCGCATCGACGCGAGCCGCGCGGAGATCGACGCCGACCGCAGCGAGGCCGGGCTGAGCGTCACCTATGCCCCGGGCCCGCCCTACCGCTTCGGCGCGCTGCGCGTGCAGGGCGCGCACCGCTACGACCCCGACGGCGCGCGCCGCATCGCGCGCCTGCCCACCGGCTCGGACTACTCCGAGAAGGAACTGCTGGACGCGCAGGCACGCCTGGCCAGCAGCGGCTACTACGACGCGGTGTTCCTCGCCCTCGACACCGACGGCACCGATCCGCAGGCCGCGCCCGTCACCGCGCAGGTGCGCGAGGCGCCGCTGCAGAAGGTGGTGTTCGGCGTCGGCATCTCCACCGACACGGGCGCGCGCCTGAGCGTGGACCACATCCACAACCGCCTGCCCGGCATCGGCTGGCGCGCCGTGAGCAAGGTCACGATCGACCAGAAGACGCGCCTGCTGTCCACCGAATGGACGGCACTGCCCGAAGAGAGCGGCTGGCGCTGGTTCGGCGGTGCGCAGGTGCAGCGCGAGGAAACCGGCAGCTACGACACCGACAGCGTGCGCCTGCGCGGCGGCCGCACGAAAAGCATCGGGCACATCGACCGCAGCTACTTCCTGCAGTACGACGACTCCAAGAGCCGCGGCCCGTCGGCGCCGCCCTCCAGCAACGCCATCAGCGCCAACTACGGCTGGACGGGCCGCTATTTCAACAACGACACCTCGCCCACGCGCGGCTACGGCCTCGCGGCCGAACTGGGCGTGGGCACCACGCTGCGGCCCGAGCGCGATCCGTTCGTGCGTACGCGCGTGCGCTGGCAGTCGTTCCTCCCGCTGGGCCGCGTGGACATGGGCGAGGGCATCGTGCGCTCCAGCCGGCTCTCACTGCGCGCCGAGGGCGGCGCGGTGATCGCCCGCCAGGGCGCGGACATCCCGGTCACCCAGCTGTTCCTCACGGGCGGCGACACCACCGTGCGCGGCTACGGCTACCGCAAGATCGGCGCGCGCACCGAGAACGACACCCTCTACGGCGGCCGCTACCTCGCGGTGGGCAGCGTGGAATGGCAGCGCCCCATCACCCTGCGCGGCAACCGCACCGACTTCGAGAGCGCCGTGTTCGTGGATGCCGGCGCCGTGGCCGACCGCTGGGGCGACTTCGATCCGCGCGTGGGCGTGGGCGCCGGCCTGCGCTGGCGCAGCCCCGTGGGCCCGCTGCAGGCCGACGTCGCCTACGGCGTGCAGGCCAAGGCCCTGCGGCTGCACCTGCGCCTGGGCTTCAGCTTCTGACCGGCTCCGGCCGCATTTTTCTCGCGATCCGATGGCCACGCACCAGACCCCGAACCCCTACGCCGCCGCTGCGGCCCCGCCACCCCGCCCGCGCCGGCGGCGGGCCCTGCGCATCACGCTCTGGTCCTTCGCCAGCCTCATCGCGCTGCTGTTCGTGCTGGTCGCTGCCGCCTGGTGGTGGACCGGTACCGGCAACTCCCTGGCCACCGCACTCGCCCAGGCCGCGCGCCATCTGCCGGCCGGCCAGACCCTGGAAACCCGCGACGTCTCCGGCTCGGTGCGCGCGGGCGGGCAGATCGGCTGGCTGCGCTGGAGCAGCCCCACCCTCGTGGTGGAAGTGCAGGACGCGCGCATCGGCTGGAACCTGCCGCCGCTGCTGCAGCGCGAACTCTCCCTGGGCGAAGTGCATGCCGCGCGCATCGTCGCCACGCCGCGGACGCCCGCGGAGCCCGAGCCTGACAAGCCGGTGCAGCCCCTGGAACAGCTGGTGCTGCCGCTGCGCATCGACATTCCCCTGCGCGTCGATGAAATCACCTGGGCCGCCGCCAGCCCCGTCACCGTGCGCAACCTCGCCGGCCGCTACCGCTTCGACGGCGACCAGCACAGCGCCACGCTCGACAACCTGGAGCTGGCCCAGGGCCGCTACAGCGGCAGTGCCACGCTGCAGGCGCAGGCCCCGATGGCCCTGCAACTCACGGCCGACGGCGTGGTCCGCACGCCGGCCCCCGGCGGCGGCGCGGACCTCGAAGCCACCGCCCGCGCCGAAGTGCGCGGCACCCTCGCCACCGCTGCCGCGCGCCTGGATGTCTCCGGGCGCCTGCAGGCCGTGGCCGCGCAGGCCGAGGCGCCGCAGCGGCCCGCCGCGTCCGCGCCACGCCGCGCCGGCTCCGCGCCACGACCGCCTGCCGGCGCGGCATCCGCATCCACCCTCGCCGGCAAAGCGCCTTCCAGCGCGGAGCCCATGCAGGCCCAGGTCCAGGCCCGCATCGCCCCCTGGGCTCCGCAGCCCCTGCTGCAGGCTCAGGCCCAGCTGCAGGCCCTGGACGCGGCCGCGCTCTGGCCCCAGGCTCCTGCCACGCGGCTGAGCGGCCGCATCGAAGCCGCCCCCGCTCCGGCCACCGCACCAGAAACCGGGGCTCTACAGGCCACGCCGCAGCCAGCGCCCTCCCAGGCGCCAGCACCAGCATCGGCCGCATCCGTGCCCGCCCCGTCCGCCGGCACGCCACCCGCCACCGGCTGGGTCCTGTCCGCCCAACTGGAGAACGCCCTGCCCGGCCCCTGGGACAAAGGCCGGCTGCCGGTCGAATCCATCGAGGCGCGCGCCGATTTCGATGGGGCGCGCTGGACCGTGCCCCAGGCCACCGCCCGCGTGGGCAGCGGCACGATCGCACTGGAAGGCGCCTTCACGCCCGCCACGCACGCCCTCCACGGCGACCTGGAACTGCGCGGCGTGCGGCCCGACGCCGTGCTCAGCACCCTGGACGCCGCACCGCTCTCCGGCCGGGCGCGCGCACGCAGCGACGGCGTCCCCGCCACCGCCGCCGGAAGCGATGCTGCGGCCGGCGCCTCCGCACCCACGCCGCTGGTGCGCTTCTCGGCCGACATCCGCTCCACGGGCACCGCCCGCGCGCCCCACAAGGGCGGCACGGCCACGGCGCAGGCCGCCCCGCCGCTGCGCATCGACCGCCTCGCCACCGAAGGCACCTGGCAGGGCAGCCTGCTCACCCTCGCGCAACTGCAGTTGGACGCACTGCAGGTGCAAGCCAGCGCCCGCCAGCTGCGCATCGACACCACCACCCGCTCCGCCCAGGGCCAGCTGCAGGCCACGCTGCCCGGTGCCACCGCGCAGGTGGACGGCCGCATCGCCCCGCGCGCCGGCGCAGGCACGCTCGACCTGCGCGTGGCCAACGCCCAGCGCATGCAGCGCTGGATCGAATCCGTTCCCGGCCTCGGCACCGCCCTCGGCGGCGCCGCGCTGCAGGGCGAGGCGCGCCTCGATGCCCGCTGGAGCGGCGGCTGGGAATCCCTGATGGGCCAGCTGCAGGCCGCGGGACTCGTGGCCCGGCCCCAGGCCGGCGCCGCCACCGCCGCCGGCCCCTTCGAACTGCAGGCCCGCCTCGCCGCCCCGCGCTGGGAAGTGGCCCTGCCGCCGCGGCCCGGCACCGGTGCAGGCCCCGCGACCGTCAAGCTGACGGCCGTGCGGGCCGACGTGGCCGGCTCCGTGCCGCACGCCACCCTCTCGCTGGACGGCGAGGCGCGGCTCGACGAGCGCCGGCTCGACCTGCGCCTGCGCGGCTCCGGCGGCGCCGCGGGCCCGGACCAGTGGCGCGCGCAGATCGACGAACTGCGCCTGCAGGCCCGAGACGGACAGCGCCCGGGCCCCTGGACGGTGCAGTTCGCGCAGCCGCTCACCGTGTCGGCGCGCACCGCACCCACGCTGCAGGTGGAAACCTCCGGCGGACAGGCGCGCGTGTCCGCGCCCGCCCCGGGCGATGTCACCCTGCGCTGGGAACCCGTGCGCTTCGCGCGCACCGCATCGGGCAGCCTGCAGCTGCGCACGCGCGGCCAGCTGCAGGGCCTGCCCATGGCCTGGGCCGAAGCGCTGGCACAGGGCAGCGACGCCCTGGACCGCCTGGGCGTGCAGGGCAACCTGGTCTTCGACGGCGACTGGGACGTGGACGCGGGCGACACCCTGCGCGCGTCCGCCAGCCTGCGCCGCACCTCCGGCGACCTGCGCCTGCTGACCGGCAACGCACCCGCGGCCACCGTCGTGCGCAGCAGCGGCCCGAGCGCAGGCACCGGCACGGGATCGGCCGCCGACATGGTCCGCGGAACGGCCGCCGCCGCGAACGCCTCCGCGACCGACACGCCCCGCGGCGCCGGCACGCCCGCGGGCGTGCGCGCCGCCGAAGTGCGCCTGCAGGCAGAAGGCGACACCGTGCGTGCGCGCCTGCAATGGGACAGCGAGCGCGCGGGCCAGGTCCAGGCCGAAGCCTCCACGCGCCTGGCGCGCGTGGGCCAAGGATGGGAATGGCCCGCCGACGCTCCCCTTTCCGCCACCGCGCGCGCGCGGCTGCCCGACGTGGGCGTGTGGTCCACCCTCGCCCCGCCGGGCTGGCGCGTGCAGGGCACGCTCGATGCCGACGTGGCGCTGTCCGGCACCCGCACTGCGCCGCGCTGGAGCGGCACGCTCGCCGCCGACCAACTGGCCGTGCGCTCGCTGCTCGACGGCGTGGACCTGCAGAACGGCCGCCTGCGCGCGGCGCTGCGCGGCGACCGGCTCGAGATCACCGAATTCCGCGTGAACGGCGGCCCCGGCAGCAGCGCGCGCATCGCCGGCTTCAGCGGCAACCGCACCGCCGCGCCCAAGGACGGCGGAACCCTTTCGGGCACCGGCACCGTGTCGTGGGCCGGCATGGGCCGGGACGCCGCGGCGGGCGGCTCTGGCATCGCCATGGACTTCACCGCGGATGCGCGGGCCCTGCAGGTACTGGTGCGCGCCGACCGCCAGGTGAGCATCTCGGGCCAGGTGCGCGCGCAGCTGCGCCAGGGCCAGATGTCGCTGCGCGGCAAGCTCACCGCCGACCGCGCCACCATCATCCTGCCGGAGGCCGGCGCGCCCAGCCTGGGCAGCGACGTGGTCGTGCGCTCCGCCGCCACCGACCGCGCCCGCGCCGAGGCCGCCCAGCGCGAAGGGGCCCGGGCCGGCCGCGTGGAAGCCGCGCGCCCGCCCGACATCGCCCTCACCTTCGACCTCGGAGATGATTTCGCGCTGCAGGGCCACGGCGTCACCACGCGCCTGGCCGGCGAGCTGGAGATCCGCGGCGCCACCACGGCCGGCGGCCCGCCGCGCATCACCGGCGAGGTCCGCACCGTCGAAGGCCGCTACCGCGCATGGGGCCAGGCGCTCAACATCGAGACCGGACTCGCGCGCTTCAATGGCCCCTACGACAACCCCGCGCTGGACGTGCTGGCCATCCGGCCCAACATCAGCGTGCGCGCGGGCGTGCAGGTCTCGGGCACGGCCAAGGCGCCGCGCGTGGCGCTCTACTCCGACCCCGACCTGCCCGACGCCGAGAAACTCTCCTGGGTGGTCCTGGGCCGCAGCACCGCCGCGGGCGGGGCCGAGGCCGCGCTGCTGCAGCAGGCCGCGCTGGCCCTGCTCGGCGGCGGGGGCGGCAATGCGGGTGCGGGCAATTTCGCGAGCCGACTGGGGCTGGATGAGATCGGCTTCCGCGGCCCGAACTCCGGCGCCAGCAGCGAAGACGCCTCCGGCGCCGCGCTCACCTTCGGCAAGCGGCTGTCCAAGGACCTGTACGTCACCTACGAACGCAGCCTTTCGGGCGCCCTGGGCACGCTCTACATCTTCTACGACCTCACGCAGCGGCTCACGCTGCGCGGCCAGACGGGCGTGCAAAGCGCGGTGGACCTGATCTACACGCTGCGGTACGACTGAAGCGGCGCACGTGCCGCGCGCTGCCGCCCGGCCCGCGCGGAACCGCGGGTCTTCAGGAAACGGAAGGGAGAGGGAGAGGCGACGTGGACGGGGTCCGCGCGCCCGGCGGCGCCTCCGGCACCGGCCCGCCGTGCAGGCGGCGCACGAAGGGATAGAGCATGTGGCCCGCCGCCTTGAGCAGCTCGTACTGCACAGGCGTGAGCTCGCGCTCTTCGTAGTCGAAATGGCACAGCGTGCCCCAGAGCCCGCCCGCGTTGTCGCCTATCGGCACGCCGTGGTAGGCGACGACCACGCCGCGGAAGGGACTGTGTGCCAGCCTCTCCTCGTGCAGAGAATTCTCGGTCAGCAACTCGCCATCGCGCAGCACGAACTGGCAGAAGCTGTCGGCCAGCTCCACCACCGCCAGGGCCTCCGGGCGCGCCTGGCCGAGCTTGTCGTACACATGGACATTGAAGAGGCGGGGCCCATCGACCCGGAAGATGCCGGTGTAGCGGTGCGCGACATTGGCATTGAGCGCCTCCATGCCGGCACCCAGCCCCCGCCCGCGCAGGATCGCCAGCAGTTGCGGGGACGTCAGGTCGAGGAGTGGAGGCATGCGGAAACCATTGTAGAGCCCGTCCCGGCCGGAGGACGACGATCCCCCCTTGGCGCCCGTCGGCGATCAGCCCCGGCCACCGGGCGCCAGCTGGATCGTGCCCAGCCCCGCTGGCGCATCGCCCGGCCTGCGGGGCGCGAGCCAGTACACCCATGCGCCCTGCAGCCAGGCCAGCGCATAGAGCGCCGAGGCGGCGAACACGCCCCAGTGCCCCGACCGCCACCCGGCCCAGAACCAGAAAGGCTGCCCCAGCAGCCCGACCACGCACGCCCAGCGCCGCCAGCGCGCCGAGCGCGCCTGCGACAGCCACGCGGCGAATGCGCCGAAAAACGCGATGGCAATCTGTTCGAAAGGCATGGCTGGAGCATACTGTATATTCAAACAGTCGTCCAAGGCAGGCTTCGGGCGGCCCGCGCCGCGTTCGGCTGCCCGCCCTGGCACCTCCGCGGCCGGCCTTACAATCCGCCGTCCTCTCCTCATAGTTCAATGGATAGAACGAGTGCCTCCTAAGCGCTAGATGCAGGTTCGATTCCTGCTGAGGGGACCAGCCTCCCGCGCCGGCGCAGTCTCCACGGCCACTGCGCCGGACAGCAGAGAAAAATGCCAGCATCGCACGGCGGGCATTCTTGTGCCTGCGGCCCCAAAGAAAAGGCCCGCTCGAGGCGGGCCTTGCAGGTGGCGGAAGGGGACCGGCGTCAGTCGGTGGACTTCTTCAGCGATTCCTTCGCCTTTTCCTTGGAGTGGTGCGCGCGGTTCTTGTGGTAGCCGGCCTTGGCGTTGTTGACGGCCTTGCCCACGGGGCCGCTATGCTTGGCGTCGTTCTCGGCGCGCTTCTGGTCGATCTTGTGTTCCGTGGCGTCTGCCGCTTCGGAAGCGGCCTTGCCCACCTGGGCGTGGGCGGCGTGGCCTGCCAGCAGGGCGGCGGCAGCGGCGAGGGCGGCGAAGGTCTTGTTGAGGATCATGGTGCGTTCTCCTGGTGGTGTTGTGGCACGTAGGCCGCAGCATCGCGGACCCTGCAGCCCGGCCGTGTCAGCGGGCAGCCCGACCCGCTGGCGGCGCCTGCCGCGCCTGCGCTACGCCATGGAACGGGTCCGCGGCGCCCACGCCGGGGCGGGCGCCCGTCCCACAGCCGGGCATGGCCCCGCTGCCTACAGTGGCACGGTCGGGTTGTCCCCGGCGCCGACCCCACCCTCCCCGCCTTCCTCCATTCCTCTTCCCTCTTTACGTGCAGGAGCCCCCATGAGCGACGACGACCACGGCCAGCCCAACCCCCTCCTCAATGCCCTTTCCAACGCCGTCGCCGCCGTGCGCGCGGACGACGACCAGCTGGCGCTGGCCCGCGCGCACGAAGCGCTGGGACCCAGGGCCATCGAAAAGCTCGACGTGGCGGAAGCCCGCCGCCAGCCCACGGTGGCGGACGCCGTGAATCACCTGTTGCGCGAACAGGGCCGCTCCACCGATCCCGAGCGCCTGGTGCCTGGCGTGCAGGCCACGGAAACCACCGTGGACGGCGCCACGGGACCGCTGCGCGCCACGGTCTATACCCCCGAGACCGCTCCGGGCCCGCTGCCGGTGGTGCTGTACTTCCACGGCGGCGGCTGGGTGATCGCCAGCAAGGAGGTCTATGACGGCGGCGCCCGCGGCCTGGCCCGCGAAGCGCATGCCATCGTGGTGTCGGTGGATTACCGCCAGGCCCCGGAAAACCGCTTCCCCGCAGCCTGGGACGATGCTTTCGCCGCCTACCGCTGGGTCACCGAGAACGCCGGCGTCCTCGGCGGCGATCCCGAGCGGATCGCACTGGCCGGCGAGAGCGCCGGCGGCAACCTGGCCGTGGCCACCGCCATCGCGGTGCGCGACGCGGGCCTGCGCGCGCCGCGCCATGTGCTGAGCGTCTATCCCGTGGCGCAGACCAACCTGAACACCGAGTCCTACCTGGAAAACGCCATCGCCAAGCCGCTGAACCGCGCGATGGTGAAATGGTTCGTGGACCACCTGGTGCGCTCCGAGGAAGACCTGGCCGACCCGCGCCTGTCCCTCGTCGATGCCCGCCTGGAAGGCCTGCCGCCGGTCACCATCATCAACGCCCGCATCGACCCGCTGCGCAGCGACGGCGCCAAGCTCGAGAAGGCGCTGCAGGAGGCCGGCGTGCCGGTGGAGCGGCGCGACTACGAGGGCGTGGCCCACGAGTTCTTCGGCGCCGCCGCCGTGCTGGAAAAAGCCCGCCAGGCCCAGGCCTACGCGGGCGAGCGGCTGCGCGCAGCCCTGCGCGCCTGACGCGCTACACTGGTGCTCCAAGGGGTGCCCTTCCCGCTGCCGCCCCCCCTCCGCGGCACCGGTGAAGATGGCAGGTCGTCGCGCAGGTCGGGCCGCCGCGCGTGTACCAACACGACCTCCTGCACCCTTCCATGGACACCCATCCCTTCGCCCAGGGCGTTTCCGCCGCGGTCTTCGCCGTCGCGCTGCTCCACACCTTCGCCGCCAGCCAGTTCGAACGGCTCTCGCGGCGCTTCCCTCGCCATGCGGGGCTTTTCCACCTGCTCGGCGAGGTCGAAGTGGTCTTCGGCTTCTGGGCCATCATGCTCATCGCCCTGCTCGCCCTGATGCAGGGCGGCACGAAAGCACTGGCCTATGCCGAATCCCGCAACTACACCGAGCCGCTGTTCGTCTTCGTGGTGATGGTGGTGGCGGCGTCCCGCCCCATCCTGGACGCAGTGACCCGCACGGTGGAGGCCCTCGCGCGGCACCTGCCCGTGGCGCGGCCGGTGGCCCTGGCCTGGCTGGGCCTGTCGGTGGTCCCGCTGCTGGGCTCCCTCATCACCGAACCGGCGGCCATGACGCTGGCGGCCCTGCTGCTGGCGCCCGTGGCCTTCCATTCCGGCATTCCCGAACGCGCCAAGTACCTCGCGCTGGGCGTGCTGCTGGTCAATGTCTCCATCGGCGGCACGCTCACTGCCTACGCGGCGCCGCCGGTGCTGATGGTGGCCGCGACCTGGCAGTGGGACAGCGCCTTCATGTTCACGCACTTCGGCTGGAAGGCCGCGCTGGCCGTGTTCGCCAACGCCACGCTCGCCGCGCTGGTGCTGCGCCCGCACCTGCTGCGCCATGCCGCGCGGGGCGTGCTTCCCGATGCCGTTGCCGGCGCCCCGGTTCCGGCCGTGGTGTCGGCAGTGCACATCGCGCTGCTGGCGGGCGTGGTGGTGTTCGCGCACCACCCTGTCGTCTTCCTCGGGCTGTTCCTGCTGTTCCTGGGCTTCACGCAGGCCTATGCGCGGCACCAGAGCCCGCTGATCCTCAAGGAGGCGCTGCTCGTCGGCTTTTTCCTCGCGGGCCTGGTGGTGCTGGGCGGCCTGCAGCGCTGGTGGCTGCAGCCCATCGTCTCCAGCCTGGAGCCGCTCGCGCTCTTCTTCGGCGCCCTGGGCCTCACGGCGGTGACCGACAACGCGGCGCTCACCTACCTGGGCTCGCTCATCGGGGGCATCTCGCCGCAGAGCCAGTACATGCTGGTGGCCGGCGCGGTGGCCGGGGGCGGCCTCACGGTGATCGCCAATGCACCCAACCCGGCCGGGGTGGCCCTGCTCAAGCCCGGCTTCGCGGACGGCACCGTGGGCGCCGGGGACCTGCTGCTGGGCGCGCTGGTGCCCACGGCCGTGGCCGCGGCGGCCTTCCTGGCGCTGTAGCGCGACGGGCCGCGCCCGGCGGACGTCACTCCAGGCCGTCGAAGGTCGCGTCGTCCGGGCCCACGTACCGGGGCGACTTCCAGGTCGCGTCGCGCAGGGAACCGGCGACCTGCGTCTCCACGCCCATCAGCACGGCGAACAGGGCCATGCGCACCGCGATACCGTTGTCGGTCTGGCGGAAGATGGCCAGGCGCGGATCGTGGTTCAGGTCGGTGCTCAGGTCGTTCGCGCCCGGCCGGCCGTCGCGCGGCAGCGGGTGCATGAGAATGGTGTCCGGCCGGCACACCGCATCCACCAGGCCCTTGCGCACCTGGAACTCGGGCGTGTAGCCCTCCATGGCCTCGCCCTCGAAACGCTCCTTCTGCACCCGGGTGGCATAGACCACGTCGGCACCGAGCAGCCCGGCCTCCAGCGAATCCACGGTCTCCACAGCATGGCCGCGCTGCGCCGCCAGCTCGACGAGGTGGTGCGGCATTTCCAGCGACGGCGGCGCCACCAGCGTGAACCGCAGCCCGCGGTACAGCGAGAGCAGGCGGATGAGCGAATGCACGGTGCGCCCGTACTTCAGGTCGCCCACGATCGCGACGTGGGCGCCGTCCAGCAGCCGGCCCTGGCGCGAGAACTCGCGCTGGATGGTGTACACGTCCAGCACGGCCTGGCTGGGATGCTCCCCGGGGCCGTCGCCCGCATTGATGACGGGAATGTTGGTGGCGCGCGCGAACTCGGCCACCGATCCCCGCTCGGGATGGCGCACCACCAGCGCGTCCACGTAGCCGCTCATCACGCGGCTCGTGTCGTAGATGGATTCGCCCTTGGCCATGGACGAGAAGGTGAAGCCGGTGGTGTCGCACACGCTGCCGCCCAGCCGGCAGAACGCGGCGCCGAAGCTCACGCGGGTCCGCGTGCTGGCCTCGAAGAACAGGCTGCCGAGCACCGCGCCCTCGAGCACCCGGGACACCTTCTGCCGGCGCGCGATGGGCTGCATCACGTCGGTGACGTGGAACAGGTCTTCCAGGCTGCCCCGGTCGAACTGCGACACGGACAGCAGGTGGCGCAGCCCCTCCACCGCGATGCGGTCGGCGAGCGGCCGGTGGTCCGGCTGCCCCGGCAGCTCGGCCGCCAGCGCCTCGTGCCGGAGGATCTCGGTGACGAATTTCTCGACCATGTCGGGCATGGCGCGGGATTCCGACGAATCCTCCGGCAGCAGCCAGGTATCGAGCGCGCGGCGCCGCACGCCCAGGCGATCGGCAAACGCATTGCGCGTCAGGTTGAGGCGGCGCATCGCGTCGCGCAGGAATTCCTGTTGTTGCATGGTTTATATACGCAATGCGTTTTCAATGGCTTGAATTTGAAACGCATTGCGTATATAAGTCAAGCCAAGAGCTCCCGGACAGCACAGGCCTGGCATGCAGGCCCCGCGGCGCTGCCACGGCTTCGCCACCGGGCACACGGCTTCGCGCCTGGAACATGCGCTGCGCCCCCCCGCCCTACTCTGGTGCTTTGATCTCTCCCTGATCATGCACATGGTGCCGATCCATCTGAATCCGTTTTCCCGCAAAAAAAACCGCGGCTCCCAAGGCGAAAGCTCGTCCCAGGCCGCTGAGCGCGCTTCACGGCAGGCACCCCGCTCCGCGGCGTCGGAGCACCTCCCGGCCCGGCAGGGCGCGCGCTCTGCCGGTGCACAGGGGTACGCTCCCGCCCCGCGGCTGGAACGGCTGCGCCCCATCGCCCGCTGCGAATACGCCGAACAGCTGACCGACCGCGCCGTCCAGAGCCACGACATGTTGTCCGAAGGGCCGCGCATCGGCCGCGGCAGCCCCCACATCGATCATCGAATCAATCCTCCCAATGAGGAAGAATGGCAGAACCTTTTCGATGCGGACTCCGCAGAGAGGCTCGGCCTGGAGGACCCCGAATGGGCACAGGTATCGCAGCCGCGGCTGGAACGGCTGCGCCCCATCGCCCGCTGCGAATACGCCGAACAGCTGACCGACCGCGCCGTCCAGAGCCACGACATGTTGTCCGAAGGGCCGCGCATCGGCCGCGGCAGCCCCCACATCGATCATCGAATCAATCCTCCCAATGAGGAAGAATGGCAGAACCTTTTCGATGCGGACTCCGCAGAGAGGCTCGGCCTGGAGGACCCCGAATGGGCACAGGTATCGCAGGCAGGGAGCCCCTCCTACGGTGACGCCACCCCAGCGTGGGGAGGGCAGGCCGCGGGGGCCTTCATCGATCTCCGAAGCGATCCCGACGCCCGCGTGGACTCACTGCCGGAATCCATGCTGCGGAGCCTGGGAACCGCCCTCGGCCTGCCGGACAGCACGGGCTATCCACCGGCTCCAGCGCTTGCCGAAGGCATTCGCCAACGCCTGGCAGAACTGGACATGGGTGTGTTCTCGGTCTATGACGATTTGCACGTCCTCAACATGGACCGCGACACGCCGTTGCGGCGCAAGCTCGGCTCCAGCGACCGGCACACGCTCGCCCATCTCGCGACCAAGACCCACATGACGATCCGCCAGACGCCCGTCACGCCAGCCGTTCCGGGTGGACCGTCCTACCGTGTCAGCATCTATTTCGACGGCGTGCCGGATGGAAGCAAGCAGCAGAACGGCACCACCCTGAAGGGGGACGTGGGACGGGTCTACCGCATGGCTTGCGAGGCGGCGCAGCTCGTCGCCCAGGCACTGCAGGCGGATCCGACGGTGCAGGTGTCGCACATCTGCGGGTTGTCCACGGGCGGGGGCAGCGCGCAGATGTTCGCAGCGGCACTCCAGAGCCATCTGCCGCAGGCCCCACGGCCGGCGCTGGTGCTGCTGGACCCGATGCTGCTCAACCCCAAGCAGAAGGCGCACGCGATGGCCCAGGGCCCACATGCCTGCGATTTCACCCAACCACGCGGCATCGCGCTGACCCTGGATTACGCGGGCAATCCCCGCAAATGCCTGATGGACCGCCAGCAGGCCATCGGCCGGTCGTCCGAGGGCCTGGTCCGGTTGCGGCTGGGGCTGACCGACCGTGACGGGTTGGGCGGCACGCCTCCGCAGCCGCACGGGCCGCCGGGCACGGGCTACCACAGCAATCGGCACCACTACGAGGCCGCGCTGAGCCGCTTTACGGCCTGACACGCGCTACAGCTGGAACCCGACCGCCCGCACCACACCTTCCGCAATGTCCCGCGGCCAGGACGGCGGGCGGGCATGCAGGCGCCGGGCGCGGGCGAACTGGTCCTCACACCAGCCGGCCAGCCACCGCACCTCATCCGGCCCGTAGAAGGCCGTCATCGCTTCGTAGTTGAGGAACAGGCTGCGCGCGTCGAGGTTGAGCGAGCCCGACAGCGCGAGGTCACCGTCGATCACCACGGCCTTGGCATGCACCATGCCCGGTGCGAGCCAGACCTCCGCGCCGGCCTGGGCCAGTTCGCGCAGGGCGCGGGCGCGCGCCCAATCGGCCAGCCGGTGGTTGGAGCGCTCGGGCACCAGCAGGCGCACCTGCACGCCGCGCCGGCAGGCCAGGCACCAGGCATCTAGCAACGCATCGTCCGGCACGAAATACGGCGTCACCGCCACGATGTGCTCCTGCGCATGGTAGGCGCCGGCCACCAGCAGCGCATGCACCGTGTCGTCCGCATGGTCGGGGCCGCTGGGCACCCACTGCGCAGGCACGCCCTCCGGCGGGCCGGAGGGCAGCGGCCGCGGCAGCACCGCGCGGGCCATGCGCCCGCTCGCGGCCTGCCAGTCGGCCGCGAACTGGGCGGCGGCCTGAAGCGCGATCGGCCCGTCGATGTCGTAGCTCAGGTCGATCCATGCCGGCAGCTGCGGCCGGTCCAGGAAGTACTCGCAGGCCAGGTTGCGGCCGCCGCTCCAGAGCCGCTCGCCATCGGCCACCACCATCTTGCGGTGGTTGCGCAGGTTGGTGTGGCCGCGCATCGGGTTGTGCAGCAGCGGCATGAAGCGGCGCACCTGCACCCCGCCCTGCTTCAGCGCGCGCGACAGCTCCGCCGGCATGCCCAGGCTGCCCACCGCGTCCAGCAGCAGCCGCACCGCCACGCCCCGGCCCGCGGCCTGCTGCAGCGCCGCGGCCACGCGCCGGCCCACCTCGTCGTCGCCGAAGACGAAGGTGCAGACGTCCAGGCTGTGCTGCGCCGAGGCCACCGTGGCCAGCAGCGCCTCCAGCGCCTGCACGCCCTGCCCGTGGAACACGATGCGCGCATTGCGCACCGGCGGCGCGAGCTCCAGCCCCGCCAGCAGCTGCGTGGCCCAGGCGGGCCCGAGTGGGGGCAACGGCGTCGGCAGCGGGCCGGCGACCAGCGATGCCGGCCCGGCCGCCAGCATGTGGGCGGCGCGCCGCTGCGGACGCACGAACTTGCGCGACCCGAACATCAGGAACAGCGGCACCGCCGCATACGGGAAGGCCACGATCGCCAGCACCCAGCCCACCGCCGCCGAAGGATGGCGGCGCTGGCGGCCGATGCGCGTGGCCATCACGTAGATCAGCAGGCCTACGGCCACGAAGACCGCATGCCCCAGGCCCGAGAGCAGCGCGAACCGCGTCAAGCGCCGCCCCCCGGGCTCCCTGTGCCCCCGCGTTGCAGCGCCGGAACACCGGCCACCACTGCGAAGCGCACCGCCACGCGCAGCCCGCCCAGGCGCGGTGACGCATCCAGCGCCACCGAGGTGCCGTGCAGCCGCGCGATCGATTCCACGATGGCCAGGCCCAGCCCGCTGCCGCCCCCCGGCGCGCTGCCGGCCGCCGCGGGCGCGCGGTAGAAGCGCCCCAGTACGCGCTCGCGGTCGTCCTCTGCGATTCCGGGGCCGCTGTCCTCCACCACCAGTTCCACGCCGGACGGCCGCGGGCCGCCAGGCACTGCGCGCACATGCACGTCCACCACGCCGCCGGTGGGCGTGTACTTCACGGCGTTGTCCACGAGGTTGCGCAGCAGGATGCGCAGCGCATCCGCATACCCCAGCACCGCCACCGCGTCGCCGGTCGCCAGTCCCAGGTCGATGTCCTTGTTCTGCGCGGCGGGCGTGGCATCGGCCACGGCCTGCCGGGCGAGTCCGGCAAGCGGTACGGGCTCGGGCGGCGCGCCGGCAGCGGCGCTGGCCTCCTGACGCGCCAGGGCCAGCAGTTGCTCCACGAGGCGCGTGGCACGGTCGATGCCGGCCGCGAGCCGCCCCGCCGCCACCGCGCGCGCCTCTTCGCTGCCCGCGCGCTGCAGGCCCTGCAACTGCAGCTTGAGCGCCGCCAGCGGCGAGCGCAGTTCGTGCGCCGCATCCGCCACGAAATGCTGCTGCGCCTCGAAGGCGCGGCGCACGCGCTCGAACAGCAGGTTCAGCTCGTCCACCATCGGCCGCACCTCGTCCGGCAGCGCGCCCGCATGCACGGGTGACAGGTCGTCCGCCTGCCGCTTCGCCAACTGCCGCCGCACCCGCTCCACCGGCGCGAGCGAGCCGCTCACCGCCCACCACACGGCCAGCGCCAGCAGCGGCGCCAGCAACGCGATCGGCCCTGCCGTGCGCCAGGCCAGGTCGCGCGCCATCGCGCGGCGCGCGGCCATGTCCTGCGCCACCTGGATCACCTGCGATCGCGTCTGCACCGAGAACACGCGGTAGGTCGTGTTGTGCGCCCGCACGTTCGAGAAACCCAGCACCGCGCGCTGCGGCAGCGCCGCACCCACGGACGATTCGAACACCCGCAACCCGTCGGACGACCAGATCTGCACCACGAACTCGGTGCTCTCCTCCTCCTGCTCCAGCGGTTCCGGCGCGCCCTCCGCCATGGCCGGCACGCCCGGGCGCAGCGCCATCGCCGTCTGCTGCATGTGGTAGTCGAAAATCTGGTCCGCCTCGGCCAGCGCCGAACGGTAGGCGAGCGCGAACTGCAGCAGCGCCGCGCAGACGATCGCCACGAACAGGAAGCACAGCAGCCGCGCCCGCAGCGAATGCGGCGCGCGCGCGGAGAGGGCGTCCATCCAGCGGCTCCAGCGGCTGCCGCCGTGCGGGGGCGGCACGGACGCATCGGCCGGCGCCGCTTCGTGCCTCTCGCCCGGGCCGCCGTCCACCACGCCGCTCATGCCTTCGGCACCATGTAGCCCACGCCCCGCACGTTCAGCACCAGGTCCGCGCCGAGCTTCTTGCGCAGCCCGTGGATATAGACCTCGACCGCATTGCTGCTGATCTCGTCCTTCCAGCTGTAGAGCTTTTCCTCGAGCTGCGCGCGCGAGAGCACGCGCCCCGGGCGGGCGATGAGCGGCTCCAGCACCGCCCATTCGCGCCCGGACAGCACCACCGGCTCGCCGTTCACCGCCACCTCGCGCGTGGCCGGGTCGATGCTCACGCCCTTGTGCTCATAGACCGGCTCGGCCCGCCCTGCCGCACGCCGCGCCAGCGCCCGGATGCGCGCCAGCAGCTCGTCGAGCTCATAGGGCTTGAGCACATAGTCGTCGGCGCCCGCGTCCAGGCCCTGCACGCGCTGGGCCACCGCGTCGCGTGCCGTGGCCACCAATACAGGCGTGCGGTCCTTGCGGGCGCGCAGATCGCGCAGTACCTCCAGGCCGTCGCGGCGCGGCAGGCCCAGGTCCAGCAGCACCACGTCGTAGGTCTGCGTGCGCAGCGCCGTATCGGCCATCTCGCCATCGCGCACCCAGTCCACCGCGTGCTGCTCCGCGCGCAGCAGGTCATACACGGCTTCGCCGATCATCGTGTCGTCTTCCACCAGCAGAAGGCGCATGGCAGGTGTCCTCGCAAGGTAGGTTCGGTCTCGCGCCGGCCGGTGCAGGCCAGGGCCCGGCGCCATCCGCCAAGGATAGCGGCAGGCCCCGCCGCACCGCGCAGGAACCGGCCGGGCCGCAGGGACATGGGCCCGCCCAATGCGGGCCGAGGCCCCCGGGCTCCGCCGGCGGCAACCGGCATCCGCCCGGGAGAGGTCAGCCCAGGGGCACGGGCACGAAGATCTTGTCGCCGTCGCGCTGGATCAGCAGCGCCACCGACTTGCCCGCCTTGGCCATCGCGGCGCGCACCTGCTCGATGCTCTGCGCCGGCGTGCCGTTGATGGACAGCAGCACGTCGCCGGGGGCCACGCCCGCCAGGGCGGCCGGGCCGCGCGCTTCTTCCACCACCAGCCCGCCGCTCACGCCGGCCTCGCGGCGTTCCTGGGGCTGCAGCGGCCGCAGCGACAGCCCCAGTTGCCCCTTGCCCACGGCCTTGTCGGCGCTGGCCAGCTTGGCCGGCTTGTCGCTCGCATCGCCCAGGGTGGCGGTGATCTCTTCCTGCCTGCCGTGGCGCCACACCTCCATGCGCGCCGTGGAACCGGGCGCGGACTGGCCCACAAAAGCCGGCAGGTCGCCGGACGCCACGATGGGCTGGCCATTGATGCGCTGGATCACGTCGCCCGACTTCAGGCCGGCCTTGTCGGCCGGGCCGCCCGGCTCCACGCCCGCCACCAGCGCGCCTTCGGGCTTGTCGAGCTGGAACGAATCGGCGAACGCCTGGTTCACCTCCTGCACCGACACGCCCAGCCGCGCATGGCTGGCCTTGCCCGTGGCCAGGATCTGCTCCTTCACCCGCTCCGCCACTTCGATCGGGATCGCGAACGACACGCCCTGGTAGCCGCCCGAGCGGCTGTAGATCTGCGAATTGATGCCCACCACCTCGCCACGCGAGTTGAACAGCGGGCCGCCGGAGTTGCCGGGGTTCACCGCCACGTCCGTCTGGATGAAGGGCACGAAGCTGTCGTCCGGCAGCGCGCGGCCCTTGGCGCTCACCACGCCCGCCGTCACGCTGTTCTCGAAGCCGAACGGCGAGCCGATGGCCAGCACCCATTCGCCCACCGCGAGCTTTTTCGTATCGCCCAGGTGCACCACGGGCAGGTTCTTCGCATCGATCTTCAGGACGGCGATGTCGGTCTTGGGATCGGAGCCCAGCACCTTGGCGCGGAACTCGCGCCGGTCGGTGAGCTTCACCGTCACCGTGCTGGCGCCCTTCACCACGTGGGCATTGGTCAGGATGACGCCATCCGGGCTCACGATGAAGCCCGAGCCTTCACCGCGCATCGGCACCTCGCGCTGCGGCATGCGCCCGCCGCCGGCGCCGGGCATGCCCGGCATGCCGAAGCGGCGGAAGAATTCGAAGAACGGATCGTCCGGATCCATGCCCTGCCCGCCGCGGGGCGGCTGGTGCTGGGCGGACGGCGTCTCGTCGTCGCCGTCGTCGTCCCCGCCGTTGTACGAGGTCTTGGTCGTGCCCGTCACGCTGATGTTCACCACCGCCGGGCCGTTGAGCGCCGTGATCTGCGCGAAATCCGGGGCGGACACGCCGGAATACGCCGCAGGCGCCGCGGCCACCGGCCCCGTGGCCGCGGGAGGCACGGCGGCATGGCTGGAATGCAGGTTGGTGACGAGCCCCGCGCCCGTCGCCCCCATGGCCCCGGCGACCACCAAGGCGAGGGTCAGGCGGCGGGGGGTGGAGAGGATCGTGTTCATGGCAAACCTTTCAGGTGGGTTGTGGCATGAACGGGAGTGTGCGGAGCGAGGCTTAGAGCGGGCTTAGAGGAAGGTTAGGGGAGGCTTAGGGAAGGTCTGCAAAACCCCATCGCGGACTGGCGGGCGCAGTGAGCAGCAGGCAAGATGGCGGGCATGACGCAAGAGCAGCAGATGCTGGGGTTCGATCCCCTGCCCAAGAAGACCCGCAAGGAGATCTTCCTTGAAGAGATGAACCGGGTGGTGCCGTGGGTGGCGCTGGTGGCACTGATCCAGCCGCACGCGCGCGGAGCGCACCAGGCACTGGGTGGACGCCCGCCGTTCGCCGTGGAGACGATGCTGCGCATCCACTGCCTGCAACTGTGGTGGAACCTGAGCGACCCGGCCATGGAGGAGGAACTGCACGAACGCCCGCTGTACCGGGAGTTCGCGGGGCTCTCGGGGCGGGCGCGGTTGCCGGACGAGACGACGATCCTGCGGTTTCGCCACCTGCTGGAGAAGCATCGGCTGGCCCCGGAGATTCTCGCCACGATCAATGCCCATCTGGCCGCGCAAGGGCTCATGCTCAAGACCGGCACGCTGGTGGATGC
>NZ_FNJL01000044.1 GCF_900104515.1 Paracidovorax cattleyae
CAGACGAACAGGAGCGTGCGCAGGTGCAGCGCCCGTGCGAGGACGTACAGCAGGCCACGGGCCACACGGTACAACTGGCTTGGGCCGACCAGGGCTAAACGGGCGACACCGCATCCAAGGCGGCGCAGGACAATGGAATTGACCTGCAGATCGTGAAGCTGCCCGAGGCCAAGAAGGGCTTTGTGCTGCTGCCGCGCCGCTGGGTGGTGGAGAGAAGCTTCGGCTGGCTGGCGAGGTTTCGCAGGCTCTCTCGGGACTACGAGCGGCTACCCGAAGTGCTCGGCGGGTTGCATTTCCTGGTGTTTGCGGTGCTCATGTTGCCCGCCGCCGCGCGGGTGCTGGCTGCGGCGGGTAGTTCATAACACGCTCTGGGCATCGAATCTGCAGGCCATACTGTGGGCCATAAAACGTTGAATTGAGAATGATGAGCGGCTGAACCGTCGCTGCAAGAATACTGTATATAACAACAAAATACGTAGCGTGACACGTTGATTTTTATGAGGTCAACGGAGCCGTATAGGCGAAAAAAAAAGCACCCCGGGTGGGATGCTTTTTTCATTCTGGCGGAGAGGGTGGGATTCGAACCCACGGTAGTGTTGCCACTACGCCTGATTTCGAGTCAGGTACATTCGACCACTCTGCCACCTCTCCTGCATTCGTGTCGAAGCCTGCGATTGTAGCAGGAAGTTTGCAAGGCACAACGCTCAACGCACGCAGTTCGACCCATCTCTCCAACACGGGATCGACTCAGGCGGTCTTGTACAGATCGTCGAGACTGCGGAAGCCCTTCATCTCGATGGGATTGCCGAAGGGGTCCATGAAGAACATCGTCCATTGCTCGCCGGGCTGGCCTTCGAAGCGAACCTGCGGCTCCAGCACGAATTCGGTGCCCGCGGCCTTGAGACGACCCGCCATGGCCTGCCAGTCAGGCAGTTCCAGCACCAGGCCCAGGTGGGGCATCGGCACCAGGACATCGCCTACATGGCCCGTGCGCGCCGTGGCAAAGGGCTCGCCCAGGTGCAGGGACAGCTGGTGGCCGAAAAAGTCGAAATCGACCCAGGTGCCGGTGCTGCGCCCTTCGGCGCAGCCGAGGACCTGTCCATAGAAACGCCGGGCTTCGTCCAGGTCGCGAACGTTGTAGGCCAGGTGAAAGATGCTGCGCATGAGTGTGTTGCCAGGGGGCGGGGCCAGGATCGGCACCGCATTAGACCATTGCCTTCGCGCCCGCCGGGTGACGCGGTTTACCGCAGGACGCTGTCGCCCCCCAGGTAGGGCCGCAGCGCTTCCGGCACCGACACGCTGCCATCGGCCTGCTGGTAGTTCTCCAGCACCGCCACCAGCGTGCGGCCCACGGCGAGGCCCGAGCCGTTGAGCGTGTGCACGAGTTCGTTCCTGCCCTGGGCGTTCTTGAAGCGGGCCTGCAGGCGGCGGGCCTGGAAGGCCTCGCAATTGCTCACGGAGCTGATCTCGCGGTAGGTGTTCTGCGCGGGCAGCCACACTTCCAGGTCGTAGGTCTTGGCGGCGCCGAAGCCCATGTCGCCGGTGCAGAGCGACATCACGCGGTACGGCAGGCCGAGCTTCTTCAGCACGGCCTCGGCGTGGCCGGTCATCTCCTCCAGGGCCTCATAGCTGCGGTCCGGGTGGGTGATCTGCACCATCTCGACCTTGTCGAACTGGTGCTGGCGGATCATGCCGCGCGTGTCGCGGCCGTAGCTGCCGGCTTCGGAGCGGAAGCACGGCGTGTGGGCCGTGAGGCGGATGGGCAGTTCGGCTTCGGGCACGACCTGGTCGCGCACGAAGTTCGTGAGCGGCACCTCGCTGGTCGGGATCAGGTAGAGCGCCGCGTTGTCGGGCACGGGCTCGCCGTCCTGGCCGCCCTTCTTCGCGGCGAACAGGTCGCCCTCGAACTTGGGCAGCTGGCCCGTGCCGCGCAGCGAATCGGCGTTCACCACATAAGGCACGTAGCACTCGGTGTAGCCGTGCTCGCGCGTCTGCACGTCCAGCATGAACTGGGCGAGCGCGCGGTGCAGGCGGGCGATCGGCCCCTTCATCACGGTGAAGCGCGAGCCCGAGAGCTTCACGCCCATGTCGAAATCGAGGCCCAGGGGCTCGCCCAGGTCCACGTGGTCCTTCGCGGTGAAGCCGAGCGGCTTCGGGTCTTTCCCCTCGGGGCTCCAGCGGCGCACTTCCACGTTGCCGGATTCGTCGCTGCCCACGGGCACGCTCTCGTGCGGGAGGTTGGGCACGGCCACGAGCAGCGTGTGCAGCTCGGCCTGGATCTGCTCCAGGCGGGCGGCGGAGCTCTCCAGCTCGGCCTTCAGGCCGCCGACTTCGGCCATCACGGCGTCGGCGTTCTCACCCCTGGCCTTGAGCTGGCCGACCTGCCTGGAAAGCTGGTTGCGGCGCGACTGCAGCTCCTCGGTGCGCGTCTGCAGCGTCTTGCGCTCGGACTCGAGGGACTGGAAGGCCTCCACCTGGAGGAAAGCCTGGGGCTTCTTGCGGGTTTCCAGCCGCGCGATGGCGGAGTCGAGGTCTTTGCGAAGGAGGAGGATGTCGAGCATAGCCGGCGATTTTACGGCCCCTCCCCCGCACGGCGGGCCCGGGTTCTCAGGCCACGGTGGCCGGGTCGCAGTTGGCGCCGCACAGCACCAGGCCCACGGTCTCGTCGGGGCGGGGACGGTACACGCCGCTCTGCAGGGCCGCGATGCCCAGCGCCGCCGCCGGCTCCACCGCCAGCTTGAGTTCGTGCCACAGCCACTGCTGCGCCGCGCGGATGGCGTCGTCGGACACCAGCAGCGATTCCTGCACATGGCGCTGCGACACCTGCCAGGCGATGTCGCCGATGCGTCTGGCGCCGAGCGAATCGGCGGCGATGCCGCCGACCGCCACGTCCACGGGCATGCCCGCGGCCCGGGCGCCGTGCAGCGTGGGCGCCCCCTCGGGCTCCAGCGCGACCACGCGGGCGCGGCCCTCGCACCAGGCGGCGATGCCGCCGATCAGGCCGCCGCCGCCCACGCTCACGAGCACGCTGTCGGGCAGGCGCCGGGCCTGCTCTTCCATCTCCAGCGCCAGGGTGCCGGCACCGGCCACCACTTCGGGCTGGTCGTAGGCATGGGTGAGCAGCGCGCCGGTCTCGCGCTGGCGCTCCAGGCAGGCCTGCAGCGCCTCGGCGTAGGTCGGCCCGGCCACGACGACCTGCGCCCCCAGGGCGCGCAGGCGGGCACGCTTGGCCTCGGGCGACACCTCGGGCACGAACACCTCGCAGCGCGTGCCCAGCGAGCGAGCGGCGGCGGCGGTGGCGATGCCGGCATTGCCACCCGAGGCCACGATCACGCCGCTGTCCGGCAGCGGCTGGGCCAGCAGGCGGTTGAGCATGCCGCGGGCCTTGAAACTGCCGCCCACCTGCAGGTGCTCCAGCTTGAGCCAGACCTCCGCGCAGCCCAGGCCGAGTGAGCGCCCGGAAAGGCGCATGAGCGGCGTGGTGCGGAGGAAGTCGGGATGGGCGGCCAAGCGCTGCCGCGCGGAGGCAATGGCGGAACGGTCGATCATGAAGCGGACACCAGGAGAAATGCGGTGGAACGGCGCCCCGGGATTCGGAGGCGAAACCTCCCAGTGTATGCACACCTTGGGCGCCGGCTGCCGATAACATGGCACGGGCCGCGCGATGCGGCCGCCCCTCAGCAGGAGATGCGTCCCATGTTCTTCGTGTTCGGCCCCTCGGGCCAGATGTACCGCGGCGGCCCCGAGCAGCTGGACCAGGTATCGCCCGTGCGCCGCGTGCAGCGGCCGCAGGCGTTGCGCACCCGCGGGCCCGACGTGTCCGACCGCGAACCGGAGCTGCCAGCCCAGGACGCCGCGCCGGCGGCCCCGGTCAACCTGCGGGCCCAGGTGGCCGTGAGCGCCTATGCGCAGACCGAGCAGGGGCCGCAGCAGGCGCGCCAGCCGCTGACCCGCGTGCGGGATGTCATGACCTCGGGCTCCCTCTCCGTGCCGCCCGACGTGCGCGTGAACGACGCCTGGCAGACCCTGGCCGAATACCACGTCGCGCAGGCCCCCGTGGTGGATGCGCAGGGACACGTGGTGGGGTTGCTGCTGCGCGCCGACATGGCGCCGCTCGACCTGCTGCCCGAGCCCGGCAGCGTGAAGGCCGCGATCGACCTCGCGCGGCGGCCGGTGTCGGAGGTCATGGTGAGCCCCGTGCCCACGGTGGCCCCGGACACGGAACTGCGCCGCGTGGCCGGGGTGCTGCTGGACACGGGCCTGCCCGGGCTGCCGGTGACGGACGAGCACGGCACGCTCGCCGGCTTCATCTCGCGCACCGACATCCTGCGCGCGGTGGCGGCAGACCCGCCGCTCGACCTCTGGAGCTGAGGGCTCAGTCGGCCATCGCCGCGCCCTGGGGCTGCGCGATCTCGACCGAGGGCAGCGGGCTGGCGAGCACCTTGTCGATGGTCTTGCCGTCCATGTCCACCACCTCGAACTGCCATTCCTCCCACTGCACGGTGTCGGTCACCTTGGGCAGCTTGCCGGTCAGCAGCATCACCATGCCGCTCAGCGTGTGGTAGCGGCCACGCTCTTCCTCGGGCACGGTGTCCAGGCCCAGGCGGTCCTTGAGTTCCGGCACGGGGATATGGCCGTCGAGCAGCCAGCTACCGTCCTCGCGCTGCACGGCCCAGGAGGTTTCCGGGTCGCGCGCGTGGAATTCGCCGGTGATCGCCTCGATCAGGTCGCGCAGCGTGACGATGCCCTGCACCTCGCCGTACTCGTCGATCACGAAGGCCATCTGCAGGTCCGACTGGCGGAAGTTGTCGAGCAGCTCCATGCCGGTGATGGTCTCGGGCACGTACAGCGCCGACTGCAGCGGCTGGGCCGCGAGGTCGCGCACGTCCTCGCGCAGCGAGCGCGACAGCCATTGGCGGGCGTTGAGCACGCCCAGCACGTTCTCCATGCCACCGCGCACCACCGGGAAGCGGCCGTGGTCGGAGGATTCGATGCGCTGCAGGTTCTCCTCGAACGAGTCTTCCACGTCGAGCACCACCACGTCGGCGCGCGGCACCATGAGCGAGCCGATCTGGCGGTCGTCCAGGCGGAACACGTTGCGCACCATCTGGTGCTCGTGGGATTCGATCACGCCCGCGCTCGTGCCCTCGGCCAGCACGGCGTGGATCTCGGCCTCGGTCACGGCGCTGGCGGTGTTCTCCTTCACGCCCAGCAGACGCAGCAGGGCCTGGGTGGACACCGACAGCAGCCGCACGAACGGCTTGGTGGCGAGCGCCAGCCAGTTGATGGGGCGGGCCACCAGGCGGGCCAGCGACTCGGGGTAGCTCTGGCCCAGGCGCTTGGGCACCAGTTCACCCACGACGATGGAGAAGTAGGTGATGAAGACCACCACGAGGCCCGTCGCCGTGTAGCCGGCGGCCTTCTCGGGCATGCCCACCGACAGCAGCCACTCGCCCAGTGGCGCTGCGAGGGCGGCCTCGCCGACGATACCGTTGAGCACGCCGATCGAGGTGATGCCGATCTGGATGGTGGAGAGGAAGCGCGTCGGGTCTTCGCCGAGCTTCATGGCGGCGATGGCGCCGGTATCGCCCTCATCGATCAGCTTCTGCAACCGGGTCTTGCGCGCGGAGACCAGCGCCAGCTCGGACATGGCAAACAGGCCATTGAGAAGGATGAGGGCGAAAAGTATTGCTATTTCCATAGACAGGGAGTGAAGGCTCCCTCGGAGTGAATCGGACTCAAATTGTAAGAAGTCCTACCCCCGATGGGGGATTCAATGCCCGGCGGCGTAGGGATTTGGCCCGGCTGTGGCGTACGCGCGCCACGGAACGGGCCGTGCGGGATGCGGCTCAGGACCGCCCCGCCCCCGTCTCGGGCGTGCGCTGGGAGATCTCCAGGCCGGTGGCCGCATCGATCTTCAGGCCCTTGGGCAGCGGGAATTTCACGGTTTCCTCGATGCCGTCCATCCGGCGCAGGGACACGGCACCCAATGCCCGGATGCGGTCGATCACCTGCTGCACCAGCACCTCCGGGGCCGACGCGCCCGCCGTGAGGCCGACGCGGGCCACGCCCTCGAACCACCCCGGCTGCAGCTCGTCGGCGCTGTCCACCATGTAGGAGGGCGTTCCCAGCCGCACGGCCAGTTCGCGCAGCCGGTTGCTGTTGGAGCTGGTGGGGCTGCCCACCACGATGACGAGATCCACCTGGCCCGACAGAACCTTCACCGCGTCCTGGCGGTTCTGCGTGGCATAGCAGATGTCCTGCTGCTTGGGTTCGCGCACCTGCGGGAAGCGCGCGCGCACGGCGGCGGTGATCTCGGCCGCGTCGTCCACCGACAGCGTGGTCTGCGTGACCACGGCCAGCCTGGCGGTCTGCGCCGGCTGCACGCGGGCCACGTCCTCCACGTCCTCCACGAGGTGGATGCCGTGGTCCAGCTGGCCCATGGTGCCCTCGACCTCGGGATGGCCCTTGTGGCCGATCATGATGAATTCGTAGCCCTCCTTCGCGAGCTTGGCCACCTCCACGTGCACCTTCGTGACCAGGGGGCAGGTGGCATCGAAGATGCTGAAGCCCCGCGCCTCGGCCTCGGCCTGCACCGCCTTGCTGACGCCGTGGGCGCTGAACACCAGCGTGGCGCCGGGGGGCACCTCGGCCAGGTCCTCGATGAAAATCGCGCCCTTGGCCTTGAGGTCGTTGACCACGTAGGTGTTGTGCACGATCTCGTGGCGCACGTAGATCGGTGCGCCGAACTTCTGCAGGGCCCGCTCGACGATCTCGATCGCACGGTCCACGCCCGCGCAGAAGCCGCGGGGCTCGGCCAGAACGATTTCCTGGGGTTGGATGGCCATGGCGTCAGAGCACTCCGACGAGCTGCACCTCGAAGGTGACGGGCTGGCCCGCGAGCGGGTGGTTGAAGTCGAAGCGCACGGCACCGTCGTCCCGCACCTCCAGCACCACGCCGGCATAGCTGCCGGTGCCGTCGGGCGTGGGAAACTGCACGACGTCGCCGAGGGTGTACTGTTCGTCGGGATCGCCCAGCTCGGCCAGCAGCCGACGCGCCACCCATTGCTGCATCTCGGGGTTGCGCTCGCCGAAGGCCTCGCCGGCCGGCAGCTCGAAGGTGGTGCGGGTGCCTTCCGCGAGGCCGATCAGGCGCTGCTCCATCGCGGGGGAGAGTTCGCCCGCCCCCAGGGACAGCGTGGCCGGCTTGTCGCCGAACGTGTTGATGACATCGCCCGAAGGGCCCGCCAGGCGGTAGTGCAGGGTCAGGAAGGACCCGGGCTGCACGGTGGGCACGGAAGGGAAAGCGTTGGAAATCATGGACAAAAGCGCCTGTCAGCTTGCGGATGGTGTATAAAAACCCAGTATCCATGCCGCCCATCCGCGGTCACGGTGTCTGCCCCGATTGTCCTTCCTTCTGTGCAACCCCATGGCTCTCAAGACTCTGCCCATCGAAGCCCGCCCCCGCGAACGATTGCTGGCGCGCGGCCCCTCCTCCCTCTCCGATACGGAACTCCTCGCCATCCTCCTGCGCACGGGCATCGTGGGCAAGGGCGTGATGCAGATGGCGCAGGAACTGCTCTCGCCCGCGCTGCCCGACCCGGCCACCGGCGCGCTGAGCGGCGGGTTCGGCGGCATCGGCGGCCTGCTGCAGGCCGATGCCGACGACCTCAAGCGCATCAAGGGCCTGGGCCCCGCCAAGCGCACGTCGCTCGTGGCCGTGCTGGAGCTGGCGCGCCGCATGCTGGTGCAGACGCTGCCCAAGCGCGACCTGTTCCACTCGCCGCGCGCCGTGCGCGACTACCTGCAGCTGCACCTGGGCGGCAAGCCGCACGAGGTGTTCTCGGTGCTCTTCCTGGACAGCCAGAACGGCCTCATCGCCATGGAGGAGATGTTCCGCGGCACCCTGTCCCAGGCCAGCGTCTATCCGCGCGAGGTGGTGGTGCGCGCGCTGCACCACCATGCCGCCGCCGTGGTGCTGGTGCACAACCATCCCAGCGGCCAGGTGCAGCCGAGCCGCGCGGACGAAACCCTCACCCGGTCGCTGGTCGACGCCCTCAGGCTCGTGGACATCCGGGTGCTGGACCACATCATCGTCGCGCCGGGCGCGTCGCTGTCCATGGCGGAAGAAGGCCTGATCTGACGCCCGTGGCCCCATCCCCCAGGCCGGCCCGGCTGGCCCGGCTGGCCCGCGCAGCCCCCCGCCTGGCCGCCGCCCTGGCGCTGGGCGCCGTCCTCGCGGCCTGCGCGCCCGCCCCGCCCGCACCCCACGCCCCGCAGGAGCCTGCGGCGGCCACTCCGGGCGCTGCGCGCCTGCGCTGGATCGGCACCGCGAGCCTCCCGCCCGGCACGGAGTTCCTCGGCGGCACGGTGGGCGGTATTTCCGGCATCGACTACGACCCCGTGCACGACCAGTGGGTGCTGCTGAGCGACGACCGCTCCGCGCACCAGCCGGCGCGCTTCTACACCGCCCGCCTGCACTACCGCGCCGACGCGCTGGAGACGCCCCGGCTCACCGGGGCCGTGACGCTGCGGCAGTCGGGCGGCGCGCCCTTCCCTTCCGCCCTGCAGGCCCGCCGCGGCGGGCCTGCAGCCGGCGAAGTCGTCGATCCCGAGGCCGTGCGCTGGCTGCCCGGTGGCCACGCCCTGCTCTGGAGCAGCGAGGGCGACTTCGCACGGGGCTTCGGGCCGTCGCTGCGCGAAAGCCGCGCCGACGGGGCAACCGTGCGGGAATTCCCGCTGCCTCCGGGCTTCCAGCCCCAGCCCGGCAGCGGGCGCGGACCGCGCCCCAACCGCACGCTCGAAGGCCTGGCGCTGTCCCCCGACGGCCGCACGGCGTGGCTGGCCATGGAAGGCGCCTGGCGCCAGGACGGCCCGCTGCCCACGCGGCAGGCGCCCGGCGGTCCGCTGCGCATCACGGCCCTCGACCTCGCCAGCGGGCGGGCGCTGCGGCAGATCGCCTACGTACCGGACGCCGTGCCCCGCGAGCGGCGCATTCCGTGGGGCCCCCGGCTCAACGGCGTGAGCGAGATCCTGGCGGACGGCCCCGGCCAACTGCTGGTGCTGGAGCGCGCCTACAGCGCCGGGGCTGGCTTCTCCGCACGCCTGTACCGCATCGACACCCGCGGCGCCACCGACACGCTGGCGCTCGAGCGGCTGGAGCCCGGCAACCACGTCCCGGCCGCCAAGACCCTCGTGGCCGAGATGCCGGGACCGGGCCTGGATGCCGTGGACAACATCGAGGGCATGGCCTGGGGGCCGCCCCTGCCCGGCGGCGGCCGCGTGATCGTGTTCGTGAGCGACGACAACTTCAACCCGGCCCAGGCCACGCAGTTCATCGCGGCGGAATACCTGGAGCCGGACGCTTCGCCATGACGCAACACCCCTCCCCCCGCGACTGGATCCGGCAGGCAGGCGATATCGAGCGCATCCCCTGCATCGAGGCGTACTTCCAGGGCCATGGCTACGCGCCGCACCGGCACGATAGCTATGCCATCGGACGCACGCTGTCGGGCGTCCAGAGCTTCCGCTACCGCAGCGAGCACCGCCACAGCCTGCCGGGCCAGACGCTCGTGCTGCACCCGGACGAACTGCACGACGGCCACGCCGGCACCGGCGAGGGCTTCCGCTACCGCATGGTGTACGTGCCCCCGGCGCTGCTGCAGTCCATGCTGGGCGGCCGGCCGCTGCCGTTCGTTCCCGGCGGCATCACGTCCGACCCGCGGCTGGCGGCCCCGGTCGAGGCGCTGCTGCGCCGCCTGGACGCTCCGCTCGCCCCCCTGGAAGAAGACGATGCACTCTTCGACCTGGCCCAGGCACTGTGCGCGGTATCCGGGCCGGCCGGCGGGCGCCGCACCTGCGACTGGCAGGCCGCGGAGCGGGCCCGCCACTTCCTGCACGCCCAGCTGCAGTCGCCGCGCCCCCTGACGCTGGCGGACCTGGAGCAGGCGAGCGGGCAGGACCGCTGGCGCCTGTCGCGCGACTTCCGCGCGCTCTACGGCACCAGCCCGTATCGCTACCTCGTGCTGCGGCGCCTCGACCTGGCGCGGAGCCTGATCGCCGGAGGCACGCCGCTCGCCGAGGCGGCCGCAGCGGCGGGCTTCCACGACCAGAGCCACATGACGCGGCACTTCGTGCAGGCCTTCGGCGTGCCGCCCGCACGCTGGGCCCGCATGCAGGGCAGGGGCTGAGAGCGGCCGGCCAGGTTGCACGATCGTGCAAGACGGCGGATGGCGCGCTGCCTAAGCTGCGGCGCTGTATCCATCACCTGTCTCAAGTCCATGACCCTCACCGCCACACACGGCACCGCCACCGCCCCGCAACCGGCCCCTGCCGCCATCGATCTCGCGCACAAGTTCTCCCTCATCGACGCCCTGTGGCAGCCACGGGTCGTGGCGGAGATGAACGACTACCAGTTCAAGCTGGCCAGGATCGACGGCGATTTCATCTGGCACCAGCACGACGGCACCGACGAGGTCTTCATCGTGGTGCGCGGGCACCTGCGCATCGACCTGCCGGACACGGCCGTGCACCTGCGGGCCGGGGACATGTTCGTCGTGCCGCAAGGCATGCCCCACCGCCCCAGCGCGCAGGGCGAGGTCTGGCTGATGCTGGTGGAGCCGCGCGGCGTGGCCAATACGGGCGACGCCGGCGGCGAGCGCACGGCGCCCAACGACATCTGGGTCTAGCGCCTGCCGGCCCTGGGGCGCAAGCCGGCCCGCGCGGCTTTTCCGGTTACTCCGCCCGCCGCCGCGGGCCAGCGCGCGGATCGGATACAACCGGCATTCCATGACCGTGAAAGCCCGCTCCCTCCAGGACCTGCAACCGCTGCGCAAGGCGCTGGCCGAGGCCGCCGAGCGCGAAGCCCGGCTGCTGCGCGAGCGGCAGGAGGCCGCGCGCCGTGCGCGTGCGGAGCGCATGCTCTTCCAGGATGCGGTCGGCCCGGTGCAGGCACTGCGCGGCACGCAGGAGCGCCGCTGGCACCTGCCCGAGCCGCCCGAGCCGCAGCCCGTGCAGCGCGAGCTCGACGAGGAGCGCGTGCTGCGGGAATCGATCAGCGACGAGTTCGACGTGAGCACCCTGCTGGACGTGGACGACCAGCTCAGCTTCCGCCGCCCCGGCATCGGCACCGACGTGACGCACCGCCTGCGCGCGGGGCACTGGAGCATCCAGCGCCAGCTCGACCTGCACGGCCTGCGCACCGACGAGGCACGCGAGGCCCTGGGCGAATTCATCCGGCTGGCCCACCGCACCGGCCTGCGCTGCGTGCGCGTGGTGCACGGCAAGGGCCTGGGCTCGCCCGGCAGGACGCCCGTGCTCAAGGGCCGGGTGCAGCGCTGGCTCGTCCAGAAAAAGGAAGTCCTGGCGTTCGTGCAGGCGCGCCCTGCCGAAGGCGGTGCCGGCGCGCTGGTCGTGCTGCTGCAGCCGGGCCGCCGCCGCACCGGGCCGGCCGGCTAGCTAGCCGGCCGGCGTGCCTGCAGGCAGGACCAGGCCGCGCATCTCCAGCCGCACGCCCAGGCCCCGCAGATCCGCGCTGCGATAGAGCTCCAGCCGGCCGCCGTAGGCCTGCGCGATCTGGCCCGTGATCGCCAGGCCCAGGCCGCTGCCCTGCACCGACTCGTCGAACCGCACGCCGCGCCGGCCCGCGGCCTGCCACTGCACCGGCGTCATGCCGGGGCCGTCGTCCTCGATGTCCAGGCCCAGCCGGCCGTGCCCGGCCGAGAGGTCGGCCGACAGCGTGACCCGCACCCGGGACGCGGCCCATTTGCCCGCGTTGTCCAGCAGGTTGCCCAGCACCTCCTCCAGGTCCGCCCGCTCCCCGCGCCACCGCACCGGGCCCGCGGCGTGGTCCTCCAGCATCCAGTCCAGCTCCTGCGCGGCATGCAGGCGCTGCATCATGCGCAGCACCTGGCCCACGCATTCGCGCACATCGACCGCCGGCGCGCCCGCACCGGGATGGGCGTGCAGGGCATCGCTCAGCGTGCGCCCCTGGTAGCGGTCCACCAGCTGCGCCATGGCCTCGACCTGGCGACGCACTTCGCTGCTGGCCACCTGGGGGTGAGCGCTGGCCTGCGCGCCCAGCAGCGCCAGGGGCTTCTTGAGGGCGTGGTTCAGGTCCACCGCATGGGCCCGCGCGCGCGCCACCACGTGCGCGTTGTGCGCCAGCAGGCCGGCCAGCTCGCTCTGCAGGGGCTGCAGGTCCCTGCCCGTGGGCGCCGCGAGGTGCTCCGCCACGTCGGAGCCCGCACCCTGCGGCCCCCGCAGCGTGGCGATCAGCGCCTCCAGCCGGCGCAGCGGCGCGAGCCCCACGCGCACCTGCAGCCAGGCCAGCACACCGGCCAGGGCCAGGAGCACGCATCCGGCCACCAGCAGGTTGCGGTCGATCTGCCGCACGCTGCGCTGCAGCTGGTCGGCGGGGCCATACACGGTGAGTGCCACCGCGACGGGAGGCTGGCCCGGCGTGATGGGGACGGTGAGCGCCAGCAGGGGCTCCTGCATCGGGCCCGTGGCCGGGTGCAGCACGGCCGATCCCGGCACCGGACCGGGCCCGGCCGGCAGGCTGCCCATGTCCCAGAGCGAACGCGAACGCAGCACCTTGCCGCCGGCCTCGGCCCGCCAGTACCAGCCGGCATAGATGGCGCTGAATTCGTCCGCCCCGCCCGCGGCCTCGCGGAGCTGCCCCATCGGGCCCAACTGCAGCCGCGTACCCACGCGCTGGGCCTTGTCGCGCAGCACCTGCTCGAAGCCTTCCAGCAGGCTGCGGTGCATCTGTCCGCGCATCCACAGCCCGCCCGCGGAGACCAGCAGCAGCATGGGGATCAGCACGAGCAGCGCGATGCGCGTGGCCATGGGCCACTGGGCCACCCGGAGCGCCCATGCGGACATGCCCCGTGCCGGCGGCACCGGAGCGGCCGGCGCAGCGGCTTCCGGCGTATGGCCTGAGCTTGCGCCGTCCGTCATGGCCGGCCTCGCCATGCGTCAGCCCGGGGCATCGGAGGCCACGAGCCGGAAACCCTGGCCGCGCTCGGTCACCAGTTGCGGCGCGGCGCCGAGCTTGCGGCGGATGCGGCCGATCAGCACGTCCAGCGTGTTGGAATCCGGATCGAGATCGCGCGCATACACGTGCTCGGTGATGTCCGTGCGCGTGAGCAGCCTGCCCGGATGGTGGATGAAGTACGCCAGGATCTTGTGCTCCTGCGCGGTGAGCTGCAGCGCCTGACCGTGCAGCGAGAACCGGCCCTGCACCGCGTCGTATTCCAGCGGGCCCGCGCGCAGCACCGCGGCGGCGGCCCCGGCCGCGCGGCGCAGCATGGCCCGCAGACGCAGCACGACCTCGTCCATCAGGAACGGCTTGGTCAGATAATCGTCGGCCCCGGCGTTGAAGCCGGCGAGCTTGTCGCTCCAGCGGTTGCGGGCCGTGAGCACCAGCACGGGCCAGCCGCGGCCGGCCTCGCGCCAGTCGTGCAGCACGCACAGGCCATCCTTGAGCGGCAGGCCCAGGTCGAGCACCGCGGCGCTGTAGGCCTCCACGCTGCCGGCAAAGGACGCGGCCTCGCCGTCGTGTTCCACATCCACCGCGAAGCCCGCGGCCTCCAGGGCCTCGCGCAGCTGCCGCGCCAGCGCCACATCGTCTTCCACCACCAGTACACGCATCAGTCGTCGTCCACCTTCTGCCGCGTCACCTCCAGGGTGGCGGCATCCACTTCCAGTTCCAGCTTGAAGCCGTTGGGCTGCTGCAGTTCGACACTGTAGTAGGGGCGCCGGCGGTGGTCGGTCTCCAGTTCCACCTCCAGCACGAGTCCGGAGAATTTCGGGCGCAGCGATTCGAGCATGACCGCCATGGACCTGGGCGGGGGTTGCACGGCGCCGGCTTCGGGCGGGTGCAGCACCTCGCCCGTGCGCACGTCCAGCAGCAGCTTCGTCTCGCCGGCGGGCCGCTCCGAGAGCTTGACCTCGTACACCGCCTGCCCCTGGCCGTCGCGCTCGAATTCCGCGTTCACCACGCGGGCGCCGTATTTCTGCTCCAGCTGCCGGATGTAGCGGGCCATCTGCGCCAGCGGAACGGGCTGCGTCGGCCACTCGCGCTCCTGCGCGACCACTGCGCCGGAGGCCGCGTCCACCAGCACCTCGTGCTTCTCGCCCCGGGCGTCGATGACCTTGATCTCGTAGCGGAGCTCGCCCTGGCGTCCCCTCTTGGTCTCCACCTCGATGACGCGCCCCCCGTACTTGCGCCCGATGTCCGCAATGATGCTGTTGAGGGGCTTGAGCTGGCCGGCGAGCACGCCGCGCCGCGCCGCGTCCTGCTCGGCGGCGGGGACCTGCGCGCACGCGAACGCCGCCGCGGCAAGAGCCGCGGCCCGCAGGAAAGCACCAAGTGCCGGTCGTGTCATCGCCCGATTATTGCGGCCCGCATTAAACGGACCGTGAACGGCCGCTTCACGGTGGATTTAGGGACCGCGGTACACACTGCCTCCATCACCTGCCCACCACCGCAACACCGCAACACCGAAAGGAAACACCGTGAACAAGAAAACCCTCGTGACGATCGCGCTCTCCGCCGCAGCCGCCACCGCCCTGCCCTCCATGGCCTGGGCCCTGAGCGCCGCCGAGGCCGTCGATGTGATGGCCCGCAACCAGTACGTCGCGCCGCACGACCTGCAGAAGCAGTATGGCTACTGGACGGCCAGCGCCGTCTCCAGCGACGGCGCCCGCGCCACCGTGCTGGTGAAGGATGCCGACGGCAGTTTCACCGCCGTGCGCAGGATCGACATCGGCGGCGCCCTGCCCGGGGTGGAGCAGGTGACGCAGCGGCTGCGCGCCACCGGCTACGCCACCGTTTATGACGTGGAGCTGGACGACGGCTTCTGGGAAGCGAAGGCGCGCCAGTCCACCCTGCAGGGCGAGAAGGTGGAGTTCGTGCTGCACCCCGCCACGCTGGAGGTGCTGAGCCAGGTCGGACGCAGCGGCGGCACGCTCAACGGCCAGCCGGTGCCGGGCGCGGACCAGGTCCGGCAGGCCCTGCAGGTGGCGGGATACACCCGCATCGGCGACATCGACTACGACGACGGCTTCTGGGAAGCCGAGGCCACCAACGCCGCCAACCAGCCGGTGGAACTGCGCATCGAGCCCACCACCGGCAAGGTGCTGCGCGAGAAGCTGGACGACTGACGGATGCAGCAGGGCGGTGACGCCCTCGTTGTCTACTTCGACAGGTCGAGCGCGTACTTCGACGTGCCCTTGCCCGAGCCGTCGTCGGCAGCCAGCACGGAGATGTTGGCGAGGCCTGCAGCCTGCGCCACGGACAGGGCATTGGCGCCGGAGCTGAATACCACCGGGCCGGCGGTCTTCACCTTCGTGAAGCGCCAGCTCCTGGCGCTGCCGTTGGCCGTGCGCGTCACGGACGGGTTCCTGCGGATGTAGTCGATCACCACGTCGCGGTTCGCGTCGGGCGACGCCCAGATCGTGCCGGAGCCGTCCAGCTTGTCGATGAAGCTCTTGCCGCTGGTCGCGCGGTAGTTGTTCGTGGCGATCACGAACTCCTGCGCCGGGTCGATCGCCTGGCCCCTGTAGGTCAGGTTTTTGATGCGGCTGCCGACGGCCTGGGTGACGTCGATCTCATATTGCACATCGGCCGTGGTGAACATGTCGAAGTTGTAGCCCGGGAAGGTGCTGATCAGCGCCTGCTCGGATGTCCTGGCCGGGTCGATCTGGTTGAAGCGCCTGGCGGCGGCCTCCAGCCAGTTCTTGATGTCGGCTCCGTTCACCTTCACCGCATACACGGTGTTCGGGTAGAGGTACAGGTCGGCCGCGTTGAAGATCGCGAGCGGGCCCACGGCCACGTCGGTGTAGTCGGCACCGCCCTGGAAGCCGGACTTGAAGGGCGCGCTCACCGACAGTACCGGCAGGCTCTTGTATTGCTGCAGGTTGGCCTGGATGTAGGCCGACACGTAGGCCTGCTGCGCCTGGTTCACGATCTGGATCGCGCCCGGATCGCCCACGTCGGCGAACAGCGTGCCCATGCGGAAGTCGGTGCTGCCGATGGGCGTCTTCACATAGCCGATGGTGGCCTGGTGCTGCGTTTCGACCAGCGGCGCGATGCTGCTGTCGGCATCCACGAACACGGCCTTGCCCGCGGCGTCCTTGCCGGTCTGGATGTTGCGCAGCTCGCTCTTCGATGCGCTCTTGTCAACGGTCCAGGCCTTGCCGTCCCACTTCAGCGCGAGGCGGACGACGCCCAGGGCCTTGCCCCAGGAACTGGCCATGACGGCGGGTACGCCATTGATGGTGCCGGCCTTGTTGTCCACGCCCGCCTGGGTGAAGGCCGGCGTGGCCGCCGTGTCGGGGAACACGCTGTGCTGGTGGCCCATCACCATCGCGTCGATGCCCGACACCCTGGACAGGTACAGGCCCGGGTTCTCCATGGTGGAGGAATAGGCGCCGGCATCCAGGCCCCCATGCAGCAGCGCCACGACCACGTCGGCGCCCTTGGCGCGCAGCTCCGGCACGTACCTGGTGGCGGATTCCACGGCGCCTTCCGTGTACACCTTGCCGTCCAGGTAGCGCTTGTCCCAGTTCATGATGCCCGGCGTGGTGAAGCCGATCACGCCGACCTTGATCGGCAGCTTCACTTCCTTGCCGTCGGTGTCGGTGGCCACCACCGTCTTTTCGATCAGCGTGTAGGGCTGGATCAGCGGCTGGCGGGTCTTGCTGCTGTACACGTTGGCCAGCACCGTGGGGTAGCCCGCGCCGGCGCACTTCACGCTCCCATCCACGCCATCGACCTGCATGCCGCCGCCCAGCACCTGGTTCAGGAACGGCAGGCCGTAGTTGAACTCATGGTTGCCCAGCGTGCCCACGTCGAAGCCCAGGGCCCCCATCGCCTTGTACATCGACAGCTGCTGGCTGCACGGAATGGTCTTCACCACGGCTTCGTAGTCGGCCAGGGCCGTGCCCTGGATGGTGTCGCCGTTGTCCACCAGCAGCGTGTTCGCGAATTCCTTGCGGGCCTGGCGCACCAGGGTGGCCGTGCGCTCGAAGCCGTACGACTTATCTTCGGCGAGCTTGAAGTAGTCATAGCTGCGCACGTTGAAGTGCAGGTCGGTGGTTTCCAGCACGGCCAGCGTCGCGGTGGCCTGCTTGCTGCTGGAGAGGCTGCCGTCTCCGCCGCCACCGCAGGCGGCCAGGAACAGCGAGGGGATCGCGCACAGGGCGACCAGCGGGAACCGGGGCAGGCGCAGGGCAGCGGAGGGGAAATGTGGAGACATGGGGTGGGATGGGTAACGAAAGAAAGCCGCCAGTGTTGGCCGGCCGTATGACATCGCCATGACTCCATGCCGATGCGGCATGAACCGCCGGCAACTGCAGCCTTCCTCGTCACTACGTTGAACATTTGGATGCAATTGGCTCGACGGTGGGACGCGTTCGCGAGACGAACCGCACCATAATTCGCGCCACAAAAATAACGGCTAGAAACAGTTGACCGCATGACGCAACGCCGCGTAACCATTCAGACACCCTTGGGAGAGGCCCTGCAGTTCCGGCAGCTGCAAGGGGAGGAAGCGCTGTCGGCGCTGTATGGCTTCGAGATCGACCTGCTCTCGAAGGACAAGGGCATCGACCCCAAGGCCCTGCTCGGCCTGGGTGCCACCGTCTCCATCGAGACCGAAGGCCTGGGCCGCCGCTACCTGGACGGCATCGTCACCCGCTTCGGCATGCGCGGGCAGGACACTTCCGCGCAGATCGCCTACCGGCTCACCCTGCAGCCCTGGCTGTGGCTGGCCACGCGCCGAACGGATTTCCGCATCTTCCAGGAAATGGACGTGCCGGCGATCGTCTCGCAGGTGCTCTCGCGCTACGGCCGGTCCTTCGTGCTGCGCCTCACGCGCGGCTACCGCAGCCGGCCCTACACGGTGCAGTACCACGAGAGCGACTACCAGTTCATCGCGCGGCTGTGCGAGTCCGAGGGCATCTACTGGTTCGTGGAGCATGCCAGCGGCAGCCACACGGTGGTCTTCGCCGACGACGTGGTGGCCTCGCACGCGCCGCTGCCGGGCGGGCACGTGATCCCCTTCTACCCGCCGGGCAAGGCGGCGATCGCCGACCGCGAGCACATCTTCGCCTGGCGCATGGGCCAGGGCGTCGCGCCCGGCCGCGCCTACCTGGACGACTACGACTTCACCAAGCCGCGCGCCGATCTTTCCGAGATGCGCCAGTCGCCCCCGGGCCATGCGCACGACGCCTACGAGCGCTACGAATGGCCGGGCGGCTATACCGAGTACGCCGACGGCGAGACCTACACGCGGCTGCACATGGAAGAAGGCATGGCGGCCCGCGAGCGCGCCCACGCCGAGCTCAACAAGCGCAGCATCGCCCCGGGCTACACCATCGTGCTGGAGAACTACCCGCGCGGCGACCAGAACCGGCAGTACCTCGTCACCCGCGTGCACTACCACCTGGAAGAGAACGTGCAGGCCACCCAGGGCACAGGCGGCGCCGGGCAGACGCAGGCCGGCTCGGTGCAGAAATTCAGCATGGAGGTGCACCCCACCTCCGTACCCTACCGCCCCGAAGTGACCACCCCGCGCCCGCGCACCACCGGCCCCCAGACCGCCGTGGTGGTGGGCCCGCCCGGCGAGGAAATCTGGACCGACCAGTACGGCCGCGTGAAAGTGCAGTTCCACTGGGACCGCATCGGCGCGATGAACGAGAACTCCAGTTGCTGGGTGCGCGTCTCCACCAGTTGGGCCGGCCCCGGCTTCGGCGCCGTGTTCACGCCGCGCATCGGCATGGAAGTGATCGTGGAATTCCTGAACGGTGACCCGGACTATCCGATCATCCTGGGCTGCGTCTACAACGCCGCCAACATGCCGCCGTGGGGCCTGCCGGGCAACGCCACGCAGTCGGGCATCAAGACGAAGTCGAGCAAGGGCGGCGCTTTCGGCGACGGGATGAAAAACGGCGCGGGCGATGCGAACGCGATCCGCTTCGAGGACAGGAAAGGCGCGGAGCAGTTATGGCTGCATGCGCAGAAGGACCAGCTTACCGAAGTCGAGAACGATGAGGACAAGTGGGTGGGCAACGACCGGCGCAAGACCATCGACCGGGACGAGACGAACACCATCCACCGGGACCGCACGGAGACGGTGGACCGTGACGAGAAGATCACGGTGCACAACAACCGCACGGAACGGGTGGACCACGACGAGACGATCTCGATCGGTGACAACCGGAAGGAAGATGTCGGCATCGACGAGACAGTCTCGATCGGCAAGAACCGCACGAAGACCATCGGCCGCAACGAGAAGGACAAGATCGGCAACAACTGGTCGATCAAGGTCGGCAAGATGAAGACCGAGACCATCGGCATCGCCTACATGCAGAACGTGGGCGTGGGTCGGATGGAGAACGTGGGCGTGGCCTACAACCTCAACGTGGGCGCAGTCATGGCCACCGTGGTGGGAAGCACGCAGACCACGATGGTCGGCAGCGACCGCAGCGTGAAGGTCGGCTCCAACCAGAGCACGGACGTGGGTACCAAATACACGCTCACGGTGGGCGGTGGCGGTGGTGGCGGGGCGCCTGCCGCGGGAGGCGCCAAGAACATCGTCGCGTCTTCTCCGCAAGGCGGTGGAGGCGGAGGCGGCGGATCGAGCATCACCATGGATGCCGAATCCATCACCCTCAAGGTGGGCGGCAGCACGCTGATCCTGCAGGCCGACGGCACCATCACCGCCAACGGCGAGAGCATCAAGCTCATCGGCGCCAGTGACGTGACCACCAACTCAGGAGGCATCCATGAAAACTGACCTCCGCGTGCTGCGCGCATCCGGCGAAGCCGCCGGCACCGCTTCGGCCCAGCCGCATGCCGGCGCGGCCTTCGGACTCTTTCCTGCCCAGGTGCTGCGCGTGGAGCATGGCGAAGCCGTCATTCTCTGCCACGGTCGCGAATGGCGCGCCGCACTGGCGTCTCAAGTGCCGGGCGTGATCACGGGGCAGTCCGTGCTGGCCGCGCTCCCGGCAGAAGGCCAGGAAGGCACCAGCGGCAACGGTGCAGCACTACCGGCCTTGATCGTGGCCGCCTGGCCGGCTCCGGGAGCGCCGGCCTGCCCGCCATGGCAGTTCGACCGCGACACCGGCAGCCTCGCGCTGGAGGTGGCACAGATCGACCTGGCGGCCGTGGGCCGCGTGGTGCTGCGCTGCGGCGACACCCGGATGCAGTTCGAGAAGGACGGTTCCGTGGAAACGCGCGCCCAGCAGATCACGTCGGCCGCAGTCGAGACGCACCGCATCGAAGGCGGCTCCATCGAGCTCAACTGACCGGTTTGCCGCCCGCCGACAGGCCCGGCGGCTGCCCCTTTTCCGTCATAGGCCCGCGGCCGTGCCGACCAGGGCGCGCCATTGCACTTTCAGACGATGTCCTTTCCTCCATCGATCGCCCCGCCCCCGCTGCCCGGCATGCTGCCGCGGCAGATGGGCATCGCCATCCGCGCCTACGGCCGCCGCGCGGGTCTGCTGCGCGGCGGCCACACGGTCCGTGCCCTCAAGGCCGTGGACCAGCGGCTGGACGCCCTGCTCGCGGTCTGCCGCTACTATGGGCCCGCCTGCCTGCAAGCCGCTGCGGAGGCCGCCGCAGCAGCACCGGCAGAAGACCAGGCTGGCGCGGCCTTGGTGCGAACCATGCTGTCCGAGCACCACGAGCCGGACGCGGGCGCGCGCCTCGCGCTCATCGAAGCACTGCTGGCCGAGCATCCTGAAGCCGTGGGCGATGCCTTGTGGTTCCATGGCCAGCCCGACACCTGTGCTCGGCTGCTCGCTGCCGCCCACCCCGTGCTGCGGGACTGCGGCGTGCAACTGGCCGGCCGGCTGGCCCTGCCGGTGCAGGCCGATGCCGTCTATGCCGCAGCCCGCAACGGCGCCGACCAGGATGCCTGCCTGCTGGCATGCGCCGGCATGGATGCGCTGCCGCCCCGCGCAGAGGAACGCTGGGCCGAAGTGCTGCAGGGCCAGGACCTGTCGCGCCAGGTCACGGCGCTGCGGGCGCTGGCCATCGCCGGCGGGCAGCGGCTGGCACCGGAGGTGCGGAACTACATCACCCGCATCACCGCGCACGACGGCCCGACCGAGCAATCCCATCCGGTCGGCTGGGCACTGGCCACCGATGCGGCCATGGCGCTCTGGGCGGCCCGCGAGCCCGACGCCGCGCTGGACGCGGTGGTGGGCGGACTGCGCGTGCCCAACGACACCGCACTGCGCGTGGTGGCGCTCACCGGCATGGCGCGCGGCCTGCTGCCCGTGCTGGACTTCATTGAACGGCAGGACCGGCCCGTGAGCCCGGCAGAACGCGACGTGCTGCAGCTGGTGTTCGGCCAAGTGCCACCGGAACTGGCCAACACGCAGGGGGCCAGCCCGGAGGCGCGGCAGGGCGCGCTGCGCGCACTCGCCTGCGGCGTGTTCGCCGCCAACGGCTGCACCGGCCTCGCGCCCGAAGACGTCACCTCCTGGGCCGATCCCGCCATGAAGGAGCGGCTCTGGGCGCTGGAGCCGGTGCGCCTGCGCGGTGCCCGCCCGTGGTCGCCGCGCGCCTGCCTGGAGCAGGCCTTCGATGTGGGCCATACCCTGCGGCGCTGGCTGTACACCGAGCATGCACGCTACGGCGCCCGGTGCTTTCCCCTGCAGCCGGAAGACCTGGCCACGCGCCAGATGGCGTCCGTCGAGGCCGTGCAGCTGGTCGCCTCGCTCGAAGACGGCAGCGGCAACCCATGAGCTGCGAGATCCTCAACCACACGCCGTTCCGGGCCCAGACGTTCGTGCACCGGGATGCACGCACTGGCCCCGCCCTGGTGGTCGCCGTGAAAGGCAGCTGGCTGCTGTCCCACACGGAAGGCGCACCTGCGCGCCTCGCCCCTGCGGAGCGGCAGGCGCCCATGTACCGCAGCGGCCTGCAACAGACGCTCGGCAGCCTGCCGCTCGAAGACGCACAGGCCGCCGCCATCCAGGACCGGGCGAGCGAATGCTGGAGCCGCATCGAATCCGAGCATGTGCCCCCGAAGCCCTGCTTCGACCTGTTGCTCCATGCCTGGGCCGTGGCGCCCGGGGGCCAGCCCGTGCGCGCCATGGAGGCCGCCGTCGATATCCTGGCCGGCACGGTGGCCCGCCGCCTGCTGGCCCTGCGCGCCTTCGCGCCCCGGACATGGACCGCCGACTTCGGCGGCCTGGGCCGGCTGCGCGCGGACTGCACGCACACGGCATCGCACATCCCGCTGCTGCGCCCCTTCGCCTTCGGCGGCCAGTGCACCGACCCCGCCACGGGCCGGCACCATGCCATCGAAGCCAACCCGGAAGGCATGGGGTACTACCGCACGGCCGCCGATGCCCGGGGCAGCCCCCTGCCCTGGGTGGAGCTGGCCGACCGGCCGATGCAGGACTGGGACGACCGTCCCGAGCCCGCCGCGCTGGGTCCGGTCCCGCCCCACCACGTGCCGCGCCGCGACCTGCAGGGCACCTTCGACGAGCACTGGCGCGCCACACGCGCACCCGAATTGCCGGACGATTTCGATCCCCGGCACTACAACGCCGCGCCCGAGGCGCTACAACTGCGCGAGCTCCCGCACCCCGGCCATCGCCTGGCGCTGCACGGCATGGACGCGGCAGGCCCGCTCTTCTTCACCTGGCCGGAGATCACGCTGACCGCCCAGGCGGAAACCACCGGCGGCACGCTGCTGCCACCGCAGGAGATGCGCTGGGACACGCTGATGGCGGACACCGGCGACCGGCTCGCCAGCCTGCTCTGGCGCACTGCCATCCCCCTGCCGGCCCGGGAAGACATCGGCCTCGTGCACATCGCCGCCCACGCCCGTTCGCCTTCGGCCGTGCCATTCCACGCCGCCCGACCTTCCGCGCAGCCCGCCTGACGCACGCAGTTCCCATGGTCTCCTCTTCCCCCGCTTCGCCCACCCGCCTCTGGCGCATCGAACACTGCGGCGCCGTCACCTCGGCCGGCACGCGCGCCTGGCAATCGGCCGCCTCCTGGGTGGGCCTGCAGAAGCGGTTCCGCAAGTCCGCCTGGCCTGCCGTCGGCCCGCATCCCATCACCACGGCCCCCTGCCCGGAGATCACGGGCGACGCGACCGGCATCCCGCGCCTGGCGCGCCTGCTGGGCGCCGCGCTGGCCGATCTCGGTGCCAGCTTGCTGGCTGCAGGAAGTTCGGTCCGCTTGCCAGCCCCTGATCAGATGGTCCTGGCCTTGCCTGCATGGATGTCAGACGCAGACTGCGCCGAGGTCTGGCGACTGAGCCTTGCAGAACTGGCACGCTGGGCCGGCCCAGGGGCCGAAGCGCCCTGGACGACGCTGCCCTGCCGCTTCGTGCGCGGCGGCCACACGGCAGGCTTCGCAGGCTTGTACGAACTCCAGGGCAACACGGCACCCGGTGGCACTGCACTGCTCATGGCCGTGGACAGCCTGCTCGACCCGCCGAGGCTGGCCCGTGCCTACGCGGAAGGCGCGCTGCTCACCGACCGCACACCGGAAGGCTGCGTCGCGAGCGAAGCGGCGGCCTGCCTGTGGCTGGCCAGCGTGCCCGATACCCACGCCAGCAGCGAGCGCCACCTCGTGCTGCATGCCCCCGCCCTGGCGGAAAGCAGCAGCCCGCACAGGAGGCCCCCACAGCCCCCCGACACCGGCGCGCTCGAACAGGTGCTGCGCAACGCGCTGGCCCAGGCCGGCTGGCAGGGCGAGCACGTGGGCCATGGCATCTCGGATTTCGATGGCTCCGCATGGCGGGCGCTCGCGCAGGTGACCGCCCGAGTGCGGGCAGCCCCGGACCTGGAACCCACCGACTGGGAGCCTGCTGCCGTTATCGGCCAGGTGGGCGCCGCCACCGGGCCCGTGCATTGGGCCCTGGCCGCCGAGCGTGCATGGCATGACGAGCGCCCGCCGAATTCGGTGCTGTCCTGGGCACTCGACGAGGGCAGCGGCGCTGCGGCGGTGGCGCTGGAACGCACGGTGACGCTACCTGGAAGGCGGGATGTCCATCCGGCAACGGCGAGCGGCGGCGCGGCCGTGGACGCAGTGCGCACCTATTCGTCGCGCTTCCTCCAGCACGGCGATTGACGAGCAGAAAAAGAGACACCGACACGAACAAGAACAGGGAGCCGACCGAGCATGGGAACGCATATCTTCAGCGGGGGCAATGGCGCGATCACCCAGGTCGCCAACGGCTGGACCTTCGATCCGGCCACCCCCGTCAAGCTCAAGACCAGTGGCAAGCCCGGCGTGGCATGGCATGCCAACAACAGCCGCGCCATCGACGTTCCGCTGGGCACCATCCGCGAGCACGGCACGCAGATGGCCAACCGCTACGGCGCCATGGACCAGGGCCAGCACGACCCGGTCAGCGTCATCGTGGGCCTGTTCACCAACGTGCGCGACAAGGTCAACGAGCACGTGACCTACGTGAAGACGGTGGTCTACGAATCGGGCGAGATGGTGGTGAACGGCGTGACCACGCTGACGAACTCCGTCCTCAGCAAGCTCGCGCCCGAGATTCAGCAGACGGTGCGCAACGGGGCGGACGTGCTGGGCGGCATGAAGGTCGAGCACTTCGAGGGCGCGGCCCAGGAGCAGATCGACGAGATCATGGAGATGCTCGAGGACCCGTCTACCTACGGCGGGCTGGCACTGTCGATGGCTGCCACAGCGGCGCAGGGCGTGCCGGTGGTCGGGCAGGTGCTGGGTGGCGCAGTGGTGGCCGACCGCATCGCGACCCTGGGCGAGTCGGGCATCGCGGCGGCCGAAGAGCTGAAATCCATCATGGAGACCTGGAGCTCTCCGATGACGGAGGCCCAGCGGGAAGCGGCCCGCAAGCGCCTCGCCAAATGGATGCTCGGTGCCGGTCTCGCCCTTCTGCTGGCCCTGGCCGGCAAGAAGTTCAAGATGCGCACCCAGAGCAAGGGCAAGAATGATACCCACCCTACCACGGAGCACAGCGACAAGAAGCAGCCCCACGGCAAGGGTCCTTGCGAATCCTGCGCCATCGGCAGCCCCGTGCTCATCTCCAGCGGGCAGAAGCTCATGGACGAGACGGATTTCACGCTGCCCGGCCCCGGCCCGCTGCTGTCCCTGCCCTGGCGCAGGCGCTACCGCTCGGGCCTGGCCGAGGACGGGCCCTTCGGGCGCGGATGGAGCCACCCGGTGGCGCAGCAGTTGCGCCTCTCGGCCGAGGGAATGGTCCTGCTGGACGAGGCCGGACGCCACGTCCCGCTGCCCCTGGTGCCCGAAGGCACCGACTACTTCGACCCCTACGAGAAATTCACCGTGCGCCGCCCTGGCGCCGACCTGTGGATCGTCGAGCACAAGAGCGGCCTGCAGCACCACTTCCGCCGCGAGGCCCCCGAGCAGTGGCGCCTGCCGCTCGCGCGCCTGCAGGACCGCGACGGCAACGCCATCGCGCTGCACTGGGAGCCCATGGAACCCGGCACCGGCGGCGGCACGGCAGAGCCGTTGACCTGGAGCGGCCGCCAGGAGCAAGAACGCCGGGCCCGTGAGGGAGTGGCTGCACGGCCCAGCCCCGATCCGTTCGCCACAGCCTTTCGCCCGCTGCGACTCACCGGCCTGACCGACACGGCCGGCCGCCACCTGCGCCTGGCATGGCAGCGCGCCCCGGCCCCCGCAACGCACGATGCCCTGCAGGGCGAACGCATCGCACGCGTCGAACTCCTCGTGCCCGGCCATGCGCCCATCGAACTCGCGCGCTACGACTACGACGCCCACGGCCAGCTTGTCGCCACCCACCATGGCGCCGCTCCCTACCGCCAGTACGCCTGGCGCTCGGGCGTGCTGGTGGGCTACCGCAAGGCCAGCGGCCACCGCTACTTCGCCCAATACGACCACGAGAGCCCCGAGGGCCGCGTGCTGCGCTCCTGGTGCGCCGACACGCCCGTGCCCGGCCAGGACGACGACCGTTTCGCCTACTTCCCCGCCGAACGCATCACCCGCCACATCGACGGCCTGGGCCGCGTCACCGCCTACCACTGGGACGCGCGTTTCAACATCGTGGCCACCGTCACCGCCGAGGGCACGCCCGAGGCCGTGCGCGAGGAAACACCGTTCGACGCCACGGGCACCCCGCGCGGGCGCATCGATGCGCTGGGCCGGCGCACCGGCCTGCGCACCGACACACGCGGCAACATTGTGCAGGTCACCGATGCGCTGGGCCAGAGCACGCAGTTGCAATACGACCGGCGAGACCTCGTCACCGTGCTGCGCGATGCCATGGGCCATGCATGGCGGCGCGAGTACGACGCCCGCGGCCATCTCGTGCGCTCCATCGACCCCCTGGAACAGGCCACCGGCTACGCCTACGACACGCATGGCCGGCCCGTGGAGATCACCGACGCGCGCGGCGGCACGCAGCGCCTCGCCTGGGACGAGGCCGGCCACCTTGTCGCCACCACCGACTGCTCGGGCCGCACCACACGCTTCGCCTACGGCCCCATGGGACAGGTCATGGAGCGCACCGATGCGCTCGGTCACACCACGCGCTACGCATATGACGGCACCGGCAGGCTCGTGCGCGCGGAAGAGCCCGCCGCGAACGGCGCACCCGCCGTCCACCAATACGCCTGGAACGGAGAAGGCCAGTTGCTGGCCTATTCCGACCCGCTCGGCCAGACCACCCGCTACACCTACGACGGCGCAGGCCGCCCCCTCACGCGCCAGGACGCGGCCGGCCGCACCCTGGCCTACCACTACGACGCAGCCGGCCGGCTCGTATCCCTCGTCAACGAGAACCGTGCGCAGACCACCTTCCGCTACGACCTGCGCGACCAGCTCACCGATGAAATCGGCTTCGACGGCCGCTGGCAGCGCCATGTGTACAACGCGGCGGGTGAGCTCACCCACGTGATCGAAGCAGGAGGCTGCGAGGCGGGCCCGGGCAAGGTCACGCGTTTCGAGCGCGACGCGCTGGGCCGGCTGCTGGCCAAGCGCTCGCACGGGCACGATGCCGTGGAGGAATCCAGCTACCGCTACGACTCGCTGGGACGCCTCACCCAGGCGAACAATGGCGCGGCACATCTCGCCTTTACCTATGACCCGGTGGGACAGCTGCTGTCGGAGACGCAAACGCTGATCGGCCAAGGTGGAGCGGGCATGGGCTGCAACCGCCCCGGCCATCCACTTTCTGACGACATCGTGCATACGCTCTCCCACGCTTACGATCCGTTGGGCAACCGCATCCGCACCGACCTGCCCGACGGGCGCACGCTGAACTGGCTGTTCTACGGCTCTGGCCATCTGCACCAGATCAACATCGCTCCTGCCGACAATCAAGAGGCCCATGAAGTCATCACCGACATCGAACGCGATGCCCTGCACCGCGAAGTAGAGCGCAGCCAAGGCGCCGCCACCAGCCATTACGGGTGGGACCCGGCCGGCCGACTCGTACGCCACCGCGCCAGCCTTCGGAGCAGCGGCAACGTGGCGCCAGCGGCATCCAGCACGGTGCTGGAACGCGCCTACGCCTATGACGCCACGGGCCAGCTCATCGCCCGTGCCGACACCTTGCGCGGCCGACAGGACTTCCGCTACGACCCCACAGGGCGCATACTTGCCGCGCTACCGGCCCAGGGCAGCGCTCTCGCCAGGGAGTTGTTCGCCTTCGATCCCGCGGGCAACCTGCTGGATGCCAGCGAAGCGCAGATACAGCGCCAGCAACCGGGGCAAGCTACGCCCCAGGGCCTCGGAGTGGTCGGTGACAACCGGCTGCGCTTCTACCAGGACCTGCACTACGAGTACGACGTCCATGGCAACGTGACTAAGCGCACGCGCGGCAACCGCAAGGCCGGCCACCACGAAACCATCGAGCTGCGCTGGAACGCCGACCACCAACTGATCGAATCCACCACCACCCGACACGGCGTGACGCAGGCTACCCGCTACGCCTACGATGCGCTTGGTCGCCGCGTGGCCAAGAGCGATCGGTTCGGATCCACGCACTACCTGTGGGATGGCGACTTGATGGTGCACAGCCGGCGCGGCGGGCGCGGATCGCTGTTCATCTATGAGCCAGACAGCTTCGTGCCGCTGGCCACCATCCAGGGCACGGCAGAGGAACAACATACCTACTGGTACCACTGCGACCAGATCGGAGCGCCGCTGGAGTTGACCAATGTACAGGGGCAGATTGCCTGGGCGGTCGATTACAAGACTTGGGGTGAGGCCACGCTCCGGGCCGTTCTGAATACGGCGACTGGAACGCACGGGCTATCCAGCGAAAGGCGCAGAGGTAATGGGTCGGGAATGCCCTGGCACGAAGCCAATGACAAGACAGTTCGTGGCACCGCGCCTCCGCCCATCGAACAGCCCTTCCGGTTTCAGGGGCAGCAATTCGATGAAGAAACGGGGCTGCATTACAACCGATTCAGGTATTATGACCCGGGGGTGGGTAGGTTTGTCAGTGAAGATCCGATCGGATTAATGGGGGGGGATAAATCTCTCGATTTATGCTGTCAACCCTATTATTTGGATTGACCCATGGGGACTACGCTCGAAAAGAAATCGAAAAAAATGCCCGTGCGAAGATCAAAGAACGTGTGAAGAAATTTATAAAGACGCGCTTAGCACATCTATTGGAAAAAAAGAAACGCAAGGTTCTAGGGGTGTGCTTGAGAGGGTCGAGCACCTCCACGAAGACAAACTTGACCTATTCAGAAGAGCAAAATCCGATAGCTTTAAAGGAAAGGGTGGATCACTTGACGGCGTCGGGACATGGGATGGGCATGTCAATGCGGCCCAAGAGGTTCTTGACAATCTAAAGTACGATATTGAAGCCTATGACACAAAAGGTTGCGGGTCGAGCCATAAAAAACTACCCCAGGCAACTAGAGACGCTTCGAGAATTGAAATACCTAAAACTCCTAGAAGATGACATGCCAAGTAATGCAATCGATCTTGCCATATTAATTAGTTTGGAATGCTGTTTTGATGCATTGTTTCCAAATTTTCCAAAAAAAGAGAGGTTTGAGAAAATTTCAATGGCCAGGGATTTTCTGAGCTCCTCAAAAATCTCATTTGAAGAAGTAATTAAAGATCCCAAAAAAGGCCGCCTACTGGAGAATAAAATACGTAACTCCATGTGCAGTAATTTTGACAATGTTGCAAAAAGAACAATTGAAAGATATTTCAAACGACTTGAAAAAGGATTTATTATCTCGATAGAGAAAAATGATCTTTCAGAAAAAATAATAAATGTAGGAAGGCGCATTGAAAGCTTGTCGGATGATTTAATTTATGCAGAGGATATTATCTCTTTGGTTATTGAGATGACCGAAAAATCAAAAACCGACTACTACGAAACGGGAATTCATGATGAAATTATAGGAGCGGCATCCGACCCTAGAGATGAATGGGATAAAAGAATTTTGGAAATACATGATGAAGAATACGATCAGGGCTATATAGAAACTATTGCCCTTAGATTAAAGAATCCATATAAAAATCTTAATTTCCTTTATTCATGGAAGAAAAGCGTAAACGCTAAATCATATGAAATTTTAAGGGATTTTTTAAAAATTAATGTGCTTGGTGAAGATATAGAGGAAATAATACTTCCATATTGAATTCCTGATTTCAGACAGATGCTCGACCGGCCGTCGCCCAAGCGATCGCACGGGCACAAGAGCGTGGTGGAGGCCACTGACAGCTTCTACGCGCTGGGTCCTCTCGCACAGGCGAACAACGGGCATAGCCCTTGGCCTTCACGCATGACGCTGGTGGTCGGTTGCTGCCAAAGACGCAAACACTGATCGGGCAGGGTCCACCTGTCACTGGGACGCGCGGCAACATCGTCCAAATCGTCGATGCGCTGGGGCAGAGCACGCAGTTGCAATACGACCGCCACGACCTCGTCACCGTGCTGCGCGATGCCATGGGCCATGCATGGCGGCGCGAGTACGACGCTCGCGGCCATCTCGTGCGCTCCATCGATCCCCTGGAACAGGCCACCGGCTACGCCTACGACACGCATGGCCGGCCCGTGGAAATCACCGACGTGCGCGGCGGCACACGGCGCCTGGCCTGGGACGAGGCCGGCAACCTTGTCGCCACCACCGACTGCTCGGGCCGCACCACACGCTTTGTCTACGGCCCCATGGGGCAAGTCCTGGAGCGCGCCGATGCGCTCGGCCACACCACGCGCTACGCCTATGACGGCACCGGCAGGCTCGTGCGCGTGGAAGAGCCCGGCACGAACGGCGCACCCGCCGTCCACCAATACGCCTGGAACGGAGAAGGCCAGTTGCTGGCCTACTCCGACCCGCTCGGCCAGGCCACCCGCTACACCTACGATGGCGCGGGTCGCCCCCTCTCCCGTCGGGACGCCGCCGGCCGCACCCTTGCCTACCACTACGACACAGCCGGCCGTCTCGTATCTCTCGTCAACGAGAACGGTGCCCGGACCACCTTCCGCTACGACCTGCGCGACCAGCTCACCGACGAGATCGGCTTCGACGGCCGCTGGCAGCGCTACGTCTACAACGCCGCGGGCGAGCTCACGCACGTGATCGAAACTGGAGGCTGCGATGCCGGCCCCGGCAAGGTCACGCGTTTCGAGCGCGACGCGCTGGGCCGGCTGCTGGCCAAGCGTTCGCACGGGCACGATGCCGTGGAGGAATCCAGCTACCGCTACGACTCGCTGGGACGCCTCACCCAGGCGAACAATGGCGCGGCGCACCTTGCTTTCGCGTATGACCCGGTGGGGCAGTTGCTGTCGGAGACGCAAACGCTGATCGGCCAAGGTGGAGCGGGCATGGGCCGCAACCGCCCCGGCCACCCAGCTTCTGACGACCTCGTGCGCACGCTCTCCCACGCCTACGATCCGCTGGGCAACCGCATCCGCACGGGCCTGCCCGACGGGCGCACGCTGAACTGGCTGTTCTACGGCTCCGGGCACCTGCACCAGATCAACATCGCCCCGGCGGACGGCCAGGGCGCCCACGAAGTCATCACCGACATCGAGCGCGACGCACTGCACCGTGAGATCGAGCGCAGCCAGGGTGCCGCCACCAGCCACTACGGCTGGGATCCGGCGGGCCGACTCGTGCGCCACCGCGCCAGCCTGCGGGGCAGCGGGAATGTGGCGCCAGCGGCATCCGATGCATCGAACGCGGTGCTGGAACGCGCGTACGCCTACGACGCCACGGGCCAGCTCGTCGCCCGCGCCGACACCTTGCGCGGCCGGCAGGACTTCCACTACGACCCCACCGGGCGCATCCTCGCCGCGCTGCCTGCCCAAGGCAGCGCATTAGCCAGGGAGCTGTTCGCCTTCGATCCCGCAGGCAACCTGCTGGACGCCAGCGAAGCGCAGATGCAACGCCAGCAGGCAGGCCAGGGCATACCCCAGCAAGGACTGGGCGTGGTGGGTGACAACCGCTTGCGCTTCTATCAGGACCTGCATTTCGAGTACGACCTGCATGGCAACGTGACGAAGCGCACCCGCGGCAACCGCAAGGCCGGCCACCACGAAACCATCGAACTGCGCTGGAACGCCGACCACCAACTGGTCGAATCCACCACCACCCGACACGGCGTGACGCAGGCCACCCGCTACACCTACGATGCGCTTGGCCGCCGCGTGGCCAAGAGCGACCGGTTCGGCTCGACGCACTACCTGTGGGATGGCGACCTGATGGCGCATAGCCAGCGCGGCGGGCGCGAGGCGCTGTTCATCTACGAGGCCGACAGCTTCGTGCCGATGGCCACTGTCCAGGGTACGGCAGAGGACCGGCATACCTATTGGTACCACTGTGACCAGATCGGGGCGCCGCTGGAGTTGACCGATATGCAGGGGCAGATTGCCTGGGCGGTCGATTACAAGGTGTGGGGAGAGGCGGCGCTGCGGGCCGTGCCGAACTCGGCAACAGGCACGCACGGCATGCCCGAGCAGCGACGCAAGGGACACGGTCCAGAGGGAACCTCTCAAAACCCGGCCACTCCCTTGTTCACCGACAAGACCTGAGCCGTCCTCCTCACCATGATCTCTCCTCGCAGCGCCTTGAAGTTCGATCTGTTTGCCGAGGCGTCGCGCCAGCATAAGAGAGATGAAGTGGGCGATCCGTTGCAGGTAATCGCGCGGCACATCGACTTCGCCGAGCTGGCGCGGCTGGTGGATGCACTCATCGAGCGCGGCGATGGCCGCAAGGGTGGTCGGCCGGCCTATCCCGTCGAGGTGATGGTGCGCATCCTGGTCTTGAAGCGCCTGTACAACCTGTCGGACGAGCAGATGGAATACCAGTTGCTGGACAGGGCGAGCTA
>NZ_FNJL01000003.1 GCF_900104515.1 Paracidovorax cattleyae
GGCGCTGCGCCCCAGTCTCTCGCGGGCCGCGCCAACCTGATTTTTTGAGGGCCTGCTCCAGCACGCTTATCCCGTGCAGGTCAGGCTCGCTCCACTTGCGCCAGTACGCATACACGTTCTGCCACTTGGGAAACTCCGGCGGAAGAAACCTCCACTGACAGCCTGTGCGCAGTAGGTAGAGCACCGCGCAGAACACCTCGTAGAGATCCAGCTCTATGGGCTTGGTACTGCGCCGAACGCTGCGCAACAAGGGCTCGATCTCGGCGAACTTCTCTCTGCTTATGTCGCTTGGGTAGGGCTTTCTTTTCACCAAGCAATTGTCGGCTCTAAAAAGATCGTAAACAGGCTCTTACAACTGCGCGTCCCCGGGAGCCTTGCGGCGCCGCAACAATGGTCCGGACGCCCGCCGCGCCCCATGGCCGTGGCGGCCCGGCTTTCCAACCACACCAGGAGACTCGACCCATGCAATCACGACCCCTCGGCCGTTCCGGCCTGCAGGTTTCCCCGCTGTGCTTCGGCGGCAACGTATTCGGCTGGACGGTGGACGAGCCGACCACGTTCTCCCTGCTCGACGCCTGGCTGGATGCGGGTTTCAATTTCGTCGATACCGCCGACGTGTATTCGCGCTGGAACCCGGGCCACATGGGCGGCGAATCCGAAGCCCTGATCGGCCAGTGGCTCAAGCGCTCCGGAAAGCGGGACCGGATCGTGCTCGCCACCAAGGTCGGCAAGGACATGGGCGACGGCAAGGTCGGCCTGAAGCCGGACTACATCCGCCGGGCGGTCGAGGATTCGCTGCGCCGCCTGCACACGGACCACATCGACCTCTACCAGTCGCACGACGACGACGCCTCCACGCCGCTCGAGGACACCCTCGGCACCTATGCCGACCTGATCCGCGAAGGCAAGGTGCGCGCCATCGGCGCGTCCAACCATACGGCCGCCCGCCTGTCGGAGGCGCTGGCCACGAGCGCGCGGCTGGGCCTGCCGCGCTATGAATCGCTGCAGCCGCTCTACAACCTCTATGACCGCGCCGTGTTCGAGGATGAATTGCAGCCGCTGTGCCTGGAGCAGCAGGTGGGCGTCATCAATTTCTACGCCCTGGCTGCCGGCTTCCTCACCGGCAAATACCGCAGCGAAGCCGACGCATCCAAGAGCGCGCGCGGCGCCAAGACGGTGGAGAAATACCTCAACCCGCGCGGCCTGCGCATCCTGGCCGAACTCGACGAGGTCGCGGAGCGCTACGAGGCCACGCCCGGCCAGGTCGCCATCGCCTGGCAGATGGCCCAGCCCGGCATCACCGCGCCGATCGCCAGTGCGACCTCGCTGGAGCAACTGCAGGACCTGGTGCGCGCCGCCCACCTGCAGCTCGATGCCGACGCGCTGGAAGCGCTGAGCCAGGCCAGCGAGGAATCCCCCGCCGAGGCCTGACAACGCTGCCCGGACCGTGCGCCCGGGCCGTGCGTTCAGCGCGCGTCGCCGATGGCGAGGCGGTACGCCGCCAGCGCCTGCACCGTGGTGCACAGCAGCCCGTGCGCGTGCGCGAACCGCGCCACGTCCGTGCCGCGCGCCACCGTCCCGTCCGGGTTCATCAACTCGCACAGCACGCCGGCCGGACGCAGCCCGGCCAGGCGCGCGAGATCCACGGCCGATTCCGTATGGCCGCCGCGTTCCAGCACTCCGCCCGGGCGGGCCACCAGCGGGAAGACATGCCCGGGGCTGACCACCTCCGGCGCAGCGCCGGCCGGGGGCACGCGCAGGGCACACCGGACGGTCTGCAGGCGGTCCGCCGCCGAGACGCCGGTGGACACGCCCCACGCGGCCTCGATGGACTGGGTGAACGCCGTGGCGAAGGAAGACCGGTTCACCTCCACCATCGGCCGCAGGCCGAGCGCCCGGGCGTGGTCCGGGGGCAGGCAGAGGCACACGATGCCACTGCCCTCGCGGATCATGAGGGCCATGGTGGATTCGGCCATGTTCTCGGCGGCGCAGACCAGATCGGCCTCGTTCTCGCGGTCGGCATCGTCGAGCACGAGGACGGGCCACCCGGCGGCGATCTGCGCGAGCACATCGGCCATGGAGGCCAGCGGCACGCCGCCTGCGGCGGGCCCTGGCGCCCCGGCCGCAGCGTCGCACGACGCGGTATGGCAAGTAGGGGAAGTGGCGGGGAAATTCATGGAAACGCTCCCTGGTTGGAAAAGAACGCTCCAAGGCATCGCATGCCGCCGGCCAGGCGCCGCCCCATGCTCCGCCGCAGCACGGCGCGCATGGCAGAGCGCGGCCCCTGGCAGCGCACCCTCGCGGACGCGCGGCCAGCCGGCCGGCAGCATCTTCTTTCATCCGGACTGTGACCGTCGGCCCCAGACTGGAGGCGGCCGCGATGGCGCCTCGCACTGGGTCTGCTGACCTCCCGCCAGGCGGCGGGAGCGCTCGCGGGCTCGCGACGCGCACCGTGGTGCGCATCGCCTACCGCCGGTGGGGAATTCCACCCCGCCCTGAAGACCGGGGGATTATGCCGCGCGCCCCTTCCCTCGGGTCCGAAGCCGCTCGCGTCAATCGGCCAGGACGAAGGGCAGCACCCGGGCCGCCGTGCCCGGCACGAGCAGGTCTGCCATGCCGTCCAGCGGGGTGGGCTCGGGATTGACGATGGCCACGCGCGCGCCGGCACGGTGCGCAGCATGCGCCAGGCCGGCCGCGGGATAGACGACGCCGGCCGTTCCCACGGCCAGCATCAGGGTGCATTCGTGGGCGGCGTCCTGCGCCTGCTCCAGCAAGCGCGCCGGCAGGTTCTCGCCGAACCAGACCACGGCCGGCCGCAACAGATTGCCGCAGGTGGCGCAGGCGGGCGGGCGGCCCGGCAAGGCGGCATCGGCATCGCAGCAGGGCAGCGGCGCATCCAGCCAGCGGTTGGCGCGCAGGTCGCCGTGCAGGCAGAGCACTCCCTCGCTGCCGGCCATCTGGTGCAGGCCGTCCACGTTCTGTGTCGCGATCGCCAGGCGTTCGGGATGGCGCCGGGCGAAATCCGCCAGCGCGCGGTGCCCGGCATTGGGCTGCACGCCGGCCAATTGGGCCCGTCGGTGCTCGTACCATGTCCACACCGTGCCCGGGTGGGCGCGGAAGCCCTCCTCGCTGGCCATCTCCTCCGGGCGGAACTTCGCCCAGTGGCCCGTATGGGCATCGCGGAAGGTGGGCACCCCGGATTCCGCGCTCATGCCGGCGCCGGTCAGCACCAGGATGCGCTGCGCCCCGGCCACCCAGGTCCGCAGTCGCTCCAGGGCCTCCTGCGCCATGGCTCAGCCCCCGCGCTGGCGCAGCGCCTCGTACAGGCACACGCCGCTGGCCACCGACACGTTCAGGCTTTCGACCGCCCCCCGCATCGGGATGGAAACCAGTTCGTCGCAGGTCTTGCGCGTGAGCTGCCGCATGCCGGCTCCCTCGGCCCCCAGCACCACCGCCACCGGGCCCTTCAGATCCACCTGGTAGAGCGTGCGCGGGGCGTCGTCGCTGGTGCCAATGCACCAGATACTGCGTTCCTTGAGTTCGCCCAGCGTGCGAGCGAGGTTGGTGACCATGAAATACGGCATGGTCTCGGCCGCTCCGCTCGCCACCTTGGCCACAGTGGCGTTGATGCCTACGGCATGGTCCTTGGGAGCGATCACCGCATGCGCGCCGGCGCCGTCGGCCACGCGCAGGCAGGCGCCCAGGTTGTGCGGATCGGTCACGCCGTCGAGCACCAGCAGCAGCGGCTTCTCGACCCCGTCGGCCTCCAGTTGCTCGAGCAGTTCGTCGAGCGAATGGACCTGCGCGACGGCTTCCACCCGGGCAGCCACGCCCTGGTGCCCGTGGCTGCCGGCGAGCTTGGCGATGCGCAGCGCATCGGCCTCGATGAGGCGCGCTCCCGCCTCCTTCGCGCGCTCGAGGAACTGGCGCATGCGCGCATCGCGCCGCGTGGCCTCGTAATAGATCTCGATGATGGATTGCGGCGCGGTCTTCAGGCGCACGCCCACGGCGTGGAAGCCGAATAGCACTTTGGGGCTGGAGGACATGCGCGCGATTATCCGCCGCCGGCCGCCCTCCCCTCCGGCAGCCCGCAGGAAGGCCAGGCCGCCTCAGCCGCCGGCCACCATCCGGCCGGCGTCGATGGTGATGCGCCGGTCGCACTGCGCCGCGATGCCGCGGTCGTGCGTGACGAGCACCAGCGTCGTGCCCTGCTCGCGGTTCAGGTCGAACATCAGGCGCATGATCGTCTCGCCCGTGGCGAAGTCCAGGCTGCCCGTGGGTTCGTCGGCCAGCAGCACGTCCGGCTGCACCACGAAGGCCCGCGCCAGGGCCACGCGCTGCTGCTCGCCACCCGACAGCACCTTCGGGTAATGGTCCAGGCGCTGGCCCAGGCCGACGCGGCCGAGCATCTCGGTGGCCAGCGGCCGGGCATCGCGGCGCTGCGCCAGTTCCAGCGGCAGCATCACGTTCTCCAGCGCGGTCAGGTTGCCCAGCAGCTGAAAGCTCTGGAACACGAAGCCCATGCGCCGGGCGCGCAGTGCGGCGCGGTCATCCTCGCCCAGCGCGAACAGGTCTTCGCCGGCCAGCCGCACGGTGCCGCGCGTGGGCGTGTCGAGCCCCGCGATGATCGACAGCAGCGTGCTCTTGCCCGAGCCCGAGGCGCCCACGATGGCCACGGTGTCCCTCGGAGCGAGCCGGAAATCGATATCCCGCAGAATGTCGAGCGTGCCGGTCGAATCCGTCACCGACTTGTGGACGTGCTCCACGGCGATGACCGGGGCAATGCTGGTGGCGGATGGAGATTGCGGCGGTGTTTCCGACATGAGAGGTGCTTTGTGGCAGTGATGCGATGCGATGCGTTCCGGCGTGACTTTATCGTGGCGGCCGCGGGGGCCGCGTTCCTGGGGTTATGCGCCCCGGCGGCGCTGGCAGCGCCTGCGGCCTCCGGCGCCGCGCCCGTCGTGCTGGTGGTGGGGGATTCGCTGAGTGCCGAATACGGCATTGCCCGTGGCACGGGCTGGGTCGCGCTGCTGGAAAAGAAGCTGGCCACGGAAAAGATCCCCGCCACCGTGGTGAATGCCAGTGTGAGCGGCGACACCACGGCCGGTGGCCGCTCGCGCCTGCCCGGGCTGCTCGCCCAGCACAAGCCGTCCGTCGTGGTGATCGAGCTGGGAGGGAACGACGCACTGCGCGGGCTGCCGCTGCAGGGTACCGAGGCCAACCTGCGGGCGATGGCGGAAGCCTCCCGCAAGGCCGGCGCGAAGGTGCTGATCGTGGGCATGCAGGTGCCGCCCAACTACGGATCGGACTACACCCGGCGGTTCGAGGGCGTGTTCCCGGCCGTGGCCAGGGCAACGGATTCCGCGCTGGTGCCCTTCCTGCTCAAGGGCGTGGCCGACCGGCCCGATGCCGCGGAGCTGTTCCAGGCCGACCGGATCCATCCGCGGGCCGAGGCGCATCCGGCCATGCTCGCGAACGTCTGGCCCGAGCTGCGCAAGCTGTTGCGCTGAGCGCGGGCGGACGCCTTCCGGCGCCACTGCCGTGCCCGTCAGGCGGCCGGGCCGCTGCCCTCCGGAGCGTTGGTCCCGCCCTCCTCGCCACTGGAGACGGCCTCGCCGTCCTCTCCGGATTCCGGGGCATGCTCCCCGGTCTTGCGCTGGTTTTTGGCCAGTGCCTTTTCTTCCTTCTTTTTCTTCTTGGCGAGCTCTCGCTGCCGCTTTTCGTAGCCGTAGTTGGGTGTTGCCAAGGTGGAGCCCCCTTTTGTGGATGCAGTTCGGAGGTCCAATGTAGCAGCACGCCGGGCAAGACCCCTTGCACCACCCTGGCATCCCGCCCGTCCACCCGCGCGCCGGCGGGCCGGCCTGGCCTTCAGGCAGCTTCAGGCAGGAAAGGCGGCGGCGAGCGACTGCGCGATATCGCTGCGCAGGTCCTCCACGTTCTCCAGCCCCACGGAAAATCGCACGACCGTGCCGGGCCGCAGGTGCGGTGTGGAGCGCGCTCGCATCGTCCGCAGTTCATAGGGTACGACCAGGCTCATGGGCCCGCCCCAGCTGTAGCCGAGCTTGAAGAGCCGCAGGCCGTCGCAGAAGGCATCGACCCCGTCCTGCCCATGCCGCTCGTCGATGACCACGCTGAACAGGCCGGCCGCGGCACCCTGCCCCGTGCCGCGGGCACACAGCGCGGCCCAGTGCGCGTGCCCTGGCGATCCGGGCAGTGCGGGGTGCAACACCTGGACGACGGGAGCCTGCCCGGCGATCCACCCCGCCAGTTCGCGCGCCGCGGCGTCGTGCGCGCGGTACCGCAATCCGACGCTGGGCAACGAACGCAGCACGGCCTCGGCATCGTTGGCGCCGACGCCCAGGCCCAGGCGCATGTGGGTGAGCTTGATGCGCAGGTGCAGGGCCGGGTCGCGGGTGATCGCGCTGCCCATGAGCACGTCGCCGCCGCCGCTGGGGTACTTGGTCAGGGCATGGACCGAGATGTCCACACCGAGCTGGCCGTCGCCGAGCAGGTCGAACGGCTGGAAGGCGATGCCCGCGCCCCAGGTATTGTCGAGCGCGGTGGTCACACCGCGATCGCGGCAGATGCGCACTTGTTCAGCCAGGTCCGGGAATTCCAGCGTGACGGAGCCCGGGGCTTCCAGCCACACCAGCCGGGTGGCCGGCGCGATGCGGGCCGCCAGGTCGGCGGGATCCATCGGGTCGTAGTACGCATGGCGGATGCCGTAGTGGGCCAGCTCCACTTCGGCCAGCGCCTTGTTGGGCCCATAGGCATTGTCCGGGATCAGCACTTCGTCGCCGCTGCGCAGCAGGGCCAGCGCCACGTTGGCGATGGCCGCGAGGCCGCTGGGCATCAGAACGCACTGCAGGCCGCCTTCGAGCTCGCAGAGGCGCTCCTCGAGGATGTAGGTGGTGGGCGTGCCGTGCAGGCCGTAGGTGTAGCCGGTCTTGTCCTTCCATTCGCGCGAGCGCATCGCCGCAACGTCCGGGAAGATGACGGTGGAGGCCTTGTGCACGGCCGGCTGCGGTGCGCAGAAACCGGCCGGGGGCGTGTACGCGTGGTGGATCAGGCGGGTGTCGGGCCCGGAGCCCGGCGTGGCATCGGATGCGGAGGAAGTCATGCGGCGATGGTATCGCCGCCCGCCTCCTGCGGAGACCCGCCCCCAATCATCCGGTGACGCCCGGGCTGACCGTCAGCTGGTTCACCACGGAGTTCACGCCCTTCACGCCCTGGGCGATGCGGGTCGCGCGCTCGCGCGCCACGTCGTTCCTGACCGGGCCGTTCAGGGTGACGATACCGTTGCGGGTGTCCACGTCGATGCGGATGGCGCTCAGTTCGGAATCCTCGGCCAGGCCGGCCTTGACCTTGGCACTGATGCCGGCATCGTCCATCACCTCCGCCGCGCGCGCGGCGGCCTGCCGGGACGCCTGGCTGGCCTCCGTGGCCGCAGCCTCCATGCGGCGTTGCGCATCCGAGGCGGCCTCGCCGGTGCGCTCGATGGTGGAATCGATCTTCTGGCCGACGGTCTGCCCGTCGTTGCGGTCGCAGGCCGCCAGCCCGAAAGCGAGGGCGGTGGCGGACAGGATGGCGATGACACGCGGGCTGCGGGCAGGGCTGGAGGATGAGGGTTGGGCGTGCGTCATGGCGAACTCCTTGGAGCGTCGGGAATATGACGAGACTCTAGGCTCGACCTTAGCGCGCCACGGTCGGACAAAGCCGAAGCTGGCGTAGGACGCTTGAGGCGAGAATCCTCCTCCATGTCCCCCGCACCTTCTCCCGCGCCGTCGCCGGATGCCGGCGCCTCCGGCCGCCGGCGCATGCTCCACCGCTGGTTCCCCTTTCTCACGTGGCCCCGGCCGGACGCCCGGCTGCTGCGCGGAGAATTCTGGGCCGGCATGACCGTGGGGCTGATGCTGGTGCCGCAAGGCGTGGCCTACGCGGCCCTGGCCGGCATGCCGCTGGTGACGGGCATCTATGCGTCGCTCGTGCCTGCGCTGATCGCGGTGCTGTGGAGTTCGTCCACCCGCCTCGGGGTCGGGCCCACGGCGCTCACCGCCCTGTTGATCGGGGCGTCCCTCACCGGCATGGCGGAACCGGGCAGCGCCGAATGGGTGGCCCTGGCTGCCTGGATGGCCATCCTGTCGGGGCTGGTGCAGCTGCTGCTGGGCGCCGTGCGCTTCGGCTGGCTGCTCAACCTCGTCACGTCGCCGGTGCTCAACGGGTTCACCCAGGCCGCCGCGCTGCTCATCCTCGCGTCCCAGTTGCCGGCGCTGCTGGGGCTGCGCACCACCTGGCATGCGCTGGCCACAGGCCCCTCCATCCACCACTTCGATGGCACGGCGGCGGCCTTCGGGCTCGGCAGCCTGGCCCTGCTGACCCTGGCGCGCCGCTGGCGGCCCACCTTTCCCTCGGCCATCGTCATCGTCGGCGTGGCGGCCCTGGCCAGCCGGGCCCTCGGCTACGCGGACCACGACGGCGGGGTGGTGGGCCACCTGCCTTCCGGGCTTCCGCATTTCTATTGGCCGGGCTGGCTGGGCTGGGACCAGTTCGGCCAGTTGCTGATGCCGGTCCTGGTGGTCACCCTCGTCAGCTTCCTGGAAACCGCCTCCTCGGCCAAGGTCGAGCACCAGCAGGGCGGCACGCGCTGGAACGAGAACCAGGACCTGATCGCTCACGGCCTGGCGAAGATGGGGTCCGGCTTTTGTGGAAGTTTCGCGACAAGTGCGTCGTTCTCGCGCTCCGCCATCAACCTGTACGCGGGCGCGAAAAGCGGCTGGGCCACCCTGTTCGCGCTGGCGCTGGTCCTGGCGGTGCTGCTGTGGCTCACGCCGGCGCTCTATCATGTGCCGCAGTCGGTGCTCGCCGCGGTGGTGGTGGCGGCCGTCACCAGCCTCATCAAGCCGGCGGTGCTGCTGCGGCTGTGGCGCATTTCCCGGGTGGAGGCCCTCATCGGAGGGCTGACCTTCTTCCTCACGCTCGCGACCGCGCCGCGCATGTACTGGGGCGTGCTGGCGGGGCTGGTGCTGAACCTCTGCCACTTCCTCTACCAGCGGCTGCACCCGCGCATCATCGAAGTCGGGCTGCACCCGGACGGGAGCCTGCGCGACCGCCACCTGTGGCAATTGCCGCCGCTCGCGCCCGGACTGCTGGCGGTGCGGATGGACGCGGAACTCGATTTCGCGTCCGCTGCTGCGCTGGAGCAACGCATCTCGGAGCATCTTGCGTCACGTTCCGGGCTGCGGCACATCTGCCTGTTCGCTTTGCCGATCAACCGCATCGACGTGACCGGCGTTGAGTGCTTCGGCCGTTTGAGGGCGCTGGCCCGCTCCCATGGTGGCGCACTGCACGTGAGCGGCATGAAGCTCCCCGTCGAGCAGGCGCTGCGCCGTGCCGGACTGCTGGAGGGCCCGGGCCTGGTGCTCTACCGCACCGACGCCGAAGCCCTCCTGGCGTTGCAAGGATTACCTTTGTAGTCAGCTATGACTCAGCAGCCGCTGATACACTTCCTGAACACTGTTTGTTGCATTTTGTGTCTGAACCCGCGACCCCCCCACTTGTGGACCTGCGCGACCTGCGCCTGACGACGGCGCACGCCCTGGTCGCGCAGGCGCTGGGCTCCGAAGCCGCGATCCCCAAGGAATCGCCCCGGCATTACCTGCAGGGCCTGATCGACGGCCTCTGTGAGCTATCGCTGAAGGACCCGCTCACGGGCCTGGCGAACCGGCGGCATTTCCGGACCGTGCTCGAGCGCGAGATCGACCGCGTCACGCGCGCGGGCGAGGCTGCGCTGCTGCTGATGCTCGACATCGACAACTTCAAGCGGGTCAACGACACCCACGGCCACATGGCCGGGGACATCGTCCTGCAGTCGATCGCGCGCACGCTGAGCCGCTGCGTCCGGCCCATGGACACCCTGTCGCGCTATGGCGGCGAGGAATTCGCCGTGGTCCTGCCCGCCTGCCAGGCCGGGTTCGGCAAGGTGGTGGCCGAGCGCATCCGCCGCGCGGTGGAGCGCACCCCGGTCCGCATCTCGCCCACCGTCGAACTCAACGTCACGGTCAGCATCGGCGGCGCCTTCGCGCTCCAGTGGATCCGCAGCACCACCCTGCTGTGGACGGAGCGTGCGGACAGCCAGCTCTACAAGGCCAAGCTGGCGGGACGCAACCGGGTCAGCATCGAGGAGCAGCCAGACAGCACGGTGAGTGCCGAAGAGAAGAGCCTGCTTTTCGGCCCGCTGTACACTCCCTCGGGTTGGGGTGACCTTCCCCCGCCCTTGGATTCCACAGGCAGCGCCTACTGAAAGCAAAGAGATGACCGACGCGCTGTCACCCCGCACCACGCCCGCTGCGCCCCATGCGCCAGCCGGTGCCCGCATCATTGCCATCACCAGCGGCAAGGGAGGCGTGGGCAAGACCTTCGTTTCCGCCAACCTCGCCGCGGCCCTCACGCGGCGCGGCTACCGCGTGCTCGTGCTCGACGCCGACCTCGGCCTCGCGAACCTGGACGTGGTCCTGAACCTGCATCCCAAGGTGACGCTGCACGACGTCTTCGTCGGCAAGGCGGAACTGGACGACGCCGTGATCGAGGCGCCCGGCGGGTTTTCCGTCGTGCTCGCCGGATCGGGCATGGTCGAGTATTCGCGGCTCACACCCGAGGTGCGCAGCGAATTCCTCAACGTCATCCAGACGCTCGCGCCGCGCTACGACGTGCTGCTGCTCGACACCGGCGCCGGCATCTCCGACGTGGTGCTGTTCTCCGTCTCGCTCGCCTCGGAAGTGCTCATCGTGGCCACGCCCGAGCCCACCTCCCTGACGGACGCGTATGCGGCGATCAAGGTGCTGGCCACCCAGCAGAAGCGCCAGTACGTGCGCCTGATCGTGAACCAGGCAGCGCGGCCGGGCGACGGCCGCGCCATCACCGGCCAGCTCCAGCAGGTCCTGGACCGCTTCGTCAGCACGGATTCGGGCCGCCCGATGCGCCTGTTGCACCTGGGCGACATCCCGGCCGACACCGCCGTGCGCGATGCCGTCATGCGGCGCCAGCTGCTGCTGATGCAGATGCCCGGCTGCCCCGCCGCCCTGGCGATCGCGCAGCTGGCCAACAAGATCGATTCCACGCTGCTCACGCCGTCAGCCTGAACAAGCCCGGCAGGCGGCGCGCCTGTCCGGAGCCTTCCATCGCGATGCACCACGACGACGTTCTCAACATCTCCTGCTATCTGTTCGTTCCGCTGTCCGACGCCGGGCCGCTGCGCGACCGCCTGCATGCGCGGTGCACGGAAGACGGCCTCAGGGGCACCATCCTGCTGGCGGAAGAAGGCATCAACATGTTCCTGGCCGGGCCGGCACACGCCGTCCGGGGCTTCGTGCAGTGGCTGCGGGACACGGACGCGCGCTTCGCCGCACTGGAGCCGAAGGAGAGCTGGTCGGCGTCCCAGCCCTTCCGCAAGATGCTGGTGAAGGTCAAGCGCGAGATCATCCGCATGGACCACCCCGCCATCCGGCCCGCCGAGGGGCGCGCACCTTCCGTGGATGCATCCACGCTCAGGCGCTGGCTCGGACAGGGCCACGACGACACGGGCCGCCCCGTGGTGGCGCTGGACACCCGCAACGCGTTCGAGGTGGACCACGGCACCTTCGAGGGCGCCATCGACTGGCGGATTGCGAAGTTCACCGAATTCCCGCCCGCGCTGCGCGCCCACAGGGCAGAGCTGGAAGGCAAGACCGTCGTGAGCTTCTGCACCGGGGGCATCCGCTGCGAGAAGGCGGCCGTCCTCATGCGCGAGGAAGGTATCGGGCATGTGTACCAGCTCGAGGGCGGCATCCTCAAATACTTCGAGCAGACCGACGGCGCACACTACCAGGGTGGGTGCTTCGTCTTCGACGAGCGTGAAGTGCTCGCGCCCGACCTGTCCGAATCCGGGTCCGGGTCCGGGTCGGCCCCCGGGGACGGGCAGGCCTCCGCATAGCTCCCGGCAGCCACGCGGCGCGGAACGGCCTGTGGCAGCATCAGCGTGCAGGTCAGCGCGTGAAGTGCCGCTCCGGCAGCGGAATGCGTTCAGGATCGCCCGGCACCGCGCCCATGCGCATGGCATCCCAGTCGTCGGCCGCCTGCACGATGCGCTCCTTGCGCGAGGCCACGAAATTCCACCAGATGTGCCGCGGGCCGTCGAGCGGCGCGCCGCCGATGACCACGCAGCGTGCGGCCCCGTCCGTGGCCCGCAGGCGCACCAGGCCCGGGACCTGCGGGATCGCAAGCATGCCGGCCGGCAGTTCGGTCGGGCGCCCCGCACCATCTTCCAGCCGGCATGCACCCTCCACGGCATACACGGCCATTTCCTCGGCCAGCGGCGGCAGCAGCAGTTCGGCGCCTGCGGGCAGCAGGATGTCGAGATAGAGGGTGGGCGCGAGGGTGGCGACGGGCGAGGTGGCGCCGAAGGCGCTGCCGACCAGCACGCGTACGCGGCCCCCCTGGCCGTCGTGGATCTCGGGAATGGCCTGCGCGGCCGTATGCACGAACGAAGGTTCCACCTCGGCATGGGCCTCGGGCAGCGCCGCCCACAGCTGCAGCCCGTGGTTCACGTAGGCCGCGCTGCGCAGCCGCTCGGGGCGCCGCTCGGAATGCACGATGCCGCGGCCCGCCGTCATCCAGTTGATGGCGCCGGGAGCGATCTCGCAGACGGATCCGAGGCTGTCACGGTGCGTGATCGCGCCCTCGAACAGGTAGGTGACCGTGGCCAGCCCGATGTGCGGATGCGGCCGCACGTCGTATTCGGATGCGGGTTCGACCGTGACCGGCCCGAAATGGTCGAAGAACACGAACGGGCCGATGGAGCGCCGCTGCAGCGCCGGCAGCAGGCGCCGCACCACGAAGCCTCCGCCCAGGTCCTTGGTGTGGCCGCCGAGCAGCAGGAACGGCGGCGCGGCATCGCCGGCAGGCGCAGGGAGAGGCGCATTCGTATCCACGGACAGTCCTTTCGGGGTACAGGGGCACCGCCAGCGTAACCCGCCGGCCTGGAAAAAGCCACGCGCCGGTACCGCCTGCGGCGCACCGGCGTGCGCCGGGTCAGCCCCGCAGCTGCTGCGCGATGCGGGCGACGCGCGCCCCGTAGGCCCGGCCGGTCTCCAGGTCGCCGGGCAGCATTTCCTGCACGCTCGCGTCCGATGGCGACTGCGCCAGCACACCGACGGAGCCGCCCAGGTTGTTGGGATCGTTACGCGTGGCCGCCTTGCTGTTGGCGGGCAGCATGCCCAGGCTCACCCAGATGCCGCCGTGCTGCGAAGCCAGCGTCTGCAGGGCGATCAGGGTCACCTGCTTGTCGCCGTTCAGGCTGGCGCTGTTGGTGAAGCCGCCGAACACCTTGTCCTGCCACGCGCGGCCGAACCAGGCCTTGGAGGATGCATCCGCGAACTTCTTGAACTGCCAGCTGGGGCTGCCCATGTACGTCGGGGTACCGAAGATGATGCCGTCGGCATCGGCCAGGGCCTCCCAGCCGCCCTCGGGCAGGTTGCCGTCCGCGTCGATGGCGATGAGCTGGGCGTTGGCGCCCTCGGCGACGGCCTGTGCCAGGCGCTGGGTGTGGCCGTAGCCGGAATGGAAGACGACTGCGATTTTTGCCATGGAAATGACTCCTAGTGGGGGAATGACGGACGGGGCCGGAGGTCCTGTCCAGGGGATGGGAATATGCCGTGTCCACGCGGCGTCCGGGGCGCATCAGCGTTCCTCTGCAGAGAGATCGAACACCAGCACCTCGGCGCTGCAGCCCTGCGCCAGGGCCAGCCGGCGCTCGCGCTCGACGAAGGCGGCATCACCCGCGGCCAGCGGATGGCCGTTGGCCTGCAGCGTGCCGCGCAGCAGGTGAACGTAGCATTTGCGGCCGGCGTCCAGCGGCAGCTCGTCGCCGTTCCCGCCGTCGAACAGGCCCGCATAGACGCAGGCATCGGCCTGCAGGTCGAGCACACCGGGCCCGGCCTGCGGGGACGCCAGCAGGTGCAACCGGCCGTTTCCGCGGTCCGCGGGGCCGGGAACCTGGGCGTACCCGCGCGACATGCCCGGGCACCGCGGCGCGATCCAGATCTGCAGGTAATGCGCGGGCTGGTCGGGCAGCGGGTTGAATTCGGCATGGGTCGCGCCCTCGCCTCCCGCCATGCGCTGCACGCACCCCGCGGAAACGGATTGCACCCGGCCGCTGCAGTCCCGGCTGCCCAGCCGGCCAGACAGCACGTAGCTGAGGATTTCCATGTCGCGATGGCCGTGCAGGCCCAGGCCGGCGCCGGGGGCGATCCATTCCTCGTTCAGCGCGTGCAGGTTGCCGAAGCCCATGTAGCGGGGGTCGTAATAGCCGGCGAAGGAGAAGCTGTGGAGCGACCGCAGCCAGCCGTGGTCGGCATGGCCCCGGTCGCACGATTTGCGGACAGTCAACATGGGACGGATTTCAGGCAGTGCTGGCACTTTAGGAGCGGGGCGTGGCTTGCGGGCGCAGTGCGATTGAAGGCATCATTCAAAACCTTTGAAGCTTTTGCCGATGACCGTTCCTCCCCCTGCACGCGACGCACTCACGCCTGACAGCCTGGCCATGCTGCAGGTGATCTCGGAGACCGGCAGCTTCGCCGCGGCGGCCCGGCAGCTCGGCGTGGTACCCAGTGCCGTCACCTACCGGGTGCGGCAGATCGAGGAAGCGCTGGACGTGCTGCTGTTCGACCGCAGCGCCCGGCAGGCGCGGCCCACCGAGGCCGGCAGCGAACTGCTGCGCGAAGGCGCGCGCCTGCTCGAGGAGCTGGAGGCCGTCGCGCACCGCGTGCGCCGGGTGGCGACCGGGTGGGAGCCCCAGCTCACCATCGCCGTGGACGGCGTGATCTCCCCCACCACCCTGCTGGAACTCGTGGAGGCCTTCTATGCGCAGTCGCCCCCCACCCGGCTCAAGCTGCGCGACGACATCCTCACGGGCACGCTCGAAGCCCTGACCTCGGGCCGGGCGGACCTCGCGCTCGGCGTGGCGGTGAACGCCACCAATGCCTCCGGCGTGCAGGTCCAGGTGGTCGGCGACCTGCTGTTCCTGTTCACCGTGGCGCCGCACCATCCCCTCGCCACCGCGCCCGGCCCCCTCACCGACACGGTGCTGCGCCAGCACCGGGCGATCGCCGTGGCCGATTCGGCGCAGCACGGCGGCGTCACCATGGGCCTGCTGGGTGGGCAGGACGTCTTCACGGTGGACAGCATGCAGACCAAGCTGCAGGCCCAGCTGCGCGGACTGGGCGCGGGATTTCTTCCGGAGCCGATGGTGCGGCCCTACGTCGATGCCGGGCGGCTGGTGGTGCGCGAGGTCGCGCGGCCCGCGCGCCGCGTGCGCCTGCACTATGCCTGGGGCGGCCCCGGGCACGCGCCGCCAGGCCGCGCGCTGACCTGGTGGCTGCAGCAGCTCGAAAGCCCCGCCACCCGCGCAGCACTGCTGGAAAACCACCATCCCTTCTGAGCCGCGCCACCACCAAGCGCCGTGTAGAGTGGCTCCATTCGCGCCCGCCGCGGCGTCTCGCACCCATGCATCCATGAAAGGCCGGACCATGACCTCTTCCCGCTCCCGTTCCCGCCCCCCTTCCCGCGGCGCTCCCGCCGGCACCGGCGGTCAGCCCCCGTCGGCCCGGCGCATCGCCGTGGTCGGCGCGGGGATGGCCGGCATCGCCTGCGCCCGCACCCTGGCGCAGGCCGGCCATGCGCCGGTCGTCTTCGAGCAGGCTCCGCATCCCGGCGGCCGGATGGCGACAGTGGAATCTCCGTTCGGTGGATTCGATGCCGGCGCCCAGTACTTCACCGTACGCGATGCGCGCTTCGCACGCGCCCTGGAAACCGTGCCGGGACTGTGCCGCCCCTGGAGCGCGACCACCGTCAAGGTGCTGGACGCCGCGGGCCGCACGGCCGCCGCCGCTCCGCCGCCGCGCGAACCGCACTGGTTGGCCACACCCGGCATGCAGTCCCTGCTGGCTGCGTGGGCCCGGCCGCTGGTGCAGGCCGGCCGCCTGCTGCCGGACGCGCGGGTGGCCGGCATCGGCCCCGACAGCGTGCAGCCGGGCCGCTGGCAATTGCAGACCCGCTCGCAGGACGGGGCACAGCAGGTGCATGCCGGCTTCGACGCGGTGCTGCTGCTCGTGCCGGCGGCCCAGGCCCGGGCCCTGCTGGTCGCCTCGGGCATCGTCCCGGCGCTGGCGAACCGGCTGCAGGCAGTGGAAGCGGCCCCGTGCTGGACGCTGATGGTGGCCTATCCCCACGCGGTACAGCCCGGACTCACCACGCTCGGCCCGCAATGGAACGCCGCGCGCAGCACGCACCACCGCATCGCGTGGGTGGCGCGCGAGTCGTCGAAGCCGGGCCGCGCCCCGGTGGAACGCTGGACGGCGCATGCCAGCCCCGCATGGTCGTCCGAGCACCGGGACGACGCACCCGCCCGCGTGCAGGCCAAGCTGCTCAAGGCGTTCGCGGAGGTGACCGGCCTGCGCGCCACGCCCGTGCACGCGGAAGTGCTGTGCTGGCCCGATGCGCAGACGACGCGGCCGCTGGGGCAGAGCCACCTGTGGGATGCCCGGGCCGGCATCGGGCTGGCCGGCGACTGGTGCCTGGGCCACCGGATCGAGGATGCCTTCGTGTCGGGACTCGAACTCGCGCTTGCGGTGGCATGAGCGCCTCCCGCTATGTCGGCCGTTTCGCACCCTCGCCCACCGGCCCCCTGCATGCGGGCTCGCTGGTGGCCGCGCTGGCCAGCTGGCTGGACGCGCGCTCCGCGAACGGGGGACGCGGCGGTATCTGGCTGGTGCGCATCGAGGACGTGGACACGCCCCGCTGCCAGCCCGGCGCGGGCGAGACGATCCTGCGGCAGCTCGCGGACTGCGGCCTCGTGCCGGACGGGCCGGTGTGGTGGCAGTCGGAACGGAACGTGCGATATGCCGAGCAGCTGGAACGGCTTGCGAACGCGGGGCTGGCTTACCCCTGCGCCTGTACCCGCGCGGACATCGAGCACGCGCATCGCCTGAGCCACGGGTCACGCGACCGCCATTCCGAACTGCCCTACCCGGGCACCTGCCGCGCCGGCCTGGGCGGCCGCCCCCCACGGTCCTGGCGATTCCGAGCGACGGAATACCAGAAAGAACTTGTGCCGGCGGGCACGGGGGAACCTGGATGCCCCGCCATCGACACCCGGGGCGTGGCCTGGACCGACCGGCGCCTGGGAGCGCGCCGGCAGGACGTGGCGGAGGTGGTGGGCGATTTCGTGCTGCGCCGCGCCGACGGCCTCTGGGCCTACCAGCTCGCCGTGGTGGTGGACGACGCCGACCAGGGAGTGACACATGTGGTCCGCGGGGAGGATCTGCTGGACAACACGCCCCGGCAGCTCCTGCTGCAGCATGCGCTGGGCATCGCGGCCCCCCTGTACCTGCATACGCCGCTCGTGCGCGCGCCGGATGGCGAGAAGCTGTCCAAACAGCACGGCGCACCGGCCGTGGACACCGCCGATCCCCTGGCGACGCTAGGGGCCGCGGCCTGCGCGCTGGGGCTGCCGGCTCTGCAGCATCCGCACGACACCACCGTCGGCGAGGCGCTGGCATGGTGGGCGCAGGCATGGCCGCGAATCTACAATCGACCATCGTGACAGTTACGCATCCCACCCCGGCCGATACCGGCCTCGCCCCTTTGCCCACGCCCGCCGGCAACGGATCTCCGCCTGCGGACGTTGCCTTTCCCAAGGCAATCAAAAGCTATGTCCGCCGCGCCGGGCGCACCACCACCGGGCAGGCCAAGGCCCTGGAAACCTTCGGCTCGCAGTTCGTCCTCGACTACGCTCCCGAGCCGCTCGACGCGCAGGCCGCCTTCGGCCGCTCCGCTCCGCTCATCCTGGAGATCGGCTTCGGCATGGGCGAGGCCACGGCCCACATCGCCGGCGTGCGGCCACAGGACAATTTCCTGTGCTGCGAGGTGCACGAGCCCGGCGTGGGCGCACTGCTCAAGCGCATCGGCGAGCAGGGTCTGACCAACATCCGCATCCTCCAGCACGATGCCGTGGAGGTGATCGACCACATGCTGCCGGAAGGCGCCCTCGACGGCGTGCACATCTTCTTCCCCGATCCCTGGCACAAGAAGCGCCACAACAAGCGGCGCCTGGTCCAGCCGCTGCTGGTGGCCAAGCTCGCCCGGCGGCTGCGCCCCGGGGGCTACCTGCACTGCGCGACCGACTGGCAGCCTTATGCGGAACAGATGCTGGAGGTGCTTTCCACCGAGCCGCTGCTGGCCAATACCGCCGACGGCTATGCACCACAGCCCGACTACCGCCCGCTCACCAAGTTCGAGAACCGGGGCCTGCGTCTGGGCCACGGCGTATGGGATATCCTCTTTCGGCGCGTGGCCTGACCGGCAGCGTGCCACGCCTTCCCGCAACGCCCAGCACCGCACCCATGAAGCCCATCCTCGACAACCTGGTCGAAATGACCGGCCATCGCGATCACCTGCGGCTGGAAGTGTCGGTGCTGTCCACCCTGCACAAGCTTCCGTCCATCAAGGCGGTGCGCGCGCTGGAGATCTTCCAGTCGGGCGGCGAGGCCTACGTTCGGCCGCGCACCTGGCACAAGGACGGACAGATGGTCACCACCGAATGGGAAGCCCCGGTCGATCCGCGGCGCGAACCCCTGTCGGCGTTCCCGGCACTGCACGAATGCATCGCGCAGCGCAGGCCGCACGTGCTGCAATCCGTGCGGCGCGGCGAACACATGCTGTGGCTGCCCGTGTGGCTGCACGAGACGGTGCATGCCTGCATCGAGGTCACGCAGTCGCGGCCCTTCTCGGCCCACAAGCTCGACGTGATCCAGAGCGTCTTCTTCGTCTACCAGAACTACCAGAGCCTGCTGGACTACAGCGAGCGCGACGCGCTGACCGGACTCTTCAACCGCAAGACCTTCGACGAGCAGTTCGCACGGCGCGCCGGCGTGCCCAACGGCGCGCCGGTCGAGGCGGATGCCGATACGGGCGAGGCTGCGTCCCCGCCACGCGGCGAGGTGCTGCAGCACTGGCTGGCGGTGGTGGACATCGACCATTTCAAGCAGGTGAACGACCGGTTCGGGCATCTTTATGGCGACGAGGTGCTGATCCTCATCGCCAACATCCTGCGCAACTCCTTCCGCGGGCACGACCGCATCTTCCGCTTCGGCGGGGAGGAGTTCGTGGTCCTGCTGCGCTCGACGACGCTCGCCACCGCCCACAAGGCCTTCAACCGGTTCCGCAACGCCGTGCAGGAATACGATTTCCCGCAGGTGGGACGGGTCACGGTGAGCCTGGGCTTCGCCAGCACGGAGCGCGGTGCGCCGGTGGAGATCCTGGGCCAGGCGGACCAGGCGCTCTACTACGCCAAGGAACACGGCCGCAACCGCGTGTGCTACTACGACGACCTGGTGCGTGAAGGGCACCTGCAGGCCAAGGTCGCGAACGACGACGTCGAGCTCTTCTGACGCCCACCCCAACGAATGCAAAAGGCCCGCGCAAGCGGGCCTTTTGCATTGGACACGGCCCGGTCAGGCGCGTTCGCCCACCCAGCCGGCCACGGAGGCCAGCGCCGTGGGCAGCGCCGCGGCATCCGTGCCGCCGGCCATCGCCATGTCGGGCTTGCCGCCGCCCTTGCCGCCCACCTGCTGCGCGACGAAGTTCACCAGCTCGCCGGCCTTCACCTTCGCCATCGCATCCGGCGTGACGCCCGCCGCGATCTGCACCTTGGAACCGTCCACCGCCGCGAGCACGATGGCCGCGCTCTTGAGCTTGTCCTTGAGCTTGTCCATGGTGTCGCGCAGCGTCTTGGCGTCCGCGCCCGGCAGCGTGGCGGCCAGTACCTTCAGGCCCTTCACGTCCACCGCCTGGCCGGCCAGTTCGTCGCCCTGGCTGGACGCCAGCTTGCCCTTGAGGGCCGCCACCTCGCGCTCCAGCGCCCGGACCTGGTCGAGCGCCTGGCCGATGCGGCCCGTGATCTCCGCGGCCGGGGCGCGCAGCGCGCCCGCCGCCTTGGCGACCGTGTCCTCGAGCTGCTGCAGGTAGGCCAGCGCACCCGCGCCCGTCACGGCCTCGATGCGGCGCACGCCCGCGGCCACGCCGCTCTCGCCCACCACCTTGAACAGGCCGATGTCACCCGTGCGGGCGACGTGCGTGCCGCCGCACAGCTCGCGGCTGGTGCCGATGTCCAGCACGCGCACGGTCTCGCCGTACTTCTCGCCGAACAGCATCATCGCGCCGGTCTTCTGGGCGGATTCGATGTCCATCACGCGCGCACCGGTCGGCGTGTTGGCGAGGATTTCCTCGTTCACGCGGCGCTCGATCTCGCGGATCTGCGCGTCCGTGACCGGCGCGTTGTGCGCGAAGTCGAAGCGCGTGCGCTCGGCATTCACCAGCGAACCCTTCTGCTGCACGTGGCTGCCCAGCACTTCGCGCAGGGCCTTGTGCATGATGTGCGTGACCGAATGGTTGCGCATGGTCGCGGCGCGCAGCGCGGCATCGACCTCGGCCTGCACGGCATCGCCCACGCGCAGCGCGCCGGACTCCAGGCGGCCGTGGTGGCCATAGACATCGGCACGGATTTTGAGCGTGTCGTCCACGGCGAAGCGCGCGCCACCGGCGTGGATCACGCCCTGGTCACCCACCTGGCCGCCGCTTTCGGCATAAAACGGGGTGTTGTCGAGCACCACCACGCCGCTCTGGCCGGCCTCCAGCGCCTGGGCGCTCGTGCCGTCCACGTAGATCGCCACGATCTTCGCGCTTTCGGTCAGGCCGTCGTAGCCGCTGAAGCGGTTGGCCTCGCCCGCGTAGTCGAGCGCCTTGTCCATCTTGAACTTGCCGGCGGCACGGGCCTGGGCCTTCTGGCGGTCCATGGCAGCCTTGAAGCCGTCCTCGTCCACCGTCACGCCGCGTTCGCGGCAGACGTCGTTGGTCAGGTCGAGCGGGAAGCCGTAGGTGTCGTGCAGCTTGAAGGCCACGTCGCCCGGCAGCACCTTCGCACCGCCGCCCAGGGCCGCGTCGAGGATGTCCATGCCGTTGGCGAGCGTCTCGAAGAAGCGCTCCTCCTCGGCCTTGAGCACCTCGGTGATGCGCTGCTCCTGCTCGCGCAGCTTCGGATAGGCGTCGCCCATCTGCACGACGAGGTCCTTCACGAGCTTGTGGAAGAACGGCGTCTTGCGGCCGAGCTTGTAGCCGTGGCGGATGGCGCGGCGCACGATGCGGCGCTGCACGTAGCCGCGGCCTTCGTTGCTCGGGATCACGCCGTCGCTCACCAGGAAGGCGGTGGCGCGGATGTGGTCGGCGATCACCTTGAGCGAGGGGTTGGCGAGGTCCGTGATGCCGGTCTCGCGCGCGGCGGCCTGGATCAGCGCGGCGAACAGGTCGATCTCGTAGTTGCTGTGCACGTGCTGCAGGATGGCCGCCAGGCGCTCCAGGCCCATGCCGGTATCGACGCAGGGCGCGGGCAGCGGCGTGACGGAGCCGTCTTCCGCCATGTCGAACTGCATGAACACGTTGTTCCAGATCTCGATGAAGCGGTCGCCGTCCTCATCGGGGCCGCCCGGGGGGCCGCCGGGAATGTGCGGGCCGTGGTCGTAGAAGATCTCGGAGCACGGGCCGCAGGGGCCGGTGTCGGCCATCATCCAGAAGTTGTCGGACTTGTAGCGGCCGCCCTTGTTGTCGCCGATGCGGATCACGCGCTCGGGCGGCAGGCCGATCTCCTTCGTCCAGATGTCGTAGGCCTCGTCATCCTCGGCATACACGGTGGCGAGCAGGCGTTCCTTCGGCAGGCCATAGACCTCGGTGAGCAGCTCCCAGGCCCACTTCAGCGACTCGCGCTTGAAGTAGTCGCCGAAGGACCAGTTGCCCAGCATCTCGAAGAAGGTATGGTGGCGCGCGGTGTAGCCCACGTTCTCCAGGTCGTTGTGCTTGCCGCCGGCGCGCAGGCAGGCCTGCACCGAGGTGGCCCGCACGTAGGGGCGCCTGTCGGTGCCCAGGAACACGTCCTTGAACTGCACCATGCCGGAGTTGGTGAACATCAGCGTGGGGTCGTTGCCCGGCACCAGCGGGCTGGACGGCACCACGGTGTGGCCCTTGGAGGCGAAGAAGTCCAGAAAACTCTTGCGGATGTCGGCTACGGACGACGGCGGGGTCGGTTTCGTCATGGGCGAAGGGGGCTGCGAGCCTGTAGGAGCGCTGCGCCGGGCGCAGCCGCGGTATTGTGAAGACGTAACCCGTGATTCTATCGAGCCGCATGCCCCCTTCCGCCGGCCGCGCGGCCGCCCCCGCGCGCGGGAGGGCCGATGGAGGCCGGTCAGCGGCGCGGGCGCTTCTGCGGCGTGCGGTTGGTGTAGCTGGCGTTGCCCAGCCCCGTGCCCACGGTGAGCACCGCCCACCGCGCCACATCCTGGGTGAAGGGCAGCTCCGAGAGGCCCTGCACCACCGCGTCGTTGTGCAGGCAGACCTGCGTGCGGCCGCCGTTGATGGTCGGCAGGCGCTCGCAGAGATCGCGCGGCAGGTGGAAGCGGATGCTTTCCCAGTTGCCCGGCAGGTTCTGGGTGCCTCCTGCGAGCGATCCGTCCTCGCAGACCAGGCCCGGGCAGGCCACGCCGACGAAGGGCGCCAGGCTCAGTTGCTTCCTCCTGGCATGGTCCACCAGGTCTTCCAGGATGCCGGAGATGCCTCCCACGAGTTCGTCCCGGCGCGGGGAGTCGTCGGCATGGCCCCACTTTTCGCGGCGCAGCACCTCGGCCCGGGACATGTCGGGCGCGGCATGCAGGTGCGTCTGCACGATGCCGCAGCGCACGTTGGTTCCGCCGATGTCCACCGCCAGGATGGCGTCGTAGCTCTGCAGCAGCGCGGGCGGCGCCAGGTGCACCCAGCCGATCAGACCGCCCTCGTCCGCATGGTGGTGCAGCAGGCGCAGCTCCACCGGATCCTTTTTTTTCCGCTTCAGTTCATCGGCGACCAGTCCGGCCGCATGGGCGATGGCGCGCTCGCCCACCTCGCTCTGGTGGAAGCCCCCGCCCACGATCACGCGCTCCACGCCCTTCCAGGTCCTGTGCTGCAGGAAGCGCAGCACCACGTGCGCGAACTGCTGCGCATAGTCTTGCGAAGCGGCCTCGATGGCCCGCGCCGCCACGCCGTCCTTGGCGAGCATCTCGTCGAGGCGCTGCTTGCTGATCTCGCGCGTGGGCTTGTCGCCCAGCGGGTCCTTGCCGGCCATTTCCGCATACACCATGCGCCAGGCGTCCAGCATGTGCCGGAACGCCGTGCGGCTGGCGTTGTCGCCTGCGAAGCCGTCGCCGTCGCGCAGCTCGAGGCTGTAGTCGTCGATGGTGACGGACGCCAGCTCCATTTCGCCGTGGGGGCCGGCCGCGCACAGCGCCAGCCGGGCCTTCTCTTCGCGCTCGGCGGCAGCGGCGGACGCCGGAGCTTCTTCCTTCTCTTTGGATGCCATGGTCGTGTTCGTAGGGAGGAAACGGCCCCACTGCGGGGGTCCCGGCTCCCATGGTGCCTTGCCGGGCCGGCCGGGCGCGTCAGCCAACGCCGCCAAACCGTGCCGCGGGTCGCGGGCGGCGGTCAGCGGCCCAGCAGGACCGGGCGGGCCGCCTCCGACGGGAACACGCACGCCACGTCGTGCGCGCAGCCGGGCACCACGACCACCTCGCGCCGCCGTCCGGGCGCCAGCAGCGTCCGGTCGTACTCTGCGTAGGCCAGGCCGCGCTGCAGGCGGTATGGCCCCTGGGCCATGGCCGCGCACGACTTGTCGAGGATGCCGTAGTACGTGCCCCTGGCGTCGCTGCTGTCCAGGGCGCCCTCGAGGTAGCCGACGTCGGCGGCCGCGTATCGCTCGCGCGCCTGTGCGGCACCGCGCCCCAGACTGGCGGGCAGGCCGTCGGTGCCGTATTTCCAGTGGTTCACGCCCGGGCAGGCACCATCGGCGGGCGGATGGGGGCGCCAGGCGTCGAAGTACAGCCAGGTGCCGGGGTCGGCCACCACATAGCGCAGCGCGACGGCGGAAGAGGACCCGCCGGCCGGCGCCGGGTTCGCGAAACCGATGTAGTGCTGCACCATCTGCGCGCCCGCGGAGAAGCCCGCGACGGTGACGGTGCGCAGGCCGGGCCAGCGCCGCACCAGTTCGGCCACCAGCGCGTCCATCGCCGCGAACGAGGTGATGCGCGCCCCGTTGGCCGACGACCCTCCCTCGATCCATGAGCTGCAGGTCCACAGCAGGTCGCCGTCCTGCGCGGCGGGAAGGCCCGGGGAACTGCACCGGGAGGCCCGGTCCGCCGCGACCTGGAACACCGGCGCAACCACCAGGGTGTCCGCCAGCGTGGCGGCCGGGGCACCGGCATTGCGCACGGCCTGCAGCGCGGCGCCGAAGGTCTTGCCGGCATCGCGCGGGTGGCCATGCAGGGCGACGAGCGCCTGCGTCGGCGCCGTGCCCTCTGCGGGCGCCAGCGACGCGTAGTAGTTCAGTGCGCCCCCGGCCCCGGGTGGCTCGAAGCGCTGGTAGCAGGCGGGGCCGGCCGCCACGGTGCAATCGGAAGGCTGCGCGGCGGCATGTGCCGCCCACACAGCCAGGCATGCCGCCACGAGACAGGGCCATGTTCCAGTTCTCATCGATGGGACTCCGTTGGGCGCGGGGACGGCGCGGCGCCTGGAGGAAAGTGTACGCGGCGCATGCGGCGCTGCCTGGGTGGGTCAACGGCCAAAAAAAAGCCCGCGCGATGCGGGCTGTGAAAGGAGACCCCCTACTGACAAACCGGAGGCCGGGGGCGGAGAGGCTCTGCCCGCGGCGCTGCGATGGATCCAATGTAGGGCGGCATGCCGGCAGGGCCAAGCGACCAGATCGCGCTTGCTTATGCGCGGACCGAGAATGCCAGGGCGCCGGCGGGCATGCCGTGCACCGCGGCGGCAGGCCGGCGGTGGCGGCATACTCGGCGCATTGCCGTTCCCGGCCCGGCGCGCCTCCGGGCTGTCCACCGACACGATGCCGCCGCCATCCACCGCCCTCCTCCACGCCGCGCGCGCCGCACGGGCCTGCGCCGGAGCCGCCCTCTGCCTGGCCACGGCGCTGCCTGCACCCGCCCGGGCGGATGCCGGTGACCTCGTGCGCGAGCACGGCTGCATGCGCTGCCATGCCATGGTGCGCGCCTATGTGGGCCCCGGGTTCACGGAAATCGCGGAACGCTATCGCGGCGACAGGAATGCCGAAACCTACCTCTCTGGCCGGATCCGCAACGGCGGCGCGGGCGAATGGGGCCGCGCGCTCATGCCGCGGCATCCGCGCATCGGCGAGGACGAGGCCCGGTCCCTGGCCCGCTGGATCCTCGCCCGGCGCAAGGGCTAGCAGCCGCCACTGCAGCTGCTGCCACCACCCGCCTCAGCGCTCGGTGCACAGCGCTTCGTCCACCGCTTCGCGCGTAAGGGTGGGCACGAAGGCTTCGATGAACCGGTAGGCATAGCCGCGCAGCCAGCTGCCGCGCCGCAGGCCGAGGCGGGTAAGATTGACTTCGAACAGATGGCGCGCATCGATCATGCGCAGGTGCCGGTCGCGCTCCGGGTCCAGCGCGATGGAGGCGACGATGCCCACCCCCATGTCCAGTTCCACATAGGTCTTGATCACGTCCGCGTCCATGGCGGTGAGCACCACGTCCGGCTGCAGGCCCTCGCGCGCGAAAGCCTCGTCGATATGGGCGCGGCCGGTGTAGCCCAGCTCATAGGTCACGATCGGGAAGCGCGCGAGTTGCCGCAGGGTGGGCGGCTCGGGCAGGTCAAGCAGCGGATGCCCCGGCGGCACCACGATGCTGTGGGACCACCGGTAGCACGGCAGGGTCACCAGCTCGCCGTAGCCCGCCAGCGCCTCCGTGGCCACGCCGATGTCGGCCTCGCCCGAAAGCAGCATCTCCGCCACCTGCCGGGGCGAGCCCTGGTGCAGGTGCAGCGAGACATGCGGGAACAGCGCCCGGAAATCGCGCACCACCTGCGGCAGCGCGTAACGTGCCTGCGAGTGCGTGGCGGCGATGGACAGGCGCCCTTCGCCGCTGGCGCGGAAATCGTGCCCGGCGCGCTGCAGATTTTCCGCCTCCAGCAGCAGCCGCTCGACGATGGGCAGCAAGGTGGATCCCGGCGGTGTCAGCCCCGTGAGCCGCTTGCCTGCGCGCACGAAGATCTCCAGGCCCAGTTCCTCCTCCAGCTCGCGTATCTGCCGGCTCACGCCGGGCTGGGAGGTGTGGAGGATGCGGGCCACGTCGGTGAGGTTGAAACCCGTGCGCACGGCCTCGCGCACGGAACGCAGTTGCTGGAAATTCATGGATTCGCCGGGCTTTCCTGTTGTTATGCGGCCGATCAACGCGCGGGGGTCAGCGCGTGGGCGACAGGGGCCGGCGGCCGGGCGCCGTGCCCCCACCCGGGCACGTCAGAGCTTGGCGATGGAGACTTCGGTCGATTTCACCAGCGCCACCACGTCGGAGCCGACCTGCAGCCCGAGGTCGTCCACCGAGCGGGTGGTGATGACGGAGGTGACGATGCCCCAGGGCGTTTCGACATCGACTTCCGAGACGACATCGCCGCGGATGATCTCGCGGACTTTGCCCTTGAACTGGTTGCGCACGTTGATGGCCTGGATGGACATGGGATGGACTCCTGTGGTGGTTGGAAGGTGAAACAAAAAAGGGATGGAAACCGGGTGGCTCAGATCGCCCAGCGCAGGCCATGCGCCGGAACGCCCGGCCATGCGCCATCGCCGTCAGAGGGTTCGGCCGCGGGCTTTTGCAGCACCCGGTCGAGGATGCGTTTCTCGAAGGCCGCGAACGCCGCGTCACCGTGCGAGCGGGGCCGCGCGAGCGGGATGCGCTCATCCAGGGCGATGCGGCCGTCCTCGATGAGCACCACGCGGTCGGCCAGGGCTACGGCCTCCTGCACGTCGTGCGTGACCAGCAGCGCGGTGAAGCGGTGCCGCTGCCACAGCCCTTCGATGAGGCGCTGCATCTCGATGCGGGTGAGCGCGTCCAGCGCGCCCAGGGGCTCGTCCAGCAGCAGCAGGCGCGGCTGGTGGACCAGGGCCCGGGCCAGGGCCACGCGCTGGCGCTGGCCGCCGGACAGGCGCGCCGGCCACTCCCCGGCCCGGTCCGCCAGGCCCACCTGGCCGAGCACCTCGCGGCCGCGCTCCTGCGAGCCCGCGGGCAGGCCCAGGGTGACGTTGTCCAGCACGCGCCGCCACGGCAGCAGGCGCGCTTCCTGGAACATGATGCGGGTGTCGCCGTGCAGTCCATCGACGGGCGTGCCGTCGATGTCCAGCGTTCCGGCGCTGGCGGCTTCCAGGCCGGCGAGCAGCCGCAGCAGCGTGCTCTTGCCGCAGCCGCTGCGGCCGACGATGGCGACGAACTCGCCGGGCTCGATCGCGAGCTGCGCCTGCCGCAGCACGTCGCGCGCGCCGTAGCGCTTGGTCAGCCGGCGCGCCTGCAGGCGCAGGCCGGGCGCGGGGGTGGAAACGGTATGCGGGGCGGACATGGTGCCGTCTCCTTCGTTCATGCCTTGGCCTGGTAGCCGGGATGCCACCGCAGCCACCAGTGCTCCAGGCCGCGCGCGAACACGTCCGCCAGCTTGCCCAGCAGCGCGTAGAGCAGGATCCCCACGAGCACTACGTCGGTCTGCAGGAACTCGCGCGCGTTCATCGTGAGGTAGCCGATGCCGGCCTGCGCGGAGATGGTTTCCGCCACGATCAGGATCACCCACATGAGCCCCAGCGAGAAGCGCAGGCCCACGAGGATGGAGGACATCGCGCCGGGCAGGATCACCTCGCGGTAGAGCTGCCAGCGCGAGAGCCCGTAGGTGCGGCCCATCTCGATCAGGCCCGGATCGACGTTGCGGATGCCATGGAAGGTGTTGAGGTAGATCGGAAAGAACACCGAGACCGCGATCAGGAACACCTTGGCCGATTCGTCGATGCCGAACCACAGGATCACCAGCGGGATGAGCGCCAGCGCGGGGATGTTGCGCACCATCTGCACGGTGGAGTCGAGCAGCGTCTCCGCCCAGCGCAGTGAGCCGGTCAGCAGCCCGAGCAGCAGGCCCAGGCCGCCGCCGATCGCCAGCCCCGCCAGCGCGCGGCCCGCGCTCACCTTCACGTGGGTCCACAGCTCGCCGGATTCGCCGAGCTGCCAGGCGGCCTTGAGCACGTCGGACGGCGCCGGCAGCACCCGGCTGGACAGCCATCCCTGGGCCGAGGCCACCTGCCAGGCCGCGATCAGCGCCACCGGCACCAGCCACGGCAGCAGGCGCTGCCCCACGGCGGCAGCCCACTGCCGCACGGGCGCGGGCAGGCCCGTGCCGGGCTCCTCGGGGGTGTCGGTGGCGGCAGACACCTGCAGCTCGCGCACCGCGGGGGAGATGGCGGGGCCCGTCATACCAGCGCACCTGCTTCCGCATCGGGCTCCAGGAACTCGAGCTGGTTGCCGGCCGGATCCTTCACGTAGAAGCGCAGGTAGCCCGGAAGTGCCCGGTTTTCCACCAGGGGAAGCTCGGCCTGCAGCAGGCGGCCGCGGAGTTCGGGCAGGTTGTCCACTTCGAACGCCAGGTGCGCCGCCGCGGGCGCCGGCTGCCAGCGCGTGGTGGGTACCAGGGCTATGCGCTGGTGCCCGGCCGCGAAATGCAGCGCGTTCTCGGCCGGATACCGCACCTCGGCCAGGCCGAGCAGGCCGGCATAGAAGGCGCGCATGGCGCCCTCCTCGCCTGCGGGAAACGGCAGCTGCACATGGTTGATGGAATGGATGGCCATGGGAATCTCCTGTTGCGCGGGCCGCTCAGCTCTGCGCCGCGCGCGGCACGTACTGGTTGCCCACGATTTCGCCGAAGGGGCCGGTCAGGGGGCCCGCCGCCCGGCCGCCGCCGCCGATGCGCTCGCGCACCTCGGCCGGCAGCAGCGGGAACACCAGTTCCGCGAAGCGGTAGGCCTCTTCCAGGTGGGGGTAGCCGGAGAGCACGAAGGTGTCGATACCCAGGTCCGCGTACTCCTGCATGCGCGCGGCCACGGTCTGCGGATCGCCCACCAGCGCCGTGCCCGCACCGCCGCGCACCAGGCCCACGCCGGCCCAGAGGTTGGGGCTGATCTCCAGGTCCGCGCGGGCGCGGCGGGTGCCGCCGGCGTGCAGCGCGGCCATGCGGCGCTGCCCTTCGGAATCCATCCGGGCGAACACCGCCTGCGCCTGCGCCACGGTCTCGTCCTGCACGCGGCTGATGAGCTCCTCGGCGGCGGCCCATGCGGCCTCGTCGGTCTCGCGCACGATCACGTGCAGCCGGATGCCGAAGCGCACCGTGCGCCCCCGTTTCGCGGCGCGGGCGCGCACATCGGCCACCTTCTGCGCCACCGCGGCCGGCGGCTCGCCCCAGGTGAGGTAGGTATCGACCTGTTCCGCCGCGAGGTCGTGCGCCGCCTCCGACGAGCCACCGAAGTACACCGGCGGATAGGGCTTCTGCACCGGCGGATAGAGCAGCTTGGCGCCCTTCACCGACAGGTGCTCTCCCTCATAGTCGAAGGTGCCGCCCTCGTGGCTGCGCGACAGGATCTCGCGCCAGATGCGGATGAATTCCTCCGACTGCGCATAGCGCTGGGCGTGGTCCAGGAAGACGCCGTCGCCCTCCAGTTCCGCGCGGTCGCCCCCCGTCACGAGGTTGATGAGCAGGCGCCCGCCCGACAGCCGGTCGAAGGTCGCGGCCATGCGCGCGGCCAGGGCCGGCTGGTGCAGGCCCGGGCGCACCGCCACGAGGAACTTCAGGCGCTGCGTCACCGGCGCGAGCGCCGAGGCGACGACCCAGGGGTCCTCGCAGGAGCGGCCCGTGGGGATCAGCACCCCTTCGTAGCCCAGAGTGTCGGCCGCCGTGGCCACCTGGCGCAGGTAGTCGTAGTTGACGGCGCGGGCCCCTTCGGACGTCCCGAGGTAGCGGCTGTCGCCGTGGGTGGGAATGAACCAGAACACGTGCATGGGAGGCTTTCTCGAAAGATGGGAACGATGTCAGTAGGAGATGGCGAAGCGCGGCCAGGGGGCAGGCACGGACACCGGCGCCGGCTTGGGCACGGTGGGCGGCGCATGCCGTGCCGTGCGCTGTGCGGGGTGCGGATGCGGGACCGCGGCGCCCTGGGTGTGCACCGAGGGACGGAGCCCCCAGGCGCGCGCGGTCACCGCCAGCAGGCGCCGCGCGCCCGGACCGAGGGCCGTGGACGTTGGCAGGATGGACATGGGTGGTGCTCCTCGGGCGGCCGGGCCGTAACGGGCTACAGCAGTTCCACAGGCGCGGCCTGCAGCACGTCGAGCTTCTTCGGTATCAGCTTGAGATCGAAGAAGGTGTCCGCGATGGCCTGCTGCTCGGCCAGGATCTCGCGGGTCACGGCCCGCGTGCCGTAGCCCACGCGGCCGACGAACAGTTCGGTCACCGCACGGTCCAGGCCCAGCACCTGGGACAATTCCGCGGCGGCTTCGGCCTTGTGGCCCGAAACCCATTGGTCGATGCCGTCCACCTCCTCGATGGCGATGCGCAGCACGTCCGCATTGCGGGCGGCAAAGTCGCGCGAGGTGAAGTAGAAGGCCCGGTTGTTCACCACGCCCGTGGCGTCGGCCAGGATGCGCGCGTCCAGCGCCTTCTGGGCCGCGGCGAGGAACGGGTCCCAAATCACCCAGGCGTCCACCGCGCCGCGCTCGAAAGCAGCGCGCGCATCCGGCGGGGCCAGGAAGACGGACTGCACGTCGCGGTACTGCAGGCCGTTCTTCTCCAGCAGTTTCGCGAGGAAGTAATGCACGTTGGAGCCCTTGTTGTAGGCCACGCGCCTGCCCTTGAGGTCCGCCACGCTGCGGATGGCCGAGCCCTTGGGCACCACCACCGCCTCCAGCGCCGGGCGCGGCACCGTCGCCCCCGCATACACGAGCGGCGCACCCGCGGCCTGGGCGAAGATCGGCGGGGCCTCGCCCACGTCGCCGAAATCGATGGAACCGACGTTCAGCGCCTCCAGTTGCACCGGGCCGGCGTTGAACTCCGTCCAGGTCACCTTCACGCCCAGGGGGGCGAGGCGCTTTTCCAGGGTGCCACGCGCTTTCAGCAGCGAAAGCCAGCCCTTCTGGTGGCCGACCCGCAGGGTGCGCGCGGCACCTGCGGACTGCGCCCAGCCCGGCAGCGCGGCCAGGGCGGCGGCGCCCGCGCCGGCGGCCAGCCAGCGGCGGCGGGAAGAGACATCGGTGGCGGAAGATCGGGACAACGGGACCATGTCGAAAGCTCCGGAAAGAATGGATGGACAGGGGCGGCCCTGCCCACCGGCCAAGGCTGCGCCCGGCAGGGGCGGCGCACGCCATGCCCTGCGGGAACGAACGGATCGGAAATCGGAGGTGGCGCCTGCGCCTTCCCGTCAGACGCTACATCGCACCTGGTCGAAGGGAATGGGTGGGAAACGCACGGCGTGGGCCGGCAGGCGCATCGCGTCGTTCACGAGCAGGTCCAGCGCTTCATCGAGCCGCTGGGAGATTTCGGGCCCGATGGCATAGGCGCCTTCGGGCGTCAGCGCCACCTGCGCGTCGGTCGCATAGACCCCTGGCAGGATGTGGCGGGCGCCGAGCGACTGCAGCACCGGCCGCAGGGCGTAATCCAGCGCCAGCATGTGGTGCGGGCTGCCGCCCGTGGCCAGAGGCAGCACGGCCTTGCCCCGCAGCGCCGACTGGGGCAGAAGGTCCAGGAAGACCTTGAGCACGCCGCTGTAGGCCGCCTTGTAGACCGGGGTGGCCACCACCAGCGCGTCGGCCTCGGCCACCTGGTCCACCGCGCGGGCGATGGAACGGTGGCCCGTGTCCGCCAGCAGAAGCGCCTGGGGCGAGAGATCGCGGATGTGCAGGCGGTGCACCGCCGCACCGCGCACCGCGAGCCGGAGCGACACGCCGTCCAGCAGCGCGGCCGAACGCGAACGCTCCGAGGGGCTTCCGGCGATCAGGAGGATGGACATGGGAACGGCTTTCTCGGTGGCGGAGACAAGGCGGGCGGCCAGCAGACTCACTTCTTCGTGTAGATCTGGTCGAAGCTGGCGCCGTCGGCGAAATGGTCCTGGTCGGCCTTGGTCCAGCCGCCGAACGCCTGGTCGATGGTGACCAGCGTGAGCTTGGGGAACTGCGCCTCGTACTTGGCCTTCGCCTTCTCGCCGGTCGGGCGGTAGAAATGCTTGCCGGCGATGTCCTGGCCCTCGTCCGAGTAGAGGTACTTCAGGTATTCCTCGGCCACGGCGCGCGTGCCCTTCTTGTCCACCACCTTGTCCACCACGGCCACGCTGGGCTCGGCCAGGATGGAGAGCGACGGGGCCACGATCTGGAACTTCTCTGCGCCGAACTCCTTCAGGGCCAGGAACGCTTCGTTCTCCCAGGCCAGCAGCACATCGCCCACGCCGCGCTGCACGAAGGTGATCGTGGAGCCGCGCGCGCCGGTGTCGAGCACCGGCACGTTCTTGTAGAGCTTGCCGACGAATTCCTTCGCCTGCGCGTCGCCGCCGTACTTGCGCTTGGCGTACTCCCAGGCGGCCAGGTAGTTCCAGCGCGCACCGCCGGACGTCTTGGGATTGGGAGTGATCACCTGCACGCCGGGCTTCACGAGGTCGTCCCAGTCCTTGATGCCCTTGGGGTTGCCCTTCTTCACGAGGAACACGATCGTGGAGGTGTAGGGCGCGGAGTTGTGCGGCAGGCGCTTCTGCCAGTCCGGCCTGACCAGCCCGCCATGCTTGACCAGCGCATCGATGTCGCCGCCCAGCGCCAGCGTGGCCACGTCGGCGTCGATGCCGTCGATGATCGAGCGCGCCTGCTTGCCCGAGCCGCCGTGCGATTGCTTGACCTGCACATCCTGTCCGGTCTTGCCCTTCCAGTACTTGGCGAACGCCTGGTTGTAGTCCACATACAGTTCACGCGTCGGGTCGTACGACACGTTCAGCAACTGCGCCGGCTGCTGGGCGATGGCCGGCGTGGCCAGTGCGGCCATGGCACCGGCGAGGACGGCGGCGGCGGGAAACTTGATAAAGTGGCGGCGAAGGTTCATGAGGGACTTTCCAAAGGGGATCCGTGGACGGTGCGGTAGAGCACGGCACCGATGCACCGCATTCTGAAAGCCCCTCTTCAAAACTGAAAATACTGAAATTTCAGTTTTAAATTTCCAAAACATCTTTGGAACACCCTCTCTCCGTGTCTCGCACCTTCCGTGCGAAGACCTTCGTCTTTTCTCTTCCGTCAGAACAAGGAACCCACCCATGGCCCGTACCGTCCAGTGCATCAAGCTCGGCAAGGAAGCCGAAGGCCTCGACTTCCCTCCGTACCCGGGCGACCTGGGCAGGCGCATTTTCGAAAACGTGAGCAAGGAAGCCTGGGCCGGCTGGCTCAAGCACCAGACCATGCTCGTGAACGAGAACCGCCTGAACCTCGCCGATGCACGTGCGCGGCAGTACCTCGCGCGCCAGATGGAGCAGCATTTCTTCGGCGGCGGCGCGGATGCCGCCGCGGGCTACGTGCCCCCCAGCGCCTGACGCGCGGGCGGTGCCGGCTCCCGTGCCGGCCCCTGCCTTCGCCATCCACGCCCGACAGCCCGGCCCCGCCGGGCTTTTCTTTTTGTGCGGCAGCGCTCCCACGCGGGCCCCTGACGCCGCGCAAGCCGCCGGCCCCCGCGGCGCCCCGACAATCGCCGCATGTCCGAACCCATCGACTGGCTCCCCGACGGCACCCCGTTCAATCCGCGCTTCGGCGACCGCTACCACAGCGAAACCGGGCTCGCGCAGGCGCGCGAAGTCTTCCTGCACGGCTGCGGACTGCCGCAGGCCTGGGCCGGCCAGGCGCAGTGGCGGGTGCTGGAGACCGGCTTCGGCTTCGGCCTGAACTTCATCACCACCTGGGCCGCCTGGCGCGCCGACCCCGCACGGCCGCGGCTGCTGCATTTCGTGTCCTGCGAGGCGTTCCCCGTCTCCGCGGACGACCTGCTGCGCTCCCTGCAGGGGCATGGCGAACTGGAACTGCTGGCCCGCGCCCTGCACGCCCGGTACTGGGGCCTGCTGCCCGGCGTGCACCGCCTGGCATTCGAGGGCGGCCAGGTGCTGCTCACGCTCTACATCGGCGATGCGCAGGCCATGCTGCGCCAGCAGCAGCCGGTGGCCGACGCGGTGTACCTGGACGGCTTCAGTCCCCAGGTGAACCCCGGACTCTGGGAAATGCACACGCTCAAGGCCGTGGCGCGCTGCTGCCGCCGCGGCACCCGCCTCGCCACCTGGAGCGTGGCCGGCGCGGTGCGCGACGGGCTCGCGCAATGCGGCTTCCAGGTGCACAAGGTGCCGGGACTTCCCCCCAAGCGCGCCAATCTGCAGGCCGTGTTCGATCCGGCGTGGGAGCCGCGCCCCGCCCAGGCGGAGCTGTCCGATGTCCGCGTGCCGGGCGGACCGTCGGGCGTGCTGGTCATCGGCGGCGGGCTGTCGGGCGCCGCCGTGGCGGCGAGCCTGGCACGGCGCGGCTGGCAGGTGCGGGTGCTGGACGAGGGCGCGGAGCCGGCGGCCGGTGCCTCGGGCCTGCCGGCCGGCGTGTTCGCGCCGCACGTGTCGCCCGACGACAGTCCGCTTTCTCGCCTGTCGCGCGCAGGCGTGCGGGCCACGCTGCACGCCCTGGAGGGCATGCATGCGCTGGCCGACGGCGAGGACTGGAGCGCCTGCGGCGTGCTGGAGCATGAACTGGCCGGCAGGAGCCGCCTGCCGGCCGCCTGGGCCGGGGATGCCCCGGCCGGCGCCGAATGGAGCCGGCCTGCCGATGCCGCCACGCGGCAGGCCGCCGGCCTGCCGGCCACCGCCGTCGCCACCTGGCATGTGCGCGGCGGCTGGCTGCGCCCGGCGCGGCTGGTGCGCGCCCTGCTGGACCATCCGGCCATCCACTGGCAGGGCGGCAGCGCAATCGCCCGGCTGGAGCCGGTGGAGGCCCCTGGCGCCGGCGTCCGCTGGCAGGCCTTCGGCACCGATGGCGCACTGCTGGCCGAGGCGCCCCACGTGGTCATCGCGGCCGGCTACGGAAGCCGGCCCTGGCTGCCCGATCGGTACCCCATCCACCCGCTGCGCGGCCAGGTGAGCTGGGGCGTGCGCGGCGAGGCGGAACCGGCGGCGGCATGGCCGCCCTTCCCCGTCAACGGCCACGGCAACCTGGTGCCGCACGCCGGCGCGCCGGGCCATGCGATCTGGGTGATGGGCTCGACCTTCGAGCGCGGCCAGACGGAACTGCCCCCCACGCCCCAGGAACAGGCGCAAGCCCATGCGGCCAACGCCGCCAAGCTGGAACAACTGCTGCCCGCGCTGGCGCAGGGGCTTGCGCCCGCCATCGCCGGCCCGGGCGCCGCCCCCGGCCACTGGGCCGCCGTGCGCTGCACCGCGCCCGACCGGCTGCCTTTCGTCGGGCCGGTGGATGCCGCACGGCAGCCCGGGCTCTGGGTCTGCGCCGCCATGGGCGCGCGCGGGCTCACACTGTCGCAGCTGTGCGGGGAACTGCTGGCCGCCCGCATGATGGGCGAACCGCTGCCCGTGGAAGCCCGCCTGGCACGGGCGCTGTCCACCGAGCGGCTTCCTGGAGACTGAACGTTCGCAAGCCCGTCAGCGCCGTGCAGGCACAATGTCCGGCGTATCCACCCCTGCCTTCGGGAGAGCTGCGAAAGCGCAATGGAGCCAGTGTGAAATCCCGTCGCCTCGGCCGCTTCTGGCGGAGATGGCCCGCCGCTTCCATCCACCCCGTCGCGCAAGCCAACATGCCCAGCCGCCGCATCGCCGAGTCGCTCGGCGGTGTCCCCGTCTCCCGCCGGCAGGGAACGAAGTACGACACCGTGGTCTACCGGATTCCAGCCAGCCGCTGACCTGGCCGGCGCAAGGCAGACGTTACCTTCCGACGGCTCAAGGGGTGGTCGGGCCGGCTTTCGCCTTGCGCGCCGGTATCCACACGCCGAGCATGGCCGCCGCGGCGAGCGAGAGCAGTCCGGTCACGGCGATGCCGCCGGCCAGCGAGGCGGTAGCCACCAGCGCCGACAGCAGCGCAGGCCCGCAGGAGCCGCCGAGGTCCGACAGGAAGCGCCACACCGCGAGGAAGTACTGGCGGCCGTGGCGGGGCGCGAAGTCCGCGCCCAGCGTCATGATCAGGCCCGAGCCGATGCCGTTGCCGAAGCCGATCGCCGTCGCGGCGATCAGCAGCGTCGCGAAGCCGCCGGTGAATGGCATCGCCAGCAGCGCCAGCCCGATGATCGCCATCGACGGCACGGCCACCCAGCGGCGGCCCTTGAGGTCCATCACACGGCCCGCCGGGTAGAACAGCAGCATCTCGATGCCGCCGGCGATGCCGTAGATCACCGAGGTGACCGCCGGCGCCAGCAGCAGGTGGTCCGCCCACAGCGGGATCACCGCCTGGCGCGAAGCGCGCACCGCGCTCACCAGTGCCACGCCGAGTCCCAGGGTCAGGAATACCCGGCGGTGGTCCGCCAGGATCGAACCCAGGCCCACCGGCGCCGGGGCCGGCGCGCCCGCGGGATGCGGTGGCGCCACGAGGTCCGTCAACCGGGCGCCGACGGCCGCCGCCGCGAGCACGCCCGCGATGCCGACGGCGAAGGCGGCCTTCAGCCCGAAGGCATGCACCGCCGCGGCCGAGAGGAATGGCCCGATGAACATGCCGATGCGCATCACCCCGCCCAGCGTGGACAGGGCCCGGGCGCGATAGGCGGCCGGCACGGCCTCGGTCAGGTAGCTCTGGCGCGCCAAGTTGTAGATGGCCTGCGACATGCCCACCATGCAGCAGCCGATCGCCAGCGGGACCACGCCCGGCAGCAGCACGGCCAGCGCCATACCGATAGCGCTCCACAGGCCCGCGGCGACGATCGCCCAGCGCTCGCCCCAGCGTATCGTGATGTACGACGCGGGAATATTGTTCAGCAGGGAACCCAGCCCGATCAGCGTGACGACGAAGGCCGCCATCGATACCGATGCGCCCAGTTCCCGGGCCAGCAGCGGCACGATCGGCAGGATGGCCCCCTCGCCCACCCCGAACAGCAGCGACGGCCCGAAGGCCGGCAGCGCGATCCGGCGCCACGAGAACGCATCGGTGCCGGTGCTGGCAGCTGGTGACAAAGCGGGGGGAGTGGTGTCGTTCATGGGCGAGGCGCTGCGGCGAGGGCTGCAAGGGCGGCAGACGCCCGGCGCCAACGATACGCCAAGCGTGCACACCGCGCCGGCCTGAACCGTGGAATGGCGACCCGCACCGGCGGACGGCGGCGGAGCGTCCGACACCAATATACATATATCGATATACCTGAAGGAGCAAACAATAGTTTGAAACCATAAGGCGAGCCCCTACAGTCACGCCCATGCATGATTTGGCGTTCGTTTTCGCGGGGTTCGCGGTGGGCCTGATCGTCGGCCTCACCGGGGTCGGCGGCGGCTCGCTGATGACACCCGTGCTGATCTTCTTCTTCGGCGTCAAGCCCCATCTGGCCGTCGGCACGGACCTGCTGTTCGCCGCCTTCACCAAGATGGGCGGCACGGTGAGCCTGGCCCGCCAGCGCCTCGTACCCTGGCGCGTGGTGGCCCTGCTGTGCGCCGGCAGCATCCCGTCCGCCCTCCTGGCCCTCCAGGCCCTGCGCACCATCGGCCCCACGAGCGCCACCGCGCAGCAGTTGATGACCACCACCCTGGGCGGCGCCCTGCTGCTCACGGCGGCCGCCACGCTGTACAAGGCCTTCGCCTTCTCCCCGGCGCGGCAGGCCGCAGAGCGCGCTGCCCGCCAGAACGAGGGCCGGCAGGCCGACCGCCCCCGCCACTGGAGCCTGCCCGTGCTGCTGGGCGCGCTGATCGGCACGCTGGTCACCTTCACCTCCGTGGGTGCCGGCGCGATCGGCGTCACCGTGCTGCTGATGGTGTTCCCCCTGCTGCCGCTGCCGCGCGTGATCGCCGCGGACATCGCCTATGCCGTGCCGCTGACGCTGGTGGCGGGCCTGGGCCATGCCACCCTCGGCTCCGTGGATTGGCCGCTTCTCGCACAATTGCTGGCGGGCTCGCTGCCGGGCATCTGGCTGGGCTCGCGGCTCGTGTCCCGCGCGCCGGAGCGGCTCATCCGCTCGGCCCTTTCCGTGCTGCTCGCCTGGGCGGGCGCCAAACTGGTTCTGATCTGAGTGCGCCCGCGAGGCGTGCAACCCCACCATGTACCAATACACAGAATTCGACCAACAGTTCATCCGCCTGCGCGCGGAACAGTACCGTGACCAGCTGGAGCGCTTCCAGGCGGGCAAGCTCTCCGGCGACGAGTTCAAGCCGCTGCGCCTGCAAAACGGCTGGTACGTGCAGCGCTATGCGCCCATGCTGCGCGTGGCCGTGCCCTACGGCGAACTGTCCAGCGGCCAGCTGCGCGTGCTGGCCCGCATCGCCCGCGACTACGACATCCCCGAGCCGGCGCTGCTGGCCGAGGCCCAGGCCACGCAGGAGAAACTCGGAGACATCCCGCTCGCCGACGGCCGCCGCATCGGCACGCGCCTGAACTATGGCTACGGCCACTTCACCACGCGCACGAACGTGCAGTACAACTGGATCCCCCTGGACAAGAGCGCCGACGTGATGGATCTGCTGGCCTCCGTGCACATGCACGGCATCCAGACCAGCGGCAACTGCATCCGCAACATCACGAGCGACGCGCTGGCCGGCATCGCGGCCGACGAGATCGCCGATCCGCGGCCCTTCGCCGAGATCCTGCGCCAGTGGAGCACGCTGCACCCCGAGTTCGCCTTCCTGCCGCGCAAGTTCAAGGTGTCGCTCAACGGCGCCCGCGAAGACCGCGCCGCGCTCGGCTGGTACGACGTGGGCCTGCAGCTCGTGAAGAACGAGGCCGGCGACCTGGGCTTTCAGGTGCGCGTGGGCGGCGGCATGGGGCGCACGCCGGTCATCAGCCCGGTGGTGCGCGAGTTCCTGCCCTGGAACCAGCTCATGAACTACCTGGAGGCCGTGATCCGCGTCTACAACCGCTACGGCCGCCGCGACAACCTCTGGAAGGCGCGCATCAAGATCCTCGTGAAGTCCGAGGGCCAGACCTACGTGGACCAGGTGGAAGAGGAATTCCGCCAGATCGTCGAGGTGGAGGGCGGCCCCCATACCATCACGCAGGCCGAGTACGACCGCGTCGCCGCCTGCTTCCACGACCCCGTGCCCGACGTGGGCGGCGCGGATGCCGAGAGCCAGACGCTCTCGCTGCTGCGCGCGGCCGCCGAGGGCGACCAGGGCTTCGGCCGCTGGCTCACGCGCAACGTGCTGCCGCACCGCCATCCGCTGCTGCGCGCCGTGGTGCTGTCGTTCAAGCGCGTCGGCCATGCGCCCGGCGACGCCACGGCCGACCAGATGGACGCGGCCGCCGACCTGGCCGACCGCTACTCCTGCGGCGAGGCGCGCGTGACGCACGAGCAGAACCTGGTGCTGCCCTGGGTGCGCGCCGACCAGTTGCCCGCGCTCTACCAGGAAGCGCGCGCGCTGGGCCTGGCCCAGCCCAACATCGGCCTGCTGACCGACATGATCGCCTGCCCCGGCGGCGACTTCTGCTCGCTGGCGAATGCGCGCTCGCTGCCCATCGCCGAAGCCATCACCGAGCGCTACCAGGACCTGGACGAGCTGTGGGACCTGGGCGAGATCGACCTGCACATCAGCGGCTGCATCAACTCCTGCGGCCACCACCACAGCGGCCACATCGGCATCCTGGGCGTGGACAAGGACGGCAAGGAGTGGTACCAGATCACGCTCGGCGGCGCCGACGGCACCGACCTGTCGGGCCCGGCCGTGCCCGGCAAGATCATCGGGCCGTCCTTCAGCGCGGCCGAAGTGCCCGGCGTGATCGAGGCGCTGCTGGCCACCTACCGCGACCAGCGCCAGCCGCTGTCGCCCGAGGCGACCGGCAGCGCCCGCGGCCAGAAGCACGAGCACTTCATCGACACCGTGCGCCGCGTCGGCATCGAGCCCTTCAAGGCCGCCGCCAACGCCGCCCGCCATCCCGCCGAGAGCGTGGCCGCCTGAGCCCCGAGCACCGCATTCCCACGAGAGACACCATGAAAATCATCGCCGCCCACGATCCGGCCGCCACCGAGCCGGGGCACCATGTGCTGGCCATGCCCAACGACGCCGATCCGCTCGTGCAGGACCTGGCTGGCATCGAGCGCATCGACCTGCATTTTCCCAAGTTCACCGACGGCCGCGCCTTCAGCCAGGCCCGCCTGCTGCGCCAGCGGCGCGGGTTCCGCGGCGAGATCCGAGCCACCGGCGACGTGCTGATCGACCAGCTCGTGCAGATGGCGCGCTGCGGCTTCGACGTGGCCGTGCTGCGCGAGGGCGTGGACCTGGCCGACGCGCAGCGCCAGTTCGACCGCTTCCACGCCTTCTACCAGGGCGACGCCGCGCACCCCCTGCCCCATTTCCGGGATGCCGCCTGACTCGGCCCCCGCCCCCTATTCAACGAGCTTCCACGAGCCGACGCATGAACGCCCGCACCGAAGAACCCCATATGCTGAACCAGCTCAGCAACCGCCATCTCGACGCGCTGGAGGAAGAGACCATCTTCATCCTGCGCGAGGTGGCCGCCGCCTTCGAACGCCCTGCCCTGCTCTTCTCGGGCGGCAAGGATTCTCTGGTGATGCTCAAGTGCGCAGAGAAGGCATTCGTGGACACGAAGGGGGCCTCCGGTAGCCAGGGCCGAATCCCCTACCCGCTGCTGATGATCGACACGGGCCACAACTTCCCCGAGGTCACGGATTTCCGGGACTTCCGCGCGAAGGAACTGGGCGCCGAGTTGATCGTGCGCAGCGTGGAGGATTCGATGGCGCGCGGCACCGTGCGCCTGGCCCATCCCGGCGAGAGCCGCAACGTGCACCAGTCGGTGACTCTGCTGGAGGCCATCGAGGAATTCCGCTTTGACGCGCTGATCGGCGGCGCGCGGCGCGACGAGGAAAAGGCCCGCGCCAAGGAACGCATCTTCTCGCACCGCGACAGCTTCGGCCAATGGCAGCCGAAGGCCCAGCGGCCCGAGCTGTGGACGCTGTTCAACACGCGCCTGGCCCCGGGCGAGCACTTCCGCGTGTTCCCCATCAGCAACTGGACCGAGCTGGACGTGTGGCAGTACATCGACCGCGAGCAGATCGCCCTGCCCTCGCTCTACTACGCGCACCAGCGTGCCGTGGTCGAGCGCAAGGGCCTGCTCGTGCCGGTGACCGAACTCACGCCGCCCCGCGATGGCGAAGAGGTGGTGGCGCGCGAAGTGCGCTTCCGCACCGTGGGCGACATCACCTGCACCTGCCCGGTGGCCAGCAGCGCCGCGACGGCGGCGGACATCGTGATCGAGACGCTGGCGGCCGAGGTGAGCGAGCGCGGTGCCACGCGCATGGACGACAAGACATCCGACGCCTCGATGGAGAAGCGCAAGAAGGACGGATACTTTTGAAGACATCCCCTGAGGTGCTGTGCGCCTTCCCCCTTCTCTCGCCGGCTGCGCCCGGCAGGACGGGGGACACCGCCAGTGCGGCGGGGCGGCCCTTGCTCGGCGGTTCTCGCCTGGGCCGCGTCCATTTTTAACGCCCCGCGTGGGCGACTGAAAGAGCTGGATGACAAACACGACTGATTCGATGGCTGCCAAAGCAGCCACTGCCACCTCGGCAGGCCGGGACGACCACGACGCGGCGCTGCGCTTCATCACCTGCGGCAGCGTGGACGACGGCAAGAGCACGCTGATCGGGCGCCTGCTGGTGGACAGCCGCGCCGTGCTGCAGGACCACCTGGCCGGAGTGACGCGCGGCGGGGAGACCGACCTGGCGCTGCTTACCGACGGCCTGTCGGCCGAGCGCGAGCAGGGCATCACCATCGACGTGGCCTACCGCTACTTCGCGACCGAGACGCGCAAGTTCATCATCGGCGATGCGCCGGGCCACGAGCAGTACACCCGCAACATGGTCACGGCCGCCTCCAGCGCCGACGCGGCAGTGGTGCTCGTCGATGCCACCAAGCTCGACTGGCGCGATCCGCAGCTGGCGCTGCTGCCGCAGACGCGCCGCCACTCCCTGCTGGTGCACCTGCTGCGCGTGCATTCGCTGGTGTTCGCCGTGAACAAGCTCGACGCGGTGGATGATCCGGCCCTCGCATGGCGTCACATCCGGGCCGCACTGGAAGCCTTCGCCCAGGCGGCCGGCATCGCCGTGCGCGCCACCGTGCCCGTCTCCGCGCTCAAGGGCTGGAACGTGGTCGATGCGCAACCCGGCTGGTGCGGCTACGAGGGCCCGAGCCTGCTGCAGATCCTGGAGCAGTTGCCCCACACACCGGCCGATACCGGGCTGGCGCTGGCCTTCCCGGTGCAATGGGTGGAGAAATTCTCGTCCTCGTCAGACACCACGCAGGGCCGCCGTGTGTTCTGGGGCCGCGTCGCCGCCGGCCAGGTCGCGCCCGGCACGGAAGTGCAGGTGTTCCCGAGCGGCCAACTCGCCCGCGTGGCGCAGGTGCTCGACCACGCGCGCCGGCCGCACACCGTGCAGGCCGGCACCAGCGCGGGCATCATCCTCGACCGCGAGGTGGACGTCTCGCGCGGCGACTGGATCCTGGCCGCACCCGCCCCCGCGGCGGCCACCGCCGCCGACGATTTCGACACCCCGGCGCCGGTGCCCGCCTGGCCGGCGCGCCGCGAGGTCCGCGCCACCGTGGCCTGGATGGACGACGAGCCCCTGGTGGCCGGCCGCGTGTACTGGGCGCTGCACGGCCACCGCTGGGTCAAGGCCAAGGCGCAGCGCGTGGTGCACCGCCTGAACATCCATACGCTCGCAGAGGAAGAAGCCGCCCAGCTGGAGCCCAACGCCATCGGCCACGTGGATCTGCTGCTGCAGGAGGCCCTGCCCGCCGCGCCGTTCGGCCAGGCCCGCGTGCTGGGCTCCCTGATCCTCGTGGACACCGCGAGCCACCGAACCGCCGCAGCCGTGCTGGTGAACTGAACCGGCCCCCCTCCCGCCCTTCCTGCGACGGTGCAAGGGGCGCAGGGAGCCTCCGGCCCGAACCGCCCTAAAATTGCGGGTTACCCCGACCCAAAGACTGCCTCTCATGACTCACGTCGTCTCCGAAAACTGCATCAAGTGCAAGTACACCGATTGCGTGGACGTGTGCCCCGTGGACTGCTTCCGCGAAGGCCCGAACTTCCTCGTGATCGACCCCGACGAGTGCATCGACTGCGCCGTGTGCATTCCCGAGTGCCCGGCCAACGCGATCTACGCCGAGGAAGACCTGCCCGCCGACCAGCAGGCCTTCATCAAGCTCAACGCCGAGCTCGCCCCGCAATGGAAGAGCATCACCAAGCGCAAGGCCTCGCTGCCCGACGCCGACGAGTGGAACGGCAAGCCCGGCAAGATCGCCGACCTCATCCGCTGAAGCATGGAGACATCCCCCCGGGCGACTGCGCCGCTCCTCCCTTCTCTGGCGGCGCTCCGCTGGCCGGAAGGGGGGCGACGCCAGCGCTGCGGGGCGGCCCTTGCGCGGCGTCCGTGATGGAAAACGCTCCCTTCATCAAAGCCGATGCCGTGGTCATCGGCGCGGGGCCCGTGGGGCTCTTCCAGGTCTTCCAGCTCGGCCTGCAGGGCATCGCCGCACATGTGGTGGACGCCCTGCCCCACGTCGGCGGCCAGTGCGCCGAGCTCTATGCCGACAAACCCATCTATGACATTCCGGGCGTGCCCTTGTGCACCGGCCGCGAGCTGGTGGCGTTGCTGACCCGGCAGATCGCGCCGTTCTCCCCGCAACTGCACCTCTCCCAGCGCGTCGAGACGCTGCAGCCCGCCCCCGACGGCGGCTTCCTGCTCGCCACCGATGCCGGCACCACACTCCATGCACGCACCGTGTTCATCGCGGCCGGCGTGGGGGCCTTCGTTCCGCGCACGCTCAAGATAGACGGCATCGAGCGCTTCCATGGCACCCAGGTGTTCCACCACGAAGCGCCCGCGCCCACCCGCGGCCGGCACGTGGTCGTCCTGGGCGGCGAAGACACGGCCGTGGCCCGTGCCACCGCCTGCGCGGAGCCCGGCCCCGAGGCCGCCGCGAGCGTCACCCTCGTGCACCGCCGCGATGCCTTCCAGGCGCCTCCCCAGGATCTTGCCCGGCTGCAGGCACTGCGCGACAGCGGCCGCATCCGCGTGATGGCCGCCCAGGTCGTCGGCATCGAGGCCGCGGGCCCGGCAGCGGATTCGGGAGTGGATCGGCTGGCGGCCGTACGCCTCCTCGCCCCCGACGGCTCGGAGCACGGCCTGCCGCTGGACACGCTGCTGCTGTGCCTGGGCGTGTCGCCGCGCCTGGGCCCCGTCGCCGACTGGGGACTGGCGCTGGAGCGCAAGCAGGTGAAGGTGGAAACGGCCACTTTTTCCGCGGGGGTCCCGGGCCTCTACGCCGTCGGCGACATCAACACCTACCCCGGCAAGCGCAAGCTCATCCTCTGCGGCTTCCACGAAGCCACGCTGGCTGCCTTCGCGGCGGCGGAGCACCTGGCCGGCGCGCCGGTCGCCCTGCAATACACGACCACCAGCACCCGCCTGCAGGAGCGCCTCGGCGTCGCCGCCTGACACCCCTGCGTCCAGGACAAAAGACGAAGGCCCCTGGCATCGCTGCCAGGGGCCTTCGCCCGACGCCATCCCCCTCCCAGAGGTGGCGCCCATTCTTTACTTCTTGTTATTGCGACGTACTCGCTTCTCCTCCCTGGCCGTGGCGGCCATGTTCTCTCGTGTTCAATCCGCGATCACCTGCAGGGCCGCCCCCACGCGGTGGGCATGCGCACAGAGCGTCTTGAGCTCGCGCAGGAAATCGCTCAGCGGGGTGTAGGGCAGCCGGTGCAGCACGCCATCGCACTCGCTGCTCCAGCACAGCAGGTCGGAGCCATGCACCTGCATTTCGGCGCAGGTGCCGTGGTAGTGCCGCCAGAAGGCGGACAGGTGGCCCTGTTCGGGCGCCGCGCCCATCACGTGCTGGTAGTACGACGCCCACAGGGTTTGCGGCTGCCACAGGGATCCCGCGGCGGCGCGCCTGGAGGCATGCACTCCGGAGGCGAGGGTGATACATCGCATCGCACCGTCCCTGCCTGCGTCAGGTGCCGGCCCGGACGGGACCAGGACGGCGGGCTGCGCCATGGACGGAGCCCCTGTGCGGGAATCCGCCGTTCTGCCGAAGGGTTTGCGGTTGCTGCATGGCTTTTCTCTCGAAGGTCAATGGCCCGGTCCGGTATCCGGCGCCGGTGGCCCCCTCTCTGCTACGGTCTGGTTCTTGTAGCGCCTGCTATTGCAGCGCAGTGACCGTAATCTAGAGAAAAGTCGCGCAACAACCCATTACATGCGATTACAGGCCGGGCAGGTCACGGCTGCGCCCCGGGCCGCTCGCCCTCGAGCCGGCCGCCCTTGCGGATACGGAAGGCGTAGTCCCCGAACCGGACCTCCCCGCGGCGGCGCTCCACCACGGCCACGGTCTCGCCCGCCCCGCCCAGGGCGTTCTGGATCTGCCGACGCGCGCGGAACAGCTGGATGTTCAGGTACGGCACATCGACCCCCAGCATGCGCGCGAGGGCGTCGATGGCGAGCCAGCCCTGGCTGGCCATGGGAACGCCGCGCAGGGCATCCTGCAGGCGCTGGCGTGCGAGCGTGAGCAGGGTGTAGTGGTGGATGCGCTCGCCCAGGGACAGCGACTGGCCTCCCAGCTGGATGTCCAGGCAGACGTGCTCCTCGTCCTGGCTCACGTCGAAATCGAACAGCGGGGCCGGCAGTGCCGAGGCCGGCGGCATGCGCGGTACATCCTGCGTGGCGCCCAGGTCTTCGCAGAGCACGAACTCCCAGCGCTGCCCGCCCGCCTGGACGACGTGGCCGTCCAGCAGCGGCTGCACCTGGTCCATGCGGTCCCACCACCAGCGCCCTTCGGACTGGAACACGTTGGATTCGGCCGCGGAGGCATGGGGCAGCAGGTTTTCCTGGATGTCCAGCACCCGCAGCACGGGCTCGCCCCCGAGCGGCCAGAGGCCGGTCCGGGGCGGCGAGGCATCGACCAGGGTCCACGCGGCCGCAGCAGAGGCCCCGAAACGGATTTCGGAGCCTTCCGCCAGTCCGTGCCAGTGGGCGGGCTGCAACCGCACGCCGTCCAGCAGGGTGCCGTTGCGGCTCTGGTCGGCGACCTCCCAGCGCATGCCGGACCAGCGCACGATGGCATGGAGCTTGGACACATCGGCCTCCTGCAGCACCGTGCGGCATGAATCCGGGTGCCGGCCGAAAGTATGCAGGGGACGGAGCACGATGCTCCGGCCGCTCGGAAGGTTGCGCAAAATCGCCATCGTGCTCCGCAGGAACGCTTTCAGGTCAGACGTAGAGGGGCCAGGAATTGAGGTCGCCCTCGTCCCGTGCGGCATCGCGCCACCCCATCGCCACGGGTACGCGCGACAGGCGGGGGTTCGCGAGCTCCGGCCAGATATGGCAGGCGCCGGGAAGCGTGGTCTTGACGGTGCGCAGCGGAACGTCCGGGCGCGAGTAATCGTGCACCACCACTTCCAGGCCGCAGCTCCGGGCCGCCTCCACGCAGGCCGCGATGTCCGAACGGATGCCGCCGCCTCCGCCCGTTCCCGTGCGGGCGCGGACAGCGGCCGCAATGCGGTGATTATCTCCTCCTTCCGGCTGGAGGAACCCGGGAAATGTCTTGCGCAGGCCGTTCCAGTGTGCAGGCAGTGTCCTGCCCACCGCCACCAGCTGTACCAGTTCGGTCAGTGCCCGCTCGCAGGCCATTTCGGCATCGAGGCTGCACCCGAAGCCCAGCGCCCAGTCATGGCCGGGGCGGCAGCCCACGGCAGCCACCACCGGGATGCCGAGGTCGTGGGTCAGGTCCAGTGCCCAGAAGCTCCAGCCGCTGCCCAGGGTGGAACGTACGCGGCGGACGTGTTCGGGAGCGATGCGGCCGAGATCGAACGCGGGCATGGCCAGTTCGTTGTACCACCAGATCGCCGTGGCGTCGCGCTCGACCACCTCCAGCAGCCCCTGCAGGACAGCCTCCTCCACGCAATTGCCGGCGGCGCAGCCGTTCGAGTTCCACTCGCCGTAGCGGGACCAGCGCTCGGGTACGCCCGCATAACAGTGGGCGAGCGGCAGGAAGCACGGCGCCCCGCGCGTGAGGGACCAGGCGGGGGTCCAGGCCAGCGGCGTCCCGGCGGGATGGGCCAGGGTGCGGCGGACGCGGTCGTCCCCCGGGCCGCAGTGCGCACGCTGCCGGTCGCTCACGAACACCAGCGAGCGCGGCCCGGAGGCCGGAGCGGGCAGCGCGTCCTCACATGCCTCGGTCCAGGCTTCGTCGCCCTGGAAGCCCGCGGCGTAGCGCTCCACCGCCTCGCACAGCGCACTCGCCTGCGCCTGGGCGGCGGTCATGCCCTTGCCGAGGCACCAGCGCGCAGCCACCGGGCCACCTTCCTGCGGGCCGGCCGGATGGAAGGCACTGCGATAGACCGTGATGGCGCCGGCTTCCGCCAGGGGCAGCGGCGAGCACTCCGTCACCACGCCGGCCCACGCGCCGACGGAGGGCTGCACGGCCTGGACCGTAGCTTCAGGCGGTACCGTGCGGGAGCCACCCCGCGCGCCCGGCACGGCATTCACATCGCGCAGCTGCACGGGCTGCCAGGCCTGTCGCTCCATCCACCCGGCATCCCCGCACTGCGGGCATTGGGGCCGCCGCGGCGCCGCCTCCCATGCTTCCGAATGACCCTCACCTCCGGCCGGCGCCTGGGAGTTGCCGAGCACGGCAAACCGCCCCGGCACGGCATGGGCCAGCAGGCGGTGCACGGCTTCGTGCGCCTGGCGCCAGCGCGAGGCCCGGCCCGCCGGGTCGCTGAACAGGGGCACCATCCCGTGCGAGCCCGGAACCTCCCGCTCCAGCCAGGCGCGCCCCGGACTGTTGCGCCGCAGGCGGTGCAGAAAGCAGTGCCAGCACGGCCCGGGCCCGCCCGGACGCAGCAGGGGGCCGGCGATGGCCTGCGCGCCGCCCAGGCGCACCGGCATCCACCAGCGTGACCGGCCCGCATGGAGGGCGCGCTCCCACTCCCCCGCCAGCCGGGGATCGAAATAATCTTCGCACAGCACGAGGTCCACTTCCGCCATGGCGCCATCCACCGAGGCGCGCCAGGCCGGCTGTCCGCCGGGTCCTGCCAGCCAGGTCACGCTGCCGGCGTCGCCCTCTTCATGCACCGGCGCGGCATCCACGCGGGGAACGGCCCAGCCACCGGGAGCTGCGCCGTGCGCGAAGAGATCACCGCGGCGCGCCAGCGCCTCCATCGCCGACAGCAGGCCGGGGAGGCGCAGCGGATCGCCACCGGCCGCGCACCAGGCCGCGGGGGCCAGTGCACCGTCCACCAGTTGCGCGAGAATGGCCGACTCCGCGAAGGGCAGAAAAAACGCGCCCGCCTCCTCGACCAGGATCGGGGCGGAGGGGGTGGACGTGGCAGACAGGGCTGCAGGGCGCTGCACCACGCGGAAGCGGGGGTGCCAGCAAGGCACGGTATGAAACCAATCCATGGGCGTCCAGAGAGTATCGGGAGTGTGGCTGGCGCACGAGGCGGCACCAGGGTAGAGAGCCACGACCGCGCGTGGCGCCGGGACCGCAGCCGGGCACGGCTCAGGGGATGTGCTCCAGGCAGACCACGGCATAGGGCACCTGGCCATGGCGCCCGCGGAATTCGTCCTCGAACCGCTGGTGCGCTTCGGAAAACAGGCCGAAGGGCCGGCATTCCTGCAGCACGCAAAAGCCCGTGCTCCCTTCCACCAGCGCGGCGGCGTCGCGGAATCCGCTGACCACCGGCAGCATGGCGGGGCCCGCCTGCCAGGCGGCGATCGGGACGAAATCCGGATGCAGGTAGTCGAGCACCACGCGGCAGCCGCAGCCTTCGCGCCGCGCGCGCGCCGCCAGCCGCTCCAGCAGGTGGAGGACGTCCTCCGGGGGCACATAGGGCGCCACGCCTTCGAGCAGGACAAGAAAGTGCCGGCCAGGCTGCCAGGGCATGGCGTCCAGCCATGCCCCGTCCTGCAGTGCGCCCGCCACCTGCAGGCCCGGCAACGGTGCCGCGACCGAAGGCAGGAGCAGGCGGCGCAGGGCGATGACTTCCGGCAGATCGGCATCGATCCACTCGACGCCGGGCAGGGACGGCGCCAGCCGGCCCTGGCGGGTGCACAGGCCCACGCCCAGGCTGGCCACGGCATGGACGGGCCGCTCGGCGCAGGCCTGCAGCAACAGGCGGTCGAAGACGCGGCTGCGCACCACCACGGCCCGCACCAGCGCGGGGTCGTCCGCAGCGCGGCGCAGGTCCCAGGGGCACTGCGCCAGCAACGGCGCGGCCCAGGGATCCACCCATGCGGCATCGGTCTCGCATGCCAGCGGGGAGGCCCGCGCGCTCAAGGTAAGCGCCAGGGTGGCGGAACTGCCGCGCAGGGCCTCCCAGGCCCCGGCGAGGCCGGCCGCCCCTTCAGGTGGCACGGCAGGCACTCAGCAGGTGAACGGGTAGGCGCTGCCGGTGTTGTTGTACGACGTGAGCGAGATCGGCCAGAAATCGCGGGCTTCCGGTGCGTTCGGATAGTTCAGCACGATGCGGTTCTTGATCTTGCTGCCGTCCGGGTTGAGCTGGTTCCAGTGCCCCTTGCCTGCATCCCAGGTCAGCGCCTTGTTGGGCGTGAACCGGATGGAGAAGTTGAAGGGGTTGTTGTAGCCCAGCCATTGGCTCAGCAGGCCGGCCGCATCGCTGCACCGGGGATTCAGCAGCTCGTCGCGGAACTCCTTGGACTGCCAGGCGAGCGCGATGGCGCGCAGCACCACGCCGCCGAAGGCCAGCAGGGAGCCGGGGTCTCCGCCCGGGATGCCCAGGCCGGTGGGCAGTGCGCCGCCCACGATGCCGGGCGGCACGTGCTCCTCGTTGCTGATGTCGGCGGTCGCGCCCATGAGCGTGGGGAACAGCTGGTAATAGCTGGCCAGCGCCTCGGCGGCACGGTCGGAGGGCGCCTCGGGGAACACGATCTCGAAGGCGTCGTCCAGACCGATCCAGCCCGCGGTCAGCTCGGGCTTCCACAGGGTCTGGTCGAGCGGGTTGTCGCTGCGCTCCAGGGACACGTCGAGCCAGGGCCAGATGGTCTTCAGCCCGAAGTCCTTGGCGAGCTGCGGCTGGATGTCCTTCTGTGCGAGCAGGCGGTCGCGGTAGTCGGTCTCGTACCAGGACTTGGCGATGGCGCGCAGATAGGCCAGCCGGAACTCCAGCAAGGGATCGCCGGGCTGTTGCTGAATGGAACTCATTGGAATCCTCCCCTCATCGTCATCGAATTCAACACACGAATGCCCCGAGCTCGGGGCGCATACCCAACAAGGACTGCAACCGCTCTTCGTCGCTGGCAGTGCAGGATGCGGGATCCACATGGCGCAGGCGTGACAGCGCATGCGCCTCCACCCGGTATTTGCCGCCCTCCCGGGCGACCCGGACCGCCTGGCGCAGGCAGTCCGCGGCCTCGCCGGCGCGCGCACCTTCCTGCAGCACGCAGGCGGCCTTTTGCAGCCACAATTCCGCAGTGTATATGCCCTCACCCAGTTCGCGCGTGAGTTCGATGCAGTGTTCCAGGCGGCCGGCGGCGTCGCTCCAGCGGCCCTGTCGCGCCAGGATGTCGGCGCAGAAGGCCCGGTAGTAGGTCTGGCAGTATTGGCAGCCGATGCCCCGGAGCGCCTCGATCATTCCATCGGCCCCGGCCAGGTCGCCCACCACCCAGCAGCGGATGACCTCCGCATACCCGCGGAAGGCCGGCAGGCCATAGCGCCCGGACAGCTCGATCAGCTCATCGACCACCTGGCGGGCGCCTTCGACGTCCTGCCGCCCCAGGTAGCCCAGCGCCTGGTAGAGCATGGTGATCCCCATCGAGGGAATGTGCGCGAGGGCCCGTGCACGCTCCACCGCGCGTACGCCATCCTCGTTCGCCAGCGCGTCGTGACCGGCGCCCCAGCGGACCAGGGACCGTGCGGCCAGCGCCCACGACACGGTGTCGAAGCCCAACTGCGCGGCATGGTGCTTCGAGGCATCGCCATGGCGCTCGTCGATGGCTTCGGAGAGGTACCGCTCCGCTTCATCGAAGCGGCCTTCGGAATAGAAGGCGAGCCCGATCCAGGTGCAGGCGGCCACCAGGATGCCCGCGTCCCCCTGCCGGCGCGCCAGCTCTTCCAGTTGCAGGCTCAGGCGCATGACCTCGGCGCGATGGCTCGCCACGTGGTGGTAGGTGAGCATGAGCCAGATGTGCTGCACCCGCAGGTCCACCGAGATGTCGCGCTCCACCAGCCCCCGGGACTGCTCGATGCGCTGCTCCACCTGGGGATGCGCCCACCCGTACTTGTTCATGAGCGCCTGCAGCACGTAGCCGTCCAGCGCGAGCCGCGGCTCCCAGCGGTCGGGCTCCTCCAGGCGGTCGATCCACTCCTCCACCGTGCGCGAGTAGGTGATGGTCTCGTCGTTCAGCGAGCGGTGCTGCGTCATGCGCAACTGGGCGAGCCCCGCCGGCACCGCGTTCGCAAAATCCCTCGCCAGCGCATAGTGGTGCGCCAGCAGGCCGGGCTCCTCGTCGCGCACGCGCGGGCGCCGCTTCAAGATCACCGCGGCAGCCACGCCGTGCATGTGCGAGCGCTGCGTCGTCAGCATGCTGTCGTAGGCGGCGTCGCGGATCAGCGCATGGCGGAACAGGTAGTGGCCCGCGGCATCCGCCGGCATGAGCAGGCCCACGTCCACCAGGGACCGCAGGTTGTCCTCCACCTCCTGCATGCCGCAGTCCGGCAGCCACTCGGCATCGAACCGCCGCCCCCAGATCGAGGCCCAGCGCAGCACCTCGCGTGCCGGGCCGAGCTGCATGAAGCGGCTTTCCAGCGAGTCGCGCAGGGTGATCGGAATGCCCTTCAGGTCGGCCTGGTCCTGGAAATCCCACACGCCCTCCCGCTCGACCAGACAGGTCTCCAGCAGAGTGCGCGCCAGTTCCTGGATGAAGAGCGCGACACCGTCGGTGCGGGCGACCACATGGTCGATGACTGCCTGCGACACCCGTCGCGGCGCCAGCACGTGGCGCACCATGGATGCGGCGTCGGCCGGCCCCAGGCGGCCCACCTCCAGCCGCCGCAGCGCGCCGGCCATGGGCAGCGGCGCCTCCCATTCGGGCCGGGCCGTGAGCAGCAGCATCCAGCGCTGGTCCGCCATGGCGCCGGCGAGCGCCGCCAGCCACTCGAGCGTCGCGGAATCCGCCCAATGCAGGTCCTCGACGAACAGCAGCACCGGTGCGGTGCGCGCCCGCGTCTGCAGCCATCGCTGAGACGCCTCCATCAGCAGCGCCTTCTGCAGCGCGGGGGCGATGTCCACCACCTGGTGCCGGCCGACCTGCAACGACAGCCAGACGCAGAAGATCGGCAGCACGCGCTCCACGTCGCAGCCGGACTCGGACAGCAAGGCAGAAAGGCGCTCGACGATGGCGTCGTCGGGGGCCTCCGGGTCGCCGCACTGCGCGCGCACGAGGGCCAGCATGGGCGCGAGGGCGCTGTTTTCCTGCTCGGGCCAGCAGGCGGTGCGCAACACCAGCCCCTCCCGCCCCTCCACCTGCGACAGGAAGGTTTCGCTCAGGCAGGATTTGCCGATGCCGGCCTCGCCGCGCACCAGCACCGCGCGCCCCTGCCCGGCGGCCGCGTCCCGCCAGCAGCGGCGCAGCGCCAGCAGCTCGCGCCACCGCCCCACGGCCTCGCGCAGCGGCTGGCGCACCGCCCCGGCAAGCTCCTGGGGCAGCATGCAGAAGGACGGTATCTCGGAAAGCGCGCCCGGCAGGCGCACGCCACCCTGCGGCACGAAGCGGGCATGGTGGCGCAGGCGCTGCCGCGCAGCCTCGCTGACGACGACCTGCCCCTCGGATGCCGCGACTTCCATGCGCATGGCGATGTCCAGCGCGCGGCACGGCACGACCGAGCCGCTTTCGATCAGGACGGAGCCCGTGTGCAGGCCGATGCGCACCTGCCAGTGCACCTCCGGGCCCGCATCCTCGGACGAGCGCACCAGCTCGCGCGAGATCTGGGCGGCCAGGCGGGCATCGGCCTCGGCATGGGAGGAGTAGCCGAGCGTGACCAGGAAATGCGCTCCGAGGGTGCCGCCCAGCGTGCCGCCGCGCTGCACGGCGACGTCGATCAGGCGGCGCAGCACGCTGCGCTGGAGCATCTCCCGGCGCTCGGCGGCCTCCTCGTCGGCCGGCTCGGGCGGCTGCGAGAAATAGACGCCGCAGTACAGCAGGGTGAGCTGCCGCTTTTCCTCGTGCGGCGTGCCGAAGGCCACCGTGGGCGCGATGGCGCTCGGGCCGGCGCCCGGGCGCGTGCGCAGGATGCCCACGAGGTCGTCCAGCCGCACGGCGGCCGAGCGCTCCCACAGCTGCCGGGCCGAGGTGGCGCGGTCCTGGCAGCGCTTGCGCAGGGCGCTGCGCAGCACCTCGGCCAGCGGGTGGCCGTGGATAGCCCGGGGGAGGCTGAATTCCTGCGGCGACAGCTGCCGCTGGTAGATCTCGGCGGTGGATTCGCCCGTGACCACCTTGCCGGTGAGGCACTCCAGGAAGATCAGGCCCCAGGCATAGAGATCGGCCTGGGGGGTCACGGCTTCGCCGCGCAACTGCTCCGGCGCGCTGTACGCGGGCGTGCCGACGTATTCGCCCTCGCGCGTGAGCTGGGTGGCCATCGCGTCGCCGAAGCCGGGCAGCAGCGTGCTGATGCCGAAATCCAGCACCTTGGCGTACGAGGTCAGGCCCGAGGCGCTGATCATGATGTTCTCGGGCTTGAGATCGCGGTGCGCGATGCCCGCATCGTGCGCGCAGGCGATGGCGTCCAGCACCTGCAGCATGAGGCGGCCGGCCTCGGCCGCAGGCAGCGCGCCCTGGTTCTGCAGCACCTGCCGCAGGGTCAGGCCCGGGACGAACTCGAACACCGCGAAGACGAACGGGCCACATACGCCCTCGTCCAGCAGTTGCACGATGTGCGGATGGTGGAGCCGGGCACAGGCCGCGATCTCGCGCCGGAACCGCTTGAAGAGGCGCTCGTCCTCGTCGATGCGGACGAACTTCAGCACCACCTTCTGGGCGGTCTGGCGATGGGTCGCGGAAAACACGATGCCATAGGAGCCCGTGCCGATCACATCCTGGAGCACGTAGCGCTGCATGAGTGCGTCCTGCGCGGAAAAGGCGTCCCGGATGTGCCCCGGGTCGGGAGTGCGGAAACTCATGCGTCCTCCCCTTCGCGCTGCGGGCGGCTCACAGGGCCCCTCCGGTCGCGGCCGGGTCGCGGTGGATGCGCTGCGCCACGGGCGCATGCCCATGGTCGAGCGGTCCGGCGCCCCGGCCGGTGCGCACCGGCGCCCCGGCCGTGATCGCGGCCTGCACGTAGGCATGCGCGGCAGCGACCGCCTCGCGCAGGCCGCTGCCCAGGGCCAGGTGGGCGGCGATGGCGGACGACAGGGTACAGCCCGTGCCATGGCCGTTGCGCGTCGAAATGCGCGCGGACCGCATGCGCAGTGGGGGCGTATGGTCCCGCTCGGCCAGGACGTCCACCAGCGCGTCGCCCGGCAGGTGGCCACCCTTGAGCAGCACGGCCTGGGCGCCGAGGCCCAGCAGCTCCTGCGCGGCGGCGTCCATCGCTCTCTCGTCCTGGATGGCACGGCCCAGCAGCATGCCGGCCTCGTCGAGGTTGGGCGTCACCACCGCAGCCAGTGGAAACAGCGACTCCACCAGCACGCGCACGGTGTCCGGCGCGATGAGGCGGTCGCCGCTGGTGGCCACCATGACGGGATCGAGCACCACGTGCGGCAGCGCATGCCGGCGGATCGCATCGGCCACCACCTCGGCGACCTCCGGAGCATGCAGCATGCCGATCTTGACCGCATCCACGCCGATGTCCTCCACCACCGCATCGATCTGGTCGCGCAGGATGGCGGCGGGCACGCCATGGATGGAGCGCACACCCTGCGTGTTCTGGGCGGTGATGGCCGTGATGGCGGTCATGCCGTAGCAGCCCAGGGCGGCGAAGGTCTTCAGGTCGGCCTGGATGCCCGCCCCGCCCCCGCTGTCGGACCCGGCAATGGACAAGACGCGCACGTAGCGGGATCCTTCCACGGTGCATGCTGCCGGCCGTGGTTCGAGAGGCTTGGAATTCATGTCAAAAATTATGGCGCATGCGCGATGTCAATGACGCCTTCCGCAGCGCTGTGCTGTAATTCAGCCAACGGACGAAACAGGGGTGCCGCGCCCGCCGGGCGCGGCTGAGAAAGACCCTCGGCACCCGATCCAGGTCATGCTGGCGTGGGGAGTTTCGACGGTGGACCGCCGCCTGTTCTCCGTGCCGCGCCTTCGCGCGCCAGCGCCCGACCGACGAGAACCGCATCCACCGCCCGCCCATGACCGCCCTGCTGTCCCCGCATTCCTCCATCGCCATCCTGGGCGCCGGCCTCATGGGCCGGCTGCTGGCCGCCGAGCTGGCGCGGCAGGGGCACGCCACGGAGGTGTACGAGGCCCAGGGCCCAGACGCCCAGGGTGCCGCCGCCCGCATCGCCGCCGCCATGCTCGCGCCGCTGGCGGAGTCCGCCATCACCGAGCCCGGCGTGGTACGCATGGGGCACCATGCCCTGTCGCGCTGGCCCCAGCTGCTCGCCGGCCTCGAGTGGCCCGTGTTCTTCCAGCAGGAGGGCACCCTCATCCTCTGGCACCGCCAGGATGCCGCCGAGGCTGCTCGGCTGCGCGGCGTGCTGGAGCGCACGGCCCGCACCGTGCCCGAGCTGCCCGCCCTGCAGGTGCTCGACGGCCGGGAACTGCAGGAGGCCGAGCCCGCGCTCCAGGGGCAGCGCTTCCACCAGGGACTCTATTTGCCCGGCGAGGGCCAGCTCGACAACCGGCAACTGCTCGCGGCCCTGGAGCATTCCATGCGCGCCCGCGGCGTCCGGGTGCACTGGCACAGCCCGCGCGCGCCGGAAGATTTCACGCCGGGCACGCCCGGCCAGCCCGACTGGGTGCTGGACTGCCGGGGACTGGGCGCCCGGGGCCAGTGGGCCGGACTGCGCGGGGTGCGCGGCGAGGTGGTCCGGCTGCACGCGCCCGGGGTGGCGCTGCGCCGTCCGACCCGGCTGGTGCATCCGCGCTACCCCATCTACATCGCGCCCAAGGAGGACCATGTCTTCGTGATCGGCGCCACCGAGATCGAATCGGACGACCTCTCGCCCGCGAGCGTGCGCTCCACGCTGGAACTGCTGAGCGCTGCCTACGCCGTGCATCCCGGCTTCGCCGAGGCCCGCATCCTCGAGATCGCCACCCAGTGCCGCCCCACCCTGCCGGACAACCTGCCCGCGGTGCGGTGCATCGCGCCGCGCGTGCTGCAGGTGAACGGCCTGTACCGGCACGGCTTCATGATTTCCCCGGCCGTCCTGGACGTGGTGATGGAATACCTGAACGAAGGACAATCACCCCTCGCCTCCCGCTTCGACCTGGCGCTGGACCTCGAGCCCGCCGCCGCACTGCCATGAACGTCGTCATCAACCAGAAAGCCACCGAGCTGCCCGAGGGCGCGACCGTGGCCCATGCCATCGCAGCGATCGCCGCCCGCCCGCCCTTCGCGGTGGCCGTCAACACCCTGTTCGTCCCCCAGGCCCGCCATGCCGGCCACGCGCTGCAACCCGGAGACCGGGTGGAGATCATCGCGCCGGTGACGGGCGGCTGACCCGCCTCCACCGCGCCCGACCGCCCGACGCCCTCGCCGGCCATACCGGTCGCCCCCGCCTTTCCCCCTTCGACATCCGCCATGCCCGACACCGCATCCGATGACGCCCTGGTCCTCTACGGCCAGCGCTTCGCCAGCCGGCTCCTGCTGGGAACCGCCCGCTATCCCTCGCCCAGCGTGCTGGAGGCCGCCGTGCGGCGTGCCCGCCCGGCCATGGTGACCGCCTCGCTGCGGCGCCAGGGCAGCAACCCCGCGGAAGCCGGCAACGGCTTCTGGGAATTGCTGCGCCGGCTGGACGTGCCGGTGCTGCCGAACACCGCCGGCTGCCACAGCATCCAGGAGGCCGTCACCACCGCCCAGATGGCGCGCGAAGTTTTCGGCACGCCCTGGATCAAGCTGGAACTGATCGGCGACGACTACACGCTGCAGCCCGACACGCTGAACCTCGTGGAAGCCGCCTCCCAATTGGTGCGCGACGGCTTCCATGTGCTGCCCTACTGCACCGAGGACCTCGTGCTCTGCCAGCGCCTGGTGGACGTGGGCTGCCAGGCCGTCATGCCCTGGGCCGCGCCCATCGGCACCGGGCGCGGCCCCGTCAATCCGTACGCGCTGCGCACGCTGCGCGAGCGGCTGGACGTGCCCCTGCTGGTGGACGCGGGCCTGGGCCTTCCCTCCCATGCCTGCCAGGTGATGGAATGGGGCTACGACGGCGTGCTGCTCAACACCGCCGTCGCCCTGGCACAGGACCCGGTGGCCATGGCCGGTGCCTTCGCCGACGCGGTGCAGGCCGGGCGCGCCGCCCGACAGGCCGGCGCCATGTCCGCGCAGGACGCGGCCCAGCCGAGCACGCCCGTGCTCGGCACCCCCTTCTGGCACCACGACCATGGCTGAAGACTCCACCATCCAGGCGATGGCCGGCGCCATCGTGCAGGCCCACGCTCCGGCGTTCGCCGGCTTTCCCGCCCAGCCCGCGCCGCCCCCCGCGCACGGCGGAGCGGTCTATGGCGCAGCCCTGCGCGCCTGCAGCCGGCTCGGCTTCATCGCCGTGGACGCCGACTGCCTCGCGCGCGCCTGGCAGGCCCGGACCGACCGGACGGGCCGCTTCGACGCGGCGCAGTGGCCCGATGAACCCGCGGACTTCGGCCTGCAGACCCGGCCCCATGCCCGCCCCTTCGCGCCCTGCCCGGACCGGCTCGGCCTGTACGCCGTGCTGCCCGACGCCCACTGGGTGGGCCGCATGGCCCGGGCCGGCGTGCCGACGGTGCAACTGCGCTTCAAGTCGGAAGACGGAGCGGCCGTCGAGCGCGAAGTGCGGGCGGCGGTCGAGGCGGTGCGGGGCACGTCTGTCCTGCTCTTCATCAACGACCACTGGCGGGCCGCCATCGACGCCGGCGCCTATGGCGTCCACCTGGGACAGGAAGACCTCGACGCCCTGTCCCCGGGATCGCTGGAGACGCTGCGCGCCTCCGGATTGCGGCTCGGGGTGAGCACGCACGGGTATGCCGAGATGGTGCGTGCCGACGCGGCGGCCCCCAGCTACGTGGCCATGGGCGCGGTGTTCCCCACGACACTCAAGAAGATGGCGACCGTGCCCCAGGGGTTGGCCCGGCTCGCGGCCTATGCGCGGCTCATGCGCGGCTATCCGCAGGTGGCCATCGGCGGGATCGGCGCGGAGCAGTTCGCCGACGTGCTCGCGACCGGCGTGGGGTCGATCGCCGTGGTGCGCGCGCTGGTGAACGCCCCGGATCCGGAAGCCGCGGCACGCGACCTCATGCAGCGCATGGGGCAGTAGCCGCCTCCGCCGGCCAGCTCCACATCAGCCCTTGGGCGTGCGGTTCTTGCGCTCGAACTCGTCCAGTTCCAGGCGCAGTTCCATCTTTTCATCCATGCCGAAGCCCACCGACTGGCCGGGCGCCGGCGGCGGCGTCACGGGCACCGGCGGCAGATCGCTGAGCGTGAGATGGGGTGGATCGGACAGATCGATGTCGAGCATCGCGTCCGGGTCCTCGTGCAGGGGAGACGGCGCGGTGGACGGGGCCCGCGGCAGAGGTGCCGGCAGCGACTCCCAGGTCAGGCCGGCCGAGAGCGTGTCGAACGAGCGCAGTTCCTCTTCGGGCTCGGCCTGCGCAGCACTGGCGGCACGGGGCGGTGCGGTGGCCTCCACTTCGTCGGCCGGGATGTCGGGCGGCGTGGTGCGCGGGCGCGGAGGCGCCGCACCGCGGGCGCTGGCGGGCGTGGTCTGCGCGATGGCCAGCAGCAGCAGCAGGTCGTCGAAGGCCGCCAGGTCGAACTGCCTGGCCTTGGGCGCATCGGCCTGCCGGAACAGGAAGCCCTCGATCACCGCGAGCACGGCCGGCGAAGACCATTCGGCCTCGATGGCCGCCAGGGCATCGGGGAAGCCCTGCAGGGTCTTGCCGCTGCGGTGGAAATTGCCGAACTCGGGGACCGAGACGTTGAACTGCGCGCAGAACTGCTCGCGCAACTGGTGGAAGCCTTCCACACGGCCGAGGGTGTGGTAGAGCCGCAGCAGTTCCAGGTAGGCGAATGCCGAGGTATCCCCATGGGCGGCGATGTGCTGCCTGAGCACGGCGATGGCCTGGTCGTGCTCGCCCACCGACACGAAGAATTCCGCCTGCTGCTGGATGTCGAACAGGTCTTCGGGCTGCGGTCCCGCCATGCGGGGCATCGCGGCAGCCACGGGCGCTGCCGGCGGCGCCGGCGCCACGACGGGAGCAGGCGCCGGGACGGCCGGTGCGGGCGCGGGCTCGGGAGCCAGCGGCGCGTTGCGCGTCATCACGGGCCCCTCCACCAGCACGGCGCTGGAGAGGGAATCCGCGAACGCGGGAAAGTGGAAGCTGTCCCGCGCGGCCGGGACGGCAGCCGGTACGGGAGCCGGTACGGGAGCCGGAGGCTCGGCCGGCACCGGCGGGGGCACCCTGGCTGCGGAGACCGAGGCCCGGCTGGGCATCACGGGCAGGCGCTTCGGACGCACTGCGGGCGCATCCGCCTGCGGCCGGGTCGCAGGCGCGGAGCCGTCCGGCGCCAGCGGCTCGCCGCCGGGCTCCCGGGGCTGGCTGCTGGCTGCGACGGCCTCGGTCCAGGCGGAAGCTGCCGCCCTGCGGGCGCGGCCCCAGAGCCATGCGGCCAGCAGGGCCAGCAGCACCAGCAGGCCCACCAGCACATAGACCAGGACGGCCGGGAAGCGATCGGACTCGGCGCTGTCCAGGCGTTGCCGCAGGTCGGCCGCCGCCGCGCGCTCGGATGCAGCACGCGCGCGCTCGGTCGCCACGGTTCCTTCGAGCTGTGCGACCTGGCCGGCAGCACGCTGCACATCCTCCACGGGGGTGTTGAGCGCCTTCCACAGGGCCGCGGCCTGCGCGCGCTGCCCGGGCGAAACGGTCTGCGCGGCATTGGCCAGTTCGGGCGACTGGCGCAGCGGCAACGGTCCGTCCAGCCAGACGTCCAGCGGCTCCATCACCAGCCGTGCACGCTCGGCCGCGGGCGATGCGGCAGCCACGGGAGCCGGCTTCGATGCACGGCTCGGCGTCCGGGGTGCGGCGGAAGGCGCTGCCGCGGCGGCCTGGCGGCTGGCACGCGCCGCCGCGGCGGGAGCGGCACCGGAAGCCGCGACACGGGGGCCCCGTTCGCCCGTGCCCTGGGCGGCAGCGGCGGTACCGGCCACCGGACCGGCGGCGGACGCCCTTGCTCCGGCCAGCCGGCCGATGTCCACCGGGCTGGACGGTGACGCCGCAGCCACCGCTTCGGGCAACTGCGCGAGGAAGGTGTAGCGGCGGGTCACGCCGCCGCTGCAACCGGCGGAGACCGTCGCGGTGACGACCGGCTCGTCCGCCGTAATGTAGGCACGCACGCGCACAGCCGGGCTCCGGCCGCTGCCTGCAGGAACCGGGGTGACCTGCACCTTGGAGTCCGGCACGGCGGTATCGCCGGACATGAGACGCACGCGCACGCAGGAAGACTCGACATCGCCACCCGGATCGGGCTGCACGTCGAATACGAGGTCCACCGGCGCACCCAGAACCACCGTGCCATGGCTGGCGCCCAGCGACAACGCCGATGCCCCCGTGGCCAGGGCGGAAAGACTTGCTCCGAGTATCGCGTTACTTATCTTCACAATAGTTGCATTCTTATTCGGTTCATTCTTGCACATAAAGCTGCCTGCTCCCTCACCGCCATAATCGCGCTCCATGACCAACCCCTTCCCTATCGTCGGCATCATAGGCACGGGCGCCATGGGCCAGGGCATCGCCCAGATGGCGGCGCAGGCCGGCAGCCAGGTGCTACTGCTCGACAACCGCCCGGGCGCGGCCGACACCGCGCAACGCAACATCCGGCAGCAGTGGGAACGCCTCGCCGCCAAGGGCCGCATCTCCGGCGACGAGGCCCAGGTATTGGCTGGCCGGCTGGCTCCGGCCGCTGCGCTGAAGGATCTCGCCGGGTGCCACCTCATCATAGAAGCGATCGTGGAACGCCTGGACGCCAAACAGGCGCTTTTTAGCGAACTCGAAGGCATCGTCCCGCAGGCGGCGGTGCTTGCCACCAACACTTCCTCGCTGTCCGTCACGGCCATCGGTGCGGCGCTGAGGCATCCGGAGCGCCTCGCGGGCTTCCACTTCTTCAATCCCGTGCCGCTCATGAAGGTGGTGGAGGTCATCGCCGGCCTGAAGACCGGCCCGGCGGTGTGCGACCGCCTCGCCGGCTTCGCGCGCGCCATGGGCCACACGCCCGTACGCGCGCAGGACACGCCCGGATTCATCGTCAACCACGCCGGGCGCGGCTTCGGCACGGAGGCGCTGCGCATCGTCAGCGAGGGCGTGGCCGACTTCGCCACGGTGGACCGCATCCTGCGCGACCAGATCGGATTCCGCCTGGGCCCGTTCGAGCTGATGGACCTGACCGCGCTCGACGTGTCGCAGCCGGTCATGGAATCCGTTTATCGACAGTATTACGAAGAGCCACGGTATCGCCCCAGCGCCCTGGCCGCGCAGCGGCTGGCCGCCGGCCTGCTCGGCCGCAAGACCGGCGAAGGCTTCTACCGCTACGTGGACGGGCAGGCACAGGTGCCGGCCGAGCCGCCCGCGCCCACGGTCGCGGAGATCCCGCCGGTGTGGGTGTCGTCGCGCGCCGCGCGGCGGGCCGAGGTGTTCCAGCTGCTCAAGGACCTGGGCGCCCGGATCGAGACCGGCACCTCCCCGTCGCCGCAGGCGATCTCCCTCGTGGCGCCGCTGGGCTTCGACATCACCACCGTGGCCGTGGTCGAACGTCTGGACCCGGCGCGCACCATCGGCATCGACATGCTGGTCGAGGACGCCGCCACCCGCCGCCGGGTGCTGGCCACCAACCCGGCCACGCGCATCGACATCCGCGACGCCGCGCACGCCCTCTTCGCGCGCGATGGCAAGGCCGTGAGCGTGATCCGCGACAGCGGCGGCTTCGTGACGCAGCGCGTGGTGGCCACCATCGTGAACATCGCCAGCGACATCTGCCAGCAGGGCATCTGCAGTCCTGGAGACATCGAATCGGCCGTCACGCTGGGCCTGGGCTATCCCCTGGGGCCGCTGGCCATGGGCAACCGCTGGGGCCCGGCGAACATGCTGGAGGTGCTGTTCAACCTGCAGACGGTATATGGCGATCCGCGCTACCGACCCAGCCCCTGGCTGCGCCGCCGCGGCGCGATCGGGCTGAGCCTGCTCCACGAAGAGGCCTGACGGTCTCTGGCACGGTGCGCCGCCGGACCGTGCCACCCCCTCCCACGCATCCGCCCGAACACAGCATCCCTATGCCCGCAAGACTCGAGAGCAGCACGCACGCCCACCACACCCTCGTGTTGACCATCCACCACCCGGAGATGCGCAATGCGCTCGATCCGGCGATCTGCGTTGCCGGAGTGGAAGCGCTGAACGGCGCGGAGCGCAGTGCCGACGTGCGCGCGGTCGTCATCACCGGGGCCGGCGCGCATTTTTGCGCCGGTGGCAACCTGCAGCGGCTGCAGGAGCGCCGCCAGGAGGACGCAGAGACGCAGGCGCAGGGCGTGGAGGCGCTGCACCAGTGGATCGAAACGCTCAGCACGTACCCGAAGCCCGTCATCGCAGCCGTGGAAGGCGCCGCAGCAGGCGCGGGCTTTTCGCTGGCACTGGCCTGCGACATGGTCATCGCCGCGCGCGATGCGGCCTTCGTGATGGCCTATGCGGGCGTCGGCCTCTCGCCGGACGGCGGCGCCACCTGGAGCTTGGCACGCACACTGCCGCGCCAGCTCGCCGCCGAACTGCTGCTGTGCGGCGAGCGCATCGGCGCGGAGCGCCTTCATGCGCTGGGCATCGTGAACCGGCTCGCGCGCCCGGGAGAGGCGCTTACCTGCGCGCTGGCCCTGGCCGACACCCTCGCCGCGCACGCACCCAACGCGGTCGCCAGCACGAAGGAACTACTTTCGGAGGCACCCGCAAACACCCTCACCCAGCAGCTCGCACGCGAGCGCGACCAGTTCGTGCGCAACCTGCAGCATCCGAACGCCGGCGAAGGCATCGCCGCCTTCCTCGAGAAGCGCACGCCGCGCTACCGCTGAGCGCGGTCCGGCCTGGCCAGGCCCCCGCCGTTGTCCCGCGCCGCACGGCGCGGGCGCGCACAGACACGCGCGCGACATCCGCGGGCCCGCGGCCGCCGGGCGGTCCGGTCCCGCGGGCGACAATGCTCCCGCTTCCAGTCACGCAAAAGACAGACCATGGACGACCCCATTCTTACCATCGAAGAACGAGAGGCGATCAATACCGGTCGCTGGTTTTCCTCACTTTCCCCTTCGCTGCGGCACGACATACTCCGATGCGCCTACGTCAAACGCTTCAAGGATGGCGGCCTGATCGCCGCCCGCGGCGATCCCCCCGAGGAGTGGATCGCCTGCGCGAAGGGTGCCGTGCGCGTGAGCTCCACGTCGATCTCCGGCAAGCAGATCACGCTGACGTATGTGGAGCCGGGCATCTGGTTCGGCGACGTGTCGATCTTCGACGGGGACCGGCGCACGCACGATGCCTACGCGCATGGGGACACCACCATCCTCTGCGTGGCGAAGGCGGATTTCCGCAAGATCCTCGCCACGCACGTGGAGTTCTACGAAGCGATGCTGCGCCTGCATGCGCGGCGCATCCGCCAGCTCTACGGCCTGGTGGAAGACCTCAATACCCTGCCGCTGCGCGCGCGGCTGGCCAAGCAGCTGCTGCACCTCGTGCGCAGCTACGGCATCCCCAGCCTGTCGCAGGGCGACGAGATCCGCATCGGCCTGCAGCTGGCGCAGGAAGAACTGGCGCAGTTGCTGGGCGCATCGCGCCAGCGCGTGAACCAGGAGCTGAAGGCCATGGAGCGCGAGGACGCCATCCGCATCGAGCCGGGCGGCCTCGTCGTGCGCGACCGTGACGTCCTGATGCGCATCGCCGAAGCCGACCACTGACGCCGACCTTCCCATCGCCAACGCACCACCTGCACGGAATCACCGCCCATGCCCTCTTACGAACACTTCACCGGCACCCGCCCCGTTTCCGAGCAGCATGCATTCGACACGGATGCCCTCTCGGCCTGGATGGCGGAGCAAGTGGAAGGCTTCGAGGGCCCGCTGGCGGTGGAGATGTTCAAGGGCGGGCAGTCCAACCCCACCTTCAAGCTGAACACCCCGGCACGCAGCTACGTGATGCGCGCCAAGCCCGGCCCGGTGGCGAAGCTGCTGCCCTCCGCCCATGCCGTGGAGCGCGAGTTCCAGGTGATGGGCGGGCTGGCCGGCACCGGCGTGCCGGTGCCGCGCATGTTCGCGCTGTGCGAGGACGAATCCGTGATCGGCCGCGCGTTCTACATCATGGAGTTCCTGCAGGGCCGCGTGATGTGGGACCAGGCCCTGCCGGACATGGATCCCGCCGGGCGCGGGGCCATCTACGACGAGATGAACCGCGTGATCGCCGCCCTGCACACCGTGCCCTTCGCCGAGCGCGGCCTCGCGGGCTACGGCAAGCCGGGCAACTACTTCGAGCGGCAGATCGGCCGCTGGAGCAAGCAGTACGTGGCCTCCATCACGCAGCCCATCGAGGCCATGGACCGGCTCATGGAATGGCTGCCGGCCCACATGCCCGCGAGCGCGCGCGACGAAAGCCGCGTCTCCATCGTGCACGGCGACTTCCGGCTCGACAACCTGATGTTCCATCCCACCGAGCCGCGCGTGATCGCCGTGCTGGACTGGGAGCTCTCCACCCTCGGGCACCCGCTCGCGGATTTCAGCTACCACTGCATGGCCTGGCACATCCCGCCCGGCATGTTCCGCGGCATCGGCGGCCTGGACCACGCCGCGCTGGGCATCCCCACCGAAGACGAATACATCCGCCGCTACTGCGAGCGCACCGGCTTCGGCACGCCCGAAGCGCTGCGCGCGGACTGGAACTTCTACCTCGCCTACAACCTGTTCCGCCTCGCCTCCATCCTGCAGGGCATCGCCAAGCGCGTGGAGGACGGCACCGCGTCCAGCGCCCAGGCGCGCGCCTCGGGCGAAGGCGCCCGCCCGCTGGCCGAGATGGCCTGGGGCTTCGCGCAGCGCATGTAGGCGCCGGCAGGCACGCCCCCGCTGCCCTCTTTCCGCGCACCCGCGCGGCCCGATTTCAACCGGAGACACCGCGATGGATTTCGACTACGCCCCCAAGACCAAGGAACTGCAGGCGCGACTGCTGAAGTTCATGGACGAGCACATCTACCCGTCCGAAGCCGCCTACACCGCGGAACTGGCCGCCAACACGGCGGCGGGCCGGCGCTGGACGGCACTCGACACCATCGAGCAACTCAAGCCCAAGGCCCGCGCGGCCGGCCTCTGGAACCTGTTCCTGCCGGTCGATTCCGCCGCGGCCTCCGGCTACGAAGGCGCCGGGCTCACCAACCAGGAATACGCGCCGCTCGCCGAGATCATGGGCCGCGTGCCCTGGGCCAGCGAGGTGTTCAACTGCTCCGCGCCCGACACCGGCAACATGGAAACCATCGCCCGCTACGGCAGCGAGGAGAACAAGGCCCGCTGGCTGCGCCCGCTGCTGGAAGGCGAGATCCGTTCGGCCTTCGCCATGACCGAGCCCGACGTGGCCTCCAGCGACGCGACCAACATCTCGACCCGCATCGAGCGCCAGGGCGACGAGTACGTCATCAACGGCCGCAAGTGGTGGATCTCCGGCGCGGCCGATCCACGCTGCAAGGTCTTCATCACCATGGGCAAGAGCGACCCCGAAGCGCCCAAGCACTCGCAGCAGAGCATGGTCCTGGTGCCAGCGGATACGGCCGGCATCCGCATCCTGCGCCCGCTCAACGTGCTGGGCTACGACGACGCGCCGCACGGCCACGTCGAGATGGTGTTCGAGAACGTGCGCGTGCCGGCCAGCAACATCCTGCTGGGCGAAGGCCGCGGCTTCGAGATCGCCCAGGGCCGCCTGGGCCCCGGCCGCATCCACCACTGCATGCGCCTGATCGGCCTGGCCGAACGCGCGCTGGAGCTGATGTGCCGCCGCGCCTCCTCGCGCGTCGCCTTCGGCAAGACCGTGGCCCAGCAGACGGTGACCCAGGAGCGCATCGCCGAGGCCCGCTGCAAGATCGACATGGCCCGCCTGCTCACGCTCAAGGCCGCCTGGCTCATGGACGTGGCCGGCAACAAGGTCGCCAAGACCGAGATCGCGATGATCAAGGTGGTCGCCCCCAGCATGGCCTGCCAGGTGATCGACTGGGCCATGCAGGTGCACGGCGGCGGCGGCATGTGCGACGACTTCCCGCTGGCCTATGCCTACGCCGGCGCGCGCACCCTGCGCTTCGCGGACGGCCCGGACGAGGTGCACCGCAATGCGATCGCTAAGTGGGAGCTGGGCAAGTATTCGGCCTATGGGCGGGGGGCCGAGGTGCCGGTGACGCGCGGCTGCTGAGTTGCTGCGCCGACGGTGGCGGCGTTACGCGGGCCGGGCTTCGGCCCGCAGCGCCACCGCCAGCCGCTCCATGTCTGATTCGCGGGTTTGGAGGGCTGGCGCCACCGTCAACACGCCGTACCTGTCGCGCAGCAGCGCCGCGAAGGCATTCGCCTGGGCCGCCGTGGCCATGCCCGGCTACTTGGTGCCATGATCTGCATTCCCGGCAGCTTGCGCGCTTGCACCACCCACAGGTCGCGCAGGTGGCGCAACCTAGTCGGCGTGCCGATCTGGCGGTGCAGGCGCAGCGCCTCGGCAGCGCATCCATGGCGTACTGCGCAGAGTCGTAATCCAGGTCCGCATAGAGCACCGTGTCGCCAAGCGACAGCCGTAAGTAGTTGATGATGAGCAGCTGCAGCGCCTCGGTAGCGCCGCGCGTGAGCGCCACTTCGGCCACATCGAACCCCGCCGCCGCGGCCACGGCCTCGCGCGCCGCTCGCCAGTCGGGCCCCATGCGGTTGCGCGCGTAATCGGTGTTCTCGCGGTTCACACGCAACGTCCACCGCAAATATTCCTCCAGCACCGGCCGCGCCATCACGCCCCAGTAGCCATTCTCCAGGTTGGACAGACGGGTATCGATGTCGTACAGGCTTCGCACGGCCTCGCAGCGCGCTGTGTCGGTGGCCACCGAACCACGGGGAGTCGGGAGTTCGGCCCAATCGGTCGCCCGGTCTACGGCAAGGCAGTCAAAAGACGAGTAAGCCTGCGGGGCAGCGTGGGTTGGGGCGGCGAGAGTAGCGGTGCTCCAGGCCAGCAACGGCGCGGCGGCAGCGGAGCCCAGGAAATGGCGACGATGGGGATAGTGGGATGGCTCAGACATGGCTGGGCGAATGGAACAAAGGACACATCGCACTAGACCATTAAAACGCATCGGCCAAACAGCGCGCAGGCAGGGTTATGCCTATGTCATGTGACAGAGGGCATCCCCGCTCGCAGGTGGCTGTCCACGGCAGAGGCACCGCTACCGTGCGCAGCCAGATCGCGTCGGTGCCATCCATCTCGCCGCGGCCGTGTGATTATTTCACTGCCATTAATCCAAAATATACAGCATTAAAACTCCTGAATCCGATTTTCTTGTCGCTCTGGAATCGGCGTTATTACGCAAGCCAAGCTTCGGAACGCAGAGCTTCGAGCAGCGGCAGTCCAGCCATGCACTCCACTGTAAGCCTGTTCATACGCGAGCAAAGCCGCGCGGTGGATGACCGTGGTCGGCCAGTGGGGTATCGACGTCCGCGATCGCTACCTGCGAACGTAGAGACAACCCGACACAAGCACTAAACCACGTATGCAACTTAATCAATCTCCAGATTTATATTGAAATCAACGAGAATTCTCAACATATCCAATCCTATTTTCTCCCCTCCCGAAACCAGCGTGCAGTAGAGAGTTTTCTTCAGATCCGGTTTTGCAAAGAAATTTGCCGAATCTTCAGGCATGGCAATCAAATTATTTTTCAACAGGCCTATCGCCCCGTCAATGCTTTCGTCCGGGCATTCAATTTTCAATGAAAGGTACGATTCTTCATAATTACCTCCCAGCAAGGCTCCCTGAACAGTTTTCCGTTCAGCACCAGCAGCCCAGATTCTCGCGATCGGCAGTTTAATATCAGATGCGAGTTTTTCAAGATCACAAGATTCGTGCTTAATTTGAAGGCTAATTTTACTTGGCATAATATTTAGCGGCAGAGGCCGGTAGGACGATTTGTAAACTGATCTGCAGGGCCATGATTGACTGCGCGACCATTCCGACCGCTTGTAACAACATCGCCGTTAGGAGCAATGCCAGTCCAGTCACGTGCCCCAGCCCCCACTCCGTCTTTAATATCATGGACATCACCCCGTCCAATTCCCATCTGATCTATCGGCTTGGTGCCTGCAGGTGCATCCACAGGCCTGGATTCATTGCCAGGCTTTGCAAACATGCGATCCAGCCCGTACCCCAATGTACCCAGACCAATGCCGATGGCAATGTCCGCGCCAGAAATAACAGCTGGGACAAATGGAATCACCATCGCAAACTCACCGGTTGGATCATAATACGAAGAAGGATTACCTTTCGCGTATAAAAACCTATTCCAACCACCCTCCAAGCCGATCGGATCGGCGTGTATATACCTTCCCGTCGCAGGATCGTAGTACCGATGCAGGTTGTAGTTCAACCCTGTCTCTTCGTCCCACACCTGACCCGGATAACGCAGGTCGAACCGGACCGGTTCACTGTAATTTCGGCCGGTGCTTTCACCGCTTTGCGCATAGCCTGTGAATCCTGTGGTCGGGTTTGCCTCTCCGAAGCCGGTGGTGAGCCACTGCCATACAACCTGACCTTGGGTGTTCGTCAGGCGGCGTGGGGTGTTCAGATGGTCTGCATCGATCGCGTACAGCCGACCGTTGATCTGCGCTGCCACGGGCAGCGGTCCTGACACAGTGGGCAGCCAGATCACTTCCGTGCTATCCATTTCGCCCGCCGGTGCACCGCTGTTGCTGCTGCGGCGATTGCCATACTGGCCCAGCACCGTACTGCCGATACCGTCATCCGCATAAACCGTTTGCAGGGTGATCGCGCTATTGGCGTTCGTACCAGAGATGCGTGCGTCGCTCTTCAAGACCCGCTGGCCCAGGGCGTTGGTGATGTAGCCCACGGCCAGCGCATTCTGGGGATCGGAAGTCGCACCTGCCCTGGCGATGCGGCCATCAGCACCATAGTGCAGATAGCTATCGCCCTTCTTCGTGAGCGCCCCGGTGGCGTCCTGGGCATAGGTGACATCGGTGCGGCGCGCTGCGGCGCCTGCGGGCGTGAAGGTCTCGGTGTAGCCCTTGAGCCGATTGCTGCCCGGCACGGGTTGATAAACCCGCTCCAGCTTGGCCGTTCCTGCCCCGGCAACACTGCTGTGAAAGGATTGGGAACGGTTGCCATTGGCATCCAGGGAGTAACCGCTAGAGGTAGCACCCACGGTGTCGCCCAGGCCCCAGCCCTTCGGCAGAGCAGCACTCGCGGGCAGGCTGTGGGCACTGCCGGTCAAGCGGCCCAGGGCGTCATATGTGAAAGCGCTCGACAGCAGCACCTGCTGCGCAGCACCGCCACTCGCGGCTGGCAGCATATGCTGCTGCTGGAGACCCGTGAGCCGGCCCGCGGCATCCCAATTCAACTGCGGCAGCACTCGGCTCGACGTCAACCGGCCCGCCACGCTATAGCTTCGCTGTTCTTTCAGGTTGCCGGCAGCCCAGGTCCAACCCGTAGGTTGCCCCATGGGATTCCAGGTGATTCCAGAGAGCAATATCTGGCCGTTCCATCGCAGCCCGACGAGTTGCCCGGTAGCGTCGTACTGGAACTGCAGGCGCCGTCCGCTGGGATAGGCGATGCTGGCGAGTGCCCCCGCACCGCCGCTGCCGGCCTCAACGTATGAATACCCCACCGACCGGGTATCGCCACTCGAGGCAAGTATTTGCGTCTTGCCCATGATCCTGCCCATCACGTCATAACGGAAACGCGTGGTCACGCCTGGGTCCAGAAGCTCACTCAAGGCTCCGACACTTGCCTTGGGCGCGTTGTTGGCGTTGTATGTGGCCCCTGTCAGGTCATAGCGCAACACACTCTGCTTTCCGTCAGAAAAAAGCAGCCGCGTGGTCCTTCCCAAGGCATCCCTGCTGACCTTGGTTGTGCGAGCCAAGGCGTCCGTCCATTGAATGGCACGCCCCATTGCGTCGTATTGGACATCCAGCGTACCGATGTCCGAGACCATTTCACGCGTGGGATTACCGCGAAGATCATTGGTATAAGTGGTGGCAACTCCAGCGTAATCAGTCGCGGACTTCATAACCCCCAGCCCATCGTACGCAAAGCTTGCTGTCTTCTTGTAGGGATCCGTGATCTTCGTGGTCAGACCGAATGCATTTCGGTCGTACTCATACCGCTGCTGAAGTGCATTGGTTTCGCTGGTCACTCTACCGTCAGGGTCGTAAGCATATATGTTTTTCTCGTTTCCAGACTGCACGCTTTCGAGCTGATTGAACGTGTTGTATTTCTTTTGTTCCAGCCACACGACCTTACCCGCAGCATCTTTAACCTCCGAGAGGAGCACATTATTGAAGCCATCATAGGCATATCTTCCCGAGCCACCGCGGTTATCGCGCCAGGTAGAAAGCCTGTGCGCATCATCATAAAAATAATCGACATAATATCCCGAAGGTTCTGATTTTCGCGATATTTTTCCTATTTGATTATATTGATAATTCCACGACAAGCCAGAAGAGGATACCTGCGTTACAAGGCGGCGAGGATCGGCACCACTAACGATGTCATATGAAACATCATTTGGGCGACGCATGTAGGAAAGATAACCATCCTGGTAATAATAGGAAGTTGTATGCCCAAGAGGATTTTGCACCTCCAGAGGTTTTGGTCCGAATGGATATCCGTAATTGTAGATCGTCTTGGCCCCATTGAAATCCGAAGACGAAACCAAGCGCCAACCATCATACTCCCAGGTTCGTACCAATGCTTTGGACGCACCATCCGCCTGTGCCGCATCATAGAGCCGTTCACTGGTCAAATTACCGTAAGCATCATAGTCGTATTCAGTGACCCTGCTTCCGTCCTTGATCCTAATAGGACGCCGGAAAACCAAATGCCAGTCCGTACTTACCGCCCTTTCATCTGCACTGCCTGCAGCGTGTGTCACCTTGACAGGCAATTTCCGTTGTTCATTCCAATCATAGATATTTCTACGGCCAGCAAAAGATTGCTCCGTTGAGACCAAGCCGGCGGAATTCACGGTTCGTGTAGCTACTGGGTCATAGGCCAAGGCAGGAACTGCCGAAGCTGTTGTAATAACCATGCTGCCATCTTGACGTGCAAAGCCGAACTCCCGCCGCTGACCTTGAGCATCCTTTACGAGCGCTTTTCCAGAAGCGATATTGGAATAATCGAACTCATACGCCAAGACATCACCAGCATGAGCAGCTTTCAGTGTGCGGCCTTGGTCGTCATAGTTGAAACTCGCATACCGCTTACCATCTTCATCGATGAGGCCCGTCAACAGCAACGGGTATTTTGAATTTTCATAGACATATTTCTTCGTGTAACTTCCACCGTAGGAAACAGCGCTCAGGCTGAAGCTCTCAGCGCTAATCCCTGCATACGAGTAGGAAATTATCGATCCGTCCGGCCGATTCATACGTTCGACGAAACGACCGCCGTTCCTTTCGAAAGTGATGCTTCTGCCAAAATGATTCCGGATGCCCGTCAATGCAGCACCGAAATATTCATACGAAACGATCCATCCATTCCTATAGCGGCGCTCCAGCAGCTTGCCTGCGCTGTCAAACTTGAACTTCGAATCATCTTCGGCATATTTAACGTTCCAAAAACCAGAAGCCTGGCTCATGGAGTCCCCCGGCTGCTTGGCGACCCACTCTCCTGCCGGGTTTCGGTTGAATTCGCGCTCAAAACCATTACCAAAAACCATGGTGGCAACACCACCAGTCACATTCAAGACAATGGCATGATTATGACTCCATTGAGACCCCCACCCATGATTCGGCCGGACAGAGCCCAAAGCCCAGTGATTGCGATAAATGCGAATAAAATCCAGCCCTGATTTTTGCGGATCAATAAAATCGGCCTGTTCTTGAAAATTCTCTCCGGTGGCAGGAACCACAGGGTCACCCATACACATTCCGTCCTGGGGGCCTGGGAACGAAGAAACCGGAGCAGTTCGATCTCCGTCAGGAGAGGGTGGCGGTGGTGCAGGCGGCCCCGGGGGCGGTGGAGGTGGAGGTGGAGGTGGAGGTGGAGGTGGAGGTGGAGGTGGAGGTGGAGGTGGAGGTGGAGGTGGAGGTGGAGGTGGAGGTGGGGGTGGCGGCGGAGGGGGTGGAGGAGGGGGCGGCGGATCGAGCAGCCACTTGTCAGCACACCAGCCGCTTACGGGATCTCTGAGATAGGGATTCTCCGGGCCATTGCTGGGAGGGGGACAAACGCAGTCGTCAGGCCCTTTTCCGTTGTCATATGCCCAACGGCTAAATACCCAGCGGGATTCATTCCCCACATACAAAGGATGATTGTTTTCTTTTTTATTGCAAACCCCCAAAATCATGTAAGGGTTGTCCGCATATTCATTTTCATTCTGTGGACAACGGTCTCCCGCAGGGATGCACAATTGCTGCGATGGAACGACTGCACAATATTTCATCCTTTGCCGCAGGATAGGCTCGAGCGCAGAACAAACACCACTGGGCTCCGATGAAAGCGGAGTATGGTACACATCTTCCGAAACATAGCCAAAAACCGGACCTCTGACGGGATATTCTGCGTGAGCGACAGAAATTATACCAAGCCAGCACCATACCCCGAACACTCTTTTTGACCCGAACATTTTCCCTCCAATTAAATTCAATGATTTATTAATATAATTTAATAATTATTAATACAACCTAAAAACAACCATCCCCGATTGAAAATTCTCCAAAGTCCAACCATCGCCCTCTTCCAACGACTGGCTGGATGCTAATAAACAGGCTACGGCTTGAAACCCCAGTTTGCGCTTTGCCCTCAATAAATATTAACGCTAAATCTTGACAGTAGTTAAGTCAATACGCATCTAGACCTCAAGAAGAAAACTATCGACCCACACACACCGATTGCCTCGTTTTCACGGAGTCAACTCGGACTCGTGCCTCCACCGCCCCGGCCGCAACTGCAACGCCCGATACCCCCCCTCCACCCACTCCCCCCGCATATCCCGATACCGCGGCGAGAACACCAGCCCGCTCTGCCCCGTCTGGTAAATGAAGCGCGAGGCCTCCAGGTCCGACAGGTCATAGACCGCCCGCAGCGAAGCGGCATGCCGGTTCACGAACGGCCCGTCCTGCTTGCCAAGGTCGTACTGCCCGACATTGACCGTATAGGCATCGCCCGGCGACGGCACCTGCACGTCGAAGAACCGCGCCAGCGCCGGCACGTTGCCGAAGGGCCGGTGCACGCTCAGGGCCGGGTGGGCGCGGCCCCACTGCCAGCGGGCGGGGTCGGGCCCCTGCTGCGCGGCCAGCCGTTCCAGTGCGCGGCCCAGGGCCTCGGCGGACTGCCGCTCGCAACCGGAGGGCTGGCACCACCAGGCGTCGTTGCGCTCGAGGATGCCTTCCAGGCCCGCGCGGTAGTCGCGCCGGCCATAGGTGGCGGCGAAGCGCTCGGCGCCGATGCGCGCAGCGATGGTGCCGCGGGCCAGTTCGTCCACCCAGGCGGCGAAGACCAGCGGGGCGGCCCGGTCGGCGCGCATGGCACCGTCGAATCCCCGCAGTTGTGCCGCGACGGCGCCGGCCAGCGGATGCGGATGCCCCGCCAGCGCCCGCTGCAGGTAGGGCAGCAGGCGGCGGGTGGCGAGGGAAACGACATCGCCCTGCAGGCGCTGCATGCCGGCCATGTCGATCTTGCCGGCGGCTTCGAGCTGCTGCACGATGCGGTCGTGCCGGTAGGGCAGCGCCCAGTCCTGGGTCAGGAAATGCGGATAGCCCTCGGGCGTGATGCGCTGGTTGGCGGTGGCGATCCAGCCCCGGGCCGCGCCGTCGTCCTGCGGCGTCTCGGCATAGGGCAGCCAGCCCTGCCAGTCGTAGCGTGCCTCCCAGCCGGGGGCGGGCGCGACGCCGTTCAGGTCGTTGCCTGCGGCGCGCACGGGCACGCGGCCGACGGCCTTGAAGGCGATGCGCCCCCCGGTGTCGGCGGCCACGACGTTCTGCATGGGCGAGTGGTAGTCCGACAGGGCATCGAAAAGCTCTTCCACGTTGCGCGCATGGTTCAGGCGCAGGCCCGCCAGCACGGTGCGGTTGTCGGCGTCCAGGGCGCTCCAGCGCAGCGCGAGCACGGCGCGCTTCAAGTCGAGCACCCGGCCATGGGATTCGACCACGTCGCTCAGCACCGGGCCGTGCCGGGTGGCGCGCAGCGTGACCGCCACGTCGGGCTGGCCCTTGACGCGGATGGTCTCCTGGCGCTCCGTGAACTCCGCCCAGCCGTCGGGCGTGCGGTAGCGGCGCGGGTTGTCCGGATCGATCCGCTCGATGTAGAGGTCCTGCACGTCGGGGCTGGTGTTGGTGAAGCCCCAGGCCACGCCCGCGGTGCGGCCCAGCACCACGAACGGCAGGCCCGGCAGGGTCGCGCCGACCACCTCCAGGGGAGGGATGCGCGAGCCATCGGCAGCGCGGCCTTCCGGTGCATGCAGGGCGGCGTAGTACCAGATGGCGGGCGCCGAGAGGCCCAGGTGGGGATCGTTGGCCAGCAGCGGCTTGCCGCTCGCGGTGCGCGACCCTGCCACCACCCAGTTGTTGCTGCCCTTGCCTTCGTTGGTGCCCGCGTCGCTCACCAGCGCGCGCGACCAGTCCAGCCATTGGCGCGTGCCGTCGCCCGCCAGGGCCGCCACCATGCCGGGCACGGCGGTGGAGGCAGCGGTGGATGTGCCGGAGGAAGTGGCCGCCGCGGCAGCGCCCTGCCCCGCGCCGCGGTAGATGCCCAGGCCCCGGTAGAGCGCGGCCAGGTCCACGCGGGTGGCCGGCGGCTCGCCGGGGTACGGGGGCAGCAGCTGCCACAGGCGGTCGGTGTCCAGCGACTGGGCGAGCGAGAGGCGCGTGAATTCCTGGCCCCAGTTGCCGCCCATGTCCAGCGCCATCATCAGCGCCCAGCCCACGCTGTCCTCGGGGGTCCAGGCGTCGCGGCCGTCCTTGCCGTCCGGGGGCGGCACGCCCAGCAGCAGGAATTCCGGCGGCAGCGCCCGGCCGCTGCGGTGGAAGCTGCCGATGCCGCGGGCATAGGCCTGCAGCGCCTCCTTCGCCGGGGCCGGCAGGCCGGCGTACTGGCGCCGTGCGGTGCCCATGATGTCCAGGGCGCGCATCAGCTTGTCGGTGTCCAGCGCGGCGGGGCCGAACAGTTCGGACAGTTGCCCGTGCATAAGGCGCCGGTTGAACTCCAGCTGCCAGGCGCGCTCCTGGGCATGCACATAGCCCAGGGCGAACCACGCGTCCTTCGCTGAGGCGGCATGGATGTGGGTGACGTCGGAGGGGTCGCGCCGCACCTGTACGGGTTCCACGAGCCCGGGCGCGGAGAGCCGGCCGTCAAGCGCCGGGAAGCGGCTCTGCACATAGCACGCCACCACTGCGCCGCCGAGCAACGCGAGCGCCACCGCCGCCACGGCGCTCCAACGCATCCAGGATCCTGCTTTCCGCTGTCGCAACCGCATGGTTTCGCCCCTCTCGAGATGGAGCACGATTGTCGTGCAGCAACGCGGCCGTGGGCGGCCCGTGCGCGGGAAATCGATCAGTAAGGCGGGAGCGTGTCCCAGGTTTCCGGCAGCTCGGTGTCGGTGACGCCGAACCCCAGGGTGGGCGTGTCCGTGCGCCCGAAGGGTACGCCCAGCGCGATCTGGCCGCTGCCGTGCAGCAGGCAGGCGGAGCGGCGCAACGCCACCACGGTTTCGCTGCCGTCGAACCGCACCCAGCTTCCGTAGCTGCTGAGGTCCGTGAACACCACGGTGCCGCCGCGCCACTCGATGCGCGCATGCACGCGCGACACGCGCGGGTCTGCGACCCGGACCGGCGCCTGCGAGCCCCGGCCCACGTGCAGCGGGCTGTCCGACGCACCGAAGGTGCGGATGGATCCGGACCATGCCAGCTCGATCCAGGTGTTGGGTGGGTGGATCGGTGCCAGCTCGCTCGCCAGGCCGGCGCGCTGCGTCAGCGGGCCATGCTCGTCACCGACCCGCCAGTCCACCTGGTACACCATCAGCGGCTCGGCCCGGCCGCGCAGTTCCAGCGCACCCATGCGCACGTAGCCCGCGCCCTCCACGCTGCCCGCTATTTCCACCGTGGCGGCATCGGCAAGGATCTCGCGGGCACCGGCACGCTCGCACAGGCGGGAGGCGATGTTCACCGCGTCGCCATAGGTATCGCCGTCCACTTCCACCAGTTCGCCGTAGGCCATGCCGACGCGCAGGTCCATGGCGCCATCCGGCTTGCCGGGCCGCTCGTGGTGGCGGCGGGCCATGTCCACCACCGCGGCGACGGCGGAGGCCGGCTCGCTGAACACGGCCAGCACGCCGTCGCCCAGCGTTTTCACCACCCGCCCGCCGTGAAGGCCGAGCGCCGCCGCCATCCATTCGGTCAGGCCGGTGACCGCCGTGGTGGCGCGGGTGTTGCCCTGCGCCTCGAACAGCGCCGTGGTGCCGACGATGTCGGAAAACACGACGGTGTGCCGGACGGTTCTCATGGAGCGGTGCTCAGTGCCCGGCGGCGTGGCCCCAGTAGATCAGGGCGTCGCGCCCCTCCACGGAGAGGGAGACCGGCGTGCCCACCGGCAGCAGCACCTTGGTGGGCACGTGGCCAAACGGCAGGTTGGTGAGCACGGGCGCATTGATGCGGGTGCGCAGCCAGTCCACCACGGTCTGCAGCTTGAAGCCCTTGTCGTGCAGCGCGAGCTGGTAGCCGGTGAACTGGCCGAGGACGACGGCCTTCTGCTGCGCGAGGATGCCGGCGTGCAGCAGCTGCGTGAGCATGCGCTCGACGCGGTAGGGATGCTCGCTCACGTCTTCCACGAACAGGATCCCGCCCTTGACCTGGGGCAGGTAGGGCGTGCCCACCAGCGAGCAGAGCATGGCGAGGTTGCCGCCCCAGAGCGTGGCGTTGCGGATGTAGCAGTCCTTCACCGCGGGCTTTCCGTCGGCCGCCGGCTTCTCGCTGTGCATGCGCCATCCGGCGCCCTCGCCGTGGCCGGTGAACAGGTCGTCCAGGCAGGCCAGCATGATGTCGTCGGGCTCGCCGTCGCAGCCGAGGTCGCCGACCAATGCCGGCCCGGCCCAGGTCATGGCGCCGGTCTTCGCGAGCAGCGCGGCCTGGAAAGCGGTGAAATCGCTCAGGCCGACGAACTGCGTACCCCTCTCCACGGCCTTGGCCACGGCCTTGTAGCGGATGCCGTCCAGGATGCGGGTGAGCCCGTAGCCCCCGCGCGAAATGAGCGCCACGTCGGCGCCGCTCGCGGCAGCGCGGTGGATGGCGGCGAGGCGGGTGGCGTCATCGCCCGCGAAGCGGGTATGGACGGCCAGCGCATCCGCATCCACTTCCACCTCGTGCCCCATGGCCTGCAGGCGGGCGACGCCGCGCTTGAACGCAGCCTTGTCGCGCACGGCACCGGCCGGCGAGTAGATGTAGATGTGGCGCGGGCCATGGTCGTGGCCGCAATGCGAATGGTCGTGATCGTGTTCGGACAAGGCTCGTCGGGCCGAAAGGCCCGCTCCGGCAAAGGCGGGGAAGAAAGGGGGCGGAAAGGATCGCGTCGGCGGCGTCTGCGGTGCGCCGCTCATGTGTGGAAGTATTCCACAGCGCGGCGCGCCAGTTCCGGGCCGTGGCGCTCCGGCAGCAGGTGGCCGGCATCGGGCCAGACCCAGGGATCTCCCCCGCCCGCGGGCCAGGGCGGCACCGCGCGTGCATCCGCCAGGGCCGCGGCACTCCAGGCCGCATCACGCGCGCCGACCGCGACCGCGCTGCGGCGCTCTGGCGCCGACCAGAAGGCGCGGCCGGCGCGCACGATGGCGGCAGATCCGGCATCCGGCGCGGCGGGCAGCCAGTGGAGGCCCGCGCGCAGGGCGGCGCGGTAGCCCGCCTCGGGAAAAGGTGCCTCGCAGGCCGCTGCGGCAGCGGCATCCAGGCCCGGCGCGGCGCCAGGGCGCAGCACTGCCGCCTGCCGTGCGGCCAGCGTTTTGCGCCAGGCCGCCAGGCCTGGCGGCAGCGGCACGCCGTCGCCGGGTGGAAGCCAGGCATTGATCGCCAGCAGCCCGGTGAACCGGCCGGCGGCGTCCGGCAGCGCGTCGGTCGGCGCAGCCGGCAGCGCCATGCCGGGCAGCCCGCCTTCGCCCTGCACGACCAGCACGGTGCGGCGCAGTTCGAGACGTTCCACCAGTTCCGCCAGCGTGCGGTGGTGCCAGGGCAGCGTGTGCGCACCCTCCTTCTTGGGCTTGTCGCTGCGGCCGAAACCGATCAGGTCGGGCGCCACGACGCGGTCGCCGGCAGCCAGCCAGACCGGCAGCATGTGGCGGAACAGATAGCTCCAGCTGCCGGCGCCGTGCAGGCACAGCCAGGTGCGGGGCGCATCGCGCGGCCCCTCGTCCAGGTAGTGCATGCGCAGGCCCGCCAGCGCCGTCAGGTCGCTGGCATAGCGCGGAGCCCAGGGCCAGTCCGGCAGGCCCGCGAAGCGCGCGTCCGGCGTGCGCAGCGCATCGTCCCGCAAGGGATGGACGGCGCGCGCATGGGCACGCTGGGCCTGGCGCCGCGACTGGAAGAAGCCGCTCAGCAGCGCACCACACTCCTGCGCCAGCACGCCGCCCTCGATGCACGTATGGTGGTTCAGTGCCGGCTGCGCGAACAGGTCCACCACCGAACCCGCCGCGCCGGTCTTGGCGTCGGGGGCGCCGTACACCACCCGGTCCAGACGGGCGTGCAGCATGGCGCCGCTGCACATGGCGCAGGGCTCCAGGGTCACGTACAGCGTGCAGCCGTCGAGCCGGTAGTTGCCCAGGCGCTCGGCCGCGGCCCGCAGCGCCACGATTTCCGCGTGCGCCGTGGGATCGTGGCCTCCGATGGGCGCATTGCCGCCGCGCGCGACCAATTCGCCGCCGCGCACCACGACCGCGCCCACGGGGATCTCTCCCCGCGCGGCGGCTTCCGCGGCCTCCTGCAGCGCGATCCGCATCCATGCCTCGTCGGCCTGCCGGTTCGCGTTGGCGGGAGCGGGGCCCGGGCCCGCTAGCGGGCCCATGGGGATCCGGCAAGGGCCCGCGAAGGTCCGCGTCCTGTGCGCAGAAGGGTCTTCACTTCGCCTCGTCGTCCGGCATGGGCCGCGGCTGCTGCATGAGCGACTCCACCTGCTGGCGCACCTGCTCCTGCACCTGCCGGCCCTGCATCTGCACCGTGGGTGCCGACGCTCCGGAGGCCGGTGCCTGCGCGCCCGGCACCACCGGTACCGCCACCCGCGTGCTGCCCACCTGCTGCTTCACCAGCAGGGCCACCACGGCCAGGGCCACCAGAAGGCCCACCAGTCCCAATGCCATGCGCATAACCGTCGCTCCTCGTTCATCACCGCTGCACGGGCGGCGCGGCACGCCACTGTATCGGAACCGGCGCCGTCCGCGGTGATGCCGCGGCGTGCCGGAGGCCGGCAGCCTCAGTTCAGCGCGACGCGCGCGTTGGCCGGGTAGTGGTAGAGCGTCACGGCGGGCGCCGTCAGCTCGCCCTTGGGCGTGAAGGACACATTGGCGGTCACGCCCTTGTACTGGGTCTTGGCGATGAAGGGGGTATAGGCCTTCGGATCCACCGAGTCGGCGCGCTTCATGGCGTCCACCAGCACCATGGTGGCGTCGTAAGCGTAGGGGCTGTAGATCTGGAACTGGCCGGGGAACTTGGCGTCGTAGCGCTTCTTCCACTCCGCGCCGCCCTGCATCCTGGCGACGGAGGCGCCTCCGGTGGCGCAGGTCACGTTCCTGAGCACCGCCGATCTGGCGGACAGATCGGGCAGCTTCTCGGTGCAGAGCGCGTCACCGCCGAAGAACTTCACCTCGCCCATGCCCAGTTGCTCCATCTGGCGCAGCATCGGGCCGGCCTGGGCATCAAGGCCGCCGTAGAAGATCGCATCGGGCTTCTTCGGCTTGATGGAGGTCAGGATCGCCATGAAGTCGGTGGCCTTGTCGTTGGTGAACTCCTCGGCCACCACCTTCAGGCCTTTCTGCAGCGCCGTGGCCTTGAACACCTGGGCCACGCCCTGGCCGTAGGCCGTGCGGTCGTCGATGACGGCGACGGTCTTGAGCTTGAGGTGGTCGGCCGCGTAGATGGCCAGGGCGGCGCCCAGGGCGCTGTCGTTGGCGATCAGGCGGAAAGTGGTCTTGTAGCCCGGCTTGGTCAGGTCGGGATTGGTGGCGGCGGCCGTGATGTTCGGCAGGCCGCACTTGTCGTAGAGCGAGGACGCCGGGATGGAGGTGCCCGACTGCAGGTGGCCGACCACGCCCGCCACCTTCAGGTCGCAGAACTTCTGCGCGATGGCCGTGGCCTGGCGCGGGTCGCCGGCGTCGTCTTCCGCCGCAATCTCGAAGCGGATCTTCTTGCCGCCGATGACGAGGTTCTGCGCGTTGAGGTCGTCCACCGCCATGCGCACGCCGTTCTCGGTGTCCTTGCCGATGTGCGCTATGCCGCCGGAGACGGGGCCGGCATGCCCGATCCTGACGGTCTGCACGTCCTGCGCACCGGAGGGCGCGGCGGCGAAGGCGGACAGCACGGCGGCAGCGGCCGCGGCACAGGGCATCGAGGGGAGGAAGCGGAAAACGGAAGGCACTTCGGAGGTCTCCTGACAGTCTCTGGAATGGCGGAAAGCGGCCCCGCACGGAGCGGGCGCCGGAACTATCGTACCGGCAGTCGCACCATTTCGGAGCGAAGCCGCGCCAAATCGGTGCAGCCGGGTGGCGGCGCCGCCAGCCGCTCATCCCCGAGCGTGCGGCGCCGGACGCGCCAGGGGGATGGGGGTCTTGGGCGTCCAATCCACGGCCACCGGCAGGCCGAGCCGCGCGAACATGTCCGCCACCGATTGCAGATGCCCGGGCACACGGTCTTCGTATTCGCTGAAACGGCCGGAATCGTTGTCGATGCATAGCGTACCGTCCGGGCGGGCATACAGCGTCCCGCTGATATGCGCCTGCGGCAGACCGCGCGTGGCCTGCCACGGCTCGGCGACGAGCGCGCCTCCCACCAGCGTCACGTGGCCCAGCATGAACTGGCGTGGATCGGGGCCCGCGTCACCGGCGGCGTCCTTTTTCGGGTCCTTCTTCTTTTTCTCTTTTGCCGCCGGCATACGGGCGGTGTCTTCGGCTTTCTTCCGGAGCCCGGCCGCGACATGCTCGCGCACGCCCTCAGGGGCTCCGACCAGCACTTCACCGATGACCAGCGAGCCGTTGGCGGAAATGTCCCACTTGTACTGGACCCGGTGGGCGCGCAGGTCGTCCAGGCGCAGTAGATCCTGCAGCGGGCCCGCGCCCCGGCCTGCGGCATCCACCGGCCCGTCGAACCGCTGCACCGCCTCCAGGTCGGCCTGGCGGCGGATGAAGAATGTGCTGCTTCCGGGGCCCTGGTGCTCCGCGATGAGCACCCGCGTCGGGTTCACGCGCACCCGGCGGTAGCCCTGCTGCGCCGGTTCGAGTTCCTGCTTCTGTATCGGGCTGCGGTGGCCCACCTGGCCATCCGCCCCGGTTTTTGTCTTGCCCCGCGCGGGCTGGCAACTGCCGAACCGGGCCGCCAGGGCGGCCTCGCGGCGCATGCCGGCCTCCCGATCGCGCGCCGAAAGCGGGCTCAGGTACGGCGACGAAAGCGAGCGCCGCAAAGGCGTGGCGGCGGGCCCGGGCTGGCCTGGCGCCGTGAAGCCGCTGTCCGCAGGGGCGCTGCGCAGCGATGCAGTGGGTGAAAGAGAGCTGGACGACCGGACAGGTGAGATGGGCATGGGCTGGCTCGTGCAAGGTTCTGGAGAGCATCCAGGCTATGGCTTGCAAGGGAATCGGGACAGGCTCCAGGCGAAGCCGGGCTGCCGCGGGCCGAAGTGCGGCGACGGCCCAGGCCCAGGGCAACGGCCTCCTGGGATAATCGCGCCCCATGTCCCTCCTGCCCCACCAGCTCGAATTGCTCTCCCCCGCCCGCGACGCCGACATCGGCATCGAGGCGGTCAACCATGGCGCGGATGCCGTCTATATCGGCGGACCGGCCTTCGGCGCGCGGGCCAGCGCGGGCAACGAACTGCGCGACCTGGAGCGGCTCATCCGCCATGCCCACCGCTTCCACAGCCGCATCTTCGTCACGCTCAACACCATCCTGCGCGACGACGAGCTCGAAGGCGCCCGCCGCATGGCCTGGCAGGTGTACGAGGCCGGCGCCGACGCGCTCATCATCCAGGACATGGGGCTGCTGGAAATCGACCTGCCCCCCATCCAGCTGCATGCCAGCACCCAGACCGACATCCGCACGCCCGAGAAGGCGCGCTTCCTGCAGGATGCCGGGTTGTCGCAGATCGTGCTGGCGCGCGAGCTCACCGTGCAGGAGATCGCGGCCATCCGCGCGGCGACCGATCCGGAGCGCTGCACGATCGAGTTCTTCATCCACGGCGCGCTCTGCGTGGCCTACAGCGGCCAGTGCTACATCAGCCACGCACACACCGGCCGCAGCGCCAACCGCGGCGACTGCAGCCAGGCCTGCCGCCTGCCCTACCAGGTGACGGACGACGCCGGCCGCTTCATCGCGCACGACAAGCACGTGCTCTCGATGAAGGACAACAACCAGTCGGCCAACCTGCGCCCCCTCATCGACGCGGGGGTGCGCAGCTTGAAGATCGAAGGACGCTACAAGGACATGGCCTACGTGAAGAACGTCACGGCCCACTACCGCCGGTTGCTCGACGAAATCATCGAGGAGCGCGAGACCTCCGCCGCGCCCCTGGCCCGCTCTTCCAGCGGCCAGACGCGCTTCACCTTCACCCCCGACCCGAACCAGAACTTCAACCGCGAGTTCACCGACTATTTCGTGAACGGCCGCAAGGAAGACATCGGCGCCTTCGACACACCCAAGAACCCCGGCCAGGCCATCGGCTGGGTCACGCAGGTGGGCCCGAACTGGGTAGAGCTGGAAACCCATGCGCCCGACACGGTGCTGCACAACGGCGACGGCCTGTGCTACTGGGACCTGCAGAAAGAGCTCGTGGGCGTGGCGATCAACCGCGCCGAGGCAGCGCCCGGCAAGTCCCGCAACCACTGGCGCGTGTTCCCGAAGGACCCGATGGAGGGCTTCAGGGACCTGCGCCGCGGCACCGAGATCAACCGCAACCGGGACATGGACTGGGTGCGCACGCTCGAGAAGAAATCCGGCGAACGGCGCATCGGCCTTTGGGCGCATTTCACGGACACCGATTCCGGCTTCGCCCTCACGCTCACCGACGAAGACGGCTTCACCGGCACCGCCGAGGTGGCGCATGCGCACGAGCCGGCCACCGATGCGGGGCGCTCGGAAGTCGCCTTGCGCGAGCAGATCGGCCGCTTCGGCGCGACGATCTTCCACGCGCATGACATCGCCGTCGCGATGCGGCAGCCGTGGTTCGTGCCCGCCTCCGTGCTGAACCCGTTGCGCCGCGACGCCGTAGCGGCGCTGGAGGCAGCACGTGCCGACGGCCTGCAGCGCCTGCCCCGCGCGCGGCCCGTCGAGCCGCCGGCCCCCTTCCCCGAGGACACGCTCACCTACCTGGCCAACGTGTTCAACCAGAAGGCGCACGATTTCTACATGAAGCACGGGGTGAAGGTGATCGACGCGGCCTACGAAAGCCAGGAAGAGGAGGGCGAGGTGAGCCTGATGATCACCAAGCACTGCGTGCGCTTTTCCATGAGCCTGTGCCCCAAGCAGGCCAAGGGCGTGATCGGCGTCAAGGGCACCATCAAGGCCGAGCCCCTGCACCTGATCAACGGCAAGGAAAAGCTCACCCTGCGCTTCGACTGCAAGCCCTGCGAGATGCATGTGGTCGGCCGGATCAAGAAATCCGTGCAGAACCAGCAGGCGCGCGAGGCGCACGCGGTGCCGGTGCAGTTCTACCGCACGCGTCCCGTGCCCGGCGCGCCGCACTGAAGCGGGCGAACCCTGCGCGTCGGTTCCGGTGGGCTGACCCGGCAGCGGTGCCCTTCGCCGGCACGCTTGCCGTCTCCGCCCCGCAGGAGGCGGCAGTACCCGGCCCGGCATCGGCAGGCACGAGCCCCTGGGCGAGATCGCTCTTGCCGGGGCTGCTGCCGGCGGTCGGCTGGGTTTCAGGAAAAAGAATGGCCATGTCGTGCTCCTTCAGGCAACCAGGGTACGGGATGCCCCTCCATGCCGCCGAGGGTGCAACCGGCGTGCCAGCTCCTGCACAGTCCGCGGCGGAGCGGGACAGTGGATGCACGGAAGTCATAAGCACATAGCGATCGGTTCGTTCCGCGTGGCGGTGCGAACCGACACAATGGCCCGCACGCGCCGAGACACCGGCCCGCCCAACGACTCCAGGGAGACAGCACCGCATGAAGATCGAGACCCTTGCCGTCCACGCCGGACAGGCCCCCGACCCCACCACCCGGGCCGTGGCGGTGCCCATCTACCAGACGGCGGCCTACGCCTTCGACAGCGCCCAGCACGGCGCGGACCTGTTCGACCTGAAAGTGCCGGGCAACATCTACACCCGCATCATGAATCCCACCAACGACGTGCTCGAAAAGCGCGTCGCGGCGCTCGAAGGCGGCATCGCCGCGCTGGCGCTGGCGTCGGGCATGGCAGCCATCACTTACGCGATCCAGACGATCGCCGAGGCCGGCGACAACATCGTCTCAGCCAGCACGCTCTATGGCGGCACCTATAACCTGTTCGCGCACACACTGCCGCGCCAGGGCATCACCACCCGCTTCGCGGACCCGCGCGACCCCGCCAGTTTCGCGCAGCACATCGATGGCCGCACCAAGGCGGTGTTCGTCGAATCCATCGGCAATCCGCTGGGCAACGTGACCGACATCGCCGCGCTGGCGCGGGTGGCGCACGACCACGGCGTGCCGCTGATCGTGGACAACACCGTGCCCAGCCCCTACCTGCTGCGCCCCATCGAGCACGGCGCGGACATCGTCGTCCACTCGCTCACCAAGTACCTGGGCGGCCATGGCAACAGCATCGGCGGTGCCATCGTGGACAGCGGCAAGTTCCCCTGGGCGCAACACAAGGAGCGCTTCGCCTGCCTCAACACCCCCGACCCCAGCTACCACGGCGTGGTGTACACCGAAGCCCTGGGCGAGGCGGCCTTCATCGGCCGCGCGCGCGTCGTGCCGCTGCGCAACACCGGGGCCACCCTCTCTCCGCACAATGCCTTCCTGATCCTGCAGGGCATCGAAACCCTGGCCCTGCGCATGGACCGCATCTGCGACAACACGCTGGCCGTCGCGCACTACCTGCAGCGCCACCCCAAGGTGGCCCAGGTGCGGTACGCCGCCCTGCCCGGCCACCCCGACCACGCGATCACGCAGCGCCTGCTCGGCGGCAGGGCCTCCGGCATCCTCTCATTCGAGCTGCGCTCCGTGCCCGGCGCCGATCCCCGCACGGCCGGCGCGCGCTTCCTGGATGCCCTGCAGCTCTTCACACGGCTCGTGAACATCGGCGATGCGCGCTCGCTGGCCACGCATCCCGCCTCCACCACCCACCGCCAGCTCGGCCCCGAGGAGCTGCAGCAGGCCGGCGTGGGCGAAGGCATGGTGCGACTGTCGGTGGGCATCGAGCACATCGACGACCTCACCGCCGACCTCGCACAGGCGCTGGGAGCCGTGTGATGCAGCGGCGGTCAGGCGTTCTCCAGGTCGCGCGCGAGGCGCAGGCCCGAGAACTGCCACCGCGCGGTGGCAGGGAAGAAATTACGGTAGCTGGCGCGGACATGGCCCGGGGGCGTCGCACAGGATCCGCCCCGCAGCACGTACTGGTTCACCATGAACTTGCCGTTGTACTCGCCCACGGCGCCGTCGGCCACGCGAAAGCCCGGGTAGGCCGCATAGCTGGACTGCGTCCACTCCCAGATGTCGCCGAACAGCTGGTCGAGGGGCGGCTGGCCGTCCGGGTCCGGACGAGGGACACCCGGTGCCGCGCGGGGGTGCAGCACGCCACCGTCGGCGAAATGCCCGTCCCCGGTCCACACGCCCGATGCCTCCGCGGCGGCCTCCCATTCCGCCTCGGTGGGCAGGCGCGCTCCGGCCCAGCGCGCGTACGCATCCGCTTCGTAATAGGACAGGTGCACCGCGGGAGCCGACGGCCTGAGCGGCCGGGGGCCGGCGAGCGTGAACTCGTGCCAGCCCGCACCATCGCCGCCTTCCATCGCGCCCCGGCGCCAGTAGAGCGGATGCTGCAGTTTCATGGCCTGCATCCAGTCCCAGCCCTCGGCCAGCCAGAACGAGGCATCCCGGTAGCCTCCGGCCTCGACGAAAGCGAGGTACTCGCCCGTGCTGACCGGCCTGCAGGCCAGCGCGTAGGGCTGCAGGTACACGCGGTGCCGGGGCGCTTCGTTGTCGAAGGCGAACCCGGCGCCGTCGGCGCGTGCGTCGTGGCCGATCTCGGTGACGCCGCCGGAAAACCGCCGCCAGCGCAGGGCATCCGCCTCGGCAGGCTCGGGTTGCCGCTCCTGCAGACCCGCCGGCGCCCCGCCCGCGCCCTGCAGCCGGTAGGCCGGCCAGAGCGGGCTGCACGACAGCAGGTGCTTCACATCGGTGAGGATCAGTTCCTGGTGCTGCTGCTCGTGCTGCAGCCCGAGCTCCACCAGGGCCTGCAATTGCGGATCCGGTTGCACCTGCAGCCCGGCCAGGAGCCGGGCCATGCGGGTATCGACGTCCTGCCGGTACTCCAGCACCTGCGCCATCGCCGGGCGCGTGAGGAGTCCGCGCTGGGGGCGTGGATGCTTGTCCCCGACACCGTTGTAGTAGGAATTGAACAGCACGCGGAACGCCGGATGGAATGGGGCGAAACCCGGCTCGCGCGGCTCGAGCACGAAGGTCTCGAAGAACCACGTGGTGTGCGCCAGGTGCCATTTGACGGGGCTCGCGTCGGGCATGGACTGCGCGCAGCAATCCTCATCGGACAGCGGCAGGGCCAGCGCCAGCGAGGCCCGGCGCACCTGGGCGTAGCGGTCCTGCAGCGCGGCCGCACCGGCCGGTACGGCGCTCGGCGCCGCGCGGCGCACGAGGCTCAGGGAAGGGGTCATGGCATGTGCCTCTCGAAGTCAGGGCTGCGCGTAGGCCACGGCGAACCATCCGCGCTCATCGGTCCAGACCCGCGCGCGGGAGAAGCCCGCCCGTGCCAGCAGGGCCTGGAAGGCCGGCAGCGTGTACTTGTAGCTGTTCTCGGTATGGATGCGCTCGCCGGGCGCGAACACGCGTCCGCCCCCGGGCCAGCGCACCTGCGCGCCGCGGGGCGTCTCCAGGTGCATTTCAATGCGCGAAAGGCGCCGGTCGAAGAAGGCGCGGTGCTCCCAGTCCTGCGCCACGAAGTCGCTTCCGATGAGCCGGTTGACGTGCTCCAGCGCGTTGCGGTTGAACGCCGCCGTCACCCCGGCCGCATCGTCGTACGCCGCCTCGAGCACGGCCACGTCCTTGGGCAGGTCGAAGCCGACCAGCACGCCCCCGTCGCGGTCCACCAGGCCGCGCATGCGCGAGAGCAGCGCCAGGGCCTGCGGCGGATCGAAGTTGCCGATCGAGGAGCCCGGGTAGAACACCAGCCGGCGGGCGCGGGGAATGTCGTGGGGCAGCACCACCGGCTGCGTGAGGTCGCCCGCCACGGCCTCCGCCAGCAGCCATGGCAGGGCCTCCTGCAGCCGCGTTACCGCGCCGCGCAGGAAATCCGCGGAAATATCCACCCCCACGAAGCGCTGCGGCCGCAGCAGCCGGCACAGCGGCTGCACCTTCTCGCAATTGCCGGCACCCAGTTCGATCACCGTCTCGACCGCTCCCGCCGCCTGGGCGATGTCTTCGCCATGGCGCGCCATCACGGCCTGCTCGGTGCGGGTGGGGTAATACTCCGGCAGCCGGGTGATCTCCTCGAAGAGCTCCGACCCCCGCTCGTCGTAGAAATACTTGGGGGAAATGCAGGCCGGATGCCGCAGCAGCCCGGGAATGATGTCGGCATGGGCGGATTCGGACTGCTGGAGGGCATGGGCGTTCATCGGGGTCTCTTTTCCTGAAGGGGAAAGGGCCGCCGGAGCAGCAGGGCGGCGGCGGAGTTTTCAGGCCATGCCGGGCGGCTGCGGCGCTGGGCGCTATGGCCGGTGCCCAGCATTGCAGAGAGCTTCCGCCGGGCTTGTAGGACGCCTGCGCATCGTTCGCCCTAGAATGCGGCCGCTGCGGTGCTCGCCCGGCCGCGCCCGTCGCCCGCACGGCAACTCCTTTCGCCGACGCTCATCGCCACTGCATGGATTCCCTCACCCAGATCGCCCTCGGCTCCGCCGTTTCCCTGGCTGCCATGGGCCGGCGCACCACTGCCTGGAAGGCCGCGCTGTGGGGGGCCGTGGCAGGCACGCTGCCCGACCTGGACGCACTGATCGACCATGGCGACCCGATCGCCAACATGGTCCTGCACCGGGCCGATAGCCACGCCCTGCTCTACCTTTCGCTCCTCGCGCCCTTCCTGGGCGGGCTGGCGGCGCGGCTCCACGGGGAAAGCATCCAGTGGAAGCGCTGGTGGCTGGCCCTCTGGCTCGCGCTCGTGACCCATCCGCTGCTCGACTGGATGACGGTGTACGGCACGCAACTGCTGCGGCCATTCACCGACCACCCTTACGGAGTGGGCAGTATCTTCATCATCGACCCGCTCTACACCGTGCCGCTCATCGTGGGGGTGGTCGCGGCACTGGCGGTTTCAGGCCGGCGCGGCCTGCGCTGGAACACGGCCGGGCTGTGGCTGAGCACCGCCTACCTCTCCTGGGGCTTCGCGGTACAGCAGCATGTCGCGGGCATCGCCCGGACATCGCTCGAAGCCATCGGCTGTCCGGCGAGCGAGGTGCTCGTGACGCCCACGCCGTTCAACACCCTCGCCTGGCGGGTGGTGGCGATGGTGCCCGGCCAGTATGCGGAGGGGTTCTACGCGCTTGCCGACGGCCGCCGTCCCATCCACTTCACCCTGCACGACCGGGGCGAGGCCCTCATCGCGCAGTTAGGGGCCCGGACACCCGTGCGGCGCGTGGCCGCCTTCAGCCATGGCTTCTACCGGATGCGCGAGCAGGGAGGCCACGTCCAGATCACGGATCTGCGCATGGGCCAGGAGCCCGCCTACACCTTCCACTTCGATCTGGGCACGCCCGCGGACTTGGCGGCGGGCCGCGCCACCGTGGTCCAGACATGGCAGCGCCCCGATGCGGCCACCGCGCTGCCGGCCCTCGGGCGGCGCATCCTCGGGGAAGGTGGCGGAGACGGCATTTTCGGCACTGCCTCCCGGCCCTGATGCGTTCCTTCCCGCACAAGAACGTGGCAAGCTAGCCCCATGTCCGATCCATCCACCCGTAGGGCCACCGAGCACCTGCCGGCAGTGCCTGCGCACACCGCCCAGGGCGGGCGGCGGCTGCGCGCGCTGGTGGTGGGAACCCTGCTCCTGGCGCTCACCGCCACCTGGGCGCTCGTCGCCATATCGCTGCAGACCAAATGGCAGGATGCGGTGCAGTCCCAGCAGCGGCAGAACGCCAACCTGGCACGCGTCCTGGAAGAGCAGACGCTGCGGGTCCTGGCGGCCGTCGACCAGGCCACGCTGCGCGTGGCGGCGGAAGTGCGCAGCGGAGAGTTCACGCAGGAGGACTACGCCCTGTTCGCCAACGAGACCGGCCTGGCGCCGGACATCCTCACCCAGCTTTCCATCGTGGGCACCGACGGCCGGTTCGTGGGCAGCAACCTGGACCCCTCCGGCTTCCGCAGTCCGGATACTGACCTGAGCGAGCGCGAGCACATCCGGGTGCACCTGGAGCCCGCCAAGGTGTCCCGTGCGCGCACCCAGGTGTCCGCATCGGGCCTCTTCATCGGCAAGCCCGTCACGGGCCGGGTTTCCGGCCGCCGGACCATGCAGCTGAGCCGGCCCATCATCGGCAGCGACGGCCACCTGCACGGCGTGGTGGTCGCCTCGCTCAATCCGAACTATTTCGACGAGGTATACGGCGGCGTGGACATCGGCGCCCAGGGAGCGGTCGTACTGATGGGGGCGGACTTCGGCATGCTGGCCCGGGTGATAGGAACCCAGGCGGGCGACATCGACCAGGTCATCGAATTCCCCCCCGACCACCCCCTCCTGGACACCACCCGCACGCAGGGCACCTACCAGCGCGTCAGCCACGTCGACGGGCTGAGCCGCATCACCGCCTTCCACCGCGTGCCCGGGTACCCGCTGACCGTCCTGGTATCCACGGCCGACGACGAGGCCCTGGCGGAATGGAGGACCATGCGGAATTTCACCGTGGTGTTCGCCGGACTTTTTTCCGCGGCGCTGGTCGCCCTGTGCGCGGGCTTCCTGAAGGGGTTGCGGCAGCTGGAGCAGAAGAACGTGGCACTCGCGGCAAGCGAGGCCCAGGCCCGCTCCGCCAACCGCGCCAAGAGCGAGTTCCTCACGGCCATCTCGCACGAACTGCGCACGCCCCTCACCAGCATCCACGGCTTCGCGGAGCTCATGGAACAGCGGCTGGAGCAGCCGTCCTACCGCGAGGCCGCAGGCCTGATCCGCAGCGCGGCAGAACATCTCAACACCCTGCTGTCCGAGATCCTCGACCTCGCCAAGGTGCAGGCCGGCGCGATGCCCATCGCGCCCGGGGACCATGCCGTGCGCGAGCTCGTCGGCACCACCGTGGACCTCTTCGCCATCTCCGCCGCGCAGAAAGGGCTCACGCTGGAAATGCGCATCGCGCCCGACGTGCCGCACATGCTGCGGTGCGACGGCCTGCGCCTGAAGCAGATCCTCAACAACCTGCTGAGCAACGCGCTCAAGTTCACCCGCAACGGCGGCGTGCGGCTGGAGGTGGACACCGCCGAAGGCCCCGTGCTGCGCTTCCGGGTCATCGATACCGGCCCCGGCATCCCCGCCGACCTGCACGAGGTCATCTTCGAAAAATTCAGCCAGGGCAGCGCCGAGGTGAGCACCCAGCACGGCGGCACGGGCCTGGGGCTGGCGCTGTCGCGCGGGCTCGCCGAACTCATGGGCGGCCGGCTCGGCGTGGCCTCCGAATCCGGCCATGGCGCGTGTTTCACGCTGGAGCTGCCGATGCAGACGCCTGCACCCCAGGCCGCAGCCTGAGGCTGCGCCCGCCGCCCCGCAGCGGTGTCCGGACCTCGTGCGGGCCTCCTGAAAAGCAAAAGGGCCGGCGCATGCGCGCCGGCCCCATCCTGGCGTGTGCGGTCAGAAGCGCCAGCCCAGGCCCACGCCCGCCAGCACCGGATCGATCTTCAGCGTGCCCAGCTTGGCGCCATTGGCAGCCACGTCCGTGCGGATGTACACCTTCTTGATGTCGAAGTTCAGTGACAGGTTCTTGGTGAGCGGGATGTCCACGCCGACCTGCAGCGCACCACCCCAGCTGCTCTTGTCGATGCTCACTCCGGCGGGCAGGCGCACGCTGGAGAAGCGGGTGTAGTTGATGCCCGCGCCCACGTAGGGCCGGAAGCCGGGTGCGTCGAAGTGGTATTGCGCCATCAGCGACGGCGGCAGGTGCTTCAGCGTGCCGATCTGGGCGCCCAGCGCGCTGGAGCGCACATCCTGCTTCTGGGGCACCGTCAGCACCAGTTCCGCGGCGATGTTCTTGTCGAAGAAGTACGAAATATCGACTTCCGGAATGGTCTTGTTGTTGATCGACAGGCCCAGGCCGGTGCTGTCCTTGTTGGAGCTGTCCAGATGCACCGCACGGGCGCGGACCAGCCAGGGGCCCTGGCCGTCGGTGGCCTGCGCGTGGGCGGCGCCGGAGGTCAGAACGCACAGGGCAGCCAGGGCGAGCAGATTCTTTTTCATAGGGAAACTCGATGCGGTTGAACGGGGACGGCCCCCGTGAACGCATTGGGCTTGCAAAACGCCCTGGCCGCCTTGCCACAGATCAAAGGGCCATGCGTGCCTCAATGCGCGCCGGCCTTGCGGCCGCGCCAGCGTTGCACCAGCGTCACGCAGGCCAGCACGAGCGCGCCCGCCACGATGCCGCTCGCGGCATTGAGCAGGTTGAGCACCACCAACTGCAGGAACCCGCCATGCCCTTGCCCGGCAGCGGAAGCCAGTCCCTCCACCGCGTGGTGCAGCGGCGGCAGGCCGTGCACCAGGATGCCGCCCCCCACCAGGAACATGGCCGCCGTGCCGGCGACGGAGAGCACCTTCATCAGCCAGGGAGCGGCCGCCACGATGCCACGGCCCAGCACGCGCACGACGCCCAGGGAGCGCCGGCTGAGCCAGAGGCCGACGTCATCGAGCTTCACGATGCCGGCGACCAGGCCGTACACCCCGGCGGTCATGATCAGCGCGATACCGGAGAGCACTGCCACCTGCTGGCCGAAAGGCGCTCCGGCCACCGTGCCCAGCGTGATCGCGATGATTTCTGCAGACAGGATGAAATCGGTGCGCACCGCCCCGCGCACCTTGTCCTTCTCGAATGCCGCCAGGTCCACCGCGGCGTTCGCCGCTGCCTGCGCATGGGCCTCGCGGTCCGCCGCCTCCACCGGGCCGTCCTGGTGCAGGAACCGGTGCGCCAGCTTCTCCGCGCCCTCGAAGCAAAGGAAGGCACCGCCCAGCATCAGCAGGGGCGTGACGGCCCAGGGAATGAACGCGCTGATCAAGAGCGCGGCCGGCACCAGGATGGCCTTGTTCACCAGCGAGCCCCTGGCCACCGCCCAGACCACCGGCAGTTCTCGCTCGGCACGCACCCCGGTCACCTGCTGCGCGTTCAGCGCGAGGTCGTCGCCAAGCACGCCGGCCGTCTTCTGGGCGGCCGTCTTGGTCATCACCGACACGTCGTCGGCCATTGCGGCACTCTTCTTCGCAGCCACCTTGGTCATGAGGGCGACGTCGTCGAGCACCGCGGCGATATCGTCGAGCAGGGTCAAAAGACTGGCGCCGGCCATGCAAAGCTCCGTGGTTGAGAGGCGCCGATTATGGGGGCCATGCGCGGCCGCTCCTGTCCGGCAACGCCCCGTCCGCCGCTGCGATGCTCCGGAGGGGAACACCCTTGCAAACGCCAAGGCCGCAATAATTGCATATCCTCTGCGGCAGGACCGTCCGTCTCTTCCCGAGGCGGCCTTCCGCACGCATTTCCCAACGCTCCCATGACCCCCTCGCTCAGCGCAGAACAGCAAAGGCTGACGGCCCTGCGGGCCACCGGCCTGCTGGACACGCCGCCGACCGAGGAATTCGACCGCATCACGCGGCTGGCCAGCCGCCTCTTCGGCGTTCCCATCGCGCTCGTCAGCCTGGTGGACGCGGACAGGCAGTGGTTCAAATCGCAGGTGGGGCTGCCGGTCCGGGAGACCTGCCGCGAGGACGCCTTCTGCGACCACACCATCCGTTCGTCGGACGTCATGGTGGTGGAAAACGCGCTGGAAGACCCGCGCTTCGCGGCCAACCCGCTCGTCGCGGGGCCCCCACACATCCGCTTCTATGCCGGCGCCCCGCTCATCCTGCGGGGCCACCACCACCTGGGCAGCCTCTGCCTGATCGATACCGTGCCGCGGACGTTCGACGCTTCGCAACAGCGTCAGCTGGAAGACCTGGCCGCGCTCGTGATGGCCCAGATCGACCTGCAGTGCTCCGCCTCGCGTCTCGACGAAGCCACACTGCTTCCCAACCGGTCCCAGCTGCTGCAGGACCTCGACGGCCTGTGCCGCGCTGCGCCCGGCGAAGGCCGCATACTGGCCCTGCTCGAACTCCTGCCGCACGACGGCCTCATGGACGCGGTGCGGGCCGTGGGCATGCAGCCCATCGAACAGCTCACCTACGAAGCCGGCAAGCGGCTGTCCTTCTTCCTCGGCAGCCAGTCCCGCATCTACCATACCGGCGTCGCCCGGCTGGCCATGGTGCTCCGTACCGCGGATGAGCACGCCCTGCAGCAATTCACGCAGCAGTTACTCCAGACGCTGATCGCACCACTGTCGGGCTCAGGCATCGTCATCAACCAGCGGAGGCGCGTGGGCCTGGCCCCCTTCACCCTCGAACCGGCCGACGCCCTGGATGCCCTGCGGCGTGCCAACGCAGCCCTCTACCACCAATCCGTACCCGACACGGCGGTCTGCACCTACGACGCCACGGTGGACCTCAGCTACCGCCGCTCCTACGAACTGATGGCGAGCGTCCCCCGCGCGCTGATGGCGGGAGAATTCCGGCTGGTGTACCAGCCCCAGTTCGAACGCGCCTCCACGCGCTACACCTGCGTGGAAGCCCTGCTGCGCTGGGACCATCCCCAACTGGGCCCCGTATCGCCCGGCGACTTCATTCCCCTGCTCGAAAAGACCACGTACATCCAGGCCGTCACCGAATGGGTGCTGCACACGGCGCTCGCGCAGATTCGCGCGTGGGAAGACGCCGGCCTGGAGGTGGACGTGGCGATCAACGTGTCGCCGCGCAACCTCGAGCAGCCCGGATTCGCCGGCATGCTCCAGGATGCCTTCGAGCGCCACGGCCTCGCCCCGTCGCGCCTCGAGATCGAATGCACCGAGAACGCCGTCCTGACGGAGGGACCGACCCTGGAGGGCATCAAGGCGGCCCGCGCGCTGGGCGTGCGTGTCGCACTCGACGATTTCGGCACGGGCTACTGCAATTTCGGATGCCTGTACGACCTCTCTGCCGAGGTGCTCAAGCTCGACCAGGCCCTGATCCGGCCCATCGGCACCGATGCCCGCGCCCTCGACGTCGTGCGCGGCATGGTCCAGCTGGGCCACACCCTGGGCTACCGCCTGCTGGCCGAGGGCGTCGAAACGGCCGAGGTGTTCGACCAGTTGATGGAGCTGGGTTGCGACCAGGTCCAGGGCTACTACCTGAGCCGCCCGCTGCCGCCCGACCAGGCGTTCGCCTTCGTGCGGCGCTGGAACCAGCTCGTCACGCTGGAGCAGGATTGAACGGACGGGCAACGGCCGGAGCCGCGGCCGGGCCGTAAAGGGAACTAGCGCTCCGCGTCGGACGGCCTGCGCCGCGGATCGAAGTTGAAGTCCGGCTGCAGGATATCCACGCACGCGTCGCAGGCCAGAAACCGCGAGCGGCCGAGGCTCACCGTACCCCACCCCGTTCCGCTGTCGATGGATACCGTCGCGGTCCTGCCATCCGAAAACACCACGGTGGCATCGGCCGAGCAATCGTCCAGGATGGCATTGCGCCGGTACGAACCGCTGTCCGTGAGGGCGGCGTGCCGCAGGAAGGATTTCACGCGCCGGGCGTCCAGCGCCAGGCCGCGGCAATCCACGTCCGGGGCGAATCGCGCCTGCGCTGCAGGGCGCTCGATGACGATTTTCCGGATCTCTGCGTGGGCATACGGGCGGGACAGCACGGCGTCCCGTGCCTCTGCTGCAAAGACGGCTGGCGCGCTGCATGCAAGGCAGAACGCCACCAGCCTCCGCCCGCCCGCCCGCCAAAGCCCCCTGCCTCACCCCACCCACTTGCGCGCATTGCGCCAGATGCGCATCCACGGGCTCAGCGCACTGCGGTCGCCGCTGGTCCAGCTCATCTGGATGTTGCGGAACACGCGCTCCGGGTGGGGCATCATGGCGGTGAAGCGACCGTCCGCCGTGGTCACCGCCGTGAGGCCGCCCGCGCTGCCATTGGGGTTGAATGGATACTGCTCGGTAGCAGCGCCGTGGTGGTCCACGAAGCGCATCGCCGCGATCGCCTGGGCGGCATGGCCCCGGCGCGCGAAGTTCGCATAGCCCTCGCCGTGCGCCACGGCGATCGGCAGCCGGCTGCCGGCCATGCCCGCGAAGAACAGGCTGGGCGACTCCAGCACTTCCACCAGCGACAGGCGGGCCTCGAAGCGCTCGCTCTGGTTGGTGGTGAAGCGCGGCCAGGCCCCGGCACCCGGAATGATGTCCGCGAGTTCGGCGAACATCTGGCAACCATTGCACACGCCCAGGCCGAAGGTGTCGGCGCGGCCGAAGAAGCCCTGGAACTGCTCGGACAGCACCGGATTGAAGGTGATCGAACGCGCCCAGCCGATCCCCGCGCCCAGCGTGTCGCCGTAGCTGAAGCCGCCGCAGGCCACCACGCCCTTGAAGTCGGCCAGTTTCGCCCGGCCCGACTGCAGGTCGGTCATGTGCACGTCATAGGCGTCGAAGCCCGCTGCGTTGAAGGCGTAGGCCATCTCGATATGCGAGTTCACCCCCTGTTCGCGCAGGATCGCGACCTTCGGCCGTGCGAGGTTCAGGCACGGTGCCGCCACGTCGTCCGCGGGATCGAACGTCAGCGCCACATGCAGGCCCGGATCATGGGCGGCTCCGGCCGCCGCATGCTCCGCATCCGCGCAGGCCGGGTTGTCGCGCTGCTGGCAGATCTTCCAGCTCACGGCGTCCCACACCTGGTGCAGGTCCGACAGTGATGCGCTGAACACCGCCTTGACGTCACGCCAGACCTGCAGCTCACCCTTGCCCACGTCCATCGCGGATGCAGCGGGACGGGTCTTGCCCACGAAGTGGCTGAACTTCGAGAGGCCGTGTTCGCGCAGGGTCTGCATCACCTCGTTGCGCTCGGCGGTGCGCACCTGCAGCACCACGCCCAGTTCCTCATTGAAGAGCGCCTTGAGCGTCAGTTCCTCGCGCCGCGCGCTCACCTGCTGCGCCCAGTTCTTGGCGTCGCCCGTTTCCATGCGGCTGTCGGCGATGCCGTCGCCTTCGGTCACCAGCAGATCGACGTTCAGCGCCACGCCCACATGGCCCGCGAAGGCCATCTCGGCCACCGCGGCGAGCAGGCCGCCGTCGCTGCGGTCGTGGTAGGCCAGGATGCGGCCCTGCGCGCGCAGCGCGTTCACCGCGTCCACCAGCTTCACGAGATCCTGCACGTCGTCCAGGTCGGGCACCTCGCCGCCTTCCTGGCCCAGTACCTGCGCCAGGATGCTGCCGCCCATCCGGCACCGGCCACGGCCCAGGTCCACCAGCACCAGGGTGGTGTCCTCTTGCTGCGCGTCGAGCTGCGGGGTGAGTGTGCCGCGCACATCGGACAGCGTGGCGAACGCGCTCACGATCAGGCTCACCGGCGAGGTGACCTTCCGCGCGGAGCCGCCGTCGTCCTTCCCGCTAACGGAGGGGCTCGTCCATACGGTGCGCATGGAAAGCGAATCCTTGCCCACCGGAATACTGATGCCCAGTTGCGGGCACAGCTCCATGCCCACGGCCTTCACGGTGGCGTACAGGTCGGCATCCTCGCCGGGTTCGCCGCAGGCTGCCATCCAGTTGGCCGACAGCTTCACGCGCGGCAGCTCGATCGGGGCGGCCAGCAGGTTGGTGATCGCCTCGGCCACGGCCATGCGGCCCGAGGCCGGCGCGTCGATCGCGGCCAGCGGCGTGCGCTCGCCCATGGACATCGCCTCACCCGCGAAGCCGCGGTAGTCGGCCAGCGTCACCGCGCAGTCGGCCACGGGCACCTGCCACGGGCCTACCATCTGGTCGCGGTGCGACAGCCCGCCCACCGTCCGGTCGCCGATGGTGATCAGGAAGCGCTTGGAGGCCACCGTGGGGTGCGCCAGCACGTCGATCACGGCCTTCTGCAGCGGCACGCCGGTGAGCTCGATCGGCGCGGCCTCGCGGCGCACCGTCTTCACGTCGCGGTGCATCTTGGGCGGCTTGCCCAGCAGCACGTCCATGGGCATGTCCACGGGAAACTTCTGGTCGCCCGCCTCCACGGCCGTGTCCTCGAGCACCAGCTGGCGCTCGCCCGTGGCCGTGCCGATCACGGCGAAGGGGCAGCGCTCGCGCTCGCAGAACGCGCGGAAGATCTCCAGCGATTCGGGTGCGATCGCCAGCACATAGCGCTCCTGGCTTTCGTTGGACCAGATCTCCTTGGGCGCCAGCCCGGATTCCTCCAGTTGCACGGCCCGCAGGTCGAAGCGCGCGCCACGGCCCGCATCGTTGGTCAGCTCGGGGAACGCGTTCGACAGCCCGCCCGCGCCAACGTCGTGGATCGCCAGGACCGGGTTCTGCGCGCCCTGCGCCCAGCAGTGGTTGATGACCTCCTGCGCGCGCCGCTCGATCTCGGGATTGCCGCGCTGCACCGAGTCGAAGTCGAGTTCGGCCGCGTTGGTTCCCGTGGCCATCGAACTGGCCGCGCCACCGCCCATGCCGATGCGCATGCCGGGCCCGCCCAGCTGGATCAGCAGCGTGCCGGCCGGGAACTCGATCTTCGTGGTCAGGCCCGCATCGATCACTCCCAGGCCGCCCGCGATCATGATGGGCTTGTGGTAGCCGCGGCGCACGCCCGCCACGTCCTGCTCGTACTCGCGGAAGTAGCCCAGCAGGTTCGGCCGGCCGAATTCGTTGTTGAAGGCCGCGCCGCCCAGCGGGCCCTCTACCATGATCTGCAGCGGGCTGGCGATGTGCTCGGGCTTGCCGCCCGCCTGGTCGCTCCAGCCGCCCCAGAGTTTGGACACGGTGAAGCCGGTGAGGCCGGCCTTGGGCCTGGAGCCGCGGCCCGTCGCGCCCTCGTCCCGGATCTCGCCGCCGGCGCCCGTGGAGGCGCCGGGAAACGGAGAGATCGCCGTCGGGTGGTTGTGCGTCTCCACCTTCATGAGCACATGGTGCGTCGCATCGCTCTTGCGGTAGGCCGGCACGTCATGGGCAGCGCGCCCGGTGGCCGCCGGCGCGATGAAGCGCTCAACCGCGCTGCCTTCCATGATGGATGCGTTGTCGGAATAGGCGACGATGGTGTGCTGCGGCGCGAGCTGGTGGGTGTTGCGGATCATCGCGAACAGGCTCTTGTCCTGTTCCTGGCCGTCGATGGTGAACCGCGCGTTGAAGATCTTGTGGCGGCAGTGCTCGCTGTTGGCCTGCGCGAACATCATCAGCTCGACGTCGGTGGGATTGCGGCGCAGCGACGTGAAGGCATTGGCGAGGTAGTCGATCTCGTCGTCCGCCAGCGCCAGGCCCCAGCGGGTGTTCGCGCCTTCCAGCGCGGCGCGCCCGCCGCCCAGCACGTCCACGAACTCCATGGGCACGGCAGGCAGTTCGGTGAACAGGTCGGCCGCACCGGCCCGGTCCCACAGCACCGATTCCGTCATGCGGTCGTGCAGCAGCGCGGCCACGGCCTGCTTTTGCGCGTCGGTCAGCGTAGGCACGCCGCCCAGCAGGCCCGGGCGCAGCGACAGCCGGTACTCGGTCACCCGCTCCACGCGGCGCACGTGCAGCCCGCAATTGCGCACGATGTCCGTGGCCTTCGAAGCCCACGGCGACACCGTGCCGATGCGCGGCGCGACCACGATGGCGGAGCCGGAATCCGGGCCGGCATAGGGATCGCCGTAGGTGAGCAGGGCCGCCAGGCGCTCGCGGTCGGCCGGCGTCGGCCCGGCGTCGGTAGCCACCAGGTGCACGAAACGGGCTGCGACTGCCTCGATGCGGTCGTGGATGGCCTGCAGGCGGGGCAGGAGCTGCTGGACGCGGAAGGGGCTGAGGGCGTTGCTGCCTTCGAACGAGGTAAGGTGCAGGGTCACTTTGGCGGCCTGTTGCGGGAAAGGATGGGTCTCGGAGCAGGAGGCCGCGGCCGGCGGGCGGGCCGCTGAATGGGGCCAGCCTCCGGGGCGTCGCGGCGCGTTCGGCGGAGCCCGCCATTTTACCGGGCCCGCAGCTTCGGCCGGCCGCCACTGCCATCGCGTCCACGGAGGCACCGTACGGCCCCCGATGGGATAATCCCCCCATGAGCATCACCATCAAGTCCGCCGAGGAAATCGCCGGCATGCGCGAAGCCTGCCGCCTGGCTTCGGAAGTGCTGGACTACATCACGCCCCACATCCGTCCCGGCATCACCACGAACGACGTGGATCGGCTCGCCGCCGAGTGCATGGCCGCACAGGGCACCATCTCCGCCACCATCGGCTACCAGCCGCCGGGCTACCCGCCCTACCCCAAGTCGCTCTGCACCTCGCTCAACCACGTGGTCTGCCACGGGATCCCGAACGACAAGCCCCTCAAGAAGGGCGACATCATGAATGTGGACGTCACCGTCATCACCAAGGACGGCTGGTACGGCGACAACAGCCGCATGTACCTGATCGGCGATGTCTCCATCGCCGCGAAGCGCCTGTGCCAGCTCACCTTCGAGGCGATGTGGCTGGGCATCCTGCAGGTGAAGCCGGGAGCACGCCTGGGGGACATCGGTCACGCCATCCAGAAGTTCGCCGAAGGCCACGGCCTGTCGGTCGTGCGCGAGTTCTGCGGCCACGGCATCGGCAAGAAATTCCACGAAGAACCCCAGGTGCTGCACTACGGCCGCCCGGGCACCCTCGAGGAACTGGTGCCGGGCATGACCTTCACCATCGAGCCCATGCTCAACGCCGGCCGCCGCGAGGTCAAGGAGCACGGCAACGACGGCTGGACCATCGTCACCAAGGACCACAGCCTCTCCGCCCAGTGGGAGCACACGGTGCTCGTGACCGAGACGGGCTATGAAGTCCTCACCCTGTCGGCCGGCTCGCCCCCGCTGCCGCCGTTCGTCGCCGCCGTGAAGACCTGACGGCTGCGCCGGCGCGCAGGCGCGCAGGCGCAGCATGGTTCTTGCTTGCGATGCGGCCATGCCTGCCGACTGCTTTCCGACGCCCCCATCGCCCCCCTCCCTGCACGCCATGCCGCCCACGCTCTCGGAACTCCAGCCCCTGCGCGACGCCTACCGGCAGGACAAGGCCACCCTGCTGGCCAGCCTGCAGTCCAGGGGCGCGTCCACCCGGGTCGTGCGCCCCCTGCTCGCCAAGCTGTCCGCACTGGCCGACCGGCTGCTGCGCACCCTGTGGCAGCGGGCCGGCCTGCCGGATACCCTGGCGCTGCTGGCCGTGGGCGGCTACGGCCGCGCCCAGCTGTTTCCCTATTCCGACGTGGACGTGCTCGTACTGCTGCCCGACGGCAGCGAAGCCGCCTGCGAAGGCCCCTTGCGCCCGGCCATCGAGGCCTTCATCGGCAGTTGCTGGGACGCCGGCCTGGAAATCGGCTCCAGCGTGCGCACCGTGGCCGAGTGCCTGACCGAGGCCGCCGCCGACGTGACCGTGCAGACGTCCCTGCTGGAAGCCCGCCGCATCATCGGCAGCGCCGCCCTGGTCGCGGATTTCCAGGAGCGCTACGACGCGCAGATGGACCCGGAGGCCTTCCTGGTCGCCAAGACCCTGGAAATGCGCCAGCGGCACAACAAGTACGAGAACACGCCCTACGCCCTGGAGCCCAATTGCAAGGAATCGCCCGGCGGCCTGCGCGACCTGCAGACCGTGCTCTGGGTGGCCCGCGCCAGCGGCCTGGGCCGCAACTGGAAGGAGCTCGCGGCGCACGGCCTCGCCACCGACTTCGAAGTGCGGCAGATCGAGCGCAACGAAGCCCTGCTGTTCCTCATCCGCGCGCACCTGCATGCCATCGCCGGCCGGCACGAAGACCGTCTCGTCTTCGACCTGCAGACCGCCGTGGCCGAATCCTTCGGCTACCGCAACCAGGCCGCCACCGAAGGACAGCGCCAGCGCCTGCGGGCGAGCGAAAGCCTCATGCGCCGCTACTACTGGGCGGCCAAGGCGGTCTCGCAGCTCAGCCAGATCCTGCTGCTCAACATCGAGGAGCGGCTCTCCCCGCCCTCCCATGAACTGCGCGCCATCAACGGGCGCTTCTACGACAAGTCCGGCCTTATCGAAGTCGCCAGCGACGACCTCTACCACCGAGAACCGCACGCCATCCTGGAAACCTTCCTGCTCTACGAAACCGAGGAAGGGCTGAAGGACCTGTCGGTGCGCACGCTGCGCGCGCTCTACAACGCCCGCGGCGTCATGGACGCCGCCTTCCGACGCGATCCCGTCAACCGGCAGCAGTTCCTGCGCATCCTCCAGCAGCCCGTGGGCATCACGCACGCGATGCGGCTCATGAACCAGACCTCGGTGCTGGGCCGCTATCTCTGGTCCTTCCGGCGCATCGTCGGCCAGATGCAGCACGACCTCTTCCACGTCTATACCGTGGACCAGCACATCCTCATGGTGCTGCGCAACGTGCGCCGCTTCTTCATGCCCGAGCATGCGCACGAATACCCCTTCTGCTCGCAGCTCGCCGGCGGCTGGGACAAGCCCTGGCTGCTGTACCTCGCGGCCCTGTTCCACGACATCGGCAAAGGGCGCGGTGGCGACCATTCGCGCATCGGCGCAGAGGAAGTGCGCCACTTCTGCCGCCAGCACGGCGTGGGCGCGGAAGACGCCGCGCTGGTCGAATTCCTGGTCGCAGAGCACCTCGCCATGAGCCAGGTGGCGCAGAAGCAGGACCTCACCGACCCCGACGTCATCGCGGCATTTGCCCGGCGCGTGGGCAGCGAGCGGCGCCTCACCGCCCTGTACCTGCTCACCGTCGCCGACATCCGCGGCACCAGCCCGAAGGTCTGGAACGCCTGGAAAGGCAAGCTGCTGGAAGACCTCTACCGCGCCACGCTGCGCACGCTGGGCGGGCGCGCGCCCGACGCCGCCGCCGAGGTCGAGGCCCGCAAGCGCGAAGCGCTGGTCCTGCTCGCGCTCAACGCCCAGCCCTTCGAGGGCCACAAGAAGCTCTGGGACACGCTGGATGTCGGCTACTTCATGCGGCACGAGGCGGCGGACATCGCCTGGCACGCGCGCCACATGGCCCGCCACGTGGGCTCGGGACGCTCGGTCGTCCGAGCCCGGCAGTCCCTGGCCGGCGAAGGCCTGCAGGTGGCCGTGTACGCCCCCGACCAGCCGGACCTCTTCGCGCGCATCTGCGGCTATTTCGACCGTGCGGGATTCAGCATCCTGGACGCGCGCGTGCACACTGCCAGCAACGGCCACGCGCTCGACACCTTCCAGATCGTTGCGCCGCAGCAGGCCGGCCACTACCGCGAACTCACCCACATGGTGGAGAGCGAACTCGCGCGGACCATCGAGGAAGGCGGAGCGCTGCCCGAACCCGGACGCAAGCGCGTCTCGCGCCGGGTCAAGAGCTTCCCGATCACCCCGCGCGTCGCCCTGCGGCCGGACGAGAAGGCGCAGCGCTGGATCCTGCACATCTCGGCCAGCGACCGCGCCGGCCTGCTCTACCTGGTCGCGCGCGTGCTCTCGCGCCACCACCTCAACGTGCAGCTCGCCAAGGTCAGCACGCTGGGCGAGCGCGTGGAAGACACCTTCCTCATCCAGGGCCCGGAACTGCAGCACAACGCGCGGCAGATCCAGATCGAGACCGAGCTGCTGGAAGCGCTGTCGGGCTGAGGCCCGGACGCCTCTCCGGACCGCGTCAGTCGTCCTCGTGCTCTGCGATGTCCGGGAACAGCACGTCCGCGTAGCCGAAGCGCGAGAAGTCGCGGATGCGCATCGGGTACAGCTTGCCGACCAGGTGGTCGCACTCGTGCTGCACCACCCGGGCATGGAAACCCTCCACCGTGCGGTCGATCGGCGCGCCGTGCTCGTCGAATCCCTCATAGCGGATGCGCGACCAGCGCGGCACCACGCCCCGCAGCCCCGGCACGGACAGGCACCCCTCCCAGTCCTCTTCCTCTTCGTCGCCCAGCGGCGTGATGCGCGGGTTCACCAGCACCGTGGGCGGCACCAGCGGCCGGTCGGGGTAGCGCGGGTTGCGCTCGTTCGAGCCGAAGATCACCAGCTGCAGATCCACACCGATCTGCGGTGCGGCCAGGCCCGCGCCATTCACGGCGCGCATGGTGTCGCGCATGTCCTGCACCAGTTGCAGCAGCTCCGGGGTACCGAATTCGGCGACGGGTCGGGCGATGCGCAGGAGGCGCCCGTCGCCCATCTTGAGAATGTCGTGGATGGCCATTGGAAAAGTACAGAAAGGCGGCCGGAAGCGCGGATTGCCGCCGGTCCGTGGGACGCGCAGCATATCGCCCCCGCGCCGGAAGGCACAATCGCTCCATGCCCGTCCCGCCCCCGGATCCCCTGCGGCCGCCTCCCGCGCATGCGCCCCTGCCGGCGCCGGTGCGCTGGCTGCTGCTGGCCTTCGCGGCGCTCAGCCTGGGCCTGGGCATCGTCGGCATCTTCGTGCCCGGCCTGCCGACCACCGTGTTTGTCCTCATGGCCGGCTGGGCGGCCGCACGCAGTTCCCCGCGGCTGCATGCCTGGCTCTGGCGGCATCCGCTCTTCGGCTCCATGCTGCGCAACTGGGCCGACGGCGGCCGCGTCAGCCGCCGCGCGAAATGGAGCGCCACGGCCATGATGGCACTGTGCGGCGTCGTGCTGGTGGTCAGTTCCGCGCCGCGGTGGGTGGCCATCGGCGCATCGGCCTGCATGGCCTGCGTGCTGGCGTGGCTGTGGTGCCGCCCCGAATGAACTCTTTTGCCATGGGCATATGAGTTTTCCGGGCGGGCTGTTTTTTGTGTATATAATCTAAGTCTTGTTCCTCGATAGCTCAGTCGGTAGAGCGCCGGACTGTTAATCCGTAGGTCCCTGGTTCGAGCCCAGGTCGAGGAGCCAAGAAGTTTTTGCAGCGGGCACTGCAACCGGACAAGGCCCGCTTGATTCGAAAAGTCATTCCTCGATAGCTCAGTCGGTAGAGCGCCGGACTGTTAATCCGTAGGTCCCTGGTTCGAGCCCAGGTCGAGGAGCCACATCAAAGGCCACCCAATGGGGTGGCCTTTTTATTTTCAACGCCCGGTGCTGCTGCTGCGCCGGGCCTGCGCGGCCGAGCCCTGCCGCCGGGGGCACAATGGCACCCTGCCACCTGTACGTCCCTCCTGTACGCCATGCCCCTGCCCACCCCGCTCGCCTGGCTCGAACCCGAAGACCCCTTCCCCCCCGCGGCACACGCCTGGGGCCCCGGGGATCCGGCCCCCGGCCTGCTCGCGGCCGGCGGGGCACTCGATACGGCGCACCTCCGCCAGGCGTATGCCCAGGGCATCTTCCCGTGGTTCAGCGCGGGGCAGCCCATCCTGTGGTGGAGCCCGGACCCGCGCATGGTGCTGCAGGTGGAGTCGTTCCGCCTCCACCGGTCGCTGCGGCGCACCCTGCAGCGCTTCCGCACGACCCCTGGCTGTGAGATCCGCGTGGACCACCGTTTTTCCGATGTGATCCACGCATGCTCGCAGACGCCGCGCGGCGGGCAGCACGGCACCTGGATCGTGCCCGACATGATCGCCGCCTACGAGGAGTTCCACCGCGCGGGCCATGCCCACAGCATCGAGACCTGGCAGGACGGCCGGCTGCTGGGCGGCCTCTACTGCATCGGCATCGGCCGGGCGGTCTTCGGCGAGTCCATGTTCGCGCATGCCACCGATGCCTCCAAGATCGCCCTGGCGGCACTCATCTGCCTGTGCCACCGCCACGGGGTGCAATGGATCGATTGCCAGCAGAACACCGCGCATCTCGCCTCGCTGGGCGCCCGGGAAATCCCGCGCGAGCACTTTCTGCGCGGCGTGCAGGCCGCCACCGCCATGCCACCGATCGCATGGCGGTTCGAGTCCTTATACTGGGACACATTGCTGCCTTCCTTGCCCGGCCCGCAATGACGCAACTCAACGACCTTCCGCTGCAGACCCTGCAGTTCTACGCGACGGCGCCGTATCCGTGCAGCTACCTGCCGGACCGGCAGGCCCGGTCCCAGGTCGCCACGCCCAGCCACCTGATCCAGAGCGATGTGTATTCCGACCTGGTGGCGCGCGGATTCCGCCGCAGCGGCATGTTCACCTACCGCCCCTACTGCGACGGCTGCCAGGCCTGCACGCCGCTGCGCGTGCTGGCGGGCGAATTCCGGCCCGACCGCAGCCAGCGCCGGGCCTGGAAGCAGCATGGTGCCCTCCAGACACGGGTGCTGCGCCTGGGCTATGAACCCGAGCACTACCAGCTCTACCTGCACTACCAGCGCGCCCGCCATTCCGGCGGCGGCATGGACCAGGACAGCATCGACCAGTACACGCAGTTCCTGCTGCAAAGCCGGGTGAATTCGCGCCTGGTCGAATTCCGCGACCCGGCGCCCGACGGCGAGACCGGCACGCTGCGCATGGTGTCCATCCTCGACGTGCTGGACGATGGCCTTTCGGCGGTCTATACCTTCTACGACCCCGACCCGGATTGCAGCTACGGCACGTTCAACGTGCTCTGGCAGATCGAGCAGGCCCGCACGCTCGGGCTGCCGCACGTCTATCTGGGGTACTGGATCGCCGAGAGCGCCAAAATGAACTACAAGTCGCGCTTCCATCCGCACGAGTTGCGGGTGCACGGCCAGTGGCAGCGCGGCGGCTGAGCTTCCACGCCACGGCCGGGTTTTTCATAAGATAAAATCCCGGACATTGCCTTGGCCGAGAACCATGAAAAAAGACGACGCAGGCGCCTCCTCCAAACCCAGCGTGCAGGTGCTGGAGCGCATGTTCACCCTCATCGACGTGCTCGCCTCGCGGGAAGAAGCCATTCCCCTGAAGGAAATCAGCGAGAAGACGGGGCTGCACCCCTCCACTGCGCACCGCATCCTCAACGACCTGACCCTCGGCCGCTTCGTGGACCGGCCCGAATCGGGCAGCTACCGGCTCGGCATGCGGCTCCTGGAGTTGGGCAACCTCGTCAAGGCCCGGCTGAGCGTGCGGGACGCCGCCCTCCTTCCCATGCGCAGCCTGCACAAGCTGACCCAGCAGCCCGTCAACCTCAGCATGCGCCAGGGGGACGAGATCGTCTATGTCGAGCGGGCCTACAGCGAGCGCTCCGGCATGCAGGTGGTCCGCGCCATCGGCGGTCGCGCGCCCCTGCACCTGACGTCCACCGGCAAGCTGTTCCTGGCGGTGGACGATCCGCAGCGCGTGCGCGCCTATGCCGTGCGCACCGGGCTGGCAGGCCACACGCGCAACAGCATCACCCAGTTGCCGGCGCTGGAACGTGAACTGGGCCAGGCCCGGCAGTACGGCATCGCCCGCGACAACGAGGAACTGGAGCTGGGCGTGCGCTGCATGGCGGCCGGCGTGTTCGACGACCAGGGCCAACTCGTCGCAGGCCTGTCGATTTCGGCCCCGGCCGACCGCCTGGACGAGAACTGGCTTCCCAAGCTGCAGGCCACTGCAGGAGAAATTTCCGCCGCACTGGGCTACGACCGCAGCCGGACCCAGAAGGCCGAAGGCTCGTCTCCCCGGTAGATAAAAAAGACAAAGGCCATGCGCCGGTCCGCGCATGGCCCTGGGATGCCAGACTTCCGCCTTGCGAGGCGGAGTCCGGTGGGGTCAGTCCAGCTTCGCGCTCGCCGTGCCGCCCGAGGCATGCAGTGTGCTGCCAGAGCCCAGCGACGGCAGCTTCTCCACCCAATGGCGCACGCGCTCTGCATCGCCCAGGCGGCTGAACTGCCCGGCCGAGTCCAGGAACACCATGATGAGCTTGCGGCCGGCGATGTGTGCCTGCATCACGAGGCAGCGGCCCGCCTCGGAGATATAGCCCGTCTTCTGCAGGCCGATGTCCCACGCAGGGCTCTTCACCAGGCGATTGGTGTTGTTGAAGTGCAGCGTGCGGCGGCCCACCGCCACCTCGTAGCCCGGTGACGTGGTGAGTTCGCGCAGCAGCGGGTCGGAATGGGCGACATTCACCAGCGTGGCGAGATCGCGCGCGCTCGACTGGTTGTGGCTGGACAGACCCGTGGGCTCCACGTAGCGGGTCTCGGTCATGCCGATCAGGCGGGCCTTGGCATTCATGCGGGCCACGAAGGCCTCCAGGCCGCCAGGGAACGTACGGCCCAGGGCGTGGGCGGCGCGGTTCTCGCTCGACATCAGGGCGAGGTGCAGCATTTCGCCACGGGTCAGCGTAGTCCCCACGGCCAGGCGGGAGCTGCTGAACTTCTCGGTATCGACGTCGTCCTGGGTGATGGTGATCGGCTCATCCATGGGCAGCTTGGCCTCGGAGATCAGCAGTCCGGTCATGAGCTTGGTGAGCGACGCGATGGGCAGCACCGCATGGTCGTTCTTGCTGAGCAGCACTTCCTGCGTATCCTGGTCGATCACCAGCGCCACGCTGGACTTCAGGTCAAGGGGATCGGTCACCGAATGCAGGCCGGCGACCTGGCCGAAGGACTGGCGCTCCGGAACGATGGCCGCGGCGCGGGGGGCGAACCGGGCGCTGGTGGCCACGGACCGTGTGGCCTTGACCCGCGTAACGGCCTTGCGAGGCACGGCCTTGGCGGAACGCGATGCCGTGCGCTGCTGCTTGGCAGTGGCCGTGGCAGCCGGCTTCTTCGCTCCCGCTTTCTTGCGCTCGGCCGCGTGCGCTCCAGGAACGGCCAGTGCAAGGCTCAATGCGCAGAAGGCCAGCGCATGGATGAGCCGGGGGACGATGCGGCAGCGTTCTTGCATCAGATGCTCCAAGCGGCAAAAAATTGTATGACAGTGTATGTGAGCAAAAAAAGTCGCGCAAGATCAATATCTTGCGCGACCTTCTCAATGAAGTGGCTGAATTATAAATTCCAGTTTCAACCTTGCGCAGCCACGCGTTCGGCTTTGCTTTGTAATTTGTTCAACGCGCTCAGGTACGCCTTGGCTGACGCAACGACGATATCCGGGTCCGCACCCACCCCGTTGACCACCCTCCCGCTGTCCTGCAGGCGCACCGTCACTTCGCCCTGGCTCTCCGTGGAGCCGCTGATCGCGTTCACCGAGTACAGCACCATCTCCGCGCCACTGTGCACGTGCGACTCGATCGCCTTGAGCGATGCATCGACCGGGCCATTGCCCTCCGATGCACCGTGCACTTCCTTGCCGTCCACGGTGAAGACCACCGTGGCATGGGGCCGCTCGCCGGTCTCGCTGCGCTGCGACAGCGACACGAAGCCGTAGCGCTCGCCGGCACCGGCGGTGGCGTCGCCGCTGACCAGCGCGAGGATGTCCTCGTCGAAGATCTCGCTCTTGCGGTCCGCGAGCTCCTTGAAGCGCAGGAAGGCGGCGTTCACGTCCGCCTCGCTTTCGAGTTGCACGCCCAGGTCCTGGAGCCGCTGCTTGAACGCATTGCGCCCGCTCAGCTTGCCCAGCACGATCTTGTTGGCGGTCCAGCCCACATCCTCGGCGCGCATGATCTCGTAGGTGTCGCGGGCCTTGAGCACGCCGTCCTGGTGGATGCCGCTCGCATGGGCGAATGCATTGGCGCCCACCACGGCCTTGTTCGGCTGGACGACGAAGCCCGTGGTCTGGCTCACCATGCGGCTGGCGGCCACGATGTGCTGCGTGTCGATGCCCAGCTCCAGGCCGAAATAGTCGCGCCGCGTCTTCACGGCCATGACGATCTCCTCCAGCGAGCAGTTGCCCGCCCGCTCGCCCAGGCCGTTGATCGTGCATTCGACCTGACGCGCGCCGCCGATCTTCACGCCCGCCAGGGAGTTCGCGACCGCCATGCCGAGGTCGTTGTGGCAGTGCACCGACCACACGGCCTTGTCGCTGTTCGGGATGCGCTCGCGCAGGTCCCTGATGAAGTTGCCGTAGAGCTCGGGGATGGCATAGCCGACCGTGTCCGGCACGTTGATGGTCGTGGCGCCCTCGGCGATCACGGCCTCCAGCACGCGGCAGAGGAAATCGGGCTCGCTCCGGTAGCCGTCCTCCGGGCTGAATTCGATGTCGGCCACGAGGTTGCGCGCGAAGCGCACGGACTGCTTCGCCTGCTCCAGCACCTGCTCCGGCGTCATGCGAAGCTTCTTTTCCATGTGCAGCGGGCTGGTGGCGATGAAGGTATGGATGCGCGCGCGCTGCGCATCCTTCAGGGCCTCGGCGGCCCGTGCGATGTCGCGGTCGTTCGCGCGGGACAGCGAGCACACCGTCGAATCCTTGATGGCCTGGGCGATTGCCTGCACGGCCTCGAAATCCCCGTTCGAGCTGGCAGCGAAGCCGGCCTCGATCACGTCCACCTTGAGGCGCTCGAGTTGGCGGGCGATGCGCAGCTTCTCGTCCCGGGTCATCGAGGCGCCGGGCGACTGCTCGCCATCGCGCAGAGTGGTGTCGAAGATGATGAGTTTGTCGGACATCGTGTGCTCCTTGTCGTTGGTGGTCCGGCTCCCGCCCCGCCGGGCATGCCGGCCCGCAAGAAAAAGGCCCGCTGCCATGTGCATGCGGGCCTTCGTCGGTATGCCTTGCGGTGCCTTGCCGCGTGAAGCGGCGCGCTCGCCGGGCAATGTAGCACAAGCCCGGCAGGCGCCGGGCGGCGTCACTTGTGCAGGCCGCGCTCGTCCGGCTCGTCCGTGGAGATGCTGATCACGCTGCTGTGCTGCCCCTTGGCCTTGCGCCAGGCATAGACGCCATAGCCGCTCAGCCCATAGAGCACGAAGACGCCGAAGAGCACCGTGGGCGGATGGATGTTCACCACCGCGATGCCCAGGGCGATCAGCACGATGGTGGCGAACGGCACGCTGCGCTTCATCTGGATGTCCTTGAAGCTGTAGAACGGCACGTTGGTCACCATGGTGAGGCCGGCGTACAGGGTCACGGCGAACATCAGCCAGCAGATGTGGTTCCAGGCCACCCAGACATCCACGCCGCGCTGCACGCCCAGCTCGGTCATCAGCCAGATGAAGCCCGCCACCAGTGCCGCGGCCGCCGGGGACGGCAGTCCCTGGAAATACCGCTTGTCCACCACGCCGGTGTTGACGTTGAAGCGGGCAAGGCGCAGCGCTGCGCACGCGCAATAGACGAAGGCCGCGATCCAGCCCCAGCGTCCCAGGCCCTTGAGCGCCCATTCGTAGGCAATCAGCCCAGGGGCGGCGCCGAACGACACCATGTCGGACAGCGAATCCATCTGCTCGCCGAAGGCGCTCTGGGTGTTGGTCATGCGGGCCACGCGGCCATCCAGGCTGTCGAGCACCATCGCGCAGAACACGCCGACCGCAGCGAGGTCGAAGCGGCCGTTCATGGCCATCACGATGGCGTAGAAACCGCCGAACAGCGCTGCCAGCGTGAAGAGGTTGGGCAGGATGTAGATGCCTTTGCGGCGCTTGCGCGTCATCACGCCCGGGGTGCCCGCGGCTTCCTTGCCATCCTGCATCAGGCGGGCCTCCGGCCTGCCGCGGATGCGGCGGTGCATTCAACCAGTGGATTCATGCTCATGGGATATACGGCGTAGGCGAATGAAACCGTGGAGTGTAGAGCGCTCCGTACAGGGGCCCGAAAATAAAGAAAGGCCACCCGGGCGGGTGGCCTTCCACGGACCGCGTGGCGCGCGCCACGGCGGACGGGGATCAGTTGCGGGTCTGGTCCACGAGCTTGTTCTTGGCGATCCAGGGCATCATCGCGCGCAACTGGGCACCCACGACCTCGATCTTGTGGTCGGCCGTGTTGCGGCGGCGGGCCGTCATGCTCGGGTAGTTCAGGCGGCCTTCCTGGATGAACATCTTCGCGTAGTCGCCGTTCTGGATGCGCTTGAGCGCATTGCGCATGGCCACGCGCGACTGCTCGTTGATGACCTCGGGGCCCGTCACGTACTCGCCGAACTCGGCGTTGTTCGAGATCGAGTAGTTCATGTTGGCGATGCCGCCTTCGTAGATCAGGTCCACGATGAGCTTGAGCTCGTGCAGGCATTCGAAGTAAGCCATCTCGGGCGCGTAGCCGGCTTCCACCAGCGTCTCGAAGCCCATCTTGATCAGCTCGACCGCGCCGCCGCACAGCACGGCCTGCTCGCCGAACAGGTCGGTCTCGGTCTCCTCCTTGAAGTTGGTCTCGATGATGCCGGCCTTGCCGCCGCCGTTCGCCATCGCATAGGACAGGGCCAGGTCGCGGGCCTTGCCGGACGGGTCCTGGTGCACGGCCACGAGGTGGGGCACGCCGCCACCCTGGGCGTAGGTGGAGCGCACCGTGTGGCCCGGGGCCTTCGGGGCCACCATCCACACGTCCAGGTCGGCCCGGGGCACCACCTGGTTGTAGTGCACGTTGAAGCCGTGCGCGAACGCCAGGGAAGCACCCTGCTTGATGTTCGGCTCCACGTTGTTCTTGTACACCTCGGCGATCTGCTCGTCGGGCAGCAGGATCATCACGACGTCGGCGGACTTCACGGCCTCGTTCACTTCGAGCACCGTCAGGCCGGCCTTGCCGACCTTGTCCCAGGACGCGCCACCCTTGCGCAGGCCGACCACGACCTTCACGCCGCTGTCGTTCAGGTTCTGTGCGTGGGCATGGCCCTGCGAGCCGTAGCCGATGATGGCCACGGTCTTGCCCTTGATCAGGCTCAGGTCACAGTCCTTGTCGTAGAAAACTTTCATGTTGTTGGCTCCAGGTTGAATCGGTAAAGAAAAGACGTATTGGGGGCTGCGTGCTAGACGCGGAGAATGCGTTCGCCGCGGCCGATGCCGCAGGCACCCGTGCGCACGGTCTCCAGGATGGCCGTGCGGTCGATGGCTTGCAGGAACGCATCGTTTTTGGACTGGTCACCGGTCAGTTCCACGGTGTAGCTCTTCTCGGTGACGTCGATGATTCGGCCGCGGAAGATGTCGGCCATGCGCTTCATCTCCTCGCGCTCCTTGCCCACGGCCCGGACCTTGACCATCATGAGTTCGCGCTCCGTATAGGAGCCCTCGGTCAGGTCCACCACCTTCACGACTTCGATCAGGCGGTTGAGGTGCTTGGTGATCTGTTCGATCACGTCGTCGGAGCCCGTGGTCTGGATGGTCATCCGCGAGAGGGACGCATCCTCGGTGGGGGCCACCGTGAGGGATTCGATGTTGTAGCCCCGGGCGGAGAACAATCCCACCACGCGCGACAGGGCGCCCGGCTCGTTCTCGAGCAGAACGGCAATGATGTGTTTCATGACTGAAGATTCCTCTTTTCGCTGCCCTCCCCTGGGACCGGTAAGCCCCAGGCTCGGCAGGCAATAGATTCGTCGGAAGGCGCCATCCGCAACGGATGGCGCGACGGGGCGGGAGCCGGCCCCTGCGGCGCTCAGCGGCTCAGAGATCCTCCGAGCCGAGCAGCATTTCGGTGATGCCCTTGCCGGCCTGCACCATCGGGAACACGTTCTCGGTGGGGTCGGTGCGGAAGTCCAGGAAGACCGTCCGGTCCTTGAGCCTGCGGGCCTCGCGCAGCGCGGGCTCCACATCCTGCGGGCGCTCGATGAGCAGGCCGACATGGCCGTAGGCCTCGGCGAGCTTCACGAAGTTCGGCAGCGCATCCATGTAGCTGTGGCTGTAGCGGCCGGAGTATTCGATTTCCTGCCACTGGCGCACCATGCCCAGGTAGCGGTTGTTGAGCGAGCAGATCTTGATCGGCGTGTTGTACTGCAGGCAGGTCGAGAGTTCCTGGATGTTCATCTGCACCGAGCCCTCGCCCGTGATGCAGAACACCTCGCTCTGCGGCTTCGCCAGCTTGATGCCCATGGCATAGGGGATGCCCACTCCCATGGTGCCCAGCCCGCCGGAGTTGATCCAGCGGCGCGGCTCGTCGAACCGGTAGTACTGGGCGGCCCACATCTGGTGCTGACCCACGTCGGACGTGACATAGGTGTCCGCATCCCTGGTCATGTTCCAGAGCGTCTCGACCACGAACTGCGGCTTGATGACCTCCTGGTTGCCCCGGTCGTACTTCAGGCAGTCGCGGCGGCGCCACCCCTCGATGGTGTCCCACCAGGACGCCAGGGCCGCGGCATCGGGCCGGACGGTGGACTCGCGCACCATGGAGATCAGTTCGGTCAGCACGTCCTTGACGTCGCCCACGATGGGCACATCCACCTTGACGCGCTTGGAGATGCTCGACGGGTCGATATCCACGTGGATGATCTTGCGGTCGTTCTGGGCGAAATGCTTCGGGTTGCCGATCACCCGGTCGTCGAAGCGCGCACCCACCGCCAGCAGGACGTCGCAGTTCTGCATGGCGTTGTTGGCCTCGATGGTGCCGTGCATGCCCAGCATGCCCAGGAACTTGGGCGAGCTCGCGGGATAGGCGCCCAGCCCCATGAGCGTGTTGGTGACCGGATAGCCCAGCATGTCCACCAGCGTGCGCAGCTCCTGCGTGGCGTTGCCGAGCAGCACGCCGCCGCCGGTGTAGATATAGGGGCGCCTGGCGGAGAGCAGAAGTTGCAGCGCCTTGCGGATCTGCCCGCCATGACCGCGGCGGACCGGGTTGTAGGAGCGCATTTCCACGCTCTGCGGATAGCCGTGGTAGGGCACCTTCCGGAAGGAGACGTCCTTCGGGATGTCCACCACCACGGGGCCGGGGCGGCCGGTGCGGGCGATGTGGAAGGCCTTCTTCAGGGTCTCCGCGAGGTCGCGCGTGTCCTTGACCAGGAAGTTGTGCTTGACGATGGGGCGCGTGATGCCCACGGTGTCGCACTCCTGGAAGGCATCCAGGCCGATCGCCGGCGTGGGCACCTGGCCGGAGATGATGACCATGGGAATCGAATCCATGTAGGCCGTCGCGATGCCGGTCACCGCGTTCGTGAGGCCCGGCCCGGAGGTCACCAGCGCCACGCCCACGTCGCCGGTGGCGCGCGCATAGCCGTCCGCCGCATGCACCGCGGCCTGCTCGTGCCGCACCAGCACGTGCTGGATGGTGTCCTGCTTGTAGAGGGCGTCGTAGATGTAGAGCACCGCACCGCCCGGGTAGCCCCACATGTACTGCACGCCTTCGGCCTGCAATGCCTTGATGAGGATTTCGGCTCCCATGAGATCCTGGGGAGCAGCGGAGGTGCCGGATGCGTGGGTTCCGCCCGCCTGCGCGGCGGTGGATGCCGAAGAGAGCTCGGCCCTGGAGATTTCCATGATCAACCTTTGTGAATTTCTCTGACGAAAAACCTAGGGTGCTCCTTGCAAGGTTCTTGTGGAACCAGCGTGGAACTTGAGGCCTCGGACATGGGCGAAATGATGGATGCGCCGGACCGGGACCCGTTTGCCTTTTTGAATTGCAGGGCCGATTATGGCACTGTCGCCCTGCCCGGCGGCGCGCCCGGCCCAAAAAACATCAAGCCGGTGCGATAATGCGCGCCAAACACCCGCCGTTGCGCTGTGCGCCGTGCGGCCTCCCTTTCCTGCCCTTCATGGGCCCCGACCTCTCTTGGCGACCGAACAGGAACTGTCCGACTTTCTCAAAAGCGTGGAAAAGCGAGCCTTCAAGCGCTCGATCTACCATGTGCGCAATGAGGAAGCGGCATTGGACATCGTCCAGGACAGCATGCTCAAGCTGGCCGAGCACTACGGGGACAAGCCGCCGGCAGAGCTGCCGATGCTGTTCCAGCGCATCCTGTCCAACTGCACGCTGGACTGGTTCCGGCGCCAGAAGACCCGCAATGCGCTCTTTTCGAACATGAGCGATTTCGAGGGACCGGGCGAGGACGGCGACGATTTCGATCTTCTGGAAGCCTATTCGGGCCCCGAGGACCGGCAGACGTCGCAGAGCGCGGAAGATCTGGCGCGCCGCGCCCAGGTCTTCCGGGATATCGAATCGGAGATCCAGGAGTTGCCCCCTCGTCAACGGGAGGCGTTCTTGATGCGTTACTGGGAAGAGATGGATGTAGCGGAAACAGCCGCGGCCATGGGCTGCTCGGAAGGCAGCGTCAAGACCCATTGTTTCCGCGCCATCCAGACCCTCAGCAAGGCACTGAAGGCACGAGGAATCGAACTATGAACTCCACTTCCCAATCCCTTTCCGTCCAGGAAGCAGGCGCGGAGCGTTTTGCCCGCCGCGTCACCGCGCGCCTGTCCGAGGGCACGGCGGACATGCCCTACGACATCTCGGAGCGCCTGCGGGCAGCCCGCGTGCAGGCCGTTTCCCGCCGCAAGCGGGTGGCGTCGGTTCCCGCGCTCCAGACGACCGGAGCTGCGGCCGTGTTCGGCAACAGGGGCAGCGCCATCCTGGGCGGAGGCGGAGAAGGCCGTACCTGGTGGCGGGCACTGGTGTCCGCGATCCCCCTGACGGCCCTCGCCGTCGGCCTCGTGGTCATCAACGTGTCGCAGGAAGAAAAAGGCATGAACGAGGTAGCGGAAGTGGATGCGGCCCTGCTCACCGACGACCTTCCGCCCTCCGCCTATGCCGATCCGGGCTTCCTGCAGTACCTCAAGACCACCGCACAGACTCCGAAACGCTGACTCCCTTCCTGCATGCCCACAGCCTCGCTCGCCGCCTCACGACTGATGCCAGCCACCGTGCTGGCTTTCGCATTGCTGGGCGCCCTGTCCGTGCTCGGCTGGCAGGCATGGAAGCAGGCGGGCATGGCGCCGAGCGCACCGGTGCCGGCCGAGGCCCTGGCCAGCAAGCACACCGCACGCGGCCCTGAGGCACGGTTGACCGCCCCCGACCCCGACGGGGCGGGCACGGGCCCATCGTGGAGCGAGCTCACTGCCGCGCAGAAGCACGCCCTGGGTCCACTGGGCGACCGCTGGGCCACCATGAGCGAGGCCCAGAAGCGGCACTGGCTGACGCTGGCCGCCTCGTTCCCGCACCTGTCCGCGCACGAGCAGCAGAAGCTGCAGGCCCGCATCACCGACTGGGCCAGCCTCAGCGGCCAGCAGCGCAGCCAGGCGCGGCTGAACTACGCCCTGACGAACAAGCTGTCCGTTGATGACAAGCGCGCGCAGTGGGAAGCCTATCTGGCGCTGAGCGAGGAAGAGCGCAGGCAGCTGGCCGCCCACGCCGCGCCCCGCCCCACGGGAGCCGCGACCGCGATACGGCCGATTTCCCCGCGCAAGCTGGCCCGGGTGCCGGCCGCGACATCCGCGGTCAACCGCGCCAACGCCCCCAAGATACCCTCGCCGCCGGCCTCCCACCCCATGCAGGCGCTGCCCGTGATCGTGGCTCCCGCCGCGGTGCTTCCTGCCTCCGCCGCGGTGGTCGAGACGCAACCCGTGGCGGTGCCCAATGCAGTGCCCGGCCCGCTGCCGCCGCTTTCCACGGCTACAGAGGCCTCACCTCCCGCGGCAGCGCCCTCCTCCCAGGAAACCAAGGACAGCGAGTCGCAGTATGCGCCGCAATAATCCGGGAATGCACTCCACGACATCCCCCGGCCTCGAAGCCCCCCTTCCCGAAACGCCGGCCCACGGCAATGCCGCTCTGTCCGCCCCGCTGCGGGCCCCTTCGCTGCGCAGGCGCATGGCCTGCTGGGTGTACGAGGGCATCCTGATGTTCGGGGTCGTCTTCATCTCGGGCTACCTCTTCGATTCGCTGAGCCAGTCACGCCACGCGCTGGACCTCCGCGCGCTGCGGATGGCCTTCCTGTTCGTGGTCTTCGGCATCTATTTCACCTGGTTCTGGGCCAGGGGCCAGACGCTGGCCATGAAGACCTGGCACATCCGGCTGCGGGACCGCCACGGGGCCCCGGTGACGCAGGCACGTGCGCTCTGGCGCTACGTGCTGAGCTGGCTCTGGTTCCTGCCGCCGCTCGCCATCGTCGCCCCGCTGGGGCTGGGTGCGGGCGAGATCACCGTCCTCACCCTGGGTTGGGTGGCTGTCTGGGCCCTCCTGAGCCGCTTCCATCCGCAGCGCCAGTTCTGGCACGATGCCTGGGCCGGCACCCGGCTGGTGCAGGCCTGACGGTGGAAACCTGGCCGGCGCCGCCTGCCGGCCCCTGATCCGGTGGCCCGGCGCCGTTGAGGCCTGCGGCGATACTGTCCGGCACCTTCTTCTTTCCGTATGAACGCACCGATCTTCGACAATCCCCACAAGGCCCGGCGTGGGCTCGGCCGCATCTGGCACGCGGGGATCCACTCGTGCCACGGCCTGCAGGCCGGCTGGTCCGAAAAGGCCTTCCGGCTCGAGGCCATCCTGGCGTGCATCCTGCTTCCGCTGGCCTTCTGGGTCGCGCGCAGCTGGGTGGAGGCGGCGCTGCTGTGCGGCAGCGCGGTGCTCGTGCTGATCACGGAACTGCTGAATTCCGCGGTCGAGGCCGCGATCGACCGCATCGGGCCGGAATGGCATGCGCTGTCCAAGCGCGCCAAGGACATGGGCAGCGCCGCGGTGCTGCTGGGCCTGATCTTCTGTGCCGCGGTATGGACCGCGGCCCTGTTCCAGAGGTTCCACGGATGAAAGATCCCGCTTTTTCCCTGTGTGTGTATCTCGGTTCGCGCCCCGGCGGGAACCTGGCCTTCACCGACGCAGCCATCGCCGTGGGCGAGTGGATCGGCCGCCACGGCGGCCAGCTGGTGTACGGCGGCGGCCGCAGCGGGCTCATGGGCACGGTGGCCGAGGCCACGCGCCGCGCCGGCGGCCGCGTAGTGGGCATCATCCCGCAGGCGCTGGTGGACAAGGAACTGGCCAACCAGGCCTGCGACGAGCTGCACATCGTGCAGACCATGCACGAGCGCAAGGCCATGATGGCCGAGCGCTGCGACGCCTTCGTCGCCCTGCCCGGGGGCATCGGCACGTTCGAGGAGCTTTTCGAGGTCTGGACGTGGCGCCAGCTCGGCTACCACGACAAGCCGCTGGGCCTGCTGGACGTGGACGGCTACTATGGCGGGCTGCTCGAATTCCTCCGGCACAGCGTGCGCAGCGGCCTGATGAGCGACTGGCAGATGGGATTGCTGTCGGTGGACTCCGATCCGGATGCCCTGCTGCGCGCGCTGGTGGAGGCTGCCGGCACCAGCCAGGACTCCGTGCCGCTGCGCACGGTGATCTGACGGCGGCGGGCGGGACGCCGGGCGCGCCCCGGCACCAGAAACTCCCGCCTCAGACGGCAGCGTCGTCCAGGTCACCCGTGCGGATGCGCACCACCCTTTCGACCTCGGTCACGAAGATCTTGCCGTCGCCGATCTTTCCGGTGCGTGCCGCGCCGACGATCGCATCCACGCAGCGGTCCACGTCCTCGGTCTTGACCACGACTTCCACCTTCACCTTGGGCAGGAAGTCCACCACGTACTCGGCGCCGCGGTAGAGCTCGGTGTGCCCCTTCTGGCGGCCGAAACCCTTGACCTCCGTCACGGTCAGGCCGGTGACGCCGCATTCGGCCAGCGCCTCGCGGACCTCTTCGAGCTTGAAGGGTTTGATGACGGCAGTAATCATTTTCATGGCGGGAACTCCTCGAAACGTGATGCCGGCGGACGCTGCGGGGCCCGTGGGCCGTCGCTGCGCCGCGGACGGATGCTCACGGGCCGTCAGGCCCGGAAACGGTTGGTGATCGGGTAGCGCCAGTCCTTGCCGAAGCTGCGGCGGGTGAGGCGGATGCCGACGGGGGACTGCCGGCGCTTGTATTCGTTGACCTGGATGAGCCGGGTGACGCGCTCGACGTCCGCGCGCGCATAGCCCGCGGCGATGATGGACTCGATGGGCTCGTCGTTTTCCATGTAGCGCCCGACGATGGCGTCCAGCACGTCGTAGGGCGGCAGGCTGTCCTGGTCTTTCTGGTCCGGCCGCAGTTCCGCGCTCGGCGGGCGGGTGATGATGCGCTCGGGGATGGGCGAGGCGCCGGTGCCGAAGGGATCGTGCGCATTGCGCCAGCGGGCCAGGCCGAAGACGGCCGTCTTGGCCACGTCCTTGATGACCGCGAAGCCCCCGGCCATGTCGCCGTAGAGCGTGCAATAGCCGGTGGCCATTTCGCTCTTGTTGCCGGTGGTGAGCACGACCGAGCCGAACTTGTTGGACAACGCCATCAGCAGCGTGCCGCGGATGCGCGCCTGCAGGTTTTCCTCGGTAGTGTCCTCCGCACGCCCGGCGAACTCGGATGCGAGCGCGGCCTTGAAGGCCTCGAACTGCGGGGCGATGGCGATCTCGTCGTAGCGCACGCCGAGCCGCTCGGCCATGTCGCGCGCGTCGATCCAGCTGATGTCGGCCGTGTAGGGCGAGGGCATCATGACCGCGCGCACCTTGTCGGCGCCGAGGGCGTCCACCGCGATGGCGAGCACCAGCGCCGAATCGATGCCGCCGGACAGGCCCAGCAGCGCCCCCGGAAATCCGTTCTTGCCCACATAGTCGCGCACGCCCAGCACCAGCGCGCTCCAGAGGTCGGCCTCGGGCGCGGGAATGGGCGCCACGTCGGGCTCGAAACGGAGCACGCCTGCTCCGGAGTGCGCCACCACCCGTACCAGCGCCTCGGCGAAGCCCGGTGCACGGACGCCGACGAAGCCGGTGGCATCCAGCGCGAACGACCGGCCCTCGAAGACCACCTCGTCCTGTCCGCCCACCAGGTGGGCATAGACCAGGGGCAGCCCGGTTTCCGCGACGCGTTCGCGCATGATCTGTTCGCGCTCGGCGCTCTTGCCCAGGTGGAAGGGCGAAGCGTTCAGCGTCGCGAGCAGCTGCGCACCCGCCTGCGCCACGCGGGCCGCGGGCGCGGGGAACCACGCGTCCTCGCAGATCAGCAGCCCGACGCGCACGCCCTGCACGTCGAACACGCAGGATTGCGTGCCCGGATCGAAATACCGCTGCTCGTCGAACACGGCGTAGTTGGGCAGTTCCTGCTTGGCGTAGGTCTGCTCGATGCGGCCGCCGCGCAGCACGCTGGCCGCGTTATGGCACCGCTCGACATCGCCGGCAGCGCTGCGCCACGGATGGCCGACTACGACCGCGAGCTCGCCGCATGCGGCCGTGGCCTGGGCGATGTCCTGCAGTGCCCGGTGGCAGGCATCGAGGAACGCGGGACGCAGGAAGAGATCCTCGGCGGCATAGCCGCAAAGGGCCAGCTCGGGGGTCAGCAGCAAGGCAGCGCCCTGGGCATGGGCCTCTTGCGCGGCGGAAATGATCCTGCGGGCATTGCCTTCCACATCGCCGACGATGAAGTTGAATTGCGCGATGCTGATGACGAATGGCATGGAAAGGCTGCGGAAAAGGACTCGGAGGATTATGTCATCCGTGTCCGCCGCGCACGGCGCGTCACGTTATCCCCGCGTACGCTGGACAACTCTGTGGATAAGCCGTGGCTTGGGCTGTAGGGCGCGGGTAAACCCTTGTGGCGATTACAGATTTATTGCAGTGCCGCATTTTTGGGCAGTGGATGGACATCTCCACGGCAGGCGGGGGAGATCGCTTTTGCGCCATCATGGACAGGGTTGCCGTCCCACCGCGGCGGCCCCCGCCATTCCCTGCTCCCACCTTCGGACCGCCCCGTGAGTGACCCTGACGATCTTCCGCCATCCTCTGGCGACTACACCCTGCAATGCCATGGCTCACCCGACGGCGTGAATGCCCGGGAATGGGACGCCCTGCTGGACGCCCAGGACGCGCCGACGCCGTTCATGCGGCATGCCTACCTGGCCGCGCTGCATGACAGCGGCAGCGCGGTGCCGGAATCCGGCTGGTCTCCGGTGTTCTGCACCCTGCATCGGTCGGGCATGCTGGCGGGCGCCTGCGTGCTCTACGCCAAACCCCATTCCTACGGCGAATATGTGTTCGACCATGCCTGGGCCCACGCGTATGCCCGGCATGGCGTGGAGTACTACCCCAAGGCGGTGGTCGCGGTGCCCTTCACCCCGGTGCCCGGTGCACGGCTGCTGGCGGTGGACGATGCCGCGCGCGAGGTGCTCGTCCGGGCACTGGTTCAGTGGTGCGAGGAAGCGGGCATGTCGTCGCTGCACCTGCTGTTCGCCGCGCCGCAGGACGTGGAGGCTGCCCGCGAGGCAGGGCTGATGTTACGGCAGACGGTGCAGTTCCACTGGCGCAATGCCGATCCGGCCACGGGTGCGGCGTTCGCCACGTTCGACGCATTCCTCGCAACGCTCTCGCAGGACAAGCGCAAGAAGATCCGCCAGGAGCGCCGCCGCGTGGCGGACGCCGGCGTGACCTTCCGGTGGGCACGCGGCAGCGGCATCGGCCCGCAGGACTGGGATTTCTTCTACCGCTGTTACGAGCGCACCTACTGGGAGCACGGCAATCCGCCGTATCTCACGCGCGATTTCTTCCACCGGATGGAGCGCGACATGCCCGAGGCCTGGCTGCTCTTCGTGGCGGAGCGCGCCGGCGAGCCGATCGCCTGCAGCCTCGTGGCGCTCGGCGAGGACGCGGGCCCGCACGGCCGCCCGGTGGCCTATGGTCGCTACTGGGGGGCGCTGGAGCGCGTGGACTGCCTGCATTTCGAGGCCTGTTACTACCAGCCGCTGGCCTGGTGCATCGCGCATGGCGCCGGCCGCTTCGAGGGAGGGGCGCAGGGCGAGCACAAGATGGCCCGGGCGCTGATGCCGGTAGCGACTTCCAGCGCGCACTGGCTGGCGCATCCCGGGTTCGCGGCGGCGGTCGAGGATTTCCTGCACCGCGAAGGCCGGGGCGTGGAGGGCTACCTGCAGGAACTGGAAGCGCACAGTCCCTTCAAGCCCGCTGCCCGGCCGCGGGACATGGGCTGAGGTCCCGGTCTCCGTGCCGGGCAACCGCATTCCGGCGGCGACCGCCCACCCGCCCACATGGCCGAAGGAGTGGGCCGATCATGGACGGCGCCCGCGTGCGGGGCCCGGGATCAGGGTTTCAGTTGGTCGCGACGGAGCGCACGAGGCCCATCTCGGAACTGCTCAGCAGCGATTCGATGTCCATGACGATCAGCATGCGCTCGCCCAGCGTGGCAATGCCGGTGACGAAGGCGGAGTCCACCTGGCCCTGGAACTGCGGAGCGGGCCGGATCGCTTCGGCGGACAGTTCCACCACGTCCGCCACCGCATCCACCACCGCGCCGAGGACCGTCCCGCCGACGTTCAGGATGATGACGACCGTGAAGTCGGTGTACTCGGCCTGGGCGCAGTGGAGCTTCAGGCGCAGGTCCACGATGGGGACGATCACGCCGCGCAGGTCGATCACGCCCTTGATGAACTCCGGCGCATGCGCCATGCGCGTGGGCTGCTCGTAGGAGCGGATTTCCTGCACGCGCAGGATGTCGATGCCGTATTCCTCCTGGCCCAGGCGGAAGGTCAGGTACTCCGCGGGCGGAGTGGCGGCTTGAGCGCCCGAGCGGTGCTGGGCGGCAGAAGGGGTGGACAGCATGGCGGATCCTTTGGTGAAGCGGGTCAGATGCGCGGCCGGGCAATGCGATCCGGCACGTTTATCACATTGTCGGGGCAGAATAGCAGCCCGCTGGTTACTTGTGGTGACATTTAACCATTTTCCCACTCCGCGGGTTGTCGGAACAGATGCATACCGCAGGCCGTTGCAAAGGACCCACTCCAGCGGAGATGCCCGGGCCGGGCCGCGCCTCCCGGGCGGCCGGCCCTGCCGTTCAGGCGGACAGCAGCTTCACGCCGGTCTTCGCCTGCAACGCCTCGAAGTCCACGCCCGGCGCCCGTTCCACGACCTTCAGGCCTCCGGGCGTCACATCCATCACGGCCAGGTCGGTGATGATGCGGTCCACCACGCCCACGCCCGTCAGGGGCAGCGTGCAGGCCGGCAGGATCTTCAGGTCCTCTGTCCCGTCCTTCTTCTTCGCGACGTGCTCCATCAGCACGATCACGCGCTTGACGCCGGCCACGAGGTCCATGGCGCCGCCCATGCCCTTGACCATCTTGCCGGGGATCATCCAGTTGGCGAGGTCGCCCTTCTCGCTGACCTGCATGGCGCCCAGGATCGAGAGGTTGATCTTGCCGCCGCGGATCATGGCGAACGACTGGTCGCTGCCGAAGATGGACGAGCCGGGAATGGTCGTGACGGTCTGCTTGCCGGCGTTGATGAGGTCGGCGTCCACGGCGTCCTCGGCCGGGAAGGGGCCGATGCCCAGCATGCCGTTCTCGGATTGCAGCCACACTTCCTTGTCGCCGGTGTGGTTGGCCACCAGCGTGGGGATGCCGATGCCGAGGTTCACGTAGAAGCCGTCTTCCAGCTCCTGCGCCGCGCGCGCGGCCATCTGGTCTTGGGTCCAGGGCATGTCAGGCTCCTTCTTTCTTGTTGGCGGGCACGGTGGGCACCACGGGGACGTCGGCCGCGGCGGCGGCCTGGGCGATCACGGCCTGGGCCTCGACCTTGGCGGCGACGACATCGACGGGTGCGGCAGCGCTCACGGTGCGCTTTTCGATGCGCTTCTCGGGATTCGGGTTGTGCACGATGCGGTGCACGTAGATGCCTGGCAGGTGCACGTCGTCGGGCGCGATCTCGCCGGTCTCGACGATCTCCTCCACCTCGACGATGCAGAGCCTGCCCGCCGTGGCCGCCGCCGGATTGAAGTTGCGCGCGGTGAGGCGGAACTGCAGGTTGCCCGACTTGTCGGCCCGGTGCGCCTTGACCAGCGACACGCCGGGCACCAGGGAGCGCTCCATCACGTAGGTCTCGCCGTCGAATTCACGCAGTTCCTTGCCCTCGGCCACGATGGTGCCCACGCCGGTCTTGGTGAAGAAGGCAGGAATGCCCGCGCCGCCGGCACGCAGCTTCTCGGCCAGCGTACCCTGGGGCGTGAACTCCAGTTCCAGCTCGCCCGCGAGGTACTGGCGCTCGAATTCCTTGTTCTCACCCACATAGGACGAAATCATCTTCTTGATCTGCCGCGTCTCCAGCAGCTTGCCCAGGCCGAAGCCGTCCACGCCCGCGTTGTTGGAAATCACGGTGAGGCCCTTCACGCCGCTGTCGCGCAGGGCGTCGATCAGCGCCTCGGGGATGCCGCAGAGCCCGAAACCGCCGACGGCCAGCAACTGGCCGTCGGCCACGACGCCCTTGAGCGCCTCGGCCGCGGAGGGGAAAAGCTTGTTCACTTGGAGACTCCTCAACAACAAGGTGGATGGCCGCTACGATACTACGTATATCGTTACGTAGTTTTCCCTAAATACTTCCATGGATGTCGCCGATTACCGCCTCGCGTTCGACATGGCCCCGGTGGGGCTGGTCATCTCGCGCAACCGCACCATGGTGGACTGCAACCGGCAGGTATGCGAGATGTTCGGTGCCTCGCGCGAGGTGCTGATCGGCCAGTCGTTCCGCATTCTCTATCCCAGCGCCGACGAGTACGAGCGCCTGGGCCGGCGCATGGAGCCCATCCTGAACGCCAAGGGCCACTACGCGGACAACCGCATCATGCGCCGGACCAGCGGCGAGGTGTTCTGGTGCCACGTGTCGGGCCGGGCGCTCAACCGCAAGGCCCCGCACGAATCGGGCATCTGGAGCTTCGAGGACCTGAGTTCGCAGCGTCCGGTGAAGGCCGAACTCACGGGCCGCGAACGCGAGGTGGCCGCGCGGCTGCTGGACGGAATGACCTCCAAGGAGATCGGCCGGGCGCTGGACATCAGCCACCGCACGGTGGAGATCTACCGGGCGCGCCTGATGCGCAAATATGGCGCCTCGACCGCAGCCGATCTGGTACAAAAATTGATGGTCGGCTGAGGACGCTTGCCGGGCAGGACAACACTTGGTTGCATCTGCGCCACCTCGGTGGGGTTCGGAACTGCCGTGGCGGCAGATAACTTTCGCGCCTTCCCCACCCACGGCCCTCCCACCGCCATGACCCCGTCTGCTTCATCCCTCCGGAAGGCCGCAGCCTTCGCCGCGTTCGCCGCATTCGCCGCGGCATCCCTCACTGCCTGCGGTGGTGGAGGTGGTGGCGGCGAGCTGACCCCAGCGCCCTCGCCCTCGCCCTCGCCCTCGCCCTCGCCCTCGCCCTCTCCGTCGCCATCGCCTTCTCCTGGACCGGCACCCGCGCCGTCTGCCGGCAGCTCAGCCGCCTGCTACAACGTGGCGGACTACAACGAAGGCACCGTCCTCGTGGAGGAAGGCATCACCAGGATGCAGGGCCAGGCCGACATCGCCTTCACTCGCACGACCACCACGGGCGCACGCCAGGACTTCGCCGGTGCCCGGCCGGTGATGTTCATACCGCGCTCCAATGCCGCCGCAGGCGACAACCGGGAATTCCGCGATCTGGTGAATGGCAACGAACTGGCCTACGGCGTAGTGTCCGACACGTCCACGCAGGTCCTGACGCAGGTGTACGACCCGCCCGTCTCCACGCCCCTGGACATGCAGCCCGGGCAGACCGTGGAGCGCAACTACACCATCCAGACCACGGTGATCGCGAAGGCGGACAACGGCACGGTGACAACCGAGGACACCGTCCAGGAACGCTTCACCTACACCGGCATGCAGACGGTGCAGACCGCGATGGGAACGTTCAATGTCTGCAAGTTCAACACGGACCAGGTCATCGTCTCCCCCAACGCCGGCACGGTGCAGGCCAACTTCCAGTTGTGGACGGTGTCGGACGGCCCCTATCGCGGCCGCACCATCAAGATTGCCAGCTCTTCGTCGAACGGGCTTCCCTCGACGACCGAGATGACGAAAGTCACCTACACATCGAAGTGATGGCAGGCCGCGGCCCGGGGCCTTGCCCGGGCCGCATCAATGCAGCTTGAGACGGCCGGACACGCGCTGCTGCAGCAGCCGTGCCAGAGCCAGCACCACCGTCTTGCCGGTGCCCAGGATGGCGCGGTGGTGGTTCAGGTGCAGGGAGATGTACATCCACTTGGCGATCAGGCCTTCGACGAAGAAGTTGCGCCCGCCCAGCCCGCCCATGAGGTTGCCCACGCCCTTGTTGTCGCCCAGCGAGACCAGGGAGCCGAAGTCCTTGTACACGAAGGGCTCGGTCACCTCCTGCTCGCGCAGCAGCGCGCCCAGCACCTTCGCCAGGTAGTCGGCCTGCTGGTGGGCGGCCTGTGCGCGGGCGGGCACGGTCTTGCCATCGACCCACGGGCAGGCGGCGCAATCGCCGAAGGCCAGCACGTCGGGCGCCGACGTGCGCAGGCGGTCGTCCACGATGAACTGGTTGAGCCGGTTCACCTCCAGGCCCAGGCGGGCATTGCCCTCCGCGGCCTTGATGCCGGCGGCCCATACCACCATGTCGGCAGGAATCTCTCCGTTGGGGGTGACCAGGGCGCCACGCCGGATCTCGGTCACGCGCGTGCCGGTGAGCACCTGCACCTGCTTGCGGCGCAGCGCCACCTCGGCCTGCGCAGAAATCTTTTCCGGCAGGCCGCCCAGGATGCGGCTGCCGCCTTCCACCAGGGAAATGTCGAGCCGGAAGCGCTGGCTGCTGCCCAGGCTTTCCAGCAGCTCGGCATGCGCTTCCAGCAGTTCGGCGGACAGTTCCACGCCCGTGGCGCCGGCGCCGACGATGGCGATCGACAGCGCCCGGCTGTCGGAGAACGAGGCCCGCGCGCAGGCGCCCAGCCAGTCGGTGTGGAAGCGCTGCGCATCGCGCACGTTCTCCAGCAGGTAGGCATGCTCGATGCCCGGCGTGCCGAAGGCGTTGGATCCGCTGCCGATGGCCAGCACCAGCCGGGTGTAGCTTACCGTGCGGCGCGGCACCAGCACTTCGCCCTCGGCGTTGCGGATTTCGCCCAGCTCGATGGTCTTGCGTGCGGCGTCCATGCCCACCAGGTCGCCGATGGCGAAGCCGAAATGGTTGCGCCGTGCCAGAACGGGGTAGGACAGGCCTTCCTGGTGGGCGTCCAGCGTGCCGGCGGCCACCTCGTGCAGTGTGGGCTTCCAGATATGGAATGGGGAGCGGTCCACCAGCAGCACCCGTTCGCGGCCCTGCCGCGCCCCCAGGCGGCGCCCCAGCCGTGCAGCGAGTTCCAGCCCGCCAGCCCCGCCACCCACGATCACGATGTCCGAATGCATGCCTTAGCCCCCGCTTCCTTGCGATGCGTCAAGTTTAGGGCTTACCCTGATTGCTTTCACGAAAAAGCAAAAAATCCCGCGCTCCCCTGCGGGAGGCGGGCCCCATGCGGCGGGCGCCGGAGTCCGGCCGGACGCGCCGGCCGGCGGCGCACGCATCAGGCGAGGTCGAAACGGTCCAGGTCCATCACCTTGGCCCAGGCGGCCACGAAGTCCTGCACGAACTTCTCCTTCGCGTCGGCGCTGGCGTATACCTCGGCCAGGGAACGCAGCACCGAGTTGGAGCCGAAGACCAGATCGACACGGGTGCCGGTCCACTTCTTCTCGCCGGTCTTGCGGTCGCGGCCCTCGAACAGGTCGCCTGCGGCCTTCCACTCGGTGGACATGTCCAGCAGGTTGGCGAAGAAGTCGTTGGTGAGCGCACCGGGCGTGGCGGTGAACACGCCGTGCGCGCTACCGCCCACGTTGATGTTGACGGCGCGCAGGCCGCCGACCAGCACCGTCATTTCCGGCGCCGTAAGGGTCAGCAGCTGGGCCTTGTCCAGCAGCAGTACCTCGGCGGGCACGCTGTAGCGGGCCTTGGTGTAATTGCGAAAACCATCGGCCGCAGGCTCCAGCACGGAGAACGACTCCACGTCGGTCTGGTCCTGGCGGGCATCGGCGCGGCCTGGCTTGAAGGGCACGGTCACGGCCACGCCGGCGGCCCTGGCGGCCTGCTCCACGCCGGCCGCACCGGCCAGCACGATCAGGTCGGCCAGCGAGATGCGCTTGTCGCCATCCGCACCCTTGTTGAATTCGCGCTGGATGCCTTCGAGCACCTGCAGCACGCGAGCCAGTTGCTCGGGCTGGTTCACGGCCCAGTCCTTCTGGGGGGCCAGGCGGATGCGTGCGCCGTTGGCGCCGCCGCGCTTGTCGGAGCCGCGGAAGGTGGAGGCCGAGGCCCAGGCGGTGCCGACCAGCTCCTGCACCGCGAGGCCGGAGGCCAGCACGCGCTCTTTCAGCGCGGCCACGTCGGCGGCATCGACCAGGTCGTGGGTGACGACCGGGATCGGGTCCTGCCAGACCAGCTCTTCCTTCGGCACTTCGGGGCCCAGGTAGCGGGCGCGCGGGCCCATGTCGCGGTGGGTGAGCTTGAACCAGGCGCGGGCGAAGGCTTCGGCGAAGGCCTGCGGGTTCTCCAGGAAACGGCGCGAGATCTTCTCGTAGGCCGGGTCGGAGCGCAGCGACAGGTCGGTCGTGAGCATGGTCGGCACGCGCTTTTTCGTGGGGTCGTGCGCGTCGGGGATGGTGGCGGGCGCATTTCTGGCCTGCCACTGGTGGGCGCCGGCCGGGCTCTTGGTGAGTTCCCATTCGAACTTGAACAGGTTCTCGAAGAACTCGTTGCCCCACTGGGCGGGCGTGCTGGTCCAGGTGACTTCCAGGCCGCTGGTGATGGCGTCGCCGGCCTTGCCGGAACCGAAGCTGCTGGCCCAGCCCAGGCCCTGGTGCTCCAGGCCCGCGGCCTCGGGTTCAGGGCCGACGTGCTCGGCCGCGCCGGCGCCATGGGTCTTGCCGAAGGTGTGGCCGCCGGCGATCAGCGCGACGGTTTCCTCATCGTCCATGGCCATGCGGGCGAAGGTCTCGCGGATGTCGTGCGCGGCGGCCACCGGGTCGGGGTTGCCTGCGGGACCTTCGGGGTTCACGTAGATCAGGCCCATCTGCACGGCGGCCAGGGGGTTTTCGAGCAGGCGCTCCTTCTCGTGGCCGTGCATGGCGGGCTCGGCCACCAGGGTGCCGTCGCCGGGCTTGCCCTTGCCGTAGCGGTCATCGCCGCCCAGCCAGGTCTTCTCGCTGCCCCAATACACGTCCTGGTCGGGTTCCCAGGTGTCTTCGCGGCCGCCCGCGAAGCCGAAAGTGCGGAAACCCATGGTTTCCAGCGCCACGTTGCCGGTCAGCACCAGCAGGTCGGCCCAGGAGATCTTCTGGCCGTACTTCTGCTTGATGGGCCAGAGCAGGCGGCGGGACTTGTCGATGTTGACGTTGTCGGGCCAGCTGTTGAGGGGGGCGAAGCGCTGCTGGCCGCGGCCCGCGCCGCCACGGCCGTCGCCCGTGCGGTAGGTGCCGGCGGCATGCCAGGCCATGCGCACGAACTGCGGGCCGTAGTGGCCGAAGTCGGCCGGCCACCAGTCCTGCGAATCCGTCATGAGGGCGCGCAGGTCGCGCTTGAGGCCTTCGTAGTCCAGCTTCTTGAACTCTTCGGCATAGTTGAAGGAGCCGCCCAGGGGGTCGGATTTGCTGGAATGCTGGTTGAGCAGGTCCAGGCGCAGTTGGTTGGGCCACCAATCCTTGTTGATCGTGCCACCGTTGGCGGCGGCTGCGTGGAACGGGCACTTGGTTGCGTCTTGCGTCATGGGGACACTCCTTTTTGTGGATGAGCAATGGAGGAGATGCTACGCAAAGTCGAGAACAATAAAAAATCAATTGATCAAATTAATTCAATAGTTTTTCACAACCTATTTCGATGGAACCGGCGTGGCGCACATGGCCCCCGGCTCAGGGGTCGCACGGCAATCCTTCGCAGCCACCGGCCCAGAAAATCTGCCCGGTCCCGACCTCAGCCGCATGGTGCCCCAGTGGCTGCAGGCAGCCGTCCTGCCCGATGCGGAATATGCTGAAGCCGGCGGGACAGTGCCGGATGGCTTCCGGGATGCGCTGCGCGCTGGCCTGCCGGATGGCCGCCACGAGCAGCCGGCCGCCGTGCGCGATGGCGATGCAGTGTGCGTGCAGGCCCTGCAGGGGCTGAAACCGCACTGGCGCGGCCTCGCCCGTGCGCGTGTCCAGCCAGAAGACCACGGTGCTGTTCTCGCCGCCCGCGCAGACGGTGTGCGCTCCGTTGTGCACTACAGCGTGCGAGCGGTTCATGGCGTACGCGCATCCGCCGCCCGGATGCACTTCCAGCGCGCCGGCCAGTTGCGGGCGGTGGATGCGGTCCGGCCGCTGCAGCATGCCACCGTGTGGGCAGGCTGCGCGGCGATGCGTCCGCCCTGGAGGGGAAACACCGCCAGCGCGTTCTGCCGTTCCAGCACTGCGTACAGCCAGGGCGCCACGGGGTGGAAAGCGCAGTTGCGCGGGCCGAAGCCGGCACCGCCCGCGGTGCGACCGTCTGCACGGGCCGCGCAGGGCCCTGCGGGCCGATGCGCAGGTGCCTGAGCGATCCGGGATTTTCCGCGCGCTCGGCGGTGGCGGCGTCGCCGCGGCAGGTCAGCAGCACCTCATCTGAAGGGCGGCGTGGAAGACAACGTGACGCTGCAGGCCCACCATGCCGCCTTCCGGCAATGGATGTTCCGCACCAGCGTGCTGGTGGACGTTTCGCGCCGCAGCCAGGCCACCACGCTGATGGGCGAGTCCTACCGAGCGCCCTTCGGTATCGCGCCCATGGGCCCGTGCGCCCTCTTCGCGTTCGAGGGCGACCTGGTGCTGGCACGCGCCGCCGAGGCGGCGGGCATTCCTTTCGTGCTGAGCGGCGCCTCCCTGACCCGGCTGGAGGACGTGGCGCGTGCGGCTCCCACCTGCGGCCGGTTCCAGGCCTACATCCCGGGCGAGCCTGCATACATCGAAGGTTTGGTGCAGCGGGTCGCGCAGGCGGGCTTCCGGACGCTGGTGGTCACGGTGGACACGGCCACGCTCGCCAACCGCGAGAACAACGTGCGTGTGGGGTTTTCCACGCCGCTGCGGCCCGGGCCGCGCCTGGCATTGGACGGGCTGGTGCGGCCGCGCTGGCTGCTCGGCACGCTCGCCCGCACGCTCGTGAAGCGCGGCATGCCGCATTTCGAGAATGCCGGCGCGGGCCGCGGCGTTCCCATCATCTCGCGCAGCGTGGTGCGCCAGTTCGGCCTGCGCGACCACCTCCGCTGGGAGCACCTCGCCCTCATCCGCAGGCTGTGGAAGGGCCGGCTCGTCGCCAAGGGACTCATTGCTGCGGCGGACGTGGAGCGCGCCGGGCAGGCGGGCGCGGACGGCGTGATCCTGTCCAACCACGGAGGCCGGCAGCTCGACGGCACGGCGCCGCCGCTGCGCATCCTGGCGGAGGCAGCGCGCGTCAAAGGCGGCATGGCCCTGATGCCCGACAGCGGCGTGCGCCGCGGCACCGACGTGCTCAAGGCCCTGGCATTGGGCGCGGACCACGTGTTCGTCGGCCGCCCGATGGCCTACACCGCGGCGACGGGCGGCCAGGCCGGCGTGGCGCATGCCATCGGCCTGCTGCAGGACGAAATCCACCGCGACATGGCGCTGCTGGGCGTGTCCTCGCTGGCCGAGCTGAATCCCGAGCATCTCATCCCCGCATGAACAACCAGGAGACTTCCATGACCACCGCATCACCCTCCGCGCCGCCCTGGCCGCCACGCTCGCCACGCCGCTGGCCGGCTCGCTCGCACTAGTGCAGCCCGCCCGGGCCCGATCACCGCAGGACGCCTACCCTGCCCGCCCCGTCAAGGTGGTCATGCGCCTCGTGCCCGGCGGCAACGCCGACAGCACGGCGCGCATCTTCGCGGAAGCCTGCGGCCAGCGACTGGGCCAGCCTTTCGTGATCGACAACCGCGGGGGCGCGGGCGGCTACAAAGGCGCCGGCCCTGCCGTGCAGGATTTGGCCTTCGTGGACAAGCTCGCCGCCGCCACCGACGCCGTGCTCATCCAGTCGGGGCTGCCGACTGCGTATTGAGGATCAGCGCACGCCCCCGTGCAACGGCAGTCCTTGCGCGTCCATGGCCGCGCGCAGCACGCGGCCATGCGTGGAGTCGGTCACGTACAGCGTGCGTCGCCCTTTCCCGCCGAAAGCGAGATTGGTCGTGGAACTGCCCGGCAGGCCACGCAGCACCTGAACGGGCTCGGCACGGTCGTTGAGCACCCAGATCAGCCCCAGGCCGGGGTTGGCGACCAGCACGCACCCGTCGGCATCCACGGCCAGGCCATCGGGGCCGCTGGGGCCGTAGGAGGTGAAGAACTGGCTCACCTTGGCCACGCTGCCGTCGGGCAGCAGCGGCATGCGCCAGACACAATTGCCGCGCGTGACGGCGAGGTACAGCACGCGGCCGTCGGGCGAGAGCGCCACGCCGTTGGGGCTGGGCACGTTGTGCAGCAGCAGGTCGAGCTGGCCGTTGGGGCGCAGGCGGTAGAGGCGCCCGGACGGGTCGTGCAGGCCGCTCTGCCCCTGGTCGGTAAAATAAAGGTTGCCTTCGGCATCGAAGACCAGGTCGTTCACGCCCTTGAAGCGCTCGCTGTTGCGGCGCTGCAGGTACGGCGCGACCTGGCCGGTGGCGACGTCCAGCCGCATCAGCCCGTTCTTGTAGTCGGTGATGAGCAGCGTGCCGGCATCGAGGAACTTCAGGCCGTTGGGCTCGCCGTCGTATTCGGCCACGAGGCTCCAGGCACCCTGGGGATCGATGCGGAAGATGCGGCCCCAGGGGATGTCGCTCACGTAGAGGTTGCCGGCCTCGTCGAACACCGGGCCTTCGAGGAACGAGTCGGTGACCGTGCCGCCGCGGTTGGCATCGGCCCAGTCGCTGCGCTCGGGGCGGCGCAGGGATGCGGGCATGGCTGTGAAGGTTTCCAGGTCACGGACCTGGGGGGCTTGCAGCAGGAACATGGAACGGTTCGCTTTTCTTGGAAATCGTCGTTGCCGGGGTTGATCGGTCCGACGGCGCGCAGCGTTCAGGCATGCACGCCGAAGCCGTAGAGCAGCGCGGGGTTGTGCACCAGGATGGCATCCATGGCGGCGTCCGAGCCGGTCCAGGCCCGCAGCAGGTCCACCAGCGTCGCATCGTCCACGCTACCGGGAGCTTCGGTGGTGTGCGGCCAGTCGCTGCCCCACACCAGCCGCTGCGGTGCGGCCTGCACGAATGCGCGGCCCAGGGGGAGCGTATCGCCGTGCCCCGGGCCTTGCACCGCGGAGCGCATGTAGGCGCCCGACAGTTTGACCCAGGTATTGCCGGCGTCCAGCAGCCGGCGCAGCACGGTGTACGCCGGGGCCGCGGTGCCTTCTGCCGGATCGATGCGCCCCAGGTGATCGATGACCAGCGGCACGGGCAAGGACTGCAGGAGGGGCTCCATCGCGACGATCTGCTCCGGCTGCGCGAACACCTGGATGTGCCAGCCCACGCAATGGGGATGGCGGGCCACCTGCCGCGCCAGGCCGGCCAGCATGCCGGGCGTGGTCTCGCCCCAGGACTGCGGGGAGACGAAATTGACGCGCAGCCCCCGCACCCGGCGCGCTGCCAGGCGGGCCAGTTCGGCATCGGAAACGCCCTGCCCGACCACGGCCACGCCCCGCGCGCCATCGCCCAACTGGTCCAGTGCGTCGAGCGTGCAGGCGTTGTCGGTGCCGTAGGTGGACGGCGTGACCACCACCGCGCGCGACGTGCCCAGGCGCTGCTGCAGCCGGCGGTACGCGGCCAACGGCGCATCGGGCGGCGTGCGCGGCCAGTGCGGCGACGGCAAGAAACGCAGGTCGAAGATGTGCATGTGGCTGTCGCAGGCCAGCGCGGGCAGCACGCGCGATGGCCGTTTCACCCCCACCGAATGGGGCACGGGTTCAGAGAGGTCATGCAGATTCATCGTGTCTCACTTCAGTCCACATCCCGGTCCATGCCCTGGGCATGGCCTACGTCCTGGGCGCGGCCCAGGCCAGCAGACGCCGCGCAAGGGCCGCCCCGCCGCGCTGGCGTCGTCCCCCTGCCCGCGGCGCACAGCGCCGCGAGAACGGGGGCAAGCCGCGCAGCGGCTCAGGGGGTGTCGCTCGTCTAGTCGAGTTTGATGTGGCCCTTGCGCACCACCTCGCCCCACTTCGCCTCTTCCTTCTTCAGGAAGATGGCGAACTCGGCCGGCGTGGAGCCGATGGGCTGGGCGCCCAGGTCGGTCAGTCGCTGGCGTACCTCGTCTTCCTTGAGCACCTCGGCCAGCGCCTGCTGCAGTTGCGCGGCGACGGGTGCGGGCGTGCCGGCGGGCAGGAACATGCCGTTCCACTCGTAGGCTTCGTAGCCGGGGATAGCGGCCTCGGCCACGGTGGGCACGTCGGGCAGGCGCTTGGAGCGCTCCGGCGCCGACACGGCCAGCGCCCGCAGCTTGCCGCCCGTCACCAGCGGATAGGTAGCCGCCACCGTGCCGAACATGAAGTCCACCTGCCCGCCCATCACGTCGGCGATCGCCGGACCGCCGCTCTTGTAGGGCACATGCACCATATCCAGCCCGAGCCGCTGGCGGAACAGCTCCGCAGCCAGGCGCTGGACCGTGCCGCTGCCGCCCGAGGCGAAATTGATCTTGCCCGGCTGCGCCTTGGCCCGGGCGATCAGATCGCCCACGTTCTTGAGCGGCGAGTCGGCCTTCACGATCAGCACGTTGGGTGCCAGCAGCACCAGCGACAGCGGCTGCAGCGCGCTGGCCGCATACGGCATCCTGGGAAACAGGTGCGGATTGATGGAATACGGCGTGGCGTCGTAGAGCATCGTGTAGCCGTCGGCCGGCGCCTTGGCGACGAAGCTCGCGCCGATGGTCCCGCTCGCGCCGGCCTTGTTGTCCACGATCACGCTGGTGCCCAATTTGGCGCCCATGCGCGTGGCGATCACGCGTGCCACGGCATCGGCTGCGCCGCCCGGGGCATAGGGCACGACGATGGTGACAGGCCGTTCCGGGAAAGCGGCATGGGCCAGGCCCGCAGCGAGGGCGACGGCGGCGACGAAGGGCTTGATGAAACGGTGCATGGCGTCTCCTTGCGGTGGTGTTGTCTGTGAGCTGCGCTCATTCAGCTTTCAGGTCCATATCCCTGGCGATCTGCGTGTAGGTGGCGACTTCGCGTTCGACCAGCGCCGCGAAGGCAGTGCCGCAGGTGGACTCGGCGTCGAGCCCCAGGCCGCGCAGCCTCCCGGCCGCGGAGGCGCTGCCCGCGAACTCGCGCGCCACCTTCTCCAGCTGTTGCGCGATGGGTTCGGGCAGGCCGGCGGGCGCCAGCACGCCGTACCACGCATCGGCAGAGTAGTTGCCGCCGCCTGCTTCGGCGAACGTGGGCACGTCGGGCAGCAGCGACGACCGCCGGGGCGACGCCACGGCCAGGGCCGCCAGCTTGCCGCTGCGGATCTGCGGCAGCACCGAGCCCAGCGTGGCGAACGAGCTGCCCAGCTGGCCGCCCATCAGATCGGTGACCACGGGCGCAGCGCCCTTATAGGGCACGTGGTTCAACTTCAGCCCGTTGGCACGCGCGAACATTTCGGTGGCGAAATGCCCGGAGCTGCCCACGCCCGCGGTGCCCGCCGTGACGCGGCCCGGCTCCTGGCGGGCGCGGGCCATGTAGTCGGCCAGCGTCTTCACGGGCAGCCCCTGCCCCACCACCAGTACCGTGGGGCTGGTCGCCACGGTGCACAGCGGCTTGAAGGATTTCACCGCGTCGAACTTCACCCGCCCGCTGTAGAGTCCCGGGATCATCGTGTGGTTGGTGGCGCCGAACAGCAGCGTGTAGCCGTCCGCCGGTGCGCTGGCCACGGCCTGCGCGGCCAGAATGGTGTTGGCGCCAGGCTTGTTGTCGATGATGAACGGCTGGCCCAGCGCGCGGCTGGCATGGTCGGCGAAGGCGCGCGCCACCACATCGGTGGGCCCGCCGGCCGCGAAGCCCACGACCAGCTTGACGGGTTTGGCGGGATAGGCACCAGCCTGCGCGAGGCAGGCGGCCGAGGCGGCGAAAAGCGTGGCGGCCAGGGCCTTCGGAACGAGAGCGGTGAAGCGAACAGGCGTGGTTCGCCCGTCGCCTGCAGAAATGGAATGCATGCGCATGTCTCCTGTCATGGGCCGGCCGCGTCGCGCGCAGCCTCGTGTGGTGAATGGTCGCTGGCGCAGGGCACGGCCACGCAGCCGTGCCCTGCCTTCCGGTCAGGCCGCCGCGGCAGCGCGCTCCAGCACGGCCAGCAGGTTGCGGGCCGCGCCCACGCCCATGTTCACGTAGGCGTCGCTGGTCACGCCGCCGATGTGCGGGGAGAGGACGAAGTGCTTCTCTCCCTGGAACGGGTGGCCGGCCGCCATCGGCTCCACGGCGAAGCTGTCCAGGCCCGCTGCCATTACCTGGCGGGAACGCACGGCCTCCAGCAGTGCTGCCTCGTCGATCAGGCCGCCGCGCGCGGTGTTCACCACGATCACGCCGCGCTTGCACTGCGCCAGCGTGGTGGCGTTGAGCATGCCGCGGTTCTCCTCGGTCAGCGGGCAGTGCAGCGACACCGCATCCGACTCGCGCCAGATGGTTTCGAGCGGCACGCTCTGCACGTAGTCCGGCAGGTTCTTCGCAAACGGGTCGAAACCGATCACGCGCATGCCGAGCGCATCGGCCATCTTCGCGAAGCGCAGGCCGATGGCGCCCAGGCCCACCAGGCCCACCGTGCGGCCGCCCAGCTCCAGGCTCTTGTGCGTGGCCTTGTCCCAGTGGCCGGCATGCATGCGGGCATCCAGCTCCACCACGGACTTGGCGCAGGCCAGCAGCAGCGCCAGTGCCTGCTCGGCCACCGCGGCGGCGTTGGCGCCCACTGCGGCCACCACCTCGATGCCGCGCGCTTTCGCCGCCACCTTGTCGATGGTGTCGGTGCCGCTGCCATGCTTGGAGATCACCTTGAGCGAAGGTGCCGCGTCCATCACGGCCGGGCCCACCTTGCCGTAGCGCACGATCATGGCCACCGGGTCGTGCTGGCGGCACAGGGCCACGAGGTCGTCCTCGGTGGGCGTCTTGCCCGCATAGGCGATCTCGAACCCCTGGAGCAGATCCAGGGCCTGCTGCGCCAGGTCGGCGCCGGTGATGACGATGGTGCGGGCGCTCACAGCGATTCCCCTTCCTTCAGCACGCCAGCGGCACGCAGCGCCGCGGGCAGCCACTTCGATGCCGTGTCGCCGCGGGCGATGGCCTCGATGCGGGCGGCCTCGTCGGCCACCTTCTTGTCGGCCAGGGCCATCATGGCGGGGGCCTTGGCGCGTTCGATCACGACCACGCCGTCGGCATCGCCCACCACCAGGTCACCCGGGTTCACCACGGTGCCGCCGGCGGAGATGGGATGGTTGATGCGGCCGGGCACGTACTTGGTCGGGCCGGCAGGGTTGAAACCAGCGCTGAACACGGGGAAGTCCAGCTCCAGGATCTCCAGCTTGTCGCGGATGGCGCCATCCACGATCACGCCGGCCAGGCCGATCTTCTTGCAGGCGCTGAGCATCAGCGTGCCCATCAGCGCGGCGGTCTGGTCGCCCTTGCCGTCGATCACCAGCACGTCGCCGGGCCTGGCCAGCGCGATGGCCGCGTGGATCATGAGGTTGTCGCCGGGGCGCACCTCGACGGTGAAGGCCGGGCCCGCCAGCTTCATGTTCTGGTGCACGGGCGAGACGCGGGCGTGCATGGTGCCGCGGCGGCCGGCCACGTCGGCCAGGATGGCTGCCTGGAAGGTCGCGGCCTTGGCGACGACGTCGGCATTCACGCGCTCGATGTCGCGGATGACTTCGGGAAGTTGGCTCATGGTGGAGTTCGCTGGGTTGAGAAAAAGGGAATGGACCGTGCTCGTCACTCGGCCTTGATGCTGCCGTCCTTGATGACCTTGGCCCACTTGGCGAAGTCGGCCTTCTGCAGGTCGCCCAGCTGCTTCGGCGTGCCGCCGACGAGCGCCACGCCGAGCTTGTCGGCCAGGGCCACGATGGGCGGGTCTTTCAAAGCCTTGTTGATTTCCTGGTTCAGGCGCTGGACCGCGGGCGTGCCGGCGGGCGCGAATACGGCCTGCCACTGCTCGACCACGAAGTCCTTCATGCCGACCTCGCCCATGGTGGGCACGGCGGGCAGCGCCTTGAGCCGCTGCGCCGAGGTGACGGACAGCGCGCGCAGCTTGCCGGCCTGCACGTGCGGCAGCGGCTGCACGCCGGCCGTGGCCGTGGCATGGGGCCAGTCGCTGCCCCAGACGACGCGTTCCGGCGCCGCGCGCAGGTAGCCGGTGGCCAGCGCATCCAGGCGCGTCCGTCCTGCAGCAACTCGAGCAGCAGCGCGTGGGCTGGGTGGCGGGCGGCGAGCGCGGGCGGAATGCGGCCGAGATGGTCGAACACCAGTGGCACGGGCAGTTGGCGCAGCACGCCCGCCTGCTCCACCAGCAGGTCCGGTGCCATCAGCAGTTGCAGATGCCAGCCGAGCGGCGCGATGCGCCGCGCCAGCGGCATGAGCGAATCCACCGTGCCGGACACGCCCAGCGACAGGTTGAGCCGCACGCCGCGCACGCCGGCCTCGTGCAGGCACAGCAGTTCGGCATCGCGCTCGTGGCCGCCGATCACCGCCACGCCGCGCGCAGCGGAGCCCAGGGCCGCCAGCCCTTCCAGCATGCAGCGGTTGTCGGTGCCGTAGGTGGACGGCGTGACCAGCACGGCGCGCGCGGTGCCGATGCGCCGCTGCAGCGCGCGCAGGTCATCCACACCCGCGTCCGGGGGCCGCAGGCGGGCGGCGGGCTCGACCGGGAAGCGGCTGTCATAGAGGTGGACGTGGCCATCGCACGCGCCCGCCGGAAGCGCCGTGCGCGGCGCGGCGGTACCGGCAGAAAATCGCAAGGGCGCGGCAGTACGGTCGTCGCGGGCCATGGCGAGCGTCATGCGTCAGCGTCGGGTCAAGGCGGACGGAATCAGTCGAGGCTGGCGCCGGAATCCTTGACGATCTTGGCCCAGCGGGGCACTTCGGCCTTGAGCAGCGCGCTGAACTTCTCCGGCGTGCCGCCCAGCACGTCGCCGCCTTCGGACCTGAGCTTCTCGGCCACGTCCGGCTGGGCCAGTGCCTCGTTGATGGCCTTGTTGAGCGTCTGCACGATGGGTGCGGGCGTACCCGCGGGCGCCAGCACGCCGTACCACGAGGCGGCCTCGAAGTCCTTGTAGCCCGACTCGGCCAGCGTGGGCGTGTCCGGCAGCTGGGCCGAGCGCTTGAGCGACGTGACGGCAATGGCCCGCAGCTTGCCGTTGCGCACCTGGCCGAGCAGCGTGGGCACGGCCGACATGTACAGGTCGATCTGCCCGCCCACCAGGTCCGTCATGGCCTGCGAGGCGCCCTTGTAGGGCACGTGGCGCAGCTGGATGCCGGAGGCCTTCTCGGCCAGCCCGCCGGCCAGGTGGGCCACGGTGCCGTTGCCGGGATAGCCCAGCGTGAGGGCGTCGGGCTTTCCCTTGGCGGCGGCCACCACGTCGGCGAAGGTCTTGTAAGGCGTGTTGGCGGGAGCGGCCATGACGAGGGGCGCGGACGACACCAGCGCCACGGGCACCAGGTCCTTCAGCGGGTCGTAGGGAAGCTTGGCGTAGAGCGACGGGTTGATGGCCAGGTTGCTGGTCTGGCCCATGACCAGGGTATATCCGTCCGGCGCCGCCTTGGCCGCGGCATCCACGCCCAGGTTGCCGCCGGCGCCGGGCCGGTTGTCCACCACGACGTTCCACTTGTGCTGCTCGGTGAGCTTCTGCGCCACGGAACGCGCGATCATGTCCGTGCCGCCGCCCGGAGGGAACGGCACGATGAGGCGGATGGGTTTGCCGGGATAGGCGGCCTGGGCGTGTACGCCGCCAGCGCTCAGGGCGGCAGTGGCGGCCAGGGCCAGCAGCAGGGCGCCGCGGCGCGGCAAGGCAAGGCGGGAAGCCGGAAGGAAAGGCATGTCGGTTGTCTCCGTTGTGTTTGTCGGCCCGGCGCCGTGGCGGTGCAAGCCCGGCGCGATGTGACTTTAGAAAAACGTTTCGCTGTATACAATGCCGTTTCGCACAACGCAACGCGTACTGCCATGAGCAACCCCTCCCGCACCCCATCCCGGCCCATCGCCGCGCAGCCCCCTCCTGCTCCAGCGCCCTCCGCCGCCATGCCGGCACGCCGCAGCCCGGCACGGCGCGCCGCCCCGCCGCCCCCTTCCCTGCCGCAGGCTTCGCCGGCAGCGGCGGACAACGCGCAATCGCCTGCCCCCGCGCGCGACGGCGGTGTCACCGCCGTCGCGCGCGCATTGCAGGTGCTCGCGGCATTCGCCCTGGGCGAATCGCAGCTGTCGCTCGCCGAACTGAGCCGGCGGTGCGCGCTGCACAAGACCACGGTGCTTCGGCTCGCGCGCACGCTGGCGCAGTCCGGCTATCTGGTGCAGCGCGAGGACGGCGACTGGCGGCTCGGGCCCGCCGCGGGCTGGCTGGGGGCGCGCTACCAGGCGGGGTTCGACGTGCAGAACGTGCTGGAGCCGGCGCTGCGTGCGCTCACCCAGTCCAGCGGAGAGAGCGCGGCCTTCTATGTGCGCGAAGGAGAGGTGCGCACCTGCATCGTGCGCGTGGAGGGCCCCCAGGCCCTGCGGCACCATGCCCGCATGGGCGAAGGCCTGCCGCTGGACAGGGGCTCGCCGGGCCGCGTGATCCTGGCCTTCTCCGGTGCCCCAGGCACGGAGTACGAGCGCATCCGCCAGCGCGGATACCACTGGTCCATCGGCGAGCGCGAACAGGGCGTGGCCACCGTCTCCGCGCCGGTGTTCGGAATGCACTGGCGGCTGCTGGGCTCGCTGTGCATCTCGGGGCCCGCATCGCGCCTGCAGGCGGACAAGCTCGAAGCGCTCGCGCAGACCGTGGTCGCGGCGGCCAACCAGCTGTCGTACGCGCTGGCCGGCAGCGCGGCAGCGCCCGGCGCCTCCGGCGTGCGCGTCAGCCACTGGCATCCGTGATACCGTTTTCGCACACCAACCGATTCAAACGACGACAGGAGACGACCACCGTGAACCGCTACCCCCTTCCCGAACTGAACACGCTGCCCGAGGACATCCAGGCCCGTATCCTCGAGGTGCAGGAAAAGGCCGGCTTCATTCCGAACGTGTTCCTGGCCTTCGCGCGCCGGCCCGCCGAATGGCGCGCCTTCTTCGCCTACCACGACGCGCTGATGCTCAAGGAGGAAGGCTCGCTCACCAAGGGCGACCGCGAGATGATCGTCACCACCACCAGCGCGGCCAACCAGTGCCTGTACTGCGTCGTGGCGCACGGCGCGCTGCTGCGCATCTACGAGAAGCAGCCCTTCGTGGCCGACCAGGTGGCCGTGAACCACCGCAAGGCCGACATCACGCCGCGCCAGCGGGCCATGCTCGACTTCGCCATGAAGGTCTGCCAGCAGTCGCAGGCGATCGGCGAGGACGACTTCGCCGCACTGCACGCCCACGGCTTCGACGACGAGGACATCTGGGACATCGCCGCCATCACGGCGTTCTTCTGCCTCTCCAATCGCATGGCCAGCTTCGCGGGCATGCAGCCCAATCCGGAGTTCTACCTGATGGGCCGGGTGCCGCGGCAGCGCTGACGCCCCCGCCCCCGCGGTCAGTCTTCGGCGCGCAGCAGCCCCCAGAGCATGCGCACCAGTTCGTCCTCGAACGCCGGCTGGCCGAGCAGCGGCGAATTCTCCAGCGATGCACTGCGGATCGCGCCCATCACCGCGCGGGTGGCCACGAACATCATGGCCGGCGTGGGCGGCCGCACGGAGGCATTGCCCGCCTCCACCAGCCGGGCGAGCGCCATGGCGTTGCGCTCGGCACCCTCGCGCAGCGCGGCGGTGAAGCGGTCGTGCTGGTCCACGCGCCAGCCCAGGCGCACCATGGCACGCCGCACGCGCGACTGCCCGCCCGTGCCGAACGCCGACACCAGCAGCCCGACCATGTCCTGCAACACGTCGCGCACCGGCCGCTGCCGGGCCAGCGCGTCGTCCAGCATCTGCTGCAGCTCGCGCTGCACCCGTTCGCGCTCGCGCTCCACCATCGCCAGCAGCACGGACTCCCGGGACGGGAAGTACTGGTAGAGCGTGCCGATGGACACCCCCGCCACCTGGGCGATGCGGTTGGTGGTCAGCGCGGAGTCGCCATCGTGTTCCACAATCTGAGCAGTGGCTCCGAAAATGGCTTCGATGGTCTGGCGCGCGCGCTCCTGGGTGGGCTGGCGCCGCATGCCCACGGGGCTTGTGAAGGAGGACGTTCGTTTCGTGGCCATGGGGTGGAAATGTGAGCGCTAGGCGAGTGGCGGAGGCGGTCAAAAACTGAATAATGCTCAGAAATGCGCGACGCCGCAACCGCGACCACAACCCCGGCGCGATCACGGGCCGCGCGATTTTTCCGAAAGGACCGACCATGGACACCTCCGCAGCCCCCGCCCGCCCCGCACTCCAGAGCACCGCGGTGCTGCCGGTGCGCAAGCTCGCCGTGGACCTGGCGCAGGGCTTCCCGCGCCGCTGGCACGGCGGGGACGCCTTCCGCACCCAGTTCTTCAATGCGCTGTCGATGAGCTTCCCGGTGGGCGAGCAGTTCTTCATCGACTCGGTGCGCGCAGCGGCGCAACGGCTCGAAGCCGGCAGGCCGGACCACGATGCCCTGCGGTCCCTGGTGCGCGGCTTCGTCGGCCAGGAGGCCACGCACCGCCACATCCACGGCCTCTACAACGCCGAACTGGAGCGCCAGGGGCTGGACAACCAGTGGCAGCACCGGGCCCGGGCGCGCATCGCCCGCCTGCACGAGCGCACAGGCAATCCGATGCATGCGCTGGCCATCACCTGCGCCTACGAACACTTCACCGCCCTGCTGGCGGACGGCACGCTGCGCTATCCACGCTGGCTGGAAGGCGCCGATCCGCAGATGCAGACCGTCTGGCGCTGGCATGCGGCGGAAGAGACCGAGCACCGCGCCGTGGCCTTCGCGCTCTACGAGGCCCTCGGCGGCCGCCACGACTGGCGGGTGCGCTGGTACCTCTATGTCGGCCTGGTGTTCATGGTGGACTCGGTGCGCCAGACCCTCGTGAACCTGCGCAGCGACGGCAGCCTGTGGCGCCCAAATACGTGGGTGAGTGCGGTGCGCATGTTCTGGGGCCGCGATGGCGTCGCCTGGCGCAGCCTGCCGGCCCTGCTGCGCTACCTGCGCCGGGACTTCCACCCCGACCGGGAGCATGCCGTGCCCGGCGCCGCGGAGCTGGCGCAAGGCTGGCTCGCGGCGAATGCCGACCGGCTGCGCACTGTGGGCGCCGCCGCCCGGGCGGCCTGAGCGGCTCAGCGCGTGGCGGCGAACTCGCCGCGCTGCAGTTCGGCGATGCCGTTGCCCCGGGCGTCCCGCGCGCCGAGGTCGGCCCCCTTCGCGGCCAGGTCCCGCAGCAGTTCGGTGCGCTGGAACAGCGCCGCGTACATCGCGGCCGTCTGGCCCGCGTTGTTGCGCTGGTCCGGCGCGCAGGCCGTCTGCACGAGGCGGCGGGCGATCGCCAGCTCGCCCTTGAAGATGGCGCCCATCAGGGCGGTATTGCCGCGCCGGTCCTGTGCGCAGGGATCCGCGCCGGCCTTCAGCAACTGCTCGACCACCTCGCGGTGGCCATGGTAGGCGGCAAGGATGAGGGCCGTGTACCCCTTCTCGTCGCGCACGTTCAGGTCGTAGCCCGCCGCGACGAACTCGCCCACCATGTCCGTGCGCCCCTGGCGCGCGGCGTCGAAGAGGTACTGCCGCAGTTGCGCCTGCAGCCGGGCGGGATCCTGGGGGGCGGCGGCAGCGGCAGGAGCCGCCGCCCGGGGCGGTGGAGCTTCGGGGGCCGCCAGGGCCGGGGTACCGGCCGCGAGTCCGGCGGCCAGGCACCAGGCCGGAAGGCAGAGGCTGCGCATGGAATCCTCCTTTGCAAGGGGCCGGCCGCCTCCCAATGGAGTGCGGCCGGCTTCGTGGAACGCCGCGTATCAGTCCTGCAGCGCGGCGGCGAGCTGCTTCACGCGCGCCAGGTCCCCCTTGGCCACGCGGGCCACGCCCGTACCGTATTCCGGATCGGCCTTGTAGAGGAACGACAGGATGACGTGCTTGCTCTCCGCATCGGCGCCCGCGAGAGACTCGCCGAAGCTCTGGATCAGGTCCTGCTGCTCCTTCTTGCCATAGCTGCGGTACAGGTCACCGGCCTGCTTGAAGTTCTGCTCCTTCGCGATCTTCGCCTGCTGGGTCGTACCCGTGAGCGGCAGCTGGCTGTAGCGCGCGGTGGGGTCCTGCGGACGCGGCTCCAGACGGCTGGGCTCGTAGTTCACGCCGCTGGTGGTATGGCCGGTGTTCAGGGTGCCGTCCTGGTTGCCGTTGTTCACCGCCACGCGGGGCCGGTTCACGGGCAGGGACAGGCCATTGGTGCCGACGCGGTAGAGCTGCGTGTCGGCATACGAGAACACGCGGCCCTGCAGCAGGCGGTCTTCCGACGGCTCGATGCCCGGCACGATGTTGGCCGGCGCCATCGCCACCTGCTCGGTTTCCTGGAAGAAATTGTCCACGTTCTTGTTCAGGACCATCTGGCCGATCCTGCGCTCGGGAATGCCGGGCCAGATCTTGGTGGCGTCCAGCGGATCGAAGTCGAACTTGCCGAGGTCTTCGGGCTTGAGCACCTGGATGTACAGGTCCCACTTCGGAAAGTCGCCCTGGCGGATGGCACTCACCAGGTCATTCGTCATGTGGCTGTAATCCTTGCCCTGCACCTGCTCGACCTGCTTCGGATCGAGGTTCTTCAGGCCCTGCAGGCTCTTCCAGTGGAACTTGACGTAGTGCACCTGGCCCTGGGTATTCACGAACTTGTAGGCATGCACGCCGTTGCCGTCCATGAAGCGGTAGCCCGCGGGCGTGCCCTCGTTCGAGTAGAGCAGCGTGAGCGTGCGCGTGGCCTCGGGCACGTGGGAGAAGAAGTCGAAGCGGCGCGAGTCGTCGTCGAGGTTGCTGCGCGGATCGGGCTTGAACGCGTGGACCATGTCGGGGAACTTGATCGCGTCGCGGATGAAGAAGGTGGGGAAGTTGTTGCCCACCAGGTCCCAGTTGCCTTCGGACGTGTAGAACTTGGTGGCGAAGCCGCGCGGATCGCGCAGCGTCTCGGGCGAATGGTTGCCGTGCACCACGGACGAGAAGCGCACGAACACAGGTGTGCGCTCGCCAGGGCGGAAGAGCTTGGCGCGGGTCAGCGCGGAGATGTCTTCCGACGCAGTGAACTCGCCCTTGACGCCCGTGCCTCGCGCATGCACCACGCGCTCGGGAATGCGCTCGCGGTCGAAGCGCTGCAGCTTCTGGATGAGCTGCACATCCTGCAGCAGGCTGGGGCCGTTCGGGCCCGCCGTCTGCGAGTTCTGGTTGTCGCCGACCGGCGCCCCGTTGTCGCGCGTGAGGACCGATTGCGCGAAAGCCGCAGGCGCCAGGGCAACATGCAGCACCATGGTTGCGGTGGCTAGGTTCTGGAATTTCATGGGACGACTCCACTCCGTTGGTTGGGAAAAAACGGAGCGAATCATCGGTGGACAGGCAGCTCGGCAGCAAGAGGGCCGAAACTATGGCGCCCATCAAATTTTCCGATGAACGGAATTTGCAACCTTTCCATCGGAAGGCGGATGGCTTTTTATTTCACGTCATTCATAGCTATGTTTTTAATAGCATGAAATGGAATTTGCAATTCCTGCTTGCGCCGCAAGGCAACTGGCCACGCAAGGCGCCCGCTCAGCGGTGCGCATTGATCGATGCGAGGATGCCCAGCGTGAAGAGTCCGCAGGCGGCCCATTGCAGGGGCACGGGCCAGTGGCCTTCGAGCGCGAAGGAGTACACGATGGCGAACAGCGTTTCGCTCACGATCAACTGGCCGCACAGGCTGGCGGCAAGTCGCTGGCTCGCCACGTTCCAGAGGATGGTGGCCAGCCAGCTCGATCCGAAGCCGATGGCCGCGCACACCGCCGCGAAGGTGCCGATGCCGGGCTGGGCCGCGATGGCGGAGAGCGGGCTGCCCGCCGCGAGCCAGAGCAGCACGCCGCCCAGGCCGGTGGCCAGCCCCAGCCAGTTGGCCCAGTCCGTGGCGCCGACCTCCGGGTGCCGCTGGAGCCAGCGCGCATTCAGGATCGCGAAGGCGGTCCAGAACACCAGCGCCACCAGGGCGATGCCGATGCCGCGCCAGAAGGCGGGCGAGGCGGCCGCGCCCTGCCCCGCATCCCCGCCATGCGGCGCCCAGGCCATCAGCACGATGCCCGCGACGGTGAGCAGCAGGCCCGGCGCCAGCGCGCCCCAGCGCAGGCCGTGGGGCTTGCCCAGCACCATGACCCAGACGGGGATCGTGCCGATGATGAGCGCCGGCAGGGGTGCGCCGGCATCGCGGATCGCCAGCACCAGCAGCAGGTAGTAGCCCGTGAAGCCCAGCACGCTCAGCCAGAGCGCGGCGCCGGCCTGCCGCAGGGTGGGCAGGCGCCCCGGCTGGCCGGCCCGGCGGCGCACCATGCCCCAGAGGACCATGCCCGCGGCCACCGCGCCGTAGGCGACGAACCGGCCGGCCGTGAGGTCCACGGACGCGGACCCCGCGGCGAGGCGCGGCGCGATGAACACCAGCCCCCAGAGCGCGCCCGCGGCGAGCCCCGCGAGGATGCCGGCCAGCATCAGGCGCCGAAGCCGTCGTCGGCCGCGATCACCGCCCCGTTCACGAAATGGCTCTGGTCGCTGGCCAGCATGACGATAAGCGCGTCCAGGTCGCGCGGCTCGCCCACGCGCTTGCGCGGCAGCATGTCCACGAGCTTGCGGCCCTGTTCGGTCTGCCAGTGGTGGTGGTTGATCTCCGTGTCGATGTAGCCCGGGCAGATCGCGTTCACGTTGATGCCGAATCGCCCCCATTCGAGGGCCATGGCGCGCGTCATGTGCACGACGGCCGCCTTGCTCATGCTGTAGGCGCCGATCTGCGGCAGCACCTTGAGGCCGGCCATGGAGGCGATGTTGATGATGCGGCCGCCCGTGAAGCTGCCCGGCGCGGCGCCGCGCGAGCGCGCCAGCATGCGCTTGCCGACTTCCTGCGCGACGAAGAAGGCGCCGCGCACGTTGGTGTCGAAGACGAAGTCGAAGTCATCCGGCGTGACGTCCTGGATGCGCTGGGTGGTGGAGACGCCCGAGTTGTTCACGAGGATGTCGATCGAGCCCATCTCGGTCTCCGCATGGGCCACGGCGGCCTTGATGGAGTCGTGGTCGGTCACGTCCAGCTCGACCACGTGGGCGTCGCCGCCCTCCCCCTCGATGCGCGCACGCAGGGCCTTGAGCTTTTCCATGCGCCGGCTGGCCAGCACCACGCCGGCCCCCGCACGCGCCAGGGTGCGGGCGAACTGCTCGCCGAGGCCGCTCGAAGCGCCCGTCACCAGGGCCACGCGGCCCGACAAATCGATGGTGTATGCCATGGAAACAGCCTCCGGAAGAAAGAAAAAAGAACGATCGTTCGATTGTCGTGCCCCGGGTGCATACAATGGGCCACAGCGCCCGCGCGGGGCCCCACGCCCTGGACGCGACATCGTTCGATTATCAAATGCCGAGACGAGACAACCCATGACGAAAGACGAAATCCTTGCCCAGTACGGCCCGCGAGAGGCCATGGAATACGACGTGGTCGTGGTCGGCGGCGGCCCGGCCGGGCTCTCCGCGGCCATCCGGTTCAAGCAGATGGCCGCCACGAACGGGCAGGACGTGTCGGTGGTGGTGCTCGAGAAGGGCTCCGAGCCCGGCGCGCACATCCTCTCGGGCGCCATCATGGACCCGCGCGCGCTCACCGAGCTGATCCCCGACTGGAAGGAGCGCGGCGCTCCCCTGAAGCAGCCGGTGACGGAAGACGCCATGATCTTCCTGGGCGAGAAATCGTCCTGGCGCACCCCCAACTTCCTGCTGCCGGGCTGCTTCCAGAACCACGGCAACTACATCGTCAGCCTGGGCAACGTGGTGCGCTGGCTGGCCGCGCAGGCCGAGGAACTGGGCGTGGAGATTTTCCCGGGCTTCCCGGCCGCCGAAGTGCTCTACAACGAGGACGGATCGGTCAAGGGCGTGGCCACCGGCAACATGGGCGTGGGCAAGGACGGCGAGCCCACGGGCGACTTCCAGCTGGGCATGGAACTGCATGCCAGGTACACCCTGTTCGCCGAAGGCGCGCGCGGGCACCTGGGCAAGCAGGTCATCGCCCGCTACAAGCTCGACGAGGGCCGCGACCCGCAGACCTACGGCATCGGCGTGAAGGAACTGTGGGAAATCGACCCCAAGTTGCACCAGCCCGGCTTCGTGATGCACACCGCCGGCTGGCCGATGGATGCCGACACCTACGGCGGCGCCTTCCTCTACCACGCCGAGGACAACAAGGTCACGCTGGGCTTCATCACGGGCCTGGACTATTCCAACCCGTACCTGAGCCCGTTCGAGGAATTCCAGCGCTGGAAGACCCACCCCAACATCCGCTACTACCTGGAGGGCGACGAGGCCAAGGGCATCAAGCCGGCCAAGCGCATCGGCTACGGAGCGCGCGCCATTACGGCGGGCGGGCTGCTGTCGCTGCCCAGGTTCGTCTTCCCGGGCGGCGCGCTGGTGGGCTGCGACGCGGGCTTTCTGAACGTGAGCCGCATCAAGGGCAGCCATGCCGCCATCAAGACCGGCATGCTGGCCGCCGAGGCCGCCTACGACGCGATCCGCGCCGGCCGCCAGCACGACGAACTCACCGCCTACCCGCAGGCCTTCGAGAACAGCTGGCTGCACGAAGAGCTCAACAAGGCGCGCAACTTCAAGGCCTGGTTCAAGAAGGGCCTGGTCACGGCCACGCTGATGAACGGCATCGAGCAGTTCGTGCTCAAGGGCAACATCCCCTGGACGCTGCACCGCGACAAGCCCGACCACGCCTACCTGAAGCCCGCGGCCGAGTGCAAGCCCATCGCCTATCCCAAGCCCGACGGCAAGCTCACCTTCGACCGGCTCTCCAGCGTGTTCATCAGCAACACCAACCATGCGGAGAACCAGCCGGCCCACCTCACGCTCAAGGACCCGGGCGTGCCGGTGAACATCAACCTGGCGAAGTACGCCGGCCCCGAGGCCCGCTACTGCCCCGCGGCGGTGTACGAGTTCGTGCCCGACGAGACGCAGGGCGGCAATGCGCAGCGGTTGCAGATCAACGCGCAGAACTGCGTGCATTGCAAGACCTGCGACATCAAGGACCCGACGCAGAACATCGTGTGGGTCACGCCCGAAGGCGGCGGCGGACCGAACTACTCGGGCATGTGACCGGCATGTGACGCGCATGTGAGGCACGGGGGCGCGGCGGGGTGCAGCCGCCGCTCCGACCCGCCCGTTGGCCTCCGGCCTACAGGGGACGCCGGTTCCGCGGGCCAGACTCGCAGAGGTCCGCATTCCCTCCCGGGTCCCGCCAGGAGCCACGAACCGCCATGCCCCGTCCCGACCTCCAGCTCTACACCACTCAACGCCGCCGCCCGCTCGTGCCGCTGGCGGCAGCTGCCACCGTGGCCGCGGCCGCCGGAGCGGCCGCCCTCTACCTGCGCTCGGCCCTCCGCCCCCCGCCGGGCGTGCAGCCGGTGCAGAACTTCAACGTGGACCGCTATGCCGGCCACTGGTACGAGGTGGCCCGCATCGACCAGCGCTTCGAGCGCGGCCTGATCCGTACCAGCGCCCACTACAGCCGCAGGGGCGACGGCAGCCTGCGCGTCCTGAACCGCGGCTACGACCCTGACCGCGGCCGCTGGCGCGAGGCCGAGGGCCGGGCCGTGTTCCTGGGCGACCCGTCCACGGCCGCCCTGAAGGTGTCGTTCTTCGGCCCGTTCTATGCCGGCTATTTCGTGGCCGCACTGGACGAGGACTACCGCTGGGCGATGGTGGTGGGCCCGCGCCTGGATGCGCTCTGGATTCTCTCGCGCACGCCCACGCTGCCCATGGCGGTGCGCGAGCGCCTGCTGGCCCAGGCACGCGCACTGGGCGTGGACATGCGCCGCATCCTGTGGGTGCCGCAGGCCGACGCGGCCGCCCCCGAGCCCGCGACGCGCTGAACCAGCCACCCGCCACAGCCCTGCACCTCCGCGGTGCAGCCGGTACACTCGGCATTCCAGGCCGCGTTGTCCGTTTCTGTGCGGGCCTGGATCCGTTGTCGCCAGAAACGCGCCCGCCTGCCGGCGGGCATTCCGCAGCCGCCACCCGCCACGCAGCGCCCGATGGAATCGGGCGTTCCCGCATCCAGGGCCTGGCGGCGAGAAAGTTCGAGCATGAAGCAGCATCCGTTCGGCGCCCTGGCGCTGGCCGTGGCCGCCGCCGTCGCGGCCGCCTCTCCCGCCGCGATGGCCCAGCAGGCCCCCGCCCCCAAATCCGTGGCCGTGACGGCCATCGTGGAGCACCCGGCGCTCGACGCCATCCGCGACGGCGTGAAGGCGAGCCTGCAGGCCGCCGGCTACGAGGAAGGCAAGACGCTCAAGTGGCAGTACCAGAGCGCCCAGGGCAACACCGGCACGGCCGCGCAGATCGCACGCAAGTTCGTGGGCGACCAGCCCGACGCCATCGTCGCCATCGCCACGCCCTCGGCCCAGGCCGTGGTGGCCGCCACCAGGACGGTGCCGGTGGTCTTCTCGGCCGTGACCGATCCGGTCGCCGCCAAGCTGGTGAAGAACTGGGAACCCAGCAAGACCAATGTGACGGGCGTGTCCGACCTGCTGGCGCTGGACAAGCAGATGGAGCTGGTCAGGCAGGTGGTGCCGAACGCCAAGCGCGTCGGCGTGGTCTACAACCCCGGCGAGGCCAACTCCGCCGTGGTGGTCAAGGAACTGAAGGCCCTGCTGCCCAGGATGGGCATGACGCTGGTCGAGGCTGCCGCGCCCCGCTCGGTCGATGTGGGCAGCGCCGCGCGCAGCCTGATCGGCAAGGCCGACGTGATCTACACCAGCACCGACAACAACGTGGTGTCGGCCTACGAATCGCTCGTGAAGGTCGGCCAGGAGGCCAAGCTGCCCCTGGTGGCCGCCGATGCCGACAGCGTCAAGCGCGGCGCGATCGCCTCCTTCGGCATCAACTACCGCGATCTGGGCGAGCAGACCGGCCGCATGGTGGTGCGCGTGCTCAAGGGCGAGAAGCCGGGCGACATCCAACCCGAGATCAGCACGAAGCTGGAACTCACGGTGAACCCCGGCGCTGCCGAGAAGCAGGGCGTGAAGCTCTCCGACGCATTCGTGAAGTCCGCTGCCCACATCGTGAAGTAAGGTGCGGCTCCCGGCCCCCGTGCCGGGAACGTCGCCCCGACCGCAGGAGCTTCGGCTCCTGATTCGTTTTTCCGGAAGCCTCACCCGCCATGTCCTTCTTCTCCCTGCTCGGCGCCGTCGAGATCGGGCTGATCTTCAGCCTGGTCGCGCTGGGCGTCTTCATCTCGTTCCGGCTGCTGCGCTTTCCCGACCTGACGGTGGACGGCAGCTTCCCGCTGGGCGGCGCGGTCTGCGCCGTGCTCATCTCCACGGGCACCAACCCCTACGTGGCGACGCTCGCGGCCACCGCGGCCGGTGCGGTGGCGGGCCTCATCACCGGCTGGCTGAACGTCAAGCTCAAGATCATGGACCTGCTGGCCAGCATCCTGATGATGATCGCGCTCTATTCGATCAACCTGCGCATCATGGGCGGCCCCAACGTGCCGCTGATCAACGATCCCACGCTGTTCACGCTGCTGCAGCCCGAGGGGCTGGCCGACTACATCGCCCGCCCCGCCCTGCTGCTGGTGATCGTGATCGCCGCCAAGCTGGCCATGGACTGGTTCTTCGCCACCGAACGGGGCCTGGCCATCCGCGCCACCGGCTCCAACGCGCGCATGGCCCGCGCCCAGGGCGTGAACACCGGCGCCATGGTGCTGCTGGGCATGGCCGTGTCGAACGCGCTGGTGGCCCTGGCGGGCGCGCTCTTCGCGCAGACGCAGGGCGGCTCGGACATCTCCATGGGCATCGGCACCATCGTGATCGGCCTGGCCGCCGTGATCGTGGGCGAGAGCATCCTTCCCTCGCGCCGGCTGGTCTGGGCCACGCTCGCCGTCGTCATCGGTGCCATCGTCTATCGCTTCTTCATCGCGCTGGCGCTCAACAGCGACTTCATCGGACTGAAGGCGCAGGACCTGAACCTGGTCACGGCCGTGCTGGTGACCGTGGCGCTCGTCATTCCTCAGATCAAGCGCAAGCTGGCTTCGAAGCAGCTTCGATAAGGAACCGCACCATGCTGAGCACACAAGACCTGCACATCACCTTCAACCCCGGCACGCCCATCGAGACGCGTGCTTTGCGCGGCATGTCTCTGGACATTCCGGCCGGGCAGTTCGTCACCGTGATCGGCTCCAACGGGGCCGGCAAATCGACTTTCCTGAACGCGATCTCCGGCGATCTGTCGGTGGACACGGGCCGCATCGCCATCGACGGCGAGGACGTGACCCGCCAGCCCGTCTGGTCGCGCGCCAGGCGCGTGGCGCGCGTCTTCCAGGACCCGATGGCCGGCACCTGCGAAGACCTGACCATCGAGGAGAACATGGCGCTCGCGCAGCAGCGCGGCACGCTGCGCGGCCTGCGCGGCGCGGTGAAGGCGCAGCAGCGCGATACCTTCCGCGAGCGCCTCGCCACGCTGGGCCTGGGGCTGGAGAACCGCCTCACCGACCGCATCGGCCTGCTCTCGGGCGGCCAGCGCCAGGCCGTGAGCCTGCTGATGGCGGCGCTGCAGCCCTCGCGCATCCTGCTGCTGGACGAGCACACTGCCGCGCTCGACCCGCGCACGGCCGACTTCGTGCTGCAGCTCACGGCCCGCATCGTGGCGGAGAACCAGCTCACCACCATGATGGTGACGCACAGCATGCGCCAGGCGCTGGACGTGGGCCAGCGCACCGTCATGCTGCACCAGGGCCAGGTGGTGCTGGATGTGGCGGGCGACGAGCGCAGCCGCCTGGGCGTGCCGGACCTGCTGCAGATGTTCGAGAAGGTGCGCGGCGAGCAACTGGCGGACGACGCGCTGCTGCTGGGCTGACGGCGCCCTGCACCTGCCCCGGCGTTGCCGCGGTGCCCGCCCTGGCGCTGCCGCTCAGTCCGCGCGCAGGGGCAGGTCCGCTTTTTTGAGCGTGCGCAGCACGAAGCTCGAGCGGCTGTGGCGGATGCCCTTGATCTTGTAGAGCTTCTCGCGCAGCAGGCGCTCGTAGTCGCGCGTGTCCTTCACCACCACGCGCAGCAGGTAGTCGTAGTCGCCCGACACCAGGTGCGCCTCGACCACCTCGGGAATGCTCGCGAGCGTTTCGCCGAACTTCTCCAGCGTGTTGTCGGAATGGCTGTCGAGCGTGACCTGCACGAGCACGGTATCGGCCAGGTCGAGCGCCTGGGCGTTGAGGCGCACGGTGTAGCCCTCGATCACGCCGGCCTCTTCCATCTTGCGGATGCGGCCCCAGCACGGCGATGGGCTCAGGCCCACGGCCTGCCCGATTTCCTGCAGGCTCGCGCGGGCGTCGTCCTGCAGCACGGCCAAAATTTTTCGGTCGATGCGATCCATGGATGTATTTTGCTGAAAAGTCCGTTTCAGCAGAAGATTTTTCTGCGAAATATAGGATTCGTCAGAAATTCGGAAAATCCATCGGCCACTCCACCGGCACAATCTTTTCCACAGGGCGCCTCCACCGGGGCGCCAAGCGAATGGCAAGCCCCCGGCCGGTTACCGCTGGCCCGGGGCGCTTGGCACCCCGTCACACCGCACTCCGCCACGCCACGCGGCGCCGCAGACAGGCAGGTGGCGCCAGAACCCGGGCGCGGACGAACTTCACCGCCGATCCCCAACACAGCCGTTAGAATCCGCCGGGTCAGGAGAGAGCGCCGCGCCCGCAACGGGTGGCCGGCGCCGCCGAAGGCGCAGGGAATTCCGAACGCTCAGGCAAAAGGACTGGCAAGGCGCCCGCAGGGATGCGGGCGTTCCCCCGGCTGGAGAGAGGCCTGCCTTAGCTAGGCAGACCCACCGAAGGAGCAAGCCCCGCAACGCGCCGCCCCCATGGCAGCGCGCACGGCGTGGTGAATCTCTCAGGTAAAGCGGACAGCGGGCACAGGCGTGGCGCCACCGATGGCGGCACGCGCGTCGTCCGTCCCCGCTCGCCCGAAAGGCCGCTCTGCCCATGTCCGCCGAATCCGCCTCCCTGCACACCACGCCTCTGCACGCGCTGCACCTCGAACTCGGGGCCCGCATGGTGCCCTTCGCCGGCTACTCCATGCCCGTGCAGTACCCCGCCGGCCTGATGGCCGAACACCTGCACACGCGGCAGGCCGCCGGCCTGTTCGACGTCTCGCACATGGGCCAGTTGCGCCTCGCAGGCCCCGACGCCGCCGCGGCCTTCGAGACCCTCATCCCCGTGGACGTGATCGGCCTCGGCTTGAACAAGCAGCGCTACGGCCTGCTGCTGAACGACGAGGGCGGCATCATCGACGACCTGATGTTCGTGAACCGCGGCGACGACCTGTTCGTGATCGTGAACGGCGCCTGCAAGGCCGGCGACATCGCCCACATCCAGGAGCGCATCGGCCAGCGCTGCGAGGTCATCCCCCTGCCCGACCAGGCCCTGCTCGCCCTGCAGGGCCCGCAGGCCGCCGCGGCCCTCGCGCGCCTCGCCCCCGGCACCGCGTCGCTGGTGTTCATGACCGGCGGACGCTTCGAGATCGCCGGCTGCGACTGCTACGTCACCCGCAGCGGCTATACCGGCGAGGACGGCTTCGAGATCTCCGTGCCTGCCGCACAGGCCGAGGCGCTGGCGCGCGCGCTGCTCGCGCAGCCCGAAGTGAAGCCGATCGGCCTGGGCGCGCGCAATTCGCTGCGGCTGGAGGCGGGCCTGTGCCTCTACGGCAACGACATCGACACCACCACCACGCCGCCCGAAGCCGGGTTGAACTGGGCCATCCAGAAGGTGCGGCGCACCGGCGGCGCCCGCGCAGGCGGCTTCCCGGGCGCGGAGAAGGTGCTCGCGCAGATCGACGACCCCTCGCTGCTCACCCGCCGCAGGGTGGGACTGGTGGCGCGCGAGCGTGTGCCCGTGCGCGAGCACACCGCCCTGCAGAGCACCGACGGCACAGCCATCGGCGAGGTGACCAGCGGCCTGCTCGGCCCGAGCGTGAACCAGCCTGTCGCCATGGGGTATGTGGCGCCGGAATTCGCAGCCACCGGCACCATGGTGCATGCGATCGTGCGCGGCAAGGCCGTGCCGATGGAGGTCAGCCCGATGCCGTTCCTGCCGCCCCGCTACCACCGCGGCTGATCCCGGGAGGCACGGCGGCGCGCCGGCCGTGCCATCCACCGCGGCTACAGTCGCAGTCGCGGGAACCCGGCCGGGACCGCGCATCCTCTTTTTCCGTTTTTCGACCGCCTTTTTTCGCGGACTTTCTTTCAGGAGCCCCCATGACCGTCAAATATTCCCGCGACCACGAGTGGATCAACGCCGCCGATACCGGCGCCGCCATCGTCGGCATCACCGTCCATGCGCAGGATGCGCTCGGCGACGTGGTCTTCGTCGATCTGCCCGAAGTGGGCAAGACCCTGGCCCAGGGCGAAGTGGCCGGCGTGGTCGAGTCCGTCAAGGCCGCCGCCGACGTGTACATGCCGGTGTCCGGCGAGATCGTGGAAGTGAACGAAGCCTTGCGCGCCGACCCGTCGCTTGCCAACAGCGCGCCGCTGGGCGACGGCTGGTTCTTCAAGGTGCGCCTGTCGGACGACTCGCAGCTCGACGCATTGATGGACGAGACGACTTACACCGAGTTCGCCAAGAATGCCTGATCCGGCCCTGGCGGCGGGCGGCCCCGGGCCGGCCTGCCGCGGTGCGCCTGTGCAGGACGCGCCCCTTCCGTTTTCCTTTTCCCCTTTTTTTCGCTGACCGGGACCCCTCCCATGCCCACGTCCACCCTCCCGCCGCTTTCCGCGCTCGAAAACGCCGCCGAATTCCAGCCCCGCCACATCGGCATCGATGCGGCGGACGAAGCGCGCATGCTCTCGGTCATCGGGGAGGCGTCGCGCGCGGCGCTGGTGGGCGGCATCGTGCCGGCCTCCATTGCCCGTACCGAGCCGATGCAGCTGCCGCCCGCCGCGACCGAGGCGGCGGCGCTCGCGGAACTCAAGGCCATCGCCTCGAAGAACCGCGTGCTGCGCAGCTTCATCGGCCAGGGCTACTACGGCACGCACACGCCGGGCGTGATCCTGCGCAACATCCTGGAAACCCCCGCCTGGTACACCGCCTACACGCCCTACCAGGCCGAGATCTCGCAGGGCCGCATGGAGGCGCTGGTCAATTTCCAGACGATGGTGTGCGACCTCACGGGCATGCCCATCGCCAACGCCTCGATGCTGGACGAAGCCACGGCCGCGGCCGAGGCCATGACGCTCGCCAGGCGCTCCGTCAAGTCGAAGAGCCAGACGCTCGTCGTCTCGGGCGACACGCATCCGCAGACCATCGAGGTGATCCGCACGCGCGCCGAGCCGCTGGGCATCAGCGTGGTGATCGCGGACTCCGAGGCCGAGTGGAATGCCGCGCTCGAAGGCGACTTCTTCGCCGCCGTCATCCAGTACCCCGCGAGCAGCGGCTGGCTCGCCGACTGGAGCGCCGACGTGGAGAAGATCCACGCCAAGCAGGCCGCCGCCATCGTCTGCGCCGACCTGCTGGCGCTCACGCTGCTGGTGCCGCCCGGAGAATGGGGCGCGGACATCGTCGTGGGCAGCACGCAGCGCTTCGGCATGCCGATGGGCGCGGGCGGCCCGCACGCCGCCTTCATGGCCTGCCGCGACGACTTCAAGCGCTCCCTGCCCGGCCGCCTCGTGGGCGTGAGCGTGGACGTGCACGGCCAGCCGGCCTACCGCCTCGCGCTGCAGACGCGCGAGCAGCACATCCGCCGCGAGAAAGCCACCTCCAACATCTGTACGGCGCAGGTGCTGCCGGCGGTGATCGCCAGCATGTACGCCGTGTACCACGGCCCCGACGGCCTCAGGCGCATCGCCCAGCGCGTGGCGAGCTTCACGGCCATCCTGGCCAAGGGCCTCGTGGCGCTCGGCCACACCACGCACCATCACGAGTCGGCGTTCGACACCCTGTGCCTGCACACGGAGGAGCGGACCGGCGCGCTGCTGGCCCGCGCCGTGGGGCGCGGCGCCAACCTGCGCGTGGCCTGGGACGACTACCTCTGCATCTCGCTCGACGAAACCACGACGCGGGCCGACATCGAGCTGCTCTGGTCGGTCTTCGCCGCCGACGGGCAGGCGCTGCCGCGCGTCGAGGATTTCGCGGACGGCGTGAACCCGCTGATCCCCGCCGAACTGCTTCGCACGAGCGCCTTCCTCACGCACCCGGTGTTCAACACGCACCATTCCGAGACCGGCATGCTGCGCTACATCCGCCAGCTCTCGGACAAGGACCTGGCGCTCGACCGCAGCATGATCCCGCTGGGCAGCTGCACCATGAAGCTGAACGCCACGAGCGAGATGATCCCGATCACCTGGCCGGAATTCGCGCAGGTGCACCCGTTCGCGCCCGCCGACCAGCTGGAGGGCTACCGCGAGCTCGACGGGCAACTGCGCGCCTGGCTCTGCCAGGCCACGGGCTATGCCGGCATCAGCCTGCAGCCGAACGCTGGCTCCCAGGGCGAATATGCAGGCCTGCTGGCGATCCGCGCCTACCATGCGGCGCAGGGCCAGGGCCACCGCGACATCTGCCTGATCCCCAGCAGCGCCCACGGCACCAATCCGGCCAGCGCCCAGATGGTGGGCATGCGGGTGGTGGTGACTGCCTGCGACGCGAACGGGAACGTCGACATGCAGGACCTGCGCGCCAAGTGCGAGCAGCACGCCGAGAAGCTCGCCTGCATGATGATTACCTATCCCAGCACGCACGGCGTGTTCGAGACGCAGGTGAAGGAACTCTGCCAGCTCGTGCACCGCCACGGCGGCCGCGTGTACGTGGACGGCGCCAACATGAACGCCATGGTGGGCGTGGCCGCGCCCGGCGCCTTCGGCGGTGACGTGAGCCACCTGAACCTGCACAAGACCTTCTGCATCCCGCATGGCGGCGGCGGCCCCGGCGTGGGCCCCGTCTGCGTGGTGGAAGACCTCGTGCCCTACCTGCCGGGCCATGCCACGGCCGGCGTGGCGGGCGGCACCGGCGCCGTCAGTGCAGCTCCGCTGGGCAACGCGGCGGTGCTGCCGATCAGCTGGATGTACATCCGCATGATGGGCCCGGACGGCCTGCGCGCCGCCACCGAGACGGCCATCCTCTCGGCCAACTACATCAGCGCGCGCCTGAAGGACCACTACCCCACGCTGTACGCGAGCGCCAACGGCCACGTGGCGCACGAGTGCATCCTGGACCTGCGCGGCTTCAAGGAGACCAGCGGCGTGATGGCCGAGGACGTCGCCAAGCGGCTCATCGACTACGGTTTCCACGCGCCCACGCTGTCCTTCCCCGTGCCCAACACCCTCATGGTGGAGCCCACCGAGAGCGAGACGCTGGCCGAGCTGGACCGCTTCGTCGACGCGATGATCGCCATCCGCGGCGAGATCCGCCGCATCGAGCAGGGCGAGTGGCCGCAGGACGACAACCCGCTGAAGAACGCGCCCCACACCGCGCACAGCCTGCTGGGCGGCGAATGGACGCATCCCTACCCGCGCGAGGCGGCGGCCTATCCGGTCGCGGCGCTGCGGCAGGCCAAGTACTGGTCGCCCGTGGGCCGGGTGGACAACGTGTACGGCGACCGCAACCTGTTCTGCAGCTGCGTGCCGGTGTCCGACTTCGCCTGAGAACGCGCGCGGGCTACCATCGCGTCTTTTGACCGGAGACCCCTTACCGTGAAGAAGACCCTGCTGCCCTTCCTCGCCGCCGCCCTGCTGGCCGGCACCGCCTGCGCCCAGAAGCCGACCGCCGCCCCTGCCGCACCCGCGGCACCCGCCGCTTCGGCCGCGGCCGCATCGGCCCCCGTCACCACCGCCAGCGGCCTGGTGTACGAGTCGCTCAAGGAAGGCACGGGCCAATCGCCCAAGGCCACCGACGTCGTGAAAGTGCACTACCGCGGCACGTTCCTGGACGGCAAGGAGTTCGACAGCTCCTACAAGCGCGGCGAGCCCACCGAGTTCCCGCTCAACCGCGTGATCCCCTGCTGGACCGAAGGCGTGCAGCGCATGAAGCCGGGCGGCAAGGCCCGCCTCACCTGCCCGCCCGCCATCGCCTACGGTGCGGCCGGCGCCGGTGGCGTGATCCCGCCCAACGCCACGCTGCGCTTCGAGGTCGAACTGGTCTCCGTGCGCCGCTGAACGGGTGCCGGGCGTGCAGCGGCTTCGGGTGGGCGAACTGGCCCGGCGCACCGGCCTGACGGTGCGCACGCTGCACCATTACGACGAGATCGGGCTGCTGCGGCCCTCCACGCGCTCGGAATCCGGCTACCGCCTCTACAGCGAGGCGGACGTGCAGCGGCTGCATGCCATCCAGACCCTGCGCCACCTCGGCCTGCCGCTGGGCGACATCGCCGGCCTGCTGCAGGGCGGCGGACCGGACCCGGAGTCCATCATCGGACAGCAGATCCAGGCGCTGGACCGGCAGATCGCCCAGGCGACCGAGCTGCGCGGCCGGCTGTCCCTGCTGCGCAACGGCCTGGTGGCCGGCCCCGCGCCCGGCATGCGGGACTGGCTGGAAACGCTGGGCCTGATGGGCACGTACGGCAAGTATTTCAGCGCCGCCGAACTGCAGCGCATCTTCGGCAACTGGAAGCGCATCGAGGCCGACTGGACCGTGGTGCGCGATCTCGTGCGCGGTGCGATGGACCGCGGGCTGCCGCCCCACGACCCGGAAGTGCAGCGGCTGGCCTACCGCTGGATGGCGCTGATGATGCACTGGATGGACGGCGACCTGGACCTGCTGAATCGCTGGGGCCACATGTTCCGCACCGAGCCGGGCACCCAGGGCCGCAACCATGCCCCCTCGGGCGACATGATCGCCTACATCGAATCCGCCATTCAGTTGCGCATGTCCCTGCTGTCCCGGTACGTCGACCTGCAGGACCTGCGCCGCCTGGGGCACGTTCCCTACACGGACTGGGCGGCGCTCGACGCCGAGGTGCAGGCGCTGATCGCACGGCAGGTGCCGGCGTCCAGTGGCGAGGCCCTGGCAGCATGCCGGCGCTGGAACGCGCTGTTCGACACGCTGACCCGCCAGGACGCCGAACTGCGGCGCAGGCTGCTGGCGGCGTCCGCCAGCGAACCGCTGCTGCGCGCGGGAACCCCCTTGAGCGAAGCGGCGCGCACCTACCTCGAATCCGCGCAGGCATTCACGCAACGCCCCGCAAAATCCGCTTGACCCTCACGCAACGTGAGGCTTCACAGTCGGGGCCATGGCTCCTGAACCGAACTCCTCTTTCTCCGGATCTTCCGGCGTTTCCGCTCCCCCTCCTCCCGGCGCTCCGCTGTCGCGCAACGCCGGCTTCCGGTGGCTCACGGCCAGCTCGGCGCTGTCCCTGCTGGGTGACCAGTTCTCGCTGATCGCGATGCCCTGGCTGGTGCTGCAGGCCACGGACGACACGCGCGTGCTGGGCACCGTCCTGGCCCTCATGAGCGTGCCCCGCGCGCTCTTCATCCTGGTCGGTGGCGCGATCGTGGACCGGCATTCGCCATTGCGGGTGCTGCGCCTGACCCGCTGGCTGAACGCCGTGCTGACCGGACTGCTGGCCGCACTGGTGCTGGCCGGCCACTGCCCGCTCTGGGCCCTCTACGCGCTGTCGCTGGCGCTCGGCATCTCCACCGCCTTCAGCATCCCGGCCGCCACGTCCATCACGCCGCGCGTGGTCGGCCGGGCGCAGCTGCATGCGGCCAACAGCATCGGCATGGGGCTGCGGCAGCTCGGCATGTCCGTCGGCCCGCTGCTCGCAGGCCTGCTGATCGCCGGCTTCGGCGTCGCGGGCGCGCAGGCGGCGGACCGCACGGGGATCGGCTTCGCCTTCGCCCTGGACGCGCTCAGCTTCGTGGTGTCCGCCTGGATGCTCGGCCGGGTGCGGCTGCGCGCGCCAGCGCCTGGAGAGGTTCCGGGCAGCGGCGCGGTGCTGGCCGCCGTGGCCCAGGGCCTGGCCCACGCCTGGCGCGATCGGCCGTTGCGCACCTGCTTCCTGTACTGGGGGCTGCTGTCGATCCTGGTGATGGGGCCGACGCAGATCGCCCTGCCCGTGCTCACCCATGGCCGGCCGCAGCTCGGTGCCGCCGCGTTCGGCATCCTGGTGGGCATGCACGGCGCGGGCACGCTGGCAGGCATGGTGGTGGCGGGCATGCTGCCCCGCCTGCGGCTGGTCAACCTGGGCACGACCCTGCTGGCGGTGGATGCCATGGCGGGCCTGCTGATCGCGCCGCTGGGAAGCATCTCGGCGGTCTGGCAGGGAGCGCTGCTCCTGGGCAGCGTGGGCCTGCTGGGCGGCTTCATGCAGGTGGGGCTGTTCACATGGATCCAGCAGCGCGTGCCTCCGGCGCTGCTCGGGCGCACCATGGGCCTGTTCATGTTCATTTTCATGGGCCTGCAGCCGGTGGCCGCGGCGGCGACGGGCTGGCTGCTGCAGATCGTCCCGCCGGACCGGCTCTTCCTGCTCTGCGGCGGCGCCCTGGTGCTGCTGGCCGCGCTGGCAGCGGTGGCCACGCCGATGCGCCGCATGCAGGACCCGGCGCCCTGAGCGGCCCCGCCGCCCTGCCGGGCCCATGGCCACGCTGCCGCGCGGGCCTGGGGCGCGGCCGGGGGGGGCGTACACTGGCAGGCTCGTCCGCGGCTCCGCCGCCTTCCGCACACCGCCCCGGCGCGAACCGCCCGGGCCGCCCGAGCCCGCCATGAGCCGCCCCGACCTGTCCTTCCTGCTGCCGCCCGACCCGGAGGATGACCGCGGGACCGCGTCCGGCGGCGGGTCCGCGGGCACCGCCGGCGAGCCCGCCGCGCCACCGGACGACAACGGCGGCAGCCGCCGGCAGCCCGGCCGCCCTGAAGGCCCCGTGGCCGCGCTCATCGCGGAACTGCGTGCCTACCAGGCCGAGCTGGAGGTGCAGAACAAGGTGCTGCGCTACAGCCAGGCCGCCGCGGAAAGCGCCTCCGAACGCTTCGAGACGCTGTTCGCCAGCGTGCCGCTGGCGCTCATGGTGCTGGACGAGCACGACATGGTGGTGCAGGCGAATTCGATGGCGCACCGCTGCTTCCAGCCCAGCGAGTCCGACCGCCCCCTGACCTCGCTCATGCCCTTCGTGAGCGCGGCGGATGCCGCCCGCGTGCGCGCCACGTTCGAGCAGGCACGCGACCACGGCCATGGCGAGGCCAGCGAGGTGCTGTTCCCCATCGGCGACGGGGACGCCGGCATCACGGGCGACCTGTACATCGCGCGCATCGAGGCCCCCCAGGCGGACGGCGCACCGGAGCAGTGGCAGTTCCTCTGCGCGGTGGTGGACCAGGGCCCCCTGGTGGCCGAGCGCCGGGCCCTGCAGCAGAGTGCCACGGCCCTGCAGGAGCGCAACGCCCAGCTCTACGCCAGCGAGCGCCGCCTGGAGGCGGTCATCAACTCCGCGCTGGACGCCATCATCTGCGTGGACCAGAACCAGCGCATCACCGTCTTCAATCCCACCGCCGCGGCCCTGTTCCAGTGCGCCACGGCCGACGCGCTGGGCAGTCCGCTCGACCGCTTCCTGCCCGATGCCGTCCAGGCCCTGGCCTTCGCCCAGCTGGCCACCCAGGCCGTGCTCGGCGAGATGGTGGCGCTCACGGCCAGCGGCAAGGAACTCGCGGTGGAGGTGAGCGTGTCGTTCGAGCGGCACGCCGAGGGCGAGACCACCACCGTGTTCGCGCGCGACCTCACCGGACGCAAGAAGGCCGAGGCGCACCGCAACGAGCTGGAGGCGCAGCTGCGGGAATCCCACAAGATGCAGGCCGTGGGCACCATGGCCGGCGGCATCGCGCACGATTTCAACAACATCCTGAGCGCCATCCTCGGCAACGTGGAACTGGCCAAGGCCGACTGCGCCGCGGGCTCCCCGGTGCTGGAGAGCCTGCGGGAGATCGAGAAGGCCGGCCGGCGCGCGCGCGACCTCGTGCGGCAGATCCTCACCTTCAGCCGCAACGAACCGCCCCGGCGCACTGCCGTGCCGGTCGCCGAGGCCATCCACGACACCGAGCGCCTGCTGCGCGTGACCCTGCCGCCGGCCATCGAGCTGCGCCTGCACCTGGACCGCCAGCTGCCCGCCCTGCTGGCCGATGCGACGCAGGTGGAGCAGGCCCTGCTGAACCTGTGCACCAACGCCATCCATGCGATCGGCGATGCGCGCGGCACGGTGTGCGTGGAAGCATCGGCCGTGCAGCCCGACCACCGCCTGTGCGAGCGCCTCGCGCTGCCGCCCGGCGAGTACGTGGCCATCAGCGTGGTGGACAACGGCCCCGGCATCGACGCCGCCACGCAGCTGCGCATCTTCGAGCCGTTCTTCACCACCAAGCCCGTCGGCCAGGGCACCGGCCTGGGCCTGGCCGTGGTGCATGGCGTGATGCGCACCCACGGCGGGGCGGTGGACGTGCAGAGCGCGCTGGGCGAAGGCAGCCGCTTCACGCTGTATTTCCCGGCGGCGGAGGGCGAACCCGCGCCGGACCCTGCCGCCCCCCCCGCCGTCGCCCGCCACGGGCGCCGCGGCCGGTGGATCCGGGACCGCGGCCCCCCAGGCTTCGGCAACGGCCGCGCCCGACGAGCGCCAGCGCCACGTGATGTACGTGGACGACGACCAGGCGCTGGTCTTCCTCGTGCAGCGCCTGCTGCGCCGCCGCGGCTACCGGGTGAGCGGCTTCACCGACCCGCGCGAGGCCGCGGTGGCGCTGGGCGCCGACCCGCAGGCCTACGACCTGGTCGTGACCGACTACAACATGCCCGGCTACTGCGGCGTGGACCTGGTGCGCGAGGCCAAGCGCATCCGCGCCGACCTGCCCGTGGCGCTCGCCTCGGGGCACGTGACGGCGGAGATCGAGCGCGAGGCACTGGCCGAAGGCGCAAGCGCGCTGATCCACAAGCCCAACGACGTGGACGAGCTCTGCGCCACGGTGGACCGCCTGGTCCACGGCCACTCCGCATGAGCGCGAACCTGGCGGCGCAGGCACTAAAGCAGGCGCTGGCCCAAGCCACGGAACCGCCCGCCTGCCTGCATGCGGACGACGACCTCCTGGTGTTGGCCAAGCCCGCCGGCCTGCTCTGCGTGCCCGGCCGCGGCCCGGACAAGCAGGACTGCCTGAGCGCCCGCGCCGCCCTGCACTGGCCCGGCGCCTGCATCGTGCACCGGCTCGACCAGGCCACTTCCGGCCTCGTGGTGATGGCGCGCCACGCGCAGGCCCAGCGCGCCCTCGGCGACGCCTTTGCCGCGCGCCAGGTGCGCAAGTGCTACGTCGCGGTGGTGCATGCGCCGCACCCGGCCGGGGATGGCGAGGCCTGGCGGGAGATCGACCTGCCCATCGCCGCCGACTGGGAGCGCCGGCCGCTGCGCGTCGTGGCCCCCCGGGGCGCCCCGGGCGGCAAAGCCAGCCTGACGCGCTGGCGCCCCGCCGCGCCCGGGGACGGCGCCGGAGCCTGGCCGGCGGCAGACGGCACCCTGCGCGTGCTGCTGGAGCCGGTCACCGGCCGCACGCACCAGCTGCGCGTGCACATGGCGGCGATGGGCCAGCCCATCCTCGGGGATGCGCTCTACGCACCGCCGGCCGTGCAGGCACTCGCGCCCCGGCTGCTGCTGCATGCGCAGCACGTCGCCTTCGCCCATCCGCGCACCGGAACGCCGCTCGCCTTCGACCTGCCGGCGCCGTTCTGAGCACCGTGCCGCAGTACCATCGCGGCACCATGCAGGACACCTCCGCTCCCCCCTCTTCTTCCCCCGGCTTCGCGACCACGCCCGGGCCGCTGCCCCTGGTCGTGCTCACCGGCGGCTCGCGCGGCATGGGCCTGGCCATGGCCCGGCAACTGCTGCAGGGCGGGCATGCGCTCGTCACCATCGCGCGCGGCACGAGCGACGAACTGGCGGACGCCGCGCAGCGCACCGGCATGCCGCTGGCGCAATGGCCGCAGGACCTCGCGGACGGCGCCCAGGCCGCCGCACGGCTGCGCGCCTGGCTCGAAGGCCAGCCGGCCGGCCGCTACGCGAGCGCCACGTTCATCAACAACGCGGGCGTGGTGCCGCGCATCGCCCCGCTGGCCGACAGCGACCCCGCCGATCTCGCCAACGCCCTGCGCATCGGGCTGGAAGCGCCCATGCAGCTCACCGCCGCGTTCCTGGCCGCCACGCGCGGCTGGGGCGTGCCGCGCAAGGTGCTCAACATTTCCTCCGGCCTCGGGCGGCGGGCGATGGCCTCGCAATCGGCCTACTGCGCCGCCAAGGCCGGCATGGACCATTTCACGCGCTGCCTGGCGCTGGACGAGGCGCGGCAGCCCGGCGGCGCCCGCGTGTGCTCGCTCGCGCCCGGGGTGATCGACACGGACATGCAGGTCCACCTGCGCGGCGCCGACCCGGGCGCGTTCCCCGACCTGCAGAACTTCGCCAACCTGAAGGCGAACGGCACGCTCGCATCGCCCGACGAGGCCGCGGCGCGCGTGCTGGCCTGGCTCGCGCGGCCCGACTTCGGCGATGCGCCGGTGGCCGACGTGCGCGAGGCCTGAGCGCCCCCGCGCATGAGAAACTAGGCCGCGCCGCCCGCCCGCGGGACAGGCGTTCCTTTCCCGGAGACAAACACCCATGATCCGCTCGCTGATTTCGTTCACCGCCCTCGCCTTCGCGCTGGGCACCGCCACGGCCCAGACCGCGCCGGCGGCCGCCCCCGCTCCCGCGGGCAACGCCTACCCGGCCAAGCCGGTGCGCCTCATCGTGCCCTTCCCGCCCGGCGGCGGCACGGACATCCTCTCTCGCCTCGTGGCGACCAGGCTGACCGAGACGCTGCACTGGACCGTGGTGCCCGACAACCGCGCCGGCGCGGGCGGAACCATCGGCATCACCGAGGCCGTGAAGGCCGCGCCCACGGGCTACGACCTCGTCATGGGCCAGAAGGACAACCTCGTCGTCGCGCCCTATCTCTACAAGAACCTGCCGTGGGACCCCACGAAGGATCTCGTCGCCATCGCCCACGTGGCCTACACGCCCGTGATCATCGCCACGGGCGCCAACTCGCGCTTCAAGACGCTGGCCGACGTGGTGGCCGCCGCGCGCGGCGAGCCGGGCAAAATCACCTACGGCTCGCCCGGCAACGGCACGACCATCCACCTCGCGGGCGACCTCTTCGAGAAGGCCGCGGGCATCAAACTCAGCCACATCCCCTACAAGGGCTCCAACCCGGCCCTGATGGACGCGCTGGCCGGCAACGTGGACCTGCTGGTGTCCTCCGTGCCGTCCGCCATGGCGCAGATCAAGTCCGGCAAGCTGCGCCCGCTGGCCGTCACCTCGATCAAGCGCAGCTCGTCCCTGCCCGACGTGCCCACCGTGGCCGAATCCGGCTACAAGGGCTTCGACGTGAGCTCGTGGTACGGCATCCTCGCCCCCGCCGGCACGCCTGCCAACGTGGTCGCCACCGTCAACACCGAGGTCAACAGGCTGCTCGCCCAGCCCGACATGCGCGCCGCCATCCAGGCCCAGGGCGCCGAGCCCGAATCCATGACCAGCGCGCAGTTCTCCGCCCTGCTCAAGGCCGACTACGCGAAGTGGAAGGGCATCGTGGAGGCGTCCGGCGCGAAGATCGAGTAAGCCCGCCGGGGTGGCGTGCCGCCGCCACACGGGCTCTGCCATCGCGTATCAAAATGTGTTCTGATGCGGGCCTGCGCGCAGGCACCGCTGCGCTTTCTGGACACATTCCACCTGCAAGGCCCGCCATGGCAGACGCAAAGACGCCGACATCGCTCACGGCACTCACCATCGCCGCGATCGGGGTGGTGTATGGAGACATCGGCACCTCGCCGCTCTACGCCTTCAAGGAGGTGTTCGCTGCCGGGAGGCTGGATATCACGCAGGCGAACGTGATCGGCATCCTCTCGCTCTTCTTCTGGACCCTGACCGTGGTCGTCTCGGTCAAGTACGTGGCCCTGATCATGCGGGCCGACAACCACGGCGAAGGGGGCCTGATGGCGCTGCTGGCCCTGGCGACGCAGTCGGTGCAGGACCAGCCGCGCCTGAAGCGGGCGCTGATGACGCTCGGGGTCTTCGGGGTCGCGCTGTTCTTCGGCGACGGCGTCATCACGCCGGCGATCTCGGTGCTCTCCGCTGTCGAGGGGCTGGAGGTGGTCACCACCCACGCCACGCCCTACATCCTGCCGATCTCGCTCACCGTGCTGCTTGCGCTCTTCCTCGCCCAGCGCTGGGGAACGGCGCGGCTCGGCCGGTTCTTCGGCATCGCCATGCTCGTGTGGTTCGCATGCCTCGGGCTCGCAGGCATTCCCCACATCGCCGCGCGACCCGAGGTGCTGGCCGCCCTCCTGCCCCACCACGCGCTGGCGTTCTGCCTGGACCATTACGGCATCGCCTTCATCACGCTGGGCGCGGTGTTCCTGTGCGTGACCGGTGCGGAGGCGCTCTATGCCGACATGGGGCACTTCGGCGCCCGGCCCATCCGGCTGGCGTGGTTCCTGCTGGTCATGCCCTGCCTCACGCTGAACTACCTCGGCCAGGGCGCGCTGGTGCTGGATACGCCGTCCGCCGCCGCCAACCCGTTCTTTCTCATGATGCCAGGCTGGGCCACGCTGCCGATGGTGGTGCTGGCCACGGCCGCCACCGTCATCGCGTCGCAGGCGCTGATCTCCGGCGCGTTTTCCGCGGCCAAGCAGACCATCCAGCTGGGGTACCTGCCGCGCCTGTCGGTGCGGCACACCTCGGAGAACGAATCCGGGCAGATCTACGTGCCCATGGTGAACTGGACGCTGCTCGCCGGGGTGGCGCTGGCCGTGGTGGCGTTCCGCAGCTCCAACGCCCTGGCCGCGGCCTACGGCATCTCGGTCAGCCTGGTCATGGTCATCACCACGACGTTGACCTTCTTCGTCATCCGCCACGGCTGGAGGCTGCCCCTGCCGGTCTGCATCGCGGCCACCGGCGCATTCCTCTGCGTGGATGTCGCCTTCTTCGCCTCCAACTCGCTGAAGATCGCGGAAGGTGGCTGGTTCCCCCTGCTGATGGCCGCAGCGCTGTACCTGGTCATGTCCACATGGCACGACGGCCGCGGCCTGCTGCGCCAGCGCCAGAACGCCGAGGCGATCGAGCTGCTGCCGTTCCTGGAGTCGATCCTGGCGACCGGAACCACCCGCGTGGACGGCACCGCCGTCTTCCTCACCGCCCATTCCGGCGTGGTACCCGGGGCGATGCTGCACAACCTCAAGCACAACAAGGTACTGCACGCCCACAACCTGTTCGTCCACGTCCAGGCCGGCGACGTGCCCCGCATCCCGCTGCAGGAGCAGCTGGAAGTCCAGCCGCTCACCGAGGGCGCCTGGAGCGTGCGGATCTGCTTCGGCTTCATGGACGAGCCGGACATTCCCCGGGCCCTCCAGCAGGCCGGGGACCTGGAGGGCCTGCTGGACCCCATGCGCACCAGCTACTTCCTGGCGCGCGAGACCGTCGTGCCCACGCTGGGCGCCGCCATGGCCGTCTGGCGGCAGAAGCTCTTCGCACAGATGCACCACAGCGCCAGCTCCGCGGCGGATTTCCTGAAACTGCCGAACAACGCGGTGGTGGAGATGGGGTCGAAGACGGAGATGTAGCCCGGAGACACTGCACGGACAGAAGGCAAGCGCTCGGCCAAGGGAGCGCCCGGAATGCGCCAGCAGCTGACCTTTGTCGATGTGGGGAATCCGGCGTTGTTGAGCCCCAATACCTGGAAGCAACGGTCCGTGCCCAGCGGAAGGTTGAGGTACTCGAATTGCTGGGCACCCGAGGGATGGATCCACAAGTAAAGCCTGCCATTGGCATGGCCATCGCCCAGTATTCCCAATACGTGCTGCTTCCGTATGTTTTGTCGGTTTCTTCCCGGTGATATACCTTCACTCCGTTACCAGCCGCCAGATCCGCAAAGACAGACCACCTCTAGCCGCTCTGGCCGGATGATGAAACCTTGACGTAATGCTTGGTCTGCCCAGCTCCACAATTCACTGCATAGGCATTTCCGGACATGAGCGCCACCAGCATGCCGAGTCCGACGAGATGTCTTTTACCGATCATTTGGTTTCCCTGTATCGATTTTTCGAGAATTGAGGCATGCGCACATGGCGCACTGCCCTGGAAAATATCTCCGCCGAGACATGGAATCGTTCATGAGAAAAATATCACGCACCACACAAAAAATTATCTGGCGCATAAAGACAGCTGGGCCCTGTATCGGCATCAATGCCGGGCACGCCAAAAAAACGGCCCCATGAGGGAGCCGCTGTCTGACTACACCGCGGCGCGAAGCCGCTGCTGCCGGGGCGCGTCAGTCGCGCACGACCAGCACCGGCACGTGGACCACGCCCAGCACGCGCTGGGTGACGCTGCCCAGCACCAGTTTCTCCAGGCCGCGGCGGCCATGGGAGCCCATGACGATCAGGTCGGCACCGGTACTCTCCAGCGCCTGCAGGATGCCGTCGTGCACGGCATGGCCCTCGCCGATCACGGTGTTCACGGCCACGCCGGCTTCTTCCAGGGCCTTGCGCGTGGCGTCGAGCGCGGTGTTGGCCTCGGAGGTGGCCGCATTCATGTACTGCGACTGGCCGTAGGCGAAATCCGCGCCCACGCCGGTGAAGGGATAGGGATCGACCACATAGACGGCGGTGACCTGGGAGCCGAAGGTCTTGGCGAGGCCGGCTGCCTTGGTGACGGCCATCATGGAAGTGGGCGAACCGTCCACGGGAATCAGGATGTGCTTGAACATGAACTTCTCCTTCGTCGATGGTGGTGTGGAACCGATGGAACCAGTGTGCCGCAATGCGGCGGACACGGGTTGATTCGCATCAAGCGGCAGGGGCTGTTGCGGCCTTTTCCCCGCCCTTGTCCCCGGCCTCCTCCTGGAACCCGCCCCGCCGGCAGGTCACCACCAGCGTGTCGCGGAAGCCCGGAGCATCCCCCAGGGGCTGGATCGGCGTGGTCTCGTGGATCATGCGGGCGTCGTCCAGCAGCATGAGCGACCAGGGTTCGCTGAGGGTGAAGCGGTGGCCGCTGGGGCCGGCTGCCTCGAAGATGCGGGTCTCGCCACCCTTCACGCCCTCGCGGCCGACCAGGAACACGGCCACGAGGTCCACGCCGTCGCGGTGCGCGCCCTCGGGCGTGGGCCGGCCGATGCCGTCGGTGGTGTCGATGCGGAACTGGTGGGCCTCCAGGAACCAGCGCTCCGGGGCGTCCGCCAGCGCCTGCTGCGAGAGGCCGGCCAGCGCGGCCAGCAATTGCTGCCAGGCCGGCTGCGCCACGGTCGCATCCTGCATGGGCGCGAACCAGCGCTGCATGCCGCCGTGCAGCGCGTTGTAGTCCAGCGGCTGCCAGTGGGCGCGGTGCGGCACCTGCCGCAGTCCGGATTCGTCCGCCACGAAGCACGAATGCCGCCGCCGGCGGTAGCGCCCGCCGTCCTTCAGGAATTCATCGGGCGGCAGCGAGGGCCAGTCCGCATGCAGCGCCTGCAGCGCCGCGAGCGGCACGCCGATCCAGGCGGCGGTGTCTTCGGGCCGGAGCACGGCATAGCCCGTGCTGCGCAGGTGGCCGGCGACCTGGTCGGGCCGCAGGCAGGGAGGGGGAAACGTGATGTGCGCCATGTGGCGCGAGCTTAACTCCGCCCGGCATGCCGTGCGAGCACACCGCGGGCGCAGCGCCGGAATTTCAGCGCCAGGTTGCGCCACCGCAAGCGCGGCTGCAGTAGCATGCGTGGCGCCGCGCCGGCAGTGGCGCCCGCTCCAGGAGAACACCATGGCCCATGAACGACGCCACTATGTCCGAGTCGCCTTCGAGGCGCCCGCGCGCCTCGCCGTGAGCGGCCACGGCACCTTCGACGTGCAGGTGCTGGACGTGTCGCTGCGCGGCGCGCTGCTGGAGCTGCCCGCGGGCCAGGCCCTGCCGCCCGGCGCGCCCTGCGCGCTCTCCATCCCCCTGATGGCGGGCGAGGAGCAGATCGCGATGTCCGGCGAGCTGGTGCACGTGGAAGGCCACTGCGCGGGCCTGCAGGGCCACACCATGGACCTCGACAGCGCCACCCACCTGCGCCGCGTGATCGAGCTGCAGCTCGGCGACCCGGCACTGCTGGAGCGCGACCTGCAGACGCTGGTGTCGGCGCACCGCGGCCGGGGCGTGCCAGGGCAGCCGGCGACCGGGCACTGAGCCTCCCGCCCTGCCCGGTCCATCCTTCGCCCTCCGCGCGGCGTCAGGCCGCAGGCGCTTCCGCGGCGGCCGGGGCCGCGGCCCGTTCCGCCTCCTGCAGCTGTCGCCACATCACCTTGCCGCTGCCGCTCTTGGGCAGTGCATCGGCGAACTGCACGATGCGCGGCACCTTGTACACGGCCATGTTCTCGCGGCACCAGGCAATGATGTCGGCCTCGGACACCTGCCCACGGTGCGCGGGCCGCAGAACCACCACGGCCTTCACCGTCTCGCCGCGGTAGCTGTCGCGCGCGGCGATCACGCAGGCCTCCTGCACGGCGGGGTGTCGGAACATGAGCGCCTCCACCTCGGCCGGCCAGACCTTGAAGCCGCTCGCGTTGATCATGCGCTTGAGGCGGTCGGTGATGAAGAAATAGCCCTCCTCGTCCACGCGGCCGAGGTCGCCCGAACGGAAGAAGCGCTTGCCGTCGATCTCGATGAAGGCCGCCTCCGTCGCGGCAGGCTGCTTCCAGTACCCGCTGAACACGCCCGGGCCGTGGATCACGATCTCGCCCTGCTCGCCCACGGGCACTTCACGCAGGGTGTCCGGGTCGATCACGCGCGAATCGGTGCTGATGAACGGCACGCCCAGGCACTGCTGCTTGGGGTGGTCCGGCGGGTTGGTGTGCGAGGGCGCGGCCGTCTCGGTCAGGCCATAGCCTTCGCAGAAGCGCAGGCCGAACTGCTCCAGCAGCCGCTGCGCAACGGCCTGCGGCATGGCGGCCCCGCCGCCGCCGATATAGACCAGGCTGGAGAGGTCGTACTCCGAGAAGCGCGGGCTCGCCATCAGGTCGATCACCATCGTCGGGATGTTGGTCCAGTTGGTCACGCGGTAGCGGGAGATGAGGCGGCCGGCGAGGTCCCGGTCCCAGCGCGGCATCATGACCAGCGTGGCGCCGGCATAGATGGACGAATGCATCAGGCTCACCATGCCGGTGATGTGGAACATGGGTACCACGGCCAGCGTCACGCTCTCGGAAGTGGCCGTGCCCCAGAGTGCGCTGGCGACGGCGTTGTGCATGATGCTGCGGTGCGGGTGCATGCACCCCTTGGGCAGGCCGGTGGTGCCGCTGGTGTAGGGCAGCACGGCAAGGTCCTCCGTGCCCGCCTCGCAGGTCGGCGGCTCTGCGGCGCAGGCCACGGCCTCGCTCCAGGCATGCACCGCGCCGCCTTCGAGCGCGGGCAGCGGGCGCACCGGGCAGAGCCAGTCGCGCCAGGCCTCGGGCATGGCCTGGGCCTCGGGCGATGCTGCATCGAAGGCATCGGTGAACTGCGAGACCACGAGGTGCCGCAGGCGGCGGTCCGCCGGCAGCGCATGGCTGGCGGCGGCCAGCTCGGGCGCCAGGTCGGCGGTGGTGATGGCCACGCGCGCGTCCGGATCGGTGATGTAGTGCTTGAGCTCCTCGGCGCGGTTCATCGGGTTCACGGGCACCACGACGGCATTGGCGCGCAGGATGGCGAAATGGGCGGCGACGAGCTGCGGGCAGTTCTGCATGCACAGCAGCACGCGGTCGCCCCGGCGCACGCCCATTGCGTGCAGGTGCGCGGCCAGTCGCTCGGCCGTGCGCGCCAGTTCCCGGTAGCCCAGCGCCGTACCGAAGAACACCATCGCCGGCTTGTCCGGGTAGCGCTGCGCGCTGACGGCGAGGTTGTTCCAGAGGGAGGTGGCGGGTGGCGTGAGGGCGTGGGGCAGGCGCTTGGGCCAGAATGCGTGGTGTGCAGGCATGGGGGGCGGGAGTTTCCGTGGATCGGTACGAACCCGCATCCTGCGGCCGGTGGGCCGCGCACGTATTGGGGATGGCCCCAATCACCCGTCACCCAGGCGACGCCGCGCCGGCCCTGGAATGCCTCCTTCCCGGGGCACGGGCAGCGGCCCGGGATTTTGTAACGGCTTGTCCCTGCAGGGGGCCTTTGGGGGACCGGCGCGCGGCAGCGGCGCCACCATGAACGACAATGGCGGCTACGCCTGCGCGCCGCCCGGGCCTTGCGCTCCCTGTCGAGCTGTCCGGCCGGCGCAGCACTTCCCTTTCCGCACATTCATCGCTTTTTCGTGCCGGCCGCGCGGCGCCCGTCCGCGGCCCATGGACTCCATGAACATTGTCATCCTCGACGACTACCAGGACGCCGTCCGCAAGCTCCATTGCGCCACGCGTCTCGATGCCTACTCCGCCAAGGTCTACACCAACACCGTCAAGGGCCTCGGCCAGCTCTCCGTGCGGCTGCGGGATGCCGACATCATCGTGCTGATCCGCGAGCGCACCCAGATCACGCGCCAGCTCGTGGAGAAGCTGCCGCGGCTGAAGCTCATCGCCCAGACCGGCAAGGTGGGTCCGCACGTGGACGTGGCGGCCTGCACCGAACGCGGCATCGCGGTGGCCGAGGGCGTGGGCTCGCCCGTCGCCCCGGCCGAACTGACCTGGGCGCTGATCATGGCGGCCATGCGGCGCCTGCCGCAGTACATCTCCAACCTCAAGCACGGCGCCTGGCAGCAATCGGGCCTGCGTGCGGCCTCCATGCCGGCCAATTTCGGCATCGGCACGGTGCTGCGCGGCAAGACGCTGGGCATCTGGGGTTACGGGCGCATCGGCCAGATCGTGGCGGGCTACGGCCGCGCCTTCGGCATGAACGTGCGCGTCTGGGGCCGCGAGGCCTCGCGCGCCCAGGCACTGAGCGACGGCCTGCAGGTGGCGACAACGCGCGAGGAGTTCTTCTCGCAGTGCGACGTGGTGTCGCTGCACCTGCGGCTCAACGACGAGACGCGCGGCATCGTGCGCCTGGAAGACCTCTCCGGCATGAAGCCCAATGCGCTGCTGGTGAACACCTCCCGCGCGGAACTGATCGAGCCGGACGCACTGATCGCCGCGCTGAACCGCGGGCGCCCCGGCATGGCCGCAGTGGACGTGTTCGAGAGCGAGCCCATCCTGCAGGGCCATGCGCTGCTGCGCCTGGAAAACTGCATCTGCACCCCCCACATCGGCTACGTGGAACAGGACAGCTACGAGCTGTACTTCGGGGCCGCGTTCGACAACGTGATCAACTACATCCGCGGCACGCCCACGAACATCGTGAACCCGGGTGCGCTGCAGGTGCGGCGCTGACTCGTCGGGGCCCTCCTCCCGCTCACAGTTCCTCATTCGAAGACAGCCATTCGGGCGCATGGGAGCCCAGGGCACGCGCCGGGTAGAACCATGCGAGCGGTGCCCCCTCGATCTCCAGCGGAGGAAGCAGCCGGGCTGCGGGCCCCCAGGAGGTTGGCTCGACGTGCCCGGCGCGATCGTCCGGCGTATCCGCCGCGACCCCGACCAGCTCGCTGATCCGCTCCGGACGCCATTGCAGAACCGCAGCGGTGCGCGCCAGTGACGCGCGCACCTCGGTTCCGGCCCCTTGCGCCATCCTCGCCGTCAATCCGCGCACCGCTGCCGCCGCCATGAGGTAGCCCGTCGCATGGTCGATCGCCTGGACCGGCAGGTTGACCGGTTCATCGCCGTCCATCGCGCGCATGCCTGCCTCGGCGATGCCGGTGCTCATCTGGATGAGGCTGTCGAAACCGCGCCGGCAGCGCCACGCGCCCGACCAGCCATACGCATCGAGCGACACGTCGATCAGCGCGGGATTGAGCGCGCGCCGCCGGGCGGCGTCGAGCCCCAGGCGGGCGAGCGCATCGGCCCTGTAGCCGTGGACAACGATGTCCGCGCTGCGCAACAGCCGCCGGAGCGTGTCGAGATCCGCGGCATCCTTCAGGTTCAGCCGCGCACAGCGTTTGCCCAGGACGACTTCCGGCACCGTGCCCGGCTCTTCCCAGCCGTACGGATCGATGCGCAGCACCTCGGCGCCCAGGCCTGCGAGGAATCGCGTCGCAACGGGCCCCGCGAGAATGCGCGTCAGATCGAGCACGCGGATGCCGCGCAACGGGCGGTCCGGCGACGGCTGCCATTCACGCGCCGCGACACGGCTCTCCATGTGGACGTGCAACAAGGGCTCGGATGCGACAGCCTTGCCTTGCGGGTGCCCGGCCCATTCCTGCCGCGAGTACATGGCAGCGGCACAGCCGCCGTGCGCGACCACGGCGTCTTCGAGCGCACCGGCCTCCCAGCGGCTCACCGCGTGCGCGACCGATTGCGCATCGGCGGCGCAGCGGAGGACGGAGAGCGCTGCATCGCGATGGTGCGGCGCGTTGGTGTGCAACCGGATCCAGCGATCGCGCGCCCGGTAATTGCCGGCGACCGGGTCCCATAGCGGTGGCAGCGTCCATCCCAGCGGGCGCAGCGAGGCGCCGAACCACAACGACGCCATGCGCCGGTCGACCCGGACGGCCGGCAACCTGCCGGTCGAGGCCTGCAGCAATTCGGCGACAGCGGTGCCCGCCGCGCCGATGGCCGCAGTTGCCAGGTCGGTCACGCGAAACGGGGACATCAGGTCTCCCGATCCACTGAAGCCGCACGCACCGAGAGACTGGGAGGAGCCACCCAGCGCCGCCCAGAACTCCTGCAAATGGTCCGATGCCGGACGCTCATCGTCCATGACGGTACTCGGTGACACTTGATCGATGCGCATGTTCGTCTCGAATGGTTCAGGTGCGACAACGATCGGCGAGCTCGCATGGACTGTCAATGTTGATTATCTTCATCAACTGATCGAACGACTCTGCTCCCACAATGGCGAACTATCTCAATTCCACCGAAGCGGCAGCAAGGCTCGGGGTGTCGCGGCAGACGCTCTACGCGTACGTCAGCCGCGGCCTGCTGCATGCCGAGCCCGGCGGCCATCCACGCGAAAGCCGTTATTTCGCGGCCGATATCGACAGGTTCGCGGCACAGCGCGCACGCGGCCGCAAGCCGAAGGAAGTGGCCAAGGCTGCGCTGAACTGGGGCGCGCCCGTGCTCGAATCGGGCATCACGCTGATCGATGGCGGGCGGCTCTTCTATCGCGGTGTGGACGCACTGGAGCTCGCCGTGCATGCGAGCCTCGAGGACGTCGCCGCACTGCTCTGGCAATGCGACAGGCAGGTGGCCTTCGGTCCCCGGGCTGCCGCCGCCCCTGCCGTCTTGCGACCGCTCTTCAGGCACTACCAGGATCAGCGTGCGGAGGAAGCCCTCCTGCCGCTTTTCGCCGTCGCGAGCGAAGATGCGCCCACGGCCTTCTGGCAGAAAGCGGCGGGGCGACAGGTGCAAGGCTGCGGACACCTCGTGCGGATCCTGGGCGCATGCCTGTTGCGCACACGTCCCGGCACGGCACCGATCCACGCGCAATGCGCGCGGGCATGGGGTGTGGATCCTGCGGGAGCGGAACTGATCAGGATGGCCCTCGTGCTGGCCGCGGACCACGAACTCAACGCATCCACCTTCACGGGCCGGTGCGTGGCCTCGACCGACGCGAGCCTGCGGGCCGTCGTGATCGGCGGCCTGGCCTGCCTGTCCGGCGGACGGCATGGCGCGACCACTGCGCGCGTCGAGGCGTTGTGGGATGAACTCGGTACGCGGGATATCGAGCGAAAAATGCAGGACCGGCTTTCGAGGGGCGACGATTTGCCGGGCTTCGGGCATTCGCTGTATCCCGACGGCGATGCGCGCGCGGCGTATCTGTTGGCGCACGTTCTGCCGCGCCATCCCTCATGGGCACGCATGATCGACGCCGGGACGGCGCTGGTGGGCCAGAAGCCGTCCATGGACCTCGCACTGGTGGCATTGCGCAGGCATTTGCGGCTCCCCATGGGTGCCGCATTTGGTCTGTTCGCGCTGGGCCGCTCGACAGGGTGGATTGCACACGGGTTGGAGCAGCGCGGGCAACCCGGCCTGATCAGGCCCCGCGCAGTGTATGTCGGGCCCCCTGTCGAGCTGGCGAAGCATCGATCCCATGGACGGCCCACCCGGCGGCCAGCGCCGCAGCATGCAGTGCCAGGCAACGCCCTGGCTGCCGCTTTCTTCAAAAGCCGATAGCCCGCATCGGCGAAGACATGCCATTCAAGGCCGCGGCTGCGAACGGCCCACCAGCAATCGTCCCCCGGCCCACGCGCACAGCACGGCAGTGCTCCACACCAGAGCCCAGCCCTGCAGGGCCAGCAGATGCGGAATGGCGAGCGGCACCGCGAAGCACACGACGAAGACGCTGGTGTTCGCCATGCCCAGCGCCGTACCGGCATGGGCGGCACCGACACGCACCGCGAGCTCGGTATAGGCCACACCATGCCATGCGGAAACGCAGATGCCGCAGGCTGCCAGCAGTACCATCAGGAACAGTTGGAGAGGCAAGCCACCCGAATGCGCGACCGCGCCCCGGAGGCTGGCCACCGCCAGGCCGGCGAACAACAGCACGCTCAGGCTGCAGCAGGCCCGCAGGTAGGCGGGACGGTTGCGCTTCCGGTCGGTCCAGCGGCCGCTCCAGACGCGCATCACCATGGCGCCGGCCTGGACCAGCGCCAGCGCCACGGAGATGGACGCCAGCTGCGCATGCGCGAAGTCGTGCAGGAACACCGTGCCGAAGGACAGCACTGCGAACTGCGGGGCGCACAGGATCCCGATGCCCGCCGCCGCGCGCCACGCACGCGCGTCCCGCAATGGTCCCGTGCCGTCCGCCGCGGTGGCGGCAGGCCACCGGGAGCAGGTCTGCGTCCGTGGCAGCTCCCGGACCCACGCCCATGCCAGTCCGGCGGCTGCCAGGCTCAGCGCCGAGAGCACGCCATAGACGGCCGCGAAGCCGCCGCGCACCGCCAGCAGCGGCAGCAGCAGCGCCCCGATGGCCCCGCCGAGCGGCACGGCGGTCTGGCGGATGCTCATGGCGAGTCCGCGCTCACCGTCCGCAAACCACAGCATGATGGCCCGCCCGCTGGCGCCATTGACACTCCCGCCCGTCAGGCCGACCAGCATCAATCCGCAGCCCAGCAAGGCGGGTGCGGGCACGTGGCCGGCCGACGGCACCGCCCGGAGCGCCATGGCGGCCAATGCCAGCGCAGTCCCCAGAAGGCCGGCCAACAGCACCGGCCTGTCGCCCCAGCGGTCGGTCAGCATCCCCCAGGGCAACTCGCTGACGGCGATGCCCAGGCCCAGCATGCCGAGCATCAACCCCAGTGTCGCGTTGTCGAGCTGGTAGCTGGTGCGCATCAGCACCGCGGTCATCGGAATGCCGCTGAAGGCGACCGAGAACGCGGCATTGGCGAAGACGCCGGCGGCCAGTACCTTCCAGCGGTGCCGGGGACGGATCGCAAGGGAAGGATCCACGAGGTCGGGCAGGGAGCAGGCGCTTGTCATGACCGGCAGTGTGCGTGCCATGAATTATGGTGAATATCAGAAAATATTTGATCGATCGTCCTGTTTTTTGGGACGATTCACGTTGCACACTGCATGCGCCATGACCCGTGTCCTGTATGACCTCGACGTTTTGCGTACCTTTGCCACGGGGGTGGCGCTCGGCAGTTTCGCCAGCGCGGCGGACCGCCTGGGCCGCTCGACGTCGGCGGTGAGCGCCCAGCTCAAGAAGCTGGAGGCCCAATCGGGTACCCCGTTGCTGCGCAAGTCCGGCCGCGGGCTGGTGCTGACCGATGCCGGCGAAACCCTGCTGGCTTACGCCCACCGGCTCCTGGCGCTGAACGACGAAGCCGTCGCCGCTGTCGGCGGCAGCCAGCTGCGCGGCCTGGTCCGCCTGGGACTGCAGGAAGACTTGGGCGAGACGCTCCTGCCGGCGGTGCTGGGCCGCTTCGCCCGGGCGCATCCGCACGTCCGGATCGAGGTCTGCGTCGCGCGCAGCGCCGAACTGCGCGAGCGGTTCGCGCTGGGCCGGCTCGATCTGGCGCTGCTGTGGGATGCGGGCATCGACCTGTCGTGCGTACGGGCAGAGCCCATCATGCGCCTGCCGCTGCACTGGATCGGACCCGCCGCCCCCGACACGCTGGACGCGCCCTGGTGGCTGGGGCTCTCCGGACCGGACGGGGCGGAGCGGCATCCGCTGCCGCTGGTGCTGCTCGATGCGCCCTGCCCGCTGCGCCAGATCGTGACGGCAGCCCTGGAGCGCGCCGGCATTCCCTGGCGGCATGCCTTCAACAGCGCCAGCCTGGCCGCACTCTGGGCCGCGACCTCGGCCGGCCTGGGCCTGTCGGTGCGCACGGCGTTCGGCCTGCCGGCGCACGTGCGCCTGCTCGATCCGCTCGCCTGCGGCCTGCCTGAACTTCCGCCCATGGACCTGGTGCTCGGCCGCGCCAGCAGCCCGCTGGATACCGCCTCCGAGCGCCTGGCCTCCCTGCTGCGGGAAGCCGTGCGGGAACACCTGGGGCTGACGCTCGGCACGCTGCCGACGAAGGACCCATGAAAAAAGGCCTCCGCACGCGGAGGCCTTGGTACTGGAGCGGGCGTGCCGGATCAGTTCAGGGGCGTCTTCTTGCCGTCCTTGTACGTGTACAGAGTGATGGCGGGATTCTTCAGCTCGCCGTTCGGCTCGAAGGCGATGTTGGCCGTCACGCCCTTGTAGTTGGACTTGGCCAGCTCGGGGATGTACACCTTCGGATCCCACGAATTGGCACGCTTCATGGCATCGACCAGCAGCATGGTGGCGTCGTAGGTGTAGGGGCTGTACACCTGGAACTGGCCAGGGTACTTGGCGTCGTACTTGGCCTTCCAGGCGGTACCGCCGGGCATCTTGGCCAGCGAGGCGCCGCCTTCGGCGCAGATCACGTTCGCCAGGGTCTTGGCACCGGCGGCCAGCTTGGCCACTTCGGCCGTGCAGATGCCGTCGCCGCCGAAGTACTTCACGTTGGCCATGCCCAGCTGTTCCATCTGGCGCAGCATGGGGCCGGCCTGCGGGTCCATGCCGCCGTAGAAGATGGCGTCGGGGTTCTTGGACTTGATGGCCGTCAGGATGGCCATGAAGTCGGTGGCCTTGTCGGTCGTGAACTGCTCGTCCACCACCTTGATGCCCTTGGTGGCGGCGGTCTTCTTGAAGACGTCGGCCACGCCCTGGCCGTAGGCCGTGCGGTCGTCGATGATGGCGACGGTCTTGAGCTTCAGCGTGTCGGAAGCGTAGGCGGCCAGGCCGGCGCCCAGGGCGTTGTCGTTCGCGATGATGCGGAACGTGGTCTTGTAGCCGGGCTTGGTCAGGTTGGGGTTGGTGGCGGCGCCGGTGACATGCGGGATGCCGCAGTCGTTGTACACCTTCGATGCGGGGATTGTGGTGCCGGAGTTCAGGTGGCCCACCACGCCGGCGACCTTGGCGTCGCACAGCTTCTGGGCAGCGGCCGTGCCCTGCTTCGGATCTGCGGCGTCGTCTTCCGCCTGCAATTCGAACTTGATCTTCTTGCCGCCGATCGTGACCCCCTGGGCATTCAGTTCCTCGACGGCCATGCGGGCGCCGTTTTCGTTGTCCTTGCCGTAGTGAGCCTGAGGGCCAGAAACCGGTCCCACGTGGCCGATCTTCACCACCTGTTCTTGTGCAGAGGCGACACCGGCAAACGCCGCGATAGCGGCAACCACGGTCAGTTTCAACTTCAATTGCATATGAATCTCCATAAAGGGTGATCGCTGAGAACCTTTGTTTTTTCCCCCAGCGCCGGAAACATATCGCAATTTATGGGCCAGGGCACCCCCAGATGCGAGGGAAAGTGACCGAAAACCACAGGGGCTTACCCTAGGGGTGCGCCCGCGGGTGGCTGGCGTCAGCGCTGCGCGGGTCCGCCGGGCGACGCCAGTTCATCCGCGACAGCCTCGTACACGGCGTGGCGCACGACGGATTCCACCTCTTCCCGCAGACGCGGCACCATGGAGCGCGTTTGCTCCTGAACCACCGTGGCGATGGCCTCGCGCAGGCGCTGGTCCAGCACCACGTCCACGCGCTGGATGATGCGGTGGATCACCACTTCCTCGATGCCCGAGAAATCGGGGGCCGGCGCGGGCTGTGAAGACGGCAACGAAGGCGAAGGTGCAGCAGGCACCGGCACGGCGGGTGCCGGGCCGGGGGCGCCGGCCAGCGCGGCGGCAGGAAAGTGGCTTGGGGCCGCGGCGGGAACCGGCTCGCCCACTGGAGGCACCGCCGGCCACGGCGCCATGGCAGGCACGGCCCCTCCAGGCGAAGCCGCAGGGACCGGATTCGGGACCGGGGTCTGCGCACCCGGCAGCGGACTGCCCCCGGGCACGGCGGCTTCGGTCACCTGCACCACATCGGTGAGCGTCGGCACGAATCTGGGGGGCTGCTTCGGCGGCACGGGCATGGCTCAGCCCCCCTTCAGCACCAGGTCGTGGCGGACGATGCCGTAGCCCCGCTGCGCGTAGTGGCGCCACCGCTCGCGCGCGCCGGCGCGGTCGGCATCGTCGTGCGCGCTCACCACCTCGACGAGCCGCGCGAAGCGCTCGAACCCCTCGGGCACGGAGGCGCCCAGGTTCAGCAGGACGTCCGGGCGCGCGACGGTCCGCGGGTCGGCCGCCAGCAGCACGGGCGAGGCCTCGCGCAGTTCGGGCTCGTCCTCCTGGCGGCAGTGCGCCAGGAAGTCCTGCGGGCTCAGGGCCCACAGCGCGCGGTCCATCGCGTCGAGCACGGGCACGGGCCCGGTGATGACCAGGAGCGCGTCGTTGCGCAGGGCCTTGCGTGCGAACCGGCACGCATAGGCCAGCTTGTCGGGCGCGTTGAAGTGGAAGGCGATCTCGGTCATGCCGGGATCCACGGACACTGCGGCATCCGGTGCTCAGGCGGCGCGGGCCGCGCGGCGGGCCCGGCCTGCGCCGGAAGCAGGCGCCGCGGCCGCGCCGGAGCGCGCACGCGGCGCCGGGGCCGGCGCGGAGTCGAGCAGGAACTGCACCAGCAGGCCCACGGGACGGCCGGTGGCACCCTTGGCGCCGCCGCTCTTCCACGCGGTGCCCGCGATGTCCAGATGGGCCCAGGGCTTGCCGTCCACGAATTTCTGCAGGAACTTGGCGGCCGTGACGGCCCCGGCCGCGCGCCCGGCCACATTGCCCATGTCGGCGAAGTTGCTCTTCAGGCCTTCGGCGTACTCGTCGTCCAGCGGCATGCGCCAGCACGGGTCCAGCGCCGCCTCGCCCGCGGACTGCAGCCGGGCCGCCAGGGCCTCGTCGTTGGCGAACAGGCCGCTGCGCACCCCGCCGAGCGCCACCACGCAGGCGCCGGTCAGCGTGGCGATGTCCACCATGGCCGAGGGCTTGAAGCGGGCGGCGTAGGCGATGGCGTCGCACAGCACCAGGCGCCCCTCGGCGTCGGTGTTGAGCACCTCGATGGTCTGGCCGCTCAGGCTGGTGACCACGTCGCCGGGCTTGACGGCGCGGCCGTCGGGCATGTTCTCGCAGGCGGGGATGAGGCCGACCACGTTGATGGCGGGCCGCAGTTCGGCCAGCGCGCGGAACACGCCCAGCACGCTGGCGGCGCCACCCATGTCGAACTTCATCTCGTCCATTTCGCCGGCGGGCTTGATGGAGATGCCGCCGGTATCGAAGGTGATGCCCTTGCCGATGAGCGCCACGGGCGCCTCGGAGCGGCCTGCGCCCTGGTAGCGCAATTCGATGAAGCGCAGCGGCTCCTCGGAGCCCTTGGCCACCGCCACGAAGGCGCCCATGCCGAGCTTCTGCACTTCCGCGGGGCCCATCACCTTGACCTGGATGGGGCCATGCTTGGCCAGCGCCTTGGCGGCGCCGGCGAGCAGGGTGGGCGTGGCGTGGTTGCCGGGGCGGTTGGCCCATTCGCGGGCGTATTCGATGCCCAGCGCCAGCGCCGTGCCGCGGGCGAAGCCGGCCTTGGCCGCTGCGGCATCGGCCACGCCGACCACCACGCGGGACAGGGCCCGCGGCTCGGCCTGCGACCTGGTGGCCGTATAGACGTAGCTGGCTTCCGCCACGGCCTGCACGGCCGTGCAGGCCGCCGCGCCGCCGTCGGCCAGGGCCGCGAGGCACACGGCCGCGCGCCTGACCTGGGACGCCTTCCAGTGTGCCGCGGCACCGGCCAGCGCCTGGCGCACTGCGCGCGCGCCGCCGTCGCCGGCGCCCAGCAGCAGCACGCGCCGCGCCGCCACGGCGGGCGCCTGGTAGAGCGCGAGGCTCTTGCCGGGCTTGGTTTCGAAGTCCCCCTGGCGGATCGCCAGCGCCACCAGGGCGGAGAGTGGGTCGCCACCGGGCTTGAAGCCTTCGGGCACCAGCACGGCGAGCAGGTCGCATTTCTCGGCGGCGGCGGAGGCCAGGGACAGGGTCTTCAGATCGAAGTTCATAATCGGCGTTTTCCTTCGAGCCAATGTTATTCGATTCATCCATTCGCAAGGAACTGGCCCGCAGCTTCGGAGCGACGCTGGTGGTGCTGGTCACCGTGGTCATGACCATGATGCTGATCCGCACGCTCGGCCAGGCGTCGCGCGGCAGCGTGAACCCCTCGGACGTGATGCTCGTGATGGGCTTCACCGTGCTCGGCCAGTTGCCCACCATCCTCACCCTCAGCCTGTTCGTGGCCGTGGTCGGCGCCCTGGCGCGCATGTACCGCGAAAGCGAGATGGTCATCTGGTTCTCGAGCGGGCGCGGCATGCTGCACCTGCTGCCGCCGCTGCTGCGCTTCGCCTGGCCGGTGATCCTGGCGATCGCCACGCTGGCACTGCTGATCTGGCCCTGGGCCAACCAGCAGATCCAGGAGCTCAAGGTGCAGTACGAGCAGCGCAGCGACGTGGACCGCATCGCCCCGGGCGAGTTCCAGGAGTCGGCCAACGGCGCCCGCGTGTTCTTCATCGACCGCGAGACGCCTGACAACCAGCAGGCCACCAACGTGTTCATCGCCTCCAGCGAGCACGGCCGCGAGACCGTGACCTCGGCCCGCAGCGCCCGGCTGGAAACGCAGGGCGACCAGCGCATGGCCCTGCTGAGCGACGGGCAGCGCCTGGAAACCACGGTGGACAAGCCGGGGCTGAAGGTGAGCGAGTTTTCCGAATACGGCACGCGGATCGGCTCCGCCGCCAGTTCCTCCTCCGACGACGCCGCGGTCAAGACCCGCAGCACGGCGCAGCTGTTCGCCTCCAGCGATCCGGTGTTCCGCGCCGAGCTCGGGTGGCGCTTCGGCCTGGCGCTCGCCGCGCTCAACTTCGTGGTGCTGGGGCTGGCCGTGGCCAGCGCCAATCCGCGCGCCGCGCGCAGCACCAGCCTGGTGTTCGCGCTCTTCGCCTTCGTGGTTTATTACAACCTCATGACCTTCGGACAGAACTGGGTGGGTGCGGGCCGCCTGAGCCTGGGCGCCTTCATGGTCGCGCTGCACGGCGGGACGCTGGCGCTGGCGATGCTGCTGCTCGTGGCACGCCACAACCGCTGGTCGCCGCGGCTGCCGTCCCTGCGCGCACGGAGGCCCGCATGAAGACGATCCGCGGGCTCATCTACCGCGAGGCCCTGGCCGCCGTGGGCTTCGTCACCCTGGGCTTCCTGGCGCTGTTCTTCTTCTTCGACATGGTGGACGAGCTGCGCTACGTGGGCCGCGTCCAGGCCTACCAGATGTCGCACGCGCTGCTGTACGTGTCGCTCGGCATCCCGAGCCACCTGTACGAGCTGCTGCCGATCACCGTGCTGATCGGCACGATCTTCGTGATGGCGCGCTTCGCGCAGAGCTCCGAGTTCACCATCATGCGCACCAGCGGGCTGGGGCCGTGGCGCGCCCTGCGCACGCTGCTCGTACTGGGACTGGGTTTCGTGATGCTCACCTTCACCGTGGGCGATTACCTCGCGCCCGCGACGGACCGGCTCGCGCAGCTCGTGCGGGCCCGCTACCTGGGCCAGATCACCACCGGCGCGACCGGGGCCTGGCTGAAGGAGCGCCAGGGCGACCGCTCGGTGGCGGTGAACGTGCGCGCTCTGCGGCACGACGGCGGCATGAGCAACGTGCGGATCTTCGAGTTCGACAGCGACGGCCGCCTGGCCTCCACCCTGCAGGCAGCAGCGGGCGAGTTCGGCCCGGACGCCTGGGAGCTGAGCGATGTCAGGCGCAGCGTCTTCCACCGCCGCGGCCAGGCCGAGGCACACGTGGAGCGGCTGCAGGAAGCCCGCTTCCGCTGGACCACCCACATCAGCAGCGACATGGTGGCGGCCTCGCTGCTCAAGCCCGACCGCATGGCGACGATCGACCTGTTCCAGTACATCCGCCACCTGGAATCGAACGGCCAGGCCGCGCAGAAGTACGAGATCGAGTTCTGGCGCAAGGTCTTCTATCCCCTGAGCTGCCTGGTGATGGTGGTGCTGTCGCTGCCCTTCGCCTACCTGCACTTCCGCTCCGGCGGCATCGCCGGCTACGTGTTCGGCGGGGTGATGGCGGGAATCAGCTTCTTCCTGCTCAACAACGTGTTCGGCTATGCGGGCAACCTGCAGAACTGGTCGCCCTGGCTCACCGCGGCGGCGCCGGGCATCATCTATTCGCTGCTGTCGCTCGGGGCGTTCGGCTGGCTGGTGCTGAGGCGATGAACATGGCGAACGACACGTCCCGGGCCGACGGCCCCCGCGGCGTGGTGCTGTTCGCCCACGGCTCGCGCGACCCGCTGTGGCGTGCACCGATCGAGGCCGTGGAGGCCCGCATGCGGCAGCAGGCGCCCGGCCTGGAGGTGCGCTGTGCCTACCTGGAACTCGCCGAGCCCGACCTGCCCTCCGCAGTGCGCGAGCTGGCGGCGCGCGGCGTGGACCGGCTCACGGTGGTGCCGATGTTTCTGGGCACCGGCAAGCATGCGCGCGAGGATCTGCCGCAGCTCGTGCAGGCGCTGCGGGCGGAGCATCCGGACATGGCCATCACCGTGCAGGGCGCCATCGGCGAGGATGCGCGCATGACGGCGCTGATGGCGGAGATCGCCGCGCAGCAGTGACGGTGGCCGACAGGCGTTCCGCGGGCGCGGCGGCAATGCATTTTTTGAGTGCGGGTCACGCCGTTGGCTTAGACGATTGCCGCATAATCAAGGGACTCCTTAGCAGCAATCAGATATGAACCTGCACCAGTTCCGCTTCGTCCAGGAAGCCGCCCGCCGCAACCTCAACCTGACGGAGGCCGCGAAGGCGCTCCACACCTCGCAGCCCGGGGTGTCCAAGGCCATCATCGAACTGGAAGACGAGCTGGGCGTGGACATCTTCGCGCGCCACGGCAAGCGGCTCAAGCGCATCACCGAACCGGGTCAGCACGTGCTCAAGAGCATCGAGCTGATCATGCGCGAGGTGGGCAACCTCAAGCGCATCGGCGAGCAGTTCAGCGCGCAGGACAGCGGCACGCTGAGCATCGCCACCACCCACACGCAGGCGCGCTACGTGCTGCCGGTGCCCGTGGCGAAGCTGCGCGAGGCCTATCCCAAGGTGAACGTGAGCCTGCACCAGGCCACGCCGCACGAGGTGGCGCGCATGGTGATCGACGAGGTGGCGGAGATCGGCATGGCCACCGAATCGCTCGCGGACTATCCCGACCTCGTCACCCTGCCCTGCTACGAGTGGCAGCACGTGCTGGTGATGCCCTCGGGCCATCCACTCGCGCAGCAGGAGCGCATCAGCGTGGACGACATCGCCCACGAGGCCCTCATCACCTACCACCCGTCCTTCACGGGGCGCGGCAAGATCGACCAGGCCTTCGCCGCGCGCAAGCTGCAGCCGCGCATCGTGCTGGAGGCCATCGATTCGGACGTGATCAAGACCTATGTGCGCCTAGGCCTGGGCGTGGGCATCGTGGCCGAGATGGCCATGCGCGACGACCCGCTCGGCGACCTGGTGGTGCGGCCGGTGGGCCACCTGTTCGGCCAGAGCGTGGCGCGCGTGGCATTCAAGCGCGGCGCCTACCTGCGCAACTTCGTCTATAAATTCGCGGAGCTGCTCAGCGACCGGCTGAACCGCGAACTCGTGGCCCGCGCGATGACCGGGCACGTGAACGACTACGAGCTTTGATTCTTCCTCACCCCAAGCACATGACCACCACCGCTGCCGCGCGCACGCCGACCCTTCCGAGCAAGCTGCCCCAGGTGGGCACGACGATCTTTGCCGTGATGTCCGCCCTGGCGGCCGAGCACGGCGCCGTGAACCTGGGCCAGGGCTTCCCCGATTTCGACTGCGATCCGGCCCTGGTCGATGCGGTGGCGGGCGCCATGCGCGCAGGCCACAACCAGTACCCGCCCATGCCGGGCGTGCCGGCGCTGCGCCAGGCCGTGTCGCGCAAGATCGAGGCGCTGCACGGCCGCGCCTATTCGCCGGATACCGAGATCACCGTGACGGCCGGTGCGACGCAGGGCATCCTGACGGCGATCCTGGCGGTGGTGCAGGCGGGCGACGAGGTGATCGTGCTCGATCCCTGCTACGACAGCTACGTGCCCAACGTGGAGCTGGCGGGCGGCACGGCGGTGCGCGTGCCCCTCGCGCCCGGCACCTTCCGGCCGGATTTCGGGCGCATCGCTGCCGCGCTCACGCCGCGCGCGCGCGCGATCATCATCAACACGCCGCACAACCCGTCCGCCACCGTGTGGACGGACGAGGACATGCGGGCGCTGGAGGCGCTGCTGGCGCCCACCGGCGTGGTCGTGGTCAGCGACGAGGTGTACGAGCACATGGTGTTCGACGGCGCGCAGCACCAGAGCGTCGCGCGCTTCCCCGGGCTGGCCGCACGGGCGTTCATCGTGTCGAGCTTCGGCAAGACCTTCCACGTCACGGGCTGGAAGGTGGGCACGGTGGTGGCGCCCGCGCCGCTCATGGCCGAGTTCCGCAAGGTGCACCAGTTCAACGTGTTCACGGTGAACACGCCGATGCAGCACGCGCTGGCGGCGTACCTCGCCGATCCGGCGCCCTACCTGCAGCTGCCGGCCTTCTACCAGGCCAAGCGCGACCTGTTCCGCCAGGGGCTGGAAGGCTCGCGCCTGAAGCTGCTTCCCAGCACGGGCAGCTACTTCCAGTGCGTGGACATCTCGCAGGTGAGCGACCTGGGCGACGTGGAGTTCTGCCAGTGGCTCACGCGCGAGATCGGCGTGGCCGCCATACCGCTGTCGCCGTTCTACGGCGACGGGTTCGACCAGCGCGTGGTGCGTTTTTGCTTCGCCAAGCGCGACGAGACGCTGCGCGAGGCACTGCAGCGGCTGCGCCGGCTCTGAGCGGGGTATCCGCAAGCTCTGCTAGACCACCAGATCGATTTCCCGGTCGGTGAAGCCGAAGCGCCCCAGCATCCTCCGGTGTTCCGGACTACCGAGGTAACGGTCCAGGACGGCATCCACCCGTTGCCGCAAATCGCCGTCATTCCGGGCGAAGGCGAAGGCACCGAACGCCGGCGGCTTTTCCGCCGCGGCGACCACCACCGTTTGCACTCTGGCTGCAGGGTTCTGCAGGGCGAAGGCAGCATGGGCACGGGCAACGCTGGCATACGCGTCGGCCCGGCCATTCGATACCGCCCCGGCGGCTTCGGCATAGCTGTCGTAGAGCTGGATCCGGGCGGCCGGTATGGCGAAGTCTTCGTGGGCCGTCCGGTGCTGGATCTGGTCACGCACCACGGCCAGGCGGCAGTCGGGATCCAGGGCGACGGACCGGTAGCCGTCCAGGGCCAGCGGATTGCCTTGGGCGACCAGCAGGCCATCGGCCAGCGCCCAGATCGGGCGGCTGAAACTCACCTGGCGCTGCCTTTGCTCGGTAACGAATAGTCCGGTGGTCATCCGCCAGCGCCCCGCCGCGAGACCCGGCAGAAGTTCGGCAAAGGTGGTTTCAACGGGTTGGAAGGGCGGTAGTCCGGCAACCTGCAGCACAGTCCGGGCCACTTCCACATCGCAGCCGGTCAGGCTGCCGTCGGCCGCAAGGTCATTGAAGGGCGGTTCGATGATGTAGGCGAAGAGGGTCATCCGTGCTCCTGTTCTACCCGCCCGCCATGCGCACCAGGGCGCGGCACGGCAGGCTGGCCGGGTCCTCGAACGCCTGCACGGCGTCGAAGTGGTCGGCTCCCGGCATCGGATGCAGTTCGGCCGCGTTGCCGGCCGCACGCCATGCGGCATGGAAGCTCCGGGACTGCTGCGCGAAGGCCTCCTGCTCGGCCCCGCCCCAGCAGAGCGTGACGGGCGTGGCGCTGGGCCGCGCATGCAGCACGGGCGAATTGCGGCGCACCATGCCCTCGTCCAGCTGGATTGCGGGCTGCAGGTAGCTGTAGCGCAGCGGCGCGATATCGTAGAGGCCGCTCACCAGCACCGCTCCCGCGAAGGGATCGGCCGGCAGGCCGTAATCCTCTTCCCAGCGCGTGCACAGCAGCATCGCGCCCAGGTGCCCGCCCGCGGAATGCCCGCCGACGACGATGCGCGCCGGGTCACCGCCATGCTCGCCGATGTGGCGGACCACCCACGCTGCCGCGGCGCGCACCTGCCGCACGATCTCGTCGATCGTGACAGTCGGGCACAGCGCGTAATCCACCGCCACGGTGGTGAAGCCCAGCGCATGCGGGCCCTGCGCCACGCAGCTGAAATCGCGCGCGCTGCGGGCCCGCCAGTAGCCGCCGTGGATGAAGAAGAACACCGGCGCGCCGGGCCGGTCGGCCGGGAAGATGTCCAGCGTTTCCGCCAGCGTGGGGCCGTAGGGCACGGCGGGCAGGTAGGGCAGCGCCTGGCGCGTGGCCTCGCTGTGTTCGGCGAAGTGCCGGTTCGAGGCGGCCGCATCATGCGCGCGCTTCAGGGTGTCGTAGGCTTCGTCGATCGCCTGCTGGCTATCGAAACCGTGGGGGAACGCCATCGCCATCGGGGCACCCCGGGGTTCAGTCCGGCACCACGGCCGTGACCTCGATCTCGACCTTGGCGCGGTCCTCGATCAGTGCGGAGACTTCCACCGCCGTCATCGCCGCGTTGAAGCTGCCGATGATCTCGCGGAAGTCCTGGCCGATCTGGCGCAGTGAGGCCACGTAGTCTTTTTTGTCCGTCACATACCAGGTCATGCGCACGATGTGCTCGGGGCGGGCGCCGCCTTCCCGGAGCACCTCGACGATGTTCTGCAGCGCCTGCCGCACCTGGCCGCACAGCGTGTCGGTATGGAAGACACCCTGCGCGTCCCAGCCGATCATGCCGGCCACGAAGACCATGCGGCCACGCGCCGCGACGCCGTTGGAATAGCCCTTGGGACGGGGCCACCCGGGAGGAAGAAGGACTTGCATGCGAATCTCCTGTCCGTTCGGTTCTCGAAAATCGTTATCGTTCTTGCGCGGGGGTCACACGCCCACGTAGCGCTGCCACAACGCCGGGTCGGCCGCGAGCGCGCCCGAGTCGCCCTGCCACACCACGCGGCCACGTTCGATGATGGTGTGGCGGTCTGCTAGCCGGACGAGGCGGCGCACGTATTTGTCGATGACCAGAATGGTCTGGCCCTGCGCTCGCAGGGCGTCCAGGCAGCGCCAGATCTCCTCGCGGATCAGCGGCGCCAGCCCTTCCGTGGCTTCGTCGAGCACGAGCAGGTGCGGGTTGGTCATGAGCGCACGGCCGATGGCCAGCATCTGCTGCTCGCCACCCGAGAGCTGCCCGCCCATGTGCGAGGCCCGCTCGGCCAGGCGCGGGAACAGCGCATGCACGCGCTCGAGCGTCCAGGGATCGGCGGCGGCGTTGCGGCGGGCCGCGAACGCGACGAGGTTCTCGCGCACCGACAGGTTGGGAAAGATCTGCCGGCCCTCGGGCACCACGGCCAGCCCCATGCGGGCGATACGGTCCGGCGCGAGCCGCTCGATGCGCTCGCCGCGAAAGCGCACCGATCCGGCCTTCGCGCGCGTGAGCCCGAGCAGTGCACGCACGGTGGTCGTCTTGCCCATGCCGTTGCGGCCCAGCAGTGTGGCGACCTCGCCGGCGCGGATGTCGAACGCGATGCCGAACAGCACCTGGCTGCTGCCATAGGCGGCCTCCAGCCCCTCGACTTCGAGCAATGCGCTCATGCGGCGCCCTCCTCCAGTTCATCGCCCAGGTAAGCGCGGCGCACCCCGGGATCGTCGCGGATGGCCTGCGGCGTGCCGGTGGCGATCACGCGGCCGGACACCAGCGCGGAAATGCGGTCGGCGAGGCGGAAGACGGCATCCATGTCGTGCTCGACCAGCAGCAGCGTGACCTCGCCGCGCAGCCCCTGCAGCACGCCGACCATGCGCTCGGATTCCTCCGGCCCCATGCCGGCCATGGGCTCGTCGAGCAGCAGCAGCCGGGGGCGCAGCGCCAGCGCCAGCCCGACCTCGAGCTGCCGCTGCTGGCCATGGGAGAGCGCTCCCGCCACCTGGGCGAGCTGCCCGTCCAGGCCCACGCGCCGCGCCACCTCGGCCGCCTCGGCATAGCGCTCGCGCTCGGCGCGGGCCGGCCGCCAGACACCGCCGCTGACGCCGGTGCGAGCCTGCACGGCGAGCGCGAGGTTGTCCAGCACCGGCAGCCGGGGGAACACGCTGGTGATCTGGTAGGAGCGCACCAGCCCGCGGTGCACGCGCACGTGGATGGGCAGGTGGGTGACGTCCTGCCCGTCGAAGTGGATGTGGCCGCTGGTGGGCGCGAGCGTGCCGGAGAGCTGGTGGATGAGCGTGGTCTTGCCGGCGCCGTTGGGGCCGATGAGGGCATGCACCTCGCCCTCGAGCACGGACAGCTCCGCATGGTCGGTGGCGAGCAGGCCGCCGAAACGGCGCACCAATTGCTCGGTCCGCAGCAGCACGCGCGCACTCATGGACGGTCCTTCCGTGGGCGTCCGAGGCTCAGCAGGCCGTTGGGCGCCACCAGCACCACCGCCAGCAGCACGGCGCCCAGGCCGAACTGCCAATGCAGGGTGTGGGCCGCGAGCACCTCCTCGATCAGCAGGAACACCACCGCGCCCGCGAAACCGCCGTAGAGCCGCCCCACGCCGCCCAGGATCACCATCACCATGAGCATGCCCGACTGGCTCCACTGCAGCGCAGCGGGGCTCACAAAGCCCGCCTGGTTGGCCAGCAGCACGCCTGCCAGGCCGGCGATGGCGCCCGCGAGCGTGAAAGCCGCCAGCTTGTGGCGATAGACCGGAAAGCCGAGCGCGGCCATGCGCGTCCCGTTCTCGCGGATGCCCTGCAGCGCATGGCCGAAGCGGGCATTGAGCAGCCGCGCCAGGCCCACGAAGACCAGCACGCACAGGGCCAGCACACAGTAGTAAAAGCGTGCATCGTCGGCCAGGTCGAGCCAGGAGCCAACCTGCGAACGCGACGCGAGCGAGAGGCCGTCCTCGCCGCCATAGGCCTTGAACGACACCATGAGGTAGTACAGCATCTGCGCAAACGCGAGGGTGATCATGATGAAGTACACCCCCTGCGTGCGCAGGCTCACCAAGCCGATCACGAAGGCGAACAGCGCTCCCGCGGCGATGGCCGCGGGCCACGCGATCCAGGCCGAGGCGATGCCCTCCTGCATCAGGATGCCCACCGCATAGGCGCCCACGCCCACGAAGGCCGCATGCCCGAAGCTGACCATGCCGCCAAAGCCGAGGATCAGGTTCAGGCTGGTGGCCGCCAGCGCGAAGATCAGGATGCGGCTCGCCACGCCGATGTAGAAGCCCTCGCCCAGCGCCTGCGCGGCGGTGGGCAGCAGCGCCAGCAGCACGAGCAGAGGCACGCTCCAGCGCGGGTGCAGGCCGTGGTCCAGCAGGCTCGGCGCTGGGTCTTCTGAGGGGTGCATCGTGGGTTCAGCCATGGGAGGGGAAAAGCCCGCGCGGCTTCCAGAACAGCACTGCCGCCATGAGCACGTAGATCAGGATGGAGGCCACGGCCGGACCGGCACCCGCGGCGGCCGCGGGCCCCAGCAGGCGCTCGGCGAGCAGCGGCACGAGCGTGCGGCCGGCCGTGTCCACCAGTCCCACGAGCAGCGCGCCCACCAGGGCACCGCGGATGGAGCCGATGCCGCCGATCACGATGACCACGAAGGCCAGGATCAGGATGCTCTCGCCCATGCCGACCTGCACGGCCAGCAGCGGGCCCAGCATGCCCCCGGCGATGGCACAGAGCGCCGCGCCCAGCGCGAAGATGCCGGTGAACAGCCGGCGCACATTGGTGCCCATGGCCATCGCCATCTCGCGGTTGGAAGCGCCGGCGCGCACCTGCATGCCGACGCGCGTGCGCGTGACCAGCAGGTAGAGCAGCAGCGCCACCGCCAGCCCCACGCCGATGATGAACAGCCGGTAGGCCGGATACTGGAAGCCCGGCAGCAGTTCCACCGGGCCCGCCAGCGCGGGCGGTGGATTGAGCGGCACCGGCTGCGAGCCCCAGACCATGCGCACGGCCTCGTTGGCCATCAGCAGGATCGCGAAGGTGCCCAGCACCTGCGAGAGGTGGTCGCGCCGATAGAGGCGCCGCAGCACGGACACCTCCAGCAGCACGCCGATCGCCGCCGTGGCGAGCGTGCCGCCCGCCAGTCCGATCCAGAACGAGCCCGACGCCGTGGCGATGGCCGCGATCAGGTAGGCGCCCACCATGTAGAGCGAGCCGTGTGCCAGGTTGATCATGTCCATGATGCCGAACACCAGCGTGAGGCCGGCGGCCAGCAGGAACAGCATCAGCCCGAACTGCAGGCCGTTGAGCGATTGCTCGAGAAGCAGGAGCCTCGTCATGCGCGCGACCGGCCCACGGTCTCAGGAAGGCATGCGGCATTCGCCGACGTAGGCGTCGGCATGCGCCTCGAACACGCGGCCGACGGTCTTGTTGGTGATACGGCCCCGCCCGTCCTTCACCACCTCGCGCAGGTAGTAGTCCTGCACGGGGTAGTGGTTGGTATTGAAGCGGAACGGCCCGCGCACCGATTCGAACGGCGCGGCCTCCAGCGCCTTGCGCAGTGCGGCCTTGTCCTCCAGCTTGCCGCCCACGCGGCGCACGGCGCCGTCGATGAGCCGGGCGGCGTCGTAGCCCTGCGCGGCGTAGAGCGTCGGCAGGCGGCCGTATTCCTTCTGGAAGTCGGCCACGAAGCGCTTGTTGGCCGCGTTGTCCATGTCGTGCGCCCACTGCGAGCTGTTGAAGATGCCCACCATGGCATCGCCCACAGCGCGGATCACGTCCTCGTCGGCCGAGAAGCCCGGGGCGAAGAGCTTCATCTCCTTGCCCAGGCCAGCGCCGGTGAACTGCTTGACGAAGTTCACGCCCAGGCCGCCTGGCAGGAACACGAACACCGCGTCGGCGCCCGAGGCGCGGATCTTGGACAGCTCCGCGCCGTAGTCGAGCTGGCTCAGCGGCGTGTAGGCCTCCATCACCACCTCGCCCTTGTAGAAGCGCTTGAAGCCGGCCAGCGCATCCTTGCCCGCCGGGTAGTTGGGCGCGAGCAGCGCCACCTTCTTGAACCCGCGGTCCTGCACGGTCTTGCCGACGGCCTCGTGCATGTTGTCGTTCTGGTAGGAGGCGCTGAAGAAGTACGGGTTGCACTGCGCCCCCACGTACTGCGACGGCCCGGCGTTGGCGCTGATGTAGAACGTGCGCGACTGGAACACCGGCTGCCCGACGGCCAGCATCACGTTGGAGAACACGATGCCGGTCATGAAATCCACGCGCTCGCGCTTGAGCAGCCGGTCGGCCGTCTGCTTGGCCGCGTCGGGGCTCTGCTGGTCGTCCGCCACGGTCACTTCGGCCGGCAGGCCGCCGAGCTTGCCCGCGCCCTGCTTCACCGCGAGCTGAAAGCCGTCGCGGATGTCGATCCCGAGGCCCGATCCGGGGCCGGACAGCGTGGTCAGCAGGCCGACCTTGACCTTGTCCGCGGCCTGGGCGCCACCGGCCAGCAGGGCGATGGAGGCGCCGATGGCTGCGGCAAATGTCGAGGGCCGGTGCACGCGGGGCGGGAAAAATGGCATCGAAGGCTCCTTGGCAGTGAGCGGGAGGCGGTGGATGGAAGGGATGGATGGCGCGGGACGGCAGCCCCGCGTGCCCGCATCATGCCGGGGCATGTAGCTTAAAGCGCTGCAGCTTCCCCGTTTGCGTGCGCGGCAGCCGATCGGTGAATTCCACGGCGCGGGGGTATTTGTACGGAGCGACCGTGCGCTTGACGAAATCCTGCAGCAGCTGCACGGTGGCCTCGTCCGCCGCGGTGCCGGGGCGCAGCACCACGAAGGCCTTGACGATCTGGCCGCGCTGCGCGTCCGGCACGCCGATCACGGCGCATTCCGCCACCGCGGGATGGGCCAGCAGCGCCTCCTCCACCTCGGGCGCCGCGATGTTGTAGCCGGCCGAGACGATCATGTCATCGGTGCGCGCCTGGTAGAAGAAGTAGCCGTCCGCATCCATCAGGTAGGCGTCGCCGGTCAGGTTCCAGCCGTCCCGCACGTAGGCCCGCTGCCGCGCGTCCGCGAGGTAGCGGCAGCCCGTCGGCCCCTGCACCGCCAGCCGGCCGATGGTGCCCGGCGGCACCTCGCGGCCCGCGTCGTCCACCACGCGGGCCCGGTAGCCCGGCACGGGCCTGCCCGTGGCACCCGGCCGCGCGCCCGCCTCGTCATGGGAGATGAAGATGTGCAGCATCTCCGTGGCGCCGATGCCATCGATCAGCTCGATGCCCGTGGCCTGCTTCCACAGCACGCGCGCTGAGGCGGGCAGCGCCTCGCCGGCGGACACGCACTTGCGCAGCGGCGTGCCGCGCAGCAGCGCGCCATCGGCCGCCAGCGCGCGGTAGGAGGTGGGCGCCGTGAACAGCACCGTCGCGCCGAACTGCTGGATGGCCTCCAGCAACTGCGGCGGCCCGGCCTTTTCGAGCAGCACCGTGGAGGCGCCGATGTGCAGCGGAAAGAGCAGCAGCCCGCCCAGCCCGAAGGTGAAGGCCAGCGGCGGGCTGCCGATGAAGACGTCGTCCGCGCGCGGGCGCAGCACATGCGGCGGCCAGCAGTGGCAGATCGCCATCACGTCCCGGTGGTAATGCATCGTCGCCTTGGGCACCCCCGTGGTGCCGGAGGTGAAGCCCAGCAGGCAGCAGTCGTCGGACGCGGTATCGACGTTCGTGAATTCGGCGGAGGCTCCGGCCATCAGCGCCTCCAGCCCCTCCGGCCCGGCATCGTGGAAATGCCGCACCGCGCGCAGCGGCGAGCCGGGCTCCTGCGCGGCCAGCGCCAGCTCCTCGGCCAGCGACGCGTCGCACAGCGCATGCGTCACCTGGGCGATGTCGATGATCGCCTTCAACTCCTTGGCCCGCAGCAGCGGCATGGTGGCCACGGCGATGCCGCCGGCCTTCATCACCGCGAACCAGCAGGCCGCGAGCATGGGGTTGTTGGGCGCGCGCAGCAGCACGCGGTTGCCGGGCTGCAGGCCCATGCGGTGCACCAGCACGTTGGCGATGCGGTGGGCCTTGTCCTGCAGGTCGGCATAGGTCCAGGCGACGCCGCCCAGTGCCCGGATGCACAACCGCCCGCCCCGCCCTTCGCGCACATGCACGTCCAGCAGCGGATCGGCGCAGTTCAGGCGCTCGGGGAACTGCAATTGCGGGAGGTCGAACAGGTACTCGGGCTGCTGCGCGGCCGGCGGAAGGCGGTCGCGCGCGAAGGTATCGGCGTGGGCACTGGCATGCATGGCGTCTTCCTTGTCCTTTCCGGGGTCCGGATCGATGGGCCGTCGTGCGAACAGGGACTGCGTCAGCCGGCGGCGGCCCCGGCAGCCGCTGCGGACTTGAGCAGGTCGCGGCCGATGATGAGCTGCTGCACCTCGGTCGCCCCTTCGTAGATGCGCAGCGCGCGGATCTCGCGGTAGAGCCGCTCCACCGGTTGCCCGCTCACCACGCCCAGCCCGCCGAAGAGTTGCACCGCTCCATCGATCACCTGCTGCGCGTTCTCGGTGGCCGTCATCTTGGCCATGGCGGCCTCGCGCGTGACCACCGCGCCGCGGTCGCGCAGCCAGGCGGCGCGGTAGGTGAGCAGCGCCGCGCTGTCGATAGCCGTGGCCATCTGCGCGAGCTTCGCCTGGGTGAGCTGGAAGTCGGCCAGCACGCTGCCAAACATGCGGCGCGTGGTGGCGCGCGACAGCGCCTCGTCCATCGCCCGGCGTGCGAAGCCCAGCGCCGCCGCGGCCACGGAGGTGCGGAACACGTCCAGCGTGCGCATGGCCACCTTGAAGCCCTCGCCGGGCGCGCCCAGGCGCTGCGCGGCCGGCACCCGGCAGCCATCGAAGCGCAGCCGCGCGAGCGGATGCGGCGCGATCACTTCGATGCGCTCGGCGATCGAAAAGCCCGGCGTATCGGCATCGACGATGAAGGCACTGATGCCGCGTGGCCCGGGCGCCTCGCCGGTGCGCGCGAACACCACGTAGAAGTCGGCGATGCCGCCGTTGGAAATCCAGGTCTTCTCGCCGTCGAGCACGTAGCCGTCGCCTTCGGCGCGGGCCGTGCAGCCCATGGCCGCAACATCGGAGCCAGCCTCGGGCTCGGACAGCGCAAAGGCGGCGATCGCCTCGCCGCGCGCCACGCGCTCCAGGTAGCGCGCACGCTGCTCCGGCATGCCGTGCAGGCTGATCGCACCGCTGCCCAGGCCCTGCATGGCGAACGCGAAATCCGCGAGCCCCGAATGGCGCGCCAGCGTCTCGCGGATCAGGCAGAGCGCGCGCGTATCGATGGCGGCGCCGGATTCGCCCACGGCATGGCGCAGCCAGCCGCCCTCGCCGAGCGCACGAACCAGCGCGCGGCATTCGGCGTCCACGTCGGGGCCGTGCTGAGCATGCAGATGCGCCAGTGCCCAGGCATCCAGGTCGCGCGCCAGTTGCGCGTGCCGCGGCTCGAAGAACGGCCAGTCGAGGTAGGTGGTATCGGCCATCTCAATTCCCCTCGAAGCGCGGTTTCTGCTTGGCGACGAAGGCGTGGTAGGCGCGCGAGAAGTCCTCGGTGAGCATGCAGATCGCCTGCGCCTGCGCCTCGGCCTCGATGGCCTGGTCGATGGTCATGGTCCACTCCTGGTGCAGCATGGTCTTGGTGATGCCGTTGGCGAAGGCCGGGCCCTCGGCCAGTTGCACGGCGAGCGCCTGCGCCTCGGCCACCAGGTCGTCGGGCGTACATACCCGGTTGAAGAAGCCCCAGCGCTCGCCCTCCTCCCCGCCCAGGCTGCGGCCGGTGTAGAGCAACTCGCTGGCCCGGCCCTGGCCGACGATGCGCGGCAACATGGCGCAGGCGCCCATGTCGCAGCCCGCCAGCCCCACGCGGTTGAAGAGGAAGGTCGTCTTGCTGCGTGCGGTGCCCAGGCGCAGGTCGGACGCCATCGCCATGATCGCGCCCGCGCCGGCGCACACGCCGTCCACCGCCGCCACGACGGGCTGCGGGCAGGCGCGCATCGCCTTGACGAGGTCACCCGTCATGCGGGTGAACATCAGCAGTTCCGGCGCCCGCAGGGCGACCAGCGGGCCGATGATCTCGTGCACGTCGCCGCCCGAGCAGAAATTGCCGCCCGCACCGGCCACCACCACCGCGCGCACGTCGTCCGCCAGCCGCAGTTGCTGGAACAGGTCGCGCAGCTCGGCATAGCTGTCGAAGGTCAGCGGGTTCTTGCGCTCGGGCCGGTTCAGCGTGATGGTGGCCACGCCGGCCTGCACGTCCCAGAGGAAGTGCTCGGCCTGGTAGCCGGCGAGCGGCCGGCGGTTGCCGGCCAGCAGCCGGGGGTCGATGCGGGATTCGGTCATGGAAGGGGTTTCCTGCTGCGTTTCGGGACAAGTTTCGGGGTGTCTGCCTCGGGCGTCGGCGCGCCGGCCGCGATCTGGTGCTGCACCAAGTGCACGCGCAACTGGCCGAGGTGCTCGTAGAGCGCATCCTTGCTGGCTGCGGGCAGGCCGTCGAACAGGCCGGAGAGCCAGCGCTCGTGCTCTGCCGCCATGCCCGCGAAATCCGCACGGCCCTTGTCGGTCAGGCGCACGCGCCAGGAGCGGCGGTCTTCCGGGTCTTCGGTGCGCTCGACCAGCCCTTCCTTCACGAGCTGGTCCGTCAGGCCCGTGACGTTGCCGCCCGTGACCATGAGATAGCGCGAGAGCACGTTCATGCGCAGCCCGTCGGGATGCCGGTCCAACTGGGCGAGGTAGTCGAAGCGGGGCAGCGTGGTGTCGAAGCGGGCGCGCAGCCACTGCCGCACCTGCTGCTCGATCTGCGTGCTGCAGGCGAGCAGCCGCAGCCAGATCTTGATATCGAGGTGGTCGCCGGCCTGGGCGCGCGCCTCCAGGCCGATGTGCTCGTCGCCCAATGCCTGCACGAGGCGGAAGCTCTGCTTGCGGGTGACCATGGGGTGCTTCGTTCTTTCCGGCCCGCGGCTCACATGACCTCGCCACCGCTGACCGAGACGGACTGCCCGTTCACCGACCGCGCGGCATCGGTGCACAGCCAGGCCACCGCATCGGCCACCTCTTCGGGTGCCACCAGCCGGCCCTGCGGATTGGCGCGCACGAAGCCTTCGCGCGCGGCCTCGGCGCTGCGGCCGGTCTTGGCCACGATGCGGTCGATGCTCTCGCGCACGATGTCGGTATCGGTGTAGCCGGGGCACACGGCGTTCACGGTGACGCCCTTCGCGGCCAGTTCCAGCGCCAGCGCCCGCGTGAGGCCGATGACGCCGTGCTTGGCCGCACAGTAGGCCGCCACGTAGGCATAGCCCACCTGCCCCGCCGTGCTTGCCACGTTGACGACGCGGCCCCAGCCGGCCTCCAGCATGTCGGGCAGCGCGGCCTGGGTGCAGACCATGGTGCCGGTCAGGTTCACGTCCAGCATGCGCTGCCACAACCCCGCGTCGGTCTTGAGGAACGGCGCGCTCTCGGCCTGCCCGGCGTTGTTGACCAGCACCTGTACCGGACCGAACCGCTCCCGGGCGGACGCCAGCGCCTGCGCCACCTGCCGCGCATCGGCCACGTCGGCCGCCACGCCGTGCAGGTGCGCCGCATCGGTGGCGGCGAAAGCCTGCGCGGCCCCGGCATCGCGGCCGAGCACCGTCACGTGCAGACCATCGGCCACGAACCGCCGGGCGATGGCGGCCCCGACGCCGCGCGTGCCGCCCGTCACCAGGGCATGCCTTATGGATTGTTCCATCATCACCCCTTCCCGCCCGCGGCCGCCGCCATCGACTTCTCGCGCTCGAAGTGCGCCTCCAGCTGCTGCTTGCCGGAGCGGTACTGCCGCGGCCATTCCACGGCGGTGTAGCCGATGCGCGCGGCTTCGGTGAGGGTCCAGGCCGGGTTGGCCAGGTGCGGCCGCGCGACCGCGCACAGGTCGGCCCGGCCCGCGGCCAGGATGCTGTTGGCGTGGTCCGCCTCGCTGATCGCGCCGACGGCGATGGTGGCGATGCCCGCCTCCTGCCGGATGCGGTCGGCGAACGGCGTCTGGAACATGCGGCCATACACCGGCTTCTCGCGCTTGCTCACCTGGCCCGACGAGCAATCGATCATGTCCGCGCCCACCGCCTTGAACGCCCGGGCGATCTCTACCGCATCCTGCGGCGTGGTGCCGCCCTCCACCCAGTCGTGGGCCGAGATGCGCACCGACAGCGGCTTGTCCTGCGGCCACTCTGCGCGCACGGCGGTGAAGACCTCCAGCGGGTAGCGCAGGAGGTTCTCCAGCGGGCCGCCATATTCGTCATCGCGCTGGTTGGTGAGCGGCGAAAGAAAGCCCGACAGCAGGTAGCCGTGGGCGCAGTGCAACTCCAGCCAGTCCGCGCCCGCGGCATCTGCGGCGCGAGCGGCCTGGGCGAACTGCTCGCGCACGGCATCCATGTCGGCGCGGGTCATCTGCCGCGCGCGCTGGCTCACGCCTTCGAGGTACTGCTGCGGCGATGCGGACACAACGGGCCAGTTGCCTTCGGGCAGCGGCTGGTCGATGCCCTCCCAGGCCCGGCGTGTGGAGGCCTTGGCGCCCGCATGGCCGATCTGGATGCCGAACTTCGCGTCGCTGTTCGCATGGATCCAGTCGGCGATGCGGCGAAAGGCCGCCGTGTGTTCGGGCCGGTACAGGCCCGGGCAGCCCGGGGTGATGCGGCCCTCGGCGCTCACGCAGGCCATCTCGGCGAAGACGAGCCCGGCACCGCCCATGGCGCGCGCGCCCAGGTGCACCAGGTGGTAGTCGCCCACCAGGCCGTCCTCCGCCGAATACTGCGCCATGGGCGAGACCACGATGCGGTTCTTGAGCGCCACCCCGCGCACGGTGAGCGGCGTGAACATGGGCGGCGGAGGCCGGCTGCCGGCCGGCACGTCGATGCCCGCGCGGTGCGCGAACCAGCGCTCGTAGCCCTCCAGCCAGCCCGCATCGCGCAGGCGCAGGTTCTCGTGGCTGATGCGCTGGCTGCGCGTGAGCATGGAGTACATGAACTGCTCGGGTTCCAGCTGGTCGCAGTAGCGGTCGCCACACACCTCGAACCATTCCATCGCGTTCCAGGCAGCGTTCTGGATGCGCAGCGTCTCCACCCGGCGCGCCTCCTGGTAGGCCGCGAGCACGGCAGGGATGTCGTCGCGGCCGCCGCCCAGGCGGCCGAACTGCCGCGCGAGTTCGATCGCATCCTCGATGGCGAGCTTGGTGCCCGAGCCGATCGCGAAATGCGCCGTGTGCACCGCGTCTCCCATCAGCACCACATGGCTGCCGCGGGGGTTGCGCAGCCACCATTGCGCGCAGACCACGCGCTGGAAGTTCAGCCAGGCCGAGCCGCGCAGGTGGCGCGCATTGCTCATCAGGGGCGCACCGCCCAGCGTGTCGGCGAACACGCGCTCGCAGAAGGCGATGGACTCGTCCTGGCCGGCCTCATCCAGCCCGTGGGCCTTCCACACCGCCTCGGGGCACTCCACGATGAAGGTGGTCGTGCGGTCGTCGAACTTGTAGATGTGCGCCTGGAACCAGCCGTGCTCCGTGCGCTGGAAGTCGAACGTGAAGGCATCGAACAGCTTGTGCGTGCCCAGCCAGATGTAGCGGTTGGGCCGCGTGACGATGTCGGGCTGGAACACGTTGGCGTAGCGGCCGCGGATGCGGGAGTTCACCCCGTCGCAGGCCACCACGAGGTCGGCATTGGGATACTCCTCGTCGGAGGCGGCCTCGGTCTCGAACACCAGCTTGACGCCCAGGCGCTCGCAGCGCGCCTGCAGGATGTTGAGCAGCTTCTTGCGCCCGATGCCCACGAAGCCGTGCCCCCCCGAGCGGATCGTGCGGCCCTTGAAGCGCAGCTCGATGTCGTCCCAGTGGTTGAAGGCCTCCTGGATCTCGTCGGCCGTCTCGCGGTCCCAGGCGCGCATGTGGTCCATGGTGGCGTCGGAAAACACCACGCCCCAGCCGAAGGTGTCGTAGGGCTTGTTGCGCTCCACCACGGTGACGTCGTGGGCGGGGTCCTGCTGCTTCATGAGCAGCGCGAAATACAGGCCCGCCGGGCCGCCACCGATGCAAACGATCTTCATGCGCAGGTCTCCAGGGCCGTCCGGGCCTGCAGCAACTTTAGGAACAGATGATTTAGATGTCAACTAATTATGCAGCCATCCCTCCTGGGGAAAACGCGCAGGCCCAGGTCCATGGCCCAGCCCGCGCGCCACCCGCCCTACCGGGGCCGGCCCGCTTCCAGGTCCGGCTCCGCAGCGCCGAAACGGGCCTGTGCCCAGGCCACCAGGCCGGAGGACGACTGCTGCAGGCCCTGGTGGATCGCGCGCGCCACGTAGGCTCCGCCCCGAGCGGCATAGGGAGCGCCCAGCTCGATCGTGCCGGACATCAGCCCCATGATGAGGACCGAGGATGCCCGCTTGCCCGAGAGCATGCCGGCATCCGCCCGGTCCGCCGGGAGCCCCGGGGGCGATCCGGCGCGGTCGATGGATGCATTGGCCGCGAACAGCTCGGAAATGAAGCATCCCACCGTGGCCACCACCGCCACCGGAACGGGAGAAGCCGCGAGCGATTTCACGCCCTCCAGCGCCGCGGAGCCGACGCCCTGCAGCGACTCCTTCCACGGACGCCGGGTCTGGTCGATGACCTCGCCCAGATCCTCGCGCAGCAGCATGCGCGTGTCGTAGGGCACCGCCTGCGAGAGCCTCTGCACGCCGCGCGCTCCGGCGGCCAGCATGCCGCCGAAGCCGTCGAGCAGCGACGCATCGATGCGGTCCGCCCACAGGCGATCCACACTGTGGTCGCCCCGGCCCTCGGCCGCGGCCTGCACGAAAGGCGCCACCACCCGGGGCAGGTTCTTCGCGACGCTGAAACCCGCGGACAGGCCGGCATTGCGGATCTGCTCGGCATGCGGGTCCGGCCTCAGCACGGCGGGCAGGCGCTCCAGCCCGGAAGGGCCGTTGTAGATGCGCGGCGCGATCACCGCATTGCCGACCGCGCTCACCAGCACATCCAGCGCGCCCACGCCCAAGCCGACCACGAACCCCAGCCGCGGCGGGCTCCGCAGCAGGTCCGTGGGCAGCAGCGACACCAGCTTCTCGTTGGCGGCCGTGATCCCGGCCATGTACCCCGCCCCGTTGCTGAACCCGAGCCCCGCGAAGCCGAGCACGGCGTCATGGCGCCAGGCGGTGGAGAGAAAGCGCTGCAGCTTCTCCGGCGTGTCGATGCCCTTGTCCAGCAGGACCCGGGTATTGCGCCGCAGCCGCTGCACGACCTGCGCGTCGCTCGCCCGGGCAGGTTCCAGCTGGGCGTGGACGAGTCCTTCCGCGGCGCGCAGCACGGGCAGGGCCTGCGCCGGCAGCGCGACGGCATCGCTGCCGGCGGCGCGCGCCGGCAGCGCCACCCGCGGCAGGCTGCCGGCGGCAGCCTGCGATGGCGGGAAGGAGTTGACGCGCCGCAGGCGGCGGGTGGGCCCGGCCTCCGGGGCCGGCAGGGAGCCCCGGGGGGCCTCCGGCCCGGGCCCGGCCGCACCGCCGGCCCGATCGAGCGCGGCGGCGGAGGCTGCGGCAGAAGAAGATGAAGGAGGTGCAATGCGCAGGGATGGGGTCTGCATGGTGGGCGAATGAGGGAATGGAGTGCGAAGAACGGCCTCCCGCGCTGTCACGGGATACCTCGGATCGCCCCAATCTACGAACCCCTTCGGGCACTGCGGGCCGCGCCCGCGAAGCAGCGTGGACCGGCGCGAATACCGCCCCACCCGGTTCACCCACGGCAGCGCTGGTCATGCCCCCGGGGGCAACCGGACAGATGTCCCATAATGGTCGCGTCGTACCGAGGCTGGCATCGCCCGGGCATTAACAGGAGTGTGCATGTCGGTCGGGCGCAGAAACAACGTGAAGCTCCAGGGCCAGGGCGCCGGCTGCCTCGTGTTCGCGCACGGCTTCGGCTGCGACCAGAACATGTGGCGCCTGCTGGCGCCGCGCTATGCCTCGCGCTGCCGCACCATCACCTTCGACATGGTGGGCAGCGGCCTGTCCGACCTCGGCGCCTACGATCCCGGCAAATACGCCTCGCTCCACGGCTACGCGGAGGACGTGCTGGAGATCATCGACGAATTCGCGCACGGCCCGGTCGTCTTCGTGGGGCACTCGGTCGGCGCCATGATCGGCCTGCTGGCCGGCATCCACCGCCCCGGAAGGATCGCCGGCCACGTCATGGTCGGCCCGTCCCCCTGCTACATCGACGACGGCGACTACGTGGGCGGTTTCTCCCGCGGGGACATCGACTCCCTGCTCGACACCCTCGACTCCAACTACCTGGGCTGGGCCAGCCAGATGGCCCCCGCCATCATGGGCGCGCCCGACCAACCCGAACTGCGCGAAGAACTCACGGCCAGCTTCTGCCGTACCGATCCGGACATCGCCCGGCAATTCGCGCGCGTCACCTTCCTCTCCGACAACCGGGCCGACCTGCACCGGCTGAAGGAGCCGGCGCTGGTCATCCAGTCCAGCGAGGACATCATCGCACCCCGCCCGGTGGGCGACTACGTGCTCCGCCACCTGCCCCGTGGCACGCTGCGGGTGATCGAGAACGTCGGCCACTGCCCGCACCTCAGCGCACCCGGTGCCTGCAGCGTCGTGATGGACGAATTCCTCGGCTCGATCGGATGGTAGACGCGGAAGACCTCTTCGACCGCATGCCCTGCGGGCTGCTGGTGACCAGCACCTCGGGCCTGATCCTCAAGGTCAACAGGACCCTCTGCGAATGGATGGGCATACCGTCGCACGAACTCGTCAAGCAGAGAAAACTGCAGGAGCTTTTCACCGTCGGCGGCCGCATCTTCCACCAGACCCACTGGCAGCCCATGCTGGAAATGCAGGGGGCCATTTCGGAGGTCAAGCTCGACATCCGCCGCGGCGATGGCAGCACCTTTCCCGCCCTGCTCAACGTCGTCCGCCGCACCACGGGCGAGGATCCCTTCGACGAGGTCGCCGTGATGGTGGCCGAGGAACGCCACAGGTACGAGCACGAACTGCTGGCGGCCCGCAAGCGCGCGGACGAGATGGTGGCCAAGGAGCGGCAGGCCCAGCAGGCCCTGCAGGCGTCCCGTTCGCGCCTTCGGCAGGCCATGCAGTCCGGTGCCATCCACGTCTGGGATCTGGACCCCGCCACCGGCCGGCGGCGCTTCGGCGCCGACGTGGGCGTCCTGCTCGGGCTGAACCCGGACCGGCCCGTGGACGAGGAAGACTTCGTCGCACACGTGGTGCCCGAGGACCGCGCCGCGGAGCGGGCCGCCCTGGAACGCGCACTGCGCACCGGCGAGCCCTACCAGTTCAAGCACCGCATCAACGATGCCAAGGGACACCGCCGCGTGCTAGTCTCCTCCGGCCAGGGATTCCGGGGCGATGACGGCATGCTGACGGAATTCGTGGGCATCTTCAGCGACATCACCGAAGCCGAGCAAGGCCGCGCGCTCGCTGAAGACCGCGCCGTGTTCGCCGAACAGATGATCGGCATCGTCAGCCACGACCTGCGCAACCCGCTCACCACCATCCTCCTGGCCGCCGACCTGCTCACCCGCCAGGCGGCTTCGCCCACGCCCACCCCGCCGGAGACGGCCGCGCGCATGCTCGGCAACATCACCCGCGCCGGGCAGCGCGCCAAGCGCCTCATCTCCGACCTGCTCGATTTCACGGTCGTGCGTCTCGGCGCGGGCCTGAGCGTCTCCCGCCGCCCCGTGGACCTCCACCAGCTCGCGGCCCGGATCATCGAGGAACTCTCGGTGGCTTTCCCCGGCCGCACGATCGAGCATGCCGCCACGGGCGGCGGAGAAATCAGCGCCGACCCGGACCGCATCGCCCAGCTCCTGGGCAACCTCGTGGGCAACGCCATGGCCTACGGCACGCCGGGCAGCACGGTCACCGTCACCACCGCGGTGGAAGGGGGCACCGCCCGCCTAGGCGTGCACAACCACGGCGACCCCATCCCCCGGCATACGCTGGGCCGCCTCTTTCAGCCCATGGTGCGCGGCGTCACCGCGGAAGACAGCTCCGCACGCAGCGTCGGGCTCGGCCTGTTCATCGTGCGTGCGATCGCGCAGGCGCATGGCGGGCAGGTGGTGGTGCAGTCCAGCCACGAGCGCGGCACCGAATTCGCGTTCTCGTTCCCGGCACGGGCCACGGACCCCTAGCCAGCCGGCCGTGCGCCATGGCGCTCTTCCAGGGTTCACGCCAATCTGCTGCACCACGCCCACATCGTGCAGATCAGCGGCGAAACCTACCGATTGAAGGACAACCGCAAGGCCGGACAGACGGCCAGGAGGGTGGCGGCGGGGCATGACCAGCACAAGCCAAAGCAGAAAAGCCCACTTCAAGCAGCTCGTGTGGCTGGAGATTCAGAGCGAAAAGCTCTTTGGTATCGAAGCTCCGCAAGGTCAATCAGAGCCCCCCGGTAGCGCAGAGTCAGCGGCGGACGAAGCAGCAGGAGTCTCAGCCTTTGCTGTTGCCGAAGCAGCAGGTCCCTTGAAGCGGATGTAGTTTCCCTGTCCGTTCGCCTCGGCCCAGTCCTTAATCTGGGTGCTAAGCCAAGTCAGGTAGTCGCCGACGCTCAGTGCGCCGTCAGGAAACGGCTCGTGCTGGTCTGAGCCTCGCAAGTCCGTCATCAGGGTCTGAACGCGCAGCGCCATTGCATCATCTTTGGCCACCGTGAGGTAGGTATTCAGTGGTTTGTCCTTGGACTCCTCCTGACCGCCGAGGAAGCGCTCGAAGTCAGGCACGCTGATCCTGTGCCGGACATTCAGGCCAGCCTCTCTGGCCTTGAGCACGGCCTCACGGATCTTGCCGTTCTCGGTCCACATGCCGTTACGGTGACCGTTCAATTTGTACGGCGGGTCGACATCGTGAACGATTCCGAAGTCGATTTTGAAGTGCGTCATAACCTTAATAAGCGGCACTAGGATGGCCTTTCCCCTGGCGCGGATGACCGTCACCTCGTCCATGAGTCCGTGCCCACGCTCTATGATGGACGACATGAAGGCGGCATGCTCCGTGTCACCCTCGACAAGCACAGGATAGGAGCCGAAGAACACTTCGGAGAAGCTCGGATCAATGTGCTGGAGCGCCTGCAAACGCTGCTTGTCGTCTTCTTGGAACTCAAATTCGATCTCGTCCGAGCGGTAGGTCTTAGGCGCCATCGGCGCGTCGTCGTCTTCGCTCTCGCGTTCGAGGCGAACGATGGTCGTGTGATCCTCGAACGGATTGACGAAGTGCGGCGAATGGGTGGTCATGATGACTTGCCAGTCAGGAAGCTTCGCCAGTTCGTACAGATGGCGCTGCGCGGCCCGTGCGGCCATCGGATGCAGTGCATTCTCCGGCTCATCGATCAGCAACAGGTAACCCGGAAATGCTGGGTCGTCCTCGCTGTCTGGAATGCTGCCATCTTCGTCGTGAGCCTTTAAGCGAGATGTCAGTTCCGCGACGAGTTTGTCGTAGTGCTGCAAATCAGCTTCCTTGGATTTCCCCGCCCCCTTGTCTGACTCCTTCTTGAGCTTCCCCTTGGCCACTTCCAGGTCCTTCTCCAGCCGCCTTCTGTAATCCTGCCGAACCTCGGTGTAACGTGAAAACTCGTTGTGAACCTGGAGCATGGACCAGAAGAGTGCGCGCCGTGCGCCTGTTCCCTGCTGGTGTAGCGACGTCTGCGTCTTTCCATCTTGAACTTTGAGACTTGAGCCCGACTTGAGGAGTTCGGCGAGCTTGGGCACGATCGGACTGGCTGCGACGTTCAGCTTTACGTCCAACCGCGGGAACACTCGCTTGAACCCTTTTGCAACGCGGCCCGAGATTCCGTTGAAGTGCTCTTCGTGTAGGCCGCTGAGTGATTTAACTCGCGTCGTGACGCCTGCAAGGGCCATGGAAAGAGCAGATGCCGGATCTATCCGCTCCTTTTCGAGCCCGGCCAACAGTGGACCAAGCGCTAGGGTAAGAAGCATCTCCTCGGTTTTCGCCGCGTCATCCAGTGAACCGATGCGAAGCGGACGAGGGAGCCTGGAGTTGAACACCGGATCCGCGCCTCCCGCCTTGCCGTCCTCAGCCCAGGCGCCATTGCCATCAGCACCTCCAGACGGATCCCAGGTGGTGCGGATTTTCTGAAACTTGCCGGGTGCCCATTGCCAACGGCTCTTGACGATGAGCAACCCATCCTTAGCCTCCTTCCAACGAGAGTCGACATTGCCAATGCCGTCGGGGATGTGAACCTCCAAAGGCACTTCGGAGGGTTTGTCCGACGGCGCACGTAAGCAGCGGTCCTTGTTCTCGTCAAATTGGACTGAGCCCTTGGCCAGTTCGTAGGCACGCAGGATGGTGGACTTGCCTGCATTATTCTTACCGACCAAGCATACGACGTTGTCCAAAGCAATCGCCACACCGTCTTCACCGATGCATCCGATATTGCGCACTGTGATGCGAACTAACTTGGATCGATTTACCCCCTTCATTTCATCCCCTATTATGTTACTGATGCACAAGCCTAGCAGCAGTGACGGACAAAGACGATAACCACCAGACTACTACCGAGCGTTTTTCCGCCAATTCAGCGGCAATCGCTAGGCCGTGTTTTCGAGAGCTGTTGCTCCGGCTAAAAATTATGGGCGCCTCAGATTAGCCTAAACCCGCTAAGCAATCTACATTGCACAATATGAGCAGAAAATATATGCACTGGCAGCCTCAATTGCATGAGAACAATCGTGCTGTGGATATCTATTGCGGACTAAAGTCCACAGATGTCCTCATTCTCGGCACAGGCACATAAGGCCCCGCATCCGCCTCCACCAGCCGATCCCTCGGCTCGAAAACGCAGTCGAAAAAAGCCCCGGCTTCCACCCAGCTCCTCTTTTCATTCCACATCGTCAGGAACGTCCGGCTCACATCCACCGCGCTGGGACTGATCTGCATGCTGTGCAGGCTCAGCGCATCGGGCGTGTCCGCCTCGTCGTGCAACGCGCTCGACTGCTTCGCATAGCTGCGGAACCGCTCGATCCGGCCAGGCTTGTCGAAACCGGTGTTGCCGCACTGGGCGCCGGTCTCCTGTCCGCGTTCCGCATGGGCCTGCGAAAAGCTGTCCTGCACCATGTGCAGCAAGGCGCCCATGGCGACCTTGTCCAGGTCCTTGCGCACCTCGACGATGCCGGTGGCGAACAGGTTCATGGCCGTGATGTCGCCCGGGAAGTAGCTGGCCAGTTCGGGATGACCGAGATCCCGGATGAAGACGCCTGTCGGCGTCGTCCCGGAAGCCACGCCCCACAGGAACTCGGCCCACATCTTCATGCGGTCCACCGTTTCGCCGGCGGTCTCTCCGTCGTAGGCACCCATCGCATGCATGAACTGCAGGTCTCCGTAGTGGGAGCGGTACAGCAGATAGTCGCCCGGCCCGAAGGCCGGCGCCCTGGTCTGGGACTTGGTCCTGGCCTGCACCCCGGCATCCTGGAACAGGCCCCACCAGCACAGGGGCTGCGATGTGGACCGCAGCGTGACGCGGACATCGCAGCCCTTGAGGCGGGGCGGCGACTTGGCATTCAGCAGGAACGGCGGGTCGTCCGGCCAGCGGACCCCATATAGGAGGATGCGGTGCTCCCGGACCGCATCGATGGTCACGCAATCGTATTCCGATCCCCTGTCGGCACGGCACCCGATGGCCGCCAGGGTGATGGACTCGTGCACCGGAGATTTCATGATGGGGATGGCCGTCCCCACGAACCAATGCCCGACGTAGTCCAGCACCGGGTTACTTCCCAGCGACGAGATCTTGCGGTCCACGTCGCTCACTTTGGGCAGCACCTGGAATGCCGCCGCGCTGGAAGCTGCGAAAAGCGCGGACAGAGCCACGGCCATGGCGCCGTGGCGGCAGCGCGCCCATGCCTTGAACTGGTTCATCGGGACCCCTCCCATTGGTTTTCTTATGACGGGCTGAGTAGCCCTTTGTGAAAACTATTGCCGTATTCGCGGCGATTTGCAACCCCGTTTTTACGCGTACGGTGAAAAAAACCTGGTTGGGCGGCGATCCAGCAGGTGACGAACCTTGGCTGCACGCACGGGGCCGCAGACCGCAGTGGTGCGCCGCCCCATCCCTGCGGGGGGCGACGTAGGTCAGCGCGGCAGTTGCGCTTGGTAACCATACCGCAACCCCACTTTTGTGGCACCCGCAGATGTTTGCCTCCAGAATCCGGCCCGAAGAAAAACAGCAGAGGGAAGGGACATATGAACGGCATCGTCCATGTCGATACAGAGCGCCTGTGCGCGGATTTGGAAGACAAGCTGCCACCGAAGGTGCGGCGGTTCCGGCTGGATGACATTCCAGGCGTGATGCGCTCGCGCCTGGGGTGGCCGGTGGCGGCGGCATTGATGGAGCGGTGGTTCAGGGGCCCGGCGTTCGAGATGCCAGACACCATCAAAAGTAGACAGCGCCAACTAGTCAATTTGAATTCCGCGCAATTGGACGAAGACACCGTCACCATGCAGTGGGCATTGGGCTTTGCCCGGGTGCAGGCTGCGATGGCGCTGTTGCAGGCGCAATGGAATAGCCCTGCCGGAATCGCGCAGTTACAAGAGCGGATCAAACAGCAGTCGATGCGGCAGGCCGAGCCTTGGCGGTTTGGAAACCTGAACCAGCCAGCCAAAGCCTTGGACGAAAACTACCAAGTGAATTTCTTGAATGTTGGCCGACTTGGCGATCCCATGGATGACTTCTACGGCGCCATGGGCGAGGCGACGCTCAAGATCGCGGTGTCGGGCGTGGTGACGCCCAAGGAGGCTGGAAAGGCCATCATCTCAGTCGATGAGTTGGCCTTCTACCTGCGCGATTCCTATGATTTCAACGATGATTCCTTCCTGTCGCAGCCGCTGGGCTTCTGGGGACCCGGTGGTGTGAAGCGGACACCCAGGTCCACCTTGGCTATCCCTCTCTCGGAACAATGGATGCATGCCAAAGCGCCCGAAGCGGACCGCCAGAGCTATCTGGTGCAGAACCAGCATTTCAGGCAATGGCGCGCTCTGTACGGGCGAGGTGGGGATTTCATGATCGTCTCCGACGTGCACCGCGTGCGCCTTCCCTTTCCGATCAAGCTGGAGTGGTAATGAAGCTTTCCGCCCTCAAGAAAGTGCCCTGCATCGTCTGGTGCCTCGGCCTGAATGCGTTGTTCCTGGCGGGTTGGGCTCTGGCGACGCCGACATTCGTCGATGCGGAAAACAGCCCTCATCGGGTGTACCGCCTGGAGTTCCACAAAGCCTCTTTCCTGCAGCGCATCACCCATCCGCGCTTCAAAATGCCTTATGTGGTCCGGCTGTATCGCATCGAGCCCAAGACCTTGCTGGGCCAGAGTGAAGTGGTCGATCTCTGGCTGAACGGCGAAATCCACTGGTACTTGGACCCGCCGGTTGACATGAACCGCGTACGTGTCGGTCGCGATGTGCTCTTCGAAAGCATCCCGCCGGAATGCACGAAAGAGGCGCAGATACCGAGTTGCCCCAATACCAAGCCTTGAAGATTGCTCCCCATATGCGCCACCTGCGCTGTCCCCTCACGATCCCACTGGGCTGGCAATGAAGCTGCCCGATCTCAAGAACGTGCCCTGCATCGTCTGGTGTCTCGCGTTGAATGCTTGCGTGGTACTGGGCTGGTATGTGACCAAGCCGACGCTCTTCAACAGCTACAACAGCCCCCATTATGTTTATCGACTGGAGCTCTACCACGCCTCTCTGTGGCAGCGCATCACGCATTACGACCAGAAGGCACCTTTCATCGTCCGGCTGCATCGGGTCGATCCCAAGGAGCTGCTGGGAGAAAGCCAGGTGGTCGATCTTTGGAGCGGGATCGATATCGATTGGCAACTCGATCCGCCCGTACAAGCCAACAAGGTCTATGTGGGCAGGGATGTCATCTTCAAAAACATCCCGTCGGAATGCACGGAAGCGGCACAGATACCAGGTTGCCCCAGGCCCTGAAGATCGCTCCCGACGGCACTACATCGCACGCACCGGCAATGAAACTTTCCAATCTCAAGAACGTGCCCTGCATCGTCTGGTGCCTCGGCCTGAACGCGTTGTTACTAGCGGGATGGGCTCTGGCAACGCCGACCTTCGCAGATGCCGAAAACAGCCCGCACCGGGTGTATCGCCTGGAGTTCCACAAAGCCTCTTTCCTGCAGCGCATCACGCACCCGAGCTTCAAGATGCCCTATGTGGTGCGGTTGTATCGCATCGAGCCCAAGACCTTGCTGGGCCAGAGTGAAGTGGTCGATCTCTGGCTGAACGGCGAAATCCAGTGGTACTTGGATCCGCCCGTAGAACTGAACCGAGTACACGTAGGCCAGGATGTCACCTTCGAGAACATTCCACCGGAATGCACGAAAGAGGCGCAGATACCAGGCTGCCCTGATACCAAGCCCTGAATATTGCGCCCAGGTATGCACCACGTGAGCTATCCACTCCTGATCCCAGTGCAGTGGCGATGAAACTGTCCAACCTCAAGAAAGTGCCCTGCATCGTCTGGTGCCTGGCGTTGAATGCCTGCGTGGTACTGGGCTGGCATGCGACCACGCCAACGCTTTTCATGGCCTACAACAGTCCCCATTCCGTCTATCGACTGGAAGTTCACCGTGCATCGCCATGGCAGCGCATCGTGCATCAAGACCAGTAGGCCCCGGCCATCGTCCGCCTGTACCGGGTTGATTCCAAGGAACTGCTGGGTGAAAGCAAGGGGGTCGATTGAAGTCGGCCAGCAAGTCCGCCATCTGCTCGAGACCGCGCTCGAGCTCCTGGAACGACACTCCGCCGGCGCCAAGCCGTATATGCTGCGGACAAGCATAGGCCGAGCCCGACATGACGAACGTGTTGTACGGTGGCGCAAGAAGCTTCGCAGCGAAGGCGTCTGCCGACATCGGCAGATCGAGGTACGCCAGCCCGAGCAGCCCCGCAGCGGGCCGATGCCAACGGAGCTCGGGTCGGCCCTGCACGAATCGGTCGAGCAACTCGATACGTTGCATGCCAGTGGCGCGGGAACGTTCGACCGCTGGGGCGAACCGCTCGGGCCGCAGGGCGATATCCGCGATGTGTTCCCCCATCACGTTCATGATCTCGCTCGTGTTCTCCCTCAGGGCCATGGCTTTCGAGATGAGTAGCCGGTCCCGCGTCACCATCCACCCAGTGCGCAGGCCCTGCAGGCCCAGCAGCTTCGAGACGCTGCCCGTGCTCACGCCCCGCTCATACAAGGTGGCCATGCGCGGCGTTTCCATTCCCGTCCACTCGAGGCCGCGATAGACCTCGTCGGACACGATGTACGCCCCCACGTGATCGGCTGCCGCGATGATCCGGTCGAGGGTCTCGCCGCTTTCCACACGGCCCGTGGGATTGTTCGGGTTGCAAAGGAAGATGACCTTGGTCCGGGGTGTCACCAGTTCTTCGAGCCGCTCGATGTCAAGCGCCCAACCTGCGGCCTCCGATCGTGGAAGGGGCTTCACCACTGCGCCGATCTGCGCAGCGAGAACGAGCGGCTGCTGCCATCCCGGAACGTCGATGACGAGTTCATCCCCCGGGCCCAGCAATTGGGTGAGAGCAAGATAGTTGGCCTCCTGCGCTCCTGCCGTGATCAGAACGTCGTCCACGCCGCAGGCGGACCGATAGCCATAGCGGTCGAGGACCTTCTCGCGCAGGCACGGCAGCCCCTGGTAGTCCTGGGCAGACCAGTCGAGCGGCAGGGAGGGATCGAGGTCGGGCAGGAAATCCTGCAGGGATGGAGAGGGAGACAGGGAGAACGTGACGCACGCTTGCGGCTTGGCGCGGTGCGCCGTGAGCCATTGCTCCCAGAAACTGTTGGATGGTACGGGCATGCCGGTGTTGACTTTCGTTTTTTCTTTTATGCCATGACGGTCGGGCAGACGCCCAGACCGAGGGATGCGTCGATGACGGCGCCGCGCAGGATACGGGCCTCGTCCCGACAGAGGTAGAAGCAGAGTTCAGCGATCTCGCGCGGCTCGATGAGCCGGCGTCCCGGAAGGGAAGCCTCCAGTGCCTTGCGTTGCTCGGGCGAAAGCCCCTGCAGGGTACTGGCCTGGAACATGGGCGTGTCGGTCGCCCCAGGACACACGGTGAAGACGTCGATTCCTGTGCAGGCGAGCGTGGCGGCGAATTGCCGGCCCAGGAACGCCACGGCGGCCTTGCTCATGCCGTCCGCCGCCCGGAAGCGGGGGAAATGGGTGATGCCCCCATCCACCGAACTCATGAACAGTATCTTTCCCCATCCCCGGGCCTGCATGCCCGCCAGGAGATCGTCGGTCAACCACAGCGGCCCCAGCGCATTGACCCGAAAAAACGCTTCATCCTGCCCTTTGTATGTCGCGGCGGCGCGCTCCACCGTCTTCGTTCCGACGCCGGCGTTGTGGATCACGATGTCCACGGGGCCGTCGAGCGACAGCATGAACTGCTCATGGCTGCGGGGATCTCCGACGTCCAGCGCAAGCGCCTGCACCATGCGGTCGCTGAACTGTTCCTTGAGCTCCTGCGCGCGCCGATGGCTGTCCTCTCCGGGCCGGTAGGTGAACGTCACATGGTCGGAGGCAGCGGAAAAGGTTCGGATCAGTTCGATACCGATCCCCCCGCAGCCCCCCGTGATGAGGACGCGTCGAGAGTCTTCTCGGCTTGGTGTCATGGTTTTTTGCTCCCTGTGTTGGCGGTGCCCGTCGCCTCCGCGATCGGCGATGGCGAGGCCATGGTGCTTCGCAGCGCAGCAACCAATTGATTGAAATCGTCGGTGGTGTTGTAGATCTGTGCCGAGGCACGGAGCACCCGGCCGCGGTCTGCCGGCCAGGCCGTCACGGCGACGTCCACGCCATGCAGATCGCAGAGCTGCCGCTGCAGCGAGGCGGCCGCATCGGACCCCGCCGCCTCCAGGGCATCCGGGAGCTGGTAGGCCACCATGCTGCCGAGCATGGCATCGGGCGCCAGACGCTTGATCGGCAGGCCCGCCATGGCAAGGTGTGATGCTCCCTTCAGGGCAAGGCGACGGTTCCGGTCCATGAGGGCAGGCATGCCTCCACGCATCAAGCCGTCCAGAAAGCGGATGGCATCGGGAATGCAGAGCAGCGCCGTGGGATCGTTGGTGCCGAGCCAGTCGAATTCCCAATGGAGGCGCGGCCGGCTGGCATCGGCCATGCCGTAGCCGCGGCTAATCACGGGTGGGTGCAGGTCGGCCTGGCGGTCCCTACGCACATGGAGAAAGCCCGCGCCCCGGGGACTGCACAGCCATTTGTGGCAGTTCCCCGCGTAGTACGCTGCGCCGATGGCCTGGACATCGAGCGGCAGCATGCCGGGCGTGTGGGCGCCATCGACGAGCGTATCGATGCCTCGGACGGCCAGCCGCTCGACCAGTGCCTCGATCGGGAACACGATTCCGGTCGGGCTGGTGACATGGTCCAGCACGGCAAGCCGCGTGAGTGGAGTAGCCCGGCCGACCACCGCGTCCACGACGGCATCCGGGCCCGACACCGGCACTTCGACGGACGCGACGACGATGCGTGCGCCCGTCTTGCGCGCCACGAAGTCAAGCAGATTCATGCACGAGAGGTACGCATGATCGGTGGTGAGAATCTCGTCGCCCGGAGCGAGCGGTATGGACAGCAGTACCGCGCTCAGCGCCGTCGTGACGTTGGGCAGCAGCACCAAGTCCGCCGGATCGGCCGATACAAACTGCGCCAGCGCCTGCCGCGCCGCATCGAGCAGGCCCTGGAATTCACGAAGGATGAATGCCGATGGCAGGCGCTCCATGCGCTCCCGGAGTTCGGACTGGCGCTCCAGCACCTCGCGAGGGCAGGCGCCGAGCATTCCATGATTGAGACAGACCACATCGGGATCGAGCAAGAAGCGCTCGCGATGGCCATCCTCACGGACAGGGAGATCCTTCCGTGGCAAAGGCTTGCTGTCGACCATCACGAAACACCTCCCCAACTCGTCGCTTGCGCAGGCGCGCCCGGACGCCGGGCGACCAGCGCCAGCAGATCGTTCCTGGAGGGGCCGGCCTGCGGACCGGACGGCCGCTGTGCCAGCGCACGGCGTGCTCGATCGAGCACGTCGGCGCGGGTAAAAACCGCATCGGGCGCGTCCAGCATTCCGGACCGTCTGGCCAGCGCGTGCCAAACCACGTCGTCGTGCGCTGCAGCGGCCGTGAGCTGCTGCAGCGTGGGGCCATCGCCCGGCCGGGAGTGGCCGGCAACGCCAGCCCACTGGGCGTTACGCACACGGTCCTGCGCGACGCTGTCCTCGAACCATGGGCGCAGCACGGCTTCGCCGATGGCGTCTGCGCCCATGGCAAGGCGGTACAGATCGCCCGTACCCTGAGCGCACACCATGTCCGCCACGGCGAAGGCGTGGCGAGCCGCCAGCGACATTCCACGGGTGTAAGTCGGATTGGTGGCACACACCGCATCCCCGGCACCGATCACGCCCAGTGCCACGGGCCTGCCGTCCACGACGTAGCGACGGTAATGGTTCTCGCATCCGGGCCATCGCAGGACTGGAGACAGCGGCACGCATACGCCCGGCTCGAGCCAGGGCGACATGCCCGGGTGCAGCCCCGCGGCGGCCGTGAAGGCCGCTTCGTCGAGCAGCGCATGCTGCAGCGCATCGCCCTGGGGAACCATCAGCGTGACCGACAGATAGCCATTGTCTGCAGGACAGGCGATGCATCCGCTGGCCGCTCCATAGCCCCCTGCGGAAAAACCTGCATTGAGACGGATGCCCGGACGGCGTGCCAAGCGGTACCAGCGCGTCAAATAGGCAAGCCCGCAGCTCTCGGCCGCTCCTTGCGGCCCCGGGGACCCGAGGCCTTCCAGCCATGTCCCGAAATGGGAGGCACGGCCGAGGGCATCGATGGTCAGGTCGGCCCGGACATCGCCATGCGCAGTCCGAACGCCTTCCACCACGGGTATCCCGTTCGGTGCGCCGATCAGCCCGGTCACTGCGCCGGATGGCCGAACCTGAATGCGCCGCTCGGAAAGTGCCACATCCCGCAGGATGCTCTCAAAGAGGGAGCGACGCACCGCAAGGCCGAACAGCTCGGCATCGTCGTGCCGGGGCGTGGCGCCGTCCTGCAGGAGCCGACCGCCGAAAGGCATCTCGATGGCGCCTGCGGCCAGGAGCGACTCCCAGAGATCCGGGACATGCTCCCGCAGCACCCTGCGACCGAGGGCCGCGCAGGCGTGGGTATGGCGTGCCTGGGGCGTACCCTTGCGCCATTCCTCCCCGAACGGCGTGTCCCCGGCCGGCGAATCGTGGTGCGAAACCTCGAGGGCTCCAGCGTCACGGTCCAGGATGACGACGTCCGCCCCCCTGCGCGCGAAAGCCAGGGCGCTCAAGAGTCCGGCAACGCCCGCGCCCACCACCGCCACCCGCGTGCCTTCCAGCGGCGATCCGCTAACCGCCTCGGCGTGCGCAGGCCCCCTCATGGCGACATCTCCTCCGCGGAGACGCCGTGGTCGGCGAATGCCTCGAGGTCCGGCAGGCCCGACGGGCGCAGCAGCAGGGACCGGACCGTCCACAGGTCGGAAAACACGCGATAGCGCAACGCAGTCTGGTCCAGATAGTCCACCCCCGAGGAGCCTCCCGTACCGGGACGCCTGCCGATCATCCGCTCGACCATCCGCGCGTGGCGCTGCCGCCAGACGAGCATGGCCTGCTCCACTTCGATGGTGCTTTCGAGCAGCTGCCATGCCCACATGCAGTGCGGCAACTGCTCCCGGTAGCTCTCGATGAAGACCATGGCTGCCCGTGCGGAGCGCCGCTCCCGCCGGGTGAGCGCACTGGCCAGCGGGTCATCCTCCGCCAGCAGGAAAGCCTCTGTCTGGGCGCATTCCGACGCGAACTTGCTCTTCAGCCGCTCCTCCAGGGCCGGAGCCCTGTCGATCGCTGCCTGCAATCTGCGCCGGCTCTCGTTGCGCCACTTCTCCATATAGGCGTGGAGAAACCGGTCCGCCGCGCCAGGCCCGGCCGCACCGTCAAACGGCATACCCGCCAGCCACCCTTGCAAACAATGCCTGACGCTGAGGATGATCTTGAACCAGAGTTCGTGAACCTGATGAACGACAATAAAAAAATATCTCGTCATTGGCCAGACCTTCATCCCTTTCGTCAAGGCCACCCTGCAATGCGAGCAATTCCTCAACCTTGATGTAATCCCAATAATTGACTTGCACCATGGATTCTCCAATACAAGCAGCCGTTGATTGATCCAGCAAGAAGTCGGTTATCGCGCCTCAACGCGGGCAGGTGTATTTGCTTCCTGGAGCTCTTTCTTCATTTCGATCCACTTGGCTAGATTGGCTGGTGCCGCTTCCTCCCACTGCTGCCAGGCCGCCGTCTGGGGCACCTCCGGCTTGACGAGCAGTTCCATGCGGTGGCCGCTGGGATCGTTGAAGTACCACGAACGCGCCAGTTCCCCATGGACCACCGGCCCCTCAACCTGCACGCCGAGAGCGCGGAGCCGTGCGCTGATCTCTTCCGCCCGGGCTTCGTCGCGCACCTCGAGCGCCAGGTGTTGCGCCCAGTCCCGCTCCACGGGGACCACGGGATCCGAGCTTCCGAGCACCTCGAAAAAGCAGATATAGCTGCCATCCTCCATCTCGAAGAAAACATTGTTGTTTCTTGCCTTGAGACCTGTGGATGGCACGTGATCGATGAGCGAGGCGGCGAATTTCATTCCGAGCCCCCGGGTATAGAAATCGACCGTCTCCCCCGCGTCCCTGCAGCGGTATGCGGCATGGTGAAGTTTTTTCAGCATGGTTTTTTCCGAATTGTGTAGATCAGACACATCAAAAATCACTCGCATGCGCTCATAATGATTAAAATCCAGCGGTCTCAAACCTGAAGTGCAGCACCTCGATTGAGATGGATTTCCCGTCTCAGTAAATGGTGGCGTCCTGCTGCTGCGCAATGGCTTGCATGCACTGCTGAAACGCTTGATAGAAAGATCGCCATCCCAGGGTCTCGCGAGGGCGGTTGTTCATGAGGTCGGCAATCGAATCGAACGCAGCCTGATCGTGGATGCCCAAGTCGGCCCCCTTGGGCAGGAACTGGCGCAGCAGCGCGTTGGTGTTCTCGCAGCTGCCGCGCTGCCATGGGCTGTGTGGATCGCAGAAGTACACGCGCACGCCCGTGGCCTGCGCGAGTTCGCGATGGCGGGCCATCTCCTTGCCCTGATCGTAGGTGAGCGCCTGGCGCAGGGGCCGGGCCATCTGGTTGAGCTTGGCCGTGAAGGCCGCCAGGGCCGATCCTGCGGTGGCATCGGGCATGCGGCACAGCAGCACCAGACGCGTGCTGCGCTCGACCAGTACGGCGCCCTTGATGAGGTCGCCCTCCCAGTGCCCGGGCATGAGCCGGTCGTCGGCCTGGGGGGTACATGAATGCTGACCATGTCGGGGATCTGTCCGCGCCGGTCCTGGCCGGCGGAGCGGGGGCGGCGCCCGCTGCGGCCCTGGCGCAGCAAGGCGAGCAACTGCTTCTTCAGCTCCCCGCGGGGATAGGCGTAGATGGCGTTGTAGATCGTTTCGTGGGACACGCTCTGGCGTGGGTCATCGGGATGCATGCGCTGCAGTGTGCGGGCGATCTGCTGGGGAGACCAGCGCCAGAGCAGAAGATCGCAGACCGTGCGCCAGAGGCGGCCGTGCGGATGCACCTTGGGGGCAGAACGCACTGCGTCGCGGCGGGCCTGGCAGGCTGCCTGGGCGGACCGCAAGGCATCGCCATCGCGAGGGGTGCTGTTGCGTTCCAAGTCCCGGCACACGGTGCTGGGGCTGCGCCCGAGCAGACGAGCGATGGATCGCCTGCCCCATCCTTGCTGGACCAGCGAGGCCAGTGTGAGGCGTTCTTCGGGCTGCAAGTGCGTGTATCGCGAAGTCATCTGTGCAAGTTCCCTGAGGTTCGGATGTTGCACTTCAGGTTTGAGACCGCCTCACCAAGGCATGCGCATTACGGCCCGAATTATCCACTTCAGCCAGAGTTCGACAGGAGAAAAGATAGTTATGCATCGCTGCATAAATAATGCGGTGCGGCAATGCAGCCTTTTGCGGGATTGGCGCACGCATGGTCTGGCAACGCGGGCATCGGGCCCGATCGGCGGCCCATGACCCCTCAGGTTGCGCCACCTGTGCCCGCAGAGGGCTTGGTCCGGGGCGCTGCGCGCCGCCCGAACCAGCGACGGCGGCCTGCATGCCGCGCTCGGCGAGATTCCGACACGGCGGCAGAGGTGCGGTTACAGGCGACGTCTCGGGCGCCTTGGCACCTTCAGCGCCGAAGACCGATTTCCAGGAAGGACTGCTTCCAGGTCGGCCTGGTTCGTGTTCATGGGTTCGAGAAGACGGAATGAACGTCTTGTCGCTCCTGGCGGCGAACCAGGCCGTAGCCTTTGCCAGGATGTCGCGCTCCATCTGCACTTGCCGCAACTGTCGGCGCAGCCTTGCCAGTTCCTCGCGTTCGCTGCCTGTGAGCGCGCCCGCCGCCGCCTGGCCCCGCGACGCTTGACCGCCAGCGGCACCGACCCAGTTGGCGATGGTTTGCGCGGTCACCCGAACTCGCGCGCCAGCTCTGCTGGCGTCCTGCCCGATCGCACCAGCTCCACCATCTGCTCTCGGAACTCCGCCGGATACGGCGGCCTTGTCCTGCCCATTTCAAACTCCTTGCTCTACAGCGCAAGGTGTCCATCAAACCGGGGCAACTTCAGTGGTCGATCTCTGGCTGAGCGGCGATATCGAATGGCAACTCGATCCGCCGGTACAAGCCAAAAAGGTCTATGTGGGCAGGGATGTCATCTTCAAAGACATTCCACCGGAATGCACAGGGGCCGCCCAGACTCCCGGTTGCCCCAACACCAAGCCCTGACCCTCACAACAGCACGATGTCGTATCGTTCTGCTTGTAAAATTTCTATCCTATAAATCAATAACTTAGCTGCACTTCTTTTTTCGTGAATTGCCTACCCACCCAGCTAGTCACCCATCCTCGATGAGACGCTATGGACCTGCAAGGTGCACGTCAGCAACTAGCTGCATCTCGATTCTCGTCCAAGTTTTGGTGGCGTCTAGCTGTGATGTCTCAATAGGTTGTTCATCCAGGCCCGAGCTGGGAAGCTGTGGTTACCAGGCCCCAGCAACTCAGGACAGGACACCGGATGAACAGCCATAAGCATGCGCGATTGACCCGCGCAGGTCGAGCCCTCTTGGTCGATAGAGTGCTCGAACAGAACTGGACCATGAAGCAGGCAAGCCTTGCCGCAGGCGTTAGCCTGCGCACCGGCTACAAGTGGCTGGCCCGCTTCCGAGCCGAAGGCCCTACGGGCTTGCTTGACCGCACGTCCCGCCCGCACCGCAGTCCCCTGGCCTGCGCACCCGAGCAACTCCAGCACTTCGAGCAGCAGCGCCGCTTGCGCCTGCCCCTGTGGCGTATCGCCCGCCAGGCAGGGCGCAGCCTGGCGACCGTGGCGCGGTACATGGGGCGTCTCGGCCTGAGCCGGCTTGTCTCGCTGGAGCCACCGCAACCGGTACTGCGCTATGAGCGCGCCAGCCCGGGTGAGCTGCTGCACATCGACACCAAGCGGCTCGGCCGCATTCAGGGCGTGGGCCACCGCATCACCGGCGACCGCACAAAGAACCGCAATCGCGGCATCGGCTGGGACGCGGTGCACCTGGCCATCGACGACCACTCCCGCGTGTCCTTCGGCAAGGTCTTGCACGACGAGACCGCTCTGAGCTGCGTGCAGTTCCTGCGGGATGCCGTGGACTACTACGCCAGCATTGGCGTGCACATCGAACGCGTCATGACCGACAACGGCGCTGGCTACAAAAACGCCTTCCGTGCAGCCTGTCAGGAGCTCGGCATCCGCCACATCCGCACGCGACCCTATACGCCCAAGACCAGCGGCAAGGCCGAGCGCTTCGTACAGACCAGCCTGCGAGAGTGGGCCTATGCCAGACCGTACGAAAGCTCAGCCCAACGCACAGCGGCTTTGCAGCCCTTCATTGACGCCTACAACTGGTGCCGACCACACTCCGCCCTCGTCGGCCATCACCTCACCGCACCCATGCGTTCTTTGCTGGGACATACCCGCCTCACTCCACCAATCCGGGCCCGAAGACCTGGTTGGTCACCGCCGCGGGCGTTGTCGTCGCCCCGCTGCGATCCTTCGTGAGCGTGGACGTCGCCCCGGACAGCGAGAAAACCCCGTGCTGGGCAAGCAGTCCGTCGTACGCAAGCACGCGCATCCGCCTGGAGCAGGCCGATGAGCGCTGGTGGGCCACCGCGTTCACCGAGAGCGAGCTCAAGGGCGTGCAGGACGCGACGCAATCGATCCCGGAAGTCGAGTGCATCGAAATCGGCTCGAGCTCGGCGTGGCGGGGGATCTGGATGGTCGAGGCGCCAGGCAAGCAACCCAGTATCCAGCCAGCGCGCTTCCCCGTCCCACGCGGCACCTTGGTCATGACATCGGGCAGCGCGGCCCTCCTCTGGCTCGCAGGCAACGCACCGTCGGCTGTCGGTGGCAGGGACTACTTCCAGGGCGGCAAGAGCATTCCCAAGCCGATCGTTCTCCGCCGTCACATGGGACGGGGCCCCTTCGAGCTCTTGGCGTCCGAAGCCATGGCGCTCGCCAAGATGGACTGGAACAACGATGCGCTGTACGACCCGTTGCCAGTGACGATCATGTACTCGCAACGGCTTTCGCGCACCATTTCGAACGTGCCCAGCCTGCCCGCGCACAGCTACCCGTATCGGCTGTTCATTTAGGTAACTACAATCTTGCGCAAGGCGCCCGCCGTACTTGCACGCGAGTAGAACCAGGCTCCAATCATTCATCGTCATGAATTTTCCCTTCCGGGCCTCGTCGTCGGGGACTTAAACGCGTGCGTCCGCCCCGACTCGGCGAGGCACACCGAAAGGAAGACGCATGACCTTGAAAGCACTGGCGCATTCCGCGCACCAATCCCTGCAAGAAACAGCGGGCCACAACGCCCGCCACAGCCACGTCTACGAACTGCTGGCCGCAGCGTTCGGCTACAGGAGTTGGGCCTCGCTGCGCGCAGACGCACTACTGGCAGACCAGGATGTCGGTCAGGGCCCCGAAGCCACCGCAGTCCCGCAGATCGCCGGACGTGCGCTGCAATTGCAGTACGGACAAACCGAGGCGCTGGCCATGGCGGACGCCTTGGGCCAGTTCATCGCCGACTGGCGGCTTGGCCTGGTTCGCTGGGCCGCTCTGGCACCGCTGCTGCCCATGTCCCCGAGTTCCGCGGACCGTGGCGGTGATGCAGGGGACGAAGAGCACGACGAGGGCTCGGATGACTGGGACGATGCACCCCGCCCCTCGTCCCGTGGCGCGGTGCACCCGCCGCGCGAGCACTACCTGGCCTCCGGCCTGCTGCTGGACAGTCTGGAGCACGCTGCGACGACGGACCCGCGCGCGCACCTGATGCTGGCGGCTCTGCACCGCTGCAGCAAACCCAACCCCTATCTCTACGAAGAATCGCTCATGGGCCGACAGCTCAGCGCCAGCGAGCGCGGGTGGGTGGAGGACTACCTGAGGCTCGCGCCCCGGCACCAGCGCTACGAAATGCACCTCAAGGCCGCCGCCGAGGCCGGCGTGCGGGCGGCCGCGCTGGAATACGGAACGGTGTTCGAGCGGCCCGAGTTTATCGCTTTGGCGGAGCGCCTGGACGGCGAGGTCGACCCCGAGCAGATGGCGCGCGTGGCCACGAGCCTCGAACTGCGTGCCCGTTGGCTGCGCTAGGCTGCCGAGGCGGGTTCTCGCAGGGCGTTGGAAGACCTGGCCGATCTGGGTGACCCTTGGGCGGAAGACCGAATGGCCCCCAGCGCTAGCATGCACTGGCTGCAAGCGACGGCAGAACGCGCCCTTGGCGAGGGCGATCCGGTGCGGGCCTGGGTCTGGCAGTACGTCGCGCTGGCACGCGGCGACGATCTGACCCACTCCACGCTGGCCGCCCGCCACGATGGCGGCTCGAACGACGGCGAGTTCTACGACAGCGACTTCGGCGGACCACTGTACGTGGACGGGAACGAAGGCTTGGTGCTTCCCGAGCTGGATAGCCTCCAGCATAAAGTGGCGAAGGCGACGGCCCGAGACATCCTGCGTCACTGATCGGACTGCAAACGGGCGTAATGGCTCCCCGCATGGCACTGGGCAACCGCCCTCCTCGTGCATAGCGTTGCCCGTTGCCGCGCCCGCTGATCGGCGAAGCCCCTTCCCGCGGGTGGGAGGCGGCAACGCGGATCGCCGCATTGATCAAATAGGCACGACCTTGAACCTGCGCATGACGGATTGCGCTTCGCGCGACGTCGCGGGATCGATGCTTCTGGGGTTCGCCACGGCCAGTCCGCGCGGAGCCACGGCACGATCGAACAGGGCGATGCAGAACTGGCCCGAGTTGAAGCGTGAGCGGTACCGAATCCCATCGACTGCCGGGTTCTTGTGCGCATGCAACAGTTGCGACCAGCGCCTGGTGCGCAGGTAGGAGTCGCCCATGATGTTCGACGCGCAATCGCCCAAGTCGATGAGGGGCTCATCGGCGAAATGCGCCAGCACCAGCGAACCCGTGGCCGTGACCTCGCACGCCCAGCGGTGGGTCATGCTGGTGAGCGGGATCTGGATGTCCGTGCCTGCGGTGCGGACCATGTTGGTCCGCACGATGGTCTCCATCCAGCAGGTCGGCAGGTCGTAGGCGAGATAGAGCACGCCGAACTGCTTGGCCGCCGCCAGCCGGGGCGGGCAGTCGTAGCGGTTCTTGCGGCCGATGCTCGCTGCGAGCGGGTTCTGTCCGGACCAGTAGACCCGGTGCAGCGTCGTGCGCGTGAGCCGTTCGGTGGCCAGATCGAAGCCGGGGTCGAGCACGGGTCGGGGCTGGCTCATGCCGCCCGGCCTTCCCGGGCCTCGGCCTTCAGTTCGTCTTCGACGACTGCGAGCAGGGAGGCGCCAGCGCCCAGCTCCAGTTCGGACACCAGTTCGTCCCGGGCGGCCCGCAGGGACGGCGTCAGGGTGGCACTGGACAGCAGGCACTCGAAGGGCCGCAGTCCGTTGAGATTCCCGTTGGGCGTCGACAGGAAATGGTAGAGCTGCCATTCGTCCATGCCCGGAACGCTCGCATACAGCGAGGCCGCGGCCGCACCGGCCACGCCGGGGTCCAGCGCCCAGGCGGGGATGCGGTGCTCGCCGTCGCCCGGCACCTTCAGCGCAAAAAGCTTCTGCTCCCGAATGCGCTTGCGCACTGCCGGCTCGCCGATGCCCAGCAGTTCGCTGGCCTGCGTGGTCGACTTGAACGGGCCGGACTTCAGCATGGCCACCTTGCTCCTGAGACCGCGCTCGAGCAGTTCCTGCCAGCCCTCCTCCACGGAGGTGGCGGACACCGATACCTTGTCGGCCAGGGTCTCGCCGACTTCGCGGATCAGCTCGTCCTCGGTCAGACCTCCCGCATGGCGCCCCTGGATCTCCTTGAAGGACGCCAGGGTTTTTTCGAGCAACGAACGAAGCAGGGACTCCCTGGCCCCTTCCTTGTGGGAAACGGCGTCGAGGTCGATCGCCAGGCCCTCGTCCGCCAGGGCACGGGCCGCATCGACCGCGCGCTCTCGCTTGCCGTGCAGGAGCACCACGTAGCGCACGGGAGCACCGCCGGCGGCCTGCAGTTCGTAGTACAGCAGCTCGTGCCCTTGGGTCGTCGCCCCGGAGCCGGACTTGGCGGTGCGTCCGGCGTTCGCCGCCCTCAGGGGTGCCACGTGCAGAATGCTGCCGCTGTGGGCATCCACGATGAGTGGCAGGAAGCCGGATTGCGGCGGTGCCGATGCCTGCGCGCTGCGCGGCCGCTTTGCCGGAGTGGATGTGCCTGCCATTCGATGTTCTTCCTTGAAGGTCGGGCGTCGAAGGCACCCGGTTCCGGTAGTTTCCCAGGTTACGTCAGTTACGTCAAACCACCCCTTCCGCTGCCCGGGCATCGGGCCGCCAGGATTCCGTTGGCGCGCGGGATCAGCCGCATTCGGCGAGCGCCGCGATGTCGCCGTCGGCCGTGTCGCTCTCCAGGGACTCGAACAGATCGGCCTGCCGCTCGAATGCGACCGTGAGCCGCTGGCGCAGCTCCGCGAGATCCTGCTCCCCGTGCAGCCGGTGGCGCTGGCACCACTGCGAGCGCCGCAGGATGCTGTCGATCAGGTGCGATTGCCCTTTGCCGGTCTGCAGCAGGCCATAGCGCAGGTAGGTGCGGTAACCCGCTGTCCAGTCGTCCTTGAATTCGTGGCGCCCATCGAGCATGCGGTCGGCCTCGAAGTCCAAGAACATCCCGCCGCATCCTCGTCCACCTCCGCCGTCGCCTCGACGTCGATCCAGTCGCAATGCGTGCTCTTTCACGCCTGGTGTGCCGAATTCGTTGCTCTGGCTGCCCACAGCAAACACCAGCGTGTCGTAACCGAACTTGCGGGCCGGGGTCACCTGCTCGCCGTCCAAGTCGACATAGGGTGCGACTGAGACCTCTCGCGCCTCCCGGTCCAGACCAATCATCTCGCCCATGCGGAATTTGAACCCATGGCTGCGAGCGTGTGCCAGGAAGCCGACCTCATGCCGACCGATGTCCATCGTGCCCGCCGCAATCTCGTGGAGCTTGGGCTTCCAAACGTGCGTACGAACCTTGTCGATGAGTGTGACGGAAAAGTCCCTGTGCTTCCCCATCTGCGTGGCCAGTTCCAGCCCAGCGGCACCGCCGCCGACGATAACCAGTCGGTGTGGCGTCGCAGCGTCTCGGGGCCCGGAATGACGAAGACTCAGACATACATGTGCTTCGCTTAGCTCAGTTGTAGCCAAGAACCGCGACGTGGTGAAGCGAGGCTTCTCGGTCATCTGCCGGCGTTTGCACCGCGCCGTAAACCGGAGAACACGTCGAGCCGTGAGTGCCCTTGGTGCCTTGGCCGGCAGTATTTGGCACCTTAGGCTGCGTGAGGAGTCGGCGTTGGACCTCAGCGCGCAGGGCTGGAGAGAAATGCGTGGTCATGGAAGTTCAACTACGGAGCTTTCGCTCCAGGTAGCTCGCAAGCAAGGTTAGGGGATAACAAATGAGGAAGAACAGGAGCAGGACGCCCATATAGATGGGTACCGCGTACGGTTCAGGGCTGACGTAGGCTAGGCGTTCAATCATCTGGCGAGCGGCTCCTAGCAGGTCGGCGACGCCGACGACCGATGTCAGCGCGCTGGCCTGAATGAGCACCGTCAGTTGCCCGATGTAGGGAGGCAAGAACCGTCGAATAGCCTGCGGCATCACCGCGAAGACGAGCGCCTGCAGCTTGCCAAGGCCCAATGCACGCGCTGCCTCTGTCTGACGTGCGGAGATGGACTTGAGCGCGCCCCGCGCGGTCTCAGCGATGTTGGCCCCACCCCAAACTGCCAGGCCGAGAACGGAAGCCGTGATGGGACCGGTAGTAACCCCGATATGCGGCAGCGCGAAGAACACGAATAGCAGCGTGATGAGCGACGGCACGCCTCGGAAGATGTCGATGTACAGGCGCACGCCAAGCTGCACCCAGCGTGAGGTGCTGGCCGACAGTCCGCCGATGAACAGACCGATGGCCGTGGCCAGCAGCGTCGTCAGCAAGGAGACCCACAGCGTGACAGAGAGCCCGTTGAGCATGTGCAGGGCAACGGGGACGACCCAGTCCTGGTTCATTTTGTGGCTCCCAGGCCAGGAACAGCCACGGCGCGCTCGAGACGGCGCGACACCACAGCGATGATGTTGGAGACCACCAGGTAGGCGAGTGCCGCGATGCCGAAGACCTCGAAGACCTTGAACGTGTCGGCCACCATCCGGTTGGCCACATAGGTCAGCTCCTGGTATCCCACGGCGATCATGAAGGACGAGGAGCGGAACTGCGTGATGGCCATCGTCGTCGCAGCCGGGATGGACGCCCGCGCGCCCAGCGGCAGCGTGACGTCCAGGAAGGCCCGGGGCGCGGACATGCCCAGGGCACGGGCGGCGATGACTTCGTTCGGATTGACCGCGCCGTAGCCCGCGCGGAAGATCTCGGTGTGGTAGGCCGCCCCCCACAAGCCGAGGGCCAGCCACGACGTGTCGAACGGCGACAGCTTGATGCCGAGGTCCGGCAGCGCGAAGTACAGCATCACGACCTGGACCAGCAAGGGCGTGCACCGGAACAGGTTGGCGTAGCAGGCGATGAGCGGGCTCAGCACCGGGATGCGCGCATGCCGGGCGGCACCCAGCAGCATCCCCAGCACCACGCCCATGGCGATGCCGATGACGCTCACCAGGAGCGTTCTGCCCAGCCCGCCCAGCAGGAGCCAGAGCTCGTTGACGAAGGTGTTTGACATCGGGGTTCTTCCGTGGGCTTGGAGCGCGCCTCGCGGCCGCTCCAGGCATGGGCAGCTCTTACTTCAGGCAGTCCAGCGCGCCGCTCTTGCTGTAGTCCATCTTGTTGTTCGGACCTGGGACGAGCTGGCGGTACTTCGCCACGAAGGTGGGGGCCTTCACCTCCTGCGCGAAGGCGTTGTAGAAGGCATCCTCCGAACGCATCTGCTCCAGCACGGCGTTGATCCAGTCGAGCATCGGCTTGTTGCCCTTCTTCACGCCCACGCCCTGCACCGCGGAGGCCGCCAGGGTGCCGACGACCTTGTAGTTCTTCTGCATCTGGGTGAAGTTGAAGCCGTACACGTCGATGTACGCGAACGCATCTCCGCGGCCCTGGGTCAGCATCGTCGCGCCTTCTGCCGCCGTCTGCACGGTGTTCAGCTGGGCCTGGGGGTAGCACTTCTGCAGCCAGGTCTGGTAGGTGCTGCCCGTCGGGGTGATGACGGTCTTGCCGGCCAGGTCGCTGTAGTCGGCCACCTTGGAGTCCTTGGGAACGATGAGCTGCAGGTTGCTGACCCAGATCGGGTTGGAGTAGTCCAGCTGTTCTGCGCGTGCTGGGGTGTAGGCCAGCGAGGCCAGCAGCAGGTCGATCTTGCCGGCCTGCAGGAACGGAATGCGGTTGCTGTCGTTCACGCACTGGGTGCGCAGGCCCTCGGCGGTACCGAACGCGAACTCGGCGATGCGCTTGACCAGCGTGTACTCGTAGCCGGCGGGCTTGCCATCGAAGCCCACATAGCCCGCCGGCGGGTAGGTGCAGTTGATGCCCACGGTCAGGTAGCCGGCGGACTTGAGTTCCGCCGGAAGCGGGACATCGACCTTGGCGGCCGCGGCCAGGGCAGACAGTGACGCGAGCCCGAGGGCGGCGACGAACGAAGCGGATGCAATGCGGTTCATGGTGAAGGCCTTTGCGGGGGGGAGAAACGGGGTGGACGCGAAGCCTCAGTGCTTCTTCATGCGCGAGAGAAACTGCCGGGTCCGCTCGTGCTGCGGGTTGTCGAGCACTTCGGAGGGCGGGCCTTGCTCGACGATGTTTCCGCCGGCCATCAGCACCACGCGGTCGCCCACGTCGCGCGCGAAGCCCATCTCATGCGTGACCACAAGCATGGTCATGCCGGACTTCGCGAGGTCCTTCATCACGGCGAGCACTTCGCCCACCAGCTCCGGGTCCAGCGCGGACGTGGCTTCGTCGAACAGGATCACGTGCGGCTGCATCATCAGCGCGCGCGCGATGGCCACGCGTTGCTGCTGGCCGCCGGAGAGCTGGTCGGGGTAGTGGCTGGCCTTGTCCGACAGGCCGACCTTGCGCAGGTACTCCCTGGCCCGCTCCTCGGCCTGGGCGACAGGCTCCTTCAGCACCCGTCGCGGCGCGAGCGTGAGGTTGCGCATGACGGTCAGGTGCGGGAACAGGTAGTAGTGCTGGAACACCATGCCGACGCGCTGGCGGATCTGGTTCTCGTTGAGCTTGCCACCCAGGAGGTCATCGCCCTCCAGCAGAATTTGGCCGGAGTCGATGCGTTGCAGCAGATTCGCGCAGCGCAGCAACGAGCTCTTGCCCCCGCCGCTCGGTCCGACGATGACGACGACCTCGCCACGCCTGACGGCGAGGTCGACGCCCTTCAGGACGACGTTGCTGCCATAGGCAAGGTGGATGTCGCGAAGTTCGAGGATGGGCCTTTCAGCCGTCCTGGGTTTACTGCTGCGGTTCATGGTGACGTCTTCAAAGAGCTTCATGCGACACCTCAGCCACTGTGGCTGTTGGCTTGGAACCGCTTCACGAAGGCCTGGAAGCGCTCGGTCTTGGGGTTGGCGAAGACATCTGCAGGAGGACCGTCTTCGATGATGGCGCCCTGGTAGAAGAACAGCAGGCGGTCGGCGACGTCGCGCGCGAACTGCATCTCGTGGGTCACGATGATCATGGTCATGCCCTCGTTGCTGAGGTCGCGCAAGGTCTTGAGAACCTCTTCGACCAGCTCCGGATCGAGCGCCGAGGTGACCTCGTCGAACAGCATGACCTTGGGACGCATGGCCAGCGCGCGTGCGATGGCTACGCGCTGCTGCTGGCCACCGGACAGCTGCGACGGGAAGTGGTTCGCGCGCTCCGCCAGCCCCACCTTCTTCAGCAGCGTCAGCGCGTGGGCACGGGCGTCGGCCTTCGATTCCCTGTTCACGAGGACCGGCCCCATCATCACGTTCTCGAGCGCGGTCTTGTGCGGGAACAGGTTGTAGTTCTGGAACACCATGCCGGCCTTGGTCCGCAGATGAGCGATGGAACCTTCGGTCTGGCGGCGCCGTCCGGAGCCGGCAGCCGCACCGTCGTATCCGACCGCATCGCCGTCCACCAGGATCTGGCCGGACTGGAACTCCTCAAGGAAGTTGATGCAGCGCAACAGCGTGGACTTGCCGGAGCCGCTGGGCCCGACGAGGACGACGACTTCGCCTTCCTTCACGTCGAAGGAGATGTCACGCAGGACCTGGTTGGCGCCGAAGCTCTTGGACACACCCTTGACTTGGATCATGGTGCGGCGCGGCGAGGTGGAATGGGCAAGGTTCATCGTCGGCCTTCAGGACGTTTGGAAGCGGCGCTGCAGGTAGCTGGCGCCGAGCGAAATGGGGTAGCAGATGCAGAAATAGATGAGCATCACGGCGAAGAAGATCTCGAAGGCCGCGAGCGTCCGCTCCACGACCTCGCGTGACGCATAAGTCAGCTCCCAGACGCCGACGATGGACGCGTAGGACGTGCTCTTCACCGCGATGGAGGCGGTCGTGACCAGCGGCGGCAGCGCCAGGCGCATGCCCAGCGGCAGTTGGACCTGCAGCAGGATCTGGTGCTTGCGCAGGCCGATGGCCATGCCCGCCTCGACGGTGGTCTTGGGTACTGCAGCAATCGAGCCTCGTACGATGTCCGCGACGAAGGCCGCGAAGTAGATGACCAGCGCGATGGTGGCCGCCACATAGTTGGGTGCGTCGATGCCCAGGCGCGGTAGGCCGAAGAACGCAATGAAGATCAGGACCAGCACCGGAACGCCGCGCACGATGTAGACGTACACGGCCAGCACCGCGCGGACCACCGGACCGCCGAGCGCGGCGAACACGCCGAGCAGCGTGCCCAGCAGGAAGCTGAACACCACGGTGGCGGCAGCGATCTCCAGGGTCACGACCGTGGCCCTGAGCAGATAGTTGAGGTTGAGGAATGCGACGTCCATGGCGGTTCAGCGACGCTTGCCTGCGGGCACCTCGAGCCAACGGAACAGGCCGCTGGCAAGGGTCGTCAGGACGAGATAGAAGATGGCGACGACGATGAACACCTCGTACGAGGCGGCCGTCCGTTCCATGATGAGCTTGCCGGTCAGGGTGAGGTCGACCACGCCGATGCCGGCGACCAGCGATGTGTCTTTGATGAGCACCACCACCTGGTTGCCGATGGCAGGCACAACCTTCAGTACGGCTTGCGGCAACACGACGCGGAAGAACACGCCCACGGGCTTGAAACCGATGGCGCGCCCCGCGTCCCATTGCGTCCTGGGCACGGCGCCCACGCCACCCCGGAACACTTCTGCCAGATAGGCCGTGTGCTGTACAGCGATGGCAATCGCACCGCAGTACAGGCCGTCGAGCCGGGAACCCAGCAGCGGTGCCCCGTAGTAGACAACCAGGATGAGCAGGAACGTGGGTACGTTCCTCAGGAACTCGATGACAGCGTACGCAGGCATCCAGACCAGTGCCTTGCTGGAGATGCGTGCAAGGACCAGGAGCATGCCCAGCACCAACGCGGCAGGCAGGCACATCGCAACGAGTGCCAGCGTGACCAGGAAGCCGTCCACGAACTCGGGCAGCCATCCTGCAACCGTGTTGAGCCAGTTCATTCCAATGTCCTCCGTGTCGCCGCTGCGATTACTTCGGGTTCACGTAGTACTTGGCGTTCAGCGCGTCTTTGCCGAACCACTTCTTGTAGCTGGCGGCATAGTCGTTGAACATCGAGCCGGAGCGCATCTCGTTGACGTAGGTGTCCAGCGCCAGCCACCACTTGAAATCGCCTTGCTTCATGTAGATGGCGTTGTTCGTGACGGCCGACATACGCTCGTCCAGGATACGAACGTCCTTATTCTGCGAGGCGTACCACAGAGCCACCGGCTCATCGAGCTGGGCGGCATCCACGCGGCCGCCCTTGACGGCAGTGAACTGCGCGCCGATGGAGTCCAGCGTCGTGGTCTTCGCCTTGCCGAAGAACTGCTTCGCACGGTCAGCTTGAATTGGCGTCGACAGGATGGCCGTGTTGACCTTGTCGTTGTTCAAGTCCGCGAAGGTCTTGAACTTCGAGTCCGACTTCACGATGACCACGATGGACGAGTCGATGTAGCCGCGGGTGAACGCGACCCGCGCGACCCGGTCGGGCAGGATGGTGGCCACGTGGATGCCGAAGTCGACCTTGCCGCTGTTGACGTTCTCCCAGCGCGCGGCCGAGCTCTGCTTCACGAACTCGATGTGCTTGGGGTCGTCGCTGCCGAACAGGCCCTTGGCGATGAGCTTGGCGACGTCGATGTCGAACCCGGAGAGCTCGCCCTTTTCGTTCACGAAGCCGAACGGTGGGGATTCGCTGCTGACGCCGACGATGACCTTGCCGCGGGCAAGCACTTCATCCAGCTTGGACTTTTCCTGCGCCATGGCGGCGTGCGACATGAACATGTTCGCGAGAAGCATGCTGGCGGCGGCAAGTAGTTTGCGCATGAGGAACCTCTTTTCGGTTGGGGATGGGGACTGGGAAATCGGGTGGGGTGCGTGCCTGTGCCTACTTCAGCGCAGGACGCACCACGGTGCGGAGCAGCTCGGCGAAGGCCACGTGGGTCTCCAGCGGCAGGCCGTCGACGTTGGCGTCAACGACGTTCTGCACGGAGTTGATGAGGCCGATATCGACACCACGGTTGAGCAGCTGGCGCTCCATCTCGGGGGTGTGGACCAAGCGGGCGTCGCCGCGGCGCGCCGCCATCGCGGCAACGATGGCGTTGCAACCCCAATTGCTGCAAGCTGCCGTCACGAGCGCGTCCGCGGTTGTGACCGCGGCGATGGTTTCGCCGAACTTCACGTGCTTCGCCACCGCATCGGTCACGGCACCCATCCCGATTTCGTTGCCGCCATCTCCGACGGCGACCGTGGGGATGCCTCGCTCCTGCGCCTCTTCGAAGAGCAGGTCGATGCGCGAGCGTCCCATGCCGTAGTCGATGGCACGCATGCTGTAGTACACGCCGTCCCGCGCACGGCCGACGCGCTCGGTCGAAAAGAACAGCGCAGGCTCGTAGCGGTCCAGCAGCTGGCTCGCCTCGGCCTTGGCCTCACCGTCCGATGTCGTGAACGGAAGCATCGAGGCAACGGCAAGGCTGCCGTCCTTCGCCGCAATTTGCGCCAGTTCGAAGGGCAGAACCGTGAGCCCCGCACTCGTCAGGATTTCCCGCATGCCCGGCAGCAGCGTCTCTTCGGCGATGAGAACGCAGTGCACCCGCTTGGCGATGGCGAGCGCGCGGATGACCACGGCCGCGCCCGCCGGGCCGTCGTTCTCGCCGATGTAGGGAGATATCCACGCGCGAGAGACCGAGCCCGTCGTGACGAACACCGTTGCGCCGTCCGGGACCGCCAGCAGCGCCTCGGCAGCGGCGCCAACCAGCGAGCAGCCCTGGCGGGCAAAAGCCGCTTCGAAGAGGTACTCGACGCCGCGACCACCCACATCCATGCTGACCAGCTTGTCGAGCCGCGCGTCGATGGCGGCGATGAGCTTGGGGTCCATGGTCATTTCGTGTCTCCCAGGACGAGCTTGGACAGTTCTTCCGGCAGGTGAACGATGCGCGCAACCGCGTCGAAGGACGCGACCATCGCCTCCACGACCTTGTCCATCCCGCCCAGGCGTTCGATGGCTCCGTGGGTCGGCTTGAGCCGGACGGAAACCCGTGCCCCCGGCTGACCATGGGTGTTGACGGTGAGGATGCCGTGGTCGCGCAGCAGCACGGCGCCCAGCGCGGAAGTAATCTCCGCTGACGTCACTCCAGCGCCTTCGGTGCTGCGGCCGGCGCGGCGAAAGACCTCCTTCATGGCCAGGTCCTCGTGAATCATCGGGCCGAGGTCGCTGACCCCCACAAGGTCCGCGCCCATGCGCTCGCGCAGCGCCCGGCCCAGCGCCTGGCCGCTTTCAGCTTCGTCGAGCAGGTCCTTCGGAGAGAAGCGCTGAATCGAGCGCAGTGCACTGGCGGCGATGGGCGCCCGCGCTTCCATGCCGAACTCGGACGCCTTCGCAGACACACGAGTCACCAGCGCGGGGCGACCGACCACCAGGCCGGACCGCGGGCCAGACAGGCCTGCTTTGTCGCAGTTGGTGATGGCCAGGTCGCCGCCGAGCTGCAAGCTCTTTACGCCGCCGCGCAAGACGGGTCGCATGCGGGCACCGTAGGCTTCATCCAGAAGGACCGTCGCACCCTGACGCTTGGCCAGGGCCGCCACGTCCATGGCAATGTGGTCTTCCAGGAACTCCAGGCTGCTGGTCACGGTGGTCACGACCACCAGCCCGGGCTTCACGTCTTCGACGTGCTTGGCCCAGTCCTTGTCGCCCTGGACCTCGAACAGGGTTACCCCCGCGATGGCGCATCCACGGACGACGGAGGCGTGCGAGCGGCCGGATGGCGGCACCACGGAGACGATGTCCTTGCCGCCTGCCAAGGCCGCAATCGTGGCGATGATGCCGGCGCTGGTACGGTTCACGACAGCAACGCTGTCATCGGGCAGTCCGCCCATGTGTTCCACCGCGACGCGGCGCAGCTCTTCGGCGAACAGGCCCGGGCCGACCCATTCTTCGCAGTGCGTGTTCAGGTCCTCGACCTTCAGCGGGAACTCGCGCTGGTTTCCAGTGAAGACACCGATGGACTCAGGGCCGAGGCGCCGGACCCGCTCAGCAGCGATGGTCTGGCCATTGCGCAGGCGGCGTGCCTCGTCGACGCTCGACTTGATGATTTGACCGCGCGCGAAGCCGACCACAGGGTCGAGCTCGTTGCCGAACGCGTCGGTTGATTTCTTTTCTTGCATGAGACTTCCTTGTCACGCAGCCTTGGCCGTCCGAATGGAGATGGACGCCACGGTCTTGAGGAGGGTGACGAATGCCAGGTGGCCGACGAAGTCGATGCCGTCCACCACCATCGTCTGCTTGGATGTCGCACCGTCGCGGGCACCAGCGGCCACGGTGACGGCGATGAGCTCGTGCTCGGTGTCTTTGTCGTGCAGCAGCTCCGCATCGTCCAGGAGGACGGCAAGAGCTGCCGCCACAGCGCAGGCTCCCCAGTTGGAAACCGCTGCACTCACCGTGACGTCGGTTGCCACCACGGTAACCACACCGGAGGCGTGGCCGGCCAAGGAGCGGCCGAGCAACGGAAGCACATCGCGGATGGCCTCGCGGACGGCGCCGAAGCCCACTTCGTTGCCGCCGTCGCCGATGCCGACGGTGAGAATCCCAGCCTCGGCTGCGTGGTAAGCGAGCAGATAGACATAGCCCACGGTCAACGGGTCCCGGCAGTCGCCTCGGACGCCGTGGAACTGCCCTTCCACGTTGGGACCGTCGCGCTCGACGAAGACCACAGCGCTGGGCTGGTACGTCTCGACCAGCTCACGCGAGCGCGTCTGCCCCGCGTTCAGCCCGATGGGAAAGGACTCGACGGTTACCGGCTCGAACCTGAAGCCGACCCGCTGTGAGGCCCACGTGGCGAGCTTGGCGTTGATGAGCTCGATGGCCGCTGCAACGGGCGGGAGGTGGGCGTCTTCGGTAATGAAGACCACCTTTGCCTTCAGCCCCTTCACCAGTGCCACGGCCAGCGCCGCTGCGCCGACCGGGCCGTCCGTCTCGCCAACAGGCAGGTTGGGCGCGACGCCCGCACCCGTGGCGATGAACACGGTGCTACCTGGCGCGACCTTCTCTTTCAGCGCGGCCGCGGCCGCCATGGAGAGAGGCCCGCCATGGTGGGAGCGACACACCTCGTACATCGGTACGACGATGCCGGGCGGCAGTCCGCCGCTCAGCGGCCGAATCTCCAGGGTCATCAGGCGGTCGATTCGGTTGCCCGACTCGACCTGTTCCGATGTCAGCGCCCTGGTCCAGGCCGCTGCCGATGTCATAGAGGTGGTCACGGTTGCTCCGCGTCAGATGCCGTAGGTCACGCTCTTGCGGCTGGTGTAGCTCTCGAGGGCACCCTCGATGGAGTACTCCGCACCGATGCCGCTCTGCTTGGCGCCGCCGTACGACATGCCGGGAATCTGGCCGCCCGCACGGTTGACCTGAATCCAGCCCGCGTCCAGCGCCTCGGTGGCGCGCATGGCCGCGTTGATGTCGTTCGTGAACACGTAGGCGGCCAGGCCGTAGTGCGTGTCGTTGGCCATGGCCAGGACCTGGGCCTCGTCCTTCCATGGAATCGCGACCAGCACCGGGCCAAAGACCTCTTCCTTGGCGATGCGCCAGGTGTTGTCCACGCCGCTGAAGATGACCGGGGTCGGGAAGTAGCCCTTGGCATCGGCGGTCGCGGGCGGCAGCTTGCCCGTCTCGACCTTGGCCCCGGCGTCGATGGCTTCCTTGATGAAGCAGCAGACCGCGGTGTAGCGCTCGGCGTTGATGACGGCGCCGATGTCGCTGGTCTCATCAAGCGCGTCGCCGACCTTCAGTGCGTTGACCTTGTCCACCAGACGCGGCATGACCTTGGCCCAGACCGACTCGTGGATGAACAGGCGCGAGCCTGCGGTGCACGACTGGCCTTGGCGGGCGAAGCGCATTGCCGCGATGATGTTGTTGACCGTGGTGTCGAGCTGCGTGTCGCCGGCGACGTCCGGGTAGACGATGCAGGGGCTCTTGCCGCCCAGTTCCAGCGTCAGATGGCCGATGCGGTCGGCGACGGCATGCGCGACCTTCTGGCCGACTTCGTGAGAGCCAGTGAACGACACCTTGGCCACGTCGGCGTGCTGGCTCAGCGGGGCGCCGGCGGCCAGGCCTTCACCGGTCACGACGTTGAAGACGCCAGGCGGGAAGATGTCGGCGGCCAGTTCGGCGATGCGGATGACGGCCAGCGGGGCGTCTTCGGCGGGCTTGAGCACCAAGGTGTTGCCCGTGCCCAGAGACATGCCAATCTTCACGGCGGCCAGGACCAGTGGCGAGTTCCACGGAATGATGGCGCCGACCACGCCGAAGGGCTCACGGGTGGTGTAGCTGAACAGGCCGGGACCCAGCGGCAGGGTCTCACCCTTCTGCTCGGCGATGACGCCGCCGTAGTAGCGCAGCACTTCCGCCGTGCTGGCGACCTCGGGGCGGCTCTGCGTGCGCAATGCGTTGCCGGTCTCGGCCGCGAGCAGCTTGGAGATTTCTTCGGCATGCGCCGTGATGCGGTTGCCGAACTCGATGAGCATGGCGCCGCGCTCACGCGCTGCGCGGCGACGCCACTTGGGAAATGCCGCCTTGGCCGCTGCGACCGCGGCGTTCACGTCGCGTGCATCTGCCGCGCCGACATTGGCGATGGTGTCCAGGCGGCAAGGGTTGATGACGGCCAGGGTCGCGCCGCCAATCGGCTTGGACCATTCGCCGTTGATGAAGTTGCCGGACAGGCCGGCGGTGGGCAGCTTGACGTCGCCGTAGGATTGGGTGGAATTGCTCACGTGTAGCTCGCTGAAGATGGAATGAACAGGCTCAGGCGGCTGCTTGCAGGCGCACGCCCAGCAGCTCTTCGTAGAGTTCGCAGATGCTGGTGGAGTCCTTGCCACCCAGGCCTTTGGCGCGCGCGGCGTTGTAGGTCTGCTTGACCAGCTGGCCCAGCGGCATCGGGTAGCTGGAGAACTCGTCCAGGCACAGACCGATGTCCTTGTGCATCAGGTCGATGGCGAAGAGGGCGGGACGCTCTTGCGTGAAGAGGGTCTTGTGGAACCAGTCGAGCATCTTGCTGCCCGCCATGCCGGCGGACAGGACGTCGCACAGCACTTCCAGATTGCCGCCAGCCTTGACGCTTGCCGCGAGGACTTCACCCAGAGCCACCGTGTTGATGGCCACGATGAGGTTGTGGCTCAGCTTGGTCAGCTGGCCAGAACCGATGGGGCCGCAATGGACGATGCGGCCGGCCAGGTGCTCGAGCACCGGCTTGACCTGCTCGAGGACGGCAGCTTCGCCGCCGACCATCAGCACGAGCTTGCCGTTGGTGGCGCCTGCCACACCGCCGCTGACGGGGGAGTCGAGGAAAGCCACGCCTTTGTCGGCGGCCGCCTTGGCCAGCTCCTTCGTGGTTTCCGGGTCGACTGTGCTGAAGTCAATCAGCACCGCGCCCTTGCCGGCCGAGCTCAGCACGCCATCCGGGCCGCTCACGGCGGCGCGCAGGATGCCCGGCGTCGGCAGGCTGAACATGACGGCGTCGGCACCTTCTGCTGCCGCCTTGGGGCTCTTCGCCGCTGCGGCCCCCTTCACGACCAACTCCTTGACTGCGGCCTCATTGGGGTCGAAGACGGAGACCTTGTGGCCTGCCGCGACCAGGCGCGCGGCCATCTGCGCGCCCATCTTGCCCACACCGATAAATGCAACGTTCTTCATAACTGTCTAGCGCTCCTGTTTGGATGGGCCGGACTTTATGGAGAGCAGTCGCGCAGGATAAGACCACTGCTGCTTACGTGGAGCGTTAGAATTTCTTTCGTTTCATGTCGCCATGAAACGGTGCAGGCTGCATGGCTCGGTAATTGCATGCAATCTCCCTTCGCTCATTTATCAGAGGGAAAACCCTGAGTTGCACCGCAACATGCATAAACGCCCGACCATGGGTCGCGTAAGGTTTTCTATCTCCTCATGCTGAACCTTTCTCGGCTCCATCTGCTCAGTGAACTCGCGGTGCTCGGCACCATCGCCAAGGTCGCGGAGGCCGTGAACCTCACGCGCCCGGCCGTTTCCCAGCAGTTGGCCATCCTTGAGCAAGAGACCGGGACCGTACTCTTCGAGCGGTCCGGAAGGGGCGTGCGCTTGACGATTGCCGGGGAGAACTTGGTCGCCAGGTCGGCCAAGGTCTTCGACCTGGTCAACGAAATCGAGTCCGACCTGGCTTCCGCGAAAGGGGCGGTTGCGGGTGAGGTGCGCATCTCGGCTTTCGGCTCGGTTGCCACGACCTTCATCCCCAAAGTGTTCCGCGAGCTTCTGCGAGAGCATCCGCAACTCGACCTGCGCTTCGAGGAGCTGGAACCCGGCGAAAGCCTGAAGGCTGCGGCCGCCAAGCAGGTCGACCTCGCGCTTGTCGACGACTCCATCAGCGCAGAGGCGCTGTCGAGCATGCTGTACTTCAGGCCGGTCTATGAGGACCACTTCGCCGTGGTCTTGCCCGCCGACCATCGGCTGGCCAACCAGCCCTCCGTCACCATTTCGGAGCTTTCAGCCGAGAACTGGGCCATCAACCGCAATGCGCAGACCTACAAGGCACAAATCGTCACGGCCTGCCATGAGGCTGGGTTCGCACCGCGGGTGGTCGCCAGCTGCCGGAACATGGCTGCGACCTTGGAGATGGTCCGAACCGGATACGTCATCACCGTGCTTCCGGCGCTGGCCTTGCGTGGTGCCGCAGTCGACCCCGCCTTCTCGGTCGTTCCCATCACGCCGCTCATGGTCCGGCGCATCTTTGTCGCGATGGTGCAGGGCACGTACCGGCGACCTGCCATTGCCGCGGTGCTGCGCGCGCTCGACGGCGTGGTTTCTAGGTTCGCTGAGGACCCTGACACACTGGTAGCGCCTGCCACTGCTCCGCGCAAAGCCGCCTAGCAGCCGGCCGCACCGCCTCGGTGCTGTTCAGACAAGCTTTGCACGCTTTGGGGGCGCTGGCGGCTGGCTGGCGATGGATTCGCGAAGCAAGCTGATGACAGCTTTGACGTTGGGGCGGCTTGACGTGCCCTTCGGTGTCGCCATGAGGATGTTCCGTGTCACGGGCGGGTCCAGTGGCGCGATGTGCAGCCCTGGAATGCGGCCGACTCCGCGACACCAAAAGACAGCTCACCTACCGAAAACCCCTGCCCCGACAACCACTTACGCGTGGCATATGGGACACGATGGGAAGCCCTGAAACCTCAAAGTAAAACGATGTCGTACTGCTCCTGCCCCAACCCACTCTCCGCCTGCAGCGATATCGGCTTGCCGATGAAATCCGACAACCCCGCCAGGTGCTGGCTTTCCTCGTCCAGGAACAGCTCCACCACCTTGGCGGAGGCGACCACCCGGAACTCGCGCGGGTTGAACTGGCGGGCCTCGCGCAGGATCTCGCGCAGGATGTCGTAGCACACGCTGCGGGCCGTCTTCACGCTGCCCTTGCCCTGGCAGTGGGCGCAGGGCTCGCAGAGCATGTGGGCCAGGGATTCACGGGTGCGCTTGCGCGTCATCTCGACGAGGCCGAGCTGGGAGAAACCGCCCGTCATGGTCTTGACGCGGTCGCGCGCGAGCTGCTTGCGGAATTCGGCGAGCACGGCGTGCTGGTGGTCTTCCCGCGCCATGTCGATGAAGTCCGCGATGATGATGCCGCCCAGGTTGCGCAGCCGCAGCTGGCGGGCGATGGCCTGGGCGGCTTCCAGGTTGGTCTTGAAGATGGTGTCGTCGAAGTTGCGCGCGCCCACGTAGCCGCCGGTGTTCACGTCGATGGTGGTGAGCGCCTCGGTCTGGTCCACGATGAGGTAGCCGCCGGATTTCAGGTCCACGCGCCGGCCCAGGGCGCGGGCGATCTCTTCATCGATGCCGTAGAGGTCGAAGATGGGCCGCTCGCCCTTGTACAGCTGCAGCTTGGGCACGGCGGCCGGAGTGAACTCGCGGCCGAAGGCCTGCAGCAGGGCGAACTGCTCGCGCGAGTCGATGCGGATGCTGGCGGTTTCCTCGCCCACGAGGTCGCGCAGCACGCGCTGCAGCAGGTTCAGGTCCTGGTGCAGCAGCGAGGCCGGCGGCTGGCGCAGGGCGGCCTCCTTGATGCGCGCCCAGGTCTTGCGCAGGTAGGCGATGTCCTCGGCCAGTTCCGCGTCGGACGAATCCTCGCCGTTGGTGCGCAGGATGAAGCCGCCTCCGCCACCCGTGGCCTTGTCGCCCACCAGGGCCTGCAGGCGGGCGCGCAGCGGGTCGCGCTCGGCGGACGGGATCTTCTGCGACACGCCCACGTGGTCGTCCTGCGGCAGGAAGACCAGCAGCCGCCCGGCGATGCTGACCTGGGTGGAGAGCCGCGCGCCCTTGGTGCCGATCGGGTCCTTGATGACCTGCACCATGAGCGCCTGCCCTTCGAACACCTGCTTCTCGATGGGCAACGGCGGTTCACCCTTGCGCGCGAACATCGGCGCCTCGCCGCCCTCCTGCCGGTGCCACACGTCGGCCACGTGCAGGAAGGCCGCGCGCTCCAGCCCGATGTCGATGAAGGCCGACTGCATGCCCGGCAGCACGCGCGAGACCTTGCCCAGGTAAACGTTGCCCACCAGCCCCTGCTCCAGCGTGCGCTCCACGTGCAGCTCCTGCACTGCGCCGTGCTCGACGACGGCGACGCGGGTTTCCTGGGGGGACCAATTGATGAGGATGTCTTGTTGCATGGCGGGCGGCGCGGGGTCGAGGGCGGGCGGGACGGGAGGAGGTGCTCGGGAACCGATGATGCCTCAACGGCCTCCCTGTGCGCCGGGAAAGGGTTCGCCCCCTGCCCCGCTTCTGCCCCGGCCGGCCTGCCCTCAGCCGGGCAGGCCGGCCTGGCGCAGCAGCTGCGCCGTCTCGAACAGCGGCAGGCCCATGATGCCGGTGTAGCTGCCGGCGATGCGCTCCACGTAGCGGGCCGCAGGGCCCTGGATGCCGTAGGCGCCGGCCTTGCCCAGCGGATCGCCGCTGGCGGCATAGGCCGCGATCTGCTCCGAGGTCATCGGCGCGAAGCGCACCCGCGACACCGACAGCGCCGCGTGGCGCGCGCCGCCCGGTACCTGCACGGCCACGGCGGTGAGCACGCGGTGGGTGCTGCCGGACAGGCGGGCGAGCATCTGCCGCGCATGCGCCTCGTCGTCGGGCTTGCCGAGGATGTCGTGGCCCAGGGCCACGGTGGTGTCGGAGCACAGGATGGGAGCAGGCTCCAGGCCGCGCCGCGCGTGCCGCGCCACGGCCGCATCCAGCTTGAGGCCGGTCACGCGCTGCACGTAGCGCGCGGGCGCCTCGCCGGGCCGGGGCGCCTCGATGGCCTCGGCGTCCTCCACGACGGCATCGCCATCGGCGTTGGGCAGCAGCAGCACGTGCCGCACGCCGATCTGGTCGAGCAGCTGGCGGCGCCGCGGGCTCTGGGAGGCCAGGTACACGAAGGGCAGCGCACAGTCCTGCGTGGCGGAGATGGTGGAGGTGGAGGTGGAGGTGGCGGAGGAAGGGGAAGGGGGGTTCGGTTTCACGGCGGCAGGATAGCGGATGCCGGGGCCGCTTCGCGCGCCGGTGCATGGCATCGGATGGCCGCGCGGGCGCGGTGCCGGCCGGCGCGAAGATGCCGGGCATGTCCGACGGTCTTCCCAGCTTCCATACCCAGCGCCTGCGCCTGCGCCCCATCGTCCTGGAGGACGCCCCTGCCCTGCTCGCGATGAGCGATGCCCGCGCGCCGGGCACCTGGATCGGCTATGCGCCGCTGGCCGACATGGAGGCCGCCGAGGTGTTCGCCGCGTGGATGGTGATGATCGGCCGCAAGCCGGTGCCCGACATCTGCTGGGCGATCGAGCGGCGCGATGCGCCGGGCCTGATCGGTCTCTGCCAGCTCAAGGGCTGGGACCCGGTGGAGCGGACTGCGCTGGTCGGCTACGAGATCGCCCGCACCCACCAGCGGCACGGTTTCATGCGCGAAGCGCTGGAGGCGTTGCTGCGCGGCTGCTTCCAGGGTTTCGGACTGCGGCATCTGGATGCGCACGTGCATGCGGACAATGCCGCTTCGCTGGCGCTGCTGCGGCATGCGGGCTTCGTGCTGCAGAGCGAACTGCCCGGCGGCGAAACCTGCGGCGGAACAACGCATGCGATGCAGGTCTGGCGCCGCTGCGCGGAGGCTATTCCCGGTGGTAGGGATGGCCGGCGTTCACGGACCACGCGCGGTAGAGCTGCTCGATCAGCAGCACCCGCACCATCGCATGCGGCAGCGTGAGGTCCGACAGGCGGATGCGCTCGTGCGCGGCCTGGCGGAAGGCCGGGTCGAGCCCGTCGGGGCCGCCGATGACCAGCGCCACGTCGTCGCCGCCCAGCTGCCAGTCCTTGAGGCGGGCGGCCAGGGCCTTGGTGGTGAGCGAGGTGCCGCGCTCGTCGAGCGCCACCACGCGCGTGCCGCGCGGTATCGCGGCCTCGATGCGCTCGCGCTCGGCGGCGTAGAGGGTTTCCAGCGTCTTGGAGCCGCGCGGCTCGGTCTTGACGGCCTTGAGCTCCACCTTCAGCTCGGGCGGGAACCGCTTGGCATAGTCGTCGTAGGCGGTCTGCGCCCAGTCGGGCACGCGCTGGCCCACGGCCACCATGAGGAGTTTCATCGGTCAGTGCTCCGCGGATGCTGCGTCGGTGCCCGGCTCACGCACCAGGCCTTCGGCGGCACACCCGCCTGACGGTTCACTCAGCCGGCCTTCTTGCGGGCCGGAGCTTTCCTGGCAGCGGCTGCGCGCGGTGCGGCGGGACGGGCCGAAGGCGCCTTCTTCGCAGCGGCGGACTTGGCTGCGGGCTTGCGGGCCACCGGCTTCACCACCACCGTCTTCACCTTCGGTGCGGCTGACTTGGCTGCGGGCGACTTGCCGGCAGCGGTCTTGGTAGCCGCCTTCGCGGGAGCCTTGGCCGGGGTTTTGGCCGCAGCGGCCTTCACCGGCGCGGCCTTGCCGGCGGATTTTTTCGCGGGAACGGGTGCGGCCGCCGCAGCGGCGGCAGCCTTGCTGCGGCCCGGCTTGCGTGCCGGCAACTCCGCTTCGGCCGCCGCAGCCTTCCTGCGCGGCGCGGCCTTCTTCTTCACGGGTGCGGCATCGCCGGATTCGGCGGCCTTCACGGGCTTGGCGGCGCCGAGCTTCAGGCGCACCGGCATCTCGCCCCAGACCTCTTCCAGGCGGTAGTACTGGCGGATGGCCGGCTGCATGATGTGGGCCACGGCGGCGCCGCAGTCCACGATGATCCATTCGCCGTTGTCCTCGCCCTCGGTGCGCGGCTTGGGGAAGCCCGCCTCGCGCACGGCGTCGCGCACGCTGGCGGCCAGGGCCTTGGTCTGCCGGTTGGACGTGCCCGACGCCACGATGACCCGCTCGAAGAGCGGCGACAGCTTCTCGGTGTTGAACACCTGGATGTCTTGCGCCTTGACGTCCTCCAGGCCATCGACGATGGCGCGCTGGAGCTTGGAAACGTCTTTCTTGGCGGCGGATTCCGAACGGGTGGAAGTGGTCATCAGGGACGGGAGATGTTGGGGGTGAGAGGCAATATAGCGCGCAACCGGCGCAGGAGCCAATGGAGCGCTGCGGGCACGGAATGCGCCACCGCAGCGGGGTTGGTGAGTGTTTCCTGCCGGTTGCCCTGGCGAGGCGGACGCAGGCAGCTATTGAAATTATAGCTTTGTGCCCTCCGCGGGGGCATGCGGCGCAGGCTCACAGCCAGTCGCGGCGCACCACGAAGCGCCGCGTCAGCTCGGCTTCGGGCGTTCCCGGGGCGTCCTGCCGCTGGTAGGCCCAGCCCGCCAGGGGCGGCATGGAGAGCAGGATCGACTCGGTGCGTCCGCCGGACTGCAGCCCGAAATGCGTGCCGCGGTCCCAGACGAGGTTGAACTCGACGTAGCGGCCGCGCCGGTAGCACTGGAAGGAGCGCTCGCGGTCGCCGAAGTAGATGCCCTGGCGCCGCTGCACGATCGGCAGGTAGGCGCCCAGGAAGGCATCGCCCACCGACTGCATCATCGCGAGGCTGCGGTCGAAGCCCAGTTCGGAGAAGTCGTCGAAGAAGATGCCGCCGATGCCGCGCTGCTCGTCGCGGTGCTTCAGGTAGAAGTACTCGTCGCACCAGCGCTTGAAGCGCAGGTACAGCCCCTCGCCGAACGGATAGAGCGCGTCGCGGCAGCTGCGGTGGAAGTGCACCGCATCCTCTTCGAAGCCGTAGCAGGGCGTGAGATCCATGCCGCCGCCGAACCAGCACACGGGCGGCTGCCCGTCGCGCGCGGCGGCGATCATGCGCACGTTCATGTGCACCGTGGGCACATAGGGGTTGAGCGGGTGGAAGACCAGCGACACGCCCATGGCCTCGAACGGCGCACCGGCCAGCTCGGGCCGGTGCTGCGTGGCCGAGGGCGGCAGCGCGGCGCCGCGCACGTGCGAGAAGCCGCAGCCCGCGCGCTCGAAGACGCGCCCGCCCTCGAGGATGCGCGTGATGCCGTCGCCCTGCAGCGGCTCGCCGGGGGCCTTGGCCCAGGCATCCGAGAGGAAACGCGCCCCGCCCGCCCCCTCGACGCTTTCGATCGCGTTGGTGATGCGCGACTGCAGGTCCACCAGGTAGGCGCGCACGCGCTCTGCCGCGTCCGGCGGCGGCGCGGCAACGCCCGGGGCACGCCCCGTTCCGGATTCCGTCGCCATCAGCTCTTCACCGCCCGGTGGCCGATGTCGCGGCGGTACTGCGCGCCGTCGAAGTGGATGCCGCGCGCCACGTCATAGACGCGCTGCTGCGCCAGCTTCACGCTATCGGCCAGCGCCGTCACGCAGAGCACGCGGCCACCGGTGGTGCGCACCACGCCGTCCTGCAGCTCGGTGCCGGCATGGAACACCATGGCGTCGTCGGCATCCACCGGCAGGCCGGTGATGGCGTCGCCCTTGCGGGGGTTCTCCGGATAGCCGTGGGCGGCCATGACGACGCCCAGTGCCGGCCGGCGGTCCCACTGCAGCTCGACCTGGTCGAGCCTGCCGTCCACCGCCGCGCCCAGCACGTCCACCAGGTCGCTCTTGAGGCGCATGAGGATGGGCTGGGTCTCGGGGTCGCCCATGCGGCAGTTGAACTCCAGGGTCTTGGGGTGGCCCCTGGCGTCGATCATCAGGCCGGCGTACAGGAAGCCGGTGTAGGGAATGCCGTCCTTTTCCATGCCGCGGATGGTGGGCAGGATGATCTCGCGCATGGCGCGCGCATGCACGTCGGCCGTGACCACGGGCGCGGGCGAATAGGCGCCCATGCCACCCGTGTTCGGGCCCTGGTCGCCGTCCTTCAGGCGCTTGTGGTCCTGGCTGGTGGCCAGCGCGGCGACGTTCTTGCCGTCGCACAGCACAATGAAGCTCGCCTCCTCGCCTTCGAGGAACTGCTCGATCACGACGCGCGGCTCGGCCTTCCCGTTCTCGCCCTCGTTGTGGCTCACGCCGTACTTGTTGTCCACCAGCATGAAGTCCACCGCGTCATGGGCTTCCTGCGCGGTCATGGCCACGACCACGCCCTTGCCCGCGGCCAGGCCGTCGGCCTTGACCACGATGGGCGCGCCCAGTCGGTCGATGAAGGCATGCGCCTGGGCCGGATCGGTGAAGGTGTCGTAGTCGGCCGTGGGAATGCCGTGGCGGCGCATGAAGGCCTTGGAGAAGGCCTTGGAGCTCTCCAGCTGCGCGGCGGCCCTGGTGGGGCCGAAGATGCGCAGGCCGTGCGCGCGGAACTCGTCCACCACGCCGGCGGCCAGCGGCGCCTCGGGGCCGACCACGGTGAGGGTGATTTTCTGCTCCTGCGCCCAGGCGCGCAGCGCGCGCACGTCGGTCAGGGGAATGTTTTCGAGCTTGGAATTGAGGGCCGTGCCGCCGTTGCCGGGGGCCACATAGACCTTCGTGACCTTGGGAGACTGCGAGAGCTTCCAGGCCATTGCGTGTTCACGGCCGCCGCCTCCGATGACAAGAACTTTCATAGGGTGTCCGCTGCCGCGCGTGCCTCAGATCGCGGCGTTGTGATAGACCTCCTGCACGTCGTCGAGATCCTCGATCACGTCCAGGAGCTTCTGCATGCGCTCGGCGTCCTCGCCGGCCAGCTCGATGGTGACGTCGGGGCGCATGGTCACGTCGGCGGCATCGGGCGTCAGGCCCGCGGCCTCCAGGGCGTTCTTCACGGCCTCGAAATCGCCGGGCGCGGTGAGCACCTCGATGGCGCCGTCCTCGTCCGTCACGACGTCCTCGGCGCCGGCCTCCAGGGCCACTTCCATGACCTTGTCCTCGCTCGTGCCGGGGGCGAAGATGAGCTGGCCCACGTGCTTGAACTGGAAGGCCACCGAGCCTTCCGTGCCCATGTTGCCGCCGTACTTGCTGAACGCATGGCGCACCTCGGCCACGGTGCGCACGCGGTTGTCGGTCATGGTGTCCACGATGATGGCCGCGCCGCCGATGCCATAGCCCTCGTAGCGGATCTCTTCGTAGGTCAGGCCTTCGGCGTTGCCCGTGGCCTTGTCGATGTTGTACTTGATGCGGTCGGCCGGCATGTTGGCGGCCTTGGCCTTGTCGATGGCCAGCCGCAGGCGCGGATTGGCCGAGACGTCGCCCCCGCCGGCGCGGGCGGCCACGGTAATCTCGCGAATGATCCGGGTCCAGATCTTGCCGCGCTTCTCATCCTGCCGCCCCTTGCGGTGCTGGATATTGGCCCATTTGCTGTGTCCTGCCACAGGAAGTCCTTGCTGTTGTGTCTATCGATTAATCTAGGGAACCTCTGCACGAATCACCGCGCCGCGTGCATCTGCGGATCGGGCGGTCTGCGGCGTTGCAAATCCTCGCAATAGCCGGGCTATTGCTCCGGTGTGCGCCTTGCAGCCCATCCCGATCCACAGCGCACGCCTTCCGCTCGATTCGTCCAGAGGTTCCCGAGCGATCGCCGCGATTTTACTTTTGACTCCCACCAGCCATGGCCGAACCGATCCTGATTGCGAAGCACGACACCGCCGAATGCCACCTGCTGCCCGCGCTGGCCAACCGCCACGGGCTCATCACGGGCGCCACCGGCACCGGCAAGACGGTCACCCTGCAGACCCTGGCCGAGGGGTTTTCCCGCATCGGCGTGCCGGTGTTCATGGCCGACGTGAAGGGCGACCTCACCGGCATCAGCCAGCCCGGCCATATCGGCGAGAAGATGGCCGCCACCCTGGCCGAGCGCGGCCTGCAGCCGCCCGAGCCGCTCGCCTGCCCCACCACGCTCTGGGACGTGTTCGGCGAGCAGGGCCACCCCGTGCGCGCCACCATCTCCGACATGGGGCCGTTGCTGCTCGGCCGCATGCTGGGCCTGAACGAGACGCAGCTGGGCGTGCTCAACATCGTCTTCAAGATCGCGGACGACAACGGCCTGCTGCTGCTCGACCTGAAGGACCTGCGCGCCATGCTCGCCCACGCGGGCGAGAACGCCAAGGAATACACCACCGACTACGGCAACATCAGTGCCGCCAGCGTGGGTGCCATCCAGCGCGGGCTGCTGCAGATCGAGGCGCAGGGCGGCGACAGGTTCTTCGGCGAGCCGATGCTCGACATCAACGACCTGATGCAGACCGTTGATGGACGGGGTGTGGTGAACATCCTCGCGGCCGACAAGCTGATGCAGTCCCCGCGGCTATACGCCACCTTCCTGCTCTGGATGCTGTCCGAACTCTTCGAGCAGTTGCCCGAGATCGGCGACCCGGACCAGCCGAAGCTGGTGTTCTTCTTCGACGAGGCCCACCTGCTCTTCAACGAGGCGCCCAAGGTGCTGGTCGAGCGCATCGAGCTGGTGGTGCGGCTGGTGCGATCCAAGGGCGTGGGCGTGTATTTCGTGACCCAGAACCCGCTGGACATTCCCGACAGCGTGCTGGCCCAGCTGGGCAACCGCGTGCAGCATGCGCTGCGCGCCTTCACGCCGCGCGACCAGAAGGCCGTGAAGGCCACGGCCACCACCATGCGGCCGCAGCCCGGGCTGGACATCGAGGCCGCCATCACGGAACTGGCCGTGGGCGAGGCACTGGTGAGCCTGCTAGACGCCAAGGGCCGCCCCGGGCCCACCGAGCGTGTCTTCGTGCTCCCGCCCGGCAGCCAGATCGGTCCGATCACCCCGCAGCAGCGCCAGGCGCTGATGGCCCGTTCGCTGGTGGCGGGCGTCTATGAAAAGATGGTGGACCGTGAATCGGCCTACGAGAAGCTGCGCGGGCGCACCGGCGATGCCGTGCAGGCGCCGGCCGGCGGCAAGACCGGCACGGACGGCACCGGGGCCCCGTCCGGGGACGGCGGCCTGCTGGGGGGCCTGAACGACGTGCTGTTCGGCTCCACGGGCCCCCGCGGCGGCAAGAAGGACGGGCTGGTGCAGACCATGGCCCGCTCGGCCGTGCGCACCATGGGTACCTCGCTGGGCAAGGAGATACTGCGGGGCGTGCTGGGCAGCGTCTTCGGCGGCAGGCGCCGCTGACGGGCCGGCGCCACACCCCGCCACGGCGCCGCCCAGAAATATGGGAAATATGGAAAATATGGATACGCCAGCCACGACTGCGTGATAGAAAGAACGGGCCGCAGCCATCCCTGTCCATCCTTTCCGGAGCCAGACCATGAAAGTCTCCACCCGCCTCCTCGTCTTTTCCCTGGTGGCCATGGTCCTGCTGGCGACACTGGGCGCGATCTCGCTCTTCAAGCTGCGCAACTACGGCCTGGAAGAGCGCCGCGCGCAAATCTTCAACATGCTCCGCGTCTCCAGGACGCTGGTCGGCTACTACCAGGGCCTGGAGAAGAGCGGCACCCTGACCCGGGAACAGGCCCAGGACGCCGCGAAGAAGGCCCTGACCTTCCTCAACGACCAGCAGCGGAGCTACTACTGGGTCCGGACGCCGGAAGGCCTGAACCTTGCGCACTTCAATCCGAAGGTGGTCGGCACGCAATCCTCCGGCAAGGCCATGGACGGAAGTTCCGATACGGACGCCTACCTGAAGGCCATGCGCGAAGGCGTGGACGGCATGGGTATCGCCAGCATCCGCGCACAGCTGCCTTCCGGCGAGATGGCGCCCAAGCTCAACGGCGTCTATGCCTTCGAGCCCTGGGGCTGGTGGATCGGCACGGGCTTCTTCACGCAGGACATCGAGGCCGCCTTCTGGCGGCAGGCGCGCGTGATGATGGGCATCCTGGCCGGGGCCATCCTGCTGCTTGGCGGGCTGGCCTGGTACTTCGGCCGGTCCATCGTGCGCACGCTGGGCGGCGAGCCGGCCGAGGCGGCCCGGATCGCCGGGCGCATCTCGCAGGGCCATGTCGATGGCACGGTGCTGCTGCGGCCCGGCGACCAGGACAGCCTCATGCACAGCATCGGCCAGATGCAGGGCAACCTTGCGCGCATGGTGGCCGAGATCCGCTCCAGCGCCGATGTGATCTCGGGCGGCGCCGACGAGATCTCGCAGGGCAACGTGGACCTGTCCTCCCGCACCGAGGCGCAGGCCGCCTCGCTGGAGGAAACGGCCGCGAGCATGGAAGAGCTTTCCCGCACCATCGAGCTGAACGCCGCCCACGCGGCCCAGGCCGACCGCACTGCCAGCGAAGCCGCGACCCTCATGGAGAAAAGCCGCTCCGTGTTCTCGCGCATGGCCGACAACATGGGCGTGGTGAGCGGCAGCTCGCGCAAGATCGGCGACATCACGAGCGTGATCGACGGCATCGCCTTCCAGACGAACATCCTGGCGCTGAACGCCGCGGTGGAGGCGGCGCGCGCGGGCGAACAGGGCCGCGGCTTCGCGGTCGTCGCCTCGGAAGTGCGCACGCTGGCACAGCGCAGCGCCACGGCGGCGCGCGAGATCAAGGCGCTGATCGAGGACTCGGCCCACCAGGTGCACACCGGCACGGAACTGGTGGACGAGGCGGGCAGCACGCTGGACCAGGTCATGGCTGCCGTCAACCGGGTCGCGCAGATGATGACGGAGATTTCGAGGGCGACGGCCGAGCAGAGCACGGGCGTGGGCCAGATCTCGGAAGCGATCACCCAGATGGACTCGGTGACGCAGAGCAATGCCGCAGCCGTGGAGGAAGTGGCCGCCGTGGCCCTGAAGCTGAAGCAGCAGACCGAGAATCTTCGCCGTACCATCTCCGTCTTCAAGACCGGCGGCGAGCCGCAGGCCACGCATGCGGCCCTGCAGCTCGGCGGGCCCCTGGCGGCCTCCCGCTGAACCCACGACACTTCCACACCGCCCACAGCATGATCGACCTGCACTACTGGACCACTCCCAACGGCCACAAGATCACCATGTTCCTGGAGGAGGCCGGCCTGCCCTACCGGCTGCTGCCCGTGAACATCGGCCGCGGCGAGCAGTTCCGGCCGGAATTCCTGCGCATCGCGCCCAACAACCGCATCCCCGCCATCGTGGACCACGACCCGGCCGGCGGCGGCGAGCCGGTTTCCGTCTTCGAATCCGGCGCCATCCTGCTCTACCTGGCCGACAAGACCGGCAAGTTCATCCCCCAGGACCTGCGCGGGCGCACCGAGGCGCTGCAATGGCTGTTCTGGCAAATGGGCGGCCTGGGCCCCATGGCCGGGCAGAACCACCATTTCACGCAGTACGCGCCGGAGCCGGTGCCCTACGCCATCGACCGCTACGTGAAGGAAACCGGCCGCCTCTACGGCGTGCTGGACAAGCACCTGTCCGACGGGCGCGAGTACATCGCCGGCACCTATTCGATCGCCGACATGGCGAGCTACCCCTGGATCGTGCCGCACGAACGGCAGCGCCAGGACCTGAAGGACTTCCCCCACCTGGCGCAGTGGTTCGCGCGCATCCAGGCCCGGCCCGCCACCGCGCGCGCCTATGAACTCGCGAAGAGCATCAACACCGCGCCGACGGTGGACGAGGACGCGAAGAAGGTGCTGTTCGGGCAGGACGCGGGCACGGTGCGCCGCTGATCGGCCCCCGACGGTGCGCCCGGGGGGCCGTCGCGCACGTGACGGCAGGCGGCCGGGCATCCGGCCTAGAGTGCGCCGCATGACCGACACCGCCGCCCTCACCTGCTTCCGCCTGACCGTCACGGACCACGTCGCGCACCTGGTGCTCGACCGCCCGGAGGCGCTCAACACCATGCACCCCACCTTCTGGCGCGAGCTGGACACCGTGCTCGCGCGGATCCACCGCTCGGGCGACGCGCGGGCGCTGGTCATCAGCAGCACCGGCAGGCATTTCTCGGCGGGCATGTCGCTGGAGACTTTCGGCGGCGCCGTCGCCATGGACGACCAGAGCCCCGAAGGCCGCGCTGCCATCTTCGACCTGCTGACCGACATGCAGGCCACCTTCACCCGCATCGAATCGCTGCGCATCCCGGTCATCGCGGCGATCCACGGCGGCTGCATCGGCGGCGCGGTGGACATGGTGACCGCCGCCTGCATCCGCTACGCCACCGAGGACGCGTTCTTCTGCATCCAGGAGATCAACATCGGCATGGTGGCCGACGTGGGCACGCTGCAGCGCCTGCCCAAGCTGATTCCGCTGGGCATCGTCAAGGAACTGGCCTACACCGGCCGGCGCCTGCCCGCGGCCCGCGCCCTGGCCTGCGGGCTGGTGAACGAAGTGTTCGCCACGCAGGAGGCCATGCTGGAAGCGGCCCTGGCCTGCGCGCGGGAGATCGCCGCCAAGCCGCCCGTCGCGATCTGGGGCACCAAGCAGGCCGTGCACTATGCGCGCGACCATTCCGTGGACGACAGCCTGCGCCAGATGGGCTGGCTGCAGGGCACGGTGTGGAGCAACCGCCACGTGGGCGAGTCCGTGGGTGCGATGCGCGAGCGGCGCGCGGGCGACTTCCCCGACCTGGCACCGGTGCAGCGCTTCAGCGAACTGGGCTGACCGGGCCGGCGGGCTCCTGCCCGGTCTATGATGCGGCAACCCTTTTCCGGACACCGCACACGCTTCGCGAGGACGCTCCATGGAAACGCATCCCCCGGTCCCACCCACCTACGACGACGTCGCCGCCGCGGCCCGGCGGCTCGCGGGCATCGCCCACCGCACGCCCGTGCTGCGCTCGAGCACCGCCGACGAGGCCCTGGGCGCCCAGCTCTTCTTCAAGTGCGAGAACCTCCAGCGCATGGGGGCCTTCAAGTTCCGCGGCGCCTACAACGCCCTGGTGCAACTGGACGCCGCCCAGCGCGAGCGCGGCGTGCTGGCCTTCTCCTCCGGCAACCATGCCCAGGCGATCGCCCTCTCGGCCCGCCTGCTCGACATGCCCGCCGTGATCGTCATGCCCGAGGACGCGCCCGCCTCCAAGATGGCCGCCACGCGCGAATACGGCGCCCAGGTGGTCACCTACGACCGCTTCCGCGAAGACCGCGAGGCCATCAGCCGGCGCCTGGCCGACGAGCGCGGCATGGTGCTCGTGCCGCCCTTCGACCATCCCCACGTCATCGCCGGCCAGGGCACGGCTGCCGTGGAGCTGCTGGAGGACGTGCCCGGGCTGGACTACCTCTTCGTCTGCCTGGGCGGCGGCGGCCTGCTGTCGGGCTGCCTGCTCGCGGCCGAACAACTGGCGCCGGGCTGCAAGGTGGTCGGCGTGGAGCCCGAGGCCGGCAACGACGTGCAGCAATCGCTGCGCGCCGGGCACATCGTGCGCATCGAGACGCCCCGCACCATCGCCGACGGCGCGCAGACCCAGGCGCCGGGCGAGATCACCTTCCCGATCATCCAGCGGCTGGTGCACGAGGTCGTCACCGTGGCCGACGCCCAGCTTGCCCAGGCGCTCCGGTTCTTCGCCGAGCGCATGAAGATGGTGGTCGAGCCCACCGGGGCGCTCGCGCTGGCCGGCGCGCACCACGGCGGCATCGACCTGCGGGGCGCGCGCGTGGGCATCGTGGTGAGCGGCGGCAACGTCGATCTGCCGCGGTATGCGCGGTTTCTGGCAGACTGAAGGGTTGTCCCTTTTTTTACCTTCCCTTTCCCACGCCGCCCCATGAGCACCGAGCACCCCTCCGGCAACGTCCACGTCATCACGCACCCGCTGGTGCAGCACAAGCTGACCCTCATGCGCCGCAAGGACGCCAGCACCAACAGCTTCCGCCGCCTGCTGGGCGAGCTGAGCACCCTGATGGCCTACGAGATCACGCGCGACATGCCGCTGTCGGACATCGAGGTCGAAACCCCGCTCGAGACCATGACCGGCAAGGTCATCGACGGCAAGAAGCTGGTGCTCGTCTCCATTCTGCGCGCGGGCAACGGCTTCCTGGACGGCATGCTGACCGTGGTACCGGGCGCCCGCGTCGGCCACATCGGCCTCTACCGCGATCCGCAGACGCTACAGCCCGTGGAGTACTACTTCAAGATGCCCTCCGAGATGGAGGAGCGCGACATCATCGTGGTGGACCCGATGCTCGCCACCGGCAACTCCGCCGCTGCCGCCGTCGCCAAGCTCAAGGAACTCAAGCCCCGCTCGGTCAAGTTCATGTGCCTGCTGGCCGCGCCCGAAGGCGTCGCCACGCTGCAGAAGGCGCACCCGGACGTGCCGATCTTCACCGCCGCCATCGACCGCGAACTGAACGACCACGGCTACATCCTGCCGGGGCTGGGGGACGCGGGGGACCGGATTTTCGGCACGAAATGATGAAGATGGCCTGAGCCGCCCGCGATGGGCCAGCGCCCCCGGCATGCCGTGGGTCGCTGCGGTCCGCGGACCGGGCTCGCTCGCGCCCGCCGGGGCGGGCCGCGAGAGGGCACTGGCCGCCGACGATCAGGTCCAGTTGGTCGCGATCACGTTCGACAGGCTGCTGCGGTAGTCGGGTGGCAACGTCGTCTGTCCGGCGGCTGGAGGCGCGAAGCCTGCCATGGCCGACACCAGTGCATCCACCTGGCTGTCCAGCAGCACCTTTCCGTCGGACGTCTGGATCTTCTCCAGATGATTGGCGCTGCCCGCGTACCAGTTCGCGATCGTGGCCCGGTCTTCCGTACCGATGACGCTCACCTCCAGGTCGTTGCCTTCCCGGCGGAACCAGAGCTGATCGGTCGCGACTCCCGGTCCCACGGAGAGCACATCGACATTGCCGGATGTGGAGTCTTCATCGACGATCCGGTCAGCCTGCGAGCCGCGACTGAACAGGTAGGTGTCGTTACCCGAGCCGCCCACCAGCAGGTCCTGCCCTGCTCCGCCTTCCAGGGTGTCGTCACCAGCGCCCCCGTAAAGGGTGTCGTTGCCCGTTCCTCCCAGCAAAGTGTCGGCGGCTTGGGTGCCGTACAAGGTGTCGTCTCCTGGAGTTCCAGTCAGAGCCCTATTGGAAAGCTCGGCTACATCCCAGACCGTGCCGTCATCGAAGCGCACCTGCTGGATCGGATTGAAGAGGTTGGCGGGCGAGTCCTCATAGAAGAACGCCGATACCGTCACCTTGTCCGTCGTGCCGTCGATCGACAGCACCAGGTCATTGCCCGAGCGCCGTACCGTTACCCCATCCTTGGACACGCCGGCCTTGAACTGCAGCACGTTGCGCTTGCCCGCCGCCGTGTCGTGGTAGTGGTCGATGCGGTCCTGGCCGTCGCCGCGCCCGAAGATGAACGTGTTGTTGCCGAAGCCGCCATGCAGGTAGTCGTTGCCCGCACCGCCTTCGAGCACGTCATCGCCCTCGTCGCCGCGCAGTTGGTCGTCGCCCTCACCGCCCTTGAGCACATCGTTGCCCTGACCGCCGTACAACTGGTCGTTGCCCGCGCCTCCCGAGAGCGTGTCGTTGCCGTTCTGGCCGTAGATCTGGTCATCGCCTGCCAGGCCATCGATCACGTCGTCACCAACGAACCCCTGCAGCGAGTCGCCTTCAGTCGTCCCGATCAGCACCTTCCTGGCCAGTTCGCTCACATCCCAGACCGTGCCGTCGTCGAAACGCACTTCCTGCAACGGGCTGAATGCATTTCCCGGCTCGTCCTGGTAGAAAAACGCCGATACCGTCACCTTGTCCGTCGTGCCATCGATCGACAGCACCAGGTCGTTGCCCGAGCGCCGTACCGTCACATCGCTGTTTGCCACGCCGGCCTTGAACTGCAGCACGTTGCGCTTGCCCACCGCCGTGTCGTGGTAGTGGTCGATACGGTCCTGGCCGTCGCCTCGCCCGAAGATGAACGTGTTGTTGCCGAAGCCGCCATGCAGGTAGTCGTTGCC
>NZ_FNJL01000051.1 GCF_900104515.1 Paracidovorax cattleyae
CTGCTGATCCAGCAGTCCAACTGCTTCGTGGTGGTGGAGCGCAGCGTGACCGGCATGGGCGCGATGAACCGTGAGCGGGCACTGATGCAATCGGGGGAGATGCGCGGCGGCAGCAGTTTCGGCCAGGGGCAGATGGTGGCGTCGGACTACGGCCTGTCGCCGGAGATCGTCTTCTCCAACAGCGACTCGGGCGGCATCGGCGGTGCGCTGGGCGCGCTCATCGGCGGCGGGCGCGGCCAGGCGCTGGGCCAGCTGGGCGGATCGCTGAAGACGCGCGAGGCGAGCGCGATGCTGACGCTGGTGGACAACCGCTCGGGCGTGCAGGTGTCGGTGTCGGAAGGCAGCGCCTCCAAGAGCGACTTCGCGGGCTTCGGCAGCATCTTCGGCAGCTCGGCGGGCGGCAACCTGGGCGGCTACCAGAACACCTCGCAGGGCAAGGTGCTGACGGCCGCGTTCATGGACGCATACAACCAGATGGTCATGGCGCTGCGCAACTACAAGGCGCAGAAGGTGCAGGGCCAGGGCCTGGGTGGCGGCGGCAGGCTGGGCGTGGACGGCGGCGCGGCGCCGTCGCAGACGAAGGCGGGCGCATCGATGTCGGTGCGCGAGGCGCAGGCACGGCTCAATGCGCTGGGCTACGACGTGGGCGCGCCGGATGGCGGCATGGGCGCGAAGACGGCGAACGGGCTGCGGGCCTTCCAGAAGGACAAGGGCCTGCCGGTGACGGGCCGCCTGGACTCGGCCACGACCGACGCGCTCTCGCGCTGACGCGCGGCATGGGCGGCGGGCTCCCGCCCCGCCGCTGCCCGGCCCTTGCAGGCCGGGCCCCCGGCTCAGTTCCCTCCGATGGGCGCGATCGTGTTCCAGAGGGCGGAGCAATTCGCGCCCTGGTCGATCGTGGATGCGCTGACACTGCTGTCTCCGGCCGTGTTCCATTGCACCAGTGGTGACGACAGGCCTGCGTAGGGCGTCCAGCGCGTTGGCAGGCTGCCGGACGCGGCCCAGGGCGCCGGGCTGGACGGGTTGTTCACGAAGCTCGCCCAGGCGGCCGCCATGGTCTGCGACAGTGCCTGGTCCGCGCGAGGGACGGGCCGCTGCGGGTCCAGTTGCCCGATGGTATTGAATACGTACGGTATTTCGTTGGCGTGGCAGACGTTCCCGGCATCCGGCTGGCAGGCCGGGACGGGCGTGCGCTGCGGGCCTGTCCTGTACAGGTTGAAGATCGGCGCCTGCGCGAACAGATAGCCGAAGGCCGGCAGCACGGGGCTGGCCTTCGCGTTGGCAACGGCTCCTCGGCCCGCCATGGCGAGGTTGCCGCAGCGGAAGGCGAAGTCGTTGATGATGTGCGACATCGTCACGGCCGAGCCGTTGTCCATGTAGATGGGGGCCGAGGCGGCGGGGGCCTTGTAGGGGGCTGCGCCTTGCACCGTGTAGCCGGTAATGGCCTTGGCGCTGTCGCGGCCCCAGACCCAGGGGACGACGATGTTGTTGACCGCGACGGGGCTGAGTTTGTCCTGCAGGCTCAGATAGGCCATGTCGGCGAAGACGACCCCCTCGTCCCGGTTGATGCCGAAGACGAACGGCTTCGCGGGCATGGGGCCGGTGGATGTGGCCGCGTAGCCGGCCAGGGGCTGCCCGGCGATGACCGTGCCGTCCAGGGTCGGCGACCAGGGCAGGCCGTCCTGGACCTGCGGGGCGGCCTCGCCCAGCAGGGCGACCAGGGGCGGCACCGAGGTCTGCATCCTGGCCGTGGCGCCAGCCTTGTCCTCCGATGGCGGCGCTTTCAGTGACTGGGTATCGATAATCTCCTGGAGCGTGGCATTTTTCAGGATGGGCTCGCGTTTCAGGCAATCTTTCATGTGCGCGCAGAGCGAGAGGCGGAAGAGTTCGCCCAGCTCATGGGCCTTGGCTGGTGTGCGGTACACGGAACCCACCGGATTGCTCTCCATGATCGCGGCCTGGAAGAGCTTCGCGCTGCCCGGCGCGGCGAACAGGTGCAGCCCGGTGGACATCGCGCCCGCGCTCTCGCCTGCGACGGTGACGCGCGCCGGGTCGCCGCCGAATGCGCGGATGTACTGCTGCACCCATTGCATGGCCTGCTGCTGGTCGAGGATGCCGAAATTGCCCTGGAGCGTGCCGCTCGGATCGACGCGCTTGTCGACACGGCCGAGCGCCAGGAACCCCAGTGCGCCCAGCCGGTAGTTGATGGTCACCACCACCATGTTGCCTGTGGCGGCCAGGTAGGAGCCGTCGAGGACGTTGCCGTTGGGAGACGGCTGGTAGCCGCTGCCTTCCACGAACGCGCCGCCGTGGATGAAGAACAGCACCGGCAGCGGCCGGGACGCCCCGAGGGCCGACTGCGGCGTGAAGACGTTCAGGTAGAGGCAGTCTTCGCTCTGGTTGCGGAAGACGGTGCTGTTGGACTGCGGGCAGAAGGCACCGGGTGCCGTCTGCGGTACGTTGCTGCCGGTGGGGGCGTACAGCTGGGGCGGCTGGAACCGGCCCGCCCTGGCGTACTGTATGCCGAGGTAGGTATTCACCGCCACCGGCGATCCGCCCGCGGGCGTGACCGAGGCCTGGCTTCCGCACGCGGACGCGCCGTTGCCGAACGTGGCTGTGGTGCCGCTGGCGCACGCGGGCGCCGGTGCGGCTGTGGCCTCGTGGTCCGTGCGGTGCATGCTGCAGCCCGTGCCGGCCAGCACGGCGGCGGAAAGCGCCAGCCAGGCGCCTCGGATGGTGTGCGGATGTCGCATGTCGGGTTCCCTCTCTCCATGTGTGGTGGCCGGGTGGCCGTTGTATTCGGCGCGAACGCCTTGCCCATTCTTGGTGCAAATCCCGGCCGGCCCGGGGGCGGGCACCTGAATCGTTCTGAAACGTCCTGAGCGGGCCATTCCGGCGCGCTCCCCCTATACTTCCGCCCGTTGGTGCTCGCGCGGCCGTTTCCGGCCGCGCAGTTAAACGGGAACCAGGAAGGGCCGCTCCGCCATGGACGACGGCCCCGGCCTGGGCTGCCCCCGCAACGGTCAGCGATGGAAGGCGCATGGGCTCAGGCCAGGCGCCTTCGGCCCCTGGAACGACGTCCACTGGAATGCCTTCGCGGCATCCGGGAAGGGCCCGGGGAGCCCGGCACGAACTGCCGCGCCGCCAGCCCGGATACCGGCCGACAGGGGAGCGCGCGCTTTTTGCGTGCATGCTCCATTCACGGACCCTGCGGGGAGGCAGGGTGCGGGCGCATCTTTGTTCGTCGCTTCCCATGCCAGATTCTTCGGCGCAGGCCAACGGGGCCTGCGACACCGCCGTCCCGGGACCGGGCACCGTCTGGTTCGTCGGTGCCGGGCCCGGCGATCCGGACCTCATCACCGTCAAGGGCCGCTCCCTGATCGAACGCGCGGGGGCCATCCTGTTCGCCGGCTCGCTCGTGGACGAAACCGCCACGCGCTGGGCGCCCCCGGGCTGCACCATCGCCGACAGCAAGTCCATGACGCTCGACCAGATGGCCGCGTGGCTCGTGCTGCAGGCGCAGAAGCACCGCACCGTGGTGCGCCTGCAGACGGGCGACCCTGCGCTGTACGGCGCGCTGGTCGAACTCGTGCAGCCGCTCGATGCGGCGGGCGTGCCGGTGCGCGTGGTGCCGGGGGTGTCCTCGGCCATGGCCTCGGCCGCCGCGGCGGTGGAGAGCTTCACGCTGCCCGAGGTCACGCAGACCGTGGTGTTCACGCGCGTGGAGGGCCGCACGCCCATGCCGCCCGGCGAATCGCTCGCCGAGCTGGCGCGGCACCGCTGCACGCTCTGCATCTTCCTGTCGATCACCCTGCTGCACAAGGTGCAGGCCGGGCTGCGCGAAGCCGGCTGGCCGGACGACGCGCCGCTGCTTGTGGTGCACAAGGCCTCCTGGCCGGGCGAGGAGCGCATCGTGCGCTGCACGGTGGCGGACGTGCGCGAGCGCTGCCGCGAGGCCCGGGTGGTGAGCCAGGCCATGATCATCGCCAGCCCCACGCTGGGCGCGCGCCACTGGCCCGAACTCGCCAAATCCAAGCTCTACGACCCGGGCTTCACCCACCGCTTCCGGCGCGCGAGCGATGCGCCGCTCGGCGCGGACGCCCCGGGTTCCCTGCCGCACACTCTGTCGGATATCCCACGATGACGCACCTGCACGCTCCGCACACCCACGGGCACTCCCACGAACACGGCCATGGCGTCGATCCGCACCACGGCACCGCTCCCGCGCTCGCGCAGGCCGGCACCACCGTGCTGCTGGTCGGCCACGGCTCGCGCGAGCCCGAAGGCAACGACGAGATCCATGCCTTCGTGCGCCAGTGGCGCGCGCGCCAGCCCGGCTGGCGCATCGAGGTCTGCTTCATCGAATTCGCGCCGCCCGGCCTGCACGACGGTCTGCTGATGGCCGCCCGGGGCAGCCGCCGCGTGCTGGTGCTGCCGCTCATCCTGAACGCGGCCGGCCACGTGAAGATGGAAATCCCCGAATCCATCGAGCATGCGCGCGAACACTGCCCGGGCGTCGAATTCCTTTACGGCCCGCACCTCACGGCCTGCGAGCCCATCCTCGCCATCCTGCAGCGCCAGCTGCGCCGCTGCATGCAGGCGCTGGACATGCCAGATCCCACCACCACGGGCGTGGTGCTGCTGGGCCGGGGCTCGTCCGACCGGCAGGCCAACGGCGACGTCGCCAAGATGGCGCGCTGGCTGCAGGAAGACAGCCACCACGAACTGGTGGAGATCGCCTTCACCGGCATCACCTGGCCGCGCCTGGAGCGCGTGGTGCAGCGCCAGGTGCTGCTGGGCATGAAGCAGATCGTGGTGCTGCCCTATTACCTCTACACCGGCACGCTGATGCAGCGCATCGGCCGCCAGGTGGAGCACCTGCGCGCGCAGTACCCGCAGGTGCGCTTCGCGCAGTCGGGCCATTTCGGCATGGAGCGCGAGATCTTCGAGCTGCTGGAGCAGCGCGTGGCCGACCTGCAGGCCGGCCTGCCCGACAGCCGCCTGCCCTGCGACGGCTGCAAGTACCGCGAAATCGCGCACGACCTGGGACACGGCCACAGCCACGAGCACACGCATGCCCATGCGCCCGCGGCCCCCGCCGAGGCAGGCGCCGGGCACGCTCACGCGCATGAACATGCGCACGGCCATGGCCACGATCACGCACACCACGGCCACGCCGCACCCCAGCCGGCCGGAGCCGCCGCATGAGCACGGTCAACACCGTCACCGAGCAGCTCACGCGCGCCGGCCAGGCCATCGAGCACGACAGCTTCGCGATCATCGACGCCGAGGCCGGCCCGCACGCGTACACCGCACAGCAGTGGCCCATCGTGCGGCGCATGATCCACGCCAACGCCGACTTCGAATTCAACGGCCTGACCGACTTCCACCCCCAGGCGGTCGAGGCCGGCATCGCCGCCATGCTGCGCGGCGGCGCCCCTGTGGTGGCCGACGTGGAGATGATCTGCTCGGGCCTGTCGCAGCCGCGCCTGGCGCACTTCGGCATGCGCACGCACCAGTTCATCAGCGACGCCGACGTGATCGCCCGCGCCCAGGCCGAAGACACCACGCGCGCCGTGCAGGCCATGCGCAAGGCGCACCGGCAGGGGCTGCTGCAGGGCGCCGTCGTCGGCATCGGCAATGCGCCCACCGCGCTCATCGAACTCGTGCGCCTGATCCGCGAGGAGGGCGTGCGCCCCGCGCTGGTGGTGGGCATGCCGGTGGGCTTTGTTTCCGCCGCCGAATCCAAGGACCTGATGGCCGAAGTCGCCGAGGTACCCTGGATCGTGATCCGTGGCCGCAAGGGCGGCTCCACCCTGGTGGTGGCCGCGCTGCACGCACTGCTGGCGCTGGCCGAGGCGCGGCAAAAGCAGGCCGCATCGCAGGCCCAGGGCGCGACAGGAGGCTGACTCCGCCATGATGGAGAAAACCGTCCGCCGCGGCACGCGCACCGGCTTCACCACCGGGGCCTGCTCCGCCGCGGCCGCGCGCGCCGCCGTGCTGGGCCTGGTCGAAGGCGCCGTGCCCGAGGCGGTGGACTGCCTGCTGCCCAACGGCGACATGGTGCGCTTCGCGGTGAACGACGGAACCTGCGAAGGTAGTCAGGCCGCGCACGCCATGGTCATCAAGGACGCGGGCGACGATCCCGACTGCACCGACAAGGCCCATCTCACCGCCGACGTGCGCGTGCTGCCCGGCCGCGTGGGCGAAGTGGTGCTCTGCGGCGGCTTCGGCGTGGGCACGGTCACCATGGCCGGCCTGGGCCTGGAAGTGGGCGGCCCGGCCATCAACCCCGTGCCGCGCCGCAACATCGAAGAGAACGTGCGCGCCGTGGGCAGCCCGCTGCTCGCGAACGCGGGGCTCGAAGTGACCATCTCCGTGCCCCAGGGCGAGGAGATGGCCAGGAAGACGCTGAATGCGCGCTTGGGGATTCTGGGCGGCATCTCCATCCTGGGCACCACCGGCATCGTCAAGCCCTATTCCACCTCGGCCTACCGCGCCAGCGTGGTGCAGGGCGTGCAGGTGGCCGCCACGCTGGGCCACGGCGTGGTGGTGCTCACCACCGGCGGGCGCACCGAGCAGTTCGCGATGAAGGAGCGGCCCGATCTGCCGGCTGCCTGCTTCGTGCAGATGGGCGACTTTTTGCGCTACGCGCTGGACGAGGCCGTGGCGCAGGGCCTGCGCGAAGTGGTCATCGGCGGCATGGTGGGCAAGCTCACGAAGATCGCCCAGGGCGAGACCATCACCCACGCCAACCGCGCCGAGGTCGATACGCAACTGCTGGCCGGGCTGGCCGCCCGCGTGGGTGCGCCGCCCGACGTGTGCGCCGAGATCGCCGCCGCCGAGACCGCGCGCTTCGGCGCCGAGCGCATGCAGGCGCTGGGCCTGGGCGAGCCCTTTCACCACGCGCTGGCGCAGGCCGTGGTGCAGACCCTCACGGCGTTCGACCGCTACGGCGACCGTTTCCACCTCACCGTGCTGGTCTGCGACTTCGACGGCAGCAAGATCACCGAGGCCGCCTCCGGGCCGGCCGCCACCGCCTGACCTCACGACGATGACGACCACGAACCTGCTCGAAAAAGACCCCCAGCCCTGCCGCGTGATCGGCGTGCTGGACGACGGCGCCGCCAGCCTCGGCGCCACTGCGCTCGCGCTGCTGCGCCGGGCCGACCTGGTGATCGGCGGCACGCGCACGCTGGCACTGCTGGAGGACGACATCGCCCCGCAGGCCGTGCGGCGCGACCTGACAGGCTGCCTCTCGTCCGTGCCCGGCTGGATCGCGGAGGCCCGTGCCGCCCAGCAGGCCTGCGTGGTGCTGGCCACGGGCGATCCGCTCTGCCACGGCATCGCCAGCTACCTGGCCTCGCGCCTGTGCATCCAGGCGCTGGAGGTGATGCCCAACGTCTCCACCCTGCAACTGGCCTGCGCCCGCCTGGGCCTGGCCTGGCAGGACGCGCGCATCGTCTCCGTGCATGCCAAGGATGCCGGCGAATGGGCCGTGGGCGCTGCACCCGCGCACGGCCTCTACGCGCTGGCCCAGGCCGTGCGCCAGCACGATCGCCTGGCCGTGCTCACCAGCCCCGACAACACGCCCGCGCGCATCGCCCGCCTGCTGGTGGCCGAGGACCTGGGCGACGATTTCCAGATCAGCGTGGCCGAGCGCCTGTGCACGCCGGACGAACGTGTGTGGGCCGACATGGCGCCGGCCGCTGCCGCGGCGCAGCAGTTCGCCGATCCCAACGTGGTGCTGCTGGTGCGCACGCGCCAGCGGCCCGACGCGGTGCGCTTCGGCCTGCCCGATGCGGCCTACCACCAGCGCCAGCCCGACAAGGGCTTGATCACCAAGCAGGAGGTGCGCGCCGTCTCGCTCGCCCGCATGCAGCTGCGCGCCGCCAGCCGCGTATGGGACATCGGCGCGGGCAGCGGCTCCGTGGGGCTGGAGGCCGCGCGCCTGTGCCCGCAGGGCCATGTCTGGGCGATGGAGAAGAACGAGGGCGACGTGGAGATCGCGCGCCGCAACGTGCGCGATTTCGGTGTCTCCAACCACACGCTGGTGCACGGCAAGGCGCCCGAGGGGCTCGATGCCTGGCCCGATCCGGACGCCGTCTTCATCGGCGGCTCGGGCGGCGAACTGGCCGAGCTGATCGCGCTGTGCCTCAGGCGCCTGCGCCCCGGTGGCTGGCTGGTGATGAACTTCGTCACGCTGGAGAACCTCGCCGCCGCCACCCAGGCCCTGCAGGCCGCCGGCGCCGCGTGGGACGTGCTGCAGCTGCAGGCCGCGCGCAGCAAGCCCATCCTGCACATGCACCGCATGGCGGCCGAGAACCCGGTGTGGATCGTCTGCGCGCAGGCGGGCAACGCTGGCGCCCCTGCCGTCGCCGTGGGGGAGGACGCATGACCGCTGAACATGTATCGCTCGCCGCATCGCTGCAGCCGCAAGCGGCACCGATCCAGCCAATGTCGCAAGGCCCCCTGGGCCGCCTCATCGGCGTTTCGCTCGGCCCTGGCGACCCGGGCCTCATCACCCGCGCCGCCTGGGTGCAGTTGCAGCGCACCGACGCCGTCTGGACCTACCCCGCGCGCAGCACCAAGACGCCCAGCTACGCCTGGGGCATCGTGCAGCGCGCCGGCCTCACACCGCCCGCCACGCACCAGACCCTGCTGTTTCCGATGACGCACGACGGCGACAAGCTCGCCCGTGCCTGGATGCGCGCGGCAGACACCGTGCTGCCCTGGCTGCAGGCCGGGCGGGACGTGCTCTTCCTGGTCGAGGGCGACGCCAGCACCTACGCCACCTTCGGCCACCTGGCGCGCACCGTGCGGGCGCTGGACGCGCGCATCGAGGCGCCCGTGATCGCGGGCGTGAACGCCTTCACGGCGGCCTGCGCCACGCGCGGCATGCCGCTGGCCGAGCAGGACGACACCATCGCCATCGTGCCCGCCGCCTACGGCGTGAGCGCGGTGGACCGCCTGCTGCCCGACTTCGACACCCTGGTGCTGATGAAGGTGAAGCCCCTCATGGACGACCTGATCGACTGGCTGGAGCGGCGCGGATTGCTGCCGCACACCCAGTTCATCGAGCGCGTGGGCGCGCCCGACGAGCGCTGCGTGGCCGGCAACGATCTGCCCGCTTTGCGCGGCACCAAGGTCAGCTACCTCTCGCTCATGGTGGTGAAGAACCCGCACCGCATCCGCGGCGAGCGCATCAAGGGCTGCCTGAAGAAATCCTCGCCCGCCGCCACGGCAGCGGGCCAACCCTTTGCCGACGAAGAACCGGAGCTTGCCGAATGACGACCCCGACCACCCCTCCCGCCACTCCCGACGTGGTGCTCTCCGCCCCCGCGCAGCCCGCCGGCGAGGTGCGCGTGTGCCTCGTCGCCATCACCCGCCACGGCGCCGCCCAGGCCGCGCAGCTGGCGCGCGACGTGCCCCAGGCGCATGTCTGCACCGCGGCCAAGTTCGCATCGGCCTTCGAGGGCCTGCCCAACACCGTGCGTGCCTACGAAGGCGCGCTGCGCGACGAGATCGCACCGCTCTTCGCGCAGTACGACCAACTGGTCTTCTTCGTCTCGCTGGGCGCCGTGGTGCGCCTGATCGCCCCGGTGCTCAAGTCGAAGGACGAAGACCCCGGCGTGACGGTGGTGGACGATGCCGGCCAGTTCGTCATCCCCGTGCTCTCGGGCCACGTGGGCGGCGCCAACGAATGGAGCGAGCGCATCGCCGCCCTGATCGGCGCCACGCCGGTGCTCACCACCGCGTCCGACGTGGGCAGGACCATTCCCGTCGATATCCTCGGCCGCCAGCTGGGCTGGCGCGTGGAGGCGCCCAAGATCAACATCACGCGCGTCTCGGCCCACGTGGTCAACGGCGAGCCCATCGCCGTGGTGCAGGAGGCCGGCAGCCGCCAGTGGTGGAACCGGCCCACGCCGCTGCCCGCCAACATCACCTGCCTGGACGGCTGGAGCGGCGTGGAGCCGGGTCGCTTCCAGGCCGTGCTGTGGATCACGCACGACGAGGTCGCGCCCGAGCGCTGGGCCGCGTGGCACGAGCGCCTGGTGGTCTATCGCCCGCCCATGGAAGCCGCCGCGTGAGCACTCCACACGGCGTTCGCCCGGCACCCCGCCTCGCCATCGGCCTGGGCTGCGACCGCGGCACGCCCGAGGCCACGGTCGAAGCCTGCCTGCGCGAGGCGCTGGCCCAGGCCGGCGCGCAGATCGCCCAGGTGGCCTTGGCCGCCAGCATCGAGGCCAAGCGGGACGAAGCCGCCTTTCTTTCACTGGCGGCCCGCCAGGGCTGGCCGCTGTGCTGGTACACCGCCGCGCAGCTGGCGGCCGTGCGCGTGCCCAACCCGTCGGAGACCGTGCTGCGCTACATGGGCACGCCCTCGGTCAGCGAAGCTGCCGCGCTGCTGGCCGCGGGCGCGGCCGATGCGTCGGCCCTGCTGGTCGAAAAGCACCGCCTGCGCGGCCCCGACGGGCGCAACGCCACCGTGTCCATCGCCCGCATTCCGCCTGCCCCGCCAGGCATCCCCGGTCACGCCGGCTGAAGCATCGCGCAAGCGCCTCGGCCGTTCCCTCCCGCAACTCCAGAAAGGTCCACCATGCATATCGAAATCGGCATCCTCTCGCAGGACAAGATCGCCTATGCCTCCGTCGCCGCCACCGCGCTGCTGGGCGCGCACGCGCTGCCCCTGCTCAAGAGCCCCACGGCCTGGCTGCGCACGCTGCTGGCCGCCTTCTTCTTCAGCGTGCTGATGCAGGTCTGGCACATGCCCATCGGCCCGTCCGAGCTGCACTTCGTCGGCGCCATGCCCATCTACCTGCTGTTCGGCTTCATCCCCACGCTGTTCGGCTTCGGCCTGGGGCTGCTCGCGCAGGCCCTGGTTTTCGAGCCGCAGGATCTGGCGCACCTCGCCATCAACTTTCTGAGCCTGGCCGTGCCGCTGTTCGCCGTCCACCACGGCCTGGGCCAGCGCATGCAGCGCATCAGCGTGGCCAACGTGCTCAAGCTGGACGCCATGTACTACGCGGGCGTCACCCTCATGGTCGGCTTCTGGCTCTCCATCAGCAGCGACCCGGCCCCCGTGGCCGACTGGGCGCTGTTCGCCGCCTCCTACCTCAGCCTGGTGGCCGTGGAGCCGCTGCTGACCATCGCCATCACCCTGGGCGCCACGCGCCTGCGCGGCCGCCGCTGGCTGGCCGCCTGCATCGACGAAGGCACGCTGCAGCGCATCGCCGCGCCCGGCGCCACCGCCGCCACGGCGGCCTGACCCCCATCCGAAAGAGACGACACGCACATGTCCGCAGGAAAGATCATGCTCGTGGGCATCGGCCCCGGCAGCACCGACCACATGACCGCGCGCGCCCGCGCCGCCATCGCCGAGGCCGACACCATCATCGGCTACGTCACCTACATCAAGCTGGTGGCCGACCTCATCGAGGGCAAGGAGATTATCCGCAAGTCCATGACCGAAGAGCTCGACCGCGCCATCGAATCGCTGGCCCGCGCCCGCGAGGGCAAGAAGGTCGCGCTGATTTCCTCGGGCGACGCGGGCGTCTATGGCATGGCCGGCCCCACGTTCGAGGTGCTGTTCCAGGCCGGCTGGACGCCGCCGGAAGTCGATGAGAACGGCGTGCCCGACCCCGAGGGCATCGAAGTCGAGATCGTGCCCGGCGCATCGGCCCTCAACAGTTGCGCGGCCCGCGTGGGCGCGCCGCTCACGCACGACTTCTGCGCCATCTCGCTGTCGGACCTGCTCACGCCCTGGCCCACCATCGCGCGCCGGCTCGACGCCGCCGCCATGGCCGACTTCGTGGTCGCGCTCTACAACCCCAAGAGCGGCCGCCGCACGCGCCAGATCGAGGAGGCCCAGCGGCTCTTCCTGCGCCACCGCAGCCCCGACACGCCCGTGGCCATTGTCAAGAGCGCCTACCGCCGCCGCGAGCGCATCGAATTCGCCACCCTGGCCACCATGTGCGATGCCGACATCGGCATGCTGAGCACCGTGCTCATCGGCAACAGCAACACCATCGTGCAGCACGGCCTCATGGTCACGCCGCGCGGGTACGCCAACAAGTACGACGTGGAGGGAGGAGGCGCCACGCGGGAGGGCGAGCGGCCGGGCCGCTCGCTCTCCACGGGCCTGAATGGCTGGCTGGAGAACCTGTTCGCCGACCATGCGGCCGGGGACAGCATCGAGGCCCTGGCCCGGCGCCACCGCCTGCCCGCGGACTACATCCGCGAAACCCTGCAGAACCCGCCCGTGCCCGCCGCGGCGGAACCGGCCGCCGAGGAAAGCGAAGCATGAGCCACGACACCCCCCACGACCCCGCCGGCGAAGCCGGTGCCGCCACAGAGCCCGCTCCCGTGGTGCGCCCCAGGATCGGCGACTACCGCCGCCACCTGCTGGTCTGCACCGGCACCCGCTGCACGCAGGACGGCGAATCGCAGGTGCTGTTCGACAGCCTGGGGGCCAAGTTCAAGGCCGCCGGCCTGAACGACGGCGAGCTGCGCGTCAAGCGCAGCCGCGTGAGCTGCTTCGCGGCCTGCAAGGGCGGGCCCGTGATGTGCGTGCAGCCCGACGGCACGTGGTACTACAACGTCACGCCCGAGAACATGGACCGCATCATCGCGCAGCACCTGGTCGGCGGCCGGCCGGTGGAAGACCTGGTGTTCCACCAGGGCCCTGCCGGCGGCTAGTTCCCGGCGGACGGCGCCCGCGGCACGCCGCTGGCACGGGCCAGCAGCGTGCGCAAGGCGGGCTGGCCGGGCGGCGTGGCCAGCCCGATGCCGAGCGCCAGGGCATCGCCCTCGGCCAGCCGCCGGTACACCACGCCTGCGCGCCGCAGTCCGGCGAAGGATGCCGCCAGCAGCGCGATACCCCGCCCGGCCGCCACGTCGGCCAGCAGGACATGGTGGTCCGCCGGCTCGCGCAGCCGGGGCGGCGCGAAGCGGTACCGGTCGAACACCCGCTGGCAATGGTCGTGGAAGGCCGGCTGCCGGGCGCGCTCGAACCAGAAGACGGGCTCCTGTGCCAGGTCGGCCAGCCGCACCAGTCGGCGCCGCGCCAGGGGGTGCGTGGACGGCATCGCCACCAGCATCGGCAGCCGGTCGAGCTCCAGCACCTCGAGCCCGCGCACGTCCGTCGGCAGCGCGATGAAGGCGGCATCGAGCCGGCCCGCGCGCAACTGCCGCACCAGCCGCGGCGAGGTGTCCGACGCCACCTCCACCCGCACTCCGGGCTGCAGGGCCTGCGCCCGGTCGGCCAGCCCCCGGAACCAGGCCGGTTCGGCCGCGCTGGTCAGCCCCAGCCGGAGCGTGGACGGCACGGCTGCCCCCTGGAATGCGGCCTCGGCCTGCCGCAGCAGATCGGCCACGCCGCGCGCATACGGCAGCAACCGGCGCCCGGCTGCGGTCAGGCTGACGCCACGGGCATGGCGGTCGAAGAGGGATGTGCCCAGCCGCGCTTCCAGTTCGCGGATCGCGCGGCTCAAGGGGGGCTGCGACAGGTGCAGCACCTCCGCTGCCTGCCGGAAGCTCAGGGCATCGGCCACGGCCAGGAAGAGGGCCAGCGAACGGGAATCGAGTTGGGAAGGCATACCGAAAAGGTATCACCGAATCGGTCATTCCCGTGGCGCTGCGGGCCTCCTACATTGGCAGCCAACCCATCCCGAAAGGAGCTCCGCATGCACCACGTATCCCCGGCGACCCCGCCCCATTCCATCTCACCGCGCGACCTGCGCTATGAACGCGGCACCCGCATGCTCGCCCAGGTGGACGGCCCCGCCGGCCTGGCCGTGGTGGAGCAACTGGCGCAGTCCTTCCCGGATTTCGCGCGCCTGCTGGTGGAATTCCCTTTCGGCGACATCTACGCCCGGCCCGCCCTGGGCCTGCGCGAGCGCGAACTGGCCACCGTGGCGGCCCTGTGCACCATGGGACACGCGCTGCCGCAACTGCGCGTGCATGTGCATGCCGCGCTGCACGTGGGCTGCGCCCCGGCCGAGATCGTCGAGGTGGTGGTGCAGATGGCCGTGTATGCCGGCTTCCCGGCCGCGCTCAATGCGCTGGGCGTGGTGCGCGAGGTGTTCGCCGCGTCGGGCATCGCGCTGCCGCTGCGCGGTGCGGGTCAGGACGAAGGGGACGAGGCTCCAGCGACCGCCGCGTAGCGCGAGACGAATGGGTGCCGTTGGGGCGCGCGCGCACGGCGTCACCGCGCGGCGGCGGACCGGCGCAGCAGCCAGCGCGCGGCGGCTCCGAGGAGGTACAGCGACAGCGCCGCCGGCAGCGTGAACATCGAACCCCAGGCGCCCACCATGAACATCGTGTACGCCATGTCGGACAGCCCCGGCGCAGCGGCGCAGTGCATGCCCGAACCCTCGTTGCCGGAGCACTCCAGCAGCGTGGCCAGCGGCCACCAGGCCAGCAGGAGCACCAGGGGCGCCAGGCCCAGGAGCGCACACAGCGCGCCGAACCAGTGGCGGGCAAGGAAGGGGAATCTCCGGGCAGGCTCGGCCATGGAGGGCTGTCCGGCTTACTTCCGGCCGCCCACCGCCAGCAGCAGCCCGCCCACGGCGATGGCACCGATGCCCAGCCACAGCGGGACGTTGACGCGCTCCTTCTCCTTGGCGGAGATCTCCAGCGGCCCCAGCTTCACCACCGTGGTGTCCTTGGTATAGCTGAAGCCTCCATAGGCGAGGCCGAGCGCGCCGGCCACGATGAGGGCAAGGGCGACGAGTCGGGTGGCGTTCATGGTGTCGGTTCTTTCCGGAAAGGATCCTGCGCGGGCACCGTGGGGCAGCGGGGCGGTCGCCCGGCAGTGGAATACGGAAACGCTGCCATGCAGGAGCATAAGCGCTGCCGCGGCGCAAAAGTTCAGCGCGGCCGGTACATCTTGAAGAGCTGTTCCGGCCCCACCGCGAAATAGTCGGCCGGGCCTCCCGCGCGCAGGATATGGCCGGCGCTGGCGGTGTCATAGATGCCGTCCCTGAGCAGCGCCCGGTCGATGTGGATGGCGACCACCTCGCCCAGCACCAGCCAGGTCGGCACCTGCACGCCATCGGAGCCCTGCAGCTGCAGGATCTGCGTGCAGCGGCACTCGAAGCCCACCGGGCTTTCCGCCACGCGGGGCGGGGTCACGTGGGACGACTCCAGCGGCGTGAGCCCGGCCAGGGTGAATTCGTCCACCTCGGGCGGCACGGCCGCGCAGGTCTGGTTCATGGCCTCGGCCAGGCCGCGGGTGGCGAGGTTCCACACGAACTCGCCGGTGGCCTGCACGTTGGCCAGCGTGTCCTTGGCGCCGATGCTGGCGAAGCCCACGATGGGCGGCACGTAGTTGAAGGCGTTGAAGAAGCTGTAGGGCGCGAGGTTGAGCACGCCCCCCGCACTGCGGGTGCTGATCCAGCCGATGGGTCGCGGCCCCACGATGGCGTTGAAAGGGTCGTGCGGCAGGCCGTGGCCCTGGCGCGGCTGGTAGCTGTGGAAGCGCGCATCACCGCCGGCAGCGGACGGCGCATCGGGAGAGGGGGAAGTGGGGACGTTCATGCGCAGGCACCATACCGGCATTGGTGCGCCCCCGCAATTGCTCACTCGCCGAAGTCCAGCGGCAGGCCGACGTAGTTCTCGGCGATGGTGCGCGAGCCTGCCTCGGAATGCAGCAGGTAGTCGATCTCGGCCGCCTGGAACCTGGCGGCGATGTCCGCGTCGTCGCCGGGGAAGTGGTGCATCAGCTGCGTGAACCACCAGGAGAAGCGCTCCGCGCGCCAGATGCGCTTCAGGCACCGCGCGGAGTACCCGTCGATGCCGGCCTCGCTGCGCCCGGCGTAGAACTCGATCAGCGCGGCCGAGAGGAACTTCACGTCCGTCGCCGCCAGGTTCAACCCCTTCGCGCCCGTGGGCGGCACGATGTGGCCCGCGTCGCCCGCCAGGAACATGCGGCCGAAGCGCAGCGGCTCGGTGACGAAGCTGCGCAGCGGGGCGATGCTCTTTTCCAGGCTGGGGCCGGTCACCAGGTGTTCGCGCGCTTCCGGGTCCAGGCGCAGGCGCAACTCGTCCCAGAAGGCTTCGTCGCTCCACTGCCCGGCCTGGTCGGTCAGCGGCACCTGCAGGTAGTAGCGGCTGCGCGTGGCGCTGCGCTGCGAGCAGAGCGCGAAGCCGCGCGGCGTGTTGGCGTAGATCAGCTCATGGTGCACGGGGGGCGTATCGGACAGCAGACCCAGCCAGCCGAACGGATAGACCTTCTCGTAGTTGCGCAAGGCGCCCTGCGGCACGCTGGCGCGGCACACGCCGTGGAAGCCGTCGCAGCCGGCGACGAAGTCGCACCGCAGCGTGTGCGTGGCGCCGTCCTTTTCAAAGGTGACGGCAGGGCGGGCCGTATCGAAGCCCTGCACCTGCACGTTGGCAGCGCTGTACACCGTGGGCAGGCCGGCGGCGGCGCGGGCGTCCATCAGGTCGCGCGTCACCTCGGTCTGGCCATAGACCATCACGTGCCGGCCATCCGCCAGCGCCTCCAGGTCGATGCGGTGGCGGCGGCCGTCCAGCAGCAGGTCGAAGCCGCGATGCACCAGTCCCTCCTGCCGCATGCGCGCGCCGACGCCGGCTTCCTCGAGCAATTCGATGGTCACCTGTTCCAGCACACCTGCGCGGATGCGGCCCAGCACGTGGTCCGCCGGCTGGCGCTCGATGATGACCGCGTCGATGCCGGCCCGGTGCAGCAACTGGCCCAACAGCAGGCCCGACGGGCCGGCGCCGATGATGGCGACCTGCGTGGCGGCGGGAACGGCGGTGCGGGGCACCGGTGCGGCCCCCGGGGTGCGGGTGGTCATGGGCTTGTCTCCTGCCGCGGATGCGCGGCGGCCTGCTGTGCGGATGGCGGTTGGCGAAACCTTCTTTTTCCTGCAGCGTAGGTCCGAGGCCCCCCGCGCGCCATGGCGTGTGCGGTGAGACTGCGCGATCATCGCGCAATCGATGCGATGATCGCGCAATACCGCTGCAGGCTTCCATGGCACCACGCAAACTCTCCTCAGCCCACCCGCCATCCGCTGCACCCGCGGCGGGCCCGGGGCCCGGCATCGCCCATGCCGACTTCATCGCCGGCATGGCCAGGGGCCTGGCCGTGCTGGAGAGCTTCGACACCGAGCGCCAGCGCCTCAACGCCACCCTGGCGGCCGAGCGCGCCGGCCTCACGCGCGCGGCGGCACGGCGCCACCTGCTCACGCTGGCGTACCTGGGCTATCTGGAAAGCGACGGGCAGTACTTCTGGCTGGCGCCCAAGGTGCTCCGGCTGGCGGGCAGCTACCTGGCCTCGGCCCGGCTGCCGCGCCTGGTGCAGCCCACGCTCGACCGCCTGGCCGCGCAGACGCAGCTGCCGTTTTCCACCGTGGTGCTGGAAGGGCGAGAGGTGGTCATCGTTGCGCGCAGCGCCGCCGCCTCGCAGGCCGATGGCGTGCGGGGCGCCGCGGACCGCGTGCTGGCCTATGGCCTGCACCTGGGCAGCCGCCTGCCTGCGCACGCCACCTCCACCGGCCGCATGCTGCTGGCCACCCGTTCCCGCAGCGCTGTGCGCGACTGGCTGCGCGGGCACCCGCTGCCGCGCCTGACCGCCTACACGCTGACCGATGCACCCGCGCTGCACGCCGCCATCGACCAGGCCCGCGCGGAGGACTGCTGCGTCGCCTGCGAAGAACACGAACTGGGCGTGCTGGCCCTGGCCGTGCCGCTGCGCGACCTGCAGGGCCGGGCCGTCGCCGCGCTCAATGTGGTCACCGCGCCGGACCGCCTGTCGCCCGAGCGCCTGCAACGCGACCTGCTGCCGGTGCTCCAGGAGGCCGCGCGGGAGCTGCGGCCCATGCTCTGACGAGCCGGCGGCCAGCGCGGGCCGGCCCGCTGGCGGTGCCTTTCAGTCCAGCGTCACGTTCGCCTTGCGGATCACGTCGCCGAAGCGCTGGCTCTCGCCCTGGATGAACTGGCTGAACTGGGCGCGCGTGGTGGGGAAGGACTCGTAGGCGAAGCTCCTGAATTTCTCCTGCACCTCGGGCGCCATCAGCGCCTCTTCCACGTCGCGCTTGATCCTGTCGGTGACGGCCGCGGGGAGGCCGGGCGGCACGGCGATGGCGTTCCAGCCGATCACCTCGAAACCCTTCGGCCCGCCCGACTCGCCCACGGTGGGCACGTCGGGGTAGCTGGCCGAGCGCTGCGGCGCCGCGATCGCCAGGAAGCGCAGCTTGCCCGCGCGCTGCAGCGGCCCGGCCGTGGCGGCCGTGCCCAGGGCGAAGGCCAGGTCGCCCGTGGAGACCGAGGTGTAGAGCTGCGTGGTTTCCTTGTAGACGATGTGCTCCATCTGCGTGCCGGTGATCGACTCGAACAGCTCCGAGCCCAGGTGCACCGGGTTGCCCACCGACCATGAGCCGTAGTTCAGCTTGCCCGGATGGGCCTTGGCGTCGGCGACCAGGTCGGCTACCGACCGGTAGGGGCTGTGGGTGGGCACCGTGAAGAAGAAATAGGTCCTGAACAGGGGCAGCAGCGGGTCGAAGTCCTTCACCGGGTCGTAGGGCAGCTTCTTGAACAGGCTGGGATAGGCGGCCAGGTGGACGTTGTCCAGCACGATCATGTCGGTGCCGTCCCGGGCGCCGCGCTTGAAGGCGTCGATGGCGATGAAGCCGTTGCCGCCCGGCCGGTTGTCCACCGTCACGGGCTGGCCCCAGGTGCGGGCAAGGCGGTCGGCCACCAGCCGCGCCACGCCGTCGGGCCCGCCGCCCACCGGGAAGGGGGTGATGATGCGCACCGGCTTGGCGGGCCAGGCGGCCGGGGCCTGTGCCCGGGAGGCCAGGGGGAGGGCGCAGGCGGCAGCGGTGGCGGCCAGGGCCAGCAGGGCGCGGCGGACGTGGGAAGTGGCGCGGTTCGTCATGGCATGTCTCTCTGTGCAGGAGTGGGCATTCTTGCGCGCATGCCGCCGATTGCCCTCGGGGCCTACCCGGTATCCAGCCCTGACGCGCGGTTCAGGGCTGCAGTCCCAGGAACCGCGCCGGCGGCATGCCCACCGCGCGCCGCACCATGGCGCTGAACGCGCTGGGGCTGCTGTAGCCCAGTTCGGCCGCGATCTGGTTCACGGGCCGCCGCCCCGCCGCCAGTGCCACGGCCTCGGCCAGCAGCACCTGCTGGCGCCACTGCGTGAAGGTGGTGGACAGGTCGTTCCGGAAAAGCCGCGCCACCGTGCGCGGGCTGGCGCCGGTGTCGCGCGCCCATTCGGCCAGCGTCTCGTGGCGCGTGGGGTCGGCCAGCACCGCCTCGCACAGGTGCCGCAGGCGCTTGTCGCGCGGCAGCTGCACGCCCAGGCGCACGGCGCTGGCGCTGCACAGCTCTTCGCGGATCAGCGCGCTCAGGAGGCGCTCGCGGCGCAGCACCTCGGGCGCAAGCGGCGGGGCGTCGTCGCTCCCGGTGGGCATCTCGCACACCAGCGCGCGCAGCAGCTCGGACATCTCCAGCACGCGGCACTGGCGCCACAGCGGGTCTTCGGCCCGCGCCACGCCGGGGCCGCAACGCCCGCGCGGCTGGTGCAGGTAAAGCGTGCGCATGTCGGCGTCTTCCACCACGGTCACCGCATGCTCCACGCCGGGAGGGATCCACACCGCGCGCGATGGCGGCACGGTGTAGGTGCCTTCGGCCACCGTCAGGCGGATCACGCCCGTGGTCGATACGGCCACCTGCGCCCAGGGGTGGTGGTGCGGCATCACCTGCGTGCCGGCTTTCAACTGGCGGTGCTTCGCGCGCATCGGCCGCGCCGCGCCGGGCACGAAGAGATGCGGCGTGAGCGAGGGCACGAAAGCCACCATGCGCCGCGGGGAAGCGGAGGGCCGGGGCTGTGCGGAGCGCCCGGCGGGGGGCAGGGCGGTCGGCGGCTGGGCGGAGTTTGGCATGTTCTCGACAGTGATTGGCAGACTATCGTAATTCAGACGCAACCCGCCTGCCTAAGAGCCTGTTTACGATCTTTTTAGAGCCGACAATTGCTTGGTGAAAAGAAAGCCCTACCCAAGCGACATAAGCAGAGAGAAGTTCGCCGAGATCGAGCCCTTGTTGCGCAGCGTTCGGCGCAGTACCAAGCCCATAGAGCTGGATCTCTACGAGGTGTTCTGCGCGGTGCTCTACCTACTGCGCACAGGCTGTCAGTGGAGGTTTCTTCCGCCGGAGTTTCCCAAGTGGCAGAACGTGTATGCGTACTGGCGCAAGTGGAGCGAGCCTGACCTGCACGGGATAAGCGTGCTGGAGCAGGCCCTCAAAAAATCAGGTTGGC
>NZ_FNJL01000026.1 GCF_900104515.1 Paracidovorax cattleyae
CAAAGCCTGCAAGCGACCGCCGACGGCAACGGCCTGCGCTGGATGCGCAGCGGCACCGGGCCGGAGGTGAGCGGGGTGCGCTTTGCAATCTCCACCGTGCCGGACGCGCCCGAGTCGGGCTGGACCGATCTGGGCGCAGCCGTGCGCGTGGCCGGCGGCTGGGCCATCGACGGCCTGTCCCTGCAACGCGGCGTGCCGCTGTGGGTGCGCGCGCAGGGCGCGGCCACCGGGGGCATCTACAACGGATCGCAGGCGCTGGTGCGCTCGGTGCTTGGGCTGCAGTTGCCGTCTGTCGCCGGGGCACCAACGGGCGTCAATGCCGTGCCCGGCAACGGCCAGGCGACGGTCTCCTGGACGGCACCGGCCTTCGACGGCGGCAGCCCTGTCACGGGCTACACGGTCACCGGCCACCCCGGCGGCAGCTGTACGCCCGCGCCTGCGACCGCCACCACCTGCACCGTCACAGGGCTGACCAACGGCACGGCCTACACCTTCATGGTGGTGGCTGGCAACGGCGCTGGCCCGAGCGCACCATCGGCGGCATCCAATGCCGTGACGCCCAAGGGTACGCAGACCATCCTCTTCGCACCTCCCGGACCGCAGGACTTTGGCACGTCACCGACCCTGGCAGCAACGGCCGACTCCGGTCTGGCCCCGACCTTCACCTCGGGCTCCCCCAGCGTCTGCGCAATCACCGAGGCCGGGGCCCTGACCTTCCTGACCGCAGGTTCCTGCACTGTCCATGCCGACCAGGCGGGCAGCCCGGCTTATCTGGCGGCGGCGCAGGTCAGCCGCACGTTCGCTGTCGTGGCGCGGCTGTCGGTGGCAGGCGCCGTGCCGGGCATGGCGGGGCTGGCCACGGCCACGCTGTCGGGGGGCGGGGCTGGCTGTACCTTGGCCGCTACGGGTACGGCCTTCGTGACGCCTGGCGGCCTCCCGGCGGGCTACACGCTGCCGCACGGTGGCTTCGCTTTCGTCGCAACGGGGTGCGCCGGCAGCGTCACCCTGGCATTGGTCTATCCTCAGGCATTGCCAGCTGGCGTGCAGTTCTGGAAGTTCGGGCCCGCGGCGCCAGGGGACACCACTTCCACCTGGTTTCAGTGGACGGGCGCGATCCTGAGCCCGGACCACCGTACGGTGACCTACACGGTGGTAGACAACGGCATCGGTGATGCAGACACTGCTGTCGGCACGATTCGTGATCCGTTCGCGCCGATAACTGCAGTAGCAGCCGGCAATGTTTCCCCTATCCCGACGCTGAGCCAATGGGGACTGGTGCTGATGTCGCTTTTGGCGGCCGCTTTGGGCATGACAAGCAGACACCTGCGCGCACCCTGAGGACCTGCCAGCAGAACCATGAAAAGGGGTGAACTTCCTGGGTGGTCAACAGCGCCGTTCAAACAGCGAGCAGACCAGCGCTGCTGGCAGGCGTTGACGCCTGAAGGCATGGCGACGCGCGAGCCACCCAGAGAGGAGAGGCGAGCACCGGGATCCACCACACGGCCGATGCGCCAGGTAACCCGACAGGCTTTCTTCTCATACCGGGCCAGGCCCATGATCTTCAAGGCGCCGATGTTCTGCTCAAGAACACACCCGCACCAGCCGTCATCGCCGACGAGGCTTGCCCGTGCCATTGCCGCCTCTACGCTCAAAACCGATAACTCACCCCCACCATCACCACCAGCGGATCCAGCCGCACCTTCGCATGCGCGGGCGCCCCGCCCAGCGCCGGCAGCGTGCCCGTCGCCGTCGTCTTGAGCCAGATCTTCTTCGCATCGACGAAGAAGCTCCAGCGCCGGTCGATCGGCACCTCGAAGCCAGCCTGCAGCACCGGGCCCGCGCCGTTCTTCACATCCAGGTTCGACACGAAACCGTCGCGGGATTCCAGCACCAAGGTGTAGTTGATGCCCGCGCCGATGTAGGGGCGCACGGGGCCGTCCTCCCACAGGTGGCGGCGCACGGAGAGCACGGCGGGGCCGTATTTCACCTTGCCGAGCGTGCCTGCGCCGGCCAGGGTGTCGGTGCCCTGGAGGGCGGTGGTGGGCGGCAGGCCCAGGGCGATTTCGGCGCTCCAGCCCGGGTGGAAGTCGTAGATGGCGCCGAAGCCGAGGCTGTTGTTGGCGTCGGCGCGGGCGTCGGCGCCGGGCACCAGCTGGCCGCCGGCACGCACTTGGGCCGAGGTGCTGAAGCCGATGTGCGCGGCACCGGCGTAGAGGCGCCAGGGGGATGGCGCAGGCCATTCCGCCGATGGCGTGTGCGCTGCAGCGGGCGGTGTGGATTGTTGCTGCTGCGATTGCGTCTGTGCCTGTGCGGGCAGCGCGGCGATGAGGCTGCCGACGGCGGCAGCGGCTGCGGTGGCAAAGGCAGCGGCGGCGCGTGAATGGCGTGCGATGGCTTGCATGGTGTCGTCTCCTGAATGGTGACCGTGTACTGCTGGTGCGGATCAATCCCGCCCGGCGCGCTCGATGCCGCGCGCGAAGCCTTCGGGGTCGGTGAACAGCGCCTCGTGGCTGCCGCTCGCCTCCACGTAGCGGAACAGGCCCAGCCGCTCCGACAGGCGCGGGTGCCAGGGCAGGCTGTGGGGCAGCGCGGTGTCCTCCCGGCAGTTCAGGTACGACTTGCCCAGCGCCAGCGCGGCGGTGGGTTGCGCCAGGGTGATGGGGTCGGTCAGGCAGCGCAGCGGCTGTGGATGGAGCAGCGCATAGGTGGTGCGCGCCAGCTCCGCATCGGCATCGTTGATGAAGGATTCGCGCCAGACCTCGTAGGGCAGTTGCACCCCGCCGCCGCTGGCGGCAGCGATGCTTTGGAACATCGCCCGGTAGTAGGGCGGCGCCATGTCGCACAGGGCCTCGCCGGGCAGCGGCACGAAGGCGTTCACGTACACCAGCCGCCGGATGCGCTCGGGCACGCGGTCGGCGGTGCCGGACAGCAGCATGCCGCCGTAGCTGTGGCCTACGAGGCGCACGTCCTTCAGGTCGTTCGATGCGAGGAACTGCACCAGCCCGTCGATCGCGTCCTGCAGGCCCAGCGGGGCCGTGCCGTCACCGGGGCGGTTGCCCGGCAGCGTGGGGCAATGCACGGTGTGGCCGCGCGCGCGCAGGTACTTCGCCGTCGCCGCCAGGGTCTCGCCGGTATGCCAGGCGCCGTGGACCAGAACGTAGGTGTCCGCCATGTCGTTGTCTCCTTGTGTGGTGGGAGACCCATGGTGGCCCGGCGGTGGGGCTGCGGATGGCCGCTGCGTGCCAGGCCGGCGGACGGAAGGTGCCAGCGGCTACCGGATGTCGTTGTACACCGTGGCCCGGGACACGCCCAGGTGCTGGGCCACCGTGTCCATGGAGCGCTTGATCTCCAGGAAGCCTTCGCCCTTGAGCGTCTGCAGCAGTTCGCGCCGCTGCTCGGTGCGCAGCGCGCGGGGCGTGGTGGCGAGCGTCATCGCGAAGCGGTCGATACGGTCGCGCAGGGCCTCGGCATTGCCCGTGTCCAGCGTCTCCTTGCGGCCGTCTTCGCCGATGGCGGAGAACTGCTCGATCATGGTGGCGATCCCTCGGAAGACGGTCATGTCCACGTTCAGGCACAGCGCCGCGAAGTAGTGCCCTTCGGAGTCCTTGATGCCGATCGAGGTGCTTTTGGCGCGGCGCCCGTCGGCGAACTGGTTGGCGTAGTTGGCCAGCACCTGGGGGTACTGGTCGTCCGCGATGCGGGCCAGGCCCAGCTCGGTCGCGGGATCGCCGACCTGCCGGCCCGACAGGTTGTTGTGGATCTCCAGGATCGCGTGCCTGGGGGATCGCAGGTCGTGCAGCACGACCTCGGTGAACGGCGCGAACGTCTCTCCCAGCGCGGAGGCGATGTGCTGGACCTGCTCGAGGATGGCCTGCTGCTCCGCGGTATGCGCCTTCTTTTTCATCTGGACATTTTATCCAGCATTGGTCAGTTGCCCAGCGATTCTCCTGCATGTCATGGCCAGCTTCTGTCCAAAATCACACATATTGTCTATTTTTGGATTTATCATCCAATCTCGACGACAGCGTGCGGCCGGCTGCGGCACGCCATGCATTGAAAGCAGGAAACCGAGACATGACGACTTCGCTCTACATCGACCCGGCCAGCGGCCGGACCTATCCCCTGGACGTGCCGCGGTGGTGCTCCGACGACCGCAAGCCGCTGCTGGTCACGCCGCAGCCCGGCATGTCGCGCGACGACATCGACCGCACGTGCCGCTCCCAGTGGCGCTACCGGGCGTCGCTGCCGCTGGACGTCGCGCGTCCGATCTCCATGGGCGAGGGCTGCACGCCCCTCGTGCAGAAGGAATGGGGCGCCCACCGGCCGTATTTCAAGCTGGAGTGGTTCCACCCGACCAGCAGCTTCAAGGACCGCGGCACCACGGTGATGCTCTCCGTGCTGCGCCAGCAGGATATCGACGCGGTGCTGGAGGACAGCTCGGGCAACGGCGGCGCGTCGGTGTCCGCGTACGGCGCCGCGGGCGGCATGCGGGTGAAGATCCTCGCGCCGGCCTATGCCTCGAAACCGAAGATCGCGCAGATGCGTGCCTACGGGGCGGAGGTGCAGCTGGTCGAGGGGCCGCGGCAGGCCTGCGAGGACGAGGCAGTGCGGCAATCGGAACACATCTTCTATTCGAGCCACAACTGGCAGCCCTTCTTCCTCGAAGGCACGAAGGCGATCGGCTACGAAATCTGGGAAGACCTGAACTTCCGCGCGCCGGACAACATCGTCATGCCCGCCGGCGCCGGCAGCAACGTGCTGGGGTGCTTCATGGCGTTTTCCGAGCTGCTGCGCGCGGGCCAGATCGCGAAGATGCCGCGCCTGTTCGTCTGCCAGCCGCTGAACTGCTCGCCGATCGACGCGAGCTTCCAGGCGGGCGTGGCGACGCCGGTGGCGCGCGAGGTGCGCAAGACGGTGGCCGAGGGAACGGCGATTGCGCACCCCCTGCGGCTGCGGGAGCTCGTCTCGGCAGTGCAGGCCACCGGCGGTGCCACCGTGGCGCTGCAGGAGCAGGCCATCGTGGATGCGCTCAAGAAGGCGGCGCGCACGGGCCTTCTGCCCGAACTCACCTCGGCCACGGCGATCGCCGGGCTCGACCACCTGATCCAGGCCGGCACGGTCCGCGAGAGCGAAGAGACGGTGGTGATCCTCACGGCCACCGGCATCAAGAATGCCGATGCCATCGCGGAGATGTTCGCATGACGGCCTCGACCACCCGGGATGCGCGGCTGCTGCTGCTCACCAAGGACCACGTGGAACAGCTGCTGCAGCCGGAGGGCGTGCTGGCCGCCGTGCGCGAGGCTTTCGTCCTGCACAGCGAGCGGGCCGGCCGGGTGTTCCCGGTGGTGCGCGAGCGCCTGGAGACGGGCGGCATCTTCGGCATCAAGTCCGGCGACGTGCCCTCGCAGGGGCTGCTCGGCTTCAAGGCGGCGGGGTTCTGGCCGTCCAACCGCGCGCTCGGCGGCGAGCCGCACCAGGCCACGATCCTGCTGATCGACCCCGCCACCGGCCGGCCCACCTGCCTGATCGACGGCAACGCGATCACCACGGCGCGCACGGGTGCCGCGGGCGGCCACGGCCTGGCGCTGCTGGCGCGCCCGGACAGCCGGCGGCTGTGCCTGTTCGGGACGGGCGTGCAGGCCGGCGTGCAGCTCACCTATGCCCTGCGGCTGCTGCCGCAGCTGCAGGACGTGCGGTACGTGACGGCCGACGGCCGCCCCGACCTGGCGTTCGAGCAGCGGTTCGCAGGGCAATGCCTGCTGCGGCATTCGACCGACCGCAACGCGGACGTGGCAGCGAGCGACGTGGTGATCACCGCGACGCCGGGCGGTGGCCCGCTTTTCGACCTGGACGCCGTGCGCCCCGGCACGCACCTGAACTGCGTGGGTACCGACACCCGCGGCAAGCGGGAAGCGCCGCAGGGCCTGCTGGACAAGGCCCGGATCTACGTCGATGACGAGGCCCAGGCCCGCCAGATCGGCGAGATGCAATGGGCCCCCGGGGCCGCCTGCACGGAAATCGGCGATGTGCTGCGGGGCCGCGTCTGCGTCGGCCGGCAGCCCGAAGACATCACGCTGTTCGACATGACGGGACTGGCCCTGCAGGACCTGACCGTGGCACGGCTGGTACGGCAGCAGGCCGATTCCGCCGGGCTCGGGCTGCCGGTGGCCTGGCCCTGGTGACGCTCACACCCCGCAATGGCATCGCATCGTCCATTCAAGCAGCCCGGGCGCGCTCCTGCGCGGGCGTCCTGCCGCACCACTGCCGGCAGGCGCGGGCGAAGTGCGACGGGTCCAGGAAGCCCGCGCGCCGTCCGATCTCGGCGACGGTCAAATGCCGGTGCGAGGGCGCGTGCAGCATGCGCTGCGCCCCGGCCATGCGCTCGCGCATGAGCAGCACCGCGAAGGTGGTGCCACCCGACGACAGCGCGCGGTGCAAGGTGCGCAGCGACACGCCGGCATCACCGGCCACCTCGGCGGCGGTGAGCCCGGGCTCGCAGAAGCGCTCGCGCACGCATTGCCCGATGCGTTGCAGCAGGCCCGGGTGCGGCGGCTCCCCGTGCACCGAGCCGCAGGCCAGGGACAGCAGGCCGCCCAGGTGCTCGGCCTGCACCGCGGCCAGCCGTTCCGGCCGCTCGGCGCACAGCTGGCACACGTAGGCGCTCAGCACCCTCCCCCAGCCCGTGGCACCGTCCACGCGGCGGCCCAGCCAGCGGTCGGCAGCGGGCAGCCAGGTGTCCAGCCAGCCGATCGGGATCTGGATGGAGACGATGTCCACCGCCTCCGGGAACTCCAGCAGGTAGCGGCGCCGCGAGTCGATCAGCGCCAGGTCGCCGGGCAGCAGGCGCGCGGCGCCGGCATCGTCCTGCGCCACGTGGCAGGGCGCGGAGTCCTTGCAGAGCAGGTAGTAGAAGTTGTCGCCGTCCCCGCGGCGGATGGCCTGCTGCGTGCGGCGCACGCGCTGCCCGCTGCCGCTCACGCGGTTGACGCGCAGGCCGCCGCAGGGCACGGAGGTGAGCGTGGCCGAGAACGCGTGGCGCTGGCCGGGTTCCACCTCCATGTCGAGGAAGCAGTCGCAGACGGCGCCGACCCAGTAGTCGGCACGCTGCGCGGAGGGAACGGCGTCGGTGGTCCAGGTGCGAAGGCCGTCGTGCATGGCATGTCGGGTGCGGTGGGCCGCTGTGGGAATGTCTTTGCCGGGGATGCTGTGTCAGCTCGGCAGTCCGCGGTCTCCGGGCGATCCCTATCAGGCACCGCGCCGCGCGCGCCCCAGCAGCACCACCGCCACGGCCGCCAGCACCGCGGGCACGGCCGCCACCAGGATGATGGAGGACGGCGTCCAGGCCGCGGCCAGCAGCGCGCCGCCGGCCAGCGGGCCGACGATGGCGCCGATGCGGCCCACGCCCAGCGCCCAGCCCACGCCGGTGGCGCGGATGTGGGTGGGGTAGATGGCGGCGGCCAGTGCGTTGCAGCCGATCTGCGCCCCCACCACGCCGAAGCCGGAGAGCGCGGCGCCCACCAGCAGGCCCGTGAGGTTCTGCCCGCTGAAGGCGATGAGGCCGATGAACGCGGCCGAGGCCGCATAGGCGGCTCCCAGCACCGTATAGGCACTGAACCGGTCGATGAGCCGGCCCAGCGCGAGCGCGCCCACGACGCCGCCCAGGTTGAGCATGGCGGTGGAGAGAATGGCTTTTTCCAGCGGCAGGCCGGCGTTCTTGAGCAGCGTGGGCAGCCAGTTGACCAGGAAGTACATGACCAGCAGGTTCATGAAGAACGCCAGCCACAGCAGCACGGTGGTGGGCCGGCGGCCGTGGCGGAACAGCTCGAATACCGAGAAGCCGCCCTGCACACCCGCGGCCTCGCCGCGCAGGCCGGCCATCACCGTGGCGGGGTCCTCACCCGGGTAGGCGCTCTTCACGATGGGTCCGTAGCGCGCGGGCGCCGCGCCGCTGGCGGCCAGGTAGCGCAGCGATTCGGGCAGCAGCGCGGCCAGCACGGGCAGTAGCAGCAGCGGCAGCACGCCGCCCAGCACGAACACCGAGTGCCAGTCGAAATGCGCGATGAGCCAGCTGGAGACCAGCCCGCCCAGCGTGGAGCCCAGCGGAAATCCGCAGAACATCACCGTGACCAGCGTGGCGCGCAGGCGCTGCGGCGCGTATTCGCTGGTCAGCGCGATGATGTTGGGCATGGCCGCGCCCAGGCCCACGCCGGTGATGAAGCGGTAGCCCAGCAGCGCGTTCATGCTCGTGGCCCAGGCGGTGAGCAGCGCGAACAGGCCGAAGATGCAGGTGGACAGCAGGATCACCTTCTTGCGGCCCCAGCGGTCCGCCGCCGGGCTGAGCAGGAAGGCGCCGGCCATGAGGCCGAACAGGCCCGCCGCGAAGATGGGGCCGAACTCGGATGCCTTGAGGCCCCAGTCTTCCGCGATGCGCGGCGCCACGTAGGCGATGGACTGGGTATCGAAGCCATCGAGCATGGCGACGATGGCGCACAGCAGCGTCACGCGCAGCTGCAGCGGCCCGAAGGCGGCGCGGTCTGCCGCCGGGATGCCGGCGGCCATGGATGGGGTCATTTTTGTCTCACTCCGTTCTTATGGATGGAAGCCCGGCCTGCGGCCTGGGCCCGTGGGGTGGCGGCCTGTCAACTCATGGCTGGTAATCCGGTTGCGCCTGCGGCCGCGCCGCGATGAAAGCAGGGTGCTGCTGCGCATGCGCGTGCACGGCCCGCACGCGCTGGTAAGGCGCGAGGTCGCAGCCCGCGCGCAGGGCGTTGGCCACCTGCGGCACCAGGCACACGTCGGCCAGCGTGGGCGCATCGCCGAAGCACCAGGGCCCTTCGCCGCCATGCCGCGCCAGCAGCCGCTCAACGGCCTCGAAACCCTCGGCGGCCCAGTGGGCGTACCACGCGTCCTTCTGCGCCGCGCTCAAGGCCAGCGGGCCCTGCAGGTATTTCAGGATGCGCAGGTTGTTGACCGGGTGCATGTCGCACGCGATCACATTCGCCAGCTCCAGCACGCGGGCGCGCAGGCCGGGTTCCAGCGGGATCAGCCGCGGCTCGGGATGGCGCTGGTCCAGGTAGTCCAGGATGGCCATCGACTGGCCCAGGGCGAAATCGCCGTCCATCAGCGTGGGCACCACGCGCGCGGCGTTCAGCCCGGCATAGTCCGCGGCGCGGTGCTCGCCGGTGCGGATGTTCACGCCGTGGTAGGCGGCCGGCAGCCCCTTGAGCGCCAGCGCGATGCGCACCCGGTACGAGGTGGAGCTGTTGAAGAAGCTGTAGAGCTGCATGGTGCCGCTGTCTGTCGCTTCAGACCACGTCCACCGCCAGCTCGCCCAGGCGATCCACGCCCACTACCATGCGGTCGCCGCGCACCACCGGGCCCACGCCTTCGGGCGTGCCGGTGTAGATCAGGTCGCCGGGCTCCAGGCGGAAGTACGTGGAGAGGTCCGCGATGGTCTCGGCCACCGACCAGATCAGGTGCGACACGTCGCTGCGCTGGCGGTCGGCGCCGTTCACGGTGAGCCAGAGGCCGGCCTGCTCGAAGTGGCCCACGTCGCTCGCGCGGTGGATCGGACCGATCGGCGCGGAGGCGTCGAAGGCCTTGCCGATCTCCCACGGGCGGCCCATCTGGCGCATCTCCATCTGCCGGTCGCGGCGGGTCATGTCCAGGCCAACGGCATAGCCCCAGGCATGCTCCAGCGCGTTCTCGCGGGCGATGTCGCTTCCGGCCTTGCCGATGGCGACGACCAGCTCCGCTTCATAGTGGAAGTTGTCGGTGCGCACCGGATACGGCAGCCGCAGCGTCTCGCCGTAGGCCACCGGAATCACGGCATCGGCCGGCTTGCAGAAGAAGAACGGCGGCTCGCGGTCCGGATCGAACCCCATCTCCCGCGCATGGGCCGCGTAGTTGCGCCCCACGCAATAGACACGGCGCACGGCGAAGGAATCAGAGCTGCCCACGACAGGCACGGCAACGGTGGGAGGAACGGGAAACACGAAAGCCATGGTGTTTTTCTTTCTGGAGTTGAATCATTTGAAAGGGAAGCGGGTCGCGCTCGTGAGCGGTCCACAGAGCCTTTCTGGCAAGGCGCCGCATCGCAGACAGTGGCAACGCCACGGCAAGATGCGGCAACGCCGCCAGGGAGGCTCTGTGGACCGCGCCCCTTCACATGCGGTGTTCGCGGTGGAGGTGGAGTGCGTCCTGCACCGGCCGGTCGGAGTAGCTGAACAGCACAGCGTCCTGCGTGGCGGCCAACTGCACCGGCGCCCACGACGGGGCGACGAAGGTGTCGCGCGGGCCGAACTGGAAGGTGCTGCCGCCGATGCGCGCCGTGCCCTGGCCCTCGACCACGCTGAACACGGTGGCATCGGTGCCGCGGTAGGTGCGGCCCTGGAAGCCCGCAGGCAGCAACTGCAGGAAGGTGGCCATGGTGGGCATGGGCCAGCCGCCGGTGGCGGGGTTCACGTAGCGCAGCTTCACGCCGTCCCACGCGTCGAGTTCGCCCTGGCGGAACAGCCGGTCCAGCGCCTCGCGGCTGCGGTCGTAGGGGTAGCTGAAGATCGGCGAGGTCGGGTCCGCCGCGCGATGGCGCACGGGCGCCATGTTGTGGCCGAAGGTGGCGAAGCTGTGGCCTTCGGCACGGCTCACCGGCTGCACGGCCTCGGGATAGTTCTCGGCAAAGCCGGCGTCCAGGTGGCCGACCAGGGGAATGTCCAGGCCGTCCAGCCACACCACGGGCTCGCCCCCCTCGTCCACCGCGGGGTTGCCGTGGTCGTGCCACGTCCAAGAGGGGGTGATGATGAAGTCGCCCGGGTGCATGGTGGTGCGCTCGCCATTGACGGCCGTGTAGGCCCCCTTGCCTTCCACGATGAAGCGCAGCGCCGATTGCGTGTGGCGGTGGCTGGGCGCCACCTCGCCGGGCAGGATCAGCTGCAGGCCCGCGTACAGGGTGGAGGTAATGCTGGAGCGGCCCGGCAGGCCCGGGTTCTCCAGGATCAGCACGCGGCGCACGGCCTCTTCGGCGCTGATGAGCTCGCCGGCCTGCATGACCAGCGGGCGCACCTCCTCGTAGCGCCAGAAGGCGGGCACGGCCTGCGGGCGCGGCTCGCGCGGCACCAGGCTGTGCAGCGACTCCCACAAAGGCGCCATGCCGTGCCGCGCGATGCGGTCGTAGTAGGCCTGGCGTCCGGACGTCCGGGCGCCGTCCGCGGCGGGCCGGGCGAGGGTAGTGGTGTCCATGCGTTGTCTCCTGTTCTGGCGGGCGGCCATGCCCTGGGTGAAGAAATTATTCGGCGCCAGCGATAATTCGCAAAATCATTTATTGATCTTATTCATAATCTTTTGTATATACCTTCTTCCAGGATACCGCCATGGATTGGACCCACCGATTGCGGCTGCGCCAGCTGCAGATGCTCCTGAGCCTCGCGCAGACCGGCAATATGAGCCAGTCGGCCCAGCAGCTGCACACCGCGCAGCCCGCCCTCTCCAAGTGGCTCAAGGAACTGGAGGACGACCTGGGGCTGGTGCTGTTCGAGCGCCATGCGCGCGGCCTGCGCCCCACGCCGCAGGGCGAGGCGCTGATCGCGCACGCCCGGCGCATCGAGGCCCACCTGGACAGCGCCCGCGACGATATGCAGGCCCTGCGCGACGGCGGCAGCGGCCTGGTGGTGGTGGGCACCTCGGGCGCATCCGCCTCCGACGTGGTGCCCATGGCCGTGCTGCGCCTGCTGGAATGGCTGCCCCGCGCGCAGATCCGCCTGGCCGAGAGCACCATGAACGTGCTCATGCAGCAACTGGCCAACGGCGAGCTGGACGTGGTGGTGGGTCGCTCCGCTCCGGAGCTGCACGACACCCACATCCACGCCGAGACGCTCTATATGGAGCCCATCCACCTGGTGGCGCGCCCGCAGCACCCGCTGCTGCAGCGCCCGGAAGACCCGCCAGACTGGTCCGACCTGATGGCCTACCGCTGGCTGGTCTGGCCGCGCGGCACGCCCATCCGCAACGCGCTGGAGAACGCGCTCGTCGCCGCCGGCCACGCGCTGCCGCCGGGCAGCGTGGAATCCAACTCCGTCACGCTCAACCTCACCCTGCTGGGCCACAGCGACATGATCGGGCTGGCCTCGCACCGTGCGGCGCTGCGCTTCTCGCACATGGGCGCGCTGCGCGTGCTGCCGGTGCGGCTGTCGGGCTTCGGCTCGGTATCGATGTACTGGCGCGAGAACACCACCGACCGCACGGCCGTGGCCACCATGCTGCGCGCCCTGCGCGAAGTCTCCGCGCCGGTGTCCTGAAGGCGCGTGCAGGCCCGGGCGAGTGCGGGCACCATGCGGGTTTTGGCGCACGCCGCCGCATCCCTGTGGAGGAGACACCCATGGCCCAGGCCACCCACGAAGTTTTCAACCAGTTCGCCGAGCTGGCCGACTACGACCTGCTCGCCACCGACGCCGCGCTGCAGGAGGCGCTGCGGCGCGCCGGCGCCGGCCACGCCCTGCCCGCGCTGGGCGACTACGCTCGCCGGCTCGGCAGCGCCGAAACCCATGCCCTGGCCCAGCTGGCCAACCGCCACACGCCCACGCTGCACCGCTTCGACAGCCGCGGCCGGCGCATCGACCGGGTGGAGTTCCACCCCGCCTGGGACGCCCTCATGGCGCTCTACCGCCGCGAAGGGCTGGTCTCCATGCCCTTCGACAGCGACCGGCCCGGCCGCTGGTCCGCCTGGGCTGCCGGCTTCTACCTGCACGGGCAGGTGGAACAGGGCACGCTCTGCCCCGCGACGATGACGCAGGCCGCGATTCCGCTGCTGCGCAAGGAGCCCGCGCTCTGGGCGCAGCTGGGCGACCGGCTCCACAGCCGCACCCATGACCCGCGAGAGTTGCCCGCGCATGAAAAAGCCGGCATCTGGCTGGGCATGGGCATGACGGAAAAACAGGGCGGCTCCGACGTGCGCGCCAACACCACCGCGGCCACGCCGCTCGGCGCGGGCGGGCGCGGCGGCGCATACCGGCTGCGCGGCCACAAGTGGTTCTTCTCCACCCCGCAAAGCGATGCGCACCTCGTGGTGGCGCGCATCGGCGAGGGGGGGCCCTTCGCCTGCTTCTACGTGCCGCGCCGCCTGGAGGACGGCACGCTCAATGGCGTGCATGTGCAGCGCCTGAAGGACAAGGTGGGCAACCGCAGCAATGCCAGCGGCGAGGTCGAGTTCGACGATGCCTGGGGCGTGCTCATGGGCGAAGAGGGCCGCGGCATTCCCACCATCATCGAGATGGCCACCTATACCCGCCTCAACTGCGTGGCCGGCAGCGCCGCCATCCTGCGGCAGGCCACGGTGCAGGCCATCGCGTACGCACGCCGGCGCCACGCCTTCGGCAAGGCCCTGGCCGAGCAGCCCCTCATGCGCACCGTGCTCGCCGACCTGGCGCTGGAGAGCGAAGCCGCGCTCGCCCTGCTGATGCGCCTGGCCGAAGCCTTCGAGCGGGACGACGACGGCACCGCCAGCCCGGCCGACCGCGCCTGGAAGCGCGTGATGACGCCGGCCGCAAAGTTCTGGGTCTGCAAGCGCGGCGTGGAGATGTCGGGCGAGGCGATGGAAGTGTTCGGCGGCAACGGCTACGTGCAGGAAGGAGTGATGGCCCGCCTCTTCCTCGAAGCCCCCGTCAACTCCATCTGGGAGGGGTCGGGCAATGTGATGTGCCTGGACGTGCTGCGGGCGCTGGCCCGCGACCCCGAGGCCGCCCGTGCGCTGCTGGAAGAGCTCTCGCCCACCGCGCAGGGCGAACCGCGCATCGCAGTCGCCCTGCGCGAACTGGATGTCCTGCTGACGCTGCCGCCGCACGAGCTGGAAGCCATGGGCCGCCTCGCCGTCCAGCGCCTCGTGCTGGTCGCCCAGGCCTGCCTGCTGCGCCAGCATGCGCCCGCGGCCGTGGCCGACGCCTTCATCGCCACCCGCCTCGGCGACGCGGGCGGCGGGCGCGTGGCGGGCGCGGTCGATGCGCGCATTCTGGACGTGGACGCCATCCTGCGGCGGTCCTGCCCCGCATAAGCGTGGGCGCGGCCTGCATGTCGGAGGCATGGCAGGGCCATGCCAAGGCCGGGTCCGGGCATCCCTTCGTGCCATCGCGCGGGACTTCGCGGACCCTGCCGCCGGAGGGCCGGTACGGCCCCACCATGGGTGGGAGGCCAGCCGCCAGCCGCACCACCACGCGTCCTCTCCAGCGCTCCATGCATTCCATTTCCGCACGCCCCTCCTCGCCTTACGTACGGCTGGATGTCTCCGGCACCGCCTCACCGCAAGGGACACCACGCGGTGCCCGCTCGCCCTCGCCCTCGTCCCTCCATGCACCAGGTGGCCTGCCCTGCCGTTCTTCACCGCCCGCGCCGGACAGCCCGATGGCACCCCGCCCCCCGTCGCCTTCTGCGTCCACAGCCCATGAAAGGCTGCAAGCGCTGCTGCGGCAACGGGCCGAGGGAGCGGTCGGTCCGGAGCACGCAGGGATGGACCAGGACCCGGACACCGGCTGGGACTCGGACACGGATTCCGAGGCCAGCTTCGATGTCATCGTGGATGATGGCCCGATCCAGGCCGCGCGCCGGGCACGGATCTCGGATATCACGAATGCACTGGCCAACACTCACACAACCGAGGCCCTGAATGCCATGGTGGCCCAGGCCACGGAAATGGCCTGGGCTGCCCAAGGCAGCCCGCTGCCTACCGGAGAGGAAATTTCCCAAGCCCTGCTGCCCACGTACAACCATCGGTCCAGCGGCTTCATGCAGGTAAAGCAGGCCCTGGGGCATATCGAGGCCGCCGCAAACGCCTGGGAAGCCGCAGCGGAGCACCATGAGGCCGCGCTGTCCGCACGCGAAATGCTGCTGCCCCAGGCAGGCCCCGACCCGCTCGACCAGCAACTCTGGCAGCTGCAGACCGTGGCCGGCCGCCTGCGCGCGCAGGAAAAAGCCTTGAAGGGACTGCTCCTGCTGCGGCAGATACCACCCCGCGCTGGAGCGGCAGGCAAAAGCCGGATGCACGAAGAAGCCGCAGCCCGACTGCGCGAGGCCTGCAGTCTGCGGACGAACGAAACGCTGGCAGACCTGCCGACCGCCGTCCTGGATATCGACGCGGCGCTCCACCAGGAACTGGCCGGTATCGGCCCATGGATGAAAGATTTGCTGGACGCGATCGGCCCGGAGGGCAAGTTGCCCGGAGTCCCGTCGCGCCTGCCGCCGCCGGGCAGCGATGCCCGCGACGCCGAAGCCATCGAGGAAGCCTGGCTCACCGCCTACACGCACTCCTGCGCCGCGCTGGAAGACGCTGCACGCGCCTTGCTTGCGGCCTGGTCGCATCCCCCCGATGGCTCCGGCCCCGAGGCTGCCGTGAAAGCAAGCGCCCTCACCCACCCCGAAGCCCGGGAAAGCCGCGCCACTCTGCGGCGGGAAGCGGCACTGCACAAAACCATGGCCCCCCTGCTGGCCGGCCTGCAGCCACCGCAGGAAGGTGCCGCCGCATGGCAAGGCACGCGACAGGACGCGCAGCCCCAGGCGCCCTGGCGGCAGGCGCTGGAGACGTTCGGCGAACAGAGCCTCGTCTTGCAGCGCGCCGAGAATGCCGACCGCACGCTCCAGGCCCACACCGCGCCGTGGAGCCCCGCGCAGCGCGAGGCTTCGCGCGATGCCATCGGCAGCCTGCAGGCGCGCATTGCCGCCGCGCAAGCGAACGCATCGGGCCAGGGCCGAGCAGCGCTTCTCCAATTGCTGGGCCAACTGGCCAGGCAAGGCCTGCACGCAGCGCAGGGAATGCCCCATGACGACCCGGCCACAGCCCGGCACGCGCTGGCCGGCGCGGCCGATGCCGCCCGGCGCGCCCGGGATGCGCTGGAACGTTCAGGAGTGCATGCGAGCATGGCCCCCCTCACCCTGGAGCGGTGCAGTGCGGTATGCGCCGCCATCGCCCAGGCATGCGAAGACATGTCGCACACCCCCCGCACGCAGACGGAGGCGAGAGACCACGCGGCGCGCCTGCAGGCCGCCGGACAACAGGCCCGGGCGGCGGCATGGGGGGACATGGCCCCGGCCATGCACCAGCTGGCGTACCTCTGCGGCACGGCCTGCAACGGCGCGCTGCGCAGCGCTGCGGAAATGGAAGCGGAGGTCGCCACCCAGGCCCGGACCCAGCGCGAAGGCGCATTGCAGACCGCAATGGAGGCCGCGCTCCTGGCGATGGACCGGCCACATCGGCCTACCGCCGGCACCAGCGACGGGCAACCGCCACCGGTACCATGGCCGCTGCCCGGCGATCTTATCGAACCGCTGCGCGAGGAACTGGAGGCCACGCAACAGGCCCGGTCCACGCTCGACGAACACCTCGCCGGCTGGACCGTGGCGCAACGCCAGGAATCCAGCAGGACCATCGGCGCGCTGCAGGAACGCATCGACACTGCCCGTGCCGCCACGCTCGAGAAAGCGCTCTCGGCACTGGAACAGTCCTTCGAGGAGATCTGGAGGGCCGCTGCGCCGGTGCTGTCCGCAGGTACAGAGGCAGGGCCGTTGCCTTCCGGCACAGCAGACCTGGCCGTCCAGGCCCTGGACGCGGCCGGGGAATTCCACCGGTCGCTCCATGGCATCGATGGGCCAGACCTGCCCGAGCGCGCACGCATCGGCGCCATCGCCGGGGCATTCGCCGCCTTGTCCACCACCGGCACCGCCCTGCGCATGCCGCAGGACACCCCCGCGCAAGCCCTGGCACGTGCCGATGTTCTGGACACAGCGGCCCGCCAGGCCCGCGAAACCGCGCCTTCAGACTTCAAGGTTCCATTGCAGGTTTGGGCGCGCTGGTGCGACGGCCTCCGGACGGATGCCATCGGCTTCGCCTTGCTTCACGGCATGAAGGCCATCGAAACCCTGTACGAGGCCAGCGAGGCAGACCTCTACGCCGCGACGTCCCAACTCAGGGACCGGATGCTGTCCATCCATGAGCTGGCCTTCGACCTGCCGCTGCATTTCGCGGCCGACGGGTCGGTCGTGGCATCGGCACAGGCATCACCCGCCCCGGCAGTCCCGCCCGAAGACCTGGAGATGGCAGCACGCGCGGCGGCCATCGCGCAACGCGCCACCGACCTGCGCGCCGACCTGCTGCCGGTGCTGCCGCCCGGCACCTCGCCGGAGATGGCGCGGGACTACCAGACCTCCCGCAACACCCTCAGCGAGACGGCCTATGCCGCACGGGTCGCATCAGGCCTGCTGCAGCTCTTCCACGAAGCCTCGCGGGCCATCGCCCAGGCGCCGGCAGACCAGCAGCCACGGGTGGCGCAGCAGTTCGCCAGCAGGGCCCTCACCTATCACCAGGACGCGGCCGATGCCCTGGGCGACTACCTGGAGGCCAGCATGCAGCTGTCGTCCCGCAGCGGCCGCCAGGTCGCCATGATCGACGGCGCGAACGTCCGCCAGAGCGAACGGCTGGTGACCCTGATGCAGCGGAGCCTCGATGGGCTGGGCCACCTCCTGGAGTGCCGGACGATCGCGATCGGCATCCACGCCCGGGAGGCCAACCGGCCCCGCGAAGTTCGGAATGGCCTGATGACCATCGCGGACCGCTATGAACGCGCGACGCAGAAATTCGAAGACAGCCTGGAGCACATGGAGCAGCGGCTGGACGTGGAAAGCCGGCTCCCGGGCTATGCGGACATCGCGCAGGCCGAGAAGGCCAGCATCGAGGGCGCATTCGGCATGCTGATGTGGCGCGGCCAGTTCGAAAGCACCATCGTCCAGGTCCAGGTGGCCGCGCACTGGCTCGCCAGATACCTGGGGCCGGACCTGCCGCTGCGCACGGCGACGGACCTGAAGGACTGCACCGAAGTCATCCAGCACCTCCACAACGCGCTCTCCGAGAAGAACCGGTTCGCACTCCGCGAGCTACGCGATGACAGCAACGCCCACCTGGTCAGGAAGATGCTCAAGGCATCGCTGGAGTGCATGCAGCGGCTCGAGGCGTTCAAAGCGCCGATCGCCACCCGTGCGCAGGCGCTCGCCGCCGCGGCAGCGACGGCGTCTTCCAGCACGACACCAGTCCCCGCGAAGACGCGCCACCGCCGCAGGCGCTGAAAGCGCGGACCAGGGCCGACCGGAATGCCAGCCCGGCACGCGCGACAATGGCGCCCATGCTCACCCTCCCCGACATCCAGGCCGCCGCCGCCCGCCTCCAGGGCCAGGTGCTCGACACCCCCTGCGTCGAATCCCGCACGCTCTCGCAGATCGTGGGCACGCAGGTGTTCCTCAAATTCGAGAACCTGCAGTTCACCGCCTCCTTCAAGGAGCGCGGCGCCTGCAACAAGCTGAGCCAGCTCTCGCCCGAGGAGCAGCGGCGCGGCGTGATCGCCATGAGCGCCGGCAACCACGCCCAGGGCGTGGCCTACCACGCGCAGCGCCTGGGCCTCGTGGCCGTGATCGTGATGCCGCGCTTCACGCCCGGCGTGAAGGTGGAGCGCACGCGCGGCTTCGGCGCCGAAGTCGTGCTGCACGGAGACACCCTGGAGGAAGCACGCGCGCATGCCTATGTCCTGGCCGAGGAGCGGGGGCTCACTTTCGTGCATCCCTACGACGACGAGGCTGTCGCCGCGGGCCAGGGCACGGTCGGCCTGGAGATGCTCCAGGCGGTGCCGGACCTGGACTGCCTGGCCATCGCCGTGGGCGGGGGCGGCCTCATCGCCGGCATCGCCACCGCCGCCAGGGCCCTGAAACCGGGCATCGAGATCATCGGCGTGCAGACCTCGCGCTTTCCCGCCATGGTCAATGCGGTCAAGGGCACGCGCCACCCGCAGGGCACTTCCACCATTGCCGAGGGGATCGCCGTGGGCACACCCGGCCAGATCACACGCGAGGTGATCGCGCGGCTGGTGGACGACCTGCTGCTCGTGGACGAAGGCGACATCGAGCAGGCGGTGCTGATGCTGCTGGAAATCGAGAAGACCCTCGTCGAGGGCGCCGGAGCCGCCGGCCTGGCGGCACTGCTGCGGCATCCGGAGCGCTTCCGGGGCAAGCGGGTGGGCCTGGTGCTGTGCGGCGGCAATATCGACCCCCTGCTGCTGGCGGCCATCATCGAGCGCGGCATGGTGCGCTCCGGGCGCCTGGCGCGCGTGAAGGTGAGCGCGCGCGACATCCCGGGCGTGCTCGCGCGCATCACCGCCACCGTGGCCGAGGCAGGCGCCAACATCGAGGAAGTCCACCACCAGCGCGCCTTCACCATGCTGGCCGCTCAGAACGTGGAGATCGAACTCGTGCTGCAGACGCGCGGCCGCGAGCATGTGCAGCAGGTGCTGGCCTGCCTGCGTGCAGCGTCCATGGAAGCCGATCTCCTGTGATTCCTCGCCCCGCCGCGTTGTAGGACTGGAGCGGCTTTTGCGGGCAATGCCCACAGAGTCACACGGCGTTGCATCACCGCCGCGTCGTTTTCGGCACACTGCTGCCCCATGCAGAAACCCCAACGACGCCATTTCCTCCGCACCCTCGGCCACGGCGCCGCGCTGGCCACCGCTGGAGGACTGGGCCTGAACTGGACCCAGGCCTTCGCCACCCTCAAGCCCCTGGGCGAGGCCCAGCCCTTCGATTTCGCGGCGCTCAAGGGCCAGGCACGCGCTCTCGCGGCCAAGGCCTACGAACCACCGAAGGACACCATCCCCCCCTCGGTATCCAAGCTCGACTGGGACCAGTACCAGTCCATCCAGTTCCGCGGCGACCACGCCCTCTGGGCCGACGAGAAACTGCGCTTCCAGGCCAAGTTCTTCCACCTGGGCCTGTTCTTCAAGAAGCCGGTGCGCATGTTCGAACTGGCCGACGGCAAGGCCCAGGAACTGGCCTATGACCCCGAGATGTTCAACTACGGCAAGAGCGGTCTGAAGCCCGGCGACCTGCCGCCGGACCTGGGCTTCGCGGGCTTCCGCCTCAACTTCCACACCGACCCGGTGCGCGACGTGGCCGCCTTCCTGGGCGCCAGCTACTTCCGGGCCGTGGGCGGCGAATGGCAGTACGGCCTCTCCGCCCGGGGCCTGGCCATCGATACCGGCATGCAGCGCCCGGAGGAATTCCCGGACTTCACCGCCTTCTACCTGGAGCGCCCCGCGCCCGGCTCCAACACCGTCGTCGTGCTGGCCCTGCTGGATTCGCCCAGCATCGCCGGCGCCTACCGCTTCGCGATCACGCCGGGCGACACGCAGGTGATGGAGATCGATGCCGCCCTCTATCCGCGCAAGGCCATCGAGCGCCTGGGGATCGCGCCCTGCACCAGCATGTTCCAGCACGGCGAGAACGACCGCCGCATGGCCAACGACTGGCGCCCCGAGATTCACGACTCCGACGGCCTGCAGATGTGGCGAGGCAACGGCGAATGGGTCTGGCGGCCGCTCACCAATCCGCCGGCGCTGCAGTTCAACGCCTTCGCAGACCAGGGCCCGCGCGGCTTCGGCCTCGTGCAGCGCGACCGCAATTTCGACCACTACCAGGACGACGGCGTCTTCTACGAGCGCCGGCCCTCGCTCTGGGTGGAGCCGAAGTCCGACTGGGGCGCGGGCTCCGTCCAGCTCGTGGAGATCCCCACCATCGACGAGACCTTCGACAACATCGTCGCCTTCTGGAACCCCGACCGCAAGCCGCAGCCCGGCGAGGAACTGCTGATCGGCTACCGCCTGTTCTGGGGCGCCCACCCGCCGGAGCAGTCCCCGCTGGCGCGCTGCGTGGCCACGTGGACGGGCCTGGGTGGCGTGGTCGGCCAGCCGCGCAAGTACTTCTCCTGGCGTTTCGCGGTCGATTTCGCCGGGGAGAACCTCGTGGCACTGGGCCGCGGCGCCAAGGTCGAGCCCGTGATCACCGCGAGCCGCGGCACGATCGAGATCACCTCCGCCCGGCCGCAGGACGCCATCCAGGGCTGGCGCGCCATGTTCGACATCAAGCCCGAGGACGACAGCACCGCGCCCATCACCATCCGCATGTTCCTGCGCGGCGAGAACGGCGCGCCGCTCACCGAGACATGGCTCTACCAGTGGGTGCCGCCCGCCCCGGCGGACCGGAAGCTGACCTGAGCCCGTGAACACGTGTTGCGTCAATACTGAGGTTTGTACCGAGGGCAAGGCGGGCCGGTTGCGGGAAAGCCGTGGCTAGAATGGTCCATCCCATCCGCAACCCCGCACAAGGAGACTGCCATGGCCCATGACACCACCACCACACCGCACGCCGGCGAGCAGCACGCACCCGACGGCGTGGAGGCCGTGGTGCCCTACATGCCCATCGTGCTGCCCATCGCGGGCGGCATCCTGATGCTGCTGCTGGCGTTCATCGCCATCTACATGGCCTGAAATCCTCCCGACCGTCCGGCAGCCGGCCCCGCGCATGCGGGGCTTTTTCTTTCCGCTCCCCTCTTTTTTCCTCAAGGACCCATCCCATGCGAGCCGGCCACGCCCTCGTCCTCTTCTCCGGTGGCCAGGACTCCACCACCTGCCTGGCCTGGGCGCTCGAGCGCTTCGAACGTGTGGAGACCATCGGCTTCGACTACGGCCAGCGCCACCATGTGGAGCTGGAGGCTCGCACCGCAGTGCTGGCCGCGCTGCGCGAGCATTTTCCGCAGTGGCGCGAACGGCTGGGCGAGGACCACATGGTCGACCTCGCCGTGCTCGGGCAGATCAGCGACACGGCGCTCACCCGCGACACCGCCATCCAGATGACCGAGGCCGGCCTGCCCAACACCTTCGTGCCCGGCCGCAACCTGCTGTTCTTCCAGCTGGCCGCGGCCGTGGGCTGCCGGCGCGGCCTGCACACGCTCGTGGGCGGCATGTGCGAGACGGACTTCTCCGGCTACCCCGACTGCCGCGACGACACGCTCAAGGCCCTGCAGGTGGCGCTCTCGCTGGGCATGGGCCAGCGCTTCACGATCGATACGCCGCTCATGTGGATCGACAAGGCCGCCACCTGGGAAATGGCCCGCCAGCTCGGCGGCAACGACCTGGTGCGTATCATCGTCGAGGACACCCACACCTGCTACCACGGCGAGCGCGGCGCCCTGTACGCCTGGGGCCACGGTTGCGGCGAATGCCCGGCTTGCGAACTGCGGCGCGCCGGTTTCGAGCGCTGGACCGCTGGAGCCAACGCCCGACCATACGCATAACCCCATGCATCTTTTGCATGAATTTCCCCCCTGTCTGACAGACAGGAGGGGGGTGGATTCATAAAATCGTCATCCCAGCCGACCTGCGGATGACGGATCGCCACCAGTTGCGCCGCATCCTTCGCGCCCACCGCGCCGCCCTTCCGCCCGCCGACTGAGCCGCAAGACGTTTTTTCAAAGACAGCGCTCAGGAGCCAGCGCGGCATTGCCGCATCCCGGCCGCTTCCTTTGAAAAGACCGTTTTCAACTTCAGGAAGCCCGCGATGAACGCACCCACCATGCAAGGCCTCGACCTCCAGGCCCCCGCATACGTCAAGAACGCCCGCCTGCTCGCCTGGGTGGCCGACATGGCCGCCCTCTGCAAGCCCGACCGCATCCACTGGTGCGACGGTTCGCAGGAAGAGTACGACCACCTCTGCCAGCAGCTGGTGGACACCGGCACCTTCAAGAAGCTCAACCCCGCCAAGCGCCCCGGCAGCTACCTGGCCTGGTCCGATCCGTCGGACGTGGCCCGCGTGGAAGACCGCACCTACATCTGCTGCGAGAAGAAGGAAGACGCCGGCCCGACCAACAACTGGATGGCCCCGGCCGAGATGCGCAGCACGCTGCAGCCCCTGTTCGACGGCTGCATGAAGGGCCGCACGATGTACGTCGTGCCGTTCAGCATGGGCCCGCTGGGCTCGCCCATCGCCCACATCGGCATCGAGCTCTCCGACAGCCCCTACGTGGCCGTCAACATGAAGATCATGACCCGCATGGGCCGCGCCGTGTACGACGTGCTGGGCGTGCAAGGCGACTTCGTGCCCTGCGTGCACACCGTGGGCGCGCCGCTGCAGGCCGGCCAGCAGGATGTGTCCTGGCCCTGCAACAAGACCAAGTACATCGTGCACTACCCCGAGACGCGCGAGATCTGGTCGTACGGCTCCGGCTACGGCGGCAACGCGCTGCTGGGCAAGAAGTGCTTCGCGCTGCGCATCGCCTCCACGATGGGCCGCGACCAGGGCTGGCTGGCCGAGCACATGCTGATCCTGGGCGTGAGCAATCCCGAGGGCAAGAAGTACCACGTGGCCGCCGCCTTCCCGAGCGCCTGCGGCAAGACCAACTTTTCGATGCTGGTGCCACCGAAGGCCTTCGAAGGCTGGAAGGTCACCACCATCGGCGACGACATCGCCTGGATCAAGCCCCAGGCCGACGGCTCGCTGCGCGCCATCAACCCCGAGGCCGGCTACTTCGGCGTGGCCCCCGGCACCAACTACCACACCAACCCCAACTGCATGGCCAGCCTGGACCGTGACGTGATCTTCACGAACGTCGCGCTGACCGACGACGGCGATGTGTGGTGGGAAGGCATGGAGAAGGATACCGGCAGGCTGCCGGACCACCTGATCGACTGGCAGGGCAAGGACTGGACGCCCCAGATCGCCAGGGAAACCGGCGCCAAGGCCGCCCACCCCAATGCCCGCTTCACCGTGGCCGCCACCAACAACCCCGCACTGGACGAAGCCTGGGACGACCCCAAGGGCGTGAAGATCGATGCCTTCATCTTCGGCGGCCGCCGCTCCACCACCGTGCCGCTGGTGACCGAAGCCCGCGACTGGACCGAGGGCGTGTACATGGCCGCCACCATGGGCTCCGAGACCACCGCCGCCGCCTTCGGCGCGCAGGGCGTGGTGCGCCGCGACCCGTTCGCCATGCTGCCCTTCATGGGCTACAACATGAGCGACTACTTCCAGCACTGGCTGGATCTGGGCGAGAAGCTCGCTGCCTCCGGCGCCACGCTGCCGCGCATCTATACGACCAACTGGTTCCGCAAGGACGAGGCCGGCAAGTTCGTCTGGCCCGGCTACGGCGAGAACATGCGCGTGCTCAAGTGGATGATCGACCGCATCGAAGGCCGCGCCACCGGCCGCGAGACCGCCTTCGGCGTGGCGCCGCAGTACGGCGAGATCAACTGGACGGGCCTGGACTTCTCGGGCGAGCAGTTCGACACCGTGACCCGCATCGACCAGGCCGCCTGGGCGGACGAGCTGAAGCTGCACACCGCGCACTTCGACCAGCTGGCCTACCACCTGCCGGCGCAGATGCTCAAGACCAAGGCTGCGCTGGAAGAACGCCTGGGCGCCTGACCCCGGACCACCCCGCCCGCCAGGGCGGGCAGCCCCCTGAAAGCCCCGCACCACGCCCGTGGCCGGGGCTTTTTGCTGCGCGTCCCTACCCCAGCGGCCCGCGCGACCGCACTGCCTCGTCCAGCAGCCAGGCGCGGAAGGCCGCGAAGGCCGGCAGGTGCATGCGGTCGGGCCGGTAGCAGAGATAGTGGCCCTGCTCCACCGCCACCGGCTCGCCGCAGGGCACGCGGAGCGAGCCTTCTGCCAGCTCGTCCTCCACCAGGATGCGCGGCACCAGGGCCAGGCCCAGGCCGCTGCGCGCCGCCTGGACCAGCGCCGAGTACTGGGCGAAGCGCGGCCCGGCCGCCACCCAGCTCCCGGCCACGCCGTGCTGGCCCGCCCAGCGCGGCCAGGCGGTGGCCGCCTCCTCGTGGTGCAGCAGGGTGTGGCCCAGCAGGTCGGCGGGTGCGTGGATGCGGTGCGGCCCCTCCAGCAGCGCAGGCGAGGCGACGGGCACGAATTCGCGCCCGGCGAGGTATTCGGCCACCACGCCGGGCAGCTCGGCCGGGCTGTAGCGGATGGCGGCATCCACCTGCGGCGGCAGGCTTTCGGTGGGTGCAAGGTGCCGGCTGAAACCCAGCGTCACCTGCGGATGGCGGCGGCTGAAGGCCGGCAGGCGCGGGATCAGCCAGCGCGTGAGGAAAGTGGGCACGCTCGCCAGCGTGACCACGCCCGCATCGCCGCCGCCCGCACGCGCCTCGAAGCTCGCGGCCTCCAGCGCGCGCAGCGGCCCGGCGATCTTCTGCCAGTATGCACGCCCCTGCGGCGTGAGCTGCACGCCGCGCCCCTGCTTGCGCAGCAGCGGCACACCCAGGAAGGCCTCCAGCCCGGAGACCTGCTTGCTGACCGCGCTCACCGTAAGGCACAGCGTTTGCGCCGCGCGGGTCAGGCCCTCGTGCCGGACCACGGCATCGAAGGCCAGCAGTTCCTGGATGGTGGGGCAATCGCGCTTCATGGGGCGAATGATACTTTCCAAAAGCTCAAACTTTGTCACGGAAGCTTCACGCAAGCCCGCGCCACGATTTCTAGAATTCCGGCATATTCCCCGCCGCCCAGTCGTATCCGGAAAACATCCGGGCCATCCGTGCGGTCCTCCTTCCTGCACGAAAGCGGCGCCCTTGGTTCGCGGCATCACCCTCTTCTACGGTCTCTACCTGCTGCTGCCCATGGGCCTGCTGGTGCTCGGCAGCTTCGGCCAGGGCTGGACCAACACCCTGCTGCCCACCGGCACCACCGGCCGGTGGTATGCCGAGCTGTGGCAGGACCCGTCCTTCCGCAAGGCCTTCGGCAGCAGCCTGGTGGTGGCACTCTCGGCCTGCGCCATCGACGCGCTGCTGGCGCTGCCGCTGGCCTGTGCGCTCTACCACGGCGCGCGTCGCGGGGGCGGCATGGCAGCGCGGCTGGTGTCGGCCATGCCGGTGGCGGTGCCGGCCATCACGCTGGGCTTCGGCTACCTGCTGGTCTTCAACACCGACACCCTGCCCTGGCTGGGCAGCACGCCGCTGCTGGTGGCCGCCCACGCCATCGCCACCCTGCCCTACCTCACCAACACCCTGCTGACCGACCTGCGCCACCTGAGCCTGGAACGGCTGGAACAGGCCGCCGCCACCCTGGGCGCCAGCGAATGGCAGCGCTTCACGGGCATCGTGCTGCCCAGCCTGCGGCAGAGCCTGCTGTCGGGCCTGGTAATGGTCGCGGCGCTCTCGATCGGCGAATTCAACCTCTCCAACCTGCTGGCGGGCTTCCAGAACCGCACCTATCCGGTGGTGCTGCTGCAGGCCTTCTACGGCGCCACGGGCTTCGCCTGCGCCGCCACCGTGGTGCTGCTGCTGCTCGCGGGCATCGCTGCGCTGCTGTCCTCCACCGTTTTCCGCAAGCCGTCCCCATGAGCCTCGTTTTCGATCAGGTCAGCTACCGCTATCCCGGCACCACGCAGGGGCTGCACGCGGTGTCGTTCGATGTCGCCGCCGGCGAGCTGGTGGCCGTCATCGGGCCCAGCGGCTCGGGCAAGTCCACCCTGCTCAAACTGGTGGCGGGGCTGGAGACGGGACATGCCGGCCGCATCGTGCTGGGCGGGCAGGACATGGCGGGCACGTCCGTCCACCAGCGCGGCATCGGCATGGTGTTCCAGAGCTATGCCCTCTTTCCGCACCTGAGCGTGCAGGACAACGTGGCCTACGGCCTCACGCTGCGCAAGGTGCCCGCGGCCGAACGGCGCCGCCGCGCGCTGGAATTGCTGGAGGTGGTGGGCCTGGCCGGGCACGCCCAGCGCGCCGTCACGCAGCTGTCGGGCGGACAGCAGCAGCGCGTGGCGCTGGCGCGGGCCCTGGCCATCGACCCGCGCGCGCTGCTGCTCGATGAACCCCTCTCCGCCCTGGACGCCAGCGTGCGCGGCCACCTGCGCGACCAGATCCGCAGCCTGCAGCAGCGCTTCGGCGCCACCACGCTGCTGGTCACGCACGACCAGGAAGAGGCCCTGGCCATGGCCGACCGCGTGGCGGTGCTCAAGGACGGCCGCCTGCTGCAGATGGCCGCACCCCGCGCGCTGTACGAACGGCCGGCCTGCCGCGCGGTGGCCGAATTCGTGGGCCTTTCCACCCTGCTTCCCGCCCGCGTGAACGCCGAAGGCCGCGTGGACACGGGCTTTGCCGAACTGGCCGTGTCCACCGCCGGCCGCACCGTCGGCCAGGCCGTGCATGTGCTGGTGCGCCCCGAACACGTGCAGGCCGATCCGCCTGCCGGCGCCCCCAACCGCCTGGCCGGCCAGGCCGGCGCGCAGCGCTACCTGGGTGCGGTCACCCGCTACGACTTCGCCGTGGCCGGCGCACCCTGCCCCCTGCTGTGCGAAGGCGCAAGGCCAGCCCGCGAGGCCGTCGCCATCGCGCCCGAGCACCTGCAGCTGCTGGACGAGTGACCGGCTCCCGCCTTCCGCTGCCTTGCTTTCATTCATCCGCCTTCTCCCTTCCTCCAGGAGCCTTTCCATGCACCGCAGACATCTCCTCCAGGCCGCCGGCACCCTGCCCCTGACCTCCCTGCTCACGACCCGCGCCGCCTTCGCCTTCGAAGGTGCCGAGCTCTACGCCGGCGAGCGCGCCCTCTACGACGAGGCGAAAAAGGAGGGCCTGTGCGTCTCCTTCGACACCGGCCCCGAATGGGCGAACTGGAAATCGCTGTTCCGCGACTTCAAGAAGCGCTACCCCGAGATCGAGCTGACCTACAACGACCTGGGCTCGGCCGCCACCGTGGTCGCGCTGGAGAAGATGCGCCGCCGCCCGCAGGCCGACACCGCCTATTACTTCGCCGCCTCGGCCGTCGATGCGGTGAAGAAGGACGTGGTCGCCCCCTTCAAGCCGCTGCACTTCGACAAGCTCCCCGACGTCTTCCGCGACGCCGAAGGCCGCTGGTTCACCATCCACACCCTGAACATCGCCTTCCTGGTCAACAGGAAGCTGGTCAGGAACGTGCCCGCCGGCTGGGCCGACCTGCTCAAGCCCGAATACAAGGGCGCCGTCACGTACCTCGACCCGCGCAGCACCGGCGTGGGCCAGGTGATGGCCTTCGCCGCCGCCTATGCCAACGGCGGCAGCGTGGACGACATCAAGCCCGGCATCGACTACCTGGGCCGCCTGCATGCGGCCGGCAACGTGCAGCGCGTGGAAGGCACCACGCCTTACGCCAAGTTCCTCAAGGGCGAGATCCCCGTCTGGATCGGCTACGAGAACGACGGCCTCAAGGCCAAGTTCAGCGACGGCATGGGCGACGACTGCGCCGTGGTCATCCCCCGGGAGGCCAGCGTGGCCGCGCCCTACGCCATCAGCCTGGTCAAAAACGGCCCCAACCCCAACGCCGGCAAGCTGTGGCTCAACTTCATCATGAGCACTGCCGGCCAGCAACTCTTCGCCCAGGGCTTCGTGCGCCCGGCCGTGCCCGGCACGCCGCTGCCCGCCGACATCGCCGCCAGGATGCCCGCCGCACCGCAGATCCGCCCGCTGGACGTGGTCAAGGCCGCCGCCCGCAAGGCCGAGGTGGACCAGCTCTGGGCCCAGGTGGCGCTGGCCGCCAAGTAAGTCCATCCATGATCCGCCGCTTCGGTGCCTGGCCCGCCTGGGCCTTCATGGCGCTCTTCTTCGCGCTGCCGCTGGCCGCGCTGGTGCCCGAGGCGTTTGCCGAACGCGGCAGCGCCTTCGGCCGGCTCTTCGCGAACCCGCTGCTGCCCGCCGCGCTGCGCAACACGCTGGCGCTGGGGCTGACGGCCGGCAGCGTGTCGGCCCTGGTGGGCACGGCAGTGGCCATCGAGCTGGCGCGCCAGCCGGCCGCGCGCCGGCGCTGGATGATGGCCCTGCTGGGCCTGCCGCTGGCGTTCTCGGGCCTGGTAATCGCCTACGGCTTCATCCTGGCCTTCGGCCGTGCAGGCTTCGTCACCCAGCTGCTGGCCCGGCTGGGCGCCGACCCGGCGCAGGTGGGCGGCTGGATCTACGGTGCGGGCGGCCTGGGGCTGGCCTATGCCTATTACCTGGTGCCGCGGGTGGCGCTGTCGCTCTACCCCGTGTTCGCCAACCTCGACCTGCGCCCCATGCTGGCAGCGCGCACCCTGGGCGCCACGCGCTGGCGCGCCTTCAACGACACGGTGGTGGCCGAGGTCGCGCCCTCGGTGCTGTCCAACGCCTGCCTGGTGGCGGCCATCGCCATGGGCACCTATGGCACGGCCCTGGCCCTGGCGGGAACGCAACTCAACATCCTGCCGCTGATGCTCTATGCCCAGGTGGGCGACGGCGGATCGGACTTCGGCGTGGCCGCGGCCCTGTCGCTGCTGCTGATGGCGCTGTGCGTCATCGTGATGGGCGCGGGCGACGCGCTGGCGCGCAGGCGCGAGCGGAATACGACACATGCAAGCACGACGCACTGACACCCAGCAAGGCAGCGAAGACGGCGGCCCGGCCCCCACCACCCTGCCGCCCGCAGTGCGCACGGCCCTGCAACAGCTGGCCGGGCACCAGCGCGGCCCCCGGCGTCACCGGCGGCCGGTGGGCATCATCGGCCCGGGCGACGGCGGCGAGCGCGAATGCAGTGCCGCCCGGCAAGTGGCCCGGGCGCTGGCCGGCGCGGGCATCGCCATCGTGTGTGGCGGGCGCGGCGGTGTGATGGCCGCCGCATCGCAGGGCGCGGCCGAGGCCGGGGGCCTCGCCATCGGCATCCTGCCCGAAGAGGACGAGCGCAATGCCAACGACTGGCTGGGCGTGGCGCTGCCCACCGGCATGGGGGAAATGCGCAACGCCCTCATCGCCCGCAGCGCCGTCTGCCTGGTCGCCATCGGCGGCAACATGGGCACGCTGTCGGAAATGGCGCTGGGCCTGAAATGGGGCACACCCGTCTTCGTGATGCACGGCGACGTGGCCCTGCCGGGCGCCGTGCCCGTGGCGGACGTGGCGGAGATGCTGGCCCGCGTGGCGGCATGCCTGCTGGAATGAGGCGCCGGCGCGGCGGGGCAGCAGCGCACACCCGCGTGCCGCGCGCGCACGAAAAAGGGCACCTTGCGGTGCCCTGAAAAAGGTGCCGGGTCGCGGCCCCGGCCGGCCGGTCCCGGCCGATGGCCCGGAGCCTGATCAGTAGTAGCGGCGGATGTTGTCCACGGCGATACCGTTCATGGCGCGGCTCAGATCGGCCATGATGCGGGCATCGTGCAGGGCGGCATTCCAGGTCTTTTCGTCCTCGGCCTCACGGCGGCGGGCTTCCTTCCAGGCGTGGAAGCCGGCGCGCAGCATGGACGCGGTGCGGCGGACGGGGCCGGCCAGCAGGGCCAGAGCGGCGAAGGCGATCAGCCAGAGCACCATCCAGGCGGCGAGCGTGTGGCCTTCGCCCCACATGTCGATGACCTGGTTGGCCACCACCAGCACGGCAGCCACGATGGCGGCCAGCAGCAGGGAGGAGGCGCCGCGTGCGCCGTCGAAGGCGCTCTTCAGGGTGGCGGCAGCCTGTTCGGCGCGTGCCACGCCGGGATGTTCGGTACGGTAGTCGATGTGTACAAAGTTCGTCATGATGCAGACCCTCTCAAACGCTTGTGGCGAAGTTGCCGGGCGAATGGAGGTATCTTAGGGTTTACCCCAGGGTTGTTCCACTTTATATTTTGAATCCCAGACATTCACAACGATGATGGTTCAGGCATGCAGCCCGTCAATTTCCGCTCGCTCGACCTGAACCTCCTGCGTGTATTCGACGAGATCATGGCCGAGCGCAACCTCACCCGCGCCGCCGCCAAGCTCGCCCTGACCCAGCCCGCGGTGAGCAATGCCCTGCGCCGCCTGCGCGAAGTGCTGGGCGACGACCTCGTGGTGCGCAGCGGACAGGGGGTGGAGCCCACGCCCCGCGCTCTGGCCCTCTGGCCCCCGGTACGGCAGGCGCTCGCCCAGCTGCAGCAGTCGCTCGCCCCCGGCGCCTTCGATCCGGGGTCGGCCAACTCCACCTTCGTGCTCGCCATGGCCGACGCCACGGGCGCCACGCTGATCCCCCCGCTGGTGGAGATCGTGGAGCGCGAGGCGCCCGGCGTGTCGCTGCGGGTGGTGCCGCTCACCACGCGCGACCCGCGCGGCCTGCTGGACGATGAATCCACCGACATGGCCGTGGGCTACTTCCCCGCCGTGATGGCCGACCTCACGGCACGGGCGCAGACCGACAGCGTCATCGCCTATGAAAGCCTGCGGCTCTACGACGGCGAATATGTCTGCGTGATGCGCCAGGGCCATCCCCTCGCCCGCGAGCCGCTCACGCTGGACCAATACTGCGCGGCGCGCCATCTGCTGGTGAGCTTTTCGGGCAAGCCCTACGGCTTCATCGACGAGGCCCTGGCCGCGCTCGGCCGCGAACGGCGCATCGTGCTCACGGTGAACCAGTTTTTCACTGCCGGCCGGGTGGTGGCGACCACCGACCTGCTTACCGTGCTGCCGCGCCACTTCGTCGGCGTGGCGAGCCTGGGCGGGGAACTCGTCTGGCGTCCGCTGCCCATGCCGCTGCCCACCGTGCATGTGGATGCGCTCTGGCACCGCCGCAAGCTCCACGATGCCGCCCACCTCTGGCTGCGGGGCGCCATGGCGCGGTCGGCCCAGCACACGGCGGCGCGCCCTCCGGCAGCCGCGGCAGCGTCCGCACCGGAGAATCCGGGGGCATGAAGATCCAATTGCTGTCCGACCTGCACCTGGAGGCCCATCCCGCATTTCAGCCCAGCCCCGCACCGGGGGCCGACCTGCTCGTCCTGGCCGGGGACATCGGCTCCTACCAGACCGGCTCCCGCCTCGCGGACGACGACGTCGGACTGGCGCGCTTTTCCCCGCTGCCGCAGCATGCGGGCTGGCCGGTGCCGGTGCTGTTCGTGCCGGGCAACCATGAATACGACCTGCACGACTTCGACGCGGCGCGGGACCGCCTGCGCGCCACCTGCGAACGGCTGGGCCTGCAATGGCTCGACCGCGAGACGATGGTGCTGCAGGGCGTGCGCTTCGTGGGCACCACGCTCTGGAGCGACTTCGATGCACTGGCCCTGGACAAGAGCGACGGGGGCGCCGACATGGCGCGGCTGCTGCGCCACCGGGACAAGGCCTTCCGCGCCGCCAACTTCTACCTGAGCAAGACCGGAGGCACGCGCGGCGGCGAGCCCTTCCTGGCCGAGACGATGCGCGAAGAGGCGCTGCACTGCCAGGACTGGCTGCGCAGCGCCCTGCAGGCCCCCTTCGACGGACCCACGGCAGTGGTCACCCACTTCGCCCCCAGCCTGCGCAGCGCCGACCCCCGCTATGGCCTGGTACCCGGCACGGCAGGCTTTTGCAACGCGCTGGACGACCTGCTGCCCCTGGCGCAGGTCTGGATGCACGGCCACCTGCATGCCCCCAGCGACTACACCGCGCAGGGCACCCGCCCGGACGGCAGCGCCTGGGCCTGCCGCGTGGTCGCCAACCCGCTGGGCTATGCGGGCAAGGGCGAGCAGGAGACTTTCCGGCCACATTTCACCGTGACCGTATGATGGCGCCACGGGGAGCACCCACCCCGGCCCGCACGCGCACGGCAGCACAAAGATGACCCAGGTCAAGACAACAGGCACAGGCGCGCTTTAGCCTTTCCACCCCCTTTGTGAAGTCATCCCAAGCATGAAAATCCTCCTCGCCGTCGACGGCAGCGCCTACACCAAGAAGATGCTGGCCTACCTCGCCACGCATGACGAACTGCTCGCGGGCGGTGCGCACGACGTGACCGCCATCACCGTGCAATCGCCGCTGCCGCCCCGGGCCCGCGCGGCGCTGGGCAAGGACGTGGTCGAGAAGTACTACGCCGACGAGGCCGAGAAGGTCATCGGCCCCGTCGCCAAGTTCCTCTCCCGCCACGGCATCACCGCCAAGCGCCTCGTGAAGACCGGCCCCGTGGGCGAGACCATCGCCAAGGCCGCCGATGCGGGCAAGTTCGACCTGCTGGTCATGGGCTCCCACGGCCACGGCGCCCTGGGCCAGCTCGTCATGGGCTCGGTCAGCACCCAGGTGCTGGCCAGCAGCCGCGTCCCCGTGCTGCTGGTGCGCTGAAGCAGCGGCTTGCCATCAGAAGGCCGCGGAGCAGGCCGCGCTCAGGGGGATGCCCTGCTTTTCAATCCGTCGAAGCAGGTCTGCACCGCCCAGTCCACGATCTGTTCATCGGTATAGCCGCCCTGCTCCCGCAGCATGGACAGCAGCGGATCGGCGCTGCGGGCATAGATGGAGTAGAGAATCACCTCGGCCGGCAGCACCCGGCTCAGCAGGCCTTCGCCCTGCGCGGCGGTGATCCATTCCATGACCCGTGCACTCACGCATTGCAGGGCGCTCTGGTAGGCCGCGCATTCCTTGAGCGGCCGCTGCAGGCCCGAATTGCGGCTGAGCAGCAGCGGCAGCTCGTCGGTGAGCTGCAGCGAGAGCAGCCAGCGCAGCAGCCGCTGGAGGCAGTCGAGCGGCGGAAGGCCCGGAGGCAGCCCTTCGAGGAACTCGCTCAGGCGCTCGACCGCGCGCGCCATGGCCGTCGCGCAGAGATCTTCCTTGCCGGCGAAATGCTTGTAGAGACTGGCCTTGGCCACGCCCACCTCGGCGGCGACCTCGTCGAGCGTCATGGCCTCGAAGCCCTTTTCGCCCAGCAGCCGGCCTGCGGCGGCGACGATGGCCTGGGCGCGGGCCTCGTGCATCTGTGCCCTGAAGGAGCGGCGGGGTGGCGGGGAAGGCGTATTCATGTACACATCTTAGGGCCTGCGTCAAGGCTCCATCACCACGGTCGAGTTGCCGGTCACGCGGCGGCGAGCGAGCGCGCGGCGGTGGCCATCAGCGCGTCGGTGAGCGAGTCCAGCACTTCGGACTCCAGGTTCCAGCAATGCCAGTAAAGCTGGATCGGCAGGGCGTGGCCGGGCGCGAGATCCACCAGCGCCCCGCTGGCGAGGGCGGGACGCGCGAGCAGCTCGGGAACCACTCCAGCCCCCCAGCCGGCGATGACCGCGCGCACCTGGCCTTCGGAACTGGGCACGAAGAGGTGGTGCAGCGCCACGCGCTTGAGACCGAACGTCCGCATGATGAACTCCGACTGCATGTCGTCCTTGCGGTTGAACGACAGGAACGGCACGTCGCGGAAGTTGTGCGGCGTCAGGCCCTGGGGCAGGTGCCGGGCCGCCAGGCCCGGGGAGGCCACCGCCACGTAGCGCATGGCGCCCAGCGGCACGACCTTGCAGCCCCGCAGCGCCTGCTTGAGCGTGGTCACGCAGCCCAGCACCTGGCCCGAGCGCAGCCACTCCTGGGTGAAGTCCTGGTCGTCCACGATGATTTCGATGGGCAGGCGCTGGCGGGCCAGGTCGTGCAGCGCGTCCAGCGCCCAGGTGGCGATGCTGTCGGCATTGATGGCGATGGCGATGCGCTCGTCCTCGCGGGCGCCGCCGGGCGCGCTGGGGGCGAGCTCCTGCAGGTCGCGCTCCAGGTCGGCGCGCAGCAGGCGCAGCTGCTTGGTGTGCTTGAGCAGCAGCTGCCCTGCGCTGGTGGGCTTGAGGGGCCGGCTGCGCACGATCAGCACGGAGCCCACCTGCGCCTCCAGCGCCCGCAGGCGCTGCGAGACGGCCGACTGGGTGACGTTCAGGCGCTGCGCCGCACGCTCGAAGCCCCCCTCTTCCACGATGGCGGCCAGGCATTCCAGGGCGGCAGGATCGAAGGTGCTCATGGCGGGTGGCCCATTAGACGAACTGATGAATTTGGAGGAAGTTTAATTCCTCTTCAAAAAAACCAGGCGCCGCAGCACACTGCGGAGCCATGAAAACCATCGTCCTCGGAGCCGGCATCATCGGCATCAGCACCGCGTGGCACCTGCTCGAGCGCGGACATGAAGTCATCGTCGTCGATCGCCAGCCCGATGCGTCGCTGGAGACCAGCTACGCCAATGCGGCGCAGATCTCGGTGAGCTATTGCGAGCCCTGGGCGAACCGCGAGGCGCCCTGGAAGGCGCTCAAGTGGATGTTCGACAAGGAGGCTCCGCTGCTGTTGCGCCCCCAGCTGGACTGGGAGCAGTGGCGCTGGAGCCTGAAGTTCCTCGCGCAGTGCAACGACGCCGCCTTCGCCCGCAACGTGCAGCAGATCGTGGCACTGGGGGCGTACAGCCATGCCGCGCTCAAGGACATGGTGCGCGCCACCGGCATCGGGTACCACCGGCTCGAGCGCGGCATCGCCCACTTCTACACCGACCAGAAATCCTTCGATGCGGCCGGCAAGGCCGTGGACCTGATGCGCCAGTACGGCGTGCAGCGCCGCATCGTGAGCCGCGACGAACTGCTGCAGATCGAGCCGGCGTTCCGCGCCTATGGCGACCGCATCACCGGCGGCACCTACACCAGCACCGACGAGAGCGGCGATGCCCGGGTGTTCACCCAGGCGCTGGCACGCCGCTGCGCAGAGCGGGGCGCCCGGTTCCTCTTCGGGCACGACGTGCTGCGGCTGCAGCGCACGGGCGACGCGATCGACGCCGTCACGGTGCGCTCCCGCGAGCCCGGCTCGGCCGCGCAGGAACTGCGTGCCGACGCGTTCGTGGTGGCCTGCGGCTCCTACACGGCGCCGCTGCTGCGCACGGTGGGCGTGGACCTGCCCATCTACCCCGGCAAGGGCTACAGCGCCACCTTCCCGCTGCTCAAGCCCGAGGGCGCGCCCATGGTCTCCACCATCGACGACGGCAAGAAGATCGCTATGAGCCGCCTTGGCAATTTCCTGCGCGTGGCCGGCACGATCGAACTGGGGGGCTATGACCTCTCCCTGGACAGCCCCGTGGCCCGCGCGCGCTGCCACATGCTCTCGCGCCGCATCGCCGAGATCCTGCCCGGCGTGTGCGACACGCGCACGCCCGAGGAAGGCGGCAATCCGCAATACTGGACCGGGCTGCGCCCTGCCACGCCGACCAACATCCCGTTCATCGGCCGCACGCGCGTGGGCAAGCTCTGGGTGAACGCAGGCCACGGCACGCTGGGCTGGACGCACGGCGCGGGCTCGGGCAAGGCGATGGCCGAGCTGCTGAGCGGCGAGCGGCCCGCGATGGATTTCGGCTTCCTCGGCTGCGGCGCGCAGGGCCGCCAGGCGAGCGGCACCCCCGTCGCCGCCTGACACGGGCGGCCCCAGGCCCGGCTGGCGGGCGTGCAGCGCTACCATCTCGCGCATGCCGTCCTCCTCCCATCTTCTCTTCCTGAACGCCTCCACCCGCGAGCCGGGCCACATCGGCAACACCGAGTGGCTGGCGCAGCAGGCCGCGGCCGCGCTGCCTGCAGACACCGCCCGAAGCTGGCTGCACCTCGCCCGCCTCGATCTGCCGCCCTTCGTGGACCTGCGCCACACCACCGGCACGTACCCCGCGCCCGAAGACGATCTGCGCACGCTGCTGGACGCCACGCTCGCGGCCACCGAAATCGTGTTCGTGTCGCCCGTGTACTGGTTCAGCATTCCCTCGACGCTCAAGACCTACCTGGACCACTGGAGCGCCTGGATGCGCGTGCCGGGCCTGGGGTTCAAGGAGCGCATGGCCGGCAAGGCGCTCAGCCTGGTCACGACCAGCGGCGACCGCGCCAAGGCCCAGCCGATGATCGATTCGGTGCAGCTGTGCGCTCAGTTCCTGGGCATGCGCTTCCGGGGCGCGCTCTGGGGCAAGGGCGGGCCACCGGGCGCGGTGCAGGCGGATGCGGCAGCCCTGCGGGAGGCTGCGGGCTTCCTGGCCGCACCTCTCTCCTGAGGCCCTACCGCCCGGGAGTGCCGGCGGCCGGCGTATCGGTGGCGGCCAGGTGGGTGTCCATCCACCGCAGCAGGTCCACCCACATCTGGCGCACCTGGCTGTCTTCGGGCATGCGCAGTTCGTGCTGCAGCTCGATGGTGACGACGGGCATGCCCTGGCGCACGCTGCCATAGTGGCCGAGCGAGCCCGGGAAGATGCCGAGCTGGTCGAGCCGCAGGCGGCCCAGCCGGCTGGGCGGCGGCAGCGGGCCATCGTAGTCGAGCACCCCGTACGGGGCGTGGATGCTCACCACCAGGTCGGGCCGGAAGCCGTCCATCTGCTCGTGCAGGAAGCGCGACTCGGGCTCGGACAGGGGCGTGGGGCCCGGCCAGCGGCGCGGATCGCGGTGGGTGCGCTTTTCCCAGTACACCGGGGCATCGCGCTCCCAGTTCGGCGTGGGGAAGTTGCGATTCAGGTCCACGCCCCGTGCATTCACGCGCGTCGCCGGACGGGCCAGCATGCCGTCGGGGTTGAGCGCCGGAATGAAGCGCCAGTGCACGGGCTGCCGCAGCGCCGGCTGCGGCTGGGCCGCGAAACCGATCCAGCGCATGGCCAGCGACGCAGAGGTGGGCTCGTCGCCATGGATTGCACCCAGCACCAGCACGCGCAGGGGCTCCGGCCCCGCGGCACCACCGGCCGCCGGTGCAGGAGGCACGTCCCGCCAGTAGATCGGCACCCCCTTGCGGGAATGCGCGCCGCTTTCGGACAGGCGCGTGGATTCGCAGAGCGGCCGGTCCACCGTGGGCAGGCGCGGCAGCAACAGCTTGCAGGCGGCCACCGATTCCGCCGCGCCGGGCGACGGCAAGGGTATGGGGACCTGGGCGGGCGCCACGGCACGGTCAGCCATGGCGCCGGCTGCGGACGCTGCGCCTCCATCGCCACGCCCCGGTGCGGATGCGGCCCCTCTTCGGAGCAGGGCCGTGCCGGACGCCCGGGGCAGGGCCGGGATGGCTGCGGCGTCACCCGAGCGCTCGGCAGGCGCGCCGAGCACGACCACCGAGTGGTAGCCTGCACCGGCTTCCCCCGTGCCCAGGTGCCCCCGCCCGACGGCGACCACCGCGTCGGAGGCCGTGCCCGCGCCAGCCTGTCCGCCGGCCTGGAAGGCACGGGGATCCCACAGGGAAGCACCGAACAGCGCCAGCGCCAGCGCGGCCGCCGGAGGCATCAGCCATGGGGACGGGAAACCCGGACGGCGCGGGATGGCGGGCACCCCGGGAGTGCCGTTCGTGCGCGCCGCCATCAGTGGATGGTCCGCGGAGCGGAGGAGCCGAGGAAGTCCAGCAGCGCGCCATCGAAGCCGTCCGGGTCTTCCAGCTGCGGCCAGTGCCCCACGTTCGGCAGGCTCAGGTGCCGCGCATCGGGCAGCACGTGGGCCAGGGCCTGCAGGGCCTCGGGCGGCATGCAGCGGTCCTGGGCACCGCTCACGAGCAGAGTGGGCATCGACAGGTGGGCGAGATCCGCGGCATCGCGCGCGAACGCGGGCAGCAGCTCCAGCGCGCGGCGAAAGGCGGAACGGTGGACCTGGCCCATGGCATGGCCCGCCAGGCGCGCGCCTTCGGGCAGCGCACCGGTACCGGTCTGGCGCGGCACCAGCAGTTCGGCCACGCGCTCCATGGCCTGGTCGCCCTCCAGTGCGGCGACGCGGGGCGCCACCCAGGTGTCCAGGCCTTCGCCGTCCAGGGCGGGGCCGCCCGCGCAGAGCACCAACCGGCCCACGCGGCGGGGTGCCCGCACGGCGACCTCCACCGCCACCATGGCGCCCAGCCCGTGGCCGACGAGGGTGGTGCCCTGCGTGCACTGCAGGGCATCGAGCAGGGCGATGCAGCTCTGCGCCAGGCCCTTGAAGCTGTAGGGCTCGATGGGCGCGCTGCGGCCGTAGCCCGGCATGTCCCAGGCCACGGCACGGTAGCCGGCGCCCGCGAGGGTCTCGACCTGGGGAGCGAAAGTCAGGTGGCCGCCGTCCGCATCGTGCAGCATGAGCACGGTGGGGCCGGCGCCGAGGGTGGTGAAAGTGGGAAGCAGGACCATGGAAGGGAGGGGCAACGACAACGCGCCGGGTGAGGATTCGGCCCCTGGCGGCAGTGGGGGCGCGGGTACCGGACCATAATAGCCGACCCCTTCCTCCGCCCGGCGCGCGCCGCGCCTCCGCCTTCCGTGACACGACCCCTGCCCCGGCCCGCACTGGCCAGTCCGCCGAGCTTTTCCCCCCGCGAGTTCCGCGACGCGCTCGGCATGTTCGCCACCGGCGTGACCATCGTCACCGCGCAGGACGCCGCCGGCGGCCTCGTGGGCCTCACGGCCAGTTCGTTCAATTCAGTGTCGCTCGCGCCGCCGCTGGTGCTCTGGAGCCTGGGGCGCTCGGCCGGCTCGATGGGAGCGCTGGCCGCCGGTTCGCACTATGCGATCAACGTGCTGGCGGCCGACCAGAAGGCGCTGGCCGAGCGCTTCGCAAGCCGTGGCGTGGACCGCTTCGCGGGCGTCGCCTACACGCCGGGCGTGGCGGGCGCGCCGCTGATCGAGGGCGCGGTGGCCACGTTCGAATGCTTCAACCGCAGCCGCTACGACGAGGGCGACCACGTCATCTTCGTCGGAGAGGTGGAGCGCTGCGCGCACCGCCCGGGCGTCCCGCCGCTGCTCTACCACGGCGGGCGCTTCTATACCGAACACCCCCTCTGAGCAGCCGCCGGACCGGTCAGCGCACCGTGTCGGGCAACTCGATCTTGACCTCGAGCACCTCGAGGTTGTCCTGGCGTTCCAGCTGCACCTTCAGGTCCTCGGGGCTGATCTTGACGTACTTGGAGATCACGGCGACGAGTTCGCGCTGGAGCGCGGGCAGGTAGTCCGGTTCGGAGGCGTTGCGGCCGTTGCGCTCGTGCGCGAGGATGATCTGCAGCCGCTCCTTGGCGACGCTGGCGGTCTTCTTCTTTTCGCCGAGCAGGAATGAGAGAAAGGATGCCATGCGTTACCTCCCGCCGAAGATGCGCTTGAAGAAGCCGGGCTTCTGCGCGTCGATGAAACGCAGGGGCTTGTCCTCGCCCAGGAAGCGCGCCACCACGTCCTTGTAGGCCTCGGACACGTCCGTGCCCTGCAGGTGGATGGCGGGCGTGCCCTGGTTGGACGCCTGCAGCACACTCTCGGACTCCGGCACCACGCCGATGAGTTCGATGCGCAGGATGTCCTGGATGTCCTCCAGGCTCAGCATCTGCCCGTCCTGCACGCGGCCGGGGTTGTAGCGCGTGATGAGCAGGTGTTCCTTGATGGGTTCCTTGCCCTCGATCGCACGCTTGGTCTTGCTGCCCAGCATGCCCAGGATGCGGTCCGAATCGCGCACCGAGGAGACCTCGGGGTTGGTCACCAGCAGCGCTTCGTCGGCGAAGTGCATGGCCATAAGCGCGCCGCTCTCGATGCCGGCGGGCGAGTCGCAGACGATGTATTCGAAGTCCATCGCAGCGAGGTCGTTCAGCACCTTCTCGACGCCTTCCTGCGTAAGCGCATCCTTGTCGCGCGTCTGGCTGGCGGCCAGCACGAACAGGTTCTCGCACTGCTTGTCCTTGATGAGGGCCTGGTTCAGATTGGCCTCGCCATGGATCACGTTGATGAGGTCATACACGACGCGGCGCTCGCAGCCCATGATGAGGTCGAGGTTGCGCAGGCCGACGTCGAAGTCGATCACGGCGGTCTTGTGGCCGCGCAGCGCGAGGCCCGATGCGAAGCTGGCGCTGGTGGTGGTCTTTCCCACGCCTCCCTTGCCGGAGGTCACGACGACGATTTTGGCCATTTCTGCAAATTCCTTGGGGCGTTGGTCTGGTGTTCTGGGGTCAGGCGAGCGGCTCGATGATCAGCTTCTCGCCGTCGAGCCGCACCTGCGCGGGCTTGCCGCGCACGTTGTCGGGCAGCTCGGTGTCGGTGGTGCGGTAGATGCCGGCCACCGAGACGAGCTGCGGTTCCAGGCAGGTACTGAAGATGCGGGCAGAGGTATCGCCCCGCGCACCGGCGATGGCGCGGCCGCGCAGCGGCGCATAGACGTGGATGTTGCCGTCGGCGATCACTTCGGCGCCGAAGCTCACGACGGCCATCACCACGAGGTCGGAGCCGCGCGCATAGACCTGCTGGCCCGAGCGCAGCGGTTTGTCCACCACGACGGTGCCGGGCGCGGGAGCGGGCACTTCGCGCACCACCTCGACCTCGCGCACGACTTCGCGGACGACCTCCTGCGCGGGCGATTCGGCCGCGGCGGGCGGCTGGGCAGCGCGGGCAGGCGGGGCTTCCGGCGCGGCCACGAGCCCGGCGGCGAGCGCGGCCTCCATCTGCGCGGGGCTGCCGCCGCGCACGGCCACGGGCTGGGTGCGGTGCTGGCGCAGCAGGGCCATGAGGGCGGGGAAATCGATGGGCGCAGCCTCTTCGCGCACGGCGGCGAGGTCGATCAGCACCGGATCGTTATCGAAGAAACCGGGATCCTCCCCGAGGCGCGCGGCCAGATCGGCGGCGAACGCGTCGGCGTCGGTGGTCCGCAGCGCCACGGCCACCACGGGCAGTTGGGCGCTCTTGAGGTCAAAGCTGGTGCGGGCCTGGCCCACCGTGTCAACGGCCATGGAAGGAAGGAGTGCGAACGACGCGGCTCAAAGCGGCGGAGTTTACCGTTACCGGGGCCAGCGCATGTATCGCGCGGGGATTCCGCAGGGGAAACGTACCGGCCCTCCACGCCAGTGCAGGGCGCGCCCCATCAAAAGGCCGCGGAGCAGGCCACGCCAGCAGACGCCGTGGAACCGGCTCCGCCGGGCCACCGGCGTCGTCCCCCTGGGGGCTGAAGGCCGCGGCTCCGGGCCTGCCTGCGCAGGCCTGGACGTGCCTGAAGGGCTGCCGACTCTGGCGGCTGCACGGAGGCGCCGAAGGCGACTCAGGGGGACAGCATGTTCTGCGACTCAGGGGAGGATCAGAACTTCGGTATGCGGATCCGGCTGATCATGAGCGAGCCGGACACCGCGAACAGCAGCACGAAGGGGTGCAGCGTGAAGCCCCCCACCAGCAGCTTGCCGAACCACAGGTTCTCGCGCACGGCGCCGAGCGATGCGGCCAGCGCCATGAGCCCCACGAGCACGATGGACGTGGGGATCGGCGTGCCCTCGAAGTACTTCACCTTGCCCGAGCCTTCGGAGAGCGTTTCCGCCGTGACGTTGTAGCGCGCCAGGCGCGAGACGCCGCAGGCCACGAAGAAGGCCAGCACGATGCGGTCGTAGAGGCCCTGCATGCCGCAGGCGTAGGCGATGATGGCCGGCGCCACGCCGAAGGAGATCACGTCGGCCAGCGAATCCAGCTCGCGGCCCATGGCGGAAGACTTCTGCCGCCAGCGCGCGACGCGGCCGTCGAGCACGTCGAAGATCAGCGCTGCCAATACCAGCGCGGCGGCGAAGTACACGTGGCGCACGTCGCCCGTCTCCATGAACGTCATGGAGGAGAACAGTGCCCCCACGCCGCACACGGCATTGCCCAGCGTGAACCAGTCGGCCAGGTGGAACTCGCGGATCATCGAAAAACGCTTGGGGGCTTGCGGGGTCATGGGCGGTCTTTCCTTCCTGGCGGTTCCTGCGGATGCTGCGGCGCGGGGCCGTCGGCCGATTATGGGACGGGGCCGGCGCCGGCCTCGTCAGGTATGTCCTACCGGCGTGCACCCGGACCCTGCTGGGGCGGCGAGCGCAAGGTCTCCAGATGGATGCTCGTTTCCGTATTGCGGATGCCCTTGATGAGCCGGATGCGCTCCAGCGCCTGTGCCAGCTCGGCCAGGGACGCGACCTGCAGCTCGGCCAGCAGATCCCACTGGCCGTTGGTGGCGTGCAGGGACAGCACGCTCGGCTCGCCCAGCAGGGAGGCCGTGACGCGGCGTGCGTCGTTGCCCTCGATGGAAATGCTCATCCAGGCCTGCAGCCCGCCGGTCTCGCCCTCCGGCCGCAATCGCACCGTGTAGCCGACGATCGTTCCCGCGTCTTCCAGCTTGCGGATGCGGTTGGTGACGGTGCCGCGCGACACGCCCAGGCGCGTTGCCAGCGTCGCCACGCTGGCGCGGGCGTTGTGGCGCAGGGCAGCGATGAGTTGCTGGTCGATATTGTCCATAGTGGCAACAGATGCTGCCATAACGGCAGCTTTCTGTGCAATTGCGGTCAATCCTGGCGATTTGGATTGATGCGCGCCTGTGGGAACCTCGGATATCCGCACCGAGGAGATCTGCCATGGACCGCAACCACGCCTTCCGATCCACCCTGCGCCGCGCCGGATCCACCGAATTCCTGGACGCGCCGCGTGCCGCCGAACTGGTGGGCCGCACGGGCGTCATCGCCTGCCTGCGCGCCATCGCCCAGGCCATCGAGGCCGACTTCGCGCGGTGGAACGATTTCGACAAGACCGCCCGCACGGCCGCCCATTCGCCGCGCGGCGTGATCGAGCTCATGCCCGTGGCCGACACCCGCCCCGGCGGCGGCTACGCCTTCAAGTACGTCAACGGCCACCCGGCCAACACGCAGGACGGGCTGCCCACGGTGATGGCCTTCGGCGCCCTGGCGGACGTGGACACGGGTCTGCCGGTGTTCCTGGGGGAACTCACCCTGACGACCGCGCTGCGCACGGCCGCCACCTCTGCCGTGGCGGCCCGGCGGCTGGCCCGGCCGGACAGCCGCCGCATGGCGCTGATCGGCAACGGCTCGCAGGCCGAGTTCCAGGCACTGGCGTTCTTCGGGCTGCTGGGCGTGCGTGAACTGCGGCTATACGACACCGACCCCGCGGCCACGCGCAAGCTGGTGCGTAACCTCGGGCCCTATGCCCGCGAGGGGCTGCGCTGCGTGCCCTGCGCGAGCGCGCGCGAAGCGGTGCGCGGCGCCGACATCGTGACCACGGCGACGGCCGACAAGGCCCGCGCCGCCATCGTGCAGGCCGACATGCTGGAGCCGGGCATGCACCTGAACGCCGTGGGCGGCGACTGCCCGGGCAAGACCGAGCTGGCGCCGGAGGTGCTGCGGGCCGGTGCGGTCTTCGTGGAATACGAGCCGCAGACCCGCGTCGAGGGCGACCTGCAGCAGATGCCGGAGGATTTCCCCGTCACCGAGCTCTGGCGCGTGCTGGCAGGCACGGCGCCGGGGCGCGTGTCGCCCGGGCAGGTGACGGTGTTCGATTCGGTGGGCTTCGCGCTGGAGGATTACGCCGCCCTGCGCACCATGCGGACCCTGGGCCAGGCGGCGGGCCTGCTGGACCGCATCGCCCTGGTGCCGGACCTGGCCGACCCGAAGGACCTGTACGCGCAACTGCGCCCCTGGCTGCCGGAAGGTACCCCCGGCGCGGACGCGTCGGCGCCGCACGCACCCACGTTCTTGCACGAGGCGGCCTGATCTCCGGCACCCGCGCACCGGCCCGCACCGCACAATGCCCGCACCAAGAGAGCCACCCACCATGGACAACGCCCCCTTTCCACGCCCGGTCACGCTGATCGGCGTTCCTACCGATGTCGGCGCAGCCCGCCTGGGCGCGGCCATGGGCCCGGACGCACTGCGCGTCGCCCAGCTCGGCCCGGCGCTCGAGCGGCTGGGCCTGGAGGTCGAGGACCTGGGCAACCTGCACGGACCGCCGAATCCGCGCGGCGAGCGCACGGCCGAGGGCCTGCGCAACCTGGCCGAATGCGAGGCCTGGAACCGGTCCACCCACGATGCGGTGTTCGCCCAGCTGCAGACCGGGCGCCTGCCGGTGATGCTGGGCGGCGACCACAACCTCGCCATCGGATCGATCAGCGCCGTGGCGCGCCACTGCCGCGATACCGGCAAGCGGCTGCGCGTGCTCTGGCTGGACGCGCACTCCGACAGCAATACGCCGGAAATCTCGCCCAGCGGCAATGTGCATGGCGTGCCGGTGGCCAGCCTCTGCGGGCTGGGCCCGCCCGCGCTCGCAGAGCTCGGCGGCCCCGGGCCGGCACTGCGCGGCGCGCAGATGTGCCAGATCGGGCTGCGCAGCGTCGATGCGGCCGAGAAGCGCATGATCCATGAGCTCGGGCTGGAGGTGTATGACATGCGCGCGATCGACGAACTGGGCATGCGAGAAGTCATGCACCGTGCGCTCGCCGGGCTGGAGGACGACGCCGACGCGCACCTGCACCTGAGCTTCGACGTGGACTTTCTCGACCCGGAGATCGCGCCCGGCACGGGCACCACGGTGCGCGGCGGGCCGAACTACCGCGAGGCGCAGCTGTGCATGGAGATGATCGCTGACACAGGGCGCCTCGCCTCGCTCGACATCGTGGAACTCAACCCCGCGCTCGACATCCGCAACCAGACCGCCGAACTCGTGGTGGATCTGGTGGAAAGCCTGTTCGGCAAGAGCACGCTGGTGCGCACGCCGGCCCCGGCCGGGCGGCGCTAGCCGCCGTTCACGCCCCCGGGGCGGCGGCGATGGCCGCAGTGCGCGCCAAGTGCCTCCGCGCGAAATCCTCGTACCAGGGAAGGCAGCCCGGGTTGGCCATGGCGTCGCGGTTCACCACCTTCTCCAGCGGCTGGCCGAGCAGCAGCTTCTTGATGGGCAGCTCCTGCTTCTTGCCCGTGAGGGTCCGCGGCACCTCGGCCACCTGCACGATCTCGTCAGGCACGAAGCGCGGCGAGAGCGCGGTGCGGATGGCACCCGCGATGCGCTCGCGCAGCGCGTCGTCCAGCACGGCGCCCTCGCGCAGCGCCACGAAGAGCGGCATGTGGCTTTCCCGGCCCAGGTATTCCAGGTCCACCACCAGGCTGTCGAGCACCTCGGGCAAGGCCTCCACTGCGCGGTAGAGCTCGCTGGTGCCCATGCGCAGGCCGTGGCGGTTGATGGTGGCGTCGCTGCGGCCATAGATCACGCATCGGCCTTCCGGGCCGACACGCAGCCAGTCGCCATGGCGCCAGACCGCACCCATGGAGGCCGGGCCGTCGCCGCCGCCGGGACGGCGGCCGTGGCCGGGCGGATACATGTCGAAGTAGCTCGCGAGGTAGCGCGGGCCCTGCGGATCGCCGGGCAGTGCCGGCACCCCTGCCGGTGCATCGCCCCAGAAGTAGAGCGGCATGGAGGGAATGGGCTGCGTGCAGACCAGCTCGCCCACCGAGCCGGTGACGGGCCGGCCCTCCTCGTCCCAGGCTTCGACGGCCGCGCCCAGCATGCGGCATTGCATCTCGCCGGGCACCTGGGGCAGCTCGCGGTGGCCGCCGATGAAGGCGCCGCAGAAATCGGTGCCGCCGGAGATGTTGTCCCACCAGACCGGCTCGCTCCCGTTCCCGCCCCCTGCATCCCGGCCCGTACCGGCCTGCGCACGGATGCGGGCAAACTGCGCCGTACCCCACTCCTGCACCTCCGGCGAGAGCGGCGAACCGGTGGCGCCCAGGGCGCGGATGCGCGAGAGGTCGCCGCAGGCCGCCAGATCGAGCCCCGCCTTCATGCAGTTGGCGTAGAACGCGGCGCCGGCACCGAAGAAGGTCACGCCGGTCTCGGCGGCGAAGCGCCAGAGCGTGCCCCAGTCGGGGCGCTCCCGGCTGCCGCCCGGGTTGCCGTCGTAGATGACGCAGGTCGTGCCGGAGAGCAGCCCGCTGGCCTGTGCGTTCCACATGACCCAGCCGGTGGAGCTGTACCAGTGGTAGCGCTCGCCAAAGGAGTTGGGCACGTGGCTCGGACCGATGTCGTTGTGCAGCCCCTTGAGCAGCAGTGCCACCAGCACCATGCCGCCGTGGCCGTGCACGATGGGCTTGGGCAGGCCGGTGGTGCCGCTGGAATACACGATCCAGAGCGGATGGTCGAACGGCAGCCAGAGCGGCTCGAAGGACGCCACCCCGGCATCGTCGCGCGCAGCGGCCTGGGCGTATTCCACGCAGCCCGCGATGCCGCCGGCCGTGCCGAGCTGGTCCACGACGACCACGTGCTCCAGCGTGGGCAGGGCCGCACGCAGTTCGGCGAGCACGCCGCGGCGGTCGAGGTTTCGGCCGCCGTAGGTCACGCCGTCCACGGCGATCAGCGCCTTCGGTTCGATCTGCCGGAACCGGTCCAGCACCGCGGCCGTGCCCATGTCGGGCGCGCACACGCTCCAGATGGCACCCAGGCTGGCCGTGGCCAGCAGGGCCACCATCGCCTCGGGGATGTTGGGCAGGTAGGCCGCGACGCGGTCGCCCGGCCCCACGCCCTGCGCGCGCAGGTGCAGCGCCAGCGCGGCCACCTGCCGGCGCAGTTCGGGCCAGGACAATTCACGGTGCTCGCCGCGCTCGTTGCGGCTGATGATGGCCGGCTGACCGGCCGCGTGCGCGGCGTCGGCGTGCCGCAGTGCCTGGTGCGCGTAATTCACCTGGGCACCGGGGAACCATTCGGCGCCCGGCATGGCGTTGCGTGCCAGCACGGCCGTGTGCGGGGTGGGCGATTCGAGGCCGAAGTAATCCCAGAGGCTCTGCCAGAAGGCGTCCAGCTCCGTCACGGACCAGCGCCACAGGGCGTCGTAATCGTCGAAATGCAGGCCGCGCGTGTCGCGCAGCCAGTCCTGGTAGAGCCGGATCTGCGGAACGAAGGGGGTGTGCGCTCCGGCAGCCGCGTTGCGCGGCGAAAGGGTGGTTGTCTCCATGGCCACGCAGCGTACTGCGTGGGGCCCCGGCGTGTCACCGCCGGGGCGTCCCGGGCTTGACAGGCAGGCGCCCGGTCAGTCTTCCTTGAGTTCCTTCACGCTGGTGATCGCGTAGCGCTTCTCGCTCAGCTGCCGGGCCGGTTCGGGAATGCCGTAGTCGTTCCAGTGCGCGGCGCTCTCGTCCAGTTCGTGGCCCCGCTCCTGGCAGCTCCAGTCGGTGTTGATGGCCTCCTGCGGAATGGGACGGCCTTCGGGAACCACGAGATAGGAATGCTTGCCGTCAGCTTCGGGCCGGCGGTAGATGTCGACGCGCATGGGAGGGATCCTTTGCTGTGGGAAGAGAAGTCCCCACTCTAGCCAACGCTCCGCAGCACTCCCGTAGGAAAAATCCCCCGCCCCTGGCGGGAACGGAGGGAGGTCTCCGAAGCGCGATTACTTCGCGGCCATGTCGCGCATGCGGTCGGCGCGGCCGGCCGGGTCCGGATGGGACGAGAGCATCTCGTCGAGCGCGCCGCCCTTGCCGCCGCCCTGGGCCGCCAGCTTGCGGAAGGCCGACTCCATCGCGCTCACCTTGTACTTGTGCTTCTTCATGAAGGCCAGGCCGTAGTCGTCGGCGGCCGTCTCCTGGCTCTGCGAGAACTGGCTGTTGACCAGTTTTTCCCCCAAAGCGCCCAGGTCGCTGTCGGCCAGGGCGCCGACGCCGCCCGCAGCGGAGGCGGCCTTGCGGCCGGCGGAGGCGAGATAGGCCGTGCGCATGGCGGACAGCGAATGCTGCAGCTTGACATGGCCGATCTCGTGCCCGATGACGCCCAGCAGTTCCTGGTCGTTCATCATGTCCATCAGGCCGCTGTACACGCGGATCGAACCGTCGGCCGTCGCGTCGGCATTGACCTCGTTGGCGAGATAGACCTTGAAGTTGAGCTTCATGCCGTCTTCGTTGACGTGCTTTTTCGTGAGGCGGGCCAGGCGCTGCGCGTACTTGTTGCCGGCCGGCGCGACCTTCTCCGTGCGCTCCTCGTAGGCACGCAGTTGCTGCGATACGGACTTGAGCTCGTCGTCCGAGACCGTGGCCGCCTTGAACACGTCCGCGGCCGCGCCGATCTTGCTGTCGGTGCCGGAGCCGGCGCCGCCGGCGCCCGCGGCTCCCAGCACGGAACCGAGCGCTGAACCGGCCGACGATGGAGACCCCGTGGAGCCATTGGTGGCGCAACCGGCCAGGATCAGGGAGAGCGCAAGCGCGCCCAGGCGGAACGTATTCATGGTTTTTTACCCTCGTTGGAATGATGCGCCGCCCGGAACAGGCCGGGCGGGACCCGGCCCGATACCGTCGCAAGGCTGCGACGTCGGGACGGCGGGCGCATTCTCTCCAGGGACGGGGCGCCGTGCGCCGGTGGCCCGCACGCACTTGCATCCATTTGTATTTACCGCTTCATGACAGTAACACCCGGCATCCCGGGGAACTTTTTGCTATTTCACCGCGCACCAGCTACCCACCAGATGCCACATCTTGTTGCAAAAAACCGCCTGTTCAGAGCGGAAGCGCGAACAGGCGGCCGGACAGGGGCGCGTTCGCCAGCATGTCCAGCGCCACAGGCTGGCGCGCAGTGGTCACGAACAGCGTGCGGCCGTCCGGTCCGCCGACCGCCACGTCGGTAGGGCAGGGCACGGGCAAAGCGGCCACGCGGTCGAGGCTGCCATCCGGCAGGAAACGCATCACGCTCCAGCCGTCGCGCAACGCGGTCCACACGCCGCCCTCGGCGTCGAAGGCGAGCCCGCTCACGCGCCCCGAACCCTTGGGTACGGTGACCAGCCTGCGCACCACGCCGGGGCTGCCGGGGTGCATGTGCAGGATGGCACCGGTGTCGGGCGCGGTGGCCAGCAGGGCGCCGTCCCCCGCGCGCCAGCGCAGGCACTGCAGGGCTTCGGCCAGGCGCCAGAGCACCTCGACATGCCCCGTGGCCTGCAGGCGCCCCACCGCGCTGCCACCCTCGGCGGTCTCCACAGCGATCCAGACGCCGTCGTCGCCGCTGGCGGACGCACCCAGGCACACGGTCCGCACGGCGGTGCCCTCCGGCCAGACGGGCCATGGCTCGGGATCGGCGGCGCCCGGGCGCCAGCGCACGGCGCCCCGCAAGCTGACGAGCGACACATCCTGGGGGCCGTGCACGAGCACGCCGGCAATGGGCTCTTCGCAACCCACCAGGGCCTGGTCGGTACCGACCGGCAGTGCAGCCGCTTCGGCCTCGCGCGGCTCTGCATCCTGGGCCGCCTGCGGCGACCAGGCGCGCAGCGCCGGGGCGAGGCTGTCCGCCCAGTACAGCAGGCCGGCGTCCGCGCACCAATGGGGATGCGCGCCATGGAACGCCCAGGGCCCGGCCAGGGCGCGCGCCACGGTATCGGACACGGGGGCGCGGGTGCGTCCGAGCTGGGCGCCCACGCGCCGGGCGGCTTCGGCCACCTCGGGCCCGAGCAGTTCCAGCCGCTCGGGCGTGAGGCGCCAGGCAGGGCCGGCCACGCTGAGCGCTCCCCGCACCTCGCCCTGGCCGTCCACGATGGGCGCGCCGACACAGCGCACGCCGGGCACGATCTCTTCATCGTCGATGGCGTAGCCACGCGCTGCCGTCACGCGCAGTTCCGCCTGCAGCCGGCGCCGGTCGGTGATGGTGCGCGGCGTGGCGGCCTTCAGGGAGAGCCCCTTCAACAGGTTGTCCCGCCCGGACTCGGGCAGCACCGACAGGATGGCCTTGCCCTGGCTGGTGCAATGCACCGGCTTGCGCTGGCCCAGCGCGCTGGAGGAGCGCTCGCTGTGCGCTCCGTCGCAGCGCTCGAGCGACACGACCTCACGGCCGTCGAGGGCCGCGAGGTAGGAGGTTTCGCCCGTCAGGTCGCGCAGCGCCCGCAGTTCCAGCGCCGCGGCCGCGGCGAGATCGGGCATGGCGTAGGCCTGCCGCGCCATCTCGAAGCAGCGCATGCCCAGGCAATAGGCCTTGCGCAGCGGATCGCGCCGCAGCAACCCGCGCGCCACCAGGGTTGCGAGCAGGCGGTAAGCGGTGGTGCGCGGCAGCCCGAAGCGCTGGGCCAGTTCGGCCTGGCTCAGTCCGTCGGATGCGGAGCCGACCGCCTCCAGGAGATCGAGGGCCTTGTCGAGGGCCGCAGTGCCTTCGGCGGAAGACGAGGCCATGGTTTGTCTCAGATAGTGGTAATGCCTGCGACTGTACCGGCCGCCCCGGTATGGTGGTGTCGCGGGTGCTCGCTACGATCGGGCAGGCAGGACGCCGGGGGCCGTCGGCGGAAAGCATCGGCCCGGCGGGCCGGACCGATGATCCGGCTTTCCACGCCTTGAGACAGCCCGGCCCCATTTCTCAGGAGACATTCATGACCACGTCCGACACCCTGCAATCCATCGACGCGCGCACCGGCCAGCCCCAGGGCGAGGCCTGGAACGCCTCCACCCCAGCGGCCATCGACGCCGCCGTGGCTACCGCCGCACAGGCGGCAGACGCCTTCGCCGCCCGTAGCGCCGCAGACCGCGCGGGCCTGCTTCGCGCCCTGGCCGACGCGCTGGAATCGCAGCGCGAGACCCTGGTACCCATCGCCGACCGCGAAACCGCCCTGGGTCCGGTCCGCCTGAACGGGGAACTGGACCGCACCGCCTTCCAGCTGCGCGGCTTTGCCGCCGAGCTGGAGCGGGGCGCGGCGCACGCGGTGGTGGACGATCCCGCGGCGCCCGGCGCGCCGCCGGCCGGCCGGCCGCACCTCACCCGCGTGCGCGTGCCCGTGGGGCCGGTCGCCATGTTCTCGGCCAGCAATTTCCCGTTCGCGTTCTCGGTGCTGGGCGGGGACACCGCTTCGGCGCTGGCGGCCGGCTGCCCCGTGGTCGTGAAGGCGCACCCGGCCCATCCGGAGCTGTCCCGCCAGACGGCGCGCCTCGCGCAGCAGGTCGTGGCAGCGCAGGGCCTGCCCGAAGGCGTCTTCCAGTTCGTGGAGGGCGGATCGGTGGCGACCGGCGTGCAACTGGTGCAGGCCCCGGCCATCGCCGCCGTGGCCTTCACCGGCTCGTTCAAGGGCGGCACCGCCCTGGCCCGGGTGGCGGCGGAGCGCTCCCGGCCCATCCCCTTCTACGGCGAGCTGGGCTCGGTGAATCCGCTCATCGCCCTGCCTGCGGCACTGCAGGCCCAGGGCGCCGCGCTGGCGGAAACCCTGGCCGGCTCGATCTGCCTCGGCGCGGGCCAGTTCTGCACCAGCCCCGGTGTGATCGTGGTACGCCGGGACGCCTCGGGCGATGCGTTCGTGCAGACGCTGGCGGACAAGCTCCAGGCGCTCGCGCCGCACGCCATGCTCTCGGCCGGCATCCGCGCGCACTTCGACCACGGGGTGGGCGCGTGGAGGGCCCACGGCAAGGTCAGGCCGCTGGTGGACGGCGCGGCCGCGCCCGGCGCTACGCCGCGGCCCTTCCTGGCCGAGGTGCAGGCGGCGAATTTCATCGCCGACGCTGCGCTGCACGAGGAAGTCTTCGGATCCGCCGCGCTGGTTGTGCGCACGGGCTCGGCCCAGGAAACGATCGACGTTCTGCGCGCCGTCGGCGGATCCCTCACGGTCACGCTCTGGGGCGCGGGCGACGACACGGAGGACAACCGCGCACTGGTGCGCACCGCCACCCAGGTGGCGGGCCGCGTGCTCTTCGCCGGCGTGCCCACCGGCGTGGCCGTCACGGCCGCCCAGCACCATGGCGGCCCCTACCCCGCCAGCACTGCGCCCTTCACCACGTCGGTGGGCTACGCGGCGATGGACCGCTTCCTGCGCCCCGTGGCGCTGCAGGATGCGCCCGGATGGCTGGCCGCGCGCAACGGCGTTCCTTGCTGAGAGAAAGAGGGGCGGCCCCGACTGGCGGCTCCAGGATGCGGTAGCGGGATCAGGACCGGCCGCCGTCGGATCGGATGGCGGCACTTCGTCCACAAGCCAGGGCCGCAGCCGCCAATACCACGGCGGGAATACCGTAGAGCCAGGGCGTCGGCAGCACCGGCAGCAACAGCCCGGCGGCCAGCGGCCCGAGCCCTGCACCGATGTCTCGCCAGACGGATCGGGCCGCCAGGGCACGGACGCGATCGGCCCCGGGATGGTGCATGGCGACGATGGGTGCCAGCAGCGGCAGTTGCAGGGCTCGCAGCAAGACGATGGCCGCGGCACAGGTCCACAGCCACCCTGTTCCGAAGCCGACGAGGGCCACGGCCGTCATGAGCGAGAAGACGACGAGCAGCCGTTCCGCACCCCACCGGTCGGCCCAGCGGCCACCGACCGGACCGAGAACGATCTCGGAGCCATACCGGACAGCCAGCAGCACGGCTGCGGCCGTCAGCGCACTGGAAGGCCACAACGCCTGGCCCAGCACGGTCAGGCCGATGAGAAACAGGCCGTCCAGCGCGAATCCCTCCACGAAGGACCATGTGTCCAGGGCATTCGGACGCGACGGCCGGGTGCGCACCGCGCCCATGCCGGGGTGAGGCTGTGCAGGCAGCATGCGGGCAGCCCACAAGCCGCCCAGGGCCACGAGGGTCAGCGCCCCCAGAACCCAGCGCGGTCCTGCCAGCTCGCTCAGCACGGCGGCCGCCGGCAAGGCGATCACGGGCCCCAGGGCGATGAAGGCGCGCGATCTTCCGGATCGCGCCGATGCACCGGCCGCCGACGATGTGGCCAGGACCTGGGTGGAAAGGTTTAACGCAGCGAACGCCATGCCCCAGAGCAATCGCAGCGGCAACAGCAGCCAGAAGCCACCCAGGGTGGCATTGCCCAATGCACAGACAGCCGCCGCCGCGACAGCCAGGGTGCAGACCCTGCGGTCGCCGTATCGGGCATAGAAGCGTGCGACCCAGCCGTACCCGGCAATGCGCACCAGGCGGTTGGCTGCCAGCAGGATCCCCGCCTCCACCAGGGTGATGCCCCATGCAGCGCCGTGGACGGGAAACAGCAGATACAGCACCACGTCCGAGGGCAGCGTGGTGGCCAGCGCTATCGCGGCGTTTCTGGAGTCGCGGTCAGCGGCTTCGGGCGTGTGGGAGGCCGTTGCTGCGGCACTGGTCGTTTGCATGACCGCATCGTGGACGCTGCGGAACGCGTCGACAAACGAGTTTGTTGACGGCACATGTGTGCAAAAATCTCACACATGGCCATGGCGCTTCCCCCCCTCAATGCGGTACGGGCCTTCGTGGCCGCAGCCAGGCACCAGAGTTTTTCGCGGGCAGCGCAAGAGCTCCACGTGACCCACGGCGCCGTGAGCCGGCAGATCAAGGGGCTGGAAGAAGACCTGGGTGTCGCCCTCTTCGAACGCCGGGTGCGGCAGGTGGTGCTCACGGTGGAAGGCCAGGCGTTCTACTCGCAGGCCGAGGCGGGCCTGGCCCTGATCGGCCATGCGGCCACCGCCCTCAGGACAGGGGTGGCGAGCCGTGCCGTGCGGATCAATGTGAGGCCGTCGTTCGCCGTGCGCTGGCTGATCCCCCGACTGCCGGACTTCGTGGCCAGGCACCCCGGCATCGAGCCGGAGGTCATCACCAGCATCGCCGCCCCCTCCCACGCTTCCGAGGAATTCGACGTGGCCGTGCGGCGCGGGCTCCAGGGGTGGCCGGTGTCATTGCGGGTGGCACCGTTCCTGGAGGACGAGGCATTGGCCGTGGCCTCGCCGGCCCTGCTGCAGAGCGCCAGCCGCCCTGTCGAATCCCCGCGCGACCTGGCGGCGTTCGTGTTGCTCTGCGCCCGTTCCAGGAAGGGTGACTGGGACGACTGGTGCCGGCGGGCAGGCACAGGCCGGCTGAAGGCCGCCGGACGGCTGCACCTGGACCACCTGCACCTGATCTTCCAGGCCGCCGTCGACGGGCTGGGCGTGGCCATGGCACCGCGCTCGCTGTGGGGCAACGATCTCAAGCAGAAACGGCTGGTGCCGCTGCTTCCCGGGTACGCCCTGCCGCTGGAGCGCTACTACTATGGCATTGCACCGGGCGCCTCCGAAGAAGCCCGCTGCTTCGTGGCATGGCTGGAGGAGGCGCAGCGCATCTAGCCGCCGGCGACCGGCGCGAAGGCGGCGCGCGCAGCGAACATGGCGCTTGATGCACGGCAATGGCGGGCCCCCGCCGCCGCGCCCACAATGGGCAGGCTCCCACTTTTTCGCGCCCTGCGCGTTCCGCCCGCCATGCCCGAGATGCCCGCGCCTGCTTCCGCCTCCGCCCTCTTGCCGCAACCGGCCGCGACTGCGGCTGTGCACGACTGCGATGTCCTGATCGTGGGCGGCGGCCCCGCAGGCCTGTCGCTGGCGGTCTCGCTGGCGCAGGCGGGCTTCACCGCCACGGTGGTGGAGCGGCAGTCCGAAGCCGCTCTGGCCGCCCCCGCGCCCGACGGCCGCGAGATCGCGCTCACGCATCCGGGTGCGGACACGCTGCGGCGACTGGGCTCCTGGCAGCACCTGCTGCCGCACGAGATCGGGCGCATCCACGCGGCCCAGGTGCACGACGGCCCTGTGGGCGGCGCGCAGCCGCTGCACCTGCAGACAGCGCACGGCCCGGGCCACCTGGGCTGGATCGTTCCCAACCACGCCCTGCGGCGCACGGCGCACGCTGCGGCCCTGGCCACGCCAGGCGTGCAAATGCTGGCTGGCCGGCAGGTGGCGCATGTGGCCGTGTCGGAGGACACGGCGGAACTCGAATGCGCACCCGCCAGCGGCGGGCCGGACGGCGCCGCGCCCCTGCGGCTGCGCGCGCGCCTGCTGGTGGCAGCGGACAGCCGCTTTTCCGCCACGCGGCGGCAGCTGGGCATCGGTGCGGCGAGCACCGATTTCGGGCGCACGGTCATCGTCTGCCGCATGCACCACGCACTGGCGGGAGACGGCACCGCGCACGAGTGCTTCGGCTATGCCCGCACGCTGGCCATCCTGCCGCTGCCCCCCGACCCCGGCACGGGCGAGCCCCTGTGCTCGGTGGTGGTCACCACCCGCACCGACGACGCCACCGCGCTGCTCGCGCTGCCGCCGGACGGCTTCGCCGCCCAGGTGCAGGCGCAGTTCGGCGACCGCTTCGGCGCGATGCGCCTGATCGGCGAACGCCATGCCTATCCGCTGGTCGCCGTCTATGCCCGGCGCTTCAGCGGGCACCGTTGCGCACTCCTGGGCGATGCGGCCGTGGGCATGCATCCGGTGACCGCGCATGGCTACAACCTGGGCCTCGCGGGCGTGGAGCGGCTGACCGCCGCGCTGGTGCACGCGCGTGATACGGACCGCGACATCGGTGACGCCGATCTGCTGGAGCGGCACTATGCGCGGCCGCACCACCGCCATGCCTGGCCGCTGTACGAGGGCACGAATGCCATCGTGCGGCTCTATACCGACGACCGCCGGCTGCCGCGCCTGCTGCGGCGCGTGGTGCTGCAGGGCGCCCGCCGGCTCGCCCCCGTGCAGGCGGCGATCGTGGGACAGCTGATGGGAACGGCGCCCAGGTCCGGCGCCCGTGCGCCCGGCCCCGCGGGGCACTGAACTTTCCCCCTGCGGCGGACTCCGCCATGCCGCCCTCGCGCGGCGTTTTGTGTGCGGGGGCGGCATGGCCCGGCCTTTTGTCACGAGGACCGGCTACCCTATGCGCCCTTTCCGGTTCCGCACACCATGAAAAACCAAGCGTCCCGCGAATTCTTTCCACGCCAGGTCGTGGATGCCGGCCCCAACCGCTGGGACTGGGCCCTGCTGCCGCTGGTGCTGGCGGGCGTGGTGCTGCTGGCCTATGGGGCGGCGCAGATGGCCCGGCCCTTCGAGATGGGCGACGTGATCCCGCTCTCGCTGGACCCCTGGCAGCTCCCCTACTACCTGCTGCGCACCACGCTGCGCATGTTCATCGCGCTGGGCGCCTCGCTGGTCTTCGCCTGCGTGTTCGCGGTACTGGCGGCCAAGTACCGGCTGGCCGAGCGGGTGCTGGTGCCGCTGCTGGACATCCTGCAGTCCATTCCCATCCTGGGGTTCCTGTCCATCACCGTGACGGGCTTCATCGCCCTCTTCCCGGGCAGCCTGCTGGGCGTGGAATGCGCGGCCATCTTCGCCATCTTCACCTCGCAGGCCTGGAACATGGCCTTCAGCCTCTACCAGTCGCTGCGCACGGTGCCGGCGGAGCTGCAGGAGGCCGCGCGCGTGTTCCAGCTCTCGGGCTGGCAGCGCTTCTGGCGGCTGGAGCTGCCCTTCGCGATGCCCGGCCTGCTGTGGAACATGATGATGTCCATGTCCGGCGGCTGGTTCTTCGTGGTGGCGTCGGAGGCGATTTCCGTGTCGCACCAGGACATCAAGCTGCCCGGCGTGGGCTCGTACATCGCCATGGCCATCGAGGCGCGCGACCTGCCCGCCATCGGCTGGGCCATCGCCTGCATGCTGGTGGCCATCCTGCTGTACGACCAACTGCTCTTCCGCCCGCTCGTGGCCTGGGCCGACAAGTTCCGCTTCGAGGAAGGCAGCGCCGATGCGGCTCCCCGCTCCTGGCTGCTGGACTGGCTGCGCCGCGCGCGCGCCACGCAGACCGTGGCCGGCTGGTGCCAGCGGCAGCTGGGCCGCACCCTCACGCTGTTCAAGCGCAGCCATGACGGCACCTCGATCCGCGCCCGCCCGCCCGCGCCCTTGGCCCGCGCCGAGCGCGTATGGGACGCGGTGCTGGCCGCGGGGGTGCTCTTCGCCGTCGCGCGGCTGGTGCAGTTTGTCCACACCGAGGTGGGCTGGCACGAAGTGGTGCATGTGTTCACCCTGGGCGGCTATACCCTGGTGCGCGTGATGGTGCTGATCGCACTGGCGGCCGTGGTGTGGGTGCCCATCGGCGTGTGGATCGGCATGAACCCGCGCTGGGCAGGGCGGCTGCAGGCGGTGGCGCAGTTCCTGGCCGCCTTCCCGGCCAACCTGTTCTTCCCCGTGGCCGTGATGCTGGTGGTGCACTGGAAGCTGAACCCGGACGTGTGGCTGTCGCCCCTGATGATCCTGGGCACGCAGTGGTACATCCTCTTCAACGTGATCGCGGGCGCCTCCAGCATCCCCAACGAACTGCGCCTGGCCGCGCAGAACCTGGGCCTGTCGGGCTGGCTCAAGTGGAAGCGCTACCTGCTGCCCGCCGTGTTCCCCAGCTTCGTGACCGGCGCCATCACCGCCAGCGGCGGCTCGTGGAACGCCAGCATCGTGGCCGAATACGTGACCTGGGGCGACACCACGCTGCAGGCCCGGGGCCTGGGCAGCTACATCGCGCAGATGACGGCCGCCGGCGACTTCCCGCGCATCGCGCTGGGCATCGGCGCGATGGTGGTGTTCGTGATGGGGCTGAACCACTTCCTGTGGCGGCGGCTCTACCGCCTCGCCGAAGACCGGATGCACATATGAGCCCACCCCGTTTGAATGTCTCACTGCGTGCAGACATTCCATCCCCCTCTAGGGGCGCCGCCAGCGGCCTGCAGAACCTTGGTGCGCACGCAAATTTCGTGCGGTTGGAGCGACGTGTAGCGCAATGGATCATTGAAATATGACGCAACCCATCATCGAACTCCACGGCGTGGGCAAGACCTTCCGCTCTTCCGACGGCCGCGAGCGCCCCGTGCTGCAGAACGTAGATTTCACGCTGCGCGAAGGCGAGATCGTCGCCCTGCTGGGCCAGTCCGGCTCGGGCAAGAGCACCCTGCTGCGCATCATGGCGGGCCTGGTGCCGGCCGACGAGGGCGACGTGCGCTACCGCGGCCAGCCGCTGCACGGGCCGGCACGCGCGATCAGCATGGTGTTCCAGTCGTTCGCGCTCTTCCCCTGGCTCACGGTGCAGCAGAACGTGGAGCTGGGGCTGGAAGCGCGCGGCGTGCCGCAGGCCGAGCGCGCCGCGCGGGCCGAGGCCGCCATCGAACTCATCGGACTGGCAGGCTTCGAAGGGGCGCTGCCGCGCGAGCTCTCGGGCGGCATGCGCCAGCGCGTGGGCATCGCCCGCGCCCTGGTCACCCAGCCCGACGTGCTGCTGATGGACGAGGCCTTTTCCGCGCTGGACGTGCTGACCGGCGAGCGCCTGCGCGAGGACATCCTGCAGCTGTGGCGCAGCGGCAGCATGCCCACCAAGGCCATGCTGGTGGTCTCGCACAACATCGAGGAGGCCGTGATGATGGCCGACCGCGTGCTGATCTTCGCCAGCGATCCGGGCCGCATCCGCTGCCAGCTGTCGATCCAGCTGCCACGCCCCCGCGATCCGGACAGCCACCACGTGCGCGCGCTGATCGACGAGGTCTATGCGCTCATGACGGCCGGCGCCACGCGCCACGCGTCCGCGGCCGGAGGCGCGGCGGCGGAGCCGGCGCCCGCGACGCTCACCGACCGCCTGCCCGCCGCCGACGTGGCGCGCATGGACGGCCTGCTGGAACTGCTGGCCGAGCCCCCCTTCGACGGCCGCGCCGACCTGCCCCGGCTGGCGGAGGAAACCAGCCTCACCGACGCCGAGCTGCTGCCGGTGGCCCATGCGGTGTCCCAGCTGGGCCTGGCGGCGCTGGCGAGCGGCGACCTGCAGATCACCCCGCTGGGCCGGCGCTACGTGGAAGGAGCCCACGGCCTGCGGCAGCAAATCTTCGGCCAGCAGCTGCTGGCCCATGTGCCGCTGGTGGCGCACATCCGCCACAGCCTGGAACAGGAACCCGCAGGCGAACTGCCGGACGTGCCCTTCCTGCGCCTGCTGAGCGAGCAGCTCGATGCCCAGGAGGCCGAGAGCGTGCTGCGCACGGCCATCACCTGGGCGCGGCATGGAGAGGTGTTCGAGTACGACTTCCGCACCGGGGTGATGCGGCTGCCCACGGGGGAAGAGTCCTCCCCCTGAGTCGCCTTCGGCGCCTCCGTGCAGCCGCCAGAGTCGGCGGCCCTTCAGGCACGTCCAGGCCTGCGCAGGCAGGCCCGGAGCCGCGGCCTTCAGCCCCCAGGGGGACGACGCTGGTGGCCCGGCGTGTCTGCTGGCATGGCCTGCTCCGCGGCCCTCTGACGGGAGGCGCCACCGGTTTCAGCGTAGCGCTCAAGAGCCAGTGCTTGCCATTTCCTGAACTGCCACCACGCCAGGCGGCTTGGGCTGGGCGGCCCTCGCCTGGGCGGATCGATCCGGCATCGCGCCGGAGGAAGGCGCAGGGTGGCCTGAAGCGGCAAGGCGCACGGGCGCAGCCCCGCCGCCGACCGGCGCGAGGCTGCCGTACAGAAGCCGTCGGATGGGAAGGACGCGGCTCAACATGGTCGGCTCCGGTGGGTCAATGTGCGGCCGGTGCGGGGGCATCGCGCCACCAGGGCTGCGTGGCAGCGGGGAAACGGATGTCCACGCGCTCGCCCATGGCCGGCGTCAGCAGCGGCACGCCGCGCGCGGCGGCCAGCGCGCCGATGCGCTCGAAGGGCTCCGTCCAGGCATGGAAGGACAGGTCGAACGTGCCGTTGTGGATGGGCAGGCAGTGGCCCCCCTGCACATCCAGGTGCGCCTGCAGGCTTTCTTCGGGCTGCATGTGTACATCGGGCCAGTCGGTGTTGTAGGCGCCGGTCTCCATCAGCGTCAGGTCGAACGGGCCGAAGCGTTCCCCGATGGCGCGGAAGCCGTCGAAGTAACCGGAATCGCCGCTGAAGAAAACGCGGGTGCCGCCCGCGATCAGCACCCAGGATGCCCACAGGGTGCGGTTGCCGTCGGACAGGCCCCGCCCCGAGAAATGCCGCGCGGGGGTGCAGGCCAGCTGCACGCCCGCGAAGGTGGTGCCCTGCCACCAGTCGAACTGCCGCACCTTGTCGGCCGGCACACCCCAGCCGGTCAGCCGGTCGCCCACGCCCAGCGGGGCCATGAACTGTTCCACCTTCGGCACCAGCGCGAGGATGGCTGCACGGTCCAGGTGGTCATAGTGGTCGTGGGACAGCACCACGCCCCGAATGGGCGGTAGGTCTTCGATCCGCAGGGGCGGCGCATGGAAGCGCCGGGGCCCGGCGAACTGCACGGGGGAGGCACGCTCGGAAAACACCGGGTCTGTCAGCCAGAAGCCGCCCTGCAGCTTGAGCAGCACCGTGGAATGGCCCAGGCGCCACAGCGACATGTCCGGGGCGGCCAGCAGCGCCTCCCGCGTGAGCGCCTGCACCGGGACCGGGCGGTCCGGCACCGTGCCGGCGGGCTTGCCGAGCGCCATGCGGAGCATGATGCCCAGCCCTGCCAGCCAGCCCATGCGGCGCGGCGGCACGGCATTGCGGAAACGGCCTCCGGCCGAGGCCGGAGGCCGCAGGACGATGGATTCGGCCGGGGCGGGGTGGCTGTAGGCGGATGGACGGGCCATGGCAGTGGGTGGGAAGGGAGGGGAGGGGAGTGCGCCGGGGATGCGCACCGACATATGCACTGTACAGTGTAGTGTTCTTTTTTAAAAAGTAAACCATGCGGTGTAAAATTCGCCGAATGGCCTCCGAACCGACTTCCCGACTGACCGACCGCAAGCGCGAAGCCATCGTGCAGGCGGCCATCGCGGAGTTCCGCGAAAGCGGTTTCTCCGGCACCAGCATGGACCGCGTGGCCGCCGCCGCCGGTGTGTCCAAGCGCACGGTCTACAACCACTTCCCCAGCAAGGACGAACTGTTCTCCGCCATCCTCGACCAGCTCTGGAGCCGCAGCCGCGCCCATGCCGACGTGGTCCACGATCCCGGCCGCCCGCTGCGCCCGCAACTGATGGAACTGATCGGCCACAAGATGCAGCTTTTCAATGATCCGAGCTTCATGGATCTCTCGCGCGTCGTCATTGCCGAGATGCTGCACAACCCCGAACGGGCGAAGGCCATGGCGGCCCGCCTGTCGTCCCGGGAGGACGGCCTGCCCGTCTGGATCGATGCCGCGCAGCGGGCGGGCCAGTTGCGCGCCGACGCCGACCCGCTGTACGCGGCGCACCAGCTCATGGGCCAGCTCAAGGCCCATGCGCTCTGGCCGCAGCTCCTCCTGGGCCAGCCACCGCTCGACGAGGCCCAGCAGGCCCGGGTGCTGGCCGACACCGTGGACATGTTCCTGGGCTTCTACGCCCGCGGCTGAGGCGGCGGCGCAGGGCCCCCAGCGGTTCGGCCACGCAGCCGCGCATGGCCTCCGGATGCACGGAAACGCAGGCATGCACCAGCCCGGCCTCCAGCAGCGCATGCGCGTGCTCCTGGTCGTCCACCATCAGTTCCAGGGCGATGCGCTCGCGCTGCAGGGCGGGTGCCAGCGACGGCAGGAGCCAGGTGGCCAGCGAATCCGCATTCACGGCCAGCACGACGGGAGAAAACGCCGCGCCCCCGCCATCGCCAGCCAGGTCGGCCAGCAGCTCGCGCTCCATGGCCCGCGTGGCGCGGCAGGGCCGACCACGCACCAGCAGCGGCTGGCCGAGCCGGGTTTCCAGCGCGCGCACCCGGAGCGATACCGCCGAAGGCGTGAGGTACAGCGCGGCGCCCGGCTGGGGGATGGCCCAGGGACGGCACGGGCCCGGCGCACGGGCACGCGGCAGGCCCTTGCCGCCGTGCTGGCGGTGTCGCTGCTCAATCCCCACATGGTCCTGGATACGGTCGTGCTGCTCGGCGCGCTGGGCGGGCAGCGGCCGCCGCCCGAGCGCGTGGCGTTCGCGGCCGGGACGATCGCCGCCTCCACCGCATGGTTCCTCTCGCTGGGCTTCGGAGCCCGGCTCCTGTCGCCCTGGTTCGCCCGGCCCTCGGCCTGGCGCGCGCTCGACGCCTTCGTGGCGGCCGTGATGCTGTCGCTGGCCGCCTTCCTCGCCTTCACGCCCCTGCCCACTGCGCCATGACCCTTCCCTGCATCACACTCGCCCCGCTTCCCTTCCGCTACGCGGTCTCGCGCCTCGCGCCCTCATCGGCATTTCCGGAATGGGCGGACGGCGACGGCTTCGTCTCGGTCACGCGCACCTCCGAGGAGCTGTCGGTGGTCTGCCGGCAGGAGCGGGTGCCGTCCCATGTGCAGGCCGAACGGGACTGGAAGGCGTTCCGCTTCGTCGGCCCGTTCGCCTTCGGCGCCACGGGGATCGTGCTGTCGGTGGTGCAGCCGCTGTCGAAAGCCGGCATCGGCGTGTTCGTGGTCTCGACCTTCGACGGCGACCACCTCCTGCTGCAGGAACGCGACACGGCCGCGGGCCAGGCCCTCCTGATGGCGGCAGGCCACACCCTTCTGCCGGAAACCTGAGCCCCGGGCTGCGGTGCGGCCCGGCGTGCCTTACGCTCCGGGGCCACGCCTTTTCGCTTTCCGGCCCCGGCCGCTTTCAGCCCATGCCTCTTTCCCCCTACCTCGACGCTGCGCCCACGATGGACGACAGCGTGTTCATCCATGCCTCCGCCCAGGTGATCGGCGATGTGCACCTGGGGCGGGACGCCTCCGTGTGGTGCAACGCCGTGCTGCGCGGCGACGTGCACCGCATCACCGTGGGCGAGGGCTCCAACGTGCAGGACCTGAGCATGGGCCACGTCTCGCACCGCCACCCGGGCAAGCCCGACGGTTCGCCCCTGGTCATCGGCAGCCACGTGACCATCGGACATTCGGCCATCCTGCACGGCTGCCGCATCGGCGACGAATGCCTCATCGGCATGGGCAGCATCGTGATGGACGATGCAGTCATCGGCGACCAGGTGATGCTCGGCGCCGGCAGCCTGGTGCCGCCGGGCAAGGTGCTGGAACGCGGCTCGCTCTACATCGGCCGGCCCGCCGTGCGCCAGCGTGCGTTGACGCCGCAGGAGATCGCCTACCTGCGCTATTCGGCAGAGCATTACGTCCGGGTGAAGAACAACTATCTGGCCCCGGCGCAACCGCCCATGCCCCCACAGCCGCGCTGAGTCCCTCGACAGCCGATGGCGTATCGTCTAACCTGCCCCTTGCAATGAACCCCCTGCTTGAGCAATTGTCCGGGACGGTCGCCGCAGCAAAGGGCGTGGAAGACCTCACGCGCTCGCTGCTGGAGATGCTGGAGGCGGTGACGGGCATTGAATCCACCTACCTGACCTCCATCGACGAGGCAGGTGGCACCCTCAAGGTCCTGTACGCCCACAATGCCGGCGAACTGCGCATTCCGGAAGGCTTCACCACCGACTGGGGCCAGACGCCGTGCAAGCGGGCGATGGACGAGGGCCGGGTCTACGTGGACGACATTTCCGACCGCTGGGGCGACATGGCGGTCGTGCGCGACCTGGGGCTGCGCGCCTATGCCAGCATGCCCGTGCGCAGGGCCGACGGCCGGCTGTGCGGTACGCTGTGCGCTGCCAGCAAGCGCGAGCGCCCCGGCACGCCCGAAACGGGGCACATCCTCACGCTCTTCGCCCACCTGATCGGCCAGCAGATCGAACGCGAGCAGTTGATCCGGGAGCTGACCGCCGCCAACGAGCGGCTGACCCGGCATGCCGCCACCGACGAGCTCACCGGGCTGCCGAACCGCCGGGCGCTCATGGAGGCGCTCACGCGCCTGCTTGCGCAGGGGCGGCGGCGGCAGGCAGAGGTACTGATCGCCTTCGTCGACCTGGACGAATTCAAGACGGTCAACGACCGGCACGGCCACGAGATAGGCGACCAGTTCCTGCAGGCCATCGCCCAGCGGCTGCGGACGGTGCTGCGCGAGGAGGACGTCATCGCCCGCATCGGCGGGGACGAGTTCGTCGTGGCGACCCTCGGGATGCACGCCGGAGAGGCGTCGCGCTCTGCACGTGACACCTTCCGCGAGCGCATCGCCCAGGCCACGCAGGGCCGTTTCGACCTGCCGGGCGCATCGCTCGACTACGCTGGCGCCAGCGTGGGCGCCGTCGCCGTGCCGCCGCAGGAGCCGATCGCGGCCGGGGACGCGCTGTGCCTGGCCGACCGGCGGATGTACGAGATCAAGCAGGCGCGGCGGGTACCCGCCCCTGCCGGCGTCAGTCCGCGCTGATGCGCGCGCGGGCCGCCACGGCCCGCATCAGCGGCAGTTCACGCTCCAGCAGCGCGTTGGCCTGGGCCGCGGAGCCCACGACGGCCTCCACGCCCTGGTCGGCCAGGGCCTTGCGCACGCCGGGGTCGGCCATGGTCTCGGCCAGTGCCTTTTCCAGCTTCGCATGCACGGCCGGGGGCAGGCCGCGCGGCGCGATCAGCGAGCCCCAGGATTCCAGCACCACGTCGGGAAAGCCGGCCTCCGCGAACGTGGGCACCTGCGGCAGCGTGGCCAGGCGCCTGGGAGAGGCCACGGCAATGGCCCGGACCTTGCCCGCCCGGATCTGCGGCGCGGCGGTGACCACCGTGTCCATGGCCAGGGGCAGCTGGCCGCCGATCAGGTCGGTGAGCATCGGCGCGCTGCCCTTGCACGGCACATGCAACAGCTGCACCCCCATGGCGAGCCAGGCCATCTCGGCCGCAAACTGCGATGCCGTGCCCGCCCCGAAGGAGGCATAGGGCAGCTGGCCCGGTGCCTTCTTCGCCGCCGCCTGCACCTGGGCCACCGTGCTGAACGGCGCGTCCTTGCCGGCCAGCAGCACCATGCCGGCCCGGCTCACCAGGCCGATCTGCTCGAAGCTTTTCACGGAGTCGTACGGCAGGTCGCGGCGCACCGCCGGGTTGAGCGTGAGCATGGAGCCCGAACCGATCAGCAGGGTGTAGCCGTCCGGCGCGGAGCGCGCCACATAGCCGGCCGCCACCGCCGTGCCGCCGCCAGGGCGGTTGTCGATCACCACGGGCTGGCCGAGCTTCTCGCCCAGCCTGGGCGCGATGGCGCGGCCGATGGTGTCGCTGCTGCCGCCCGGAGGGAACGGCACCACCAGCGTGACGGGCCTGGACGGATAGGCCGCGGGCTGGGCGAGTGCGCCGGCAGCGCCCATCCATGCGCCGGCCGCCACGGCGGTGGCCCTCCAGGCCCAGGCCCGGCGCTGCATCTTCTTGAACAACATACTCTCTCGAAAAAAAGGACAGGGGCCCGGATGGTAGGCAAAGACAAAGATCCGCCAGGCATATGGATAGATGGGCCGCAGTGCCCCCTGGCCGGCACGCCGCGCGGCCCGCCGGGATAATCGGGGCCCTCCCGCCCCACGCCCTCCATGCCCGATTCCGCCTGCCGCGTGCTGGCCGTCATCCCGCCGATGACGCAGCTCAACACGCCCTACCCCTCCACCGCCTACCTCACGGGCTTCCTGCGTTCGCGCGGCGTCGCGGCCTTCCAGGAAGACCTGGCGCTGGCCCTCGTGCTGCGCCTGCTCTCGCCCGAGGGGCTGGAAGCGGTGGCCGCGCGTGTGCGGGCGATACCCGAGAAGCGGCGCAGCCCCGCCGTGCAATCGTTCGCGGCCCGGGAGGACCGGTATCTGGCCACCATCGGCCCGGCCATCGCCTTCCTGCAGGGACGCGACAGTACGCTGGCGCACCGCATCGCCGGTCGCCACTACCTTCCCGAAGGGCCGCGCTTCGCCTCGCTCGACGTCTATGTCGATGACGAGGGCGGCGACCCGCTGGGCTGGGCCTTCGGCGCCCTGGGCCTGCAGGACAAGGCCAAGCACCTGGCCACGCTCTACCTGAACGACCTGGCCGACGTGCTGCGGGATGCCGTGGACGAACGCTTCGAGTTCGTGCGCTACGCCGAATCGCTGGCCGGCAGCCAGCCCACCTTCGACCCCCTGGCCCAGGCCCTCGCCGCCCCGCCCACCCTCGTGGACGACCTGCTCTCGCAGCTCACGCACGAGGCGGTGAAGCGCCACCAGCCCACCGTGGTGCTGCTGTCCGTGCCGTTTCCCGGCTCCGTCTATGCGGCATTCCGCATCGCGCAGGCCATCAAGGCGCGCCATCCGCACATCGCCACGGTGCTGGGCGGGGGCTTCGTGAACACCGAGCTGCGCGAACTGGCCGACCCGCGCGTGTTCGACTTCTTCGACTACGTCACGCTCGATGCCGGGGAGCGCCCGCTGCTGGCGCTGCTGGAGCACCTGGAAGGACGCCGCGGCAGGCAGCGCCTCGTGCGCACCTTCGTGCGCGCGGAGGATGGCGCGGTGCAGTACGTGAACATGATGGAAGCCGACATCGCCTTCGCCGAGGTCGGCACGCCCACCTGGGACGGCCTGCCGCTGGACCGCTACCTGTCGCTGCTGGACATGCTCAACCCCATGCACCGCCTCTGGAGCGACGGGCGCTGGAACAAGCTCACGGTGGCGCACGGCTGCTACTGGAAGAAGTGCAGCTTCTGCGACGTGGGCCTGGACTACATCGGCCGCTACGAGGGCGCGAGCGCCCAGGTGCTGGCGGACCGCATCGAGGCCATCGTCGCCGAGACGGGCCAGACAGGCTTCCACTTCGTCGATGAAGCCGCCCCGCCCAAAGCCCTCAAGGCGCTGGCCACGGAACTGATCGAGCGCAAGGCAGGCATCAGCTGGTGGGGCAACGTGCGCTTCGAGAAAACCTTCACGCCCGAGCTGGCCGAGCTGCTCGCCGACTCGGGCTGCATCGCCATCTCCGGCGGGCTGGAAGTGGCTTCGGACCGGCTGCTGGCGCTGATGAAGAAGGGTGTTTCGGTGGACCAGGTGGCCCGCGTGACACGCGCCTTCAGCGATGCCGGCATCCTGGTGCATGCCTACCTGATGTACGGCTTTCCCACCCAGACCGTGCAGGACACGGTGGATGCGCTGGAATACGTGCGCCAGCTGTTCGCCAACGGCTGCATCCAGAGCGGCTTCTTCCACCGTTTCGCCTGCACCGTGCACTCGCCCGTGGGGCAGAACCCGGTGGAATACGGGGTCACCCTGGCGCCACTGCCGCCCGGCGGCTTCGCGAAGAACGACGTGGCGTTCATCGACCCGACGGGCGTGGACCACGATGTCCTGGGCGCAGGCCTCAAAAAGGCCATCTACAACTACATGCATGGCATCGGCCTGGAAGAGGACGTTCGGGCCTGGTTTCCTTTCCATGTACCGAAAACCACCGTGAACCGGCGCAGGATCGAGCGGGCGCTGGAAGGCCGCGCCTGATCCCCCTGGCCAGGGGCCTGCATTCGCGCGCGCGCAACGGATGCGCGCCATTGCCTGCGCAAGCGGCGGGCCCAATGCGCGGGCGACCAGCAGTCTGTTGCGTTCTGTCACATACTGTGGGACTGTCATGGCTCCGCGCAAAAATGCGTGTCTGCGCCGGTTTCCGACCGGCCGAGTCGTCTGCACCGCTCAGAAAGTTCACATGCAATTCCTCCGCCGTCTCACCCTCGGATCCCGGCTGGCGCTGGGTTTCGGCCTGCTGCTGCTGCTGCTGGCCATCATCACCGGAATGGGCATCGCCCGCATGTCCACGCTCGACCATACGTCGCAGCAGATCACCTCCGAGTACTACGCCAAGGCGAATGCCAGCCAGCGCATGAGCTACCTGGTGCTGGACATCGCCCGCGCCGCCCGCAACATCATCATCCTCGAGGATGCGGCGCAGATGGCCAGCAACAAGGCCGTCATCGACAAGAACACCACCGAGTTCGCCGACACGATCGCCCGGCTGCGGCAGCTCGAGACATCGCCCGAGACCCGCAGCCTGATCGACGCCACCGAAGCCAACAGCAAGGAATACCTCGCGTTCACGGCCGATGTGACCAAACTGGGGCTCTCCAACCAGAACCTCGAAGGCCAGAAGCTGCTGTTCGGCCCGCGCTACAAGATCCAGGGCGAGCTGCTCGGGCAATTGGCCAAGCTCGTGAAACAGTACGAAGGCGAAATGCAGCAGGCCAGCGCGCAGGCCCATGCCACCTTCGTGCAGTCCGCCACCATCCTCGGCGTGGTGGCCCTGATCGCGGTGCTGGCGGGCGTGGCGGGCGCCATCCTGATCACGCGCTCCATCACGGGGCCCATGTCCCAGGCGGTGGGCGTGGCCCAGGCCGTGGCCGAGGGCGACCTGACCCGGACGATGGAAGACACCGGCCGCGACGAGGCCGCCCTGCTGCTGCACTCCCTGCAGACCATGAACGGCAACCTCACGCGCGTGGTGCACCAGATCCGCCAGGCGAGCGATTCCATCGCCACCGGCTCCTCGCAGATCGCCAGCGGCAACGCCGACCTCTCCCAGCGCACGGAGTCGCAGGCCTCCAGCCTGCAGCAGACCGCGGCCTCCATGGAGGAAATGAGCGCGACCATCCGCCAGAACGCGGACACGGCCCGCACGGCCAGCCAGCTCGCCTCCACCGCCAGCCAGGCCGCGAGCCGCGGCGGCGATGTCATGGGCCAGGTGGTCGCGACCATGCAGGACATCTCGGGCAGCTCCAACAAGATCGCCGACATCATCGGCGTGATCGACGGCATCGCCTTTCAGACCAACATCCTGGCGCTGAACGCGGCCGTGGAAGCCGCCCGTGCCGGAGAACAGGGCCGCGGCTTCGCGGTCGTGGCCGGCGAAGTGCGCGCGCTCGCGGGGCGCAGCGCCGAGGCGGCCAAGGAAATCAAGACCCTCATCGGCCAGAGCGTGGAGAAGGTCGGCACGGGAACGCGGCTGGTGGACGAAGCCGGCGCCACCATGTCCGACATCGTGCAGCAGGTGCAGCGCGTGAGCGACCTGATCGCCGAGATCGACGCCGCCACGCGCGAGCAGAGCGAGGGCATCGGCCAGGTGAACGCCGCCGTTTCGCAGCTCGACCAGGCCACGCAGCAGAACGCCGCGCTGGTGGAGGAGTCCGCCGCCGCCGCCAGCAGCCTGCAGCAGCAGGCCGTGCGCCTCACGGAAGCGGTCGGTGTGTTCCGGCTCTCGGGCATGGCTGAGCGCGCAGCGCCCGCACCCGCACCCGCACCGGCACCGGCACCGGCGCATGCGGCAGCCGCCACGTCCCACGCCATTCCGGCACGCCCGGCCGCGCGTCCGTCCCCCGCGTCCGCTCTCGCGGCCGGCAAGGCGCCGGCGGCACGGCTGGGCGGAGCGACCGCTCCGGCCCCCGCGCCGCGCCCCGCCAAGGCCCCCGTGGCCCCCGCCGCCGCGTCCAAGGCCCCGGCCCTGCCGGCGGCCGCTCCCAAGCCCGCAGCGAAGCCGGCCGCGCACAGCAACGCCGACGACGACTGGACCGCGTTCTGAGCTCTCCGGGAGCCGGCCAGCGATGACGGGGCTCCTTCGGGCGCCCCGTTCTTTTTTCAGTCGGAATCCCGCCGCACCGGGGGCAGGCGGCGCGGCGCGGGCGGCTCCTGCTTTTCTCCGCCGCCGAAGATGCGCCGCACGGTTTCGCCGATGCGCGCGCCCAGGGCCGTGCCCACGCCCGGGGCGACCGCCGTGCCCACCGCGGCGCCGGCCAGCGCGGCCGGCGGCAGGGACAGCGTGGGATCGCTCACCGTACCGCCGAATTCGAGCGGCACGCCCACGATGCCGTCCACGAGGTCCACCGCCGCGTGGCCGCCCACGCGGCGGTTCTGCACGACCGCGTCGCCCGTGGCCGTGAGCGCGCCGGAGGTGGCTTTCAGGTCGCTGTAGCGCACGATGGTGCCGCCGGCATCCGCTTCGGTGCGCACGATGCCCGCCAGGCTGTCGAGCTGGGTCGTGCCGCCATGCTCGCGGCCGGCGCTGCGCACGGCGGCCTCCAGGTCGAAGGTGAGCAGCTTCGCCCGGTCCACCGTGAAGCGCGTGCGCGTCTGCAGCGCCTGCGCCGCCTCGGCGGGGTCCGCCCCCTCTGCGATGAGGTCGGTATGGCCGGACGCCCGGCCGGCCACGATGGAGCGGCGCTCGAACGCACCCATCAGCCCCACCACGTCCACACCGGAAAAGTCCACCTCGCCGGTGATGCGGTACCGGCTGCCGATCTGCTGCAGGCGCAGCCGGCCCGCCTCGGTGCGGCCTCCCGCCGTGACGTCGGCGCGCCATGCGTCCTGCCCGCCCTCGCGCGCGATGGCCAGGCGCGCGGGCGGCGAGGCGCCCTCGCGCTCCAGCAGGCCGGTGCGGGGGCGCCAGCCAGGGTCGAAGTCCACGCTCCCGCCATAGGCCAGGTCGCGCCCCTGCCGGCCGATCCAGCGCACACCCTGCCACTCGGCATGCGCCACCGGTACGTCCGCCAGCGTGAAGGGGCCGAAGCCGGCCGGACCATCCTCCTCGGCTTTGCGCACTTTGAACTGCGACAGCGACAGCTGCGGGATGGCGGCGCCCTCGAGCCGCAGCAGCGACAGGGCCAGGCGCCGGTGCAGCAGATCGGACCAGCGGGCCTCGGCCACGATGCGGTCCGCCGAGATGGGCGCCTCCTGCTCGGTATGCACGCCGTGCAGCACCACGCGCGGCATGGGCAGCAGTTGCCACTGCAGGCGGTCCACGGTGACCGGCACGCCGAGCCAGTCGCCCGCGCCATCGCCCAACCGCCGGGCGAGCGCCTCGTCGTCCGGCAGCCACCACCACAACGCCCCCGCCGCGGCCAGCCCGGCCGCGCAGAGCACGGCGGCGCCCCCCAGCACCCAGCGCAGCGCATGCCCATGCCGCACGGGCGCCCGCGCGGCCGGCGGTGCACCCGGGGGCACGACCGTGCCGGGAACGGACGAAGGTGGATGGGGCGTGGACACTGCAGGGGAAGAAGATGGGGGCAACGGCTACCTTACCGCAGGCATTCCGCGGCGCGGGTCGTCCCATTCCTACTCTGGTGTGGGCGGGGTGCGCCAGCCCCTACACTCGCCACGCTTCCAACCCCACAACCCACATGACCGCGCGGCCCGGCGCCCGCAGCGCGGCACCAGGAGTCCCTCGACGTGCCCTCCCGTTCCTCCTCCTATTTCCCCCGCTGGCGCGTGACCTCGCCGGTGGAAGGCGCAGTGGTCGCTCCCGACGAGCGGCTTCCCTGGGCGCACACCGCCGCCATGGGGGTGCAGCATGTGATCGCCATGTTCGGCGCCACGGTGCTCGCGCCCATCCTCATGGGCTTCGACCCCAATGTGGCCATCCTGATGAGCGGCCTGGGCACGCTGATCTTCTTCCTGGTGACGGGCGGACGCGTGCCGAGCTACCTCGGATCGAGCTTCGCCTTCATCGGCGTGGTGATCGCCGCCACCGGCTATGCCGGCCCGGGCCCGAACGCCAACATGGCCGTGGCGCTGGGCGGCATCATCGCCTGCGGCCTGCTCTACACCGTGATCGGCGCCGTCGTGCAGGCCGTGGGCACGGGCTGGACCGAGCGCTGCATGCCACCCGTGGTGACGGGCGCGGTGGTGGCGGTGATCGGCCTCAACCTCGCGCAGGTGCCCATCAAGAACATGGCCGCCAGCAATTTCGAGAGCTGGATGCAGGCCGCCACCTTCGTGTGCGTGGGCCTGGTCGCCGTGCTCGCGCGCGGCATGCTGCAGCGGCTGCTGATCCTCGTGGGCCTGATCGCCGCCAGCGTGCTGTACGCGCTGCTCACCAACGGCCTGGGCCTGGGCAAGCCGATGGACCTCTCCGGCGTGCTGGCCGCACCCTGGCTGGGGCTGCCGCGCTTCGCCGCGCCCGTGTTCAGCGCGCCGGCCATGCTGCTGATCGCCCCGGTGGCCGTCATCCTGGTGGCCGAGAACCTCGGCCACGTGAAGGCCGTCACGGCCATGACCGGCCGCAACCTCGACCGCTACATGGGCCGTGCCTTCATTGGCGACGGCATCGCCACCATGGCGAGCGGCGCCGTGGGCGGCACGGGCGTGACCACCTATGCCGAGAACATCGGCGTGATGGCCGCCACCAAGATCTACTCCACCGCCGTGTTCCTCGTGGCCGGGCTGATCGCGCTGCTGCTGGGCTTCTCGCCGAAGTTCGGCGCGCTGATCCAGGCCATCCCGCTGCCGGTGATGGGCGGCGTCTCGATCGTGGTGTTCGGCCTCATCGCCGTGGCAGGCGCCAAGATCTGGGTGGACAACCGCGTGGACTTCTCGGACAACAAGAACCTCATCGTGGCGGCGATCACGCTGATCATCGGCACGGGCGATTTCACCCTGAAATTCGGCGATTTCGCGCTGGGCGGCATCGGCACCGCCACGTTCGGAGCCATCGGGCTCTACGCGCTGCTGAACCTGCGGCGCGGCCGCTGATCCGGGCCTGGGCCCGCTCAGCGCTTCAACAGCGACCAGACCAGCTCGACCCCTGCCGCGAGCAGGTCGAACCGCTCGGAGGTGGTGGAGGTGAACGCCTCCCGCTGGCGTTCACGCCGCTCCCGCTCGCGGTCGCGCTCCATGGCGATGAGCGCGTCGGCCAGGGCCTCGGGCCGTGCGGGCTCGGCCGCGGACCGCGCGGCGCGTGCGTGGCGCTCCAGCGCCTTGTCCACCGCCTGCGGGTCGAGCAGCGACAGGGCCGAGCGGCAGTAAGGGCAGGCATGGTCGTTGCGGATGTCCACAGCGCCGCCGCAGGCCGTGCAGGCGATGGTGCCCACCCGCGTGGCCAGCGCGTCGATCTCCAGGGACGAGAGATGGCGCACGAACCCCTTCTCCACCATGAATGCGCCGAAGGTGCTGAACCGTCCGTGGCGCGCGGCGCAGCGGTAGGTGCGGTAGCGGCCGCCCTGGCCCAGGTCGAAGCCCGGCTCCAGCGCCTTGTCGCAGCGCGGGCACTGCAGCCGCTGCGCGAGCGGCCGGTGCGCGTCGCCGCGGTGGCGGTGCAGCAGCTCGAACAGCGCCAGCACCGCCGCAGGCGCGAGGCGCGTGTTCTCCTGCGGGTCGAACCAGAGCCCCTGGCAGGCGAAGCACAGGTCGATGTGCAGGTCCGCGCCGTCCCGGGCCTCGAAGCGGTGGTTCTCGGCAGGCTGCCGGCACGAAGGGCACAGGGAGGGATGGGGCATCGGCCGGATGGTAAGGCACCCCGGCGGCGCGCGGACATGCCGCGCCGTGTCGGCGGCGTCACGGTGCGGCCGGTACGGCCGCGGCGCGGGACGGCCGCGGGACATGGCGGACATCCGCGGGCGCTAAGATTTTTGGATTCCTTTTCTTCCGCTTCTCCCGGCCCCGCCCGCCGGGCAATTCATTCCATGGCTTCTTCCGACACCTCCCGCATCCAGTGCCCCATCCTGCGGGACAAATGCATGACGGCCGAGCAGGCCGCCGCCCTGATCCCGAACGGTGCACGCGTCGGCATGAGCGGCTTCACCGGGGCGGGCTACCCCAAGGCCATTCCCCCGGCGCTCGCTGCCCGCATCGAAACGCTGCACGCCGCGGGCGAGCCCTTCAGCATCGGCCTGTGGACGGGTGCCTCCACCGCACCGGAACTCGACGGCGCGCTCGCGAAGGTGGGCGGCGTGAACATGCGCATGCCCTACCAGTCCGATCCGACCTGCCGCGCGCAGATCAACGCAGGCAAGATGCAGTACGTGGACGCCCACCTGTCCCACGTGGCGCCCTACGTGTGGTTCGGCTTCTGGGGCCGGCTCGACGTCGCCGTGATCGAAGTGGCCGGCGTGCTGCCGGACGGGCGGCTCATCCCGTCGTCTTCCGTGGGCAACAACAAGACCTGGCTCGACCAGGCCGACAAAATCATCCTGGAGGTGAACGCCTGGCAGCCCGAAGGCCTGAACGGCATGCACGACATCTACTACGGCACCGACCTGCCCCCCAACCGCGTGCCGATCCCGCTGGTCAAGCCCGGCGACCGCATCGGCGAGCCCTACCTGCGCTGCGACCCGGCCAAGGTGGTGGCCGTGGTGCCCACCCATTCGCCCGACCGCAACTCCGTCTTCAACCCGCCCGACGACACCTCGCAGCGCATCGCCGGCCACATCATCGAGTTCCTGCAGCACGAGGTGCGGCACGGCCGGCTGCCGCCCACGCTGCTGCCGCTGCAGTCGGGCGTGGGCAACATCGCCAACGCCGTGCTGGCGGGGCTGGACGCCGGCCCCTTCCAGCACCTCACGGCCTACACCGAGGTGCTGCAGGACGGCATGCTGGACATGCTGCGCTCCGGCACGCTGGACAGCGCCTCGGCCACCGCCCTGTCGCTGAGCCCCGCGGCCACCGAGGAATTCACCCGCAACATCGGCTTCTACCGCGACCGCATCGTGCTGCGCCCGCAGGAGATCAGCAACCACCCCGAGCTGATCCGCAGGCTGGGCCTCATCTCGATGAACGGCATGATCGAGGCCGACATCTACGGCAACGTGAACTCCACGCACGTGATGGGCTCGTCGATCATGAACGGCATCGGCGGCTCGGGCGACTACGCGCGCAACGCCTACCTCTCGATCTTCATGACGCCCTCGCTCGCCAAGGGCGGCAGCATCTCGTGCATCGTGCCCATGGCCTCGCACGTGGACCACACCGAGCACGACGTGCAGATCCTCGTCACCGAGCAGGGCCTGGCGGACCTGCGCGGCCTCTCGCCCTCGCAGCGCTCGGAGGTGGTGATCGAGCGTTGCGCGCATCCCGATTTCCGCCCCGCCCTGCGCGACTACGTGGCCCGCGCCCGCGCGAGCGGCTGCGGCCTGCACACGCCGCACCTGCTGGGCGAGGCGCTGTCCTGGCACGAGCGCTACCTGCGCACCGGCTCGATGCGCGCCTGACGGCCCCTGTCCCGGGCAGGCCTGCAGGAAAAACCGGAGCCTCCCATAATCACCGGATCGCACCTGAAGGAGACATCGCCCATGCCGATCTGGAAGCAGCCCATCGACCTGCACAGCCTGAACCACCCGGCCACGCCGAACGCGGTGACCCACCTGGGCATCGAATTCACCGAGATCGGGGACGATTTCCTGCGCGCCCGCGTGCCGGTGGACGAGCGCACCAGGCAGCCCTTCGGGCTGCTGCACGGCGGCGTGAGCGTGGTGCTGGCGGAGACGCTGGGCTCCGTGGGCGCGTTGTACGCCTCGCCCGAGGGCTGCCGCGCGGTGGGCCTGGACATCAACGCCAACCACCTGCGCGCCGCGACCGAAGGCTGGGTGACCGGCACCGCGCGGCCCATCCACATCGGCCGCACCACGCACGTGTGGCAGATCGACATGGCCAACGAGGCCGGGAACCTCACCTGCGTCTCGCGCCTCACCATGGCGATCCTCGCGCCGCGCTGATCAGTCCGCCCGGCCTTCCCGGCAGGCGACGGACTCTGTCGCGGCCGCCCACACCCCCAGGCGGAAATCCGCGTCCGTCGTGTCCACCATGCGGTGCAATGCCATCGCGCTCTCCAGCCGTGCATGCGCCGCATCGCCGCCGAGGGCGCATCCCGGGATGGGCCGGCGCCAGTGGCATGCCGCGACCACGCCTTCGGGCGCCAGCGAAGCACGCACGCGCTGTGCCAGGCGGTCGATGCCGGCGGGGGCCAGGTAGTACACGAATTCGCTGAGCACGATCAGATCGAACGCGCCTTCGGGCCATTCGTCCGGCACCCACATGCGCCGCAGCGTTACGTGGGGGTATGGCCGCAGGCGCTGCCCGGCGACCGACAAAGCCCGCGCTGCGCCGTCGGTGGCGAGCAGCCGGCCGCAGCGCGGGGCCAGCTCGGCCGTGAGCCCCCCGTTGGCGCAGCCGGGTTCGAAGGCGCGGGCATAGCGCTCATGGGGCAGCGCCGCCAGCAGCATGCGGCGCTTGCGGGCCTCATACCAGCTGCCGTCGAAACGCCACGGATCGTCGCTGCCGGCATACATCGCCTCGAAATGCCGCAACGCGACCGCGCCTCCATCCGCGCAATGAAGCACATCCGACGGCATGGTCATGCCCCCGGAAGGAAGAAGTATTCGAGCGGCCAGCGGGCGCGCTCCAGGATCGCGCCGTCCAGCACGGGCGCCATGCCGTGCCCGCGCTCGGAAAGCTGCGACCGGTGGCGTGCGAGCGCCGCCTGCTTGGCCGCCGCGGCGCCGGCCGCAGGCTGGAACGCGCAGAGCCGGTGCCAGGGCACATTCGGATGCTCCGGTTCCGCCCAGTGCCACATCCACACGGGCGCCTCCCACAGCAGCGCGCCAGCCCTGCGCGCCGCGCCGGCAGCGGCCAGGCCGCAGGCTTCGTGGTCCGGGTGCCCGTCGAGGCGCCACGTGGTCACCACGGCATCGTCCGGGCGCAGCAGCGTGCCCAGCGCCTGCTGGAGGTCAGCGGCGCGCTCCTGGAGGGCGCCATCCGGCAGGCCGAGCAGCAGCAGGTCGGCCTTGCCGGCCCCCAGCACATCCAGGCCTTCCACGCGCTCCCGGCGACGCATGGCCGCGGTGTCGGGGCCCGACCAGCCCGGCACATCCCGGTGGCTGGCCTCGCCGTCGGTCACTCCGATGATCAGGACATCGCCACCCCGGCGGGCATGGGCATGCATGAGCATGCCGCAAGCCAGCAGTTCATCGTCGGGATGCGGTGCCAGCACCACGAGGCGCTGGCCGGCGCCGACCATGGCGGAAACCGGCATGCAGGCGCCGCTGCGGCGGGACAGCTGCTCCTGCCAGGCCTGGGAAGTGCAGCGCGGGCGGCCGATATCGATCTGCCGCTCGGCCGCACGGTCTGCCGTCAGATCGACCATGGAGCCTCCTGCGATTGCGCCAGGCATTCGCCCAGGGCGGCATCGTCACGTTCCGCATGGCTCTGGCGGATGAAGACCGGAAGGTCCGCCGCCCCGCGCGCGAATCCGGCATCGCGGCACCAGGGCGTGGCACCCAGGGCCCGGCCCACCTCATCGAGCACGGACCGCGCGCAGGCCTCCGCCGTCTGGCGCACCCGCAGGGCAATCAGCCGTGCGTCGTCGCGGGGATGCGCATCGATCCAGCCGGCCGCCTCGCGCAGCAGCGCCGCCGCCCCCGCCATCGCACGGTCCACCCGCCCCAGGGCCGCGAGCCGGAAGGCCGTGCGCTGCGCCTCGGGAGCCTGCGCGACGGCCGCATGCAGGACGCCCGCCAGGGCCACCGCGCCGCCGTGCCAGCATGCCGCCACGCCGGCGCCCCCCTGCCAGAACCCGGGCCGCCGCAAATAATCGCCCACTGCCCCGACAGGCACGGCGGGAACGTTGTCGAACAGGATATCGACGCTGGCGCTGGCGGCCATGCCCACCGCATGCCAGTGGTCGCCGGAGAACGACACGCCCGGCTGGCGCATGTCCACCGCCATGAGCAGCGGTCCCTGGCCGTCCGGATGCCAGGCCGTCAGCAATCCGTGGCTCGCATGCTGCGCGCCCGAGCACCATGCCTTGCGGCCGCGCAGGAGCAATGCCCCTCCCGGGCCGGGATGCACGGTCGCGCGTGCACCGGGCGCTTCCGCCGCCCAGGTGCCCCATGTCGATGTCGGGGTGCTGTTCTCGATGCCCGCCGGGGCGCCCAGTTCACGCAGGATGGCGAGCGCGTCGGTATGGCCCTCATAGAGCTTCACGAGCGAGAGATCGTGCGCGGCCACCTCGCCCAGCGCACGCCAGCGAACCAATGTCGTGCCGCCACCAGGCGCAGGAAGGTCCGCACAGCCCGCATCCACCAGCACGCGAAGGCCGTCCACCGGTCCGGCGTCCGCGCCGAGTCCTTCCAGCGCGGACCGCAGTGCCGACAGCAGCGCAGCGCCGTGGCCGGGATCGCGCATGTTCATGCCACGCCTCCCGCGGCGGCCGAAGCCATGGCCGCCGGCCCCGCCAGGCCCGCGAGGCCTGCCAGATAGGCGCCGAAGCCCTCCGGCGCGCGCCAGCGGCGGCGCGCGCTGGTCACCACGCGCGGCAGGTCGGTCCACGCGATGGACGCGCCCGACGCCTCGAGCGCGTGCACCAGGGCCACGTCCTCGCCCGTGCACAGTTCGGGAAAGCCGCCGGCCTGCACATAGGCGCCGGACGCCACGCCGAGGTTGGCGCCGTGGATGTGCCGGTGTCCCGGCGCGTCGGAATAGGCGGCCAGGTAACGCTGCTGCACATCACCGGAATATCCGCTCCAGTCGCGCACTTCGACGGTGCCGCAAACGACGTCGCTCGCCAGTGCCAGCTGGCTGGCGATCCAGTCGGGGGCCACGGTGCTGTCGGCATCGGTGAAGCCCAGCCAGCGTGCGCCTGCCTCCAGGGCTGCGCGGGCGCCCGCCGCACGGGCCGCGCCCACGTTGCGGCGCTCCAGCGCCAGCGCCGTCACGCCATGGTGCCTCGCGATATCGGCCGAGCGGTCGGAACAGGCATCCAGGGCGACCACGATCTCCACGCCCTCGCCGCGCAGCCGGGGATGGGCCGCGGCCACGCGCAGGGCACGAAGGCACACGTCCAGGCATTTCTCTTCATCGTGGGCTGGAACGACGATGCCGATCATCGCGGTCTCCCCGCGCTGTGCAGGCCGGGTGCCGTTTTTTCCGTACTGCCGGGCTGCCGGCTGCCCGCCTTTTCAACGCACTCCATCGATGTCCTGCTTTCCTTTTGTTGCCAAGGGAAAGTACTGCACGGGTTCTCCCATCAGCCGTAGGAGAACAGGCCCACCTGCGGAGCGCCGCCTGCTATCCGGCTTCGGGATCCTCGTCCTGCGCGGCAGCACGGGCCATCCGGTCACTGCGCCAGTACACGTCGTCGCCCCCTTCCATGCGGTTGAGCACGCGGGCGAGCACGAAGAACAGGTCGGACAGCCGGTTCAGGTACTGCCGGGGCGCGGGCCTCAGGCCCTCGGCCTCGCCCAGGGCCACCACGGCACGCTCCGCACGGCGCGCCACGGTGCGGCAGATGTGCGCCTGCGACGCCGCGCGCGTGCCGGCCGGCAGGATGAACTCCTGCAGGCGCGGCAGCGTGGCGTTGTAGCGCGCCAGGGCCGCATCCAGCTGCGCGAGCGCGCCCTCCTTGAGCAGTTCGAAGCCCGGGATGGACAGTTCGCCGCCCAGGTCGAAGAGCTGGTGCTGCACATCGCCCAGCAGCGTGCGCACGTCCTCCGGCAGGGATTCGCAGAGCAGCAGGCCAATGTGGGAGTTGAGTTCGTCCACGTCGCCCATGGCGTGCGGCCGGGCGCTGTGCTTGGAAACGCGGGAGTTGTCGCCCAGGCCGGTGCGCCCGTCGTCGCCCGTGCGCGTGGCAATCTGTGTCAATCGGTTGCCCATGGGAGCCTTCCGGAGGGATTGGGGAGAAGAGGCGCCATTTTCCGTTACATCCCGGGCGCGAATGTGTACCCGGGCAACAGCGGGCAAAAGCGCTGGCGCGGCCCCGCGTGCTGCGGTGCAATGAAGGCCTGTTCAACTTCTACGGAGCCTGACATCCATGCCAGCTACGCAGCAACGACGACCCACCCTTTCCTTCGATGCCCGCAGCGTGATGCTCTTCGCGGCCATCGCAGTGGGAAGCGCCGCGGCGCATGCACAGACCTCCTCCGCCACGCCCTCGGCGGGAACGCGCTCCACGCCGTCGCATTCCGGCGCTACCGAGATGGGCGCCCAGGGGCTCTCCGCTGCAGGCAGCAACCGGGCCACCTTCGGGGGCACGCCGCCCACCACGGCTGCCAGCGCCTCGTTCGACCGTGCGGACGCCGACAAGGACGGAAAGCTGAGCGCCCAGGAGGCCGCCCGCCTGCCCGCCATCAGCCAGCATTTCAAGGAACTGGACACCAACCATGACGGAGTCCTGTCCCGCACCGAATTCGAGGCAGGCGCCAAATCCTGACACCCTGCCTCCAGCGTCCTGCTGACGTTCTGTGATTGCGCAACTACCACGAGAACTCCAGGATTGTGATTCCCCGACCCGACCCGCATGGCAGGAGGCATGCGGGTTTCGGTGCGTCTGGCTACCGGGACTGCCGGGCCTCGAGCATCATCGTCTGGATACCCTCCACGCGCCGCCATTGTTCCGGTGTCAGCCCACTGCTCTGGATCGCTGCGTCGATGTGCTCCAGGAGTTGCGCCTGCTCAGGGTGTTCCGTCAGCAGGCTGACGGCATGGCGCGCGGCGGCCAGCAAGGTGCCACGGTCCTGCCAATCCTTTTTCCCCGCCGCCGCGACGCCGAGCTCGACAGCCATGGCAACTTCGTCCGCAGGGGTATCGGGGCCGATGTCCAGTAACGCGTGGGCACCTTCCATGGCATGCATGGCGTCTCTTTCATTTCGTGGAAGGGCCCGGTGGATTGCCGGTCCGGCCTGGCGCAACGCAACCCGGCCGGACCTGGGCAGCAGATCCGCCACCTGCTGTTGAATTTCATCCGGCAGATCACCAAATCCCTGAGCCCCTCCAACGGCACTGCGCCGCGGACTGATGGGCAGCTCTGCCGCTAGCGCATGGCTGCTGCTGCGCCGACTGCTCCCGGACGGCATCCGGACCGGTTCGGAAGCCGGAGGGGGCCGATTCGCTCTTGTTCCGGCTGATCGGATCGGCATGCAGACGTTTCCCATGGTGGACTCCTTAAATGGGACGCGACTCTACCGATACCCCATGCTGGGACACGGTGCGGCACGAACAAAGCCAAAAGCTTGCGAAGCAGATCGGTCGGAGGCCGGCAGGACGTGGCTCGGTGAAACGCCTGTGCCCCATCGCATTCAAGTGCTGGCCATGGAAGGCATCTCCATGGTGCGGGCAGGGTGCCTAGAATGGATCTCCCCCAGGAGACACCCGCCATGAACGCCCCCACCGCCACCGCCCACCTGTTGCCCGAGATCCGGCTGCGCCCCGTGCCGCAGGCCTTCATGGACGCGCTGCAGGCCCGATTCGGCACCCAGTGCTCGCTGGCCCAGGCGGTGCGCGAGCAGCACGGACGCGACGAAGGCTCGATGCAGGCGCCGCCGCCCTCGGCCGTGGTCTTCGCCGAAAGCACGCAGGACGTGGCCGATGCCGTGCGTCTCGCCGCGCAGCACGACGTGCCCGTGATTCCGTATGGCGCAGGCTCGTCGCTCGAAGGCCACCTGCTCGCCATCCAGGGCGGCATCAGCATCGACGTCTCGCGCATGAACCGCCTGCTGAGCGTGGACGCGGACGACCTCACCGTGACCGTGCAGCCCGGCATCACGCGCAAGCAGCTCAACGAAGCCATCAAGGACACGGGCCTGTTCTTCCCCATCGACCCGGGCGCGGATGCGAGCATCGGCGGCATGGCCGCCACGCGTGCCAGCGGCACCAACGCCGTGCGCTACGGCACCATGCGCGAGAACGTGCTCGCGCTCGAAGTGGTGACGGCCGCGGGCGAGACCATTCGCACCGGCACCCGCGCCAAGAAGAGCGCCGCCGGCTACGACCTGACGCGCCTGCTGGTGGGCAGCGAAGGCACCCTGGGCGTCATCACCGAAGTCACGCTGCGCCTCTACCCCTTGCCCGAGGCCGTGAGCGCCGCCATCTGCTCCTTCCCGAGCATCGAGGCCGCCGTGCGCACCGTCATCCAGACCATCCAGCTGGGCGTGCCCATCGCCCGCGTGGAACTGATCGACGCGCACACCGTGCGCATGGTGAACGCCCACAGCAAGCTCGGCCTGCGCGAGGAGCCCATGCTGCTCATGGAGTTCCACGGCTCGCCCGCCGGCGTGCAGGAACAGGCCGAAACCGTGCAATCCATCGCACAGGAGTGGAACGGTAATGCCTTCGAGTGGGCCACCACGCCCGAGGAGCGCACGCGCCTGTGGACCGCGCGGCACAACGCCTATTTCGCTGCCGTGCAGAGCCGACCCGGCTGCCGCGCCATCAGCACCGACACCTGCGTGCCCATCAGCCGCCTGGCCGACTGCCTGCTCGACTCGGTCACCGAGGCCGACGCCAGCGGCATCCCCTACTTCCTCGTGGGCCACGTGGGCGACGGCAACTTCCACTTCGGCTACCTGATCGACCCCAACAGCGACGACGAGCGCATGGTGGCCGAACGGCTCAACCACCAGCTCGTCGCCCGGGCCCTGGCCATGGGCGGCACCTGCACGGGCGAGCACGGGGTGGGCATCCACAAGATGGGGTTCCTGCTGGACGAGACCGGGCCGGGAGCCGTGGGGATGATGCGGGCGATCAAGCAGGCGCTGGACCCGAAGAACATTTTGAATCCGGGGAAGATTTTCGAGATGTGACTTTTACTGGTGATAGTCGCCAACGAGTGGATTAGGTTCGTGTGTGCACAGGTGTTGGGCCACGACCAGCGCAGGCGTTTAGAGGGTGTAGACAAAATCAACTGGACTGAACATTGCGAGTGATCTGCCCTAGATGCAGGAGATGGCAATGACGGAGTACAGGTCTGGCGATGGCGAGAAGGTAGTCAACCGAGGCGGCAGACCTGGGGCGTTGACGCCGCAACACATCCTGCTTTTACGCGAGATCGTTTCCCGGATGCCGCATGCGACGCTCGATGAACTCGCTGCCGAGCTCGGTCATCTTGGCGGGGTGCATGTCTGCACGGCAACCATCCGCAGGACGCTGCGTGCGCAAGGCGTCGTGCGCTCCATGCCAGCGCGGCAGGCCCGAAGTGAGTCCGTCAAGCCAGTTGCCCCGGTCGCCGTGGCAAAGCGCCATGGCT